>NZ_JACHMG010000001.1:4263155-5523810 GCF_014204865.1 Amycolatopsis jiangsuensis
TCCGGCGGACACCGCGGCTATCCGGACCGGCCCTATCCGGGAAGGTGGCTACGGTCGCCGTCATGACTCTCACCGACGCGGAAACCCGGGCCCTGCAAGTGCGCCGGCTCTACGAACAGCTCGAAGACCGCCTGCTGGGCCGCACCTGGACTCTTCCGGAACTGGCGCTCGGGTTCACCAACGATGCCGCCTACGTCGGGCGCCTGGTCCTCGCCGCCGAGAACACCTGGGGCATCGACGGTGACGTCGACGCCGAGCTGCGGCACAAGCTGGCCGAGTGCTTGTGGTGGGTGTTCGTGCTCGGCGAGCGCCTCGGCGTCGACGTACCCGCGGCCTTCGAGTCCACTATGGACAAGATCGGGTCCGGGTTGGAACGGGCGCTGTCTTCCTAGGAGTGCCGCACCCAGGATGACGTGTCCTTCCGGACCCCGCGGCGCCCGGGCGAAGCTGGTTCCCACAACGACAACTCCAGGGAGAACCACCGATGCAGCTCAATTCCTACCGCACGCTCGGCCGTTCCGGGCTCCGGGTCAGCCCGCTGGCGCTGGGCGCGATGACGTTTGGCGACGGCAGCTGGGGCACCACCGCCGAGGATGCCTTCCCCATCCTGAACCACTACCTGGAGGCGGGCGGCAACTTCGTCGACACCGCCAACCAGTACAACGACGGCGCGTCCGAGGAAACCCTGGGTGCCTACTTCGCCCGCTACCCGCACCTGCGCGAGCGGGTCGTGCTGTCGACGAAGTTCGGCGGCACGCTGTTCCCGGACGACCCGAACGCCGGCGGCGCGGGCCGCAAGGCGATCACCTCCCAGCTGGAGGGGTCGCTGCGCCGGCTGGGCACCGACTACGTCGACCTGTACTGGATGCACCAGTGGGACCGCCACACCCCACTCGAGGAAACGTTGTCCACATTGGATGACCTCGTGCGGGCGGGGAAGGTCCGCGCGATCGGGCTGTCCAACACCCCGGCCTGGTGGGTCGCGCAGGCCGCGACGACCTCGGCGCTGCGCGGCTGGACGAGCATCGCCGCACTGCAGGTCGAGTACTCGCTGCTGGCCCGCACGGTCGAGGGCGAGCAGTTCGGCGCCGCCCGCGCGTTCGGGCTCGGCATCACCCCGTGGAGCCCGCTGGCCAGCGGGGTGCTCTCGGGCAAGTACTCGCGCGGGAAGACCGATCCCGCCGGGTCTGGCCGCGCGGGGTACGCGGCGCCGATGCTGACCGAACGCACCTTCACCCTGCTCGACGAGCTGGAGCGCATCGCAGGCGAGCTCGGCGCCACGGTCGCCGCGGTCGCATTGGCCTGGGTGCGCCAGCAGCAGGAGATCACCTCGATCCTCGTCGGCGCCCGCACGCTGACCCAGCTCAAGGCCAACCTGGCCTCGGTCGAAGTCACGCTGACCGCGGGGCACCTGGCCGCGCTCGACGCGCTGAGCACGCCGTCGCTGGAGTACCCGTTCCCCTTCCTCGACGAGGTCGGCATCGGCTACCAGCAGGGCAACACGACGATCAACGGCCTGGGCTCGAAAGCGTTCGAACGGGCATGACGTCGCAGGTCACGACGCGTACCACGCGGCATGGCGGTAGCCTCGGCCGTATGGCCGCCGCCTCCGCCACGCCGCTGGGCGAGTTCCTCCGCGCCAGCCGCGCCCGCCTCGACCCCGCCGACGCGGGGCTGATCGGGGCGTCCGGCAGCCGGCGGGTGGCCGGGCTGCGCCGCGAGGAGGTCGCGGTGCTGGCCGGGGTCAGCGCCGACTACTACGCCCGCTTGGAACAGGGCCGCGAGCGCAACCCGTCGGCCCAGGTCCTCGCCGCGATCGGCCAGGCACTGCGGCTGAGCGCGGACGGCAAGGAGCACCTCTACCGCCTGGCCGGGCTCAACCCGCGGCTGGGCGGCGCCGGTGACCGGGATGCCGTGCACCCGTCGCTGCGGCAGCTGCTAGAGGCCTTCCCGACCTCGGCGGCCTACGTCCTGAGCCCGAGCTTCGACATCCTGGCCACGAACACCCTCGCCGCGGCGCTGCTGGCGCCGTTCGACGGGATGCGGAACATGGTCCGCGTCCAGTTCACCCACCCGGCGGCGAAGACGGTGTTCGTCCAGTGGGAAACCGTGGTCCGCGACACGGTCTATGCGCTGCGTCTGAACGCCGGCCGGTTTCCGGACGACCCGGAGATCCGCGGCCTGGTCGAGGACATGCTGGAGGTGTCCAGGGACTTCCGGAAGCTGTGGAACGACCAGCTGGTCGGGGCACTCGCCCGCGCGTTCAAGGTGTTCGTGCACCCCGAAGCCGGGCGGGTCGAGCTGACGTACCAGACCTTCGACGTGCACGACGCGCCCGGCCAGCAGCTGCTGGTGGGCACGGCCGAGCCGGACACCCGCAGTGCCGAGGCGATGTCCTTCCTCGCTTCCCTGCACGCCGGGCGCTGACCCTCCCGGCGATTTCTCACCCCGGACGGAGCTTTGTCATGCCCTTCGCCGACGACCTGGTCGGCCCGGGCGTCGTCGCCGCGCTCGTGGCCGCGGTGCACCGAGCCGCACCTCACGCACCGTTGCGCGCCCTGCTCGACACCACCGCGGCCCTGCCCCCGCTCGCGCTGCGCGAGCGGGGGCGGCTGGTCCGCGACGCGCTGCTGGCCGACCTGCCCGGCTCCTACCCCTCGTTCGCCGCGACCATGCGGGCCGCGCGCGAACTGTCGCCCTCGTTCACCGGCTGGCTGGTCTGGCCGGTCACCAGCGCCGTCGCGGCCAAAGCCGTCCAGGACGGTTCGGCCGGCGCCTTCGACGACGCGCTCGCGCTGCTGGCCGAGTTCACCTCGCTGCTGACCTCGGAGTTCGCGCTGCGCGGGCTGCTGCGCCACGACCTGGACCGAGGCCTCGCCGTCGTCGGGACGTGGGCAGGGCACGACAGTCAGGACGTGCGCCGCCTGGCCGCCGAGGGGACGCGCCCGCTGCTGCCGTGGGCCGAGCGGGTCCCGCGGCTGCTGGCCGAGCCGTACCGCACCCGGCCGATCCTCGACGCTCTGCACGACGACGGCAGCGAGTACGTGCGGCGCTCCGTTGCCGCGCACCTGAGTGACGTGGCCCGCCGTGACCCGGACCTGGCGGTGGCGACCGCCGCGGCGTGGCTCGACCGGCCCACCGCGGAGGTCGCCAGGATCGCGGCGCACGGCTTGCGCGGCCTCGTCCGGCAGGGCCATCCGGGCGCGGTCGCCCTGCTCAGCGATTCGTAACCAGGAGGGTTACCTATACTGGGGTCGGCGAGCTACAGTCGAAGGGTGAGCGCGAATTCCCGGATGACGATGGCCGTGCACATCCTGACGTGGATGGCGTTCGACCGGCGCGGCAGCGACAAGGAGATCGCCACCTCACAGCGGATCGCCAGCAGCGTCAACACCAACCCCGTGGTGATCCGGCGCTGCCTGACCGAGCTCAAGGACGCCGGTCTGGTCGAAGCGCAGCGCGGCCGCGGCGGCGGCTGGATCCTGACCCGCGACGCCGCGGAGATCACGCTGCTCGACGTGTACCGAGCGCTCGGCGAAGAGCCCATCTTCGGCATGTACACCACACCACCGGACGCCGAGTGCTACGTCGGCCACGGCATCGAAACCACCCTCACCGGCATCTACGCCGAAGCCACCCGGGCGATGAGCGACGTGCTGGCCGCCCGGACCATCCGGGACGTGCTGCGCGAAAGCCTCACCGACTTCCCCGAACTCTGGGAGTCGCAAGGCTTCGCGCCCGCACCTCTGTGACGCCGCTCAGCCCGGGTAGCCGTAGAAGCGCTTGATCTCGGCCACCACCTGCTCGCCGGCCTCATGCTGCATCCAGTGCCCGCACCGCATCGGAGTGCCGCCGGCCGCGGGTGCGGCGCCGCGAAGCGCTTCGAGGAACGTGTCGAACAACGGCGCTTGCGCGAGCAGGTGCACCGGGATGGTGAGCGGGACACCCATCCGCTCGCGGTTGTCGACTTCGTCCTCGGGCCACGCCTGGTAGTAGCGGGATCCGTGATGCAGGACACCGCGGCGGGAATAGGCGCGGACGAACTCGTCGACGGCGTGCGCCGGGACGGGCTCGGATGTTGCCGGTGAGTTCGCACGGTAGAAGTACTCGAGGTAGGTGCGCTCGCGGCCGGCGACGAGCTGTTCGAACAGCGGTTCCTGGCTGTGGAAGGCGAAGTGGAACGACAGCGGCTTGATCTCCGCGTAGCTCAGGCTGCCGCCGGCGACGGGGAAGTCCATCAAGAGCAGCCCGCTGAACTGGTCCCGCCATCCGGTGACGAGCGCGAACGCGATCCCGCCGCCGAAGTCGTGCGCGACCAGCTGCACGCCGCTGGGGTAACCCAGCCGCACGAGCAGCAGGTGGACGTAGCGAGCGAGGAAAGCCTTGTCGTGGCGCGGGATGTCGCCGGTGGAGTCGCCCAGGCCGGGCAGGTCGATGGCGATCACCGTGTGCCCGGGCAGCAGCTCGGTCATGAGCGGTCGCCAGCTGTACCAGGTTTCGGGGAAGCCGTGCAGCAGCACGATGGGCTGTGGGCCCGTGCCGCCGATGACGTAGTGCATCTGCACGCCGTCGATCGTGGTGAAGCGGTGCTCGAAATGCGCGGCGAACTCCGCGTCGTCGCGGGTCGCGGCGTCGTGGTCCTGGCTGAGCGGGGCCTCGGAGGCGATCACTGATGTCCTTCCAGACCGAGTTCGGTGGCGAGTCCGGTCAGGACGTCATCAGGCGGTACGGGGATCACGATGCGGTGCGCGCCCAGATCCGCGCAGCGTCGCGCGTCCTTGACGAAGCTCTCGAGGCCGGCCGCGTCCGCGACGACGCCGGGGAACGGAACGGTGACCTCGATGCCGTCGGGATCGCGCCCGGCGCGCTCGCTCTCGGCGCGCATCGTCGTCAACAGGGCTTCGAGTTGTCCGGGGTCTTGCACGGTCGGGAAGTAGCCGTCGCCGAGCTGGGCGGCGCGACGGGCGGAGCGTGGGCCGCTGCCGCCGACCACGATGGGCACCGACTGCTCGACCGGGTGCGGCAGGCTGATGGCGTCGGACAGGCGCGTGTAGGTCGTCTCGATCGTGGCGCGAGTCTCGGTCCACAGTGCGCGCATCGTGCGGACATAGTCGTCGTGCCGGCGGCCGCGATCGCGGAAGGGCACGCCGACGGCGTCGAATTCCTCCTCGAGCCAGCCGACGCCGGTGCCGGCGATCGCGCGGCCTTCACTGAGCACGTCGAGGGAGGCCAGCTGCTTGGCGAGCACGACGGGGTTGCGCTGCGGAAGTACGAGCACGCCGGTCGCGAGCCGGATCCGGGAGGTCACGGCGGCCGCGAAGGTCAGCCACGCAAGGGGGTCGAGCAGATCGAACTCCTCCGCCCCGCCCATCATCTTCCCGGACTCGTCGTACGGGTAAGGGCTCTGGTATCCGGACGGAATGACGACGTGGTCGACCGCCCACAGCGAGTCGTACCCGAGGTCTTCGGCTCGTCGCGCGAGCCGGCGGGCGGCCGCGGGGGCCGCGCCGGGGCCGGCGTTGACGCCGTGGAGGCCGAACTTCACAGCGGGAAAGATCTGTGTCACAGGAGAATCCTTCAGTTGCCGAGCTTGATGAGGACCTTGCCGACCTGGTGGCCGGAGTCGAGGTAGCGGTGCGCGTCGGTCACCTGGTCCAGGCCCTCGAAGACGCGGTCGATGCGGGGCCGGAACGCACCTGCGGCCAGGCCGCGGGCGAGGTGCTCGCGGATGCGGGACAGTGCGGCGGGATCGGTGCTGTAGGCGAACCCGTTGTGTCCCAGTATTTTCACCGGCCAGCGCGTGGGCAGCGCCGCGGGCTCGGCGCCATACCAGCCGTAGGCGACGACCGTGCCGTTGTCGGCGGCCGCGGCGGCGGTGTCCGGGAACCGCGGGCCCCCGACGGAGTCGAACACGACCTCGGCGCCGCGGCCGCCGGTGACCTTCCGGACCTCGGCTTCGAGATCCTCGTCCGAGGTCACCACGACGTGTGCAGCTCCGGCCGCGAGCAACCGGTCACGTTTGCCCGCCGAGCGGGTGACGGCGATCGCCACCGCGCCCGCCTGGTTCGCGACGTCGAGTGCGGCCAGTCCGACGCCGCCGGTGGCGGCGGTGACTACCACGTGGTCGCCGGCCCGGAGACCGCCGGTCTCGACCAGACCACCGAAGGCGGTGAAGTACGCCATCCACACCGCCGCCGTGGTCTCGGCGCTGACTCCGTCGAAGGCCGGAACGACCTCGGCGGCGGGAACGATAGCGAGCTCGCCGTACACACCGTGGCGGCTTTGCTGCGCGATCGGCCCTGCCACCACCCGGTCCCCGGGCGCGAAGCCGGTCACGCCTGCGCCGATCGCGTCCACGACGCCCACCGCCTCGATACCCAGCCGGGACCACGGAAGGGTCGGCCGCACCGGGTAGAGCCCCGCGCGGAACAGCGCGTCCGGACGGTTGATTCCGAGGTATTCGACCCGGAGGCGGACCTCACCCGGGCCGGGCTCGGCGGGGTCGGTCTCGGTGACGTGCAGGACTTCCGGGCCGCCCGGCTGGTCGAACGTGATGACACGCATCCGACTCCCCTGATGAGAACAGTGTTGGTTACATTAAGAAGATATGTAACAACCCTAGTTACAGTCAAGAGGGTCAGTGATCGTCCGGACGGTTGCCGTCGGCCAGCGCGAGTCCGCGCCGCCGGACCGCGGCGCGGACTTCGGCGGGTTCGAGGACGGTCAGCGGCACGCCCAGCTTGACCAGGCGCGCGGCGAGGGACTCGACGTCGGTGCCGCCGAGTTCGACAACCGTGGCGTCCGGCCCGTCGGCGCGGTGCACGCCGGCCGTGGGCGGTACCGCACGCATGGCCTCGGCCAGGGGCACGAACAGCCGCACCGTCACGTAGAGCGGATAGTCGCTGGTGAGCATCTCGGCGACGAACCGGGCGGCGTCCGGCGGGTCGTCGACGGGCACCACCCGGCCGGTCGGCTCAGCGTGCACGACGCGGTCGGCCCGGAACGTGCGCCAGGCCGCGCGTTCGACGTCGCGGGCCACGAGGTACCAGCGGTTCCCGGTGAACACCAGCCGGTGCGGGTCGACCGCGCGCTCGGTCTCGGTGCCGCGGGAGTCCCGGTAGGACAGCCGCACGCGCTCGCCGCGGCGGCAGGCCGAGGCCAACCCGGCGAGCAGGCCGGGCGACAGCGGCTGCCCGCCGGCCCGGGCGGTGTGCTCGAACACGTCGTCCATCGCCCCGAGCTGCGACGCCACCCGCGTGGGCAGCAGCTGCCGCAGCTTGAGGAACGCCGACAGCACGGCCTGGTCGTCGCCGAGCACCCCGGTCCGCGCCGCCTCCCGCAGCGCGACCGTGACGGCGAGGGACTCTTCGTCGTCCAAGACGAGCGGGATCTGCTTGGTGCCCGGGCGCAGCCGGTAGCCGCCCCACCGGCCGGGGTCGGACTCGACGTCGTAACCGAGCTCGCGCAGCCGGGTGATGTCGCGGCGCACGGTGCGGTCGGTGACGTCCATCCGCCGGGCGAGCTCGTCCGCGGTCCAGCTCGGCCGCGACGAGAGCAGCGAGAGCAGGTGCAGCAGGCGCGACGAGGTTCCGATCACGCGGTTCGAGAGTAGTGGACCACAGTGGACGCTCACTGCCCGGCGGCGTTGTTCCACATGCGGAAGGTGGCGACCCGGCCGTTGGCTGCGAAGGTCAGCGTCCAGAGGTTGTCGAACTTCCCGAACTCGTCGTAAGTCCCCAGCCCGCGGACGGCGGCGGTGTCACCGGTGATCATCAAGACCTCCCACTCGAAGGCCCAGCCGTTCTTTTGCCAGTCGTCGCGGCTCTGCCAGCCTTCGACGATCGCGTCCCGGCCGATCCAGTCGGTCTCGTAGGGCCACTCGTGGTACTCGGCTCCCTTGGTGAACAGTGCCTCGATGTCCTTGCGTGCGCTGGTGGTCCAGGCGTGCACGTACTTCTCGATCCACTTCTCGACGACGGCCTGGCTCGGCATGGGTGTTCCTTTCGTTCCGGTCGCGGGGGCACGTCGATCGTCGGGTCGTCGGGCACGCCGCGGAAGGCACGGGCTTCCCGGGTGTGGCGCACCCAGGAAGCCCGTGCCTTCCCGGTTCAGGGCGACACCGGTGAACTGGTCGGGACCGCTCCGAAGAGGAGCACCTCGCCCGCCCCGAAAGGCCTTCCCATGACCATCACTTTCGTCACCGGCGCCAACCGCGGCATCGGCTACGAGGCCGTCCGGCGGTTCGTCGCCCTCGGCCACGACGTCCTGCTCGGCGCCCGCGATCCCGAGCGCGGCGCGAAAGCCGCGGCCGAACTCGGCGCCCGGTTCGTCGCCATCGACGTCCGCGACCAGGCCTCGGTCGACGCGGCGGCGGCCGACGTCGCCGCGCACGAGGGCCGCATCGACGTCCTGGTGAACAACGCCGGCATCCCCGGCCCGCGCGTCTCCGACATCCTCGAGGTCACCGCCGCTGAGGCCGAGCGCGTCATGCAGACCAACTACCTCGGAACCCTGCGCACCACCCGCGCGTTCCTGCCGCTGCTGGACAAGTCGGACGCTCCGCGCATCGTCAACGTGTCCAGCAGCATGGGGTCGTTCACCCGGTCGGTAGACCCGGCCACGCTCGAGCACGCCACCCCGCTGCCCTTCTACCAGCCAAGCAAGGCGGCGATCAACATGCTCACCCTGAAGTACGCCGAAGCCCTTCCACGGTTCCGGGTCAACATCGCCGACCCGGCCCGACAGCCACCGAGATCAACGACTACCTCGGCACCCAGACCGTCACCGAGGGCACCGACGTCATCGTCGAACTCGCCACCGTCGCCCCGGACGGACCCACCGGCAGCTACCTCAGCCGCGACGGAGCCGTCCCGTGGTGACCGCCGACGACCGTGCGGAGATCACCGAGCTGATCCTCAACCGCGCCCGCGCGGTCGACGAGGGAAACCGGAGCGTCTTCAGCGACCTGCTCCGAGACGCCGTCGTGGTCATCAGAGGCCGGCAGGTCACCGGTCCCGCGATCGGTGACCTCATCGCCGAAGGCACGCAGCCGACCCGGCACCTGGTCACCAACACCCGGATCGTTCCCGTCGACGACGGAACCGACGTCGAGGCCGAGAGCTACTTCACGCTGCTCAGCACAGGTGGCCCCCCGCAGATGGCCGCATTCGGGCGCTACCGAGACCGGCTGGTCCGGCGCGGAGGCCGCTGGAGCTTCGTCCGGCACGAGGTGGTCGTGGACCAGAACACCTGATGGCGGCGGCGGCACCGGTCCACAGTCCGGATATGGCCAGTGCCGCGCCGTCAGCTGATCTGTGCTGGCGGCGACTGAGGCACGTGCCAGCTGCTGGTGAGATTGAGTACGTGAGTGGAGACTCAAGGTGACTGGGATGGCGTTGCACTCGAGCGCGACCAGTTACGGACCGCGTTGGCCACCCAGCCTGCTATCGAGCAAGCCAAAAGCATGCTCATGTTGATTCGCGGCTGGAGCGCCGACCACGCGTTCGCTGCGTTGACGGAGATCTCCCAGCACACGAACGTCAAGCTGCACGACGTCGCTACGGTCATCGTCGCCGCCGGTAGCCGAAAGGAGCCGAACCTCGCCGATGACGCCGTCGTCCAGGCTTTCCTCCGCGAGGCTCGGCACCTCGTGCTTGGCCGACCGCTCGGCTGACCTTGGCACACCCCGGAAGGCCAGATAGAGACGCCGCGGATCAGGTGGTCGATCGAGGCCTTACAAAGCTGCTGGTCTCCGCGTTCAGACCGCCTTCTGCGCCGTCGAACGCGCCGGCCTTTACCCCGGGAGTCGAACATACGAACGTTCCGGCCTGAATAACGCACCCAAGAACATATGCATCACCCCGGCGAGCGAAGACCTCAGTCCGGAGCCCACCACGGCTCACTCGAGCATCTCCAGAAGAATCCGCTGTAACTCGGTACGATCGCGGGGCGCGATCTTCGCCAGCCGGCGATCGAACTCCGTCGCGAGCGCCGCGAGCGCCCGGTCCCGCGCCGCCACGCCCTCGGGGGTCAGGACGAGCCGGTGACGCCGCAGATCCACGTCGTCGATCTCGCGCCGCATGAATCCCTTCGCGACGAGGTTGCGTACGTAGACCGTCACGCTCGCCTTGGGGATCACCAGCGCCGTCGCCAGCTCGGCCGGATACGGCGACGTAGCCACCTCGGCGAGCACGAAGAACTCCTTCGTTTCCAGTCCGAGCGCGGCCAGTTCGGCACCGCAGGCGTCCAGCACGACGGTCAGCAAACGATGGTTCAGCGTCCACAGCTGGGCCGCGTCAACCGGCACGTGGGCTCCCTCGATCAAGTGGTACAGTTCTGTACTAGTTCAGATTTAGACTAATACTCATCACGGAGTACCCGAATACCGAACGAACCTTACGCGAAAGGCGCCACCCCGTGCTCCAGCACATCACGATCCCTCGCGGGCCGATCGCGCTCGCGGCCGACCTTCACCTGCCCGAGGACCACGACGGGAGCACGCCGTTGCGTGCCGTGGTGCTTTCCACTCCCGGCAGCAGCGTGAAGGAACAGATCGGCGCGAACTACGCCTCCCGGCTCGCGGCCCGGGGTATCGCGGCACTCGTGTTCGACCCCGCCCACCAGGGGCAAAGCGGCGGCGAACCCCGCGACCTCGAAGACCCGTACCGCCGAGGTGAGGACATTTCCTACGCGATCGACACACTCGGCACGACGCCCGGGATCGACCCGGAGCGCATCGGTGTCCTCGGCATCTGCGCCGGCGGCGGCTACGCAGTGCACACCGCCCGCACGGACCACCGCATCAAAGCGGTCGGCACCGTCGTTCCGGGCAACATGGGCACTTCGTTCCGCGGCTTCCAGCCGGACGGCCCGGTCGCCGCGCTCGAAGCCATGGCCACCGCGCGCGCCGAGGAGAACCGCACCGGCGAGCTGGCCCGCCTGAACTGGCTGCCCGACACCCTGGAAGACGCGGCGGACGCCGACATCGACACGACCCAGGCGGTCACGTACTACCGCACCGAGCGGGGCGGCAACGAGCATTCGACGAACCGCCGCCTCGCGCGCGGTGATTCGCTGCTGCTGGGCTATGACGCGTTCCACCTGGTCGATCAGCTGATGACCCAGCCACTGCAGGTCGTGCTCGCCGGACGCATCGGCAACACCGGTTCCTACGAGGCTGGCATGAAGCTGTGGAAGCTGGCGCCCCATCCGGTCGACCTCATGGTGATCGACGACGCCGGCCACTACGAGATGTACGACGTCCCCGAGTACGTCGACGCCGCCGTCGACCGGCTCGCCTCCTTCTACGCCGAGAACCTGTAGCAGTCCCTAGACTGGGCTCCGATGAAGACTGGCGGCAATCACAAGCAGCACATCGCCCTGCGACCCTTCGGCGAAGCCGATTTCGCGGCGTTCGATCGGTTCGGCACCGAGCCCGAGGCAGCCGGGGCGTTCCGGCGGTCCGGGTTCGTCGATTCCCAGGCCCTCCGGCGGCGCTTCGCCGCGGACGGGTTACTCGGTGCCACCTCGAGTGCGGTCGCGGTGGTCGTGGACGACGCGGTGGCCGGGATGGCGACATGGGAGGCCGCCGACCGGGGCGGACCGGTCGGCGGGTGTTACGAAATCGGCGTCACACTCCTGCCCGACCACCGTGGCCACGGCGTCGGCACGCGGGCGCACCAGCTGCTCGCCGAACACCTTTTCCGGTTCACCAGCGCGCACCGGCTCGAAGCGTTCACCGACACCGAAAACCTCGCTGTGCAGCGCGTGCTGGAGAAGACCGGATTCCACCGCGAAGGCCTGCTGTGCCAGGCGACCTGGCGCGACGGGACCTACCGCGACGCGATCGTCTACGGCCTGCTGCGCAGCGAGGCGTAACCGCCGCTCAGTGCGCGAAGTGCCGCGTACCGGTGAGGTAGAGCGTGACCCCGGCGGCTTCCGCGGCCGCGATCACCTCGGCGTCCCGGATGGAACCGCCGGGCTGCACCACCGCGCGCACGCCGGCCTCGATCAGCACCTCGAGCCCGTCCGGGAACGGGAAGAACGCGTCCGACGCGCCCACCGAGCCCTTGGCCCGGTCCCCGGCACGGGCGACCGCCAGCCGCGACGAGTCGACCCGGTTGACCTGGCCCATGCCGACGCCGACGGTCGCCCGGTCGTGCGCCAGCAGGATCGCGTTCGACTTCACCGCACGCAGTGACCGCCACGCGAACTCCAGGTCCGCAAGCGTGTGCTCGTCGGCCGGGGCGCCGGTGGCCAGCTGCCAGGAAGCCGGGTCGTCGCCCGGTGCGTCGATCCGGTCGGCGGTCTGCACGAGCACGCCGCCGGAGATCGGCCGCAGCTCGACCGGCGCGGGAGCGTCGATCACCGGCAGCTTCAGCAGCCGCACGTTCTTCTTGCGCTGCAGGATTTCCAGCGCTTCCGGATCGAATTCGGGAGCGAGCACGACCTCGGTGAACACCTCCGCGATCTGCTCCGCGGCTTCGACCGAGACCGGCCGGTTCGTCGCGATCACGCCGCCGTACGCGGAAACCGGGTCGCACGCGTGAGCCTTGCGGTGCGCTTCGGCGATGTCGGCGCCCACTGCGATCCCGCACGGGTTCGCGTGCTTGATGATCGCGACCGCGGGCTCGGTGAAGTCGAAGGCGGCTCGCCGCGCGGCGTCGGTGTCGACATAGTTGTTGTACGACATGGCCTTGCCGTGCAGCTGCTCGGCGTGCGCGAGACCCGGCTGCGCGCTGCGGTACAGCGCCGCCTGCTGGTGCGGGTTCTCGCCGTAGCGCAGCACATCGGCACGGTCCCAAGTGGAGCCGAGGAAGTCCGCGAAGCCCGAGTCGTCCGCGGGCGCGTAGGCGTTCGCGAACCACGACGCGACAGCCGAGTCGTACGCAGCCGTGTGCGCGTACGCCTGCGCAGCGAGCCGCTTGCGGTCCGCGAGCTCGAAACCGCCCGCAGTGACCTGCTCCAGCACCCACGCGTACCGCGCCGGTTCCACGACGACCGCGACGCTGCCGTGGTTCTTCGCGGCCGCGCGCACCATGGCCGGGCCACCGATGTCGATGTTCTCCACACAGTCCTCCGGGCTCGCCCCCGAAGCGACCGTCTGCGTGAACGGGTACAGATTCACCACGAGCAGGTCGAACGGCGCGATCTCGAGCTGCTTGAGCTGCGCGACGTGGTCCTCATTGCCCTGGTCGGCGAGCAGACCGGCGTGCACCCGCGGATGCAGGGTCTTGACCCGGCCGTCCAGCGATTCCGGGAACCCGGTGACCTGCTCGACCGGCGTGACCGGGACCCCCGCGTTCGCGATCACCTTCGCGGTACCGCCGGTCGACACGATCTCCACGCCGGCCGCGTGCAGACCCGTGGCGAGCTCGAGCAGGCCGGCCTTGTCCGAGACGCCGATCAGCGCGCGCCGGACCGGGCGTCGCCCCTGTGCTGTGCTCACGAAAACCTCACCTTTCGTCCGTCCACGGTGCACCCACCACGGCCGAGTCGCTCGATCGTTTCCACCAGCAGCCTGCGTTCCACGGCCTTGATCCGCTCGTGCAGGACGTCTTCGGTGTCGTCGTCCTCGATGGTCACCGCTTCCTGCGCGATGACAGGTCCGGTATCCACCCCGGCGTCGACGAAGTGCACCGTCGACCCGGTGACCCGCACCCCGGCCGCCAGCGCGTCGGCGACCGCGTGCATCCCGGGGAACGACGGCAGCAGCGCGGGATGGGTGTTGATCACCCGGCCGGCGAAGCGGGCCAGGAACCCGGGACCGAGGATCTTCATGAACCCCGCGGAAACCACCAGGTCGGGCCGGTAGGCGTCGACCGCCGCGACCAGCGCGCGATCCCACGCGGCGCGGTCGGGATGGTCGGCGACGCGGACGGTGAACGACGGCACGCTCACCCGTTCCGCCCGCGTCAGCGCCTCGATTCCGGTGCGGTCGGCGCCCACCGCGACGACGTCGGCGGGAAACCCGGAGCGGCCCGCGGCGTCGAGCACGGCCTGCAGCAGCGTCCCGGAACCGGACGCGAGCACGACGAGCTTCACCGGAGTCGGCAGGTCCAAGCGGCTGGCCAGAACGGGCTCCTTGCACGGCAGCGCACCTCGGGCACGCGGCGCTTCACCAGGTCACCCCAACCCTAACGGTCGGCGCCGGGATGCTTTTCGTCGCCGGAGTCCTCGGTGGACTCGGTCACAGTCCGCGACTGCTCGGCGGGGGGTTCCGGATCGCCGGGCGGCACGTCCTCGGGCAGTTCGAGCCCCAGTTCGGCATCCGCTTCGGCGTCGAACTCGTCGGCGGGCTCGGCGGCTTCGGGGATGTCGGAGTCTTCGGCGGCGCTGGCGGCTTCGGCGTCGGCGGCGGGATCGGCGTCGTCGGCGGGATCGGCGTCCTCGGACTCCTCGGAGTCGTCGGCGGCTTCGGGCGTTTCGAACTCTCCGGGGTCTTCCCCGTCTTCCGGGTCGTCTTCGGCATCGCCGGAAGCTTCGGAATCATCGGTGTCCGCGGGTTCGTCGTCGGCGGCCTCGGGGTCTTCCGCGGCGTCCGGGAGCACGGATTCCTCGTCCTCGACGGCGGGACCGGCGGGGGCTCGCGGCGGCGCGTGCGCTCCGGCGAAGAAGGCCACGAACCCGGCCGGGATCACGATCCAGCAGAACGCCACGATCGAAGCCACCCCGACCGGCACGCTGACCGGGTCGAACGGACCGTCGCCGAGCCGTCCGCCGGCGAACGTGCCCAGCACCACGCAGCCGAACCCGACCACCGCGCCGGCCACCACGACGATCCGGATCCGCGCGGCCGGGTCGTCGTCGGCGTTCCGGACCATCCAGCCGACCAGCAGCCCGACCGCCAGCGGCAGCACGAGCAGCACGGGCCACCACGCCGCGGCATGCTCGGGGATGCCGCCGAGCAGCGGCACCGCGGGCACTGAACCGCCGCGGTAGCCGACGAGGTGCACGTTCAGCTCACCGACCGTGAAACCTGGCCCGGTGGCGAAGGACATCGCGGCCACCACGCCGTTGGGCAGGTAGAGCACGGACAGCAGGAGCAGGCCGAAGCTGCTGCCGATCGACGGTTCGAACAGGCTGGACACGGTGTGCGCGGAGAACGCCGTGGCGGCGGTCAGCACGAGCGCCCCGATCAGCACCAGTGCGGACAGTCCAAGCAGTCCCGCGCGCAGGCCTCGGATCGCGAGCGGATCGAGCCGTTCGGACAGCGTCACGGGCAGGCCGCAACGGCGCAGGACACCTCCGGTCGCGGCGACCGCTGCGAACACCCCGGGCACCACGGCCGCGAGAGCCGGGTTCACCCGCACCGGTTCACCGAGCGAGAACAAGCCGATCACCAGGCCGAACAGCACGTGGGCGCCGGTGATCGCGGCGATCAGCGGTACCGCCTGCCGCGGCCCGGCGTATCCGAGCCGGGCCGCCGCCCCGGACGCCGTCCGCGCCACCAGCAGCAGCACGGCGATCGTCGGCAGCAGCGGCAGCACACCCAGCGGGTGACCGCCGATGCCGAGCTGGACCTGGTAGGCGGCCAGCCAGCCGGGACCGGCCGAAAGCAGTACCCCGCCCGCGGAGAACTCGGTGCGTTCCGCGGTCAGCGTGACGAGCGCGAGCAGCGTCGCGACCACGGCGTACCCGGTGACGAGCGGGCCGAGGGCCGCGCCGAGCACCACCCGCAGCCGGGTCGCCGGCGTGCCGTCCGCTCCGGGGGTGTCGTCCACCGGCTCGTCGCCCGCGGGGCGATCGGGTCTGGTGAGCACCTGCATGATCCCGACCATGACATCCGCGCTCGGCCATTCGGGTGCGCCGCGCCGCCGGGCGGACGTGGCGAAGCCAACCCCCACCCGGTCGTGGGATCAGCGCAGAAAAAACACCCGCCGTGACACGGAGAGTCACAGCGGGTGCCGGATATTCGCGGGATCAGCTCTGGCCGAACCCACCGGGCGGCGTGCCCGGGTTCTGCTTGCCCGGCTCGGCGGGCGGCTGCTGGAAGAACTGGCCCTGCTGCGGCGCGTACGTGGTGGCCTGCTGCCCCGGCGACGGCTGGGCCGGCGGCTGCTGCGGCGACTGGTACTGGGCAGGCTGGCCCGGCTGGGCAGGCTGACCGGGCTGTCCCGGCTGCTGCGCCTGGTACGGCTGGCCGTAGGGCTGCTGGTACTGCGGCACGTTCGGCACGGCGGGCTTGGGTGCCGGCGGCTTGAGCACGCCGTACTCCAGCAGCAGCGCGGCCACCGACACCAGCATCTGCACGAAACCCAGCACGAGGATCACGACCACGATGCCCGGCGTGGACTGCTCGGCGATCACGGTATCGAGCGCGCCGAGTGCGCCGAGCACGCTGAACAGCGTGGCGAACGGCAGCACCTTCGGCGACTTCGGCAGCGCGACCAGCCCGGACAGCAGGCCGCCGACGAGCAGGAAGATGGTCTCCTGGCCGACGTCGCCCGCTTCGTCGGAGAAGCCGATGAAGTACTGCACCAGCCCGAGCACGGCCACCCCGAGCGACAGCAGCAGCGGGAGGTTTTCCGGGGACACCGCGGGGGACGAAGCCTGCGGCCCCTGCGCGGGCTGCTGCTGCGGGAACCCACCCGAAGGGGGCTGCGACTGCGGGAAGCCGCCCGACGGGGGCGGTCCCTGGGGTGGCTGCCCGCCACCCTGCTGGGGGTAGCCGGGCCCGCCGCTGGGGTAGGTCATCGGGAACTCTCCTGTCGTTCGACCGGGCAACAAGGGGGAGACGGGCACCGCCCAGGACCTCGTGAGTGCTGAGTCCGGTGAGCACCGGACTCGCCACTCACGAGCAGGTCAACGCTAGCGCATCCGCGCCATGGGACGCGTGGGATACCCAGCGGGTTGCCGGAAGACACGGCGAGGGCCGGGCACCTTCGGGGTGCCCGGCCCTCGCCGACAGTGTCGCCGCAGCTCAGCCGAGGCTGTTGAACAGCTCACGCGCGAGCACGGCGGTCTCGCTCGGGGTCTTGCCGACCTTCACGCCGGCGGCCTCGAGGGCCTCCTTCTTCGCGGCGGCCGTGCCGGACGAACCGGAGACGATCGCACCCGCGTGGCCCATCGTCTTGCCCTCGGGGGCGGTGAAGCCCGCGACGTAGCCGACGACCGGCTTGGTCACGTTCTCCTTGATGTAGGCCGCGGCCCGCTCCTCGGCGTCGCCGCCGATCTCGCCGATCATCACGATGACCTTGGTGTCGGCGTCCTTCTCGAACGCCTCGAGGGCGTCGATGTGGGTGGTGCCGATGACCGGGTCACCGCCGATGCCGACCGCCGTGGAGAAGCCGATGTCGCGCAGCTCGTACATCATCTGGTAGGTCAGCGTGCCGGACTTGGACACCAGCCCGATGCCGCCGGGGCCGGTGATGTCGGCAGGGATGATGCCCGCGTTGGACTTCGACGGGCTGATCACGCCGGGGCAGTTCGGCCCGATGATCCGGGTCTTGTTCCCCTTGGCGACCGCGTGCGCCCAGAAGTAGGCCGAGTCGTGCACCGGGATCCCCTCGGTGATGACCACGGCGAGACCGATCTCCGCGTCGATGGCCTCGACGACCGCGTCCTTGGCGAACTTCGGCGGCACGAAGATGACCGACACGTCGGCGCCGGTCTCCTTGATGGCTTCCTCGACCGTGCCGAACACGGTGAGGTCCTTGCCCTCGACGGTGACCGTCTGGCCGGCCTTGCGGGCGTTCACGCCGCCCACGATGTTCGTGCCGGACTTCAGCATCTTGGTGGCGTGCTTCATGCCCTCGGAGCCGGTGAGGCCCTGGACGATGACCTTGCTGTTCTCGTTGAGGAAGATCGACATCTCACGCACCTGCCGCGGCGAGCTCGGCGGCCTTGTCGGCCGCGTTGTCCATTGTGTCCACCACGGTGACCAGCGGGTGGTTCGCGTCGGCGAGGATCTGGCGACCCTCCACGACGTTGTTGCCGTCCAGGCGCACGACCAGCGGCTTGGTGGCCTCGTCGCCCAGGATCTTCAGCGCCTCGACGATGCCGTTGGCCACCGCGTCGCACGCGGTGATCCCGCCGAAGACGTTGACGAACACGCTCTTCACGTCGGTGTCGTTGAGGATGACGTCCAGCCCGGCCGCCATCACCTCGGCCGAGGCGCCGCCGCCGATGTCGAGGAAGTTGGCCGGCTTCACGCCGCCGTGCTTCTCACCCGCGTACGCCACGACGTCCAAAGTGGACATGACGAGCCCCGCGCCGTTGCCGATGATGCCGACCTCGCCGTCGAGCTTGACGTAGTTGAGGTCCTTGGCCTTGGCCTTGGCCTCGAGCGGGTTCTCGGCCTGCTTGTCGACGAGCTCCTCGTGCGCCGGGTGCCGGAACGAGGCGTTCTCGTCGAGGGTGACCTTGCCGTCGAGGGCGATGATCTTGTCCTGCGGGTCGCGGACCAGCGGGTTGACCTCGACCAGGGTGGCGTCCTCGGAGACGAAGGTCTCCCACAGCTTCACCACGACGTCGGCGGCCTCGTCGACGATGTCGGCCGGGAAGTTGCCGGCCTTCAGGATCTCGAGCGCCTTCGCCTTGTCCACGCCCGCGATGGCGTCGACCGGGATCCGCGCGAGCGCGTCCGGGCGCTCGACCGCGAGCTGCTCGATCTCCATCCCGCCCTCGGACGAGGCCATCGCCAGGAAGGTGCGGTTGGCCCGGTCGAGCAGGAAGGAGAAGTAGTACTCGGACGCGATGTCCGAGGCCTCCGCCACGAGCACGCGGCGCGTGACGTGACCCTTGATGTCGAGACCCAGGATGGCTTCCGCCTTCTCCTTCGCCTCGTCGGGCGTCTGGGCGAGCTTGACGCCGCCCGCCTTGCCCCGGCCGCCGACCTTCACCTGCGCCTTGACGACGACCTGGTTGCCGATCTGCTCCGCGGCGGCCTTGGCTTCTTCCGGTGTGTTGGCCACCGAGCCCGGCAGAACCGGTACTCCGTGGGCGGCGAAGAGATCCCTCGCCTGGTACTCGTAGAGGTCCACTACTCCAGTCTCCTGACGACACGCCACTGTGGTGGTCCGTTCCCGGACCGCGCTGTCGGACCAGTCGAGGTTAGCGACCTGCGCAGACACAGGGGACGCCGCACCTGGTGAAGTCGGTCACCGTGTGCGGTCAGAGGGTGTGGCGAGGGTGTGAGACCGCCCACCAGCGACCATTTCCGCCGCTTTTTCCAGCGTCGGGTAGCCACCGTCACCGGTGCTGAGCACGAACAGGTGGACTTCGCCGAGCGCGTCCGCGAGTTCGGGTGGTGGTTCCGCGCCCGTCACGGCGAGCACGTCCGGGTCTTCTTGCTCGACGGTGCGCAGGACCTGTTCGACAGTGCCCAGCAGTCCCACGTGGACGACTTCGAGCCCGGCGTCGCGCAGGAGCCGCGCGAAGCGGACCGCGTCGGGACCTTCGGCGAGCTCTGCGAGCACAACGCGCCGCGGGCTCACTCGTCCCGCTTCGCACCGGCGGCTGCGAACGCTGCGGCGACGGCCGTGGCCACCACCGCCCCGACACCGAGCCACAAGCCGAGGCCAGGCTGTGCGCCGTCGATGGCGGAGCCGACGAGAGGCAGCTCGGCCACGTGCAAGGCGAGCAGCACCGCGGCACCGGCGTACGCGGCCGCGGCCGCACCCGGCCGGGAGCGCACCCCGAGCGCGAGTACGCCGAGGACCACGAGCAGAGCCGTGAGCAGACCCCACGACGGAGTGTCGAAATCGGACCAAAGCCCGGGCGAGGGATAGTCCGGCGCGGTGAACACCGGCGTACCGAAGGATCCGACAGCGAGCACCGCGGCGACCACGGCCGGCACGAGAACCGGAGAACGCGGTCCTTCGGTACCGGTGTCGTCGCGCTCCACGACACCGGTGATCACCGCGGCCAGCGCGGTGAGCCCGGCCAGCCCGAGCGCGACGCCGGTGAACACGGCGCCGGCACCGAGCCGGTAGCTGATCGCGCCACCGAGCCCGCCGAGCCCCGTCGCCTCCGACGCGGTGATGGCGGTGCTCAGCACGGCCGTTCCGGCGAGCACCACGCCCGCCCACAGCACGGTGAGCAACCCCCGCGCGGCGGCCGCGGTACGTCGAGTGAGCACGAAGGGCACGGGAAGAACCACCAAGATCGCCGAGGCGAGCAGATGCCAGCGCGCGGGGCTTTCCGTGGTCGTACCGAGTTGAGGAGCGAGCGCGCCGATGGCTGCGGCCACTGCGGTGAGCAAGGCGAGCAGCGCGGTCAGGCTGCGCCACAGCGTCAGGCTGGGAATGCGCGCTTCACCGGCGAGATCCGTGCGCTCCGAAACAGCCTCTTGAGGCGTGGTGAGCGGAGCGAGGACGAGAACGAGCACCGTCGGCACCACTGTGAGGTACGCGCCGGTCGACACGTGCAGGCCGTTGACAGCGAGCCCGGCCACCAGCGCGGGCAGCGCGACAGCGAAGACCGCGGCCGCGACGCCACCGAGCGTCCCGCGGGCCACCCCGTCGGACGCGGCGGACAGCCCGAGTACGGCAGCGATCGGCAGCGCCCCGGCGAGCAGCACGTACCCGGCGAGGGCGACGCCGGGTCCTTCGAAGGCGGAACGTGCGAGCAGGAAGGGGTCGTCGGAGAGCACGGGAGTCATCAACAGCCCGACCGCGGCGACCACGGCGAGCAGCGGAACCACGAGCCGCCAGCGGCGCTGTCCCGCGTCGCTGCCCGCGACCTCGTTGAGCTCGCGAGCCACCCGCGCGGCGACGATGCCCGCCACCAGCGTGAGCACGTGCCCGGCGACCAGCAGCCAGAACCCGGCACCGACCGCACTGCGATCCAGTAGCCGATCGGGGAGGTATAACTCGGGACGGACGGTTTTCGCGCCGTTGACGAGGAACTGCCCGTCGAGCACCAGCCGTCCGGGCGCGAGCGCGGCGAGCCCGACGACCAGTCCGGCCGCCAGCCCCACCCGCCTGCTGCCGACCGCCGCGACGACCACCCCGGCGGGCACCACGGCGAGCAGCACGAGCAGCGGCCAGGACAGGAACCCGGGCCCCGCATCCGGCGAGACGGGCACGACCGCCCCCACCGCGAGCGCCACCGCCCCCGCCACAACGAGCCCGACGGCAACCCACAACGCCGGCGAGATCTCCTGCCGGCCGATCTCGAGCGCGACCCGCCGCTCGTCGACGGAACGCGGGCCGGGGGTCGCGGAACCACTGGGGGCGGTGGGGCCACCAGCGTGCGCGGGACCGCCCGGGGTCGCGAGACCACCAGCGGCTGCCCGACCACCAGCGGCTGCGGGACCACCAGGGGTCGCGGGGCCACCAGCGGCTGCCCGACCACCAGCGGGTTGGGGACCACCGGCGGCTGCCCGACCATCAGCGGCTGCGGGACCACTGGGGGTGACGGAACCATTGGGGGACGCGGGGCCATCAGCGGCTGCCCGACCACCAACGGGTGGGGGACTGCCAGCGGATGCCGGACCACCAGCCGCTGCGGGATCACCGGCGTGCGCGGGACCGCCCGAGGTCGCGAGACCACTGGGGGTCGCGGGACCACCAGTGGCTGCGGGACCGCCAGCGTGCGCGGGACCGTCGGGGGTCGCGGGACCACCGGCTGCCGGACCACTGGCGAGCGCGCGACCACCGGGAGGCGCGGAACCACCGGCTGCCGTGGATCCGCCGTCGGCCGTGGGGCTGGCGCCGGTCGCGGGGCCGCTGTCGGCTGCGGGATCACCGGCGGTCGCGGATCCGTCCGCTGCTACGGGCTCGCCGTCGGTCGCCGGGCGGCCGTCGGGGCGGTCCGCCGCGGAGTGCTCGGCTGCGCGACGCGCTCGGGCCCGGGCAGCGGCTTTGCGCTCGGCCAGGCTGGGCCGGCGCGCGCCGGGGCGGCGCGGGGCCGGGTCGCCGTCGGAAGGCTCGTTGGTCGGCGGAGTCATCGGTGGCGACGCTAGCAAGAACCGCACGTCCGGGACGGGTGAGCCGGA
Organism: Amycolatopsis jiangsuensis; assembly: GCF_014204865.1. Classification (NCBI taxonomy): domain Bacteria; kingdom Bacillati; phylum Actinomycetota; class Actinomycetes; order Pseudonocardiales; family Pseudonocardiaceae; genus Amycolatopsis; species Amycolatopsis jiangsuensis. The sequence goes on from NZ_JACHMG010000001.1 coordinate 4,285,096, forward strand.
CGTGTCGGGAAATTTGCCTCCGGAGTGAACCTCGGCGACCTCCCGACCGTCTTGCCAGGCAGGAACAGGGAATTTTTCCCGGCCGAACCGCGTAATGATCACCGAAGGCGGACGTCTCGAGGACAGAGGCCACCGCCGTGGGGACGGACCGGGGCTATCGGGGCACAACTGAACACAGGCACGACCGGGGAACACAAGGGGAAAGCCGGACGATGCCGGTCCACAGGGCGGACCGGACGGGACATCGACCGGCAGCCAGCCCGCGCGGAGATCAGCCAGGGGCCGCGCGGGCCGCGCCCGGACAGCACAGGGGGCTGACCGGGCGCAGGAGGGCTGCAGCGGGGACCGGGCAGGCAACGCCGCTGTACGTGAATGCCGCCATACGGTAATGCCGCACGTGAATGCCGCTATACGGCAACTCCGGCAAGACGGGAACGCCGACGGGTTGGCAACGCAGACGGGTTGGGAACGCGGGGCGGCTGGCAACGCAGGCGCGGCTGACCAGCCAGTTTGCCCTCGCGCCGTGCCACAACACGACGGCGGCAGATGTGCTGCAGGCCGAGCCGCACGAGATCGCCCGTGTACCGGAACGAGGCTTCACAGAGACCGCCGGTGTACCGGAGCTGACGCTGCGCAGTGATCGCCAGCGCACAAGGACCGACCGCCGCCGGAAAATCGGGCATGACTTCACTGCGGCGAGGTGACCAGTCGCGACGGTGACCGTCGCCGACGTCAGGACAACCGGCAAAGCACGACCTCCCGCCAACCGGAGCCACAGGTGGTTTGCGGCGCCCCAGCAGCGACAGGGCCCCCGCAGCGTGGGTCGACGGCAAGTCGACAAAGCGAGTTGCCCGGCACTATGGGCGCCCCCAGCATTGCCGCCAACTTCGCAGCGCTGAGCGACCGCGAGCCGACAGATTGGGTGCCCCGCAGTGCTGGTCGGCTCGCCAGTGTCGGCGACTCGGCAGCATCGGCGGCCGGCAGCTTCCGCGACTCGGCAATGTCTGCAGCCCGGCAATGTCTGCAGCCCGGCAATGTCTGCAGCCCGGCAATGTCTGCAGCCCGGCAATGTCTGCAGCCCGGCAATGTCTGCAGCCCGGCAATGTCTGCAGCCCGGCAATGTCTGCAGCCCGGCAATGTCTGCAGCCCGGCAATGTCTGCAGCCCGGCAATGTCTGCAGCCCGGCAATGTCCGCAGCCCGGCAATGTCCGCAGCCCGGCAATGTCCGCAGCCCGGCAGCATCCGCAGCCCGGCAGCATCCGCAGCCCGGCAATGTCTGCAGCCCGGCGCGAGTCACACGCCCAAGGGCCAGCAGCGCCGGAGGTGTAGGCGTGGGCGGTTGGTGAGTGTCGAAGTTTCCGGCTCGGTCGCAGTAGCGGCTTCAAAATCAGCACGTCGCGGTGAGCGCGGTCACAAGCGGGGCGTCGAATGCGGTTCAACGCTTCGGGGCTGGCGGTTATTTCGTCGCCCGCATCGTGCGTAACGGGCGTAGAGCGCAGATCGGGCAGCTACACCTACCGTGAGTCTGTAAGCAAGGTCACAACTTTTGGCGTAGTTTCGGATTAACTTTGGGTAGTTTCCACAGCTAGGAGGCGAGCGGCGGCCACTCGTTCGGCCGAAACGGGGCGGGCATCTTGCCGACGGTGCTGCCGCTTCGTTACTGTCCTCCGGTCCCCATTACAGTCAGGTCACGAAGCAGGACGCCGGGCACACCACCCCCGAGGTTGGCCCACGGGTTCCCCCGACCCGAGTTCGCTTCGACCCGGCTCCCCGACGATGGAAGGCCTCGTCTTGGCTTCACACCGCTCCCCCGGCGGCCAAGCTCCTTCCCCGGCGCTGAAGGACGCACTGGACGGTGCGGTCATCCGCGTGCGGGGCCAGCACCGCATCGCACCTCCTTCCTCCGCCCTTCGCGGGCGGGTCGTGGTCGCTGCCGTCGCGGCCGGCGCGTTCGCCGCAGCCGCCGCAGGGCAGACCCTCAAGGCCGCCAACAGCACGGATTCGGACACCACGGTCAAGCCGCTCGCCAACGCGCAGGACGCGAGCGCCTCCTTCACCCTCGGCAGCGCGAGCTCGGGGGGAGCTCCCGAACTGCTGCCCGCCGGTCACTCGATGAACGCCGCCGACGAGGCCGCGAAGATGGCCGACAGCGCCAAGATCACCGAGGCCCGCGAGAAGGCCGACGCCGAGGCCGCGCGCAAGGCCGCCGAAGAGGCCGCCCGCCCGAAGACCTGCATGCCCGCGCACGGCACTTTCACCTCCGGTTTCGGCGCCCGCTGGGGAGCCAGCCACCTCGGCATCGACATCGCCAACTCCATCGGATCGCCGATCTACGCCGCCTCCGACGGCACCGTGATCGACGCCGGCCCTGCCCACGGCTTCGGCCTGTGGGTCCGCATCCAGCTCGACGACGGCACGATCCAGGTCTACGGCCACATGAACAGCTTCTCCGTGAGTGAAGGCCAGAAGGTGAAGTGCGGCGAGCAGATCGCGGAGATCGGCCAGCGCGGCCAAAGCACCGGGCCGCACCTGCACTTCGAGGTGTGGCAGAACGGCAGCAAGAAGATCGACCCTCGCCCCTGGCTCGCCGCCCGCGGCGTGGACGTCTGATCTTCACGCCCATCGGGTCTCCCCCACCGGCGCGTTGAACGTAGCGACTCGCGGTCTTCGCACCGTCGCTGATGCCAGCTTCCAGCGTGAGGTCTCGGCCTCGCACCGTTCACTACGCCCGGCGCGACGTCACAAACTCCGCATCATCCGCCAGGGATCGGTATGACACCTCCGCATCCATCGCTAGTGCCCTACTCCCAGCGTTGAGGCCGCGGTCTCGCACGATCGCTAGCGCCTAGCGGTGGCGTCGTAACTCCGCACCATCGCTAGTGCCCGCTTCCAGCGTGACCTCTCGCAACCTCTACAGCATCGCTACGCCCGGTGTGACGTCATAATCTCCGCACCATCCGCACCTCCGGATCATCCGCTAGGTTCCTGCGTGACATCACCTCTCCGCACCCATCCCTAGTGCCCAACTTCCAGCGTGACCTCTCGCAACGTCCGCATTATCCGCTGGCGCCCAGCGTGACGTCGTAATCTCCGCGCCAGCAAAAGAGACCCAGGGCAAAGCCGCGACCTCCGCGCTACGGGTCAAGGGCAGGGTGCCAGCGTGACGTTGCGATCGCCGCAGCACCGGTGCACGCGACAGTCCAGAGTGGACATTCGCCTGATCTGCAGACTGGCACCGGGCCCGGCAGATCGGCAGTCAGGCAAGACCAACGCACCCGGAACGAACGTCCCGGTACTCGCGACAACCACTCGGGCCCGCGCACGCTCGACGTGCGCCCCGCGCACGCTCCACGTGCGCCCCGCGCACGCTCCACGTGCAAGAGAACGGCCTGGCCACGACCGGACGGCAGCAGCGCCAGCCACAGCCCGACCCGGGCAGGTCAGGAAAGCCCGAAGCGAATGCGACTCGCGACCGATCTGCTCGACCTTCGGCCCGAACAGATCGGGATGTCCCGTGCCGTTCTGGAGGATCCGCTCCGCGGAGAACGCGCCGATCCCCGCGAATCACGGATCCGCAGCCGGTGAGCGGCGAATGAAGTACGCGACCGCCACCTGCCACACCGTGCACATTCCCGACCGCCGGCGCCTCGGCCACCAGCTGAAACCAGCCGATCCCGCAGTGCCAGCTCCACCGCATACGACGCATCGGCCGTCCGAGCCCAGCGCATGTTGCTTCAGCAAGACCCGCCAAGCCGCGGCCAAGCGCGCGATCTCGCCCGGCGCTCCCCGTACCGCTGCCGGTGCTTTCGCCGTCCCCACGACGCCCCGCAAGTACTCCTGTACCCCAGCCGCGAACAGCCCAAACAGAACCGCGTCCATCCTCTGCCCCTCCCTGAGCACAGCCGAACGTATCGAACTTCTGTTCGATACTCTACTGCAGGAGGCTGCCGAACCGGGGCAAGATCACCCGACCTGGTGAAGGTTGTGCCTGGTCAGAGCTTCACCATCGGCACGCTGCCGATCAGCATCAGCCGGACCTTGCCGGACGCGCCGAAGTCGATCGTGGCCGTGGCGCGCGGGCCGACCCCGTCGCAGGAGACCACCGTGCCCAGGCCGTACTTGTCGTGGCTGACCCGGTCCCCCACGTCCAGCTTCAGCGCCACGGTGTCCTTCCACGCCTTGCCGAACGGCGAGCTGGATGACGTGGCGGAGGACGACCGCCGCCCCCACGTGGTCGCCGCGCGCGGACCGGACGAGGCGCCACCCGAGGACGAACCGAAGTTGCCGAACCCCGGCGACGACGGTTCGAGGCGCCGCCAATCGACCAGATCGGGCGGCAGCTCGTCGAGGAACCGCGAAGCCGGGTTCATCTGCGGCTGCCCCCACGCCGAACGCACGAGCGCGCGCGACACGTACAACCGCTGGCGCGCCCGCGTGATCGCCACGTACGCCAGCCGCCGCTCCTCCGCCAGCTCAGCCGGGTCGCCGAGCGCGCGCAGGTGTGGGAAGACACCGTCCTCCCACCCGGTGCAGAACACCACCGGGTACTCCAGGCCCTTCGCGGTGTGCACGGTCATCAACGTGACCACGCCCGCACCGCCGTCGCCTTCCTCGCCGCCGTCCGGCGACGGGATCGAATCGGCGTCCGCGACCAGCGAAACACGCTCCAGGAAGGCCGGCAGCGAACCGGGTGCGGGCACGCCGTCGCCGACGACCAGCTCGGCGTTCTCGTCCTGGGTGACCTCCGCGGTGAACTCGGCGAACTCGCGCGCCACCGTGACCAGCTCGGTGAGGTTTTCGACCCGCGAAGCGTCCTGCGGATCGTCCGACTCCTCCAGCTCTGCGCGGTAACCCGTGCGCTCCAGCACGGCTTCGAGCACGTCGTGCACCTCGGCACCGGAAGACGCCGTCTCGCGCAGGTCATCGAGCAGCGTGACGAATCCGGTGATCGCCTTCGCCGAACGCGGGTTCAGCAGCGCCACCTTGCCGTCGACGGCGTCGCGCAGCGCGGCCCAGAACGAGATCCGCTCCCGCTCCGCGTGCGTCGCGACCACTGCCTCCGCGCGATCACCGATACCGCGCTTCGGCACGTTGAGAATGCGCCGCAGCGACACCGTGTCCTCGGCGTTCGCCAGCACTCGCAGGTACGCGACCATGTCGCGCACTTCGCGCCGCTCGTAGAACCGCACTCCACCGACGACCTTGTACGGCAGGCCGAGCCGGATGAAGATCTCTTCGAACACCCGCGACTGATTGTTGGTGCGGTAGAACACCGCGACGTCGGAGTAGTCGGCCGCGCCCTGCTCCGCGAGCGCGTCGATCTCCCCGGCGACGAAAGCGGCCTCGTCGTGGTCGTTGTCCGACACGTAGCCGACGATCTTCTCGCCGTCCCCGGAATCGGTCCACAGCCGCTTCGCGCGCCGGTTCGGGTTGCGCGCGATCACCGAGTTGGCTGCGGACAGGATCGTCTGCGTGGACCGGTAGTTCTGCTCCAGCAGAATCGTGTGCGCGTTGGGGAAATCGCGTTCGAATTCCTCGATGTTGCGGATGGTCGCACCGCGGAAGGCGTAGATGGACTGGTCCGCGTCACCCACCACGCACAGCTCGGCAGGGTCGATCCCGGTGTCCGTGGCCTCCGTGCCCGCCAGCTCGCGCACCAGCGTGTACTGCGCGTGGTTGGTGTCCTGGTACTCGTCGACCAGGATGTGCCGGAAACGGCGCCGGTAGTACTCCGCGACGGCCGGGAACGCCTGCAGCAGCGAGACTGTGCGCATGATCAGGTCGTCGAAGTCGAACGCGTTGGCCGCTTCGAGACGGCGCTGGTACTCCGCGTAGACCTCGGCGACCCGCCGCTCCAGGTCGTTTCCGGCGTTCGCCGCGGCCGTCTCCGGGTCGGCCAGCTCGTTCTTGAGGTTCGAGATGTGCACCGCGAGCATGCGCGCGGCGTACTTCTTCGGGTCGATGTCGAGGTCGCGCGCGACGAGCGTGATGAGCCGCTTCGTGTCGTCGGAGTCGTAGATGGAGAAGTTCGACGACATGTCCAGCGTCTTCGCCTCGCGGCGCAGGATCCGCACGCACATCGAGTGGAACGTGGACACCCACATCGCGTTGGCGCGACGGCCGACGAGCGAGGCGACGCGCTCGCGCATCTCCGCGGCCGCCTTGTTGGTGAAGGTGATCGCCATGATCTCGCCCGGATGCACGTGACGCTGCCCGAGCAGGTACGCGATCCGACGCGTGAGCACCCGTGTCTTGCCCGAGCCCGCGCCGGCGACGACCAGCAGCGGACCGCCCGCGTGCGTCACCGCCTCGCGTTGCGCGGGATTGAGGTCCTCGAGCAGGTCGGCGACACCAGGCCGGGCGGGCACGGGCTGGTCTGCGGGGAGATCGAAGAGGGTGTCCATCGCCTGTCCACGCTACCCCCGGGGTACGACAGGTGTTCGACTGGCGCGACGGCATGCTGCGCTTCCCGACGTACGCGGGTTTGCCGCTCCGCGCCCGACGCGGACGCCGCTTCGCGCGCGGAGCATGAGAAGGCATGGACGACAGGATTCCCGCCCGGTTGAGGGCTTCTGACGACGACCGAGAGCGCGTCGCCACCACTGTCCAGGCCGCCGGCGCCGAGGGACGGCTTTCGCTCGGCGAAGTGGAGGACCGGTTACGCGCTGCCTACGCCACCCGCTACGTCGACGAGCTCGGCACGCTCACCGCCGACCTCCCCGCGCCGGAGCGCGCACGGCCACGCCGGCCGCTCACGGTGGCCGCGCTCCGCGACCATCCGGCGTTGCGCGTGCACCTCGGCGTGATCGCCGTGCTCGCCACGCTGCTGATCGTGCGATGGGCAGTGACCGGGCCCGGCTTTTTCTGGCCGGTGGTGCCCCTGTTCTGGCTGTTCGTCAGTCTCCTGGCGCACGCTCGCTTCCGGGCGTTCCGGACGCGATCGGGCTCGGCTGTGCCATACTGATCTCGTGCGGTACGACAGCGAGCGATTTTTCTACGGGACCCGGACTCCGGCTCCCGTGATCGCGTAGTGCCCCACCCGCCATCGCCCGCAGCCCCGGAGTCCACGGACCCGGGGCTTTCGCCGTCCCAGGGGCCACTTGGGAATCCGGACTTCAGAGAGGTCCCGATGAACGCGCAGACGCAGAACGCCGACGGACAGCCCGCTGAGCACACCACCGCGGGCGAGGACATCTCCTCGCTCCGCACCGAGATCGACTGGCTCGACAAGGAGATCCTCCGGCTCGTGAAACGCCGCGTGGAGGTCTCCAAGACGATCGGCGCGGCCCGGATGGCCGCCGGTGGTACCCGGATCGTCTACAACCGCGAGATGGACGTGCTCGCCCGGTACCGCGAGCTGGGGCCCGACGGCCGTCAGCTGGCGATGGCCCTGCTGAACCTGGGCCGGGGCCGGCTGGGCCGGTGAGCGCGCGGGCGCACCGGGTGCGGGTGCGTCCGGGGGAACGCGGGGATCGGGGGGATCCCCGATTCACGCGCCACGGAAACAGGGCAGACTGGACACATGATTAACGTCATCGCCATCATCATCGCGATCGCGAGTGTGCTGGCCGCGCTCGGCCACGCCGGTTATCTGGCGATGCTCGGCAACGCGGCGGGCAAGCGGGCCGGAGGAGCACCGATCGCGCAGTACGTGCGCAGCCGGTGGGCCATCGCCGGCGGGACCACCGCGGCGTCGTTGCTGGCCTGGCTGCTCACGAACGGGGATGTCCCGCTGGACATCATCGCCATCCTGATTGCGGTGGGTAGTGGCGCGACGTCGGTCAAGGCCCTTCAGTCGACCCAGGCGAAGTACCGCAGCGGCGGCTGAAGCTCGGCGACCTGGGCGAACAGCCTGGGTTGCACAGCGCTGAGTGACGTACTTTCCGCCGAGCGAACCCGACCGAGTGAAACCCATGCAAGTTGCAGGATGGGTGAAGACTTTCGCTTGACGGTTTCCTACTGTGGAACGAGTGAGGACCCTGGCGTCTGCCCCGGGCCGGACCCGGAGGACGCGCGGTAGCTGCGGCACCGCGCGTCTGTGGCCGCATGCGCGTGCAGATGCGCGGGAGTCCGCTCGTGTGTACGCAAGGGATTCTGCTCGCCGGCCTGCTCCGTTCGGGTTGACCGGGGCGGCGGCGCCGTCACGTCGGCACCGGGGAGGGGTCGGACCGGCATGACGGGAAACACGGTGGGCGGCGCGCGGCGCGCGGGTCGTCCGGACGCGGTGACGGACGCCGAAGTCACGGTTCCGGGCCGGCACCGGGTCCGCGGCGACGGGACGTGGACGCCGGTCGTACCGCCGCGCAGCGCCGGGCACCATCGGCACCGCCCGGGTGCTCCGGCCGGACCCCCGCCCCCACCACCACCGCACGCGGTGCCCGGGTCACGGGCTGATGTTCCCGGGGGGTCGTGGGCTGCGCCGTTCCCCGGCTATAGCGAAGCGCAGTTTGCCGCCACACGGGGCGACTTGCAGCCTGCGAGGCCAAGTGGCGCGATGGATGCGCAGGTCCCGGCGGCCCGGAGGAATTCGACGTCTGCGGCGGACACCCGGGGTGGCGGAACGCTGGAGGGCTCACGATGTGCCGGGACGCCGGGTGGGTCGGAATACGCGGCGCCGCCGGGTGACGCACGGTTCTCGACGGCACCAGGTGACTCTTCGTTCACAGCGGTACCGCCGGACGCATCCGCCGGGTCGCGGTTCATCGCGTCGCGGGATGCTTCGCGGGGCGCTCCCGCTGCGATCGACCCACGGGATGGCCCGTCTGCGGAGGATGCGTCGGCCGGTGGGCTGCCGGGGGGTGGGGGTCGCGGGTCGTTCGCCGCCGCGCGGGGCACGTTGCCGGTTGGTGGGTTACCGCAGCCGTCGCGCGGCGGCGGGGCGCGGGGCGGTCGGTCAGCGCAGCATGGGCCGGTCGAGGCGGCACGGCCGACCACATTCCAGGCACAGACGGGGCAGGTTTCCGGGGCGCTGCCGGTACCCGAGGAACACCGGGCTTTCGCGCCGCCGGATCACGGGCTTCCGCAACCGAGTGGCCGGGTTCGGCGGACTCGGCAGGAGCGAGTTCAAGCGACTGCCGCCACGTTGGCGAATCCGCCAGCGGCCCGGCGGGCTGCAACGGTAGCGAACCAATCGGACGCCACAGCGACGAACCGCCGGTCATCCGCAGTGGCGGACCAGCCGGACACCGTGACCGTGGGGAACCGACAGGACGCCACGGCGGCGAACCAGCAGGCAGCCACGGCGGACCCGCGGACGCCCACGCCGGAGTATCGGCCGGCCACCACGGTGACGAACCAACGAGCAGCCACGCCGGAGCATCAGCCGACCACCACAGTGGCGAACCAACGAGCAGCCACGCCGGCGAACCGACAAGACGCCACGGTGACGAACCGGCCGACAGTCGCGCACGAGAACGCCGGCACGAACGCGGACACGACCCAGCCGGACACCGACCCGGCTGCGGACCAGCCATCCGGCGGAGTGGGCGAGGTGCGGCAGAGCGTCGAGGGCGAGCCGCCGCGGCGGCAGCGCGTTTCGCTGCGTTCGGCCGGGTCCGTGGTCACCTCGCGGGAAGAGGACGACGAGGTGCGGGTCTACGCCGCGCCGGTGCTCGACGGGCTCGGGAAGTTCGACCTCGGCTCGGTGCCCGCCTCCGTCACTCCGCCCAAGACGTGGCGCAAGGCGGCCTGGTTCGCGACCGGCGCGTCCGGTGCGGTGGTCGTCGGGCTGCTGTTCGCCGGCACGTTCCTCGTCGGCGGGCCCACCACCACGACGGGCGCGCTCGACGGCGGCTGGCCCGGACGGCAGAACGGCGGCAACCCCGACCTCAGCGCCCTCATCCCTTCGAGCGGACCGGACGGCGGCTCCACCGGCGACACCCCCGAGCACCACACCGAGGGGACCACCCCCGACGGCACCCCGGCCGACCAGGCCCGCAACACCCCGGGCACCAGCACCGGCGCCGATCCGACCACGGATTCCAGCACGTCCGGCACCTCGGCCGGCAGCTCGTCCTCGTCGCCGACGAGCACCGGGTCACCCTCGTCCAGCGAACCGCCACAGAAGCCACCGGTCACGCCCGCGTCACGGGAAACCGAAGCGTCCATCTACTACACGAAGCACAACACGCAGACGATGGGCGACAACTCGGAGACCTTCTTCAACAACGTCACCACCGACCCCGGCACCGCGTCGTCGGTGACGTCCGGCGACCTCCAGCAAGAAGGCGCGCAAGGACTGCGCGAACGCTACTCCGACGTGGCGTACTTCGAAGTGAAGAAGGTCACCATCGACCCCGACCACAACACCACCGTCAACACCGTCGAAGTCACCCATCAGGACGGCAGCAAGAGCACCGAGCAGCAGACTCTCACCTTCGACGACACCGGCAAGATCACTGACGACGGCAAGTGAATCCCGGGTCCATCGTCCGAGGTCACCACAGCGTTTCACCTGCTCATGCCGATGCACGTGCGGTGCGGTGAACGGTTGGCCTTGCGCTCGGTGGGTGACATAGGCTGCCGCTCGTCGTACGACGGAGGCATTCCGGCGACTGACCCTGGCGGCTGCCGGGCGGCACGCGGTTACCTGACGACGACGGACCCGGAACCGACCACGACTCGGCCGCCCGGGCCAGCCGGGATGAGCCGAACGGCGGCATCCCGCCCGACCCCACTGAATGAGGACTTCCGTGCCTGAACGGCAGCGCACCCGGCGTGACCTCGACGCGGTCCGCGTCGAGGACGTGATCCCGCCGCAGCTGCTCGAGGACGTCGACGAGGCCGACCGCGAGTACCTCGAGCAGGTGTTCCGCGAACCGCAGAAGTACCTGCCGCCACGATCCCGCCGGTCGCACGACGCCCGCGCCGAGCAACCGGCCGACCAGCCCGAGGGCACCGTGGCGCGCCGCGCGAAGCTGGCCGGTCTCGTCGGCGCCGGCGCACTGGTCGCCGGCGCCGTCGTCACCGCCGCGCTGCTCAGCCGCGGTCCGGTAGCGGCCGTGTCGGCGGACGACACGACGATGCCCGCCGGGTTCGACGGCGCTGCCGCGCTCGGTGGCCAGCCCGTGCCCACACAGCGGCAGCACCCGTCCGGCTCCGCCTCCGCCCAGCACCGGGAGACCGGCTCCGCGCCAGTCGCGGAGGAGGCCACCCCGACGTCGTCCGGCACCGCGACGCCGTCGGGGACCAGCTCGTCACCGGATCCGAGCAGCTCGCCCTCGTCGGACGAGGAAACGACCACCCCGTCGGACCGGGTGAAGCTCGACGCCGTGCGCACGTTCTACTCGTCGATCGACGGCAGCCCGGACGACGCGCTGGCGCTGCTCACGCCGAAAGCCGCGGTCGGCGAGACCGGCCGGCTGGTCCGCGCGTGGAGCGAAGCCCAGTCCATCGCCGTGCAGGACGTGTACGTTCAGGACGACGGTTCGGTGTTCGCCGCGGCGCTCGTGCACCAGGCGGACGGGACTGTGGTCCGCGTGACCCAGCTGTTCGACGTCCTCGAGCAGGATGTGATCTCCCAGGCCCGACTGCTGTCCGCGGTGTACGCCTGAGCTGCGGCGACGTGCTTTCCGGCAGGCGGTCGGAGTGTGCCGGGTGCGTGTGCGCAGAGTGAACGCCTAGCCTTGTCACGGGCCGGTCTCGGTAAACCGCGCACGCGGCCCATGTCCGGTGCCTAGGCTCCGGTGCCGCGGCGGGTCCCGTCCCGCCGTGCGAAGTCGGAGCCCCAAAGGGAGGTCGCGTGAGCGACGAGGGTCGTCTGGTCGCCGGCCGGTACCGCATCATCGGCAAGGTCGGCACCGGCGCGATGGGTGCCGTTTGGCAGGCCCACGACGAGGTGCTGGCCCGTACGGTCGCCATCAAGCAGCTGCTGCTGCAGCCCGGCCTGGAGCAGCACGAGGCCGAGGACGCCCGGCAGCGCACCATGCGTGAGGGCCGCATCGCGGCGCGCCTGCACCACCCCAACGCGATCACCGTGTTCGACGTCGTCACCGACGACAACGGCCAGCCGTGCCTGATCATGGAGTACCTGGCCTCGACCAGCCTTGCGCAAAGCCTGCAGGAGCACGGCACGCTGCCGCCGCTGGAGGTCGCCCGGATCGGCGCCCAGGTGGCCGCCGCGCTCCGCGAGGCGCACGCGGTCGGCATCGTGCACCGCGACATCAAGCCGGGCAACATCCTGCTGGCCGACAACGGCACCGTGAAGATCACCGACTTCGGCATCTCCCGGGCGAAGGACGACGTCACGGTCACCAAGACCGGGATGATCGCCGGCACACCCGCCTACCTGGCACCGGAGGTAGCGATCGGGGGCGATCCCGGCCCGGAGTCGGACGTCTTCTCACTCGGCTCCACGCTGTACGCCGCCTGCGAGGGACAGCCGCCGTTCGGCCTGTCGGAGAACACGCTGAGCCTGCTGCACGCGGTCGCGGCCGGGCAGATCAACCCGCCCCGGCAGTCCGGTCCGCTGGCCAGCGTGCTCGCGGTACTGCTGCACCCGGAAACGCAGCACCGGCCCACTGCCGACGAATGCGAGGAGCTGCTCGCCGCGGTCGCGCGTGGCGAGACCCCGCTCGGCGGCGCCGGGGACGAGACGGTGCTCGCGTCGTCGTCCGGCACGCTCGGTGCCGCGGCAGCCGGTGGGCTGGCCGGTGCCGCAGCCGGCGAGTTCTTCGACGACCAGCCCGACGGGCATTCCGGCACGCTGCTCGACGAGTCCGGGCCGACCCGGCAGTACTACGAGGACGACTACCCGGCCGCGACCGGCTACCCCGAAGACGACTACGACGGCTACCAGCACTATCCGCAGGACGAGTACGCCCAGGACCCGTACCAGCAGCAGACCCGGGCCTACGCCGATCCCGGCCGCGGCGGGATGGCCGCGACGCGGGCGGTGCCGGTGCCACCGGGCTTCGAGGACGATCCGTACGGCGACGGCTACGACGAGCCGCCTCCGGCTCGGGCGCACACCGGCCCCGAGGACGAGGACGATCAGCGACCCGGCGCCTGGAAGAAGCCGGCACTGATCGGCGGCGTCGTGGTGGTCGCACTGGTCGCGCTGGGGGTGTGGCTGCTCAGCCCGAACAACCCGCCGGACGCCTCGCAGCAGCCCGTCCCCACGACGTCGTCGGCGGTCGTGCCGACCTCACAGCCGGTTCCCTCGACCGAGGAAGCAACCAGCAGCGCCCCGGTGACGTCTTCGAAGGAGGAGACCTCGGAGGAGTCGACGCCGACGCATCGCACCACCCGGCGGACCACGACGACCAAGGACACTCCGACCAAGACGACGAAGACGTCGGAGCCCGAGACGAGCGAGCCGGACGACCCGACGCCGACCACGTCGGCCAGTGATCCCGGTGATACCTCGTCGCCGAATCCATGATCCAGGGACAGAGTTGAGTTCAGAAGGCACCATCGTCGGCGACCGGTACCGGCTCGACCAGCCGATCGGCCGCGGCCGATCGGGCATCGTGTGGCTCGCGTTCGACACGCGGCTGTTCCGCACCGTGGCCATGAAGCGCATGTACCTGCCGGTCGGGCTGCCGCCGGAGCGGGCCGAACAGGCGCGGGCGATGGCGATGGAAGAGGGCAAGGCCGCGGCCCGGATCGAGCACCCGTGCGCGATCACGGTGTACGACGTGCTGCCCGACGGCGCCGACGTGTGGCTGGTGATGGAGTACATCCCCTCCCGCGGGATGTCGGTCTTCCTCTCCGAGTACGGGACTCTCACCCCGGAACAGGCGGCAGCGCTGGGCATCCTGCTCGGCGACGCGATGGCGACGATCCACGCGGCCGGCATCGTGCACCGGACGCTGGAGCCGGGCACGGTGCTGCTGGCCGACGACGGCGGCGTCAAGCTCACCGACATCGGCATCACCGGCGGTGGCCCGCACGCGGCCTACCGGGCGCCGGAGGTCACGCGCGGAGGCCCGCCGTCGCCGCCCGCGGACGTGTTCTCGCTGGGTGCCACCCTCTACACCGCGGTGGAAGGGGTGCCGCCGTTCGGCGAGGACGGCACCTCCCCGGAGCGGCCACCGCAGCAGGCCGGCGTGCTGGCCGGGGCGTTGAGCAAGATGCTGCGGTCCGATCCGACGATCCGGCCGACCATGGCCGACACGGTGCGCGCGCTCAAGGCGATCACCGTGGGACGCGAGCAGACCGCGTTCGTCCCGCCGACCGCGCCCGCGATGCCGACCATGCCGGTGTCCTGGCCGGGCCGGTCGCCGCAGGCCGGACCGACCCAGCAGATCCCGCCGTCCGTCCCGACCCCGCAGGCCCTCGCGCCGCAGCAGCCCGCCCAGCCCCAGCAGATCGGCCAGACCCAGCAGATCGCCCGGGCGCAGCAGTCCGGGCCGCTCATGCAGCTGCCGGTCCAGCAGGTTCCGCAGGCTCCCGCCCCGCCCCAGCCGATGCAGGTGCCCCGGCAGCCGACCGCGCGGTACGTGCCCTCGGCCGCGCAGCAGGCGGCCGCGGCGCAGGCCGTCCGCGAGAAGGCGGCGGCCCGGCGCCGGATGATCCTCACCGTGGCCGCGATTCTCTGCGCGGTGCTGATCGGGATCGGCGTTTCGGAACTGCTCTTCGTCTGACGCGGGCTCAGGCGACCGCCGTGACCGCCTCGCGCATCGCGGCGAGCAGCGTGCGCACGGCCGGGCTGCCTGCCACCCGCGGCGCCACCGCGGCATGGATTCCCCGGCTCGGCTGCGGATTGCGGACCCGCCGCACCACCACTCCCGGATGCGGGGTGCCGAGACCCAGCTCGGGAACCAGCCCGACACCCAGTCCGGCGGCGATGAACCCCTGCGCGGTCTGGTAATCCTCGGATTCGACCACCACGTTCGGGTGGAACCCGGCGGACGCGCAGGCGCCCTCGAGGATCGCCCGGCAGGCCCCCGGCAGCGGGTCGATGCCCACCCACGGCTCGTCGCCGAGCTCCGCGAGGTCGAGCACGCGTTTGCGGGCCAGCCGGTGGGTGCGGGGCAGCACGGCGCAGTACGGATCGTCGAGCAGGTGCACCAGCTCGATGCCGCCGGACGGCGGGGTGGACCGCGGGAAGACGACGATCGCCACCTCGGCGCGGCCCTGCTCCACCTCGGGCAGCGGATCGTCGGGTTCGATCAGCTTCAGATCGAGCCACACGCCGGGGTGTTCCCGGCGCACGGCGGCGACCGCGTGCGGCACCAGCGAGGCTCCCGCGGTGGCGAAGTAGCGGATCGCGAGCCGACCGGTGCGGCCCTCCTTGAGCTCGGTGAGCGCCGCCTCGGCCCGGGCCAGCTCGGTGCTGAGTGTTTCGGCATGGCTCGACAGCAACGTGCCCGCCGGGGTGGGACGGACCCCGCGGCCGACGCGCTCGAGCAACGGAGTGCCCGCCTCCCGTTCGAGCACCGACAGCTGCTGGCTGATCGCCGACGGCGTGTAACCCAGGTTCCGTGCGGCGGCAGTGATCGAACCACTCACGATCACCGACCGGAGGACCTGCATGCGTCGCACGTCAAGCATGCCTCGATGCTACAGCTCTGCTTAAAAGTCCGTGCAGTTATTTTCGCTTGTCCTTACGTCTGCTCGTAGCGAAGCTGATCGCAGGAGCGAGAGGAGACATCCAGGTGGGCGAGACCAAGACATTGCTGCGAATCCTGGCGCTGGCCTTGTTGTGGGGGTCCAGCTTTTTCTGGATCAAGCTGGGCCTCGCCGCGTTCTCGCCGGTACAGCTCGTCCTCGCGCGGCTGGTGATGGGCGCGGCGGTACTGCTGGCGCTGTGCCTGCTCGGCCGGCGCAGGCTGCCTTCGGACCGGCGTACCTGGGGGCACCTTGCCGTCGCGGCGTTCTTCCACAACGCCGTGCCGTTCCTGCTCTTCGCGATCGGTGAGGCCACTGTGGACTCCGGCGTCAGCGGGGTGCTGAACGCCACCACCCCGCTGTGGGTGCTGGTGGCCGCGCCGCTGCTCGGGGTGCCGAACCGGATGACCGGAACCCGGGTGGCCGGTCTCGTGGCCGGGATCGCCGGGATTCTGCTGATCTTCGCGCCGTGGCACGCTTCCGGGCTGCTCAGCTGGCCCGGGCTCGGCTGCCTCGCCGCCGCGGCCAGTTACGGCTTCGCGTTCGTCTACGAAGGCCGTTACCTGACCGGCACGGGAGTCTCGCCGTATGCGCTGTCCGGCGCGCAGATGCTGCTGGCGACCGGCTTCCTGGTGCTGGCGATGCCGTTCGCCGGAATGACGCCGGTGCACCTGAGCCCGCTCGCGGTGATCGCGGTCCTGGTACTGGGTGTCGGATCGACCGGGATCGCGTTCGCGCTCAACTACCAGATGCTGGCGAGCGAAGGCGCAGTGGCGACGTCCATGGTCGGGTACCTGCTGCCGGTGGTCTCGGTCCTGCTGGGTGCGGTGTTCCTGCACGAGCAGCTGAACGTCCGGGTGATCGTGGGCATGGTCGTGGTCCTCGGCGGAGTCGCCCTCACCCGGCTGCGGCGCACGCCGGCCGCGCGGCCCCAGGAACCGGTGGCCCTGGCGGAACGCGTCTGACTCGCGAGTGGCAACGCCGGTTCCCACCGGCGTTGCGCACGCAGAAGTCAGACCAGGCGGCGGTCCGAGGCCCAGCGGGACAGTTCGTAACGGTTGGACAGCTGGGTCTTCCGCAGCACGCTGGACACGTGCGTTTCCACCGTCTTCACCGAGATGAACAGCTCGGAGGCGATTTCCTTGTACGCGTACCCGCGCGCCAGCAGGCGCAGCACGTCGCGTTCGCGGGGCGTGAGCAGGTCCAGCTCGGGGTCGTTGATCGGCGCGGAACCGGGGCGGTCGGCGAACGCGTCGAGCACGAAGCCCGCCAGCCTCGGCGAGAACACCGCGTCGCCGTCGGCGACCCGGACCACCGCGCGCACCAGCTCCTTCGAGGAGATCGTCTTGGTGACGTAGCCACGCGCGCCGGCGCGGATCACCGCGATCACGTCTTCCGCCGCGTCGGACACCGACAACGCCAGGAACACCACGTCCGGCAGCTCCGGGCGGACCCGCCGGAGCACCTCGGCACCGCCACCGTCGGGCATGTGCACGTCCAGCAGCACCACCTGAGGCCGGGTCCGGGCGATCCCGGCGACCGCGTCGCCGACCGAACCCGCCTCACCGACGACCTGCACCTCGTCGGTGATCGAGTCCAGCTCGGTGCGCACCCCGGCTCGGAACAACGCGTGGTCGTCCACGAGGAAGACCTTGACCGGTTCCCGCTGGCTTTCCGTCACGATCGCACTCCCTCACTCGCGTGCCCCGAGCATAGCGAGGTCACGCCACTGTCTTGGTCGCCTTGACCGGCATGGCGAGCTGGAC
This sequence comes from Amycolatopsis jiangsuensis, assembly GCF_014204865.1. Classification (NCBI taxonomy): domain Bacteria; kingdom Bacillati; phylum Actinomycetota; class Actinomycetes; order Pseudonocardiales; family Pseudonocardiaceae; genus Amycolatopsis; species Amycolatopsis jiangsuensis. Next base: position 4,302,414 of record NZ_JACHMG010000001.1, read on the forward strand.
CTCGGTCCCCTCGCCGGGCGCGGTGCGCAGGCTGCACGTGCCGCCGTGGCGTTCCATCCGGCCGCGGATCGAATCGGCGAGCCCGTGCCGGTCTCCTGGCACCAGGTCCGGGTCGAAACCCTTGCCGCGGTCGCGCACGAACACCGTGACCGACGTGGGTTCGGCCTCGGCGAACACGCTCACCTCGTCGACACCGGCGTGCTTGGCCGCGTTCACGATCGCCTCGCGGGCGGCCTGCACGAGCGCGGTGAGCGGTTCGTCCAGCTCGACGTCGCCGACGACGACCTGCCCGACCGAGATGGCGAACTGGTCCTCGACCTCTCCGCACGCGGTGGCGAGCGCCTCGGACAGCTGCCGCGCACCCTCTTCTTCTTCCTTGGTCCGCTTCTCGCTGGGCTTGCCGTAGCCGCCGGGGCCGTACAGCCAGCCGCGCAGCTCCCGTTCCTGGCCGCGGGCGAGCCGGGCGACCTCGTGTGACTGGTCGGCTTGGCGCTGGATGAGCGCGAGCGTCTGGAGCACCGAATCGTGCAGGTGCGCGGCGATCTCGGCGCGTTCGTCGGTGCGGATGCGGGCGCGGCGTTCGTCTCCGAGGTCGCGCACCAGCCGCAGCCAGAACGGCACGGTGATGACCGCGACGCCGAACAGCGTGGCGAGCACCGCGAGCAGGGCGAACTTCACCTGGTCGAAGCTGCCGCTCTGGAACACGACGACCCCGATGCCGGTGGCCACCAGCGCGACTCCGGCGAGAATGCGGACGGCGGCCGATAGCCGTCCGCCGTCCCCGACCAGCGCGCCGGCCACCCCCTCACGCGCCCCGCGCCAGCGTCGCCGCTGCGATTCGTCGGCCTCGCGCCAGACCACCGCGGCGCCGATCGCCGCGAGCGCCAGCGGAACCGCGACCCAACCCTGGATGGTGCCGGTGAGCGTGCCGCTGACGACGGCGAGCCCGATCCCGAGTGCGATCAGGCCGTAGGCCTGCCGACGGTCCCGGGCCCGTGGCGTCGTCTCCGCTTCGTCGGCCCGCTGCTGCACGAACACCCAGAGCAGTCCGTACGCCAGCAGCCCCGCCCCGTTGAGCGCGGCGAGCAGCGCGAACGCGGTCCGCACCCAGACGACCGGCACCCCGAGGTGCTCGGCGAGCCCTCCGGCCACCCCGGCCACGGCCCGCCCGGACCGTTGCCGGTACATCCGCGGCCGCTGCTCCGCCTCGGCCACGTCCACGGAGGCGGGCACGATCGGCAACGGATCGTCGGAAGCCTCGCGCGGGGGCGCGCCGACGTCGAGAAAGTCCTGCACGGGTCCCATGGTCACACGCGTGCGCGGTACCGACATCGGGGAAGCCCCTGATCATCGACCCGGATCGCGCAGCGTCGAAGGGCACCGGTCTGCCTCCGGGGAAACTCAGGGACCTACCCCGATGTGTGCCGCGCCGCGCTCGCGCATGCTCTTCGGTATGAGTGGTGCGGAGCAGCGGACGTCCCGGGGCAACCCGTTGAACGGGTTCGAGGAGACCGCCAAGGACTTTTGGCTCAGCAGGCCCCGGCGGGCGGTGGACGGCCGGAAGGTCGCCGGGGTCGCGGCCGGGCTGGGGAACCGGTACGGCATCGATCCCGTGGTGATCCGGGTGGCGCTCGTCGCGGCCACCGTGTTCGGCGGTTTCGGGCTGGTGTTCTACCTGCTCGGATGGCTGCTGTTCCCGGGAGAGAACGACGAGGTCTCGGCGGCCGAAGCGCTGGCCGGGCGGGGGCGCACGAGCATGCCGAAGGGGTTCGCCATCGGGCTGGCCATCGTGCTGATTCCGGTGACCGGCTGGACGTTCGCGGGTGGCTGGTTCGACGGCGGCGGCCTGATCGGGCTGGTCCTGCTCTCCCTCGGTCTCTACTTCCTGCACCGCAGCCGCGGGCAGGACCACCGCCCGGCCCCGGTCACCGCGTTCGCGGCCGGTGCGGCCGTGCCCGGAACCGGAGCGTTCACGATGAGCAGCGACGCCGACACCTCAGCCCCCGCGGCAGCCGGATTCGATCCGCTGGCCGCCGATCCGGCGGGCTGGGACCTGCCGGATCCGGCCGCGCCGGTACCGCCGGTCGCGGCGGCACCGGAGTACGAGACACCGCTGCCGAGGCGGCGGAACTCGAAAATCGGCGGGGCCGCGTTCGGGCTGGCGGTGCTCGTGGCCGGCACCGGAGTCGTGCTGAACCTCAGCGACGTGCCCTGGTTCTCCCTGCAGCACATCATCGGCATGGTGCTCGCCGTGCTCGGCGTCGGCATGGTGGCGGGCGCGTTCGTCCGTGGTGGACGGGGACTGATCGGGCTGGCGGTACTGCTGTCGATCGGCGGCATGCTGCTGACCACGAGCACGTTCGGCGATCTCGACCTGCGCGGCGGAGTCGGCGACCTGACCGCCACCCCGCGTACGGTGTCCGAGCTGCAGCCGGAGTACCACCACGCGGCCGGGCAGCTCGACCTCGACCTGACCCAGCTGCCGGCGTCCGAGCCGATCACCACCACGGTCAGCAACGGCGCCGGTGACACCACCGTCACCGTGCCGGCGAACGCCGACGTGACCTACAGCTGCGAAACCAGCGCCGGGGACGCCACCTGCTTCGGCCGTTCGACCGACGGCGTCGGGCAGGACCCGCTGACCGGCATCGACAACGGTGCCGACGGACCGGGTGGACAGAAGATCACTCTCCACGTCACCAACGGCGTGGGCACTGTGGAGGTGCGCCGTGGCTGAGAACCCGTACTCCTACGACGAGCCGAAGTCCCCGGCGCGCCGGGGCGGCGTGGATGTGGTGACCCTCGTGGTCGGCATCGCGACCCTGCTGGTTTCGGGTTATGTGCTCACCGACGGGGCCAGCTGGCTGCCGACCTTCGACTTCCGGTGGATCGTCGCGGGCGGCGCGGTGTTCATCGGGGTGCTGATGCTCGCCTCGTCGTTCGGCCGCCGGCGGCGCTGAGGCGGACGCGGCGTGCAGGCCTCCTCGCGGGAACCGGATTCCGCGAAGGAGGCCTGGACGGCGTTCACTCCCACTCGATGGTGCCCGGCGGCTTGCTCGTGACGTCAAGGACGACGCGGTTGACCTCGGACACCTCGTTGGTGATCCGGGTCGAGATCCGTTCCAGCACCTCGTACGGCAGACGCGTCCAGTCCGCGGTCATGGCGTCCTCGGACGACACCGGGCGCAACACGATCGGGTGGCCGTAGGTCCGGCCGTCGCCCTGCACGCCGACGCTGCGCACCTCGGCAAGCAGTACCACCGGGCACTGCCAGATCTCCTGGTCCAGCCCGGCGGCGGTGAGCTCCTCGCGGGCGATCGCGTCGGCCGCGCGCAGGGTTTCCAGCCGGTCCGCGGTCACCTCGCCGATGATCCGGATACCCAGCCCCGGTCCGGGGAACGGCTGGCGGCCCACGATCGTCGCCGGCAGACCCAGTTCGAGCCCGACGCGCCGGACCTCGTCCTTGAACAGCAGCCGCAGCGGTTCGACCAGCTCGAACTGCAGGTCCTCGGGCAGGCCGCCGACGTTGTGGTGGCTCTTGATGTTCGCCGTGCCCTCGCCGCCGCCGGACTCCACGACGTCGGGGTAGAGCGTGCCCTGCACCAGGAACTTGTAGTCGCCCTGGGCCTTGAGGTCCCGTTCGGCCTGCTCGAACACCCGGATGAACTCACGCCCGATGATCTTGCGCTTCTGCTCCGGGTCGGTGACGCCGGCCAGCGCGTCGAGGAACCGCGCACGCGCGTCCACCGTCACCAGGTTGACCCCGGTCGCGCTGACGAAATCGCGCTCCACCTGCGTACGCTCCCCCGCACGCAGCAGGCCGTGGTCGACGAACACACAGGTCAGCCGCTCGCCGATGGCCCGCTGCACGAGTGCGGCCGCGACCGCCGAATCGACTCCGCCGGACAGTCCGCAGATGGCCCGGCCGTCGCCGATCTGCTCGGCGATCCGCTGCACCTGCTCGTCCACGATGGACGAAGTCGTCCACTGTGGACGGATGCCGGCGATGTCGTGCAGGAACCGGCGCAGGACTTCCTGTCCGTGCGGCGAATGCGCCACCTCCGGGTGGTACTGCACGCCGGCGAAGCGCCGTTCGACGTCCTCGAAGCCGGCGACCGCCGCGCCGTCCGAGGAGGCGGTGACGACCGCGCCGGCGGGCGCCTCGGTGACGCTGTCATTGTGGCTCATCCACGCCGTCTGCTGCCCGGGCAGCCCGGCGTGCAGCACGCCGCCTTCGCCGACCATCCGCACGTCGGTGCGGCCGAATTCCCGCACCCCGGTGGGCTCGACGACGCCGCCGAGAGCCCTCGCCAGCAGCTGGTGGCCGTAGCAGATGCCGAGGATCGGGACGCCCGCCTCGACCAGCTTCGGGTCCATTCCGGGCGCGCCCTCGGCGTACACGCTGGACGGGCCGCCGGACAGCACGATCGCCGCCGGATCCTTGGCCAGCAGCTCCTCGGCGGTCGACGTGGACGGCACGACCTCGGAGTAGACCTGCGCCTCGCGTACGCGACGCGCGATCAACTGCGCGTACTGCGCCCCGAAGTCCATGACGAGTACCGGACCGGTGGGAGTGGCCACCTACGACCTCCAGGCGAATGAGCGCTTTTGCCGACCATCGTCCCAGGTGGGCCGCGTCACGTCGGCGCTGGCCCCGGAACGAGGACCGGGACTGACCGCGATCGGGCATACCGTGCCGCCATGACTGTCGACTGGACCACCGAACTCGCCGAGCAGCTCGACTGGCACTGGCAGAACCACGTGCGCGAGCGGCTGGCGGGAATCACCGACGACGAGTACTTCTGGCAGCCGGTTCCGGACTGCTGGACCGTGCGCCCGCGTGCGGAGCGGCCGGACGGCCCGGGCACCGGCGATTTCACCATCGACTTCGCCTTCCCCGAGCCGGCGCCGCCCCCGGTGACCACGATCGCTTGGCGGCTGGCGCACATCATCGTCGGCGTGCTGGGGATGCGCGCTGCGTCGCACTTCGGCGGCCCGCCGATGAGCTACGACACCTTCCCGTACGCGGGCACTGCCGGCGAAGCGCTGCAGCAGCTCGACGACGCCTACGCGACCTGGATCGCCGGCGTGCGCGAGCTCGAAGCGGAAGGCCTCGCGCGGCCGTGCGGACCGGCGGAGGGACCGTACGCCGACGCTCCGCTCGCCAAGCTGATCCTGCACATCAACCGGGAGACTATTCACCACTCAGCGGAGGTACTCCTGATGCGCGACCTCTACCGGAGCCGCTGAACTGCGAAGGTCCCCTGCGTGGGTGTCGCCGGGAATGAATCCCGGCGTTCGCGACTCGGCACCGGGTGAGGGCAACCACCAGGAAAGGACCTTCATGCGAGCGACACTCATCTACGGCGCGGGCGACGTCCGAGTGGAGACGGTGCCGGACCCGAAGCTGGTCGAGCCCACCGACGCCCTCGTCCGGATCACGCGGGCGTGCATCTGCGGCAGTGACCTGTGGCCGTACGGCAGCCTGCCGGTACAGGAGCGGGGACGGCCGATCGGGCACGAATTCCTCGGCATCGTCGAGGAAACCGGTGCGGAGGTGACCAGCGTGCGCAAGGGCGACCTGGTCGTGGCGCCGTTCCTGTACTCCGACGGCACCTGCGAGTTCTGCCGGGAAGGGCTGCAGAGCTCGTGCCTGCACGGCGGCGGCTGGGGCCAGAATGGCGTCGACGGCGGACAGGGCGAGGCGGCCCGGGTACCGCAGGCGGACGGCACGCTCGTGAAGCTGCCCCACACCGAGGACGCCGATCTGCTGGCGTCGATGCTCACGCTGTCGGACGTGTTCGCCACCGGGCACCACGCCGCGGTCACCGCGGGCGTTCGCGAGGGCAGCTCGGTGACCGTGATCGGGGACGGCGCGGTCGGCCTGTCCGCAGTGCTGGCCGCGAAGCGTCTCGGCGCCGAGCGGATCGTCCTCATGGGACGTCACCAGGAGCGGACCGACCTCGGCCGCGATTTCGGTGCCACGGACGTGGTGGCCGAGCGTGGCGACGAGGGCATCGCGAAGGTCCGTGATCTGACCGGCGGCCGGGGCACGCACGCCGTGCTCGAATGCGTGGGCACGCTGCCCGCGTTCGAGATGGGGCTGGGCGTGGTGCGCCCCGGTGGCGCGCTGAGCCGCGTGGGCGTGCCGCAGTACGCGGAGGGTCCGATCGGGCGGCCGCTGTTCTCGAACAACATCACCGTTACCGGGGGCGTCGCACCGGCCCGGCACTACATCCCGGAGCTGCTGCCCGACGTGCTCGACGGCCGCTACCAGCCGGGTCGCGTGTTCGACCGGACCATCGGCATCGAGGACGTCCCTGCTGGTTACCAGGCGATGGCCGACCGTGAGGCGTTGAAGGTGCTCGTGGCGTTCTGACGCCGACGTGCCTCGTCCGGCGCAGCCGAATACCTTGGTGCGCATGGACACGATCACTCCACAGCCGCGGGCCGCGTGGGTCGCCGGGCGGGCCGAGCAGGGCGCGAGCACGCTGGTGGTGCGCCACCCGCTGGACGGCAGCGAGGTCGCGACCGTCGCGGTGCCCGGCCCGGAGCAGGTGGAACGGGCGGTGGCCGCGGCGGCCGCGGTCGCGAAGGAGTTCCGGCGCAGCCCCGCGCATCTGCGCGCCGGCGCGCTGGAGCACGTGTCCCGCGGCCTGGCGGCCCGTGCGGAGGAGATCGCCGAGGTGATCACCGCCGAGAACGGCAAGCCGCTGAAATGGGCCGAAGCAGAGGTCAACCGGGCGGTGTCGGTGTTCCGGATCGCGGCCGAGGAGGCCCGGCGGTTCAGCGGCGACGTGCAGCGGCTTGACGCCGACCCATCCGGGGACGCTCGGCTGGCGCTCACCCGGCGGGTGCCGCGCGGGCCGGTGCTCGGCATCGCTCCGTTCAACTTTCCGCTGAACCTGGTGGCGCACAAGGTCGCGCCTGCGCTCGCGGTCGGGGCGCCGATCGTCGTGAAGCCCGCGCCGCGCACGCCGCTGTCCGCGCTCGTGCTCGGCGAACTGCTGGCCGAGACGGAGCTGCCGGAAGGCGCCTTTTCGGTGCTGCCGCTGGGCAACGGGGAAACGCAGGCGCTGGTCGCCGACCCGCGGCTGCCGGTGGTGTCGTTCACCGGTTCCGGACCGGTCGGCTGGTCGATCGCCGATGCCGTGCCGCGCAAGCACGTGGTCCTGGAGCTGGGTGGCAACGCGGCGGCCGTGGTCCTGCGCGACTGGCCGGATCCGGAGGGCGCCGCGTACCGCATCGCGACCTTCGGCAACTACCAGGCCGGGCAGTCCTGCATCGCGGTGCAGCGGGTGATCGTGGATTCGGCGATCGCGGACGAATTCGTGCCCGCGCTCGTGGAAGCGGTGGAGTCGCAGCAGACCGGCGATCCCTACGACCGCAACACCGACGTCGGCCCGGTCGTCGACGAGGCAGCCGCCGAGCGGATCATCGCGTGGGTCGAGGAGGCGGTGGCCGGGGGCGCCCGGGTGCTCACCGGAGGCACCCGCGAGGGCACCGCCGTCGCGCCGACGGTCCTCGCCGACGTCCCGGCGGACGCGAAGGCGTGGGCGGAGGAGATCTTCGGCCCGGTACTGGCGGTGTCCGTTGTGGACGGTGTGGACGAAGCCCTTGCCGCGGTGAACGATTCGGCCTACGGCCTGCAGGCCGGCGTGTTCACCAGCGATGTGCAGCTGGCCTTCCACGCGTCCGCGGAGCTGGAGGTGGGCGGCGTGATCATCGGCGACGTGCCGTCCTACCGCGCGGACCAGATGCCCTACGGCGGGGTGAAAGGCTCCGGCCTCGGCCGGGAAGGCGTGCTCTCGGCAATGCACGACCTCACCGCGGAGCAGGTCACGGTGTTCACCGGCGTGGAGCTGTAGCCGCGGGAAGGCCTTGCGTCACCCACATGGTGATCGCGAGACGTCATCATCGACATTCGCGGTGGTGTCGCCGGACTCGGGGCTGCGGGCGATTCCCGCGTTGAGCAAAAGCAGCCCCGGACTGTCAAACGTGCCGCGCGCACGCTCGACGAGCGCGTCCAGGCCGTCGAGGTCCGCGATGCCGTTGCGGACGGCGAGGACGGCGATCGCTCCTTGCCCGATCGAACCCACGGCGGCGTCGAGCGCGGCCTGCGTCCGGCCGGTAAGTCACCCGGCTCCCGAGGCCGCGGCCAGCCTCGGCACGCTGGCCGTCGACGTGGCGTCCGAACGGTCGATCGAGGCCGGCTACCGCGACTTCGGGCCCCTTGCCCGCGCTGCCTTCGCGGAAATCACCGAGACCGCCGCCGTCCTCGATGCCGGCTGAACGCTTCGCACTCCGGGAAGGCCTTGCGTCACGCGGTCTGGGCGAAGGCGAACACCCCGTCCGGGTCGAGTGTCCGGGTGAGCTGGTCCAGGCGGCCGGCGTTGTCGCCGTAGTACGCGGCCTTCCAGTCCGGCAGGTCCGGATCGATGTAGTTCACGTAGCCGCCACCCGCGCCCGCGTCGGCCAATCCACTGACCACAGTGGACAACGACTTGCGCGCGCTCGGCTGGTTCGCGCTCGTGGCCGGCGCGTAGACCTGGATGCTGGCCAACGCTTTCCGGTGCCAGAAGGCGGTGTCGGTGGGCGCGACGTCGCCGACCGCGCCGCCGAGGCCGTCGATCAGCAGGTCCATGCCCTGGTGTCCGGCGGCGAGGTCGCTGACCTTTCCGCCGTCGACCGGATCGGTGATGATCCGTGACGATCCCACGAACGTCTGCCGTTGTGAGCTGCCGGAGAAGTAGTCCATCGCCGCGCCGTAGCTCAGCGTTTTCCTCGTGCGGCTGGACGGCGTGGCTTCCAGCTCGGCCAGCAACGGCGTCAGCTGCGCGGAGCTGCCCACGAACGCACCGCCGACCCGGCAGGACACGCTGGAACCGCCGGAGAGCACGATGTTCGACCACAGCTCCGGCGGCGTACCGGGCAGCCAGCGCTGCCACGCGTCGAGCACGTCGCCGGCCGAACCGGCCGGGAAGTGCAGGGAGAACACCGTGACGGTCGGTGCTTCGACGGTCTCGAAGGTGAAGGACGTGACCACGCCGAAGTTCCCGCCGCCACCGCCGCGCAGCGCCCAGAACAGGTCGCTCTCGCTGTCCGCGCTCGCCGTGCGCAGCTGTCCGTCCGGGGTCACGAGCTGCGCCGAGGTGAGCCGATCGCAGGTCAGGCCGTATTTGCGGGTCAGCACGCCGATGCCGCCGCCGAGGGTGAGCCCGGCGATGCCGACCGTCGGGCACGAGCCCGCGGGCAGACAGCGCCCGGCCGTGGCCAGCGCGGAATACACGTCACCGAGCTGGGCACCGGCGCCGATCACCACCTGGTCACCGTGGACGTCCACCTGGGACATTCCGCCGACGTCGACGACCAAACCCTTGTCCGGCGCGGAGTATCCGGCGTAGCTGTGCCCACCGCTGCGGGCGGCGATCGGCACCCGGCGACCCGCCGCTTCCACACAGGCCTGCACGTCCTCCGGCTTGGTGCACTTGGCGACCGCGACCGGCTTGTTGCCGTCGAACAACGGGTTGAACGCACGTTTCGCGGTGGCGAACCCGCCGTCGTCGGACAGCACCAGCTCGCCACTCAGCTTGCCACGCAAGGCCTCCCAGTCCGGTGGCCCGGACGGCTTCGCGCTCGTCGAAGGTGGCAGGGAGGTGGCCGACGTGCTCGGCTGCCGCGCGGGCGGCGGCGTGGCCCCGCACGCCGCGGCCGCCGCACCGACCGCGCCGAGCCCGGCTGCCCGCAGAAACGTCCTTCTCCCGACTGTCATACCCGTGGGACGCTACGGGCGGCCGGTCGGTTGCGCCACCCGGACGGCCGCGGCGGAGTCCTTTTCGGACTCGGCGGCGGGCTTCAGATCAGCGAAGCCAGTTCCGGCACCGGCCCGCTCAGCTCGGCACCGTCGCCACGACCGGTGAGCCAGGCCAGCACGGTCGCGGGCGTGCCGGTCACGAGGTCACCGCCCTCCCCCACCGTCCAGGTCCGGACGCCGTCGCCGAGCCGGAACGACGGCAGCGGGCGCGGGCACATCCGGATCAGGTTCGCGACCACGTCGTCGAGGTGGTCGCCGAGCAAGGCGACGGCGGCGGCGAGATCGTGCCCGGCGGCCAGGTCGGCCAGGTGGATGGTGGTCTCGGCCAGCCGCATGGTGAGCACGTCGGCACCGGTGATCGGCTGCCCGAGGCGGGCACGCACCGGCGCGGACCACGCCTGGGCCGGCAGCCGCACGGCCTGGTCAAGCAGGGCCCGCCCGGACGTCACGACGTCGGCAACGATCTCTTCGCCACCGCGGCGGGCACCAGCCTCGATGTCGTCGTCCCGCGCGGTGCCGGGACCGTACATCGGGTGCTCGACGCCGGTTTCGGCCCAGGTCAGCAGGTTGCCGAGGCCGTCGGCGTTGCGGGCGAGGTGGGTGAGCAGGTGCGCACGTGTCCAGCCGGGCAGGGCGCTCGGCGCGCCGAACGCCTCCGCGGGCAGGTCGCGGGCAACCCGTTCCCACTCCTCGTGCAGCTCCCGGATGCGGTCGACCGCAGTTGCGTTCACCAGGCGATAGTAGGGCTCAGCGACGCAGCGCGGCAGGTGCGTCCGCCGGAACCGCCGGGTTCTTCGGGGCCACCGGGTCCAACCGCCGGTAGCCCTCGCGCTGGTCCGGCCGGCGGTCCGGCTCACCCTTGTTGGGCCAGAACGAGAACGCCCGCTCGGCCTGCGCCGTGATGGTGAGCGACGGGTTCACGCCGAGGTTCGCAGTGATCGCCGAACCGTCCACAACGGACAGCCCGGGATAGCCGAAGACCCGGTGGTACGGGTCGATCACACCGGCGTCCGCGCTGTCGCCGATCGGTACCCCGCCGATGAAGTGCGCGGTGAGCGGGATGTCGAAGATCTCGCCCCAGGTGCCGCCGGCGATGCCGCCGATGTGCTCGGCGGCTCGTTGGTTCGCCTCGTGCCCGGCCGGAATGAAGCTGGGGTTCGGCTCGCCGTGCCCCTGCCGGGAGGTGTACTTGCGACGCCCGAACAGGCCGCGCCGGGTGTAGGTGGTGATGGAGTTGTCGAGGCTTTGCATCACCAGCAGGATCACTGTGCGCTCGCTCCACCGGTGCGCGTTGAGCAGCTTCGCGGCCTGCACCGGATGCTTGACCAGGAACGTGACCGCCTGCCGCCAGCGCGGCACCGGGGAGGACCCGTCGGTGGCGATCGTCTGCAGCAGGCTCATCGCGTTGCTGCCCTTGCCGTAGCGCACCGGCTCGATGTGGGTGTTCTCGTCAGGGTGAATCGACGAGGTGATCGCGACGCCCCGGCTGAAGTCGCGGTTCTCGTCCACAGTGGTGCGTCCGGCGCCGATGATGGCCTCGGAGTTCGTGCGCGTGAGCTCCCCGAGCCTGCCGGAGAGCTTCGGCAGCGCACCGGTGTCCTTCATGCGGTGCAGCAGGTTCTGCGTGCCCCAGGTACCGGCGGCGAACACCACCTGTGAGGCGGTGACGGTGGTGCGGAACCGTTTCGAGCGGGTACCGGTCTTCTGCAGCCTGATCTCGTAACCCGCGCCGCCAGGGCGCACGGACGTGACCGTGGTGAGCGGAATGACCTGCGCGCCGTCCTTCTCCGCGAGGTACAGGTAGTTCTTCACCAGCGTGTTCTTCGCCCCGACCCGGCAGCCGGTCATGCACGAGCCACATTCCGTGCAGCCGACGCGGTCCGGTCCGGCACCGCCGAAGTACGGGTCCGGTACCGACTCCCCCGGCCTGCCGAAGTGCACGCCGACCGGGGTCGGGTGGAACGATCCGGCCACCTCCATGTCGCGCGCGACCTGGCGCATCACCACGTCCGACGGCGTGATCGTGGGATTCGTGACCACCCCGAGCATCCGGCTGGCCTGGTCGTAGTGCGGCGCCAGCTCCAACTCCCAGTCGGTGATGTGCGCCCACTGCCGGTCGGCGTAGAACGGCTCGAGCGGGCGGTACAACGTGTTCGCGTACACCAGCGAACCTCCGCCGACGCCCGCGCCCGCCAGCACCATCACATCGTTGAGCAGGTGGATGCGCTGGATGCCGTAGCAACCGAGCTGCGGGGCCCAGAGGTAGCGCTTGAGATCCCACGACGTCTTCGCGAACTCGTCGTCGGCGAAGCGCCGCCCGGCCTCGACGACCGCGACCCGGTAGCCCTTCTCGGTCAGCCGCAGCGCCGCGACACTGCCGCCGAACCCGGAGCCCACCACGACGACGTCGTAGTCCGGCTCGTTCCGCCCTGTGGTGGTGTTACTGGCAGTCACACCTTGGAGCGTAACCCCGCCGGATCCTCCTGACCAGAGGTAAGTTACCGGCCAGTTAGGTCACGTCGGCCGCTCAGCCGCGCACGGTCAGGCCGACGCGTTGGAACTCCTTCAGGTCCGAGTAGCCGGTCTTGGCCATCGCGCGACGCAGCGCGCCGAAGAGGTTCACCACGCCCTCCGCGTCCGAGGAAGGGCCGAAGAGCAGCGTTTTCAGGTCCACCGCGTAGTCCGAGTCCGGGCCGGCGACCACGCGGGAACGCGGCAGCGACGGGTGCGCGGCCGCGGCCGTCCAGTACAGGCCCTGACCCGGTGCGTCCGAAGCGGCCGACAGCGGCGCGCCGAGCATCACGGCGTCCGCACCGCAGGCGATGGCCTTCGCGATGTCGCCGGAAGTGGTGATGCCGCCGTCGGCGAGCACGTGCACGTAACGGCCGCCGGTCTCGTCGAGGTAGTCGCGACGGGCCGCGGCGGCGTCCACGATCGCGGTGGCCATCGGCACCCCGATGCCCAGCACGCGGTCGGTGCTGGTGACGCCCTCGGAATAGCCGTGGCCGACGATGACGCCGGCCGCGCCGGTGCGCATCAGGTGCATCGCGGTGCGGTAGTCGCTGACCCCGCCCGCGATCACCGGCACGTCGAGCCGGCCGATGAACTCCTTGAGGTTGAGCGGTTCCGCGTCGCGCTGCACGTGTTCGGCGGAAATGATCGTGCCCTGCACGACGAGGATTTCCACGCCCGCGGCCAGCAGGTCCGGGGTCAGCTCGGCGGCGTGCTGCGGGCTCACCCGCGCGGCGACCGTGACCCCGGACTCGCGCATCGTCTTGATCGCCTCGGTCAGCAGGTCCAGCCGGATCGGCGCGGAGTGCAGCTCCTGCAGCTCGCGCACGACCGCGGTCGGGTCCTCACTGTCCTCGGCGGCACGCACGAGCCGGAAGATCGCTTCCTCGACGTTCGCGTGGCGCGCCCACAGGCCCTCGGCGTTGAGCACGCCCAGTCCGCCCAGCTCGCCGATCGCGACCGCGGTGCCGGGCGAGACGATCGCGTCCGTGGGGTGGGTGACCAGCGGCAGGTCGAACCGGTACGCGTCGATCTGCCACGCGGTGGAGACCACCGACGAGGACCGTGTCCGCCGTGACGGCACGATCTCCACCTCGTCAAGGCCGTACGCCCGCCGCGCGGTGCGGCCCATGCCGATCTCGACCAGATCCCGCACGTGATGTCCCTTCTCGCGCCGACGACAACGGGGTCCATTGTCGCCAGTCCGCGTCGGTGACCTGCGCACGGGGGGCGGTTTCAGAACGAGACGCGGGCCACCGAATCAGTCCGCAACACCGACTCCTGGTCGAACAGCTTCCGGTAGTCGGAACGGATCCGCTCCAGGTCGGCGTTCGCGTCGCGGTCGGTGAACGGGTACAGCAGCACGAGCACGACGGAGCGTTCCCTGGTGATCGCTCCCGCTCCGGAACGCCACTGCCCAGTGCCCTCGAGCTGGGTGAACCCGTCCGGGAAGCGTGGCGTGACCTCGGTGGCGGTGAAGTCCGCGAACTCCCGCTCGGTGACCACCCCGCCGTCCGGCCTGCCGGTGCCGAAGTACAGCTCGGTGCGTTTCCAGACCTCACCGGGTGCCCCGTCCGCTGTGCTCGCCGGCGGCGGAGCGGGGTCCGCGGCCGCCGTCGCCGCCACTGCGCCGCCCGCGCCGAGTAACGCCGCGGTGGCCACCGTCACCGCGAACCGTCGTGAAATCCGCATGTCCGCCCGCCCTTTCCGGAAACGTCCGTCTCCGCGAAGGACCCAGTCTGGCCGGACGGCGGCGCCGGGTCAGCGGGTGGTGTAGTTGGGCGCCTCGACGGTCATCGTGATGTCGTGCGGGTGGCTTTCCTTCAGGCCGGCCGCGGTGATCCGCACCAGCTGCGCTTCCTGCAGCTGCGGGATCGTCGTGGCGCCCGCGTAGCCCATGCCCGCCCGGAGGCCGCCGACGAGCTGGTGCACCACGTTCGCGAGCGGGCCACGGAACGGGATGCGGCCTTCGATGCCTTCGGGCACCAGCTTGTCCTCGTTGAGCACGTCGTCCTGGGCGTAGCGGTCCTTGGAGTAGGACTTCGCCTCGCCGCGCGACTGCATGGCGCCCAGCGAACCCATCCCGCGGTAGACCTTGAACTGCTTGCCGTTGACCAGGATCAGGTCACCGGGCGACTCCGCGGTACCGGCGAGCAGGCTGCCCAGCATCACGGTGGACGCGCCGGCCGCGAGTGCCTTCGCGATGTCGCCGGAGTACTGGATGCCGCCGTCGCCGATCACCGGCACCCCGGCCGGGCGCGCGGCCTGGTCGGCCTCGTAGATCGCGGAAATCTGCGGCACGCCGACGCCGGCGACGATGCGCGTGGTGCAGATCGAGCCCGGGCCGACGCCGACCTTCACCCCGTCCACCCCGGCGTCCACCAGCGCCTGCGCGCCCGCGCGGGTCGCGACGTTGCCGCCGACGACGTCGACGGTGTCGCCGAGTTCCTTCTTCAGCAGCCGCACGGTGTCGACCACGGCGCGGGAGTGACCGTGCGCGGTGTCGACCATCAGCACGTCCACACCCGCCTCGGCGAGCGCCATGGCGCGCTTGTGCCCGTCCGCGCCCACGCCCACCGCGGCGCCGACGATGAGCCGGCCGTCCGGGTCCTTGCTGGCGTTGGGGTACTGCTCGGTCTTCACGAAGTCCTTGACCGTGATCAGGCCACGCAGCTTGCCCGCGCCGTCGACGATCGGCAGCTTCTCGATCTTGTGCCGGCGCAGCAGGCCGAGCGCGGCCTCCGCGGTGACGCCGACCTGCGCGGTGACCAGCGGCGCCTTCGTCATGACCTCGCTGACCAGGCGCGTGTAGTCGACCTCGAACCGCATGTCGCGGTTGGTGATGATCCCCACGAGCGCACCGGAGGCGTCGGTGACCGGCACGCCGGAGATCCGGAACCGGGCGCACAGCGCGTCGACCTCGGCGAGCGTGGCGTCCGGCGAACAGGTGACCGGGTCGGTGACCATCCCGGCCTCCGACCGCTTCACGACCTCGACCGCCGCGGCCTGCTCCTCGATCGGCAGGTTGCGCTGCAGCACGCCCATCCCGCCCTGGCGGGCCATCGCGATCGCCATCCGGCCCTCGGTGACGGTGTCCATCGCGGCCGACACGAGCGGTACGCCCAGCGTGATGTTGCGGCTGAGCCGGGTGCTCGTGTCCACCGCGCTGGGCACCACGTCGGATTCGGCAGGCAGCAGCAGCACGTCGTCGAAGGTGAGGCCGAGCATCGCGAACTTGCTGGGCACGGCGGGGGTGATGCTTTCGCTGGTCATGCGGGCGAAGGGCCTTCCTGACGGGAGTGAGCGGAGCGGCGGTGGACTGGCTCGGACCTTCTCCTCATGATATCCGGGCCGCGACCCCGGCCCGGGCGGGTGGGGACGGGCGCCACACTGCGGGTAACCTGCGGGCCGTGCCGCACGACGTGTTGCCTCCCGACCCGTTCGAGGACGATCCGGAAGACCCGGCCCGGTCCATCCTCGATTCCGACGACCACCCGGACGAGCCGATCAGCCCGGACGAACGCACCGAACTGCTGGCCGACCTGTCCGATCTCGCCGTGTACCAGGCTCTTCTCGAGCCGCGCGGGGTCCGCGGCATCGTGGTCGACTGCGGTGAATGCGACGAACCCCACTACCACGACTGGCACCTGCTGCGCGCCAGCCTGGAACAGCTCCTCTCGGACGGCCGGATGCGGCCGCACGAACCGGCCTTCGACCCGAACCCGGGCGACTACGTGAGCTGGGACTACTGCCGCGGCTTCGCCGACGGAGTCACGGCGAACGAGAGCGCTTACTGACGTTCGGCGCACAGCCCTGGTGAGGTCACTCACCAGGGCTTTTTGACGTGCCCGTGAAGTTGTCCACAGGGATGTCCACAGGGGATGGCCGGTGTGGACAACCCGTTCGGGTCACGTCGGCCGGGGTGCAGTCCGCGGGCACACGCCACGCCGGGCGACGAGGCGTTGACCGCAATCGCGCACGGCCCTGTCCGGACGCGGGGCCAGCCGTAACCGCGCACGGCCCAGCCGGGACGCGGGCCAGCCGTGGCCCTGCACGGCCAGTCGGAATGGGGGGCAGCCGTGGCCCTGCACGGCCAGTCGGAATGGGGCTGGTTCCGCGCCGTGAACCCGTGGTCCCGGGCATATGTCGGTTCCGGACGATGGGCCGGTGCCGCGTCGAACCCTGGCCGGGCACTGCCGTGCCTCTGCCGCGCCCTGCCCTGGCCGGGCGCTGCCGTGCTCGCCGGGCGTGGGTCACGAACCGGCTGGGTCGCCGTTCGGTGCTTCGCCGCCGTTCTGCGAGGACTCGTTGCGTGGGCTGCCGTTGCTGCCTGAGCCGGAGCCGGGATCGTTGCCGGTGACGCTCGTGCTGGGCGGCGGCTCGCTGGTGCTCGACTCGTCGGGCGGCGGTGACGTCGTGGTGGTCGGCAGGCTGGTGGTGCCGGAGCCGGGCAGCGACGTCGGCTGGCCACTGGGCTGTTGCTGCTGGCTCGTCGACGAGTCCTTCGGCGGCGGTGCGCTCGCCTGCGAGGTGGGCAGCTGTCCGCCGGGCGGCGAACTCGGCGTGCCGAGCTGTGCGGCCAGCTGGCGGTGCTGCTCCATGAGCTGATCGCGGTTTTCCGCGTCGGTGACCTGGTTCAGCGCGGCCTGCGCGTCGTCGAGAGCGCGCCGGGCGTCGGCGAGGCGGTTGTCCGCCAGCGCGAGATTGGCCTTCTCCAGGTCGAGCTTCGCCGCCGCGGCGGCCTCGACCGAGCGGGCGTGGTCGCCGTAGAGGACTTTCGTAAGGCCCCACAGCGTGTCGCCGGGCTGGGCGTCACGGGCGGCCAGGCCGGTGCCGGTGAACGCGATCGCGGCGGCGGCGCACGCGGCGGCCACCGGGATGAGGATGCGTCGTCTTCGGCTGCGGCCGGCGTGCCGGCGCACCAGCGTGGCCTGTTTGACGGTGGTGACCGCGGTGTCGATGTCGACCAGCTCGGCCAGCGGTTCGCTGTCGATGTCCCGGCGCCAGGACAGCAGCAACGCGTTGAGCTCCTGGTCACCGAGGCCGTCGGCGATCGCGGGGTCGGTTCCGCCGAGTGCGTCGAGCAACGCGTCGTCGGCCTGGATCGCCGTGAGGTCACCGTCGGCCTCGGCGTCGTAGCCGGTCGTCCCGCCGGTCTGCGCGGAAGGCGTCAGGTCGCGGTCGTCGGAATCGGCCACTCAGATCACCTCCTCGGCGGAGAGCACCTTGCGCAGCCGGGCCAGCGCGCGGTGCTGGGCGACGCGGACGGCCCCGGGAGTGGACCCGACGGCTTCCGCGGTCTCCTCCGCCGACAACCCCACCACGACCCGCAGCACGACGATCTCCCGCTGCTTCTCCGGCAGCACCTGCAGCAACTGCGCCATCCGCTCGTTCAGCTCGCCCTGCAACGCACGTTGTTCCGGGCCGACGCCGGTCTCGACCTCGTCCGGGATCTCGGCGACCGGATCCGCCCGGTTGCGACCCGCCGCGCGATGCGCGTCCGCGACCTTGTGCTGCGCGATACCGTAGACGAACGCCAGGAAGGGGCGGCCCTGGTCGCGATACGCTGGCAACGCCGTGAGCACCGCGAGACACACCTCCTGCGCAACGTCGTCTGCCGAAGCGAATGACCGCTCCTGCCTGCCAACCCGAGCGCGGCAGTACCGCACTACGAGCGGACGGATGGCCGCGAGCAGCCGCTCGACTGCTTGAGGGTCTCCCTCGACAGCAGCGGCGACCGGCTCTTCCAGTCCATCCCCCACAGTGGCCATCGCAGACAACAGTCCCAGTGTTACGTGTAGGCGTGCAAAGAATCCGGCGCGTGGTCTTCCAGCCATTCGCCGGCCACAGTCACCGTACCGTCGGAGCCGCCCCGGACAACCGCCAGAGGTGGCGACCGGCGAGCCGCATTCTGTCCGGACCTGCCCCGGACGCCCCATCCTCGCAGGTCGAGGCCCGGCACGACCAGTCTACCGACGGTTCACCAGGTGAAGTGGGAAGAACCACGGTCCACCCAGGCAACCAAACCGTGCCGACGGTGTGTTTCGGCCGGTGTCGGGCCGTTGGTGCCATCGGTGGTGTCGGGCGGCGTCGCGACCGGTCGTGGCCGTGCCGGTCGTGGCCGTGCCGGTCGTGGCCGTGCCGGTCGTGGCCGTGCCGGTCGTGGCCGTGCCGGTCGTGGCCGTGCCAGTCGTGGCCGTGCCAGTCGTGGCCGTGCCAGTCGTGGCCGTGCCAGTCGTGGCCGTGCCAGTCGTGGCCGTGCCAGTCGTGGCCGTGCCAGTCGTGGCCGTGCCAGTCGTGGCCGTGCCAGTCGTGGCCGTGCCAGTCGTGGCCGTGCCAGTCGTGGCCGTGCCAGCCCGGCGCGGCGCCCTCGCCTGACCACCGCGCCATCGCCCGGCTGACCACAGCGTCACGATCCGGAGGCACAGCGTTGCCCCGCCTGGCGCAGGCCACAGACGCCTCCATCTGACTTACCACCGCGTCCCCACCCGGGGTCACGGCGTAGCGCCGCCCGGCACGGGCCACAGCAGTCCCACGCAGCTTGGCCACAGCGTCACCGCACTGCCCACAACGCCCCCACCTGACTGGCCACCGCGTCCCGAACCGGGGTCACGGCGTTGCCCAGCCCGGCGAGGCCACAGCGCCCCACCCAGCGGGCCGCCGCTGGCACGCCGCGGTCGGGTTCGCACGATTCGGTCCGGATGGCCGTAGCCTGCGCCGTCCCGAGCGGGCGGGCGAGGGGCGAAGTCGCAGCGGTACCGGACGGCGGGCGGAGACACAGGTACGGGCCAGGGCTTTCACCCTGGCCCGTCGTCACCGCGGTTTCGGTTCGGCAACCCCGTCCTGGTCGGCCGGCTGCGGCGTCAGGAGACCAGACCGCGGCGGAAGCCGTGGGCCACGGCCTGGGCACGGTCGCGTACGCCGAGCTTGCGGAACAGCCTGCGCGCGTGCGTCTTGACGGTGTCCTCGGACAGGTACAGCTCGCGGCCGATCTGGCCGTTGCTCTTGCCCTGGCTCATGCCGCGCAGCACCTGCAGCTCGCGCTCGGTGAGCTGGACGCCAGGGTCGGACGGCTGCCGCGGCGCGGGCACCGAGGTGCTCGCGAGCGTGTGCGCCAGTGCGGCGACCAGCTCCGGACGCGACGCGTCCCAGCGCAGGTAGCCGCGGGCACCGCCGGCGATCGCGGCGGCGATGCTGCCCGCGTCGTCCGGGGCACCGAAGACGATGACGTTCGCCTGGGGGTTGGCAGAGACGAGCCGACGGGTGGCTTCGACGCCTGTCGGGACCGCGCGCTGGGTACCGACCAGCACGACGTCGACCGGCTGACGGGTGTACCGGGCCAGCAGCTCGTCACCGTGCGCTACGCAGTCGATGCGACTGACCCCTGGGACCGCGGACATCACACGGGTGAGCCCTTCGCGGACACTGCGTCGGTCGTCGCAGATCAAGACCGTCGTCACGGGGTTTCCTTCCTGCAGCCGGGTGACATTCCACTTCCCCTATCGGACGCTTTAGCTCGAACCTTGACACGATCCGGTGGCTTTTTTTGAAGTTTCTTAGCCCGGATGCCGGAACCCCCTTTCGGACGGGCTCACCCGGCTTCCGCCGGGACCCACGGGGAGGCCCGTGCGATCTGCATCACGCAAGGATCAGCTTGCTGTAACACTGGGTGCAACACTTGCTGGCTCCTGAATCGATACTCCTCGGCGTGTCCGGCATCCAGATCCGCGGCCACCCTCGTGGCCACCCAAGAAAGTGAATGAAGTTCGTATTTTTCGGTCTCCTCGACGGCCGTGACGACGAGATCGAGCGCGCCGGGTTCACCCGCGGCGGACAACGCCACCCCGAGCACGATCGCGGATTTCACCGCATGCCGGCGCGCACCGCGGGCGCGCGCGATTTCGAGCGCCCGCCGAGCCGGCGCGACGGCGGCCGCCGCCTGCCCGTCGGCGAGCTCGATCTCGGCGGCGACCCACCCGCACCGCACCGCGGCCCGCCACCGCCGATCCACCCGGGCGGCCCGGACGGCCAGCCGCCGAGCCGCATCGATCCGCCCGAGCGCCAGATTGTCGGCCGCCAGCCCGAGCAACGCATCGGCCCGCGCACCGACGAGATCGAGCCCGTCGGCGTCGGCGGCATCCGACCCGGCAATGCCCGGCTCAGAACCGCCGAAACCGCCGGAGCCGCCCGAACCCTCCGCGAATCCCGCGGTCAGCAGTGCCGCTCCGTCCAGTTTCCGGGCCGCTGTGTGGCCGCCGAGTTGCCGGCGGTGCGAGGCGAGGGTGCTCGCGGCCAGGGAGGCCACCACCGGATCACGCTCACGTCGCAGACGGTCGAGGACGGTGGTCGCGGCCGCGTAGTGACCGTGCGCGCCCAGGACGATCGCGGCCAGCAGGCGGTGCCTCGGTGTGCTCTCCGGACGGACGCCGAATGGCCGCCGAAGGTCGTCGGCAGCAGGCGGGTCGCCGAAGGCGAGGGTGGTCAGGGTCGCTTCGTCCACCCGACCTTTCTAGCGCGGACCACCGACAAGAACGTGTTCGACGCGGTCGGTGGCGGCAGGCAGGTCGGGCAGCAGTTCGACCTTCACCGGCAACGCGGCCGCGTCCCAGCCGGGGCCGCAGGCGAACAGGCGGCTGCGTTGGCGGCCGCGGGACACTCGTGCAAACAGGCGTGGGTCGGCGACGGCACGGCGACGAGCCCACAGCACGACGGCAGCCGGCGCGCTCCTGCGTACAGTCACCGCGAGCACCTCCGCGGGTAGCGGTACGCCGAACAGATGCGTACCGACCCTTCGCCCCGCCAATGCGGCCGACAGTGCGTACATCGGCATCGTGTCGCGCTCTTCGGGTACGCACGCGAGCAACACCGGACGCTGGTTACGCGGCTCGTTGAGGACCGGTGTCGCGCGCACTAAGGCTGCGTACACGCACTCCGCCAGCAGGTACTCCACTTCGGCGCCCGCGTGCACCCCACGCCACCGCGCGCCGAGCGCGCTGAGCACCGGGTCGATCACCCCGGACCACGCCGCCAGCACGCCGAGTTCGTGGACGGCGTCGGCGAGCATCCGCTGCACCGCGCCGACGTCCATCGCCAACGCTGCTGTACTCAGCCGGCGCGCGAGCCGTGACGGGACTTCACCGTCGTCCGACGGTGGGGCCGGCCGCGCGACTGCGGCCGGTTCCGGCACCACAGGCGCGGCTTCGACCCGCGGCATCTGCTCCAACGCGTACCGCGCCGCTTCGGCAGTGGACGCGCCACGAAGCAAGGCGCGCTGCATCAGTTCGAGACGGCCGACGTCGGAGCTGCCGTAGCGACGATGCCGGCCGTCGGTGTGCAGGCTGGGGCCGAGACCGTAGCGGCGGTCCCAGGTTCGCAGAGTGGACGGGGCAACCCCGAGCCGGCGGGCGACCGAGGCCACCGGCAGGGTGGGTTCTCCTTCGCTCGATCCGGATCCCACCCGGCCAATATCCAGGCCACCCGCGGTCGCGGCAACCCGAGCCAAAAGCCCAGCTCACACATCCGGGGGATGCCTAACGGCTGAATCGCCGCCGATCTATTGAACAACTATTGGCGCGCTTCTAACGTTACCGCCGTTGCACCGAATGGAGTATCGGCACCACAGCAGAGCAGCTAATGGCATCGACCGGATGACGGAGGCGGTCAGGATGGCAGACACGCGCAGGCTCCCCGGCCCCAATGCGGACATGTGGGACTGGCAGCTGGAGGGGTCGTGCCGGGGGATGGACAGCGCGTCCTTCTTCCACCCCGACGGAGAGCGCGGGCCGGCGAGGGCACGGCGTGAGGCGAGGGCGAAGGCGATCTGCCTGTCCTGCCCGGTGCTGGACCTGTGCCGCAACCACGCCCTCGCCGTACACGAGCCCTACGGCATCTGGGGCGGCCTCTCCGAATCGGAGCGGGAGAACCTCATCCGGCAGGACAAACGCGCGCTGACCATGGCGCACAGCTGATTCCTCGGCCCGGCGCGGAAGGGGCGGTGTCCACATCGGACGCCGCCCTTCGCCGTCTCCGGGCCACACCGCGACGGAAGCGTCGCTTCTGGGCGGGGATCGTGGACGCCACCGCGAAAAACAGCCGGGGCGGCACCCCGCGAAGGGAGTGCCGCCCCGGCTGGTGCGAAACCGTCAGTGCGCGTGCCCGTGACCGGCTTCGGGCTCCTCCTCGGCAGGCGTCTCGACCACGGAGCTCTCCGTGGTGAGCACGAGCCGGGCGATGGAGGCCGCGTTGGCGACGGCCGAGCGGGTCACCTTGACCGGGTCGACGATGCCGGCCGCGATCAGGTCGGTGAGCTCGCCGGTGGCGGCGTTGAAGCCGTGCCCCCAGCTCTGCTCCTGGACCTTGTTCACCACGACCGCGCCCTCGTGGCCCGCGTTGCTCGCGATCCAGAACAGCGGGGCGGTGAGCGCGTCGCGGACGATGGCCACGCCGGTGGCCTCGTCGCCGGTGCGGCCGAGGCCGCCTTCGAGTTCCTTGACCGCGTGCACCAGCGCCGAACCACCGCCGGGCAGGATGCCCTCCTCGACGGCCGCCTTGGTGGAGGCCACGGCGTCCTCGATGCGGTGCTTGCGCTCGTTCAGCTCGGTCTCGGTGGCCGCGCCGACCTTGATCACGGCCACGCCGCCGCCGAGCTTCGCGAGCCGCTCCTGCAGCTTCTCGCGGTCCCAGTCGGAGTCGGTGGTCTCGATCTCCTTGCGGATCTGCGCGGTCCGGCCGGCGATGGCGTCCTTGGTGCCCGCGCCGTCGACGATCGTGGTGTCGTCCTTCGTGACCACGATGCGGCGGGCCCGGCCGAGCGAGCCGAGGTCGACCTCGGACAGCTTGCGGCCGATCTCGGCGGAGATGACCTCACCACCGGTGACCACGGCGAGGTCGTCCAGGAACGCCTTGCGGCGGTCGCCGAAGAACGGCGCCTTGACCGCGACCGCGGTGATCGTCTTGCGCAGCGAGTTCACCACGAGGGTGGACAGCGCCTCGCCGTCCACGTCCTCCGCGATGATCAGCAACGGCTTCTTGGCCTCGACGACCTTCTCCAGCAGCGGGAGCAGGTCGGCCAGCGCCGAGATCTTCTCGCGGTACAGCAGGACGTAGGCGTCCTCGAGGGTCGAGCGCTGCTCTTCGGGGTTGGTGGCGAAGTGCGCCGACAGGAAACCCTTGTCGAACTGCACGCCCTCGGTGATCACCAGGTCGGTCGCCAGCGTGGACGACTCCTCGATGGTGATCACGCCGTCCTCGCCCACCCGCTCGACGGCCTCGCCGAGCAGCTGGCCGATCGTGGCGTCGCGCGAGGTCACGGTGCCGACCTGGGCGATGTTGTCACGGCCCTTGACCGGGGTGGCCTTGGCCTTGAGCACCTCGACGACCTTCTCCGCAGCCGCCTCGATGCCCAGCCCGACCGCGGTCGGGTTGGCGCCGGCGGCGACGTTGCGGAGACCGTGCTTCACCAGCGACTGCGCCAGCACCGTGGCGGTGGTGGTGCCGTCCCCGGCGACGTCGTTGGTCTTGGTGGCGACGTTCTTGGCCAGCTGCGCGCCGAGGTTCTCGAACGGGTCGTCGAGCTCGACCTCGCGGGCGACGGTGACGCCGTCGAGGGTGATCGTCGGGCCGCCGAACTTCTTGTCGAGGACGACGTGCCGGCCGCGCGGGCCGAGGGTGACCTTCACCGCGTCGGCGAGCTTGTTCACCCCGCGCTCGAGCGCGCGACGAGCGTCCTCGTCGAAACTGATCTGCTTGGGCATAGCGTTTACCGCTTACCTTTCGGAGTCTTTCGAACGCAAGAACGCCCCGTCCCCCGGCTTGAGCGGGGCCCGGGGCGTCATTGCGCTGCGAGCGAACGTCAGTTGATGACGGCCAGCACGTCGCGGGCGGAGAGGATCAGGTAGTCCTCACCGTTGTACTTGACCTCGGTACCGCCGTACTTGGAGTAGATGACGACGTCGCCCACGGCCACGTCGAGCGGCACGCGGTTGCCCTTGTCGTCGATCCGGCCCGGGCCCACGGCCAGAACCTTGCCCTCCTGGGGCTTCTCCTTGGCGGTGTCGGGGATGACGAGGCCGGAAGCGGTCGTCTCCTCGGCCTCGCTCGTCTGGACAACGATCTTGTCCTCGAGCGGCTTGATGTTCACGCTCACCGGGTTGACCTCCACGGTCGTCGAAAGCGTCGGCATGATGACTTACGGCTCATACCACCCCCGCCGTCGCGGGTGCCGGGGCGTGTCCGGGCCGTGCAATTAGCACTCTAGCCACGGGAGTGCCAGCTTCGCAAGGAGGGTCCGTTCGACGGGGTGAAACCTTACCGGTAAGCGCCTGACCGGCGGCGGGGCCGCTCGGGCTCATCGCGCCGGCCGGGGCTTACCCACCGGGGCGGTTGCGGTTAGATTCCTACCGAACGGCATCCGATCCTGGGGGTTCCCGCCATGTCGCGTCCGGTTTCGCAGCTTCCCCGGTGGTTGGCCGCCGCCGGGGCTTCAGTGGTGCTCGCGGGAAGCCTGGCCGCTCCCGCGCACGCGGGCCCGTCCTCGCGGCAGCAGGAGTTCGGCTCCGCGGCCGCGGAGTTCGGCGTACCGCTGAACGTGCTGCTCGGCGTGTCCTACCTGGAGTCCCGCTGGGACTCCCACGCGGGTACGCCGAGCACGTCCGCCGGGTATGGCCCGATGCACCTCACCGACCTGCGCGCGGCCGGCGGGCTCGGCAGCGAGTTCGACAGCGGCGAAGATCCGCGCGGTGACGACGCCCGTCCCGCGCTGCACCCGGTGGCCGCCAAGCCCACCGCTCCCCCGCCGGGTCTGCAGACCGTCGACGAGGCTGCCGCGCTGTTGCACACCGACGCGGCGAAGCTGCGTACGGACGCCGCAGAGAACATCCGCGGTGGCGCGGCGCTGCTCGCGCGCTATCAGCAGCAGCTCGGCGTGCACAGTGCCGACGCGAAGGACTGGTACGGAGCCGTCGCGCGGTACAGCGGATCTGAGGACGCGACGGCTGCCCGTACGTTCGCCGACGAGGTCTTCGACATGATCAGCAAAGGCATGTCCCGCATCACGGACGACGGCCAGACCGTCACGCTGACGGCCGCGTCGGCCGGCACGCCTGACCGGTCGCAGGTCGCACGGCTGGGGTTGCGCGCCGACGCACCGGCCGGCGCGGAATGCCCGAAGTCGGTGGCGTGCGAATCCGTGCCCGCGCCGTACCAGGAAAACCCCGACGGCAGCTATGGCAACCACGACCTCGCGGACCGCCCGCGGAGCCAGAAGATCGACTACATCGTCATCCACGACACCGAAACCAGCTGGGACGCGGCGCTGAAGCTGGCGCAGGACCCCACCTACCTCGCCTGGCACTACACCGTGCGTTCGTCCGACGGCCGGATCGCCCAGCACGTGCCGACGAAGGACGTCGGCTGGCACGCGGGAAACTGGTACGTGAACTCGAAGTCGATCGGCGTCGAGCACGAGGGCTTCGGCGCGAAGGGGACCTGGTACACCGAGGCGATGTACCGGTCGTCGGCCAAGCTCGTCGGCTACCTCGCCCGGCGTTACGGGATCCCGCTCGACCGCGCGCACATCATCGGCCACGACAACGTGCCCGGCACGACCCCGTCGACCATCGCGGGCATGCACTGGGACCCGGGCCCCTACTGGGACTGGGCGCACTACTTCGACCTGCTCGGCGCCCCGCTGCGGCCGACCGGGCGTCCGGGCTCGGGGCTGGTCACCATCGCGCCCTCGTTCGAGCGCAACCAGCTCACCTTCACCGGCTGCGACGAGATCGGCTCCGGAAACCCTTGTGCTGCCACGAGTTCCGAGGCCGTCGTCCTGCACACCGCGCCGAGCGACACCGCGCCGCTGCTGAACGACGCCGGACTGCACGGCACCGATCCGTCCACAATGGATGTGTCCGATGTGGGCAGCCGGATGGCGACCGGCCAGAAGTACGCGGTCGCCGGCACCCAGGGTGACTGGACCGCGGTCTGGTACCTCGGCCAGAAGGGCTGGTTCCACAACCCGCGCACCGCACCCACCGCGTTGCCCGCCGGCGGCATGGTGGCCACGCCGAAGCCTGGCCGGGCGAGCGTGCCGGTCTACGGCCGCGCGTACCCGGAGGCGTCGGCCTACCCGTCGAACGTGCCGGCGCAGGACCTCGAGCCGATGCCGTACACGCTGGCGGCCGGCCAGAAGTACGCGGTGGGCGGAGTGGTCGGCTCGGAGTACTTCTCCGCCACCACCTTCGACCCCGCGGACCATGTCGTGGTGCGCGGCACGACGAAGTACGTGGAGATCCAGTTCGGCCACCGGGTCGAGTACGTCAACCTGGACGACGTGCAGTTGCGCCCGGCGCTCTGACACCGCCCCGCCGACGCCGCTCGCGTCCGTGCGGTCGGTGTCGGCGGCCGTGACGTGGGTATCCCCGCGTCGACCTCGGCTGTGGATCACGGTGCCGCTCGGTGATCGCGGCTCACCCGCGCAGACCTGACCGGCACCACCCAGCCGGCAGCCCGGTCGTCCGGGACACTCGAAAGGGTGAAAGTGGTGGACGTGATGTTGCTGGCCGGGACCCGGCCGGAGGCGGTCAAGCTGGCGCCGCTGGCCAAGGCGCTGGACGCGCGCCCCGGGTTGCGGCCGCTGTTCGTGCACAGCGGGCAGCACCCGGACATGGTCGAGCAGGCGCTGGCGCCGTTCGAGCGCGCCGTGGACGGCTGGCTGGAAATACCGCCGCGGGTGTCCGGCACGCAGGCGGAGCTGATGTCCGGGATGCTGCCCGCACTCGATGAAGCGTTGCGGCGGTACGCACCTGGCGCCGTCGTCGTGCAGGGTGACACAGCCACCGCGCTGGCCGGCGCGCTCACTGCGTTCTGGCTCGGCATTCCCGTGGTGCACCTGGAGGCCGGGCTTCGCACGCACGATCTGACCTCCCCGTTCCCGGAGGAGGGCACGCGGCAGATGATCTCCCGGATCGCCGCGCTGCACCTGACCCCGGGACCGGCCGCGGCCGCGAAGCTGCGTGCCGAGGGCATCCCGGCCGAGCGAATCGTGGTCAGCGGCAACACCGTGGTCGACGCGGTGCTCGCCATCGCCGCCCGCGACCTGCCCGCCCGCGATCCGGCGCTGGCGTTGCTGGAGATGGGGATCGCCGAGGCTGGCGAGCAGCTGATGCTGGTCACCTCGCATCGCCGCGAGTCCTGGGGCGAGCCGCTGTCCCACACGCTGGCCGCGGTGCGCCGGATCGTCGACGCGCACCCGCGGGTCCAGGTGCTCTTCCCTGCGCACCCGAACCCGGCGGTGCGCGCACAGGTGGAAACGGCGCTGCGCGAGGTTCCCCGGGTCACCGTCACCGAGCCGCTGGAGTACCCGGACCTGGTCCGCGCGCTGCGCCTCGCGACACTCGTGCTCACCGACTCCGGCGGTGTCCAGGAGGAGGCGCCGACGTTCGGCACCCCGGTCCTCATCCTGCGCGACACGACGGAACGCCCGGAGGCGGTGGCGGCGGGCTGTGCCTGGCTGGTGGGCACGGACGCGGACCTGATCACCAGCACCGCCGGACGAGTGCTGTCCGGGGAACTCCACGCGGCGACCTCCGCGAACCCTTACGGCGACGGCTCCGCGGCCATCCGGTCGGCGGCGGCGATCGAGGCGCTGCTGGGTCTCGCGGACCCGGCTGCCACCGCGAATCTGCGGGCCACGGCCGGCTGAGCTTCGCCGCTCGCCGACGTGGTCAGAGGGACCGCCTTCAGAGGGACACTGTCTGCACCGGCAACGCCGGATTGGCGGAGAAGTCCATCGGCGTCGTCGCGCGGTCCGCTGCCACCACGTGCGCACCCAGCGCCGCGATCATCGCGCCGTTGTCCGTGCACAGGCGCGGGCGCGGCACCCGCAGTTCGATACCCGCCTCGGCACAGCGTTCCGCGGCCAGTTCGGACAGCCGGGAGTTCGCGGCCACGCCGCCGGAGATCACCAGGGTGCCGATGCCCTGTTCACGGGCGGCGCGGATCGCCTTGGCGGTGAGCACGTCCGCGACCGCCTCCTGGAAGGACGCGGCCACGTCGTTCACCGGGACGTCGGCGCCCGTGCGCTCGGCGTTCTCCACCCAGCGCGCGACCGCCGTTTTCAAGCCGGAGAAGGAGAAGTCGAACTTCGCGTCCCGTGGGCCGGTCATCCCGCGCGGGAACGCGATCGCCGAGGAGTTGCCCTGTTTGGCCGCCTTGTCGATCGGTGGACCGCCGGGATAAGGCAGGTCCAGCACGCGGGCCACCTTGTCGTACGCCTCGCCCGCCGCATCGTCCACAGTGGAGCCGAGTTCGGTGATCCGGGACGCGATGTCGTCGACCCGCAGCAGTTGCGTGTGCCCGCCGGACACCAGCAGCGCGAGCACCGGCGAGGGCAGCGGCCCGTGTTGCAGGGTGTCCACCGCGATGTGCCCGGCGAGGTGGTTCACGCCGTACAGCGGCACGCCCAGGGCCGAGGCGTACGCCTTCGCCGCCGAAACACCCACCAGCAACGCTCCGGCAAGACCGGGACCCGCGGTGACCGCGATGGCGTCCACATCGGACAGCTTCAGCCCGGCAGTGCCGAACGCCCGCTCCGCGGTGGGCACCATGGCCTCCAGATGCGCCCGGCTGGCCACCTCCGGCACCACGCCGCCGAAGCGCGCGTGCTGGTCGACGCTCGACGCGACCTCGTCCGCGAGCAGCTCCACCGCACCGTCGTCGTGCAGCCGGACGAGGCCGACACCGGTCTCGTCACAGGAACTTTCGATGCCCATGATGACGCGGGACATCAGCGGGCCACCTCGTCTCGTGCCGGGGCCTGCGCGGGGCGGGCCATGGTGAACGCGTCGGCCCCGGAAGGCTGGTAGTACCGCTTCCGGATGCCGAGCTTCTGGAAGCCGTGCGCCTCGTACAGGCGCACAGCGGGGTCGTTGTCGGTGCGCACCTCGAGGAACACCTGCGCGCTCACCTCGTCGGCCTGCGTCAACAACGCACGCAGCAGCGCCTTGCCGATGCCCTGCCCCTGCGCGTGCGGAACCACGCCGATGGTGTGCACCTCCGCCTCGTAGTCGCCGCGGCGGCCGACTACGGCCAGCCCGGCGTAGCCCAGCAGCTCCGCGCCGTCGTCCGAACGCGCGGCCACGTAGTAGTAGCCCTGATCGAGTTCGGACTGGAACGCGCGGCTGCTCCACGGGTCATCGCCGGGGAAGAGGACCTTCTCGATCTCCGCGCACTTCGCGACGTCGGCGGGGCGCAGTTGATCCAGCTTCACGGCGCGGTCACCCGCTTGCGCGCAGTGGGTTCCACAGCGTCCGGACGGCGCAGGTACAGCGGCGTCAGCGGCTCTGGCTCCGTACGCGCGAGCAGTTGTTCGCGGGCGGCTCGCACCAGGCCTGTCGGCGACGGGAAGCGCGGCTCGATCGGCACGACACCGGCAGCGTCCGCGTACTGCAGCGCGCCGTCTCCTGCCGCCACGCGGGCCTCCGCGCTCACCTCCGCAGGACGCTGTACGTGCGGGCCGTCCACGCGCACGCCTGATGCGTCGTACGCCGCCCAGTACACCTCGCGTCGCCGCGCGTCGGTGAAGACCAGGAACGGCCGGTCCGTACGCACCACGTCGGCCGCGATGGCGTCGAGGCTGCACACGGGGTACGCCGGGATGCCGAGCGCATGCGCGTACGCGGCCGCAGTCGCCATGCCCGCCCGCAGACCCGTGAACGGCCCGGGACCCACGCCGCAAACGATTGCCTCGAGGTCGCGCAGCGTGATCCCGGCGGCCTCGGCGGCAGCGAGCGCATGCGGGGCGATCAGCTCACCGTGCGCCCGCGGATCCACCGTGACCCGGTCGGCCCGGGTGACGAGTTCGGTGTCATCGACCGCGACGATCCCCGCGGTCACCGCCGGGGTCGCCGTGTCGATCGCCAGTACCAGCACGATTTCCCAGGGTAGTCCTGCGGCCGTCGGCAGCCGCCGGAAGGTCGGTATCCACAACTGTTCCGACCACCCCGGACACACCCACGCTGAGCAGGGCTTCCACACCGAGGCCCGAGGAGAAGGTCACGGTTTGCCTGACCGGGGGATTTTGCCCGCATCGGGAACCGCAACCGATTATGCTCGGTCAGAGTGCCGGCGGCCGCGAGCAGTGCAGCCGGAAGTGGGGCAAGGGGGAGCGCCGTCGTGGGCAACGACCAGTCGTCGGGTACGGACCAGTCGTCGGGTGACGAGCAGCCGCCGGATGGGCGCGCCGGGTATCTCAGCCCGGAGGAGCAAGCCCTGCGCGACCGGCAGGACAAGCAGTACAACGAGGCGATGAACACCGCCGGCACGCACATCTACCAGCGGCGCGCCGCCGAAGACGCCAAGGTCAACGCCGCTGCCGCCGGCGGCGGCTTCAAGATGGACATCGGCGCGATGAAGTCCCTGCTCCCGGACTGGCAGGACATCGCGGACGAACTTTTCAGTATGGTCCGCGATGGGCGGCAGATGAAGGGCATCTCGAAGCCTGCCGAAGACCCAGCCAGCACCATGCAAAAGCAAGCCGCCGACAGTCATGCCGATGCATATGTCGAGAGCCTCATGCAACAGCACGCGTACGCCCAGGGCTACGCGGATCAGCTGAAGCAAGCCATCGCCAAGTACGAGCAGCAAGACCAGGCGAACACTCACGGCCTCGACAAGCAAGGATGACCCGGTGACGAAAACGATCGCCCGCACCTTGACCGCCGGCATCCTGTTGCTCAGCGCAACGGCCTGCTCGTCCGAGTCCGGCACATCGAATCCGGCGACCTCGAGCAACGCACCCACGTCGCCGTCCAGCACAGGACCCAAGGTGCCGCAGGTGACCACTCCGCTCGACGTCACCAAGTACGAGCAAGACCCGTGTTCCGCGCTCACCCAAACACAAGCCACTCAGGTATTCAACGCGGCGCGAAGCAGGAAGAACGACAGTAACGTCGCACCCGCATGCGACTGGTTCGACAGCGACAACAATGGCGTCAGTCTCGGGTTTCTTCCTGGCCAGGGAGGATTGACGACCGTCTACGGAAACAGTAGCGGATCCAGCGCAGGCTACTTTGAAGCAGCGCCTGACGTCTTCGGTTATCCTGCCGCTTTTTCTGACGTTTCGGATGACCGAAAGAACGGCGCATGTCAGATTTTCGTCGGCGTCACCAGCGATGAAGCTTTCTCAGTGTCGTCGCTTCTCCGACCGAGTTCATCCTCTTACAGTGATCCGTGTTCATTGGTAACGAAAGTCGCGGAAGCCGCGGTGGCTACGATCAAGGCAGGTGCGTGATGGGGCTTTCTCCCCAAGAGATCGTCAAGCTGGTCAACGGCGGCAAGGGATCCGACGGCATGTACCAGGGCGCCACCGTCGCGACCGGCCTGTCCCAGCGGCACAGTGACATCGCCGACCGGATGGTGCAGTTGCAGGGCAAGATGGGGCAGTACTGGGAAGGCGACTCGGCCGGCCAGGCCTACGCCGGGGCCGGGCCGCTCGTTCAGGCCTCCCAGACCAGCGGGCAGCATCTGCAGCAGGCACAGAACCTCTACACCGGCCAAGGCAGTTCCTTCAACGACCTGCACGCCAAGATCCAGTCCGTCGGCGACCTCGGCGACAAGCCGGCCGACGACTGGGTCAGTGGCACCCCCTTCTCGTTCCTGTCCAACCGGTCCGACGAGATCGACGCGTGGAATCAGAAAGCCCAGGAAGTCACCGACAGTTACGAGCTCTACCACGGTCAGTCCACCGACAACTCCGGCCGGTGGAGTGATCCCTCCCAGTACGGTCAGCTGGCGCTGCCCTCGGCGGGAGGCGACTTCTCCGTCACCCAGCCAGGTGGCGGCGGGACCGCGCACCTGCCCTCCGCCTACACCCCGGGCGGGTCCGGCGGTACCGCGGACACCGGCGGCGGCCACGCGGTCGGCTACAGCGGCGGAACCGGCGACACCACCGGTTCCGGCGGCACCACCGGTTCCGGCGGCACCACCGGTTCCGGCGGCACACCTGGTTCCGGCGGCACGCACGGCGCTTCCTCGAACGGGCACAGCGGCCAGCAGCAGGGCTGGAGTGAGCCCGGAGGCGCCCCACAACCCGGCCGGATGCCTGACACGACAACGACGTCCGGTTACGTTCCGCCCGACACGACCACCACGCACAACACCTGGCACCCCACCGGCGGCGGCAACAGCTCCGGCCCCGGCGGCTTCGGGCCGGGCGGGTTCGGCGGCGGCCCAGGCGGCGCCGGTGGCTACGGTCCGGGTGGCTCCGGCGGCAGCGGCAGCGGCTCCGGTACCAGCGGGCGTGGTGGTTCCGTCACCGGCGGGCGTGGCGGCTTCGGCAGCGGCGGAAGCAACGCCGGCAACAGCGCCGGAAGCAACGCCGGCAACAGCCTCGGCCGAGGCGCGGGCACCGGAAGCGGCGCGTTCGGCAACGCCGAGTCCGCCGGCCGCGCGGGCGCGGGCGGCTCGGCCGGCGCCGGTGGCCGTGCGGGTGCGCCCGGGATGGGGGCCGGCGGGATGGGCCGCGGCGGCAAGGGCGAAGAGGACAAGGAACACAAGACTCCCGACTACCTGCTCGAGGCCGATCCCGACGACGCGCTCATCGGCAAGCTGCCCAAGGCCGCCCCGCCGGTGATCGGGCTCTGACGATGCTCGTGCTCGAACGCGAGCTGCTGCTGCCGGCCGACTGCCTGCCGCTCGCGGCGGAGCTGGCCGGCGTATCGCTTCCGGCGGCGCTGTCCCCCGACCCGGTGTGGCGGGCCCCGGAGGAGGCGCGCGGCTACCGCGACGCCGCGGTGCAGGCCATGGCCGATCAGGGCGTCTGGGCCCGCGGCGGTCCGCGCGAGGACTTCGTCCGGACCATGACGGTGCTGTGCCGCGGCACCAGCGAACTCTCCGCGACCGTCGAGGCCCGCCCCGCCCGGCGCTACCGGCTGGTGGTGGCCGCCGCCGGAACGGACGCGGTACTCGCCTGCCACGTGCCCGCCTCGGGCCGGGTGCTGGTGCGCCCGGCGCGTCCGGACGCGCTCGCCGAGGAGCTGATCGGTGAGCTGCCCAGCGTGCCGCCGGCGACCGGGCCGGGCATGTCGGTGCCGGAATCCGACCTGAAGCTGGCCGTCGACGGCGGACCGGCGCGACGCGACGTGCGGCGGGTCATGGACGTGGCCCTGCTCCCGCGCACCGGGGCCGGCCAGATCAGCGCGGCCACTCGCGACGGACTGGGCGGCCGGCGCGACGCCGGCGGCAACGTCTGCACCTACTACGACACCCAGCACGGCCGTTATCTCTTCTCGTTCAGCGAGGAACCCGGCTACGACCGCTACGTGAACGTCGCCCCTGCCCGCCCGGAAACGATGCTCACGCAGCTGCGGGCGCTGCTGGACAGCCTTCGCTGAACCACACCTGTGAATCGCGTCGCAGGTGGCTCGGGCCCCTGCGCGGTACGGTGCGATGCCAGGTGCCGCCGACGCAGGAGGTCCCCGAAGTGCCCGACTCGCTGTTCCCCGCGATCACCGCAGGCTCGGATGCGGAAGCACTCCGGTTCGGGGACCGGTCGCTGACCTACGCCGAACTGGGTGCGGTCGCCGGTGCGCTGGCCGCCGAACTGCCCGCCGGCCGGGTCGCGGTGTGGGCGACACCCACACTGCACACCAGCGTGGCCGTGGTCGCCGCGCTGCTCGCCGGAGTCCCCGCGGTGCCGCTCAACCCGAAGATCGGCGAACGCGAGCTGACGCACATCCTCGGCGACAGCACGCCCGCGCTGGTCCTCGCCGAGCCGGGTGCCGACCTGCCGGACAGGCTGGCCGGCGTGCCACGCCGCGACATCCCCCTCACCGGCGCCGGTCCCGTCCCGGACACCGAACCCGACGCCGAGACGCCGGCGCTCATCGTCTACACCTCCGGCACCACCGGCCCGCCCAAGGGCGTCGTACTCCCCCGCCGCGCGATCGCGGCCACCCTCGACGCGCTGGAGGACGCCTGGCAGTGGACCGGCGAAGACGTGCTGGTGCACGGACTTCCCCTGTTCCACGTACACGGCCTGATCCTCGGCATCCTCGGCCCGCTTCGCCGGGGCGGCTCGGTACGGCACCTCGGCCGGTTCTCCACCGAGGGCATTACGCGGGAGCTCACCTCCGGCGCCACGATGATGTTCGGCGTCCCGACGATGTACCACCGGATCGCCGAAGCCGTCGCCACCGACCACGAGCTGACGGCGGCGTTGCGCAGCGCGCGGCTGCTGGTGTCCGGCTCGGCCGCCCTGCCCGTGCACGACCACGAGCGGATCGCCGCCGCGACCGGGCAACGGGTGGTCGAGCGGTACGGGATGACCGAAACGCTGATGAACACCAGCGTGCGGGCCGACGGGGAACGCAAGCCCGGCGCGGTCGGCGTGCCGCTGGCCGGGGTGGGCCTGCGGCTCGTGGACGAGTCCGGCGCCGAGCTCGGCGAACCGGACGCGGTCGGCGAGATCCAGGTCCGCGGGCCGAACCTGTTCACCGAATACCTGAACCGGCCGGACGCGACGGCGGCCGCGCTGGACGGCGGCTGGTTCCGCACCGGCGACGTGGCCACCCGCGACGCGGACGGGTACGTCCGGATCGTCGGCCGCAAGGCCACCGACCTGATCAAGAGCGGTGGTTACAAGATCGGCGCCGGCGAGATCGAGAACGCGTTGCTGGAACACCCCGGCGTCGCCGAGGTCGCGGTCACCGGGGAACCGGACGACGACCTGGGTGAACGGATCGTGGCCTGGGTGGTGCCCGGCGGCGCCCGGCCGAGCGCCGAGGAGCTGGCCGAGCACGTGGCGAAGCTGCTCGCCCCGCACAAGCGGCCGCGCGTCGTGCGCTATCTGGAAGCCTTGCCCCGCAACGACATGGGCAAGGTCATGAAGCGGGCGCTCGGATGACCACGGCACGCGAGCTGATCGCCGGGCTGGCCGGCACGTTCACCGAACTGCCCGTGGCCGGCGGCGAGCCGGACGACCCGATCGGCTGGCCGGGTTATCCTGCGGCCCGCGCAGCCGCGGCCGAGCGCACCGGGGAGACCGAATCGGTGGTGGTCGGCGAGGCTCGGGTCGGCGACGTGCCGGCCGTGCTGATCGCGTGGGAGTTCGGCTTCCTCGGCGGTTCCGTCGGACAGCAGACCGGTGACCGGATCGAAGCCGCGTTCACCCGTGCCAGGGATCGAAACCTTCCGGTGGTGTCGCTGCTCGCGACCGGCGGCAGCCGGATGCAACACGGCATGCGGGCGCTTTCGCAGCTGCAGCGGATCGCGCGGGCGTCCGCGGCCGCGCGGGCGGACGGCGTCGCCCAGCTTTCCGTGCTGCGTAATCCGACGACCGGCGGTGGCTGGGCGACGCTCGGCGCCGGTTCCGACGTGACGCTCGGGATGCCGCTGGCCCAGGTCGGCTTCGCCGGCTCCCGCGTACGGCCGGCGACGTCGCCTTCAGCCGCCTATACCGCCGAAGCGAAACTCGAATGGGGACAGCTCGACAGCCTGGTGGAGCCGGACGAGCTCAACGAGGTGGTGACACGGTGGCTGCAGCTACTCACCTCGCGGTCAACGGAGCCCGCGCCGCCGCCGAACGCCCTTCGCGCGGCTTCGCTGCCCGAGACGGGCTGGGACGCCGTACAGGCCGCGCGCGCCTCGACGCGACCGCGCGCCGCGGAGTACCTGGACGCGTACTTCGACTGGCGAGAAGGCGTGCAAGGTGACCGCGCAGGCGGCGTCGACGCAGGCGTGCTGTGCGGCTTCGGCTGGCGTGACGGACGCGCGCTCGCCTACGCCGCACAGTGCGGCACTGCGACGCGCCCGGCCGGTTTCCGGACCGCGGCGCGTCTCGTGCGGACCGCCTCCCGGCTCGGCATACCGGTGCTGACGTTGGTGGACACTCCCGGAGCGGCGAACGACGCGGAAGCCGAGCAGGCCGGTGTGGGCCCGGCGATCGCGGAACTGTTCGAAGCGATGGCCGCCGCCACCGTGCCGATCACGTCGTTGGTGATCGGAGAGGGCGGCTCCGGCGGGGCGTTGGCGTTCGCCGCCCCGGAAGCGACGTGGATGACCCCGGACGCCTACTTCTCGGTGACGTCCCCCGAAGCGGCCGCCGCGATCCTGAAACGCCCACTGCGGGACGTGCCGGAGATTGCGGAGGGGCTACGGGTACGGCCCCAGGACCTGGTTGGCCTGGGGCTCGCCCGAGGGATCGTGCGGCCCTGAGACAGGGCCGGTTTGTGGTGCAGCGCGGGGCCTCAGGCCTCGGCGCGGACCTTCCAGTTGCGCTGGGCGTACGCGACGAGGCTTGAAGCCACAGCGACTCCCGCGGTTGCACTGCTGACGATGGCCACGAAAATTGCCGTCATTGCGGCTCCTCCTCACTGGGGTGCTTGCGCCGAGAATCGTGATCGGATCCGGGTGATCCGCACGGTGGGTGCCCGACGCTTGCCGGTTGGTAGTGCTGTCTTGTGTTCTACCTGGTACAGCGCATGAAGCGGGGATTGTGTTACCGCCGCCACCCACCACGATCGAGTGAGACGTATCACGTTATGCTCGGCGTTTGCCATGACTGGGTAACGACCATGGGGCTCCGCCGGACCGACCGGCTGGAAGGGGAGCCCCGGAGCCGGGAAAAAGCCCGGTCAGAAGGGAGCACAGTGGCAGAGGCAGCGGAGACTGGGGGGACGGCGAGCGGTTCACCGGGCGGGGTCACGGTGACCGACACCGCGACGATGCGCCGGGCTGTGGGAGCGGCCGCCGTTGGGAACATCACCGAATGGTTCGACTTCGGGGTCTACGGCTACCTCGCCACCACGATCGAGGCCCAGTTCTTCCCGCCGGACAACCACGCGCTGGCCCAGCTGGCGACGTTCGCGACGTTCGCGGTCGCGTTCCTGGTGCGCCCGCTCGGCGGCCTGTTCTTCGGCCCGCTCGGCGACCGGATCGGCCGGACCAAGGTGCTGGCCGTGACGGTCATCCTGATGGCCACCGGGACGTTCCTGATCGGGTTGATCCCGTCGTACTCCCAGATCGGCATCGCGGCCCCGATCCTGCTCGTGTGCGCGCGGGTGCTGCAGGGCTTCTCCACCGGCGGCGAGTACGCCGGGGCGATGACGTTCATCGCCGAGTACAGCCCGGACCGCAAGCGCGGCTACTTCGGCAGCTTCCTGGAGTTCGGCACCTTCGTCGGCTACGCGCTGGGTGCCACGGTCTCCTCGATCCTTCCGCTGGTGTCCAGCCCGGCCTTCATGGACTCGTGGGGCTGGCGGATCCCGTTCATGCTCGCGCTGCCGCTCGGCATCACCGGTGTCTACCTGCGGACGAAGCTCGAGGAGACGCCCGCGTTCCAGCAGCTGCTCGACGAGTCCGGCGAGCGCGAGGGCGCCGCGGCGAAGCACGTCATGCGCGACATCTTCGCGAAGTACTGGCCGGCCATGCTGCTGGCCGGCGGGCTGGTCGTCACCTGGAACGTCACCAACTACATGCTCACCGCCTACATGCCGACCTACCTCAAGGACTCCGACACGATGGACGCGAACGGCGGGCACGCCATCTCGTCCACCGCGTCGGAGTGGACGCAGATCGCGGTGCTGTGGGCGGCCGTGCTGGTCATCCCGCTGCTGGGCAAGCTGAGCGACAAGATCGGACGCAAGCCGATCC
The DNA here is from genome assembly GCF_014204865.1 of Amycolatopsis jiangsuensis. Taxonomy (NCBI): domain Bacteria; kingdom Bacillati; phylum Actinomycetota; class Actinomycetes; order Pseudonocardiales; family Pseudonocardiaceae; genus Amycolatopsis; species Amycolatopsis jiangsuensis. The sequence goes on from NZ_JACHMG010000001.1 coordinate 4,340,386, forward strand.
TGTGGGCCGGCGCGATCGGCCTGGTCGTGCTGGGCATCCCGATGGTGCTGCTGCTCAAGAGCGGTTCGGTGTTCGCGGTGCTGATCGGCCTGATCCTGATGGGCCTGCTGCTGATCTGCTTCTCCGCGACCTGCCCGTCGACACTGCCCGCGCTGTTCCCCACCGAGGTCCGCTACGGCAGCCTGTCGATCTCGTTCAACATCTTCGTCTCCGCGTTCGCCGGCACGGTGTCGCTGGTGATGAGCGCGCTGGTCCTGGCGACCGGGGACCTGAACTGGCCGGCGTATTACCTGATGGCAGCCGGCGCGATCGGCGTGATCACGCTCCTGAAGCTCAAGGAGACCGCCGGCAAGCCGCTGCCCGGTTCGCTGCCTTCGGCAGCCAGCGAGGCGGAAGCCCGGGAGCTGGCCGCCGGCCACTGAGTCTCCCGAAGCAGAAGCAAGCCGTGAAGGCCTCCTCCCAGGAACTGGATTCCCGGGAGGAGGCCTTCACCGCGTTCGGGGTGGCGGAACGGGGGCGCGAGAAACGCAGGGCCGGGACGCGTGGCGTCAAGGGCGTCGGGCTCAGCGGATCAGCGCGGTGAGCGAGTCCGTGCGGTCGGCCCACTCGCCGTGCGGCTCGAGGGTCGCGGTGCGGGTGTCGTCGTCCTCGCGGGACAGGCGGATCACCAGGTGGTCCTCGTTGAGGCGTTCGGCGCTGCCTTCGCCCCATTCGACGACCACTGCGGAGCTTTCCAGGTCGGTGTCCAGGTCGAGGTCGTCCAGCTGGGACAAGTCGCCACCGAGGCGGTAGGCATCCACGTGGATCAGCGGGACGCCGGTCTGCCCGGCTTCATGGACGCGCGCCAGCACGAACGTCGGTGAGCTGACCCGGCCGCCCACGCCCATGCCGTCGGCGATGCCGCGGGTCAGCGTGGTCTTTCCGGCGCCGAGGGGGCCGGCCAGCAGCACGAGATCGCCTGGGCGCAGTACCGCGCCCAGCGCGCGGCCGAACGCCATCGTGTCGTCGGGGGTCTCCAGGATCACCTTGTCCACCACCAGTTTCGCCGGTTCGGGGCCGCGCTGCCTCCGCAGCGTTGCAGCAGGTCGATGAGATGACTGTTCACCAGCTCGGGTTGTTCGAGCTGCACCATGTGGCCCGCCCCGCGCACGCGCACCAGCTCGGCGTCCGGTAGTTCGGCCGCGATCCGCTCGGCGTGCGCGAAGGGCGTGAAGCGGTCGGAATCGCCACCGATCACGAGGATCTGGGCGTGCTTCAGACCGGCCAGCGCGGCGTAGCGGTTGTGGTTGCCGAGCGTGTCGACGAAGTTCACCAGCCCGCGTACCGGCGTCACGGCCAGCATTTCCAGCATGAAGTCCACCAGCCGCGGTGAAACGTCCCGGCTGCCGAACGCGAGCCGCCGCGTCGCCTGCCGGGTGAGCTGCCCGCCCGCGGCACGCACGAACTCCACGAGCCCTGGCTGCCAGCCGGCCAGCTCGCCGACACCGCGGGTCAGCGGGTTGTACTTCGACAGCAACGGCCGCGGCAACCCGCGTGCGCCGACTTCGCCGGCCGCGGTGGCGATGAACGCGACGCCGCACACGCGCTCCTCGAAGAGCTCCGGGCGCTGCGCGGCCAGCTCCATGATCACCATGCCGCCCATGGAATGCCCCATGAGGACAATCGGCCCTTCGGGCACCAATGCCCGCAGTACGCCGTCGAGGTCGCGCGCGAGCTGCTCGATGGTCGACGTCTCGGTGGAAGCTTCTCCGGACTGGCCGTGGCTGCGATGGTCGTAGTAGACCTGCCGTACGCGCGGCAGCCGCAGCGAAGCGACGTCGCGGCGCTGAAAGTGCCACGAACGCCGAGACAGCGCGAAGCCGTGCACGCCGACGAGAGTCAGCTCAGCCGGTTCACCGTCCGAAGGGTCGATTTCCTCCGCTGAAAGCGGCGTACCGTCTTCGGCCGCGACTGTGGACGTCCGGTCCGGCTTCAGCTCCCCGAACGGCTCTTCGGCGAACGGGTCCTCCGTCGGCTTGCGCTGTTGCGCGGCGACGATTGCAGCTGTCGCGCCGGTGACCACTGCGCCGACTCCGCCGGCGACTGCCCACAGCCGCGCCGAGGGCTTCACGAGCGATCCCCCAGGTAGCGCCTGCGCACGCGCGGCCGGTACATCGACGTGACGATCTCGTAGTCGATGGTGCCGAGCTTGTCGGCCCATTCCCGCGCCGTCGGCTCGCCCGCGCCGCCCGCACCGAACAACACGACCTCGTCCCCGGCCGAAGGGGCGTCGTCGCCGCAGTCGACCACCAGCTGGTCCATGCACACCCGCCCGGCGACCGGACGGCGTCGACCGCCCAGCCACACGTCCATCCGCCCGGACAGCGACCGCGGCACGCCGTCGGCGTACCCGGTGGGCACGAGCGCCAGGGTCGTGTCCCGCGGTGCGGTCCAGGTGTGGCCGTAGGACACGGATTCCCCGGCGGGCAGCCTCTTCGCGAGCACGACGGTGGAGCGGAAGGTCATCGCCGGGCGCAGGTCGTCGCCGGTGTCCACCGGGTTGAGCCCGTACACGGCGATACCCGGGCGGACCAGCTCGAAGTGCAGGTCGGGCCGGGTGAGCAGGGCAGCGGAGTTCGCCAGGTGCCGGATGGGGTTCAGCCCGGCGGCCCGCGCGAGGTCGTAGGCCTCGGTGAACCGCTTCGCCTGCAGGTCGACCGAGGCGTGGCCGGGCTCGTCCGCGCACGCCAGATGCGACCAGACCGCCACGACCTCGACCGACGGCGCCGCGGCTGCCGCTTCGACCAGTGCGGGCCACTCGGCGGGCGGACAGCCGTTGCGGGACAGCCCGGTGTCGATCTTCAGATGCACCCGCGCGGTTTTGCCGACGCGTTCGGCTGCCTCGGCGATCCGCGTCAGCTCATCGACGGAGCTGGCGCCGAGGTCGACGTCCGCCTCGATCCCGGGGGCGAAGTCGACCTCGGGCACGTCCAGCCAGCTGAACAGCGGCGTGGTGATCCCGGCGGCACGCAGATCGAGCGCTTCGGCCAGGGAACACGTGCCGAGCCAGGTGGCGCCGGCCTCGACCGCGGCGCGGGCGACCGGCACCGCGCCGTGCCCATACGCGTCGCCCTTGACCACGGCCATCACCGCCGCACCGGAGGCACGCGCCGTCAGCAGCGAGACGTTGTGGCGCACGGCTTCGAGGTCGATCACGACCTCGGCGCGCGGGGAACTGGCAGTCATCACGACCGCCAGTTTCCCACGCCCCTCACGCTCGTCAGTGCCGACGCCGGTTAGCACTGCCGCCCACGACGGACGACGGTCAGGGCAGGCGGTTGCCGGAGGTGCCGGAGAAGACGTGCAGTTCTTCCGGCCGGATCCGCAGGTGCAGGGTGTCGCCCATCGACGGCGGGGTGCGCGGGTCCACACGGGCCACGACGTTGCGTGACGAGCCCTCCGCGGTGGCCTCGCCGCCGGCGTCGAGCTTGCCGTAGACGTAGGCGTCGGAGCCCAGCTCCTCGACCAGCTCGACCTGGATCGGCAGGGTGCCCTCGGCGTCGGTGGTGACTTCCAGCGACTCCGGGCGGAAACCGAGCGTGACCACGTCGCCGTCGGCCGCGGAGCGGGTCTCCGGGGTGAGCGGGACGCTCGCACCGCCGACCTCGGCGCCGTCGGCGGTGAGTTTCGCGGTGACGAGGTTCATCGCCGGCGAGCCGATGAAGCCCGCGACGAAGACGTTCTGCGGCTTCTCGTAGAGCGCACGCGGGGTGTCGCACTGCTGGAGCAAGCCGTCGGAAAGCACCGCCACGCGGTCGCCCATCGTCATGGCTTCCACCTGGTCGTGCGTCACATACACGGTGGTGACGCCGAGCCGGCGCTGCAGCGCGGCGATCTGCGTACGCGTGGAGACACGCAGCTTCGCGTCGAGGTTCGACAGCGGTTCGTCCATGAGGAATACCTGCGGCTCACGCACGATCGCGCGGCCCATCGCGACCCGCTGACGCTGACCACCCGAAAGCGCCTTCGGCTTGCGGTCGAGGTACTGCTCGATGTCGAGCAGCTTCGCCGCGTCGAGCACCTTCTGCTTGATCTCCGACGCCGGACGGCCGGCGATCTTGAGCGCGAAGCCCATGTTCTGCCCCACCGTCATGTGCGGGTAGAGCGCGTAGTTCTGGAAAACCATGGCGATGTCACGCGACCGCGGTGGCAACTGCGTGACGTCGCGGTCCCCGATCCACACCGCGCCCTCGTCGATGTCCTCGAGACCGGCCAGCATGCGCAGCGCGGTGGACTTGCCGGAACCGGACGGGCCGACGAGCACCAGGAACTCGCCGTCGGCGATCTCCAGCTCCAGCGCGTCGACAGCGGGATGCTCGGTGCCGGCGTAACGCCGGGTCGCCTTGTCGTAGGTGATCGTGGCCATCGGTCAGTCCTCTCCGAATTTCGCGGGGACCCCGTGCGCGGCCTCACGCGCCTCGAGGTGGCGACGCTGGATTTCCTTGCCCGAGACGCGCTGCGCCTCGGCCGGCTCGTCCAGCACGAGCCGGTTTCCAGGTCCTTCGCCCAGCCATGCGGGCGGTTCGGCGGTGCCGGCCAGAGCCCAGGCGGCCTGGCGCGCGGCACCGAGCGCGACGTACTCGCCTGCTTCGGGGATGGCCACCGGCACCCCGAGCACGATCGGCGCCACCGCGCGCACCGCTGCCGACTGCGCGCCGCCACCGATGAGCTGCACCCGCCGTACGTCCATGCCTTGCGCACGCACCGCGTCCAACCCGGCGGCGAGCCCGCAGAGCATTCCCTCCACGGCCGCGCGCGCCACGTTCTCCGGCGTCATGTTCACCCGGTTCAGACCGTGCAGCGAGCCGGTCGCGCCGGGCAGGTTCGGGGTGCGCTCGCCGTCGAGATACGGAAGCAGCGTGAGCCCGCCGGCGCCTGGTTCGGCGGCCAGCGCGAGCCGGTCGAACTCCGGCAGGTCGACGCCGAGCATCGCGGCGCCCGCGGTGAGCACCCTGGCGGCGTTGAGCGCCGCGGTCAGCGGAAGGAACCTGCCGGTGGCGTCGGCGAATCCGGCGACCAGGCCGCTCGCGTCGGCCGAAGCGTGCTCCGTGACGCCGAAAACGGTGCCGCTGGTGCCGATCGAGATCACCGCGTCACCCGGCGCCAGCTCCAGCGCGAGCGCGGCGGCCATGTTGTCGCCGGTACCCGCCGAGACGAGCATGCCGTCGGCCGTGTGACCGGCACTGTCCGAAGGGCCAAGCACCGTGGGCAGCTCCGGCGTCCGTCCGCCGAACGCGTGCGCCAGTACGTCGGGCCGGTAAGCGTTCTCGGCGGCCGAGAAGTACCCGGTGCCGGACGCGTCTCCGCGATCGGTCACCGCGGTCTCGGGACGGCCGAGCAGCCGCCAGGTGAGCCAGTCGTGCGGCAGCAGGACGCGGGCCACGCGGTCGGCGTTCTCCGGCTCGTGCTCGGCGAGCCAGCGCAGCTTCGTGACGGTGAAGCTGGCGACCGGGACCGAACCGACCGACTTCGCCCACACGGCGGGGCCGCCCAGCTCGTCGGTGAGGTCCTTCGCCGCCTGCGCGGAACGGGTGTCGTTCCACAGCAGCGCGGGACGCACCACCTCGCCCGCTCCGTCGACGGTGACCATGCCGTGCTGCTGACCACCGATGCCGATGGCCGAGACGCCCTCCAGCACGTCGCCGGTGGCCTCGCCGAACGCCTGCCACCAGGCGGCCGGGTCCACCTCGGTGCCCTCGGGGTGCGGCGCGCGACCGGTGCGCACGACTTCGCCGGTGCGCGCGTCGCAGACCACCACCTTCGTCGACTGGGTCGACGAATCGACACCGGCCACCAGCTCAGCTGTCATAGGGCTGCCCTTCCTCGACGTGTTCCACCGTCTCGACGGCCGTGCCCGCGTTGAGCGCGGCCTCGATCTCCTCGGTCGGCGTGGCTTCACTGGTGATCAGCAGGTCGTAGTCGGCGACGGTGCCGTGCGCGTACGTGGCGGTGCGGCCGAACTTCGCGTGGTCGAGCACCAGCACGTTGCGGTTCGCGGCGCGCAGCACGGCCTTCTTCAGCTCGGCGTAGTCGCGTACGGGGTGGAAGAGCCGGCCGACCGCGACCGCGCTCACCGAGACGAACGCGACGTCGGCACGCGTGCGCTCGAGCAACGCGAGGACGTCGGGACCGGAACACGAGTCGTATTCGGGGTGGTAGCGGCCCCCGGCGACCACGACCTCGACACCACGGCCCAGCAGCCGGGCGGCTTGCAGCGAGTTGGTGATCACCGTCAGGCCTTCGACCCCGGCGAGCCGCTCGACCAGCGGGAACAGCGTGGTGGAATCGTCCACGAACACGGTCTGGCCGGGCTCGACCTGCCCGATCGCGACGTCGGCGAGGGCTTCCCGCTCGGCCGGGTGCAGGCTGAACCGGCTCGCGGTCTCCATCGTGATCGCGGAGTAGGCCTCGACCTTTCCGCGCAGCTTCCGCAGCAACCGCCGTTCGGCGAGCTCGTCGAGGTCGCGGTGCATGGTCATCAGGCTCACGCGGAACCGCGCCGTGAGGTCGTCGATGCGGACCTCGCCACGCTCGATGACGTGGTCGAGGATTTCCCGCCGCCGCTGCTCGACGGCGGCATCCGAAGGCCTGACCTTCCCGCTCACGCCCTGTTCTTACCAGATTTACCTGAGATAGTTAACACATGACTCGATAACTTCCCGACTACTCAGTGGGAGGTCGCACGGATCAGCCGTAGCGCCGCGGGAATGGCGTCCACCAGCGAGGACGCGGAGGTGGGCACGTCGGCGGCGGCGAGCGCACCGGCCAGCGAGTGGACCTGGGCGGCGGCGGACGTGGCGAGCCACGGATCGACGCCGGCGGCCAGCACCGAGCCGACCAGGCCGGTCAGGACGTCGCCGGAACCGGCAGTCGCCAGCCACGAACCCCGCGGGGTATTCACCGCGACGCGGCCGTCCGGTGCGGCCACCACCGTGCAGTAGCCCTTGAGCAGCACCACCGCGTCGTACTTCGCGGCGGCCTCACGAGCGGCGGACACCCGGTCCGCGCCGGGACGGTGGCCCATCAACCGCTCGTACTCACCGGCGTGCGGCGTCAGCACCAGCGGCGTGTCCGGATCTCGGGCGTCGAGGACCTCGGGCGTGTGCGCGATGATCGTGGTCGCGTCCGCGTCCGCGCAGACCGGCACGCCCTGGCCGAGGATGTGCCGCAGCACGTCACGGCCTTCCGCGCCGGTGCCGATTCCGGGCCCGACCACCCACGCCTGGACCCGGCCCGCGTCGGTGACCGAACCGGTCGCGACGATCTCCGGCCAGCGCGCCCGCACCACATCCGCGGCGTGCCCGGCGTAGCGCACCATGCCCGCCGTCGCCCGCACTGCCGAGCCGGAGGCGAGCACCGCCGCGCCCGGGTAGGTCGCGGAACCGGCCGCGATCCCGGTGACGCCCTGGCTGTACTTGTCGTCCTCCGGGCCGGGCACCGGCCAGGCGGCGGCGATGTCCGCCGGCTCCAAGCGGTGCAGGTCCGGCTCGCCGAGCGACGGCCGCAGGCCGATGTCCACCAGCACGACCTCTCCGCATTCCTGCGGAGCCAGCACGTGCACGGGTTTCACCGCACCGAACGTCACCGTGCGCGCGGCCGTGACGTGCGGACCGTCGACCGCGCCGGTGTCCGGGTCGACGCCGCTGGGCAGATCCACCGCCACCACCGGCGCTTCGACCAGCTCGACCAGCTGTGCGGCGTCCGGACGCAACGGCCCGCGCGCGGAGATGCCGACGATCCCGTCGACCACCACATCAGCCTTGGAAATCCGCCGTGGACCGTCCGCTGTGGACACTGCGCGACCGCCGGAACGCCGTAGCGCGGCCAATCCGGCCGGATGCGCCTTCTCCGGGTTGAGCAGCACTGCGGTGACCGACACTCCGCGCCGGCGCAGGAAAGCCCCGGCCCACAACGCATCGCCACCGTTGTTGCCGGAGCCGACGAGCAGCACCACCCGCCGTCCGGAGACGCCACCGGTCTCCTCGGCCAACAGCGCGGCCACCTGCGTGGCCAGCCCGAACGCGGCGCGGCGCATCAGCTCGCCGTCCGGCGTCACCGCCAGCAGCCGCTCCTCCGCCGCGCGAATCCGTTCCGTGGTCCAGATTCCTTGCACGGCGGCGACCTCCCGCTTACTCGGTGTCACTCCACGGTGACGGACTTCGCCAGGTTACGCGGCTTGTCGACGTCGTACCCGCGGGAACGGGCGATCTCGGCGGCCAGCACCTGCAGCGGAACCGTGGAGACCAGCGGCTGCAGCAGCGTGGACACCGCGGGCACCTCGATCAGCTCGTCCGCGAACGGGCGCACGGTCTCGTCACCCTCCTCGGCGATCACGATCGTGCGCGCACCCCTGGCCTGGATCTCGCTGATGTTCGACACCAGCTTCGAGTGCAGCACCGCGCGGCCCTTCGGCGACGGCATCACCACGACCACCGGCAGGCCCTCTTCGATCAGCGCGATCGGACCGTGCTTCAGCTCGCCCGCGGCGAAGCCCTCGGCGTGCATGTAGGCGAGTTCCTTGAGCTTCAGCGCGCCTTCCAGCGCCACCGGGAACCCGACGTGCCGGCCGAGGAACAGCACGGCCCGCGAATCCGCGATCCGCCGCGCCAGCTCCCGCGTCTGCTCCACCGTGGACAGCACCTTCTGCACGGCGGCCGGCATGGCCTCCAGCTCGGCGAACTCGCGGGCGACCTCGTCCGGGTACTTCGTGCCGCGAGCCTGCGCCAGCGCGAGGCCGACGAGGTAGTTGGCCGCGATCTGCGCCAGGAACGCCTTCGTGGACGCGACCCCGATCTCCGGACCGGCGTGCGTGTAGAGCACCGCGTCGGACTCCCGCGGGATCTGCGCGCCGTTGGTGTTGCAGACAGCGAGCACCCGCGCCTTCTGCTCGCGCGCGTGCCGGACCGCTTCCAGCGTGTCCGCGGTCTCGCCGGACTGGGACACCGCGACCACGAGCGTGTCCCGGTCGAGCACCGGATCGCGGTAGCGGAACTCCGAGGCCAGCTCGACCTCGACCGGCAGCCGGCACCAGTGCTCGATGGCGTACTTGGCGACCAGGCCGGAGTGGTACGCCGAACCGCAGGCGACCACGAAGACCTTGTCGACGTCCCGCAGGTCCTGGTCGGAGATGCGCTGCTCGTCGAGGATGACCCGGCCGGCCTCGAAGTGCCCGCGCAGCGTGTTGGCCAGCGCCTCCGGCTGCTCGTCGATCTCCTTGAGCATGAAGTACTCGTGGCCGCCCTTCTCGGCGGCCGAGAGGTCCCAGTCCACGGTGAACGGCTTGGCCTGTGCGGCGTCGCCGTGGAAGTCGGTGACCTGGTATCCGTCGCGGGTGATCACCACGAGCTGGTCCTGACCGAGCTCGACGGCCTCCCGGGTGTGCTCGATGAAGGCCGCGACATCGGAGGCGACGAAGTGCTCACCCTCGCCGACACCCACCACCAGCGGCGACGACCGGCGTGCCGCGACGATCGTGTCCGGCTCGTCGGCGTGCGTGACGACCAGCGTGAAGGCACCCTCCAGCCGGCGGCAGACAGCCGCGACGCTGGCCGCCAGGTCACCCTTGGTCCCGCCCTCGGTGTAGGCCCGGGCAACCAGGTGAGCGGCGGTTTCGCTGTCGGTGTCGCTGGCCATCTCGACCCCGGCCGCCTCCAGCTCGGAACGCAGCGAGGCGAAGTTCTCGATGATGCCGTTGTGCACCACGGCGACGCGGTTGCTCGCGTCCCGGTGCGGGTGGGAGTTGCGGTCGATCGGCGCCCCGTGCGTGGCCCACCGCGTGTGGCCCATGCCCGCGGTGCCGGCGAACGAACCGCGGCCCACCTCGTCGAGCCGGGCCTCCAGGTTCGCGAGCCGGCCGGCCTTGCGCTCGACGTTCAGCGCGCCGGCGCCCTCCAGCACCGCCACGCCGGCCGAGTCGTAACCCCGGTACTCCATCCGCCGCAGCCCACCGAGGACGACGTCCAGCGCCGGCCGATGTCCGACGTATCCCACGATTCCGCACACGCGAACAAGCGTAACCAGGCAAGTCCAGTCCCCTACTCCGGTCCCTTGCCCACAGCCTGACCTGCGGTAACCGACCTGGACGAGACGGTGTGACCGCGGTCGCGGCGGCCCACTGAACCGGCATGGCGAGAACCGGGGTGGCGCGGCGGAGCGGCGGACGGGCCGCGGGCGGGCGCGGGCAGTAAGGTCACGCGCATGGCCAGCAAGCCCAAACAGCTGCTCACGGAGCTGTCGCACCCGGGACCCCACGAGGTCCTGCGCGGCAACCTCGCCCTGGTCGGGTTGCCCGGCGTCGTGTTCACCCCGCGCCAAGGGCTGAGCCTGCCCGCGGTCGCGTTCGGGCACGGCTGGCTGCAGCCGGCCACGCGGTACCGCCAGCTGCTGCACCACCTCGCGAGCTGGGGCGTGGTCGCCGCGGCCCCCGCGACGCAGACCGGGCCACTGCCCTCGCACCGGCTGCTGGCCGGCGACCTGCTGACCACCCTCGACATGATCACCACCGTCCGGCTCGGCCCGGATGGCATCAGCGTCGACCCGCGCAAACTCGGCCTGGCCGGGCACTCCACCGGCGGAGGTTCGGCGGTGCTGGCGGCCGCCCAGTCGGCGAGCACGGGCGACGAAGGAAAGCCGCGGGTCCGCGCCGTCGCGACGGTGGCCGCCGCGCAGACGTTCCCACCGGCAACCGAGTCGGCGAAGGTGATCACCGCGCCCGGCCTGCACCTGGCGGTCGAGGACGATCTGGTGGCGCCCCCGGTCGGCCACGTCGACGCGATCGCCCGCAACTGGGCGGGCCCGGTCCAGCTGCGCACCCTCGGCAAGTCCTCCCACCTGGCGGTGACCGAGGGCAGGCACTGGAGCCAGCTGCTGCTGCAGGGCAAACCTCAGCGCGGCACCCAGCAGCTGACCCGCGCGCTGTTCACCGCGTTCTTCCTGACCCACCTGACCGGCACGGACGAGTACCTGCCGCTGCTGGACGCGGACGTGAAACGAGCGGCGATCGAGCTGACCGAGGAGGAGCCGGCCGCCTGACCGGGATTTGTTCTGACGGGATTGTTCTGGCGGGATTGATCTGACGGATCAGGTCGCGAGCCAGTCCGTGTCCGCGAAACTCTCGTCGTCGTGTTCCGCACGGCGGCGCGGCCGTCCGGCGGCCGGAGGAGCCGGACGGTTCGCGGTCCGGTCGGCCTCGGGGTCACCGGCGCTCTCGTCGTCGAAGCCGAACTCCATTTCCCCGTGGTCCCGGTCGCCGACCGTCGACTCGGTCGCCCAGCCGCCCGCGGCCTTGGCCCGGCGGTTGCGCTCCTGCAGGCGGACGAACACCTCGCCCTGCACCCGAGCCTGCTTGTCCAGCTTTTCCTTGCTCTCCGCCACCGCCTCGGCCCGGCTGCGGTCGAGCAGACCGGACCGGGCGGCGTTCTCCGCCTCCAGCGAGGCCAGCTTGGCCCGCATGGCGCCGAGCGCGTCGTCAGTACTCATCTGCCCGCTTCCTTCCGCCGGCTACGGGGTGCCGCCGGTGTCGTCGTCGAGGGAACCGCTGATCCGCTTGCCGGACGAGCCCGAGCCGAACAGCCCGCCCGGCGCCCGGTACGGGTTCGACGCACGCTCCTGGTCTCCCCCGCCCGGCGCGGAACCCAGTCCGCCGCCCATCATCCCCATCGCCGACGGGGACTGCTGCTGCTCGTGATCGGCTCCCGAGGGCGCGGTGCCCAGCCCGGCGATCGAGGTGTGCCCCGCGCCGCCGCCCGCGTCGTCCCCGGCGGAAGGGGCGGTGCCGAGCGGATTGCTCGCGGGCCGGCCCATCCCGTCCTCGTCGGAGAGCGGGTTGAGCACGGACTGGGCACTCGTGGAGTCGTCCGGACCAGAAGCGTCCAGCCCAGAGTCATCCACTGTGGACGGTTCGGACCGGGCGGCCGGCACGTCGGGCATCTCGTGCTGCGGGGTGTCCGGAGCCGGCTGCGCGGCGCCGGACGTCGCCCCGGAACTTCCTGATACGCCAGGGTTTTCTGCGCCACCGGAGGTTTCGACCGGTCGATGCTCGCCGTCCGGGACCGCGTGCGACGTACTCCCCTGTGCGAGATTCGACGCGTCGGTGCTGCCCTGGGACGCATCCGCTCCGCTGCCGTCGTCGCCGAGGGTGTACTTGACGGGTTCACCAGTGCCGTCATCGACGGTGACGACGGTGGGTCCATCCGCGCCCTGCGGCCGTTCCGCGGTGATCTTGAGGCCACCGTCCTCGATGTGGATCTTGCCGTCCGGCCCCGGCTGACCGGCGTGTGCCGGTTGTCCCGTCGGCTGATCGGCCGCAGCGCCCTGCTGGTCCGGTGCGGTGTCCTGCTGGTCGCCGAAGTCGAGCTGGTAGTCCTTCGGGTTCCCACTGCCATCGTCGACGGTGATGTCCATCCGGCCGTCCGCGCCGGGCTCGGTCAGGGAGAGTTTGTGGTCACCCTGCTGGACAGTCATGGTCTCGGGCTGCCCGGCGTCCGGCGTGATCGCCTCCCCGGTCCGCGGATCGATCGGGTAAGGCTGCCCGGTGGCCGGGTCCGTCTCGAGCGGCTGATGGGTGACCGGGTTGACATTCGGATCCGTCGCGGCGGCCGGCGTCGGGGCTTCGGCGGCCGGGGCCGCGGCCTGCTGCGGAGCGGCCGCGGCCGGTGGCGGGGTGCTGCTGCCACCCGCGCTCGTACCGGGTCCGCTCGACCGGCTTCCGCTGTCGTTGCCGCCGCTGCTCGACGACTGCGTCCCGCTGTCCGCCGCCGGTGAGTCGACGTTTGCGAACGGGTCTTCCGGCAGCTGCGCGAGGAAATCCGTGAGGGCTTTCCATGCGCCGTCCACAGCGGTGTGCGTATTGGTGCACATGGTCTTGAAGTCGCGGATGTAGCCGTCGAAGAACTTGCCGAAGTTGTCCCGGCAGTACTGCGTGCACTGATCGGCGATGTGGGTGACCGTTTCGTCGTTCAGATCGCAGACATCGTCGTCCATCAGGTCCTGGGACTCCTGATCCAGGAACTTCGCGCAGTGCTTGAAGTCGTCCTGACTGGCGTTGCCGCGCAGTTCGGCGATGCGGATGATCCGGTCCAGGTCCTGCGCGGTGACCGGGCCAAGCGAGTCCACCCGGTACTTGATCACCCAGCCCGCCTTGTCCCGGCACGCCTTGCCGATCGACCCGCAGGCGCTCTTCACCGCCTCGGCGGCGTGGGTCGCGGCGTCGGAGACCGTCTTCGCGTCCGCGGTGTAGTTCTTCTGGTAGCTCCTGGCCTGGTCGGCGGCGCTGCCCTGCCAGTCGACGAGGGTGCTCGACAGCTCCCCGGTGACGTTGGTGGAGGACGTGGTCACCGCGCCGGCGAGCGCGGTGAACTCGTCGGCACCCGCGCTGAACTTGGTGAACGGGATCTTGCGCTGCTCGTCGTAGAGCCGGTAGAGGTCGTCCTTGTTCGCGGCCTGGTAGGTACCGACCACCGCGACCGCCCGGTTGAACAGCGGCACGAACACGTCGAACGTCCGCATCCCCGCCTTGCCGAGGTCGAGGATCTCGTCGGAGGTACCCGCTCCGGCGTCGGTTTTCGAGGCTCTGCCGGCCTGTACGTCGAGCTTCGACTTCGCGTCGTCGGCCGCTTTCTTGTCGGCCTTCCGATCGTCTTCCTGGCCCTTGTCGTAGACGGCCTTCGCGTTGTTGTAGGCGTTCTCGACGTCGGACTCGTAGCCATCGGCACTGTTGACGTCGCCCTCGCTGATGTGGAACTTGTCCTTCAGCATGTCGCGCCAGTGATTGAAGTCCTCGCGGTCGGTGAACCCGTATTCGGCCGGGTCCTCGTCCTCGACGTAGTCGAGGTAGCGCAGCGCCAGATCCCGCCCGGTGTCGTTGCCCACCAGGCGGGGATCGAAGATGATCTGCTGGACTTCCTGCTTGCTCGGGACGTTGTCGTCGGCGGTCGCGCTCACTGGCCGTTCCTCTCCACGGCCTCGGTGTTCGCCTCTTCCCCTGCGCGATACTGGCCACCCGCCGAGTTGAGCCGCTGAGCGAACGCGTCGGACGCCCGGAGGTAGCCGTCGACCATTCCGGCCAGGCGCAGTACACCGCTGTGGTAGGGGTCGAAGTTGCCGGAGTGCGCCTCGCCGAAGTCACCCTTCGCGATCTGCACGTCCTTGACCGCCGACAGAGGCTGCTGCACCGTGCTGCGCGGGAGCTCCCCCAGCGCCTTCGCCGCCTTCGTCAACGCCTCGGTATCGACCCTGTGCCCGCCCGCCATCGAAGCCCCTCCCTGAGCGCACCTGCGTACCGCACCTGTGACGCAGGCCAGGCGCCACCGGTGCCGTAACACTCGCACCAGGAAATGTACCGGCCCCGGACCGGCGAGCGCAGAGACTCGAACAACCCGGACGGGTCAGGAAACCGCGGACACCACTCCGGCGAGCCGGTCGGCCGCGGCCTGGGCGGTGGCGTGCGCCGGGGCTTCCACCATCACCCGGACGAGTTGTTCGGTGCCGGAGGGACGGAGCAGGACCCGGCCTTCCTCGCCGAGTTCGGCCTCGACCTCGTCGACGGCGGTGCGGACCTCGGCGGACTCGGCCACCACGGCCTTGTCCGCGACCGGGACGTTGACCAGGACCTGCGGCAGCCGGTGCATCACCGCGGCCAGCTCGGCCAGCGGCTTGCCGGTGGCGGCCATGCGGGCCATCAGGCGCAGCGCGGTCAGCAGGCCGTCGCCGGTGGTGGCGTGGGCCGGCAGGACCACGTGGCCGGACTGCTCTCCGCCGAGGGCGAAGCCGGATGCGCGCAGCTCCTCCAGCACGTAGCGGTCGCCGACCGCGGTGGTCACCACGGTGATGCCGTGTGCCTTCATCGCCAGGTGCAGGCCCAGGTTGCTCATCACGGTGGCGACCAGGGTGTCCTTCGCGAGTTCGCCTTCCTCGGCGAGCGCGAGTGCGAGCACGGCCAGGATCTGGTCGCCGTCCACCAGTTCCCCGGCCGCGTCGACCGCCACGCAGCGGTCGGCGTCACCGTCGTGCGCGATGCCCAGGTCGGCGCCGTGTTCGACGACGGCGGCCCGCAGCGAGTCGGGATGGTTGGAGCCGCAGTGGTCGTTGATGTTGACGCCGTCCGGTTCCGCGTGCAGCGAGACGACCTCGGCACCGGCCCGGCGATACGCCTCCGGAGCGGCCACCGCGGACGCGCCGTTCGCGCAGTCCACCACGACCTTGAGCCCGGCCAACGGATGCGGGGTCGCCGTGACCAGGTGGGCGACGTACTGGTCGACCGCGTCGGTGATCTCGGTGACCCGGCCGATCCCGGCGCCGGTGGGGCGCGTGACGCCGGCCGCGTCGAGGCCCGCCACGATCTCGTCCTCGATGCTGTCCGGCAGCTTGTGCCCACCCGCGGCGAAGAGCTTGATGCCGTTGTCCGGCATGGGATTGTGCGAGGCGGAGATCATCACGCCGAGGTCCGCCTCCAGCGCGCCCACGAGGTGCGCGACGGCGGGCGTCGGCAGCACGCCGAGCCGCAGCACGTCGGCGCCTGCCGAGGCGAGGCCGGCCACCACGGCGGCCTCCAGCATCTCGCCGCTCGCCCGCGGGTCACGGCCGACGACCGCGACGGGACGGTGCGAACGGTCGTGCGCGGCGAGCACCCGGGCGGCGCTCGCGGCGACCGCCAACGCCAGCTCCGGGGTCAGCTCGGCGTTGGCCAGGCCGCGTACCCCGTCGGTGCCGAACAATCGAGCCATCTCGACCTCCTCGTCAAACGCCGTCGAACAGTGCCCCGTGGCGTAACGGACAACCTAGCGGCCCGATTGACCGCGCGACCCCGGAACCCCCACCGGAACAGTCGCGTACGGGCGGTGGAACGCGTCAACAATCGCGAAAACGACGGAAGCGTCCATCCGTGTAGACGGATGGACGCTTCCGGGGTTGCGCCACGAGCGAAACTCAGCGCACCGTTACCGCTTGCTGTACTGCGGAGCCTTGCGGGCCTTCTTGAGGCCGTACTTCTTGCGCTCGGTGGCCCGCGCGTCGCGGGTCAGGAAGCCGGCCTTCTTCAGCGCCGGGCGGTCGTCGGCGTCGACCTCGATCAGCGCACGGGCGATCGCCAGGCGCAGCGCACCGGCCTGGCCGGAGATGCCGCCGCCGTGCAGGTTGGCGAAGATGTCGAACGAGTCCGGCTTCTCGACCGTGACCAGCGGCTCGCGGATGAGCTGCTGGTGCACCTTGTTCGGGAAGTACTCCTCGAGGCTGCGGCCGTTGAGCTTGAACTCACCGCTACCGGGCACGACGCGCACGCGCACCACGGCCTCCTTGCGGCGGCCGACGGTCTGGGCGTTGCCGCCGGCGGCCCGCGACGGACGCGGGGCGGCGGGGGTCTCGCTGGTCGCCACGGCCTCGCCCGCGGGGGTCTCCGTGGAGGCGACGACCTCGGTCTCGGTGCTGGTCACAGACTGTTCCTCACTCACTTCGCGACCTGCGCGATCTTGCTGATCTCGCGTGCCTGCGGCTGCTGCGCGGCGTGCGGGTGCTGCGGGCCGGCGTACACCTTCAGCTTCTTGCCCATGGCGCGGCCGAGCTTGTTCTTCGGCAGCATGCCCTTGACGACCTTCTCGACCAGCCGCTCGGGCCGGGTGTCGAGCAGCTCGCCGAAGGACTGCTTGCGCAGACCGCCGGGGTAACCGCTGTGCCGGTAGGCGAACTTCTGCTCGCGCTTGTGTCCGGTGAGCGCGACCTTCTCGGCGTTGACGATGACGACGAAGTCGCCGGTGTCCACGTGCGGGGCGTAGGTCGGCTTGTGCTTGCCGCGCAGCAGCGTGGCGACCTCGGTCGCGAGCCGTCCGAGCACGACATCCTCGGCGTCGATCACGTGCCAGGCACGAGTGACGTCGCCGGGCTTGGGGCTGTACGTGGGCAAGGGTCTACCTCGTCGTCAACATTGCGTGTGGGTTCTGTGCGGGCCGAGCGCTGACGCGCCGCAACGCACAACGACGTATGACGATACCCGGGGGTGGGACGAGGTGTGCAGCGGGGGTCGGCAAGCCCGTCGGCCACCCGGCTTGAGCGAGTCTAGCCGTTCCGGGTGGCCGAAACGACCGCGTCGCCGCCCGCGACACGCCAGAATGAGACCATCCGGACGCGCGGCCGGCGCGGGAAAGCCGAGGACCTGGGGACATGCGGTGAGTGGACGAGCGAGGAGTACCCGGACGATCTGCGCCGTGGGCGCGGTGCTGGCGCTCGCCGCGGGGTGCGGGCAGTCCCGCGCGGGCACCGCGCTCGCGGACGGCGACGAGGCCGCGGCGTACGTGGGGGCCAAGTTCGAGAACGCCATGTCCGACCTCGGGGATTCGGTCCTCGCGGCCCGTGACGTCACCAACTCGGTCGACGCCTACTTCCGGTTCGACGACCAGTGGGTGCACCAGCTGATCACCTCGGCCCGCACCGGCAACCCGGAAAGCCGGGTGGTGCACAACCGGTCGCAGAAGAACCCGGACGAGGTCATCGACACTTTCACTCCCGCGGCCGGCACGGTCGAGTACGTCTTCCTCGGCGCTGCGTACAAATCGCTCGCGCCGACGCCGTGGGTGTCGATGCCGAAGCCGGAAGCCGGTCTGGTGCAGCAGTGCGCGTGGGGCGGGGTGCAGACGGCGTGCAAGATGGCGCAGGCCGTGGACGGCGCGTACGAGAAGGACAAGAAGTCCGTACGGGGCGCGAAGAGCTCGGCGGACGGGTCCGTGGAGCTGACCGTGAACGTGCCGTTCTCGCAGTTCCTCGAGAACCGCGTGGAGGTCCTGCCGGACAAGCTGCTCGCGAAGGTCGGCCCGGAGCTGAAGAAGTCCGTGGTGCCCACCACGATCAAGCTGAAGCCGGACGGGTCACTGTCCGAATTCGTGATGGCCGCGAAACTCCAGGGCGACGGCCACCGGATCGAACTGCGCCACGACTTCCGCTTCACCGGCACGGCCACCACCCACGACCTGCCGAAGGTCCCGGACGCGGCCCAGGTCACGGCCCTGCCGGACAAGGCAGCGGAGCAGGACTTCTACCGCCGTCTCGGCGAACTGCAGGGCAACTGATGTGCATCCGGGGTGAGCACCGATGAACCGGCCTTCCGACCAGCAGCCGCAGTGGTGGCAGCCACAGCCGGGGACGGCCCCGGGTCGCCAACCCGATCCCCAGCCGGGGACGCCGCGGGCCCAGTCGGGGACGCAACCCGGCGCGCCTGGCAGCCAACCGCAGCCGGGATCTGCCGCGCAGGCCGGACCGTGGCCTGGTGCGCGGCCGGGTCCGGAAGGCACGGCCGCGCCTTACGGCTCGGGCGGGCAGTGGCCTCCGGCCGAAGGGCACCAGGCACCCGGGCAGCAGGCACCCGGACAAGCCGGATGGGCACCCGGCGCATGGAACGGACCCGCGGCGGCACCGCGTCCCGGCGAGTGGAACGAGTCCGTGGCGGCACCGCGTCCGGGCGGCTGGAACGGCCCGCCACCGGCGCCCGACCCTCGCAGCTGGAACGGCCCGGCACCGGCAGCCAACCACGGCCAGTGGGCACCGCCGAACGGGCCGGGGGCTCGAGTGTCCGGTGTGGATGGTGCGGTGACTCGGCGAGGTGGCGGGTTCCAGCCGTCCCGGTACGGCGGGCTCGGTGCGTTCTCGACGGCGGCGGAGAAGAAGCCGTGGCATCGGAAGCCCGCGGTGCTGGGCGGAATCGGGGTCGTGGTGGTCGCCGCGGTGGTTGCGGTGGCGTGGGCGGCCGGCGCGTTCGACGGGGACACCTTGGAGCAGAAGGCGTTGCAGGACGGCGTTTCTCGCGTTCTCGGTGACAGTTACGGCGAGCCGGACGTGAAGAACGTCGAATGCCCGTCCGGACGGGCAGCCCAGAACGGGACCACTTTCGACTGCACTGTCGACGTGGGCGGGCAGCCGAAGAAGGTGACGGTGCGAGTCCTCAACGACAAGCCGGAGTACTCGGTCGGCGCGCCACACTGACCGCGCCGCTGCGGCGAAAACCTTACGCCGCAACGAATCCAGCGCCCACACCCGGACACGCAACTCGATGGGTCGTGCAGCCGGCTCACGAATCGCAGAAGTTCCCGGCAGCGCTGGGAACCGACTCACCAGCCCCCAGTTCCGGGCGAGGCCGGAACCGCCACACCGACCGCACCAGTTCCCAGCGGGACAAGGAATCAGCTCACCATCCCCCGCAGCTCCCAGCGGGACAGCGAATCGGCTTGCCAGCCCCACCCGTTCCGGCTCCGTACACGAAAACGGCGGGCCCGCACCCGAAGGTGCCAGGCCCGCCGTGGTTTCGGAAACCGGGATCAGAACAGGTTCTGCACGTTCCGGTCCGTGGACTGGTAACCGTCGGCGATCTGCGGCAGCACGGCGGCGACCTGGGCGAGCAGCTGCTTGAGCTCCTCGAACTTCTGGTCCCACTCGTTCTGCGCCTGGATGTACTGGTCCTTCGCTTCACCGGTCCAGTCCTGGGTCAGCGGGTTCAGGTCCTGCTTCAGGTGATCGAACAGGTTGCCCAGCTGGGTACCGGTGGCGGTGCAGTCCTCCGCCGCGCGGTGGATGGTCGACGGATCAACGACAATGCGGCCGTCAGGCATGGCTAACTCCCATCAAAGAATGAAAAGAAGGTGAAAAGAAAGGAAACGAAACAGATCAGCCGAGGACGCCGAAGCCCTTGTTGAGCGACTCGACGATTTCGTGCTGCTGTTCCTCACTGCGCTGGTAGGTCGAGCCCGCTTCCTTGAGCAGCTCACCGATGCGCTGCAGGGCGTCGTTCAGGCCCTTGCCCGCGTCGTTGAAGCGGCGCATCACGTTGTCGAACGCGGTCTGCGCCTGGCCCTGCCAACCCGCGCGGGTGGCTTCGATCTCGCCCTCGAGCTTGGAGAGCTGCTGGTCCATCTGGGCGCGAACGTCGACGACGCGACCTTCCGCCTCGGTGAACTGTTGCGGTGTCCCGGTAAAGCCGCCAGCCATGGGAGTTGCCCCCTTCGTCAGTGGTTGTGTGTACCGCTTCTGTGTTCCCGGTACGCACCTACGACGAAGACAGTGCCAGTTCGGTTCGCCCTTGTCGCGATTTCCTGGGAAGTAGTTGCTTGCGTGAACGCCGATCCGGGGAACCGATCGGCCGCTCCGGTGGCCCGGCCGACACCGGACGGGAAGAAAGAACGGTGCCCACCAGGGTGGTTAGCACACGCACAGCGGCAGGGAAGCGGTTCCGCTCAGGCCTGACGCATGATTCGCAACTGCGAAAAGTCCTCGTCCTCTTCACTCGTCCGTGGCGGATCCGCGGGAACCGGGGGCGTTCCCCGGTCGGTGACGGCCTCGGCCGGCGCGACCGGCAGGGGCAGCCCGCGGGCCCGGCGGAACCGTTGTGCGGCTCCGCGCAACGCGGACGGCGTCGCGGCCGCACCACCGGCGATCCGCTGCCGGCCGAATTCCTTGAGCAGTTCCCGGTTCTCGTTCCGGTGCCGCTCCGTGCGGGCGAGCGCGGTGCCGGCGACGCGGCGGGAGAACGTGACCGCGTCCTGGCCCGCTCGGGTGAACGCCGCCGCGGCGGACTCCGGTTCGGACGGCACGGGCGCCTCCTTCAGCTGGTGATCTTCAGCGTCCGCACGATCTGCTCACAGGCCACACCGACGCGTTGCCGCAGCGCCGGCCGGTCGTACTGACAGCCGACGTGCACCCGGATCCGGCCCTTCGCCACGACGAACCAATCGACTTGGAGCCCGTCGTCCTTGGTCTGGCGGTAACTGATCACGGTCCGGCCACCGTAGGCCAACTTCGGCTGGAACGCCGAATAACTCGCACTCTGTCCCGCCATCGTCTGCAGATCGTCCTGCAGCCGCCGCGGGTCGGCGGTCGCGTCGTAGTTCATCACGACCTCCTCGGCGGCCACGAGATCCCCGCCCTCGGGTGCCTCCTGTGGGTGCAGGACCACCTGCCGTTCGGCGACCGTATCGCCGGTCTGCAGCCAATCCTGCGGCGCCTCGAGGCTGAAGTCGTACTGCTGGAACGTCTTGCCGGACGAAGCCTGATCGTCCGGCCGGGTGACCAAGAACACGACTCCCGCCGCGGCGACCGCGGCGACCGCCACGACGGCGATGGCCACCAACGGCTTCCGGCGCCACTTCCCCGGCGCGGAGGCGTCCTTTCCGGACGAACCGTCGGACCCACCGCCGTCACCGTGCGCCGTCCCGGAACCACCGGCACGGTACGAGGGACTCGCGCCGAAAGCACCTGGCGCACCCGGACCCGAGGACGGTCCGGCGCCAGAAGCGCCACCCAGCGCGCCCGGCCCCGACGCGGGAACGGCGCCATGAAGGCTTCCCGGTGCGCCCGGCCTCGGAGATGGCCCCACGCCACGACCGCCACCGGAACCCGAGAGCCCGCCACCGCGAGCACCACCGGACCCTGAGGGCCCGCCACCGCGAGCACCACCCGGCCCCGAGGGCGAACCGGCACCGGGAGCGCCGCCGGGCGGGGCCACGCCGAAGGCATCCGGCGCGCCCGCACCCGCATGCGAACCTGCGCCGAACGGGTTGCCGGGGCCGGACTGGCCGCCCGCACCCGCCGGCGAACCAGTGCCGAACGGGCTTCCCTGGCTGTTCCGGGGAAGGGGCTGAGCCGGGAAGGAGCCGGGAGCCGCGAAAGGGTCCGCGGGGAATCCCCGGCCGGGGGAAGGCGCGCCGCGGCGGGGTCGGTGGTCGGGGTCCGGCTGGTCGGACGGGAGCACCACCTCGGTGCGGTGCTCCGGTCGCCGGCCGGCGATGGGCGTACCCGGCAGGGCGCCGGTGCGGTCCGGGTCCAGCTGCACCGCGCGAAGCGCTCCGCGGGCGACGACCGTCTCGGGCTGATCCAGGCTCGTCGGCACCACCCCGGTGCGCTCGTGCGCCAGCCGCGAGATCATCGGGATCCGGCTCGAACCGCCGACCAGGAAGATCGCCGTGAGCTGTTTCGGGCGCAGGCCGGCGTCGGCGATGGCCGCGCTGGTCAGCTCGATCACCCGGCCGAGCGGGGCGGCGATCAGCCGCTCCAGGTCCTCCCGGGTCACGTGCGCGTCCGCGAACGGCGGCGGCAGCGGCACGTCGGTGTAGGCGTGCCGGGACAACGTCTCCTTCGCCCCGCGCACGTCCTGGCGCACCACCCGGCGCCGGCGCCGTTCGGCCAGTTCCCGGCCCTCGACCAGCTGCCGCCACGCCTGCGGATCCGTGTCCGACACCAGCGAGCCGACGTGCTCGAGCAGCGCCTGGTCGATGTCGGCCCCACCGAACGACGGATCGCCCCGGGTGGCGAGCACCTGAAACCCGCCGCGCCGGGGAGGGCCGCCCACTGCCCGCGCGGCTTCCGGGGAACGGCGGACCACGCTGACGTCGACCGTCCCGCCACCGAGGTCGAGCACCGCCAGCACGTCACCCGGGCTGCCGGAGTACTCGACCGTGCGCCCGTCCGGCGCTGCACTCGGCGCGAACGTGGCCGCGTGGTACACGGCCGCGGCCACCGGCTCCGGGACGAGGGCGACCTCCCTGGCCAGCCGGCCCGCGGCTTGGCGCAGCAGCCGGGTGCGGATGGCTCCCCAGTCGGCCGGATGCGTGAGCACGAGGAGGTCGACCTCCGCCTGCCCCGCGATGCGCCGGGCCTCGGTGACCGCACGGGCCAGCACGGCGTGCACGACGTCGGTCACCCGCAGCACCGCATCGCCGAGCAGCAGTTCGCCCTCGTCGATCCGCCGCTTCGGATTCGGCTCGTAGCGCGACGGATCGACGGCGGCCTGCCGCTCGGCCTCCTGCCCGACGAACAGCGTGCCGTCTGCCGCCACGTACACCGCGGACGACATGAGCGGCTGCCCGTCGATCACCACGACCTGGGGGTCGCGGCCGTTGATCGAGACGACGACGCAGGTACTCGATGTCCCGAAGTCCACCGCGACCCGCACCGTCACCCGATGCTCCTACCGCTGCCCGCCGACGCGCCTTCCCCCGCACCGCTGCCGTCGCCGGCAGCGGTCAGTCGGGCTGGATCCATGAGGCTTGGATGAGTTGGCGGCCGCCTTTGCGGCTGAGCATGATGCCGCGGCCGGGGGGCATGGGGCCGGCTTTGATGTTGCCGATGAGGGCGCCTTCGTCTTTGGAGCCGTTCATGACCATGCCGGGTGCGGCGAGTTCTTTGAGTTTGCCGATGACGGGGTCGTAGGAGGCGCGGGAGGCGCCGCCGGTGCGGCGGACGACGATCAGGTGCAGGCCGACGTCTTTGGCTTGGGCGAGGAATTCGGACAGCGGTTTGAGCGGGTTGTTGGTTTGGGTGGCGACGAGGTCGTAGTCGTCGACGAGGATGAACAGTTCGGGTCCGGTCCACCAGGAGCGGTTTTTGAGTTGGTCCTGGGTGACGTCGGGTCCGGGCAGGCGCCGGGTCATGGAGCCGTGCACGTCTTTGATCATGGTGTCCAGCTGTGCGGAGGACACGGCGTAGCCGAGCAGGGAGTCGCCGGAGAGGAAGCCGAGCATGGTGCGGCGGTAGTCCACGAGCAGGATGACGCCTTGTTGGGGGGTGTAGCGCTCGGAGATACCGCGGGCGATTTGGCGTAGCAGGTTGGTTTTGCCGGATTCGCCGTCGGCGAAGGCGAAGAAGTGGGGTTCGGCGTCGAAGTCGAGGTAGACCGGCGCGAGGTTTTCCTCGTTGACCCCGAACGGCACGAGCTGGGTGTCGCGGCGGTGGTCCTGGGCGAGGACCTCGTCGTAGGTGATCAGGTCGGGCAGCAGCCGGACCTGGGGTGCGGTGCGGCCGCGCCAGGCGCCGCGGATTTTCGCGACGGCGTCGGCGACGCCGGCGGCGATGGTGTCGGGGTCGCTGGAGCCGTCGATGCGGGGCAGCCCGGTGAGCAGGTGGAGTTTGTCGCGGGTCAGGCCGCGGCCGGGGCGTCCGGTGGGGACGTTGCCGGCGGTGCGGCGGTCCATTTCGGATTCGGTGGGGTCACCGAGGCGTAGTTCGAAGCGGGTGCCGATCATGTCTTTGATCGCCGGGCGCAGGTCGGCCCACCGGTTCGCGGAGATGATCACGTGCACGCCGTAGGCGAGGCCCTGGGTGGCCAGGCGGGTGATGGACTGTTCGAGTTCGTCG
Organism: Amycolatopsis jiangsuensis; assembly: GCF_014204865.1. Classification (NCBI taxonomy): domain Bacteria; kingdom Bacillati; phylum Actinomycetota; class Actinomycetes; order Pseudonocardiales; family Pseudonocardiaceae; genus Amycolatopsis; species Amycolatopsis jiangsuensis. The sequence continues at coordinate 4,364,527 of NZ_JACHMG010000001.1, forward strand.
AAGTCGTCGCGCAGGGCGCGCCAGTTGTCCACGATCAGGAACGCGTCGCCGAAGGGGTCCTGCTCGGCGGTGATCTCGCCGCGGCGTTTGCGGTTGCGGAACTCGGTCATCGAGTCGATGCCCAGGGTGCCGAAGCGGCCTTCGCGTTCGGTCATCAGGGTGGTCAGCTCGGCCACGATCCGGCGGGCTTTGTCGGGTTCGCGGCGGGCGACCGCGACCCCGCCGACGTGCGGAAGGTCCGCGAGCCCGGCCAGGGTGCCGCCACCGAGGTCGAGGCAGTAGAACTGGGTTTCCTCCGGGGTGTGGGTCAGGGCCATCGACATGATCAGCGTCCGCAGCATGGTCGATTTGCCCGACTGGGGGCCGCCGGCGACGATGCCGTGCCCGGCCGCGCCGGAGAAGTCGCCCCAGAGCATGTCGCGGCGTTGCTCGAAGGGCCGGTCCACGATCCCCAGCGGCACCTGCAACCGGCCGTTGCCGAAAAACCCGACCGGCGAGAGACCGCGGTCCTCGGTGGGGTTGAGGTTGGGCAGCATGGTGTCCAGCGAGTTGGGTTCGTCCAGCGGCGGCAGCCACACCTCGTGCGCGGGCGGGCCCTGCCCGATGAACCGATCGACCATCACCTCCAGCTCGCTGGGCTCGCTCGCCTCGTCCGACTCTTTGCGCTGCGGTTCTTCCTCGGCGATCGGTTCCGGTTCGGGTTCCGGCTCGGGGGGCAGCTCGACGAAGTCCGGCACGAACAGCTGCGGGCGCTTGTCCGCCCGCACCACCGTCGCCGCCGGCCCGGCCGCTTTGATCCCGGCCGGGCGGTAGGGGCCGGAGACGTAGGAGGCTTTGAACCGGACCATGGTCGAGGTGTCGAACTTCAGATACCCCGAGCCGGGGATCGAGGGCAGCTCGAACGCGTCCGGCACCCCGATCGCCGCCCGTGACTCGGCCGCGGAGAACGTTTTCAACCCGATCCGATACGACAGATACGTGTCCAGGCCACGCAGCTTGCCTTCCTCCAGCCGCTGCGAGGCAAGCAGCATGTGCATCTGCAGCGACCGGCCCACCCGCCCGATCTGCAGGAAGATGTCGATGAAGTCCGGCTTCGCGGTCAACATCTCGGAAAACTCGTCGATACAGATGAACAACGCCGGCAACGGATCCAGATCCGCCCCGTTCTCCCGGGCCTTCTCGTAATCCCACACGTTCTTGTAGTTGCCCTTGGCCAGCGCTTCCTGGCGGCGGTTGACCTCACCGGCGATCGCGTCCTTCATCCGGTCCACCAGCGTCAGGTCCCCGGCCAGGTTCGTGATCGTGGCCGCCACGTGCGGGGCCTTGTCCAACCCCAAAAACGTCGCGCCACCCTTGAAGTCCACCAGAATCATGTTCAGATTCGTCGACGAGTGCGTGGCCAGCAGTCCCAGCACCAAGGTGCGCAAGAACTCCGACTTACCCGACCCGGTCGCCCCGATGCACAACCCGTGCGGGCCCATGCCCTCCATCGCGGCTTCCTTGATGTCCAGCTCGACGGCCTGCCCGTACTCCCCGACCCCGAACGGCACCCGGTACCGATCCCGCACCGGCCGCGGCCGCCACGCCCCCTGCACATCGAACGTCATCGGGTCCCCGGGAATCCCCAGCAACTCCAGCAACGTCGGATTCGACAGCAACGGCTCGTCGTCACTGACCTCACCACCACCGGTGCCGACCCGATACGGCGCGATCAACCGGGCCAGCGCCTGCGCCTCCACCACACTCAACCAGTCCGGCCGGCCGAACCACTCCACCCCACCGGCACTCCGGGCACCCAGGCGGTCTTCCTCCACCACCAGCCGCAACCCGCGCCGCGCCGCCAGATTCCCCAGCGAATCCGACAAATCGATCAACGTGACCCCGACCAGACCCTCCTCCAGGATGATCTGCTCCTCACGCGTGACCTCACCATCATCGATGATGATCACCACATGCGGCTGGTCCGGCGCCGGCGTCGCATTCCGCGAAAACCGCTGCCGCTCCCCCAGCTCCTCATCCAGCCACGCCTCCAGCTGCGCCAACGACCCCGCCATCATCCGCAACTGGCCGATACCATCCGACAACGACGGATGCTGCACATGCGGAAGCCACTTCGCCCACTCCCACTCCTGCTTCGCCCGACCACTCGTCGCCACCGCGATCATCACGTCATCCGGGCTGTGGAAAGTGATCAGCTGCGCGAGCATCGCCCGCGTCAGCGCGCGGGTCCGCGCACGCTCACCCTGCATGCTCACGGCCGCGAACCCACGCAGCGTGATCTGCGTCGGCAGATCCGGCACGATCGAATGCGCGCGCACGAACCGGCGCAGCGCGAGGGTGGCGATCGGCTCCAGCTCGTCCACCGGACCGGTCTGCGGCGGCACCAGCCGGGTCGCCAGCCGGTGTGAACTACGGCCGACGCGCAGGTGCAGGAAGTCCTGGTCGTTCTGCCGGCGCTCCCACATCCGCCGGCTCGCCCCCAGCGACCACAACGACTGCGGATCCGGATGCACCCACTCCAGCGCGGCCCGCTGATCGACCATCGCCTCCCGGGCACGGTCCCGCATCTGACCGAGATACCGCAGATAATCCTTGCGATCCTCGTCCATCTCGGCCTTCTTGGCGCCGCCACCCTTGCCACCACCACCGGCGAGCATGCCGACGGTGCCCATCAGCATCATGCCGCTCATCATGATCGTGGTCGGGTTCCGGCCACCGGCCGTGAACATGAAGACCATCATCCCGAGCGAGGCGAAGATCATCACACCCGGAATCGCCTTCGCGACGATGTTGCCCGGGATGGTGCGGGGGACCTCGGGCGGCGGCTCGAGGTGCACCTCGCCGCCCGGCGGACGCGGCGCGGCCAGCCGCGGCGACTTCTTGAACTGCAGCGTGCTCATCGAAGGACCCCTCTTATTCCTGCTCGACGCCTGCCGTCCGGCGGTCTGCACCCGGGTGCGCGGGACAACCTATCGAACGCCGCCGCGGAAATCCGGACAACTCCCGGATCGGCATCGTCTGCTCCCCTCCGCGGCCCGTCGGACCCGCCGCCGCGCAGGACCGAGTGTAGGGACCGCCACCGACAGTAAGTGCTCCCCAGCCCCTCCGAAGGGCCTGGACGGGTATTTTCGCCGACGATTTACCGGCAGCGGCTGAAACCCGTCACCAGGTTCGGTATAAGTTCCCCCGGGAGCTGACTCATCAGAGCGGGGGCACTAGTGGCAACGGGCACGACGGTATTCAGCAGGGTCACGGTGGTGGCGCCGACGACACGCATCGACGTCGCGCTTCCGGCCGACGTCGCGGTCGCCGACCTGCTGCCGATGCTCCTGGAGATGGCCAAGGAGGTCACTCCGGACGGAGGAGCACGACACGGCGGGTGGGCGCTGGCCAAACTCGGCGACGCACCGCTGGACCCGAGCCGCACGCTGGCCTCGCTCGGGGTCGTCGACGGCGAGCTGCTGCAGCTGCGCAAACGCAACGAGAACCCGCCGCCGCCGCTCTACGACGACGTCGTGGACGCGATCGCGGAGTCCGATCCGGACACCTTCCGGCCGTGGACCAAGGAGACCGCCCAGCGGTTCGGGCACGTGGCCGGCGGGCTGGCCCTGTTCGCCGCGGCACTCGCGCTCTTCTTCAGCGGATCGTTCTACGGCGGGTCCGCGATCGGCGCGGCCGTCGCCGGCGGCCTCGGCGCGATCGCCTGCGTCGCGGTGGGCGCCACGCTGGCCAAGGGGTACCAGGCGGAATCCACCGGAGTGCTGATCGCCGCCGCGGGCGGCCTGCCGCTGGCCTTCGTGAGCGGCTTCCACATCGTGCCCGGTCTGTCCCTGCGGGCGAACCTGCTGCTCGGCGCGGTACTCGTGCTGATCGTCGCGGCGGTCTGCATTCTGGTCGTCGGCGCGGGCATCCGGGTCTTCATCGCCGCGGCCACGGCGGGTGCGTTCGGCGCGGTCGCCTTCCTGGTGGCCACGCTGGTCACCAACGCGGACGCGCCGGAGGTCGCGGCCGGGGTGGTCGCGGTGGCACTGGCCTGCATCTCGCTGCTTCCGCGCACCACGATCTGGCTGGCCAAGCTGCCGCTGCCGCACGTGCCGAGCACCGCGGAGGAGCTCAAGGAGGACTCCGGCTTCCCGGACTACCAGGCGATCGAGCAGCGCACCGCGGTCGCGCACGATTACATGACCGGCCTGATGATCGGCTGCGGCGCCACCGCGGCGCTGTCCGCGGTCATCGCGGCCACCGCGCCCAACGTCTTCGGCCCCATCCTCGGCATCGTCGCCACCCTGGTGCTGCTGCTGCGGGCCCGCGCATACGCCAACGGCGCGCAGGCCATCGCGCTGCTCACCACCGGCATGATCGCCGCGGCCGGCATCCTGCTGGGCTGGCTCTTCTCGGCCACGGCCGAGCACCGGCTGATGTACGTCTTCGGCGTGCTGGTCCTGGTGGCCGCGGGTGCGCTGGTGGTCGGCGTGATCTTCCCGAACCAGCGGTTCTCGCCCCCGTTGCGGCGCACCGTGGAGATCATCGAGGCGATCTGTATCGCGGTGGTGCTGCCGCTGGCACTCGGTGTGATGGACCTCTACATGACGCTGCGCCACCTCAACCTCAAGTGAGCCGCGACATGGCTGCCCGACGTTTCCTCTCCCGCCGGCTCGGTCTTCCCGGCCGGGCCGGGGTCGCCGTGGTCGCGGCCGGGCTCGGGGTGCTGTCCCCGTTCGCGGCCGCGCCCGCGGCCGCGCAGACCGCCGACACCCCGGCGGGTTCCTGGGCCACCCCGCCGCCGATCAACGGCTACGACGGCCTGCCGGTCGACACCCACGCGCCGGACAAGCCGTACGAGCAGAAGACCAAGTGTGTGGAGCGGAGCCTCGGCGAGAACATCGAGATCAACTTCCGCCCGTGGGGGCAGGACTACCTGCAGCTGGAGAAGGCGCAGGAGATCGTCCGCGCGGCGAAGAACAGCGTGGGCGGTGGCCAGCGCGTCGCCGTGGTGGACACCGGAGTGACACCGCATCCGTGGCTGCAGAACCGGGTGGAAAGCGGCGGCGACTACGTGGGTCCCACAACCAACGGCCAGCCGCCGGGGCTGCAGGACTGCGACGGGCACGGCACCGAGGTCGCGGGCGTCATCGCGGGTAACCCACAGGACCCCAAGGTCGGCTTCATCGGAGTGGCCCCGGACGCGAACATCGTGTCCTACCGGCAGCTGAGCGAGAACTACGGACCCAAGGACGAGAAGTCCTCGGCACCACCGGCGGGCGGCACCGGCTCCCCGCCGGGCGGGGACACCGGCGGCAACGAGCTGCCACCGTCCAACGGCGGCGGTGAACCCGGCGGCACCGGACCGCAGCAGGGCAACAACGAGGGCGACAGCCGGCAGATCGAGAAGGGCGACACGGCGGGCACGCTGGGCTCGCTCGCGCAGATCATCCGCGGGATCGCGGACCGGGGTGGTATCGGCGTCATCAACATGTCGCTCGACCACTGCCGCACCGCCCCGCCCGCGGACATCCAGGACAGCGAACGCCAGGTCCAGGCCGCGGTGAAGTACGCGGCGGACAAGAACGTCGTGGTCGTCGCCGCGGCGGGCAACGTGTCCGACAGCTGCCCGCAGAACGACCAGGCGGACCCGAACAAGCCGAAGTCGATCGTCACTCCGCCGTGGTTCGCCAATGACGTGCTCTCGGTCGGCGCGATCGACCAGAACGGCAGCGTCGCGAACTTCAGCGTGCACGGCCCGTGGGTCGGCGTCGCCGCGCCGGGTACGGAGATCGTGTCGCTGGATCCGGCAGAGGGCTCGACCGGCCTCGCGAACCGCGTCATCTCCAACGGCAACCAGGCCTCCCCGATCCAGGGCACGAGCTTCGCCGCCCCGTACGTGGCCGGGCTCGCCGCCCTCGTGCGGCAGATGTTCCCGAATCTCGGAGCCCGTGAGGTCATCAAGCGGATCGAGGCGACGGCGCAGCACCCGGCGGCTCCCGGCGGCCACGACGACTACGTGGGCTACGGCGTGATCGACCCGGTGGCCGCGCTCACCGCGAACCTGCCGAACGACGTCGGCAACCTCGCCCCGCCGAAGCCGATGGTGCAGGCGGCGAACCTGCCGCCGGGCGACGGTCTCAGCTCCACGCCGATGATCGTCGCGCTCGCCGGCACCGGCGGCGGGCTGGCCGCGCTGGTGATCACCCTGTTCGTGATGCACACGATCCGGCGCAACCGGCCCTCGTCCTCCACACCGTCCGCACCGCGGCGCTGAACCACCCGGAACAACGGCTCAGGGGCCACCTACCGCGTTCTGCCGCGGCGGGTGGCCCCTGATTCAGTTGCGGGGTTTCCCACGCTTACGTGCCTTCTCCGGGGCCGGGTCCTCCCCCAGCACCGGTGGCGTGACGGGATCCGGCTCACCGAAGATCTCCGAAGGCTTGGCCGGGAACCGTTCACGGCCCTTCCGGGGCCGGTCGCCCCCACCCCCGCCACCGAGGCCGCCGAAACCACCCATCATCGGCATCATCGGCATGCCGCTGCCGTGGCTCTCCGCCTGCGCGGGCGCCGGCGGTGCGACCGGTTCGGCCGGCGGCACCGCCGCCTGACCCGGCTCCGCCCGCGGATCAGCGGCGGTCTCCTTGCCCTGTTCCACCGCGGACGGCGTGACGGAGTCGTCGGAAGACGGCGTGCCCGAGTCGGCGCTCGCGGAGGCGTTCGCGTCGGGCAGGGCGAAGGCGGTTCCCGTGGCCTGCAGCCGGAACTGCTCGGCCGGGTAGTGGTGCCGCAGCTCGATGCTCTGCTGCTGTCCGGGCGGTGCGTCGACGCCGTCGCAGAGCCGGCCGAACTCCTGCAGCACGTCCTGGGCGCTGGAGTGCAGGGACTGCAGCGACTGCCCGGTCTCGCGCAGCTGCGCGCGGGCGCGATTCGCCCCGCCGACCGGCAGCATCGCCGATTCCGACAACACGTCCGCCGCGTCCACGATGACCTCTTCGGTCGCGTCCACGATCCGGCGAACCGATCCGGCCAGCTCCTCGAGCGCACCGGCCAGCGCCTCGAGCGCGTCCTCGGCGCCTTCGCTCGCCGACCGGATCTCGCCGAGGTAGCCGACGAACGCGTCCGCGTCCGGTCCGGTCCACAGTGCGTCGAGCCTGCCGAGGTCCTCCGCGAGGTCCGCGGAGACCCGGGCGGCCGTGCCCGCCGCGGCACGCAACCGGCCGGCCTCCTCGGTCAGCTCCTCCCACTGTCCGGTCAACGGCCGGTAGTAGGCCTCGACCGGATCGGCCGTCCCGAGGTCCCGGGCGAGTTCGGACACGAACGCCAGCGACGGCTCGCTCACGTGGTCCTCCCCGCGCGCTCGATCTGCTCGGCCGCGTCCGCGTCGCGCTGCTCGTGGCCCGCGGTGAGCTGCTCCAGCGCCTCGGTGACCGACCGCAGCGCGGCCACTCCGGCGCCGAGCTGTCCACGCAGCGCCTCGGCCGCCCGCGCGTACGACTCTCCGACGCCCAGCTCCGCGCCGAGCCCGCCGTACGCCTCGGGCGCGGTCGCACCCTGGCCGATATCGGCCGCCGCGGCGGCCAGCTCGTCGGCGGCCCGCGCGACCTTCGCCGCGTATCCGCCGACGATCTCGCCGTCGATCCGCACTGCAGCCGATCCCGGCCCGCCCTCCGGCGCGCTCATGGCATCCCTCCGCTTCACCCGGTTGTGTGGAGTGGACGGACGAGCATCCCGGTCAGTTCCCCGCGGCCTGCTGGTTGTTCGCTTGCGGGAACGATCCGGCGTTCGGGTCGATCGGCACCGAGTCGTACTGCTTGAGCACGTTCTGGGTGTTCAGCGACGCACCGGTGGGCAGCAGCCCGATGATCGACTCGGGCGCCGGCAGCCGGTCGTTCAGGCCGAGGCCGTCCGCGGTCGCCGTGTCCGGCACGCCGTAGCGGATCCCCCGGTCGGAGATCAGCTGGATGGGGCCCTTCTTGAAGGTCGCGCTCGCTTCGGTGGCCGACTGCACCACCGCGCCGTAGCCCGAGGGCATGTAGAAGCCGGTGATCGGCAGCCCGTTCGGGCCGGGGTTGCTGACGCTGAGCAGCCGCGACGAGCCGTCCTTGTTCTGCTCCACCGGGATCTTGGTGTTGATGTAGACCGAGGTGTGCGCCTTGTTGCTCGCGGCGTCGTAGTGCCAGCCGAGGCAGGCGACCGGCGAGTTCTGCGCGGCGTCCAGCACGGTCGGCACCTGAGCGGGGAAGTCGTCCACGTTGATGTAGCCGGGGTCGTTCGGCTGCAGCTGCTTGACGCCGTTGATGACCGGCAGCTCCAGCGTCGGCGTGGTGCTCCCGCTGCCGCTCGTGGCGGTACGCACGATGTCCGCCACGGCGGGCGAGACCTCCTGGACACCGTCCTGGGTGATCAGCCAGAACTGCGGGGACTGACCGGTGGGCTGGGTGGCGAACACCTGGCCGATGTTCAGGCCCTGGATGTTCTGCGCCGGCGGCTGTCCCGCGCCCGGCACGTTCGGCGGCGCCAGCTTGGTGACCTCGGGGATCGCGTTCAGGAAGGCCTGGGACATCTTGCGGGCCTTGTCCGGCAGGTGCAGTGCCGAACGCACCGGGTCGTTGACGCCGGTCGGGACCTCTGCCCGCACGGTGCCCGCGTACGGGCGGCTCTGCGTGGGCTCGAGGCGGTAGATCAGGTAGGTCTTGCCGTTGCCCGCGTCACCGAGCAGCGCCTGCGCCTGTCCCGGGTCGTCCTTCAGCTCGGTGCCCAGATTCTGGATCCCGGCGAGCACGTCGGTGTCGGTCTGGTCGATGCTGTCCGGCTGCGGCAGCTGCGGGTCGAGTTTCACCTCGTCGCAGACCGCCCAATCGGGGGTGATCCGCTGCGAGCCGTCCGGCAGCAGCTGCGGTCCGTCCGGGATCCCGGTCAGCTTCTCGCGCGGAATGTCCTTGAGCTGTTCGTCCGACACGACACTCGGGGCCTTCACCTCGGACGCCTGCTGCTGGCCGCCGCCCTGCTGCTGTTGCTGCGCCTGCTGCTTCTGCGCCATCAGGATCAGCCGCGCGGACGCGAGGTTGAAGGTGGGGATCAGCCGCTGCGGGTCGCCGGTGACGACGTACACCGTGCCGGACTGCTCGCCGATCACGATGTTGTCCGACGAGGGCACCGAGGGAGCCGGGCTGAGCAGGCCCCACAGCACGAACACGACCGCGCCCAGCACGCCGAGGATGACCCCGACGACGGTCGCGCGGGAATGGGTGCGCATCGGATCGTGCAGCATCACCGCGTCCCGGCGGACGAGAGCCGACTGCATCCGACGCAGCACGAACTTGTAAGCCTGAACTTGAGACTTGGTCGTGGGTGTTGATGGCATTGTCGGCCTACAGTCCTCCCCGTCGCGGTACGGTTCCGCAGGATAGCCGTACGGGGACCGTCTGGTGTGGGGTTTCTACCAACTCCGGCTAGGGTCGGACACCCCGGGACCGGCTTTCCGGGTACGCAGCACTCACGAGGGGAAGAGAACGCGCGGATGTCCGTCAGCACGCCTCCACGTCCGCCTGGTTCGCAAGGACCGCCGCCACCTCCCGGAGGACGCCCCCCGGGGCCGCCGCAGCGGCCGGGGAGAACGGGTGGTCCGGGTGTGGCGCCGGGCGGGCCGGGCATGCCGCCGCGCACTCCCGGTGGACCCGGGCCCGGTCCGGGTGGGCCGGGTGGCCCCGGACGGCCGGGTCCCGGCGGGCCGGTCGCGCCGCCCAAGCCGGGCGGGCCGCCGAAGCCCGGCGGACCCGGCGGGCCTCCCAAGCCCGGTGGACCCGGCGGTCCCGGCCCGAACGGGCCCGGTCCGAACGGGCCCGGCAAGCCCGGTGGCCCGAACGGTCCGGGTGGCCCCGGCGGGCCCCGGACCGGACGACCCGGTGGGCCCGGTGGTCCCGGCGGTCCGGGCAGGCCTGGTCCCGGCGGACCTGGTGGTCCCGGCGGCCCGGGTGGACCCGGTGGCCCCGGCGGCGGTGGTCCCGGCGGACCCGGTGGTCCCGGCGGCCCGGGTGGACCCGGTGGCCCCGGCGGCGGTGGTCCCGGTGGACCCGGTGGTCCGGGCGGTTCCGGTGGACCTGGTGGTTCCCCGGACGGCGGCGGCGAGTCCGCGCCGAGCTCCGCCGCGACTCGGATCTCGCCGCCCTCGCGGCAGCGTTCCGGCGGGATCACGCTCGGGGCGTTGCCGGTCGCGAACCTCGTGCTGTTCGAGGTCGGCGTCACGATCGGGCTCGTCCTGCTGGCGATCGACATGTCGCTCAAGTACGTCGCCATCGGGGTGGCCGTCCTCGGGCTGATCCTCGCCTTCCTGCGCTGGGGCGGACGCTGGTTCACCCAGTGGCTCGGCCTCACCCTGCGTTACCGCTTCCGCTCACACGGCCGGGTCGCCACTCCGCCGCCGCCCGACCTCGAGGAGCTGCCCGAGGAGAGCACCGTCACCGGGCCGGAGGACGCGCGCGTCAACCTGCTGCGGCTGGCCGTGCCGGACCTCGTGGTGGCGCACGGCGTCGACCACGAACGGCAGCAGGTCGGGATCGCCTGGAACGACGGGACCTGGACCGCGGTGCTGCTGGTGGAGCCGACGCCGGCGTTGATCAGCCAGGCCGCCAGCGCGCCGAGTCTGCCGCTGTCGGCACTGGCGCCGTGTCTCGAGGACCGCGGCGTGGTGCTCGACTCCATCCAGATGATCTGGCACAGCTACCCCGGTTCGGCGGCGCTGCCGTCGGACTCGCCCGCGCTCAGCTCGTACCTGGAGGTGCTCGGCCCGCTGCCCGCGGCGGCCCGGCGCACCACCTGGATCGCCGTCCGGCTCGACCCGCGGCGCTGCCCGGACGCGATCCGGGAACGCGGCGGCGGCGTCGTCGGCGCGCACCGGGCGCTGATCGGCGCCCTCTCCCGGGTGCGCAACGCCCTCGAATCGCAGGGGGTGCCCACTCGTCCGCTCGACCCGGACGAACTGCTGCGGGCCAGCATCTCCGCGGCCGAGCTCACCTCGGTGGCCGGTTCGGCCACGCAGGTCAGCCTGCAGGAGAACTGGACCGGCGTCACCGCGGCCGGGATCGGGCACTCCAGCTACGCGATCACGAACTGGCCGAAGGGCAAGATCAGCGGCAGCCTCAACGCCCTCACCAGTGTGCGGGCGCTCTCGGCCACGGTCGCCATGTCGATTTCGCCGTCTGTCGACGAGGGCCGCATCGGCCTGCGCGGCGTGGTCCGGCTCAGTGCCCGCAACCCGCGTGAGCTCGACGCCGCCGACCAGCGGCTGCAGAGCATCTCGGAGCGGCTCGGCGTCGACCTGACCCCGCTGCGGGGCCTGCAGGTCTCCGCCTTCGCCGCCACCCTGCCGATCGGAGGTACGGCATGACCACGCGTGTGCGTGACGCGGGCCAGAACGCCGGCGTGGCGCCGGAGTTCTCCGTGGACCCGGCGATGCTCGACGCGATCAGCCCGTCCGGCGACCGCGGCGGCATCGTCCTCGGATCCGGGCTCAAGGGCGAACCACTCACGGTGTCGGCACTGCGTTCCGCACCGACGCGCATCGTGCTCGTCGGCGGCCTCTACCTGGCCCGCCAGGTGGCGATGCGGGCGATGGCGGTCGGTGCCTGGGTGGTGGTGGCCACCGGTCGTCCGGCGGCCTGGCAGGTGCTCTCCCAGGCCGCGGGCAACCGTGACGGACGGCCTTCGCCGCTGGTGCAGATCCGCAGGCTGTCGCCGGTCGAGCTGCCACGCCCGTCCGAGGACGCCCCGCTGCTCGTGGTGACCGACGGCGGGCCGACCCCGCAGGACCTGTTCCCGCCGCGGTCGCCGTGGCAGACGACGGTGTACGTGCTGCCCTACCTGCACCCGCAGGCGGGTGCCACGGCCAACGCCGCGGACCTCGTGCTGATGCAGCGGCTGCCCGCCGGACAGGCCGAGCTGGCCGCCCGGATCTGGCGGCTGCCACCGCAGATGATGCGGCAGCTGACCACGCTCAAGGACGACCAGGTGGTGGCGCTGGGCCGCAACCTGTGGCGTCCGCTGCGGCTGGTCACCACGCAGAAGGAACAGCAGCTGCTCGGACCGGTCCGCCGGGGCGACTGAGTACCGCGCTACCGGCCGATCGGCACCTCCGGGTGGCCGATCGGCCGATCAGCCGGCCGTGGCCGCCCGGCCAGGATGAGCCGCATGCGGATCAAGCACCTGATCGGACCGGCGCTGGCCGGGTTATTGCTCGTACCGTTCGCGCCTGGAGTCGCCACCGCGGCGGACAGTCTGCAGTGGACACCATGCCGGGACATCGCGGACGGCTGGCCCGCCGAGGACCAACGCACCGAATGCGCCTCGATCTCGGTGCCGGTCGACTACGCGAAGCCGGACGGGCGCACGTTCGACCTGGCGGTGAGCCGGATCAAGGCCACCGGCAGCCGGGACGGCGTCGTCCTGACCAACCCGGGCGGCCCCGGCGCATCCGGGATGGACATGCCGCGGTCCCTGCTGAACACGAAAGCCGCCGGGATCGGCGTGCACCACGACCTCATCGGCTTCTCCCCGCGCGGAGTCGGCTACAGCGCCGGGCTGTCCTGCCGACACGACGACGCGGAACCGGACCCTTCCCTTTCCGACAAGGAAAAGGCCCGCTTCGAGTCCGAGAAGAACGCCCAGCACTACCAGGACTGCGTGGCGAAGGACCCGGAGTTCATGGCAAACCTGACCACCGCGAACGTCGCCCGTGACATGGACCGGATCCGGCAGGCACTCGGCGAAGACCGGATCGGCTACTACGGCATTTCCTGGGGCACCGCACTTGGCGCGGAGTACCGCACGCTGTTCGACGACCACGTGGACGCGATGCTGCTCGATTCGGTGGTGAGCCCCGTTTTCGACCTCACCCGGACCGACCACGACCAGATGGCGGCGCTGGAGAACTCGTTCCACGACTTCGCCGGCTGGCTGGCCGGCAATGACCGCGTCTACCACTTCGGCGCGACGAAGGAGGCGGCCACCCAGGCGCTGCTGGACCTGCGTGCGAACGCGGCCGACCGGGAAGAGGTGGACAACCTGCTCACCCAGCGCCGCCCGGACTGGCCGGAGTCGGCCGGCAAACTGGTCGAACTCCGTTCCGGCGCAAAGGTTTCCAGTGCGGTTCCCGGTCCCGCGACCGCCGACCGCACCGGGTTCGACTGGCACGACCCGAACCCGGGGTTCAATCCGGACCAGGAGGACGCGTTGCTGTGCAACGAAGCGACCGGCACCCGCGACTTCGAAACGGCCTGGCGCAACCATCTGGCGCTGTCCGCCGAACTCCCGATCGCCGGCAGCCACGGCCAGTACGACGGCAAGTGCGCCGGCTGGCCACTACCCACCACCCCGTGGCACTTCACTCCCGGAAAGAGCCCGCTGCAGCTCGTCGGACACACCTACGAGTCGGTGACCCCGTTTTCCTGGGCGCAGGAAATGCACGCACGCATCGGCGGCTCCCTACTCACCGTCGAGGACGACATCCACGGTTCCCTGTCCTTGCTCCCGTGCGCGTCGAAGGCAGTCGAGTTCTTCGACACCGGTAAAACGTCGGACAGCACCTGCCCCGGCCTGCCGATCCCGCCGACCGGTTAGCGCTCGACCTCACGTGGCTGGGCGACCTCGGCGCGGGCCCACCCCGCCAGGCGCTCAGCCACGGGCTGGTACTCGCGCGTCCCGGTTTCAGCCGCGATCACCAGGTCGTAGGCGTCGTCCTCCGGCGCGTCCAGATCGAAACCGTTCAGGCCGTAGAACACGAACGTCGCCATCCAGCCTGCCTGTGACCTCGTAGTACGCCTGGGCCGGTCAGCGATCCGTCGAGGTACGCACGGCGCGGGTCTGCTCCGCGCGGGCGGCCAGGTCTTCGTCCGGGGGGTAGTCCACCGCGGTCAGGGTGAGGCCGTGGGCGGGGGCGACGGCGCTGTCGCGGCGGCCGCTTTCCAGGACGTCTCCTGGCCAGCCGACGGCGCGGCGGCCGTCGCCGACCATGAGAAGGACTCCTACCAGGCTGCGGACCATCGAATGGCAGAACGCGTCCGCGGACACCCGGACTTCGAGCAGGTGCTCGTCGATGCGGGTCCACTCCAGGTGCTGCAGCTCGCGGATCGTGGTGCCGCCCTCGCGCTGCTTGCAGTAGGCGGCGAAGTCCTGCAGGCCGAGCAGTGCATGCGCGGCCTCGTTCATCCGCCCCACCGACAGCGGACGTCCCCAGGCGAGAGTGTCGTTGCGGCGCAACGGGTCCACGCCCCACGGCGCGTCCGAGACGCGGTACCGGTAGTGCCGCCGGACGGCGGAGAAGCGGGCGTCGAAACCCGCCGCGGCCGGGCGGGCACGCAGTACCCGCACGTCAGTGGGCAGCAGCTTGTTCCAGCGGCCACGCATCCGGGTCAGGTCCGGGACGCCACGCTCGTCCACCGGGATCCGCCCCGGAGCGGCCGGCGCGAACGGGACCACGTCGACGTGTACGACCTGTCCGGTCGCGTGCACCCCGGCATCGGTACGCCCGGCCACGACCACCGACTTCGGTACGGAAAGCCCGGGCGGCTGGCGCTGCAGCGCCTCCTCCAGGCAGGCCTGCACGGTCCGCCTGCCCGGCTGCCGGGCCCAGCCGGAGAAATCCGTGCCGTCGTAGCTCACGTCCAGGCGCAGACGAACGAGCCCGCCCTCCCCGGGGGGAGTGGCGGGCTCGTCCTCGTTCGACAGTGCCGTCAGGACTCAGTCCTTCTTGGCGTCCGCGTCGGCCTCGGCCTCGGCCTCGGCCTCGGCCTCGGCCTCGGCCGGAGCCTCCTCCGCAGCAGTGGCCTCGGCAGCGGTCTCCTCCGAGGTGGTCTCCTCGGCGGCGACCGGCGCCTCGGCGGGCTTGGCGTCCTTCGCGAACTTCGTGCCACGCGCCCGCTCGGCCTCGGACGTCACGGTCTTCTCCGCGACGAGCTCGATGACCGCCATCGGCGCGTTGTCACCCTTGCGCGGCAGCGTCTTGGTGATCCGGGTGTAGCCACCCGCACGCTCCGCGAAGTGCGGCCCGATCTCGGCGAACAGCTTGTGCACGACGTCCTTGTCCCGGACGACCTTCTGCACGAGACGGCGGTTGTGCAGGTCGCCCCGCTTCGCCTTGGTGATCAGCTTCTCGGCCAGCGGGCGGACCCGGCGGGCCTTGGCCTCGGTGGTGGTGATCTTGCCGTGCTCGAACAGCTGCGTGGCCAGGTTGGCCAGGAGCAGCCGCTGGTGGGCGGACGACCCGCCGAGCCGGGCTCCCTTGGTAGGGGTGGGCATGGGTTCTCCTAGTTCAGCTCACAGCGTCCGGGCACGCGGCCTCAGAGCTGCTCGGTCTCTGCGTAGTCCTGGCCATCGTCGTGGCCCTCGTCCGAAATGCCGCCACCGATCCCGGCGACCCCGTCGGCTGCCCAGCCCTCACCGTCGTATCCGGCGGCGGCCGCGGACGGATCGAACCCGGGCGGGCTGTCCTTGAGCGCCAGGCCGAGCCCGACCAGCTTCAGCTTGACCTCGTCGATCGACTTGGCGCCGAAGTTGCGGATGTCGAGCAGGTCCGCCTCGCTGCGCGAGACGAGCTCGCCCACCGTGTGGATGCCCTCGCGCTTGAGGCAGTTGTACGACCGGACGGTGAGGTCCAGGTCCTCGATCGGCATCGCGTAGGCGGCGATGGTGTCCGCCTCCTGCGGCGACGGCCCGATCTCGATGCCCTCGGCGTCGACGTTCAGCTCGCGGGCGAGACCGAACAGCTCCACCAGCGTCTTGCCCGCCGAGGCGACCGCGTCGCGCGGCGTGATCGACGGCTTGGTCTCGACGTCCAGGATCAGCTTGTCGAAGTCGGTGCGCTGCTCGACACGGGTGGCCTCGACCTTGTAGGTCACCTTCAGCACCGGCGAGTAGATCGAGTCGACCGGGATCCGGCCGATCTCCGCGCCCGCCTGCTTGTTCTGCAGGGCCGGAACGTACCCGCGGCCGCGCTCGACGACGAGCTCGATCTCGAGCTTGCCCTTGCCGTTCAGCGACGCGATGTGCAGATCCGGGTTGTGCACGGTGACGCCCGCCGGCGGCACGATGTCGGCAGCCGTGACCTCACCGGGGCCCTGCTTGCGCAGGTACATGGTGACCGGCTCGTCCTCTTCCGAGGACACGACCAGTTCCTTCAGGTTCAGGATGATGTCGGTGACGTCTTCCTTCACCCCGGGAACGGTGGTGAACTCGTGCAGCACGCCGTCGATGCGGATGCTCGTCACGGCCGCGCCCGGGATGGACGACAGCAGTGTGCGCCGCAGCGAGTTGCCGAGCGTGTAGCCGAAGCCGGGCTCCAGCGGTTCGATGGTGAACCGGGAGCGGGTCTCGTTGACCGTCTCTTCGCCGAGAGCCGGCCGCTGGGAAATCAGCATTTCTGTGTTCCTTTCCAGACGGCGCCCGCCATATGACGCCGAAGGGATGGCGTGGCGGCGGCGCACTGGGGGCGCCGCCGCCGGTAGAACCTACTTCGAGTAGAGCTCGACGATCAGCTGTTCCTGGACCGGAACGTCGATCTGCGCACGCTCCGGGAGCTGGTGCACCAGCACGCGGAGGTTCGACTGCACGACCTGCAGCCACGCGGGGATCGGACGCTCGCCGAAGGACTCCTTGGCGGCCACGAACGGCAGCATCGGCATGGACTTCGGGCGGACGTCGATGATGTCCCACTTGGACACCTGGAACGAGGGCACGTTCACCTTCTGGCCGTTGACCAGGAAGTGCCCGTGGCTCACCAGCTGCCGCGCCTGCCGGCGGGTGCGGGCGATGCCGGCCCGGTAGATCACGTTGTCCAGCCGGGACTCGAGGATCTGCAGCAGGACCTCACCGGTCTTGCCGGGACGCCGCACGGCTTCCTTGTAGTACCGGACGAACTGGCGCTCGAGAACGCCGTAGGTGTAGCGAGCCTTCTGCTTCTCCTGCGACTGCAGGAGGTACTCGGACTCCTTGATCCGGCCGCGGCCATGCTGGCCGGGCGGATACGGGCGACGCTCGAAAGCCTGGTCGCCGCCGATGAGGTCGACCTTGAGGCGACGCGAGATGCGCGTCGCGGGGCCGGTGTAGCGAGCCATGTGTTAGTACTCCTCCCCGTTCCTCAGACCCGGCGCCGCTTGGGCGGGCGGCAGCCGTTGTGAGGCTGCGGGGTCACGTCCTGGATGGTGCCGACCTCGAGGCCGGCCGCCTGCAGCGAGCGGATCGCCGTCTCGCGGCCCGAGCCCGGGCCCTTCACGAACACGTCGACCTTCTTCATGCCGTGCTCGGCCGCCTTGCGGGCGGCGTTCTCGGCGGCCATCTGCGCGGCGAAAGGAGTGGACTTGCGCGAGCCCTTGAAGCCCACGTGTCCGCTCGAGGCCCACGCGATCACGGCGCCGGTCGGGTCCGTGATCGAGACGATGGTGTTGTTGAAGGTGCTCTTGATGTGCGCGTGACCGTGCGCGACGTTCTTCTTCTCCTTGCGGCGGACCTTCTTGGTCCCCGCAGTACGGGACTTCGGTGGCATATTCTGAGGGTTCTCCTGTTAACGCGCGTGTTCTTGGTGAGCGGCCACGGCTTCCTGCTGCCCGCGCCGGATGATCGACCCGGCATCGGTGTAGAGGTTGCGCAGCGCCATCGGGCGGGCGTAGAGCGCCTTGGGCGAGACACAAGCCGTGCCGCGGCGATTCCCGCCACCCATCTGCACGACCTTCTTGCCCCGGACGCTCACTTCTTGCCAGCCTTCTTCTTGCCGGCGACCGTCTTCTTCGGGCCCTTGCGGGTGCGGGCGTTGGTCTTGGTCCGCTGACCGCGGACCGGCAGACCACGACGCCAGCGCAGGCCCTGGTAGGTACCGATCTCGATCTTGCGCCGGATGTCGGCGTTCACCTCACGGCGAAGGTCACCCTCGACCTTGAAGTTCTCATCGATGTAGTCGCGCAGCTTGATCAGGTCCTCGTCGCTGAGGTCCTTCACGCGGGTGTCCGCGTTCAGCTCGGCGGCGACGATCATCTGCTTCGAGCGCGTACGGCCGATGCCGTAGATGTAGGTCAGCGCGATCTCCAACCGCTTCTCACGGGGGAGGTCGACGCCAGCGAGTCGTGCCACTGGTGCTCCTTCTTCGGTTTCGTCTCCAGGTCTTCTCCCCGTCCGGTTCCGGAACCGACTCGCCTGTCGTGCCCGGTGCTTGCGCTCCGGGTGTCCCGGCCCCGGCCTGAAGTCCGGGGGCGAACCGGACCGCTCAGGCGGTCCGGTAGGTACGGGGAGGGTGGGTAGCCGTCAAGCGGCCTGCTGCAGTGCGGTGTTCAGCCCTGACGCTGCTTGTGGCGCAGGTTGTCGCAGATCACCATGATCCGGCCGTGACGGCGGATCACCTTGCACTTGTCGCAGATCTTCTTGACGCTCGGCTGGACCTTCACGTCTTCCTGCTTCCTGCTCTTCTCGGCTCTCGCGCGATCACTTGTAGCGGTAGACGATGCGGCCGCGGGACAGGTCGTAGGGCGACAGCTCCACGAGTACCCGGTCCTCCGGCAGGATGCGGATGTAGTGCTGCCGCATCTTGCCGCTGATGTGCGCGAGAACCTTGTGGCCGTTCTCCAGTTCGACACGGAACATCGCGTTGGGGAGCGGCTCCACCACGCGGCCTTCGACCTCGATGGCCCCGTCTTTCTTAGCCATGTCCTCCGCAATCCTGATTCACGCCCGAACGCACAGCGCGATCGTTCTCGAGCTCGAGTCCTTGCTTACTGAGTGCTGCGTCCGGCACACTCCACCCCGACTCCCTTGTTCGCGACGATTCACGAGCACGTTGGAACCGGCGTACGAGCGCGCCGACTTGACAGTGTACGCAACCCGTGTCGCGCCCGGCGAACCGGGGTGGGCGTGCTGGGAGCCGACGTCAGCCGGACCGGGGATTCACCACCGGAGGAGCGTCATCCGGGTGCGGTGAGCACCCACGGGCCGTCCTCGGTGATCGCGACGGTGTGCTCCCAGTGCGCGGCCCGCGAGCCGTCCGCGGTGACGACCGTCCAGCCGTCCTCCAGCTCCAGGGTCTCTCCCCCGCCGCCGGTCAGCATGGGTTCGACCGCGAGCGCCATCCCGGGCTTGAGCCGGGGCCCCTTGCCCGGTTTGCCGACGTTCGGCAGGAACGGCTCCATGTGCATCTGGCGGCCGATCCCGTGCCCGCCGTACTCGAGGATCATCCCGTAGTCGATGCCGTGGTCCCGGCCGGCGTGCTCGGCCGCGGTCTGCACCGAATGCGAGATGTCGGTCAGCCGGGCACCGGCCCGCACCGCCTCGATCCCGGCCCACATCGCCCGTTCGGTGGCCTCGGACAGCTTCCGGTCGCGCTCGCTGACGGTGCCGATGGCCAGCGTCACCGCGGAGTCGCCGTGCCAGCCGTCCAGGATCGCACCGCAGTCGACCGAGAGCAGGTCACCCTCGGCCAACACCTGCTGCTTCGCCGGGATGCCGTGCACGATCTGCTCGTTCGCCGAGGCGCAGATCGACGCCGGGAAACCGTGGTAGCCCTTGAACGAGGGCACGGCGCCGGCGTCCCGGATCGTCTGTTCGGCCAGCTCGTCGAGCTCGGCGGTGCTCACGCCGGGCCGGGCCTGTTCCCGGACCGCGGCAAGGGTGCGCGCGACGACCAGCCCGGCCTCGCGCATCGCCTGCAGTTCGCCGGGCGTCTTGACCTCGATCATGCGCCCACGCCGGAGCAGGTGCAGAACACGCAGTCCTCCGAGATTCACGTGCGGTCGCGCAGCGCTTCCAGCACCCGGCCGGAAATCTCGTCCACCGCGCCCACGCCGTCGACCGTCACCAGGATGTCCGCGTAGTACTCCAGCAGCGGCGCCGTCTCCGACACGTAGACCTGCTGGCGACGGCGGATGACGTCCTCGGTGTCGTCCGAGCGTCCGCGCGACATCAGCCTGCCGACCACCACGTCCTCGGGCACCTGCAGCTGGATCACCGCGTCGAGCCTGCTGTCCGCCTCGGTCAGCATCTCGCCGAGCACCTCGGCCTGCTTGGTGTTGCGGGGGAAGCCGTCGAGCAGGAAGCCGGCCTTGGCGTCCGGTTCGGCCAGCCGCTCGCGCACCATCTCGTTGGTGACCGAGTCCGGGACCAGCTCGCCCGAGTCCAGGTAGCGCTTCGCCTCCTGGCCGAGCGGGGTCTCCTGGCCGACGTGCGCACGGAACAGGTCACCGGTCGAGATGTGCGGGATCCGCAGCTGCTCGGACAGGGCCAGCGCCTGTGTGCCCTTGCCCGCGCCGGGCGGTCCGACGAGAACCAGTCGCGTCACTTCAGGAACCCTTCGTAGTTGCGCTGCATCAGCTGGCTTTCGATCTGCTTCACGGTGTCGAGACCGACACCGACCATGATCAGCACAGCCGTGCCACCGAACGGGAAGTTCTGGTTGTTCCCGCTACCGGTGAGGGACAGGAAGAAGTTCGGGAGGATCGCGATGATGCCCAGGTAGAGCGAGCCCGGCAGGGTGATCCGGCCGAGCACGAAGCTCAGGTATTCGGCGGTCGGCCTGCCGGGACGGATGCCCGGGATGAAGCCGCCGAACTTCTTCATCTCCTCGGCCCGCTCGTCCACGTTGAACGTGATGGTGATGTAGAAGTAGGTGAAGAAGATGATCAGCGCGAAGTAGAGCAGGATGTGCACCCAGCTGCCCTGGTTCACGATGTAGTTCTGGATGAACGACTGCCACCCCGAGTTGCTGTTCGGGTCGCCGATCAGCTGGCTGATCAGCTGCGGCAGGTACAGCAGCGACGAGGCGAAGATGACCGGGATGACACCGGCCTGGTTGACCTTGATCGGCAGGTAGGTCGACGTACCGCCGTACATCCGCCTGCCGATCATCCGCTTCGCGTACTGCACCGGGATCCGGCGCTGGCCCTGCTCCACGAAGATGACGCTGGCGATGATCACCAGGCCGAACGCGCACACCACGACGAGCGCGACGCCACCGCCGTTGCTCAGGATGTTCGCGCCCTCGGTCGGGATACGGGCGGCGATGTTCAGGAAGATCAGCACCGACATGCCGTTGCCGACGCCGCGCTCGGTGATCAGCTCACCCAGCCACATCATCACCGCGGTGCCCGCGGTCATGGTGACCACGATCAGCGCCAGCGAGTAGATGCTGTTGTCCGGGATGATCTGCTGCGAGCAGCCCTGGAACAGAGTGCCGCGGTCGGCCAGCGCGACCACGCCGGTGGCCTGCAGGATCGCCAGCGCGATCGTGAGGTACCGGGTGTACTGGGTCAGCTTGTTCTGACCGGACTGGCCTTCCTTCTTCAGCTCCTCGAACCGCGGGATGACCACGGTGAGCAGCTGCACGATGATGCTCGCGGTGATGTAGGGCATGATGCCCGTCGCGAACAGCGACAGCTGCAGCAACGCACCACCGCTGAACAGGTTGAGCAGCTGGTACACGCCCTGCTGGTCGGCCTGGTTCGTGCACGCCTGCACGGCGGAGAACGAGATCCCCGGAGCCGGGATGGCGGCACCGATCCGGTAGACCGCGACGATGGCTAGCGTGAACAGGATCTTCTTGCGTAGATCCGGCGTCGCGAGAGCCGAGCGGAAGGCGCTGAGCACGCGGGGGACCTCCTCGGCGTCGCCGGTCGTTCCGGCCGGCGAACGGCTTGGCCGGCACGGGACCGGCAGGAACTCTATTTCACTGGCAGGCAAGCCAGGAACGCTTCAGGGCACACTGGTCCCGGAAGCGTGCAGCCGACTCTAACAGCTTCGTCGGCCCGGCCCGCAGCGCGTGTGCGTTTTCCGCGGCGGCCCTGCCCGCTCGCCCGCAGGTGAGGCCACTCGGGGGAAAGATGATCACCTGTTCGGCCCCCGTCGTTCGACGGGTTTTCCCTCTCCGGCACGGAAAACGCAGCGGGCCCGCCCGGCGGATGCCGGACGGGCCGCTGTGGACTCGTCTCGCTCAGTTGACGGTGGCCGAGCCACCGGCAGCCGCGAGCTTCTCCTTGGCGGAGCCGGAGAAGGCGTCGGCGGTGACGTCGAGCTTGACGCCGTCGACGTCGCCGTTGCCGAGCACCTTCACGAGCTTGCCCTTGCGCACGAGACCGTGCGCGGCCAGCTCCTGCGGGCCCACCTTGCCACCGTCGGCGAACACCCGGGCGATGTCGCCCACGTTCACCGGCTGGTACTCGGTGCGGAACCGGTTCTTGAACCCACGCAGCTTCGGCAGCCGCATGTGGATGGGCATCTGCCCACCCTCGAAGCCGGCGGGCACGTTCTTGCGGGCCTTGGTGCCCTTCGTGCCGCGGCCGGCGGTCTTGCCCTTCGAACCCTCACCACGGCCCACGCGGATCTTGTCGCGCTTGGACCCCGGCGCCGGGCGCAGGTGGTGGATCTTGATGGCGGTCATGCCTGGACCTCCTCGACCTCCACCAGGTGGCGGACGGTGTGGATGAGACCGCGCACCTGGGGGCTGTCCTCACGCACGACGCTCTGGCGGATCTTGCGCAGCCCGAGGGTGCGCAGCGACTCGCGGTGCTCGTGCTTCGTGCCGATCTTGCTCTTGACCTGGGTGACCTTGAGCTGAGCCATGTCAGACCCCCTGGCCGGCACGCTGGCGCAGCATCCGGGCCGGAGCAACGTCCTCGAGCGGCAGACCGCGGCGAGCGGCCACCTCCTCCGGACGCTGCAGACCCTTCAGGGCCGCCACGGTCGCGTGCACGATGTTGATGGCGTTGTCGGAGCCGAGCGACTTCGACAGCACGTCCTGGATCCCCGCGCACTCCAGCACCGCGCGGACCGGGCCACCGGCGATGACCCCGGTACCGGCGGACGCCGGACGCAGCATGACCACCCCGGCGGCCTCCTCACCCTGGATCGGGTGCGGGATGGTGCCGGCGACGCGAGGCACGCGGAAGAAGTTCTTCTTCGCCTCCTCGACGCCCTTGGCGATGGCCGCGGGAACTTCCTTGGCCTTGCCGTAGCCGACGCCGACCTGACCGTCGCCGTCGCCCACGACCACCAGGGCGGTGAAGCTGAAGCGCCGACCACCCTTGACGACCTTGGCCACGCGGTTGATCGTGACGACCTTCTCGAGGTGCGGGGACTTGTCCTGGGCCGCCCCGCCACGGCCGCCGTCGCGCCGGTCCCGACGGTCCCGACGGTCACCGCGGTCGTTGCCGCCCTGACCCGGTCCGCCCTGGCCGCCGCCGAATTGCCGTGTACGTCCCGGCATCAGGCTTTCCTTCCATTCACGAGCATGTGCATCAGAACTTCAACCCCGCCTCGCGGGCGGCGTCGGCGAGCGCGGCGATGCGGCCGTGGTAGGCGTTGCCGCCACGGTCGAACACCACGGCCTCGATGCCGGCTGCCTTGGCCCGCTCGGCGACGAGCTCGCCGACCTTCGCGGCCTTGGCCTTCTTGTCCCCGTCGAACGACCGCAGGTCGGCCTCGAGGGTGGACGCCGACACCAGCGTGTGACCGGCGAGGTCGTCGATCACCTGTACGGCGATGTGCCGCGAGGACCGCTTGACGACCAGCCGAGGACGCACCGGCGTACCGTTGATCTTCTTGCGGAGGCGGAAGTGCCGGCGGGTCTTCGCGACGCGGCGGCGGGTCGAGATGTCCTTGCCGACCGGCTTGCGCTTCGTGGTAGTCGTGTCGCTCATGATCACTTACCCGTCTTTCCGACCTTGCGGCGGATCTTCTCACCCTCGTAGCGCAGGCCCTTGCCCTTGTACGGGTCCGGACGGCGCAGCTTGCGGATGACCGCGGCCGTCTCGCCGACCTTCTGCTTGTCGATGCCGGAGACCGAGAACCGGGTGGGCGACTCCACCTTGAAGGTGATGCCGTCGGGGGCCTCGATCTTCACCGGGTGGCTGTAGCCGAGGGCGAACTCGAGGTCCGAGCCCTTGGCCTGCACGCGGTAACCGACGCCGTGGATCTCGAGCTTCTTCTCGTAGCCGTCGGTCACGCCCACCACGAGGTTGTTCACCAGCGTACGGGTGAGGCCGTGCAGAGCCCGGCTCTCGCGCTCGTCGTCCGGGCGCTTGACCAGGAGAGCACCGTCCTCGCCGCGCTCGACGATGATCGGCTCGGCGACGGTGTGCTCCAGGGTGCCCTTCGGCCCCTTGACGTGAATGTGCTGACCGTCGATGGTCACCTCGACCCCGGAGGGGACGGCGACCGGCAGCTTTCCGATGCGTGACATGTCTGTGCCCCCTCCCTTACCAGACGTAGGCGAGGACTTCGCCGCCCACGTTGTTGCGCTTGGCCTGCCGGTCGGTCTGCAGGCCACCGGACGTCGAGATGATCGCGACGCCGAGGCCACCCAGCACGGACGGCAGTTCGGTCGATTTTGCGTACACCCGCAGACCGGGCTTGGACACCCGCCGGAGACCGGCGATGCTGCGCTCGCGGTTCGGGCCGTACTTCAGCTCGACGATCAGGTTCTTGTGCTTCTCGCCCGGCTCATCGTGGTAGCCCGAGATGTAGCCCTCACGCTTGAGGATCTCGGCGATGTTCGCCTTGATCTTCGAGTGCGGAAGCACGACCTCGTCGTGGTATGCCGAGTTCGCGTTACGCAGACGGGTCAAGAAGTCTGCGATGGGGTCGGTCATCGTCATGGTGACCTGTCAACCTTTCTCGCCTGGTTCCCCACCCCCGCACCTGTCTCCGGTGTCCCGGGCAGGCGGGGTGGGGCCTGTGGCGAACTGGGAAATAGAGTTTCGAGCCTTACCAGCTGGACTTGTGGACACCGGGCAGCTCGCCCGCGTGCGCCATCTCCCGGAGGCAGATCCGGCAGAGCCCGAACTTGCGGTACACCGAGTGCGGCCGGCCGCACCGGTTGCAGCGGGTGTAGGCGCGCACCGAGAACTTCGGCTTCCGGGCAGCCTTGCTGATCAGCGCTTTCTTGGCCATCGGCTCAGTTCTCCTTGAACGGGAAGCCGAGCTTGCGCAGCAGCGCCCGGCCCTCGTCGTCGGTGGTGGCGGTCGTGACGACCGTGACGTCCATGCCGCGCGGACGATCGATGTCGTCGGGGTTGATCTCGTGGAACATCGACTGCTCGTTGAGACCGAACGTGTAGTTGCCGTTGCCGTCGAACTGCTTGGCCGAGAGACCGCGGAAGTCGCGGATCCGGGGCAGCGCGATGGTGAGCAGCCGGTCCAGGAACTCCCACATCCGGTCGCCACGCAGCGTCACGCGCGCGCCGATCGGCTGCCCCTCCCGCAGCTTGAACTGCGCGATGGACTTGCGGGCCCGGCGGACCTCCGGCTTCTGACCGGTGATCAGGGAGAGGTCGCGGACCGCGCCCTCGATCAGCTTGCTGTCGCGGGCGGCGTCACCGACACCCATGTTCACGACGACCTTCACGACGCCGGGAATCTGGTGCACGTTGGCGATGGAGAACTCCTTCTGGAGCTCGCCCTTGATCTCTTCGCGGTACCGGGTCTTCAGACGCGGCACGATCTTCTCTGCGGTGGTCATGTCAGATGTCCTTACCGTTCCGGCGCGAGACCCGGACCTTCTTGCCGTCCTCGCCGATGCGGTAGCCCACCCGGGCCGGCTTGCCGTCCGAGTCCACGACCATCACGTTCGACACGTGGATGGGCGCTTCCTGGGTGACGATGCCGCCGGACTGCGCGCCACGCTGGGTCTGGCTGATCCGGGTGTGCTTCTTGATCCGGTTCACGCCCTCGACCAGGACGCGCTCGCGCTCCGGGTAGGCCTGGATGACCTTGCCCTTGGCACCCTTGTCCTTGCCGGCGATGACGACGACCGTGTCGCCCTTCTTCACCTTCATCACAACACCTCCGGCGCGAGCGAAATGATCTTCATGAACTTTCGGTCGCGCAGCTCGCGGCCCACCGGGCCGAAGATGCGGGTGCCCCGGGGCTCGTTGTCGTTCTTGATGAGCACGGCGGCGTTCTCGTCGAAGCGGATGTAGGACCCGTCGGCACGACGGCGTTCCTTCACCGTGCGGACGATCACGGCCTTGACCACGTCGCCCTTCTTCACCCCGGCGGCCGGGATGGCGTCCTTCACGGTGGCGACGATGATGTCGCCGATACCGGCGTAGCGCCGCCCGGAACCGCCGAGCACACGGATGCAGAGGATTTCCTTCGCACCCGTGTTGTCGGCAACCCGAAGCCGCGACTCCTGCTGGATCACGTCAACTCCTGTATGTCGCGCTGGTTCTCGCTCGACACGAGCCTTGCGGAACTAAGGACTCAGAAAGAGCCCTGCTTACTTGGCCTTCTCCACGACCTGCACCAGACGCCAGCGCTTCGTCGCCGACAGCGGCCGGGTCTCCATCAGGGTGACCCGGTCGCCCACGCCCGCCTCGTTGTTCTCGTCGTGCACCTTCACCTTGGTGGTGCTGCGGAGAACCTTCGCGTAACGCGGGTGCTTCTTGCGGTCCTCGAGCTCGACCACGATCGTCTTGTCCATCTTGTCCGAGACGACATAGCCCTCGCGGACCTTGCGGTAGTTCCGCACGACCTTCTCGGTGGTGGGCTCGCTCATGCGGCACCTTCACTCTCGGTGTCGGGGGCCACGGACAGGCCGAGCTCGCGCTCACGCATGACCGTGTAGATCCGCGCGATGTCCGTGCGGACGGTGCGCAGCCGACGGTTGTTGTCCAGCTGCCCGGTCGCCATCTGGAAACGGAGGTTGAACAGCTCCTCCTTGTACTCCTTCAGACGCAGCACGAGCTCCTCCGCGGTGAGCTCACGAAGCTCGGATGCCTGAGCGGCTCCGCTCGCCATCAGAACTCACCACCTTCACGGGTCACGATGCGGCACTTCATGGGCAGCTTGTGGATCGCGCGACGGAGCGCCTCGCGGGCGGTCTCCTCGTTCGGGAAGCTGATCTCGAACATCACGCGGCCCGGCTTGACGTTGGCGATCCACCACTCCGGCGAGCCCTTACCGGAACCCATCCGGGTTTCGGCCGGCTTCTTGGTCAGCGGGCGGTCCGGGTAGATCGTGGTCCACACCTTGCCGCCACGCTTGATGTGCCGGGTCATCGCGATACGCGCGGACTCGATCTGCCGGTTCGTCACGTAGCTGTGCTCGAGCGCCTGGATGCCGAACTCGCCGAAGTTGACCTTCGTACCGCCCTTCGCGGCGCCGTGGCGCTTCGGGGAGTGCTGCTTCCGGTGCTTGACCTTGCGCGGGATGAGCACGTCTCAGCCCTCCGTCTTTTCTGCGGTCTCGGCAGCCGGGGCCGCCTCGGTCGCGGTGTCGCTCTTGGCGGCGGCAGCGGCGCGCCCGGCCTCGGTCGAGGTCGCGGTCGTGCCCGACGCACCGGAACGGCGCGGACGGGACGGCCGGTCACCCCGGTCGCGGCGGGGGGCCCGCTCGGCGGCCGCGGCGGCGTCCCGCGCCTCGCGGGCCTTCAGGCCACCGACCAGCTCACCCTTGTAGATCCACACCTTCACGCCGATCCGGCCGAACGTCGTCTTGGCTTCGAAGAAGCCGTAGTCGATGTCGGCACGCAGCGTGTGCAGCGGGACCCGGCCGTCGCGGTAGTGCTCGGAACGGGACATCTCGGCACCGCCGAGACGACCGCCGCACTGCACGCGAATGCCCTTGACCTGCGGCGAGCGCATCGAGCTCTGGATCGCCTTGCGCATCGCGCGGCGGAACGCCACGCGGTTGCTCAGCTGCTCCGCCACGCCCTGTGCGACCAGCTGCGCGTCGGCCTCGGGGTTCTTCACCTCGAGGATGTTCAGCTGGACCTGCTTCTTGGTCAGCTTCTCCAGCGCGCCGCGGATCCGGTCGGCCTCCGCGCCGCGGCGGCCGATGACGATGCCCGGCCGGGCGGTGTGGATGTCCACGCGGACCCGGTCACGGGTGCGCTCGATCTCGACCTTGGCGATGCCGGCCCGCTCCATGCCCGTGGAGAGCAGCTTGCGGATCTTGACGTCCTCGGCCACGTACTCCGCGTACTGCTTGTCGGCGTACCAGCGCGACTTCCAGTCGGTGGTGATCCCCAGGCGGAAGCCGTGCGGGTTGATCTTCTGGCCCACTACCGGCCACCTGCCTTCTTCTTGCTCTGCGCCTTCTTCACGTCGGCCTTCGGACGCGACTCCACCTCGACGGTGATGTGGCTGGTCCGCTTGCGGATCCGGTACGCACGGCCCTGGGCCCGCGGGCGGATGCGCTTGAGGGTCGGGCCCTCGTCGGCGTACGCGTTCTTGACCCAGAGCGTCTCCGGGTCCAGCTGAAGGTTGTTCTCGGCGTTGGCCACAGCGCTGGCGAGCACCTTCGCAACCGGGCCGCTGGCCGCCTGCGGGGCGAACCGGAGCACGGCCAAGGCGTCGGCGGCGCTACGTCCCTTGATGAGCTCGATCACCCGGCGCACCTTCATCGGCGAGTCCCGGACGAAGCGAGCCCGCGCGTACGCCGTAGGCAGTTCAGCCTCGACGGTCGCGTCGTTCTGGGCGTTCATCGCTACTTCCCTTGTCTCTTATCGTGCCCGCTCAGCGGCGGCGCGACTTGCGGTCGTCCTTGATGTGACCCTTGAAGGTCCGCGTCGGGGCGAACTCGCCCAGCTTGTGACCCACCATCGACTCGGTGACGAACACCGGGACGTGCTTGCGGCCGTCGTGCACCGCGATCGTGTGACCCAGGAAGTCCGGGATGATCGTGGAGCGACGCGACCAGGTCTTGATCACGGTCTTCTTGCCCGACTCGTTCAGCGCGTCCACCTTCTTGAGCAGGTGGTCGTCCACGAACGGGCCCTTCTTGAGGCTACGTGGCATGTTGTTCTACCTCCCTGCTCAGCGCTTCTTGCCGGTACGCCGGCGGCGGACGATGAGGGCGTCGCTCTGCTTGCGCTTGCGCGTACGACCCTCGGGCTTACCGTTCGGGTTGACCGGGTGACGACCACCGGAGGTCTTCCCTTCACCACCACCGTGCGGGTGGTCGACCGGGTTCATCACGACACCACGGACCGTGGGGCGCTTGCCGCGCCAGCGGCTGCGGCCTGCCTTGCCCCAGTTGATGTTCGAGTGCTCGGAGTTGCCGACCTCGCCGACCGTGGCGCGGTTGCGCACGTCCACGTTGCGGATCTCGCCCGAAGGCATCCGCAGCTGGGCGTACGGACCGTCCTTGGCGACGAGCTGCACACGCGCACCGGCGGACCGGGCGATCTTCGCGCCGCCGCCGGGGCGGAGCTCGATCGCGTGGATCACGGTGCCGACCGGGATGTTGCGCAGCGGCAGGTTGTTGCCCGGCTTGATGTCCGCGCGCGGACCGTTCTCGATGCTGTCGCCCTGCTTCAGCTTCTCCGGGGCGATGATGTAGCGCTTCTCGCCGTCGGCGTAGTGCAGCAGCGCGATGCGCGCGGTGCGGTTGGGGTCGTACTCGATGTGCGCGACCTTGGCCGGCACGCCGTCCTTGTCGTGACGACGGAAGTCGATCACGCGGTAGGCGCGCTTGTGGCCGCCACCCTTGTGCCGGGTGGTGATCTTGCCCGAGGAGTTCCGGCCGCCCGAGCCGCTCAGCGGACGCAGCAGCGACTTCTCCGGCGTGGACCGGGTGATCTCGGCGAAGTCCGAGACGCTCGAACCGCGACGACCCGGGGTCGTCGGCTTGTACTTGCGGATGCCCATTGTCAGCTCAGTCCTTTACGCGGTGGGTCCGCCGAAGATCTCGATCGCCTTGCTCTCGGGCGAAAGAGTCACGATGGCGCGCTTGGTGTCCTTGCGCTTGCCGAAGCCCGCGCGAGTCCGCTTCCGCTTGCCCTGACGGTTGGCCGTGTTGACGCTGACCACCTTGACGCCGAACACCTTCTCGACCGCGATCTTGATCTGGGTCTTGTTGGCGTCCGGACGGACGATGAACGTGTACTTGTGGTCCTCGAGCAGCCCGTAGGACTTCTCCGAGATGA
Organism: Amycolatopsis jiangsuensis; assembly: GCF_014204865.1. Taxonomy (NCBI): domain Bacteria; kingdom Bacillati; phylum Actinomycetota; class Actinomycetes; order Pseudonocardiales; family Pseudonocardiaceae; genus Amycolatopsis; species Amycolatopsis jiangsuensis. The sequence goes on from NZ_JACHMG010000001.1 coordinate 4,394,402, forward strand.
CCGGCGCGAGCAGGATGTCGCGGGGATCAGGGATGGCGATCGAGCTCACTTCGCGTCACTCCCTTCCGCAACTTCGCTTTCGCGCGCCACGGCCTTACCGCTCTTGCCCCGTGCGGGGCCGGCGACGAAGGCGTCGTAGGCGGCCTTGGTGAACACGACGTCGTCGTTGACGAGCACGTCGTAGGTGTTGAGCTGGTCGGCCCAGATCAGGTGGAGCTCCGGCAGGTTCCGCAGGGAAACCCAGCTCAGCTCGTCGTCCCGGTGCAGCACCACGAGCACGCGCTTGGCCTGGGTGACCGCGGCGATGGCGGTCTTGGCCGTCTTGGTCGAGGGCTTCTCGCCGGTGACCAGTTCGGTGACCACGTGCAGCTGCCCGGCACGCGCCCGGTCGGAGAGGGCACCGCGCAGGGCGGCGGCCTTCATCTTCTTCGGGGTGCGCTGGGTGTAGTCACGCGGCGTGGGGCCGTGCACGGTGCCACCGCCGGCGAACTGCGGCGCCCGGGTCGAACCCTGGCGGGCGCGGCCGGTGCCCTTCTGGCGGTACGGCTTCTTGCCCCCACCGGAGACCTCGCCGCGGGTCTTGGTGTCGTGCGTGCCCTGGCGTGCGGCGGCCTGCTGGGCCACCACGACCTGGTGCATCAGCGCGATGTTGGCCTGCACGTCGAAGATCTCCGCGGGGAGATCGAGCGTGCCGTCGGCTTTACCGGCCGGGGTCTTCAGCTCGACGCTGGTCATCCTCAGTTACCACCCTTCGCGGCGCTGCGCACGAACAGCAGGCCGCCCTTGGGACCGGGCACGGCGCCCTTGATCAGCAGCAGGCCGTCCTCGGCACGCACCGCGTGCACGGTCAGGCCCTGCGTGGTGACCCGGTCGTTGCCCATCCGGCCCGCCATCCGCAGGCCCTTGAACACGCGGCCGGGGGTGGCGCAGCCACCGATCGAGCCCGGCTTGCGGTGCACGGCCTGGGCACCGTGGCTCGCGCCCTGGCCCTTGAAGCCGTGGCGCTTCATGACACCGGCGTAGCCCTTGCCCTTGCTGGTACCGGTCACGTCGACCGAGACGCCGGCGTCGAACACCTCGGCGGTGATCTCCTGACCGACCTCGTAGGTCTCCGCGTCGCTGGTACGCAGCTCGGCGAGGTAACGCCGCGGGGTCACGCCCGCCTTGTCGTAGTGCCCGGTGCGCGGCTTGTTCACCTTGCGCGGGTCGATCGCGCCGAACGCCAGCTGCACGGCCACGTAGCCGTCCTTGTCCTGAGTCCGAACCTGGGTGACAACGTTCGGACCGGCCTTGACGACGGTCACCGGGACAACCCGGTTCTGCTCGTCGAAGACCTGGGTCATGCCGAGCTTGGTGCCCAGGATGCCCTTCACTTGCCTGTCAGACATGAGTCTCTTATCTCCGCCGCTCGCCCAACGCTTTACTGGATGTTGACGTCGACGCTCGCCGGGAGGTCGATGCGCATGAGCGCGTCCACCGTCTTCGGCGTCGGGTCGAGGATGTCGATCAGACGCTTGTGCGTGCGCATCTCGAAGTGCTCGCGCGAGTCCTTGTACTTGTGCGGCGAGCGGATGACGCAGTAAACGTTCTTCTCGGTGGGCAGCGGCACCGGCCCGAGAACCCGGGCGCCGGTGCGCGTGACCGTCTCCACGATCTTGCGCGCAGAGCTGTCGATCGCCTCGTGGTCGTAGGCCTTGAGCCGAATGCGGATCTTCTGTCCCGCCATGGTGGCTGCGTTCCTTGTCGTCTCGTGCCGCTTTGTCTCGTCAACCCAGGCCGAGGCCTGGGTTTCAGCAGTTCAACGGCCCTGTCCCCGGTCCACGCGGTCGGGCGTGTCGCGCCTACCGCACAGACGGATCCCGCGGGATCGTCGTCTTGCCTGGTCTTCCTCTACGTGAGGAGGCCGCGAGCCGGCGATGGTGCACCAGCACCGTGCCGTGTTCTCGGCCTGTGCCCGCCAGCCTCACCCGAAGGAAGAGCTCCACGGACCGTGGCCACTCGCGCGGGGGCGGCCGGAACCCCGCAGGGTTCGGCCGCCCCGGAACGAGCAACCTGATTAGTGTCGCACACGTGATTTGACGCCCTCGACCCGGGGGTGTATGCCCCGCGCCGAGGGCGCCGAAATCACTTGTTGATCTTGGTGACCTGGCCCGCGCCGACGGTCCGGCCACCCTCGCGGATGGCGAACCGCAGACCCTCGTCCATCGCGACCGGCTGGATCAGCTGGACCGAGATGTCCGTGTTGTCGCCCGGCATGACCATCTCGGTGCCCTCGGGAAGGGTCACCACGCCGGTCACGTCGGTGGTGCGGAAGTAGAACTGCGGGCGGTAGTTGTTGAAGAACGGCGTGTGCCGTCCGCCCTCGTCCTTGGCCAGGATGTAGACCCGGCCCTCGAAGTCGGTGTGCGGGGTGGTGGTGCCCGGCTTCACGACGACCTGACCGCGCTCGACGTCCTCACGCTTGATACCGCGCAGCAGGAGGCCGACGTTGTCGCCCGCCTGGCCCGAGTCGAGCAGCTTGCGGAACATCTCGACGCCGGTGACCGTGGTCTTGGTCGACTTGTCGCGGATACCCACGATCTCGACCTCTTCGTTCACGTTGACCTGGCCGCGCTCCACCCGGCCGGTCACGACGGTGCCGCGGCCGGTGATGGTGAAGACGTCCTCGATCGGCATCAGGAACGGCTTGTCGAGTTCACGCACCGGGTCCGGCACGTTGTCGTCGACGGCGTGCATGAGCTCGAGCACGGCGGCCGACCACTTCTCGTCGCCCTCGAGGGCCTTGAGGCCGGAAACGCGCACGACCGGCGCGTCGTCGCCCGGGAACTCCTGCGAGGACAGCAGTTCACGGACCTCCAGCTCGACGAGCTCGAGGATCTCCTCGTCGTCGACCATGTCCGACTTGTTCAGCGCCACGACGATGTAGGGCACACCGACCTGGCGGGCGAGCAGCACGTGCTCGCGGGTCTGCGGCATCGGGCCGTCGGTCGCGGCGACCACCAGGATCGCGCCGTCCATCTGGGCGGCACCGGTGATCATGTTCTTGATGTAGTCCGCGTGACCGGGAGCGTCGACGTGCGCGTAGTGACGCTTCTCGGTCTGGTACTCGACGTGCGAGATGTTGATCGTAATACCGCGCTGCTTCTCTTCCGGCGCGTTGTCGATCTGGTCGAACGCACGGGCCTCGTTCAGCTCCGGGTACGCCTCGTGCAGAACCTTGGTGATCGCCGCGGTCAGCGTGGTCTTGCCGTGGTCGACGTGACCGATGGTGCCGATGTTGACGTGCGGCTTGCTCCGCTCGAACTTCGCCTTCGCCACTGGAATGTCCTCCTGGACTGGATTTCGCTTTGTGCCCGCGGGCCCGGCGTGGCTGCCGTCCCACGATATTTCTCGTCAGTGCTGCGGACGTTCAGGAGTGTTCCCTCAAGCCCGCGAGCGAAGGGGATTACTCCCCCGTCGCCTTCGCGATGATTTCCTTCGCGACGTTCGCGGGAACCTCGGCGTAGGAGTCGAACACCATGGAGTAGTTCGCACGACCCTGGGTGCGGGACCGCAGGTCGCCGACGTAACCGAACATCTCCGACAGCGGGACCAGTGCCTTGACGACACGGGTACCGGCGCGCTCCTCCATGGCCTGGATCTGGCCACGGCGGGAGTTGAGGTCGCCGATCACGTCACCCATGTAGTCCTCGGGAGTCGTGACCTCGACGGCCATCATCGGCTCGAGGATGACCGGACCGGCCTTCCTCGCGGCTTCCTTCATCGCCATGGAACCGGCGATCTTGAACGCCATCTCCGAAGAGTCGACCTCGTGGTACGCGCCATCCAACAAGGTGAACTTCAACCCGACGAGCGGGTAGCCGGCCAGCACGCCGTACTGCATGGCGTCCTGTGCGCCCGCGTCGACCGACGGGATGTACTCCCGCGGCACGCGGCCACCGGTGACCTTGTTGTCGAACTCGTAGAGGGCACCGTCGGTGCGCTCCAGCGGCTCCAGCTTCACGATGACCTTCGCGAACTGGCCGGAACCACCCGTCTGCTTCTTGTGGACGAAGTCGAGCTTGTCCACCGTCTTCTTGATGGTCTCGCGGTAGGCCACCTGCGGCTTACCGATGTTCGCCTCGACCTTGTAGTCGGACTTCATCCGGTTGACGAGCACCTCGAGGTGCAGCTCGCCCATGCCGGCGATGATCGTCTGCCCGGTCTCCTCGTCCAGGTTGACCTGGAAGGTGGGGTCCTCCTCGGCCAGCCGCTGGATCGCGATCGACAGCTTCTCCTGGTCGGCCTTCGTCTTGGGCTCGATGGCCACGCGGATGACCGGCTCCGGGAAGGTCATCGACTCGAGCACGATCGGCTTCTGCGGGTCGCTCAAGGTGTCACCGGTCGTGGTGTCCTTCAGCCCGATGACCGCGTAGATGTGGCCGGCCTGGGCGTCGTCGACCGGGTTCTCCTTGTTGGAGTGCATCTGGAAGATCTTCCCGATGCGCTCCTTGCGCTCCTTCGTCGCGTTCACGAGCTGGGCGCCGGAGGCGACCTTGCCCGAGTAGACCCGGATGTAGGTCAGCTTCCCGAAGAACGGGTGCGCGGCGATCTTGAACGCCAGCGCCGCGAACGGCTCGTCCACGGACGCCTTGCGGGTGACCACGGTCTCGCCGTCGGGCAGCAGGCCCTCGACCGGCGGCACCTCCAGCGGCGACGGCAGGTAGTCGATGACCGCGTCCAGCATCGGCTGCACGCCCTTGTTCTTGAACGCGGAGCCGGCCAGCACCGGGAACGCCTCGCGGGTGACGACCAGCTTGCGGATGCCGGCCTTGATCTCGTCCTGGGTCAGCTCGTCGCCCTCGAGGAACTTCTCCATCAGCGAGTCGTCGGTCTCGGCGACGGCCTCGATCAGCTTCTCGCGGTACTCGGCCGCACGGTCGGCCAGGTCGGCGGGGATGTCCTCGACGGCGTAGTCCTCGCCCTTCTTGACCTCGCCGCGCCAGACCAGTGCCTTCATGCGCACCAGGTCGACGACGCCCTCGAACTCGTTCTCCGCGCCGATCGGCAGCTGGATCGCCACCGGTCGCACGCCGAGGCGGTCCTCGATCGTCTTCAGGGTGTAGTAGAAGTCCGCGCCCAGCTTGTCCATCTTGTTGACGAAACAGATGCGCGGGACCTCATACTTGTCCGCCTGCCGCCAGACCTGCTCGGACTGCGGCTCGACGCCCTCCTTGCCGTCGAAGACCGCGACCGCGCCGTCGAGCACCCGCAGGTTGCGCTCCACCTCGACGGTGAAGTCGACGTGCCCGGGGGTGTCGATCAGGTTGATCTGGTGGTCGGCCCAGAAGGTGGTGGTGGCAGCCGAGGTGATGGTGATACCCCGTTTCTGCTCCTCCTCCATCCAGTCCATGGTGGCGGCGCCGTCGTGGACTTCGCCGAGCTTGTAGTTGATCCCGGTGTAGAACAGGATCCGCTCGGTGGTGGTGGTCTTCCCGGCGTCGATGTGCGCCATGATCCCGATGTTGCGGACCTTGTTGAGGTCGGTCAGCACGTCACGTGCCACGAGAATGTTCCCCTGTCTCAAGCGTGGGGCCCGGCATGGCTCGACCCGAAGGACCGGGCGGCGGCACCGGACTGATTACCAGCGGTAGTGCGCGAAGGCCTTGTTGGACTCGGCCATCTTGTGCGTGTCTTCCCGGCGCTTGACGCTGGCGCCGAGACCGTTGCTCGCGTCGAGCAGCTCGTTCTGCAGGCGCTCGATCATCGTCTTCTCGCGGCGGGCCGCCGAGAAGGAGACCAGCCAGCGCAGCGCCAGCGTGGTGGAGCGGCCGGGCTTGACCTCGATCGGCACCTGATAGGTGGCGCCACCGACGCGGCGGCTCTTCACCTCGATGGTGGGCTTCACGTTGTCGAGCGCACGCTTCAGCGTGACGACCGGGTCGGTGCCGGTCTTCTCGCGAGCGCCTTCCAGCGCGCCGTAGACGATGCGCTCGGCCAGGGACCGCTTGCCGTCCTTCAGCACCTTGTTCACCAGCTGGGTGACCAGCGGGGAGGCGTAGACGGGGTCGGAGATCAGCGGCCGCTTCGGCGCAGGACCCTTGCGAGGCATTAGCTCTTCTCCTTCTTCGCGCCGTACCGGCTGCGCGCCTGCTTACGGTTCTTCACACCCTGGGTGTCGAGCGAACCGCGGATGATCTTGTAGCGAACACCCGGCAGGTCCTTAACCCGGCCACCGCGCACGAGCACCATGGAGTGCTCCTGGAGGTTGTGGCCTTCACCCGGGATGTACGCGGTGACCTCGATGCCGCTGGTCAGCTTCACACGAGCAACCTTGCGCAGGGCCGAGTTCGGCTTCTTCGGGGTCGTGGTGTACACGCGGGTGCACACGCCACGACGCTGCGGGCTCCCCTTGAGGGCCGCGGTCTTCTGCTTGGCAGCCTTGTCCTGGCGGCCCTTGCGGACCAGCTGCTGGATCGTGGGCAATGGACCAGCTTCCTGTCGTGATCTTGCTTCTTCGTGTCTTCACCGGCCCCCGCGGTCGGGCGTGTCGGCCCGCGTCACGGTCTCTCGACCGGTAACTTCCCGGAGGGATTTTCCGTCGGAACCCCACGTGGACCAGGCCGGTGAACCGGGTGCGCGAGCACCCCGCTCATGCCCGACGGCACGCGGAGCGGCCCGACGCCTGCCGGGCACGGTCTCCAAAGATACCCGGCCACCGCACGCGCGGTCCGGGCGGGGGGTCGCTAGCGGCGGCGACCGGCCATCGTAACCCCAGACCGGGCGTCCGGTGGCCCGCGCCGCGCGGGAACCCGGACAGAACAACGTGACCGGTCGCCCGGCTATTCCTCGTCGGGCTTCGCGTGGTCCGGGTGGCCCGGGTTCGGGTCCCGCGACAGATCGATCAGCGGGTGCACCCCGGCACCCTCCGGTGCGGCGTGACTGCCCTTGCTCTTGCTCTCCCCCGGCCGGTCGGCGTTTTCGCTGCCGTCCATGACGCACTCCTCGGTTCGACTTCCCCTGCCGATCGCACGGTACCGGGCGCGGAAACCGCTGGACGGGGTCCCCAGGATGAGGGAGTGGAGTGGACGATCACCGAGGTCCCGAGCGGGAACCCGAGCGCGGTGGCGGTGGTCAGGGAGTACCTCGACGAGGTGGCCTCCCGGTACTACCGGCGCCCGGCGACGCCGGCGGAAGTGGACGCCGTGCTCGCCGAGGAGCCGGCGGAGGACCTGGTGCCGCCGCGAGGTGCGTTCCTGCTGGCCAGGTGCGACGAGGAGACCGTGGGCTGCGCCGGCGTGCGAGTGGTCGGCCCGGGGTGCACGGAGCTCACCAAGGTCTACGTGCGCCCGGCCCACCGCGGCCACGGCGGCGGCCGGCGTCTGGTCGGAGCGGCGGAGGCAGTCGCTTCGACAAGACTGGGGTCGGTGCTCATGCGCCTCGACACGAGACACGATCTGGTGGAGGCTCGCGCGCTCTACGCGGCGACCGGGTACGCCGAGGTCGAGCCGTTCAACGACGACCGCTACGCCGAGCACTGGTTCGCGAAACGGCTCGGCTGAGCCACCGACCGGACGTGCCGGCGGAGATCAGCCGAGTCGTCCGGTGCAGCTGGCCACTTCGCCGTTCGCGGCCTTCTCCGAGCGCACGAGGACCCCGTTGACCGAGACCCGGCATTCGACCGAGCCGGCCGACTGGCTCATGAGCTGCACGGTCGGGGCGACCGCGCTCTTCGGCCAGTTCAGTTCCTTGTGCCAGGGCAGCGCCACGGACAGCTCCTGGTGCACGAGGCCGAGCCCGTTGTCGTCGTAGACCACGGTGGCGGTGCCGGAGCCGGCCAGGTCGTAGGTGATGTGCCAGCCGTCCGGAGCGGCACCGGCCGAGGTGCTCGGGGCCAGGGTCCGGGTCACCGTGCGGTCCGGCGCGCGCTGCGGCATCGGCGCGGAGGTCGTGGGCGCCGTCACGGCCGCTTGTGTGGGGGCCGGATCGTCACCCGTGCCGAGAATCACCACGACGGCGGCCACGGCCGCCACCGCGATGCCCGCGATCGCGAGCCGTCCGGCGAGCTGTCTGTCCATCTGCGACTCCTCACGCGGTGACCGGTGGCTCCCCGGCGGGGAGCCACCGGAACAGCTCAGTACCCGCCGGCCGGGCTCGGCAGGATCTTGCCCGGCACGCCGTTGAGCGACTGGATCAGGCCGAGCACCGGGACACCCAGCGGTGCGAACGTCCAGATGTTGTTCAGCCCGCTGGTGTCCGGCTCGTCGACCACGACGACGCCGTCGTCCTGGGTGGCGGCGAGCGCGGGCACGGCGACGCCGAGCACGCCGGCTCCGGCGAGGGCCACGACGGCGGTCGCCCTGGCGAGGGTGGTGCGCATGGTTGTTCGTCCTTTCCGGTCGGAAGTCAGGAAATCGCGGTGATCAGCCCGAACACCGGGGCGAGCAGCTGGGTCGGCGCCGGCACGGTCGGCGCGAGCAGGCTGCCCGCGTCGAGACCGGGCACGACCCAGATCGCCGGTGGTGCGGCGGCGGTGCCGGAGTCGGGGGTGGCGGCGTCCGCCACTCCCCCGGCGATCCCGGCGAACCCGCCGGCGAGCACCAGCGGCAGCAGGATCCGGGCGGCAATGCGTTTCATGGGTTCCTCTCTTTCTCGGGCGGGGGTTGCCCGATCAGCGCAGGACGCCGCTGATCGGGACGACTGTTCCGTCCGGGATCCACTGACCGGCGTAGTCGCGGGCGGCCTGCATCCCGGGCGCGTGCGGTTCGGTCGGGTACATCGGCATGGCGTTGACCTGCGCGGCCGCGTAGAGCTGCACCTCACCGTTGACTTCCGGCCACTGCGGGCCGAGCCAGCTCTCGAAACCGCCGAGGCTGGGGCTTTCTCCACCGAAGGAACTGCCGACGGTCACCGCGTAGCTGAGGGCCAGCTGTTCACGCGGGTCGAAGCGCAACGGCATCGCCGCGCTGGCCACTGTGTTCACGATGGGCCCGTTGAGCAGCCACGGTGCGACGTACAGGCCGAACTGGTGCGTCGGCTTCAGTCGCTGTGACTCCGCGGCACGGCTCATCGCCAGGTAGCCGTCAGCCCAGCCGGAGACAACGACGAGTGCGGTGTCAGCGGCAGCGTCGGAACGCACGGGCAGACCGTGGCGCGCAGCGGTGTCCCGGACGAGCTTCGCGGCCTGTACGCCACGCGGTGACCGATCTTCGACAAGCGTGATCGCGGAAGGCTTCCGCGTCGTGAGGAACTCGACCAGCTTCACGAGCGAGCCACTGTCTTCCGACGACAGCGCGTCGGACGGACAGCTGGTCAGTACGTCACGCTTCTGCGCCACCAGACCACCGAGGGCGGCTTCAGCGCACTCCGGCGCATCGGCGTCCGCGATGGCCGGCCCCGGGTCGGTACCGGCGTCCACGTCGACCGTGGTGGTGGCGTCACCCTTGTGCACGACAAGCGTGCTGCGGCCAGGCGGCAGGTCCACTTCGGCCCAGCTGCCCTCCGCCCCCGCGCGCGCCACGGCAGGCGAGACGGTGCCGTCCTCGACTTCGGCCGACAGGTCCGATCCGGAGCTCGCGGGGAAGTGCACGAGGTTGCGCCCCGGCCGTTGCGGGCTCACGAGCACCGGCACCGAAGCCCCACCGACCGTCGAATCGGCCAGCAGCGGAACGCCGGGCACCGGCAACGGCGGCGGCTGCGGCACCGCTGCCAGCGCACTCCACGCCACGAATCCCACCGCGACCCCGGCAACGCCGTAGCGATAAGCGCGCAGGGAAGCGTTGCGGGACAGGAGAACCAGCGACAGCACCGAGACCGCTGCGGGCAGCAGCACCACGACGAGCACCGCGATGCCGAACAGCGATTCGTACAGCCGCCGGTCGAAACCGACGCCGGACACCGCGAGCTGCACCACGCCGGCCAGCGTCAGCAGTCCGCCGAGCGTCACCGACAGCGGGCCGACGCGCAGTGGCGTCGAGCGCCACTGCTCCACCGGCACCCATGCAGACAGCAGCGTGATGCCGAACCAGAGCGCGGCGGCCGCGACGTACACGGTGTCGATGGCGAAGTCGATGCCCGATCCGTCGATCGACGTCTCCAGCACCACGAGTACGACGAGCGCCAGCGCCGCCCAACGGCCGAGGGACGGCCAACGCAGCAGTACCGGCACGGCCAGCGCCAGCACGATGTGGATGATCAACGCGACGAGGTTGACGTCGACGGTCGCCGCCGAGACCCCGGCCAGTACTGCCGAGACGAGCCCCAGCGCGCCGACTGTGAACCACAGTTTCCGCGGCAGCTGGCCGACCAGCGGACGCAGGATCCCGGTACCGGCGAGGAACGCCGTCGCGAGCAGCAACACCAGCCGCAGCACCAGCGCCGCACTGTCCACACCGGACGACCCGGTGCTCACCGGGGTGGAGTGGTGATCCATGAGAACCCTTCCGGGGAGAAGCCTCGTGAGTGTCGGGTCCGGTCAGCACCGCCCCGACACTCACGAGGGGGTCACTTCACGTCCGCGTCGGCGACCACGAACAGTTCGGAGTGCGGCTTGGCGTTGCCGAAGTCCCCGTGTGGCCACGATTTGCGGTTGAAGTTGATGCCGACCTGACCGGTGATCTCGTCCCGGAAGTTCTGGTCGACGGCGATCTTCCCGTCCGGCGAGAGGTTCAGCAGGTTGACCTTGTGGTCACCGTCCAAACCGGACCGGGCGACGAAGTAGTTCGACGCGGCGATGTGCTGCGGCTGGTCCGTCTCGTGGTAGAAGCCGTCCTGGCCGAGTACGAAGTTGTCGTACGCGCCCCAGTGCGGTCCGGCCCCTGCCACTCCCGGGTTGATCGGCGCGGCACCGACCAGCGTCGGCAGATCGCCGCCGCCGCCCTGCTGCGCCTTCTCCTTGGTGTCGACGCGGCCCTGGATGTCCTCGACCTTGTCGCCGGCGTTGACCAGCTTCTGGATGTCGAGCACGTAGACCCCGCCGGTGGTACCCGGGTCGTCCGGCCCGAGCGTGCCCTTCTGCCTGCCCTGCACCGCGTGGTACAGGAACCTGTCGTCCGGGCTCGTCTGCACCCACCCGCCGTTGGAGCTGGAACCGATGGAATCGTTGCCGGAGTAGATCGACTTGCCCGCGGTGCCGTCGTCGAACACCTCGATCCAGTGCGGTTCCTTCGCCGTGATGTCCGGGGTGTAGAAGATCGCGCCACCCTGCATCGTCTCGGCGAACGCGCCCTTGTGCCCGGGCAGGTGCGTCACGGTGGTCTCCATGACCGCACGGCTTTCCGAGTGCAGCGGGTCCGCCGGATCGGCGCGCGGACCGTCGGCCAGATAGGACACCGACTTCAGCTTCGGGTGGTTGCGGTCGGAGATGTCCCAGGTCCGCACGGTCGGCCGGCGAAGATAGGGCGAGGGCTGCTTCACCGGGTCGAGGATGATGTTGCGCGGTTCCGCGTAGTCACTGGTGACCAGTGTGTTCAGATCCTCGCGGGCCTGGATGCCGTGCGGATTCGCGCAGGAGGGCTTGCCCAGCTGCGGAAGGTTGTCGCACAGCTTCTGGTTGTCGCCCTGCGGGGTCGCCGCCGGGCTCTGTGAGAGCACCTGACCGTTCTGGTCGAAGTGCACGACCTCACCGGGGCTGCCCGCGAAACCGTTGCCGATCTGCGTGGAACCGTCCTGGTAGGTGTAGGGGCCCGGGACCACCGGGCCACCCATGTACGTGCCGTACGCCGTGCCGTCGTTGAGCACCCAGTACGCGTCGGGCACCGAACCGCCGAGCGTCTGCGTCGGCAGGCTCACGCCCTTGAGCTTCAGCTGGGGCAACGCACTGACGTCGAAGGCGTAGGTGGCCGCGGCGAACAGCGCGCCGGCGTAGATCGTGTCGCCCTTGTGCCACACGTACTGCATGTGGTGCGGCTCGTTCTCCACGAGCGGGCCGACGGTCGCGGTGTTCACCACCTTCCCGTAGGTCGGCGAACCCTGCGTCGCGTCGATCACGGCGAGGAAATCGGGGCCCGGCAAGGCGTTCTTCACCTTGCCCAGTCCACCGCCGAGCGAACCCGGCAGGTTCTTGACGTCCTTGACCGCGGTGTCCGCGATGTTCTCGTCACCCGCCCAGACCAGCAGCCACTTCTTCGGTGTGCCGCCGTCCGCGCGTGACTCCGCGGTGAGATCCTTCGACACCAAGTGGTTCTGCACCCAGTACTGCTTGCCGTCGGACGCGGTCTTGGCGTCGGTGACCACCTGCACGTCGGCGTAGGCACTCGTGGTGGACCCGGTGTAGGTCACCGCGCCGATCGCGAGCGCCAGCGCACCCGCGACGGTCAGCACTTTCCGCCATCGGGGCAATGCCCCCGAGGTGGAGCTGAATCGCATTGTGTCTCCCTGTTCTTTTTTCGTCCGAAGCGCCGCCCCGGCACTTCTTTCCCCGTTTTTCGCCGCGCAGCGCGAAAGGCCCCGACGAAGCCGGGGAAGCATCGACCCGCTCCGGGCAGAACCGTTGCGGGACAGCAGGAATCTGCCGCCGAGCCGCGGCAGGCGAAAACCTCAGGAATCCCTACACAAGGCACTGGCCTGGTGCCGCAGATCGACGTGCCGACGGCACACGAGGGGAATCGGAGAGGACATGCGCGGAATACTGCGGGCGAACCGGACTTAGTGTCAATCCGGTCCAGAACGGGTGGGCACCGGCCAAAGGGGTGACCGTCCCATTCCCTGGACCGGAGTTGCGTGAGGTTTTCCCGCCCGGCGTCCGCTGACCTGCACTGGGCCGTTCGGACGCATCACGGACAGTCACCACCGTCGGAATCCACGGTCCGGCCCGCCGTAATGTTCGTGACCGTTTCGTTACTGAAAACCGGGAACCCACCGTACGCGGCATCCGACAGAACGCGGGCGGAATGTGCCGGGATTCGGGGCGGGAATCGGACCGAACCGGCATAATCCCCACATCAGCACCCGCAGCACGGCAAGTGAGGGGACCGACGTGTCGGCAGAGATGGATCGCCTGGTCGCCGAGTTCGACAAGTTCCAGGCCAAGATCAAGAAGGCGGAGACGCAGTTCGCCAAGGTCGGCGACATGCAGCAGGAACTGGCCGACCTGGAGGCGCAGGCGCAGTCCCCGGACCGGTCGGTCACCGTGGTGGCCGGCCCGAGCGGTTCGGTCAAGGACCTCCGGTTGACCGCCGACGCGCTGCGCCATCCGCCGCAGCAGCTGGCGTCGACCATCCTCAAGACCCTGCACCAGGCCGTCGCCGAGGCGACCAGGCAGCAGGCAGGCATCGTCGACGCGGCCGTGGGCGAGGCATTCGGCATCGACGTCTCGGCGCAGGTCCTGGAAGCGCAGGCCGAAGCACTGGGCACCACAGCCGAGGCGCTGACCGCCCAGGCCGCACCGGCCCCGCCACCCGCGGAATTCAGCCACGACGACGTCCTCCGCCGGGACGCTCCCCCACCGCCAGCCATGCCCGCCCCGCCGGCGCCACCCGCACGGCCTGGCCCGCCGGCGCCACCGGCCCCGCCCGCCCCACCGGCCCCGTCCGCACGGCCCCGCCCCCGCCGCCCCGCCCCGGAAACCGACGACGACGACGGCTACTTCCAGAACCAGGACCTGTTCAACCGAGGTGACCAGCGATGAGCCCGACCAACGGCGGTCACACCGTCGATGTCCCCGCCCTGCGCACTTACGCCAGCACCCTCGAGAACTACAAGACCGAGGCAGGCAAGTTCGGCAACCTGGTCAACCAGGCCGACGTGACCGACAAGTCGTGGGGACTGATCGGGCTCGCCGTCAAGCAGACCTACACGAGCAAGCTCGACGAGCTGCGTGAACTGCTGGAGGCGATGAAGTCCGGGGTGGACGCGTTCAGCGCCAAGATGAACCAGGCCGCCGAGATCTACGACGGCCACGAGCAGGACACGGTCATGACGCTCGGCAAGTTCGACGCCAAGATCGACGGACCACGCTGAGCAGGGGACAGAATGGGACAGGACAGCGTCGCGGACGGCATCAAGGACGACATCAAAAGCTACGACGACAGCCTCGGGCAGAACGCGCTCGATGCGGCGAAGAAGGCGCCGGTCCTAGGCAAGGCCGTCAGCACGATCGCCGGAGCGAAAGAAAATATCGAGTCGGCGGAGGACGCCGGCGACATTGTCGCCGCCAGTGGCCAGCTGGTGCAGGAAGGTGCCGCATTCGTCGCCGGCGCAGCCGTGGACGTCGCGAGTTTCGCGCTCGACCCGATCGGCTCCCTGGTCAGCAGCGGTCTGAACATGCTGATCGAGCTGATCCAGCCGCTCCAGGACGCGCTGCACTTCGTGACCGGCGACGGTCCTTCGCTCAAGACCGCCTCCGGGAACTTCGTCGAGATCGGCAAGGGTTTCGTCACGCTGGCCGACGACTTCGTCAAGACCGGTGACGAAGCGCTCAAGGACTGGCAGGGCGAAGGTGGCGAAGCTGCCAAGAAGGCGCTGGCCCAGTTCGCCGATGGCATCAGGGGCATCGGCTCGAGCGCCGGCGCGGTCGCCGAGACCCTGCAGATGTGGTCGATGGTGATGACCGTCATCGAGGAGGTTGTCAAAGCCATCATCTCCGAGCTGGTCAGCTGGCTGATCTACCTCTGGCTGCCCGCCCTCGCCGCTTCCGTCGTCAGCGTCGGCACGTCCGTCGCCGCCGCGATGACCGCGTCGGTCGCGAAGGTGGCCGGCGTGGTGAGCAAGGTAACCAGGCATCTCGGCAAGCTCGGCCAGCTGCTGGAGAAGTTCGCGACCTTCCTGGCGAAGTGGACCGACGACCTGATCAAGCAGGGTTCCAAGCTCAGCCGCACCGGCCGGATGGTGACTCCCGGCGAAGAGAGAGCACTCACCGGTGCGATCGCCAATGCCACCAAGACCAAGGCGAAAACCTTCGGCGACGCCGCACTCGACACGCTCAAGAACGCCCCGGGCGAGACGCTCAAGCAGGCATTCGGCGTGAACCCCAGCGACCTGGGCAAGGGCTCGGCGTACGCCGGCAGGGCCGGGTTCGATGCCGCCGACAAGATGATCAGCAACACCAGGGACCTCACCGGTTCGGAGGAGGCCAGTGACGACTCCGGGAATCACAGCGCACAGGAGACCCGCGAGAACCTGGACATGGGCCAGTAGGGTCGCCGGATGGACGACGTGCTCGGGCCCTGGGCCATCCTCGGCGGCTACGCGCTCGCCTTCGTGCTGCTCTGGATCGCCGGCTGGACCGAGCGCAAGAGCCGGACGATGTCCGCGGTCTGCTACGCGATCAGCGGGATCGTCCTCTCCGAGACCACGCTGTACTGGTTTTCGGTGGGTGCCGACAGTGCAGTGCCGCAGCTGCTGTGGTTCGTGTTCCCACTCGCCGTGACGGCCCTGATCGCCTGGCGTGGCTGGCACCAACGGAACTGGATCAAGCGCCTCGGCGGCGTCGCCGAGCCGACGTTCGGCGTCCTGCCGCGGATGGGCCTCGCGGTGCCACTCGACCATCCGGACCCCTGGCCTCGGCGGGCGACGGTCGAATTCGACCACCAGGGCCACCGGCTGCTGGGCATCGAGTACTCGATCCAGCCACCGCGCGGGGAAGAAGCCTTCGCCGGGGTTTCCCGGGTGGCCGAAGAGATCGACTCGATCAACTCGGCGGTCCAGCTGCGCATCCCGTCCGTGCCGGCATTGATGATCTCGCCCCTGACCAAGGCGCTCGAACCGGAGCACTTCACCCCGCTCGAGGACGCCCGGATCGTCCGCAACGCGTTCGGCTGGCTGCAGCCGGACACGACCATGCAGGAGTTCAAGGTCGATCCGGAGTTCGATCGCCGGTTTTCGGTGTCCACTTCGGACCCCGAGTTCGCCGCCGCGGTGCTCGCCGGCGACGTCCGCGAGATGGTCATGACCGACCTGTGGTTCCGGGTGCACCACGTCGCCTTCCACGGTGATGCGATGTGGACCACCGACACCGGCGGGTTGACCGAAGACCGGATGTTCGACAACTCCCGCCGGCTCGCGATACTGGCCGCCACCGTACCCGCCACGGTGTGGGAAAGGTGGGCCGGAGACCGGGAGTTTCACACGCTCAGCACCCGAGCCGGTACCGATTACTACTCCTGGTCCGGCAACCGCGGCGGTTTCGTGCGTACCCCGGTGAACCACCGCCGGGAGGCCGCCGACCAGCAGCCGCTCACCTCGGTCTCGGTGACCGTCCGTTCACTGATCGCACTGGCACTGGTGGTCACGGGCTTCGGCCCGGTGGTCAACTCGGCGGCCGCAATCACCGGGCTGGCCCCGCACGTGCAACTGACCGTCACCAACACCAGCGCGCGCGGCAACCGCCATTGCGTCAGCACCACCAGCGGGCTCTCCTGCAGCACCGATCGGGCCACCCTGCGCGGAACCTACGAGGAGGACGGCTCGGTGCGGGAGGTCTCGGCCGACTGGTTCGGCGATCTGCCGAGCCAGGGCGACGTCGTCGAAATCATGGTGGGCCCGCTGTGGGGGCACCCGGGCTACCAAGTCGACGACCGGACCTACGCGGTCACCGATTTCCTGCTCACCCTGGTCCTGCCGTTCCTCGGCCTCTACCTCGCCCGGCGTACCTACCTGCCGCGCCCGTCACGGCGCGCCCGCAAGCAGCGCAAGCAGCGAAACCTGCAACTGACTGGCGAACCCGCGGAACAATCGAAGCCGTAACGGCGTTCTGCGAGGTATCAAGGGCATCGATTCCCGCGCCGGCACGGAGGATCCGGGCTCACCCCGGGCGGCACCCGGGTGACGCCTGGCGCGGACAAGGTGATCACCGGTCTGCTCGGTACGGCCGAAGGCTTCGGCGCCCGGCTCCAGGCCACCGGCAAGGCCGCGTTCGACATGGGTGGCAAGGCTTATGACAACACCAAGGACCTGACCACGGCGGGCGAGGCGAGCGACGAGGCCGGGCACCACTCGACGGAGGAGACTCGCGAGAACCTCGACATGGAACAGTAGGGTCGCCGCATGGAAGACCTGCTCGGCCCCTGGGCCGTCGTCGGCGGCTATCTGCTGAGTTTCGTCCTGTTGTGGATCGCCGGGCGATCCGAAGCGCGGGGTCCGGTCGCCGCAGCGATCTGCTACGCGCTCTGCGGGATCGCGGTCGCCGGAACCACTCTGTACTGGCTGGCGGCCGGCGCCGACAGCTTGCTGTCACCGGCACTGTGCCTGGCGATCGTGCTGGTTGTCGTGGCGCTGATCGTCGGACGCGGCTGGCAGCAGCAGCGCTGGATCAAGCGCCTGTCCGCGGCCGCCGAACCGAGCTTCGGGCTCCTGCCGCACCGCGGCCGTGCGGTACCGCTCGACCATCCCGACCCCGGGCCCCGGCGCAGGACGGTCGAGTTCGAGCACCGGGGCCACCGGCTGCTGGGCATGGAGTACTCGACCGAGCCACCGCAGGAAGGCGGGAAGTTCGCGTTCCTCAGCAAGCTGGCCGAAGAAATCGACTCGATCAACTCGGTCGTCGAGCTGCGCATTCCGCAGCTGCCCGCGCTGACGATCTCCCCGAACACCAAGGCGTTCGAGCCGGAGTTCTTCACTCCGCTGGAAGACGCCCGGATCGTCCGCAACCAGTTCGGCTGGCTGCGACCGGACACCACCCTGCACAGTCACGAGGTCGATCCGGAATTCGACCGCCGGTTCTCCGTCTACACCTCCGATCCGGAGTTCGCCGCCGCGGTGCTGACCGGCGAATGCCGCGAGATGATCATGAACGACCTGTGGTTCCGCGTGCACCAGTTCGCGATCTTCGGCGACGCGATGTGGACCACGGACACGGGTGGGCTGACCGAAGACCGGATGTTCGGCAACGCCCGCAGGCTCGCGATGCTGGCCGCGGTGATCCCGGCCCCAGTGTGGGAGGTATGGGGCGGAGACCGTGCGTACGGCGCGCTCGCCGCCCGGTCCGACACCAGCTACTACGGCTGGTTCGGCAGGCGTGGCGGCTTCGTGCGCACCCCGGTGAACCGTCGCCGGGAGGCCGCCGACCGGCAACCGCTGACCTCGATCTCGCTGACCCTGCGCTCCCTAATCATGCTCGGGATGGTGGCCCTTGGCCTCGGCACGCTGACCAATTCGGCAGCGGTGCTGACCGGGCTGGCCCCACACGCGCAGCTGACCGTCACGAACATCAGCGGCGGCAGCGCCCGGCACTGCGTGAGCACGACCGGCGGTTTCTCCTGCTCCACCGACCGGCCATCGGTGCAAGGCACCTACGTGGAGGACGGCTCGGTCCGGGAAACCTCGGCGGACTGGAGCGGCGACCTGCCCAGCCGGGGTGACGTGGTCGAGATCGCGGTGGGGCCATTCTGGGGAAACCCGGGCTACCAGAGCGGTGCGTGGACCTACCCGATACTCGACTTCCTGGTGACCTTGCTCTTCCCCCTCGCCGGGGTCTACCTGGCCCGGCGGACCTACTGGCCACGCCCGCCACGGAGGGTTCGCAAGCAGCGCGAAAGCACCGTCGCTGCCTGACCCTCCTGCGTTCGCTTGACCTGGCCGGTCAGTCCATCCGGCAGGTAAAACCCGTGGAACACAGCAGAGCGCCCCTGGCCGAGGTGGCCAGGGGCGCTCTGCTGTTCAGCTATCGCGGGTTCAGCGGAAGTCGCGACCGAAGTCGTAGTCGTCCAGCGGAACCGCGGCACCGGTGCCCGAACCGAACACGTCCGGCGTGTAGTAACCGTCGTCGTAGGACGGGATCGCGTACGCGGCGACCCGGGCCTCCTCGGTCGGCTGCACCTGGATGTTGCGGTAGCGGTTGATCCCCGTACCGGCCGGGATCAGCTTACCGATGATCACGTTCTCCTTGAGGCCCACGAGCTTGTCGCTGCGACCGTTGATGGCCGCGTCGGTCAGCACTCGCGTGGTCTCCTGGAACGAGGCCGCCGACAGCCACGAATCCGTGGTCAGCGACGCCTTCGTGATCCCCATCAGCACCGGGCGACCCGAGGCCGGGTCACCACCCTCGGCGACCGCGGCACGGTTCGTGGCCTCGAACTTCGTCCGCTCGGGCAGCTCGCCCGGCAGGAAGTCGGTGGCCCCGGAGTCGATGATCGTCACGCGGCGCAGCATCTGCCGCACGATGACCTCGATGTGCTTGTCGTGGATCGACACACCCTGCGCCCGGTACACCTTCTGGACCTCGTCGGTGAGGTGCATCTGCGCCTCCCGCGGGCCCATCACACGCAGCACCTCGTGCGGGTCCGGCGTGCCCTCGAGCAGCTGCTGCCCGACCGCGACGTGGTCACCGTCGCCCAGCGGGCCGTTCGGGGTGTTGGCGAGCCGCTGCCGCTTGGACAGCTTGTCGAAGACGATCTCCTCCGACCCGTCGTCCGGGATCAGGGTGATCTTCCAGAACCGCTCGCTCTCCTCGATCCGCACCCGGCCGTCGACGTCCGCGATCGGCGCCTTGCCCTTCGGCACGCGAGCCTCGAAGAGCTCGGTGACCCGGGGCAGACCGGTCGTGATGTCGTCACCGGCCACACCACCCTGGTGGAAGGTACGCATCGTCAGCTGCGTACCCGGCTCACCGATCGACTGGGCGGCGACGATGCCCACGGCCTCGCCGACGTCGACGAGCTGGCCCGTCGCCATCGAACGGCCGTAGCAGGTCGCGCACACGCCGACCGCCGACTCGCAGGTCAGCACCGAGCGGACCTTGACCTTCGAGATACCGCTGGAAAGCAGCTTCTCGATGGCCGGGTCACCCACGTCGTCACCCGCGTTGAGCACGACGTTGCCCTTGGCGTCCACCGCGTCCGTGGCGAGGCACCGCGCGTACACGCTGGTCTCCACGTGCTGGTCACGCAGCACCTTGCCGTCGCCGACGTCCTCGCCGACCGGCATCGAGATACCGCGGGTGGTGCCGCAGTCGACCTCGCGGACGATGACGTCCTGCGACACGTCCACCAGACGCCGGGTCAGGTAACCCGAGTCGGCAGTCCGCAGCGCGGTGTCCGCCAGGCCCTTCCGGGCACCGTGCGTGGCGATGAAGTACTCCGCCACGGACAGGCCCTCGCGGAAGTTCGCCTTGATCGGCCGCGGGATGTACTCACCCTTCGGGTTCGACACCAGGCCACGCATCCCGGCCAGCGACCGGACCTGCGTCATGTTGCCCGCCGCACCGGACTTCACGATCATCGCGATCGGGTTGTCGTCCGGCAGTGCGGTCTCCATGATCTTGTGCACTTCTTCGGTGGCCTGCGTCCACACCTTGACGAGCTCGTTGTTGCGCTCGGTGTGCGACAGCTGACCACGCTGGTAGCGCTTCTCGACCTGGTCGGCCTTGCCCTCGTACTCGTCGAGGATGGCCTTCTTGCCGACCGGGGTCAGCACGTCCGAGATCGCCACGGTGACGCCGGACCGGGTCGCCCAGAAGAAGCCGGCGTCCTTCAGCTTGTCCAGGGTCTGCGCGACCTGCGTCATCGAATACCGCTCGGCGAGGTCGTTCACGATCGCGGCCTGCCGCTTCTTCGGCATCGGCTCGTTCACGAACGGGTAGTCCGCCGGCAGCAGGTCGTTGAACAGCACTCGGCCCAGGGTGGTCTCGGCCAGCCAGGTCTTGCCCGGTTCCCAGCCCGCCTCGGCCAGCCGCGCCTCGTCGGCCTTGGCCGGCTGGCGGTCGGTGACGCGGATCTTGATCGGGGCGTGCAAACTCAGCGCCTTGAGGTCGAACGCCATGATCGCCTCGGCCGGCGAGGAGTACGCGTTGCCCGCGCCCTCGGCGTTCTCGTTCAGCCGGGTCAGGTGGAACAGACCGGTGACCATGTCCAGCCGCGGCATGGCCAGCGGACGGCCCGAAGCCGGCGACAGGATGTTGTTCGCCGACAGCATCAGGATCCGGGCCTCGGCCTGCGCCTCGGACGACAGCGGCAGGTGCACCGCCATCTGGTCACCGTCGAAGTCCGCGTTGAAGGCCTCGCAGACCAGCGGGTGCAGCTGGATGGCCTTGCCTTCCACCAGCTGTGGCTCGAAGGCCTGGATGCCGAGGCGGTGCAGGGTCGGCGCGCGGTTGAGCATCACCGGGTGGCCGGTGATGACCTCTTCCAGCACGTCCCACACCTGCGGGCGCGAACGCTCCACCATCCGCTTGGCGGACTTGATGTTCTGCGCGTGGTTCAGGTCGACCAGCCGCTTCATCACGAACGGCTTGAACAGCTCGAGCGCCATGTCCTTCGGCAGACCGCACTGGTGCAGCTTCAGCTGCGGCCCGACGATGATGACCGAACGGCCCGAGTAGTCCACGCGCTTGCCGAGCAGGTTCTGGCGGAACCGGCCCTGCTTGCCCTTGAGCAGGTCGGACAGCGACTTCAGCGGCCGGTTGCCCGGGCCGGTGACCGGACGCCCGCGGCGGCCGTTGTCGAACAGCGCGTCGACGGCCTCCTGCAGCATCCGCTTCTCGTTGTTCACGATGATCTCGGGCGCGCCGAGGTCGATCAGCCGCTTGAGCCGGTTGTTCCGGTTGATCACCCGGCGGTACAGGTCGTTCAGGTCCGAGGTGGCGAAGCGGCCACCGTCGAGCTGCACCATCGGGCGCAGGTCCGGCGGGATGACCGGGACGGCGTCCAGCACCATGCCGCGCGGGTCGTTGCCGGTCGCCTGGAACGCGGCGACGACCTTGAGCCGCTTCAGCGCGCGGAGCTTCTTCTGCCCCTTGCCGTTGCGGATGGTGTCGCGCAGGCTGTCGGCCTCCGCGGCGACGTCGAACTCGGTGGCCAGCTTCTGGATGGCCTCCGCGCCCATGCCGCCGGTGAAGTACTCGCCGTAGCGGTCGATCAGCTCGCGGTAGAGCAGCTCGTCGGCGATCAGCTGGCGCGGCTCGAGCTTCGTGAAGGTCGTCCAGACCTCCTCGAGACGGTCGAGCTCACGGCCGGCGCGGTCGCGCAGCTGGCGCATCTCGCGCTCGCCGCCCTCCTTGACCTTCCGGCGCACGTCGGACTTGGCGCCCTCGGCCTCCAGCTCGGCCAGATCGGCTTCCAGCTTCTGCGCCCGCGTCTCGATGTCGGTGTCGCGCTTGGTCTCGAGGTTCTTGCGCTCGACACCGATCTCGTTCTCGAGCGTCGGCAGGTCGTTGTGCCGCAGCTCGGTGTTCACGCCGGTGATGACGTAGGCGGCGAAGTAGATGATCTTCTCGAGATCCTTCGGCGCCAGGTCCAGCAGGTAGCCCAGGCGGGAGGGAACACCCTTGAAGTACCAGATGTGGGTGACCGGGGCGGCCAGCTCGATGTGGCCCATCCGCTCACGGCGCACCTTGGCACGGGTCACCTCGACGCCGCAGCGCTCACAGATGATGCCCTTGAACCGGACACGCTTGTACTTGCCGCAGTAGCACTCCCAGTCCCGGGTCGGGCCGAAGATCTTCTCGCAGAAGAGGCCGTCCTTCTCGGGCTTGAGCGTGCGGTAGTTGATGGTCTCCGGCTTCTTGACCTCACCGAAGGACCACTGACGGATGTCGTCAGCGGTGGCCAGTCCAATGCGGAGCTCATCGAAGAAGTTGACGTCCAGCACGTGGAAATCCCCTTGGGGTTGAATCGGCTAGAGGGGGGTCGGCGGTGGAGCGGGAACCCACGGGAGGCAGGTCCCCGCTCGACACCGGACTAGTGCACGACGTCGTCCACCGAGGGCGACTCGTTGCGGGACAGGTTGATGCCGAGGTTCGCCGCGGCACGCTCGAGGTCCTCGTCGTCGGAATCGCGCATCTCGATCGCCGCACCGTCGCTGGAGAGCACCTCGACGTTCAGGCACAGCGACTGGAGCTCCTTGAGGAGCACCTTGAACGACTCCGGGATACCCGGCTCGGGGATGTTCTCCCCCTTGACGATGGCCTCGTACACCTTGACGCGGCCGACCACGTCGTCCGACTTGATCGTGAGCAGCTCCTGCAGCGTGTAGGCCGCGCCGTAGGCCTGCATCGCCCAGCACTCCATCTCACCGAAGCGCTGGCCACCGAACTGCGCCTTACCACCCAGCGGCTGCTGGGTGATCATCGAGTACGGACCGGTGGAGCGGGCGTGGATCTTGTCGTCGACCAGGTGGTGCAGCTTCAGGATGTACATGTAGCCGACCGACACCGGGTACGGGTACGGCTCGCCGGAGCGGCCGTCGAACAGCGTGGCCTTGCCGTTCTCCTTGACCATGCGCTCGCCGTCGCGGTTCGGCTTGGTCGCACCCAGCAGCCCGGTGAGCTCCTCTTCCTTCGCGCCGTCGAACACCGGGGTCGCGGTGTTCGTGTTCGGCGCGACGTCACGCAGCTCGGGCGAAAGGTTCTTCGCCCAGTCCGGGTTGCCCTCGATCGTCCAGCCCTGCGAGGCCAGCCAGCCCAGGTGCAGCTCGAGGATCTGGCCGATGTTCATCCGGCGCGGCACACCGTGGGTGTTCAGGATGATGTCGGCCGGGGTGCCGTCCTCCATGAACGGCATGTCCTCGACCGGCAGGATCTTGCCGATGACGCCCTTGTTGCCGTGCCGGCCGGCGAGCTTGTCGCCCGGCTGGATCTTGCGCTTCTGCGCCACGTAGACGCGGACCAGCTCGTTGACGCCCGGGGGCAGCTCGTCGTCGTCCTCGCGGGAGAACACCCGGATGCCGATGACCTTGCCGGTCTCGCCGTGCGGCACCTTCAGCGACGTGTCGCGGACCTCGCGCGCCTTCTCGCCGAAGATCGCACGGAGCAGGCGCTCCTCCGGGGTCAGCTCGGTCTCGCCCTTCGGCGTGACCTTGCCGACCAGGATGTCGCCGTCGCGGACCTCGGCACCGATCCGGATGATGCCGCGCTCGTCGAGGTCGGCCAGCACCTCCTCGGAGACGTTCGGGATGTCCCGGGTGATCTCCTCGGCGCCCAGCTTGGTGTCGCGGGCGTCGATCTCGTGCTCCTCGATGTGGATCGACGTGAGCACGTCGTCCTGCACCAGGCGCTCGGAGAGGATGATCGCGTCCTCGTAGTTGTGGCCCTCCCACGGCATGACCGCCACGAGCAGGTTCTTGCCGAGCGCCATCTCACCGTTCTCGGTGGACGGGCCATCGGCGATGACCTGACCCTGCTCGACCCGGTCGCCCTCGTTGACGACCGGCCGGTGGTTGAAGCAGGTGCCGTGGTTGGAGCGGCGGAACTTGTACAGTCCGTAGCTCTTGCGGGTGCCGTCGTCGTGCATGATCGAGATGATGTCCGCGGACAGCTCCTCGACCACGCCGGCCTGCTCGGCCACCAGCACGTCGCCGGCGTCGACCGCGGCACGCAGCTCCACGCCGGTGCCCACGTACGGCGACTGGTTGCGCAGCAGCGGCACCGCCTGCCGCTGCATGTTCGCGCCCATCAGCGCGCGGTTCGCGTCGTCGTGCTCCAGGAACGGGATCATCGCGGTGGCGACGGAAACCATCTGCCGCGGCGACACGTCCATGTAGTCGATCTCGAGCGGGTCGATCAGCTCGACCTCGCCGCCCTTGCGCCGGCCGAGGACCTTGTTCTCCTCGAAGTGCCCGTCGTCGGTCAGCGGCGCGTTGGCCTGCGCCTTGACGTACCGGTCCTCCTCGTCCGCGGTGAGGTAGTCGACCTGGTCGGTGACCCGGCCCTCGACCACCTTGCGGTACGGCGTCTCGATGAAGCCGAACGGGTTGACCCGCGCGTAGGAGCACAGCGAGCCGATCAGGCCGATGTTCGGGCCTTCCGGCGTCTCGATCGGGCACATCCGGCCGTAGTGCGACGGGTGGACGTCGCGAACCTCCATGCCGGCCCGCTCACGGGACAGACCGCCGGGGCCCAGCGCGGAGAGGCGGCGCTTGTGGGTCAGGCCGGACAGCGGGTTGTTCTGGTCCATGAACTGCGACAGCTGCGAGGTGCCGAAGAACTCCTTGATCGCCGCACCGATCGGGCGGATGTTGATCAGGGTCTGCGGCGTGATCGCCTCGACGTCCTGGGTCGTCATGCGCTCACGCACGACGCGCTCGGTGCGGGAGAGGCCGACCCGGATCTGGTTCTGGATCAGCTCGCCGACGGTGCGCAGGCGACGGTTGCCGAAGTGGTCGATGTCGTCGGTCTCGACCGGCACCTCGACGCCCGCCGAGCTGGTCATCCGGTCCTCGCCGGCGTGCAGCCGGACCAGGTACTCGATGGCCGAGACGATGTCCTCCTCGGTCAGCGTGCCGGTGTCGTACGGCGCGTCGAGGCCGAGCTTCTTGTTCGTCTTGTAGCGGCCGACCTTGGCAAGGTCGTAGCGCTTCGGCTTGAAGAACAGGTTCTCCAGCAGCGTCTGCGCGCTCTCCTTCGTGGGCGGCTCGCCCGGGCGCAGCTTGCGGTAGATGTCCAGCAGCGCCTCGTCGGTGCCCGCGGTGTGGTCCTTCTCGAGGGTGGCCAGCAGCGTCTCGGAGAAGGAGAAGCGCTCGCGGATCGCCTCGGTGGTCCAGCCCAGCGCCTTCAGCAGCACGGTGACCGGCTGGCGGCGCTTGCGGTCGATGCGCACGCCGACGGTGTCGCGCTTGTCGACGTCGAACTCGAGCCACGCGCCGCGGCTCGGGATGACGCGCACGCTGAAGACGTCCTTGTCGGTCGTCTTGTCGACACTGCTGTCGAAGTACACGCCCGGGGAACGCACCAGCTGGGACACGACGACCCGCTCGGTCCCGTTGATGATGAAGGTGCCCTTGTCGGTCATCACCGGGAAGTCACCGAGGAAGACCGTCTGGCTCTTGATCTCGCCGGTGTTGTTGTTGACGAACTCGGCGGTGACGAACAGCGGCGCCGCGTACGTCATGTCCTTGTCCTTGCACTCCTCGATCGAGGCCTTGACCTCGTCGAAGCGCGGGGCGGAGAAGGACAGCGACATCGAGCCGGAGAAGTCCTCGATCGGCGAGATCTCGTTGAGGACCTCTTCCAGGCCGCCGACCGGGTTCTCTTCACCGTCGTTGACGCGGCGCTCGAACCACGCCTCGTCGCCGGTGAACCACTGGAACGACTGGAGCTGCACGTCCAGCAGGTTGGGAGTGGAGAGGGGTTCGCGAATCTTTGCGAAGGAGACCCGCTGGGGCGCTCCGGGGATGCCCGAGGCCTGCGAGCGGGGTTCAGCCGAGGTGGTCGCAGCAGTGGCCTGGTTCGCGGGAGAGACTGCCAAGATGCGTCCTTCCGGGGACAATGAGCGGTGAGCAGCCGCGATGGCAACAGCTGTCGCGGACTGTCAGGGGTGCCGTGTGCCCACTATCCTAACTACCGGCTCCGGGCAGCCTGAAAGAGGGCAGCGCAAAGAGGCAGTCTAGCCCGAACGACGCGGTCTGTCCAGGGGGCGCACACGAGGGGGCCCAGCCTGTCACGCGGCGTTTCCGGTAGTACCTTCCAGCCTCCGGCTCCCCCGGTTTCGCGCCCCTCCCGCAAGGGTCGCGCTCCCCGGCCGGAACCGTTGGCAGTAAGCCTGAACCCACGGCGCGCGAGAGTCAAGATGCCACACGGTGGTCCCGCCGGTTGGCGCAGCGTCGAGAGGGACAGCGCGGAGGGTGACCGGCAGGGGTGGACAACCCGGCCGGGGACGGCTACCTGCGAAATCCCGCGACCCACCGGGAGTGGTGTCCGGGTCCCGGGTGCCCGGTGCCCCGTGGACCTGTTCGCCACGCGGGAAACCGGACACCTCGCGGCCCCGGAGTTCCGGCGTCGACCGGTTTGTTCCCCGGTAGCATCGGCTCCGCCCGGGCACGCAGCGGTCCCGGCCACCGGTCACCGACAGGAGTGCCCATGAAGCTTCGCGTCCCCGTGCTCACCGCGCTCGTGCTCGCGGCGCTGAGTCTCGGCGGAGAGGCCATGGCGGCGCCGCGGCAGCCCGCGCCGGCCGCGGCGGCGGCCGGGCGGCTCGGACCGCTCACCGATCTGGTGGTCGAGCGGCTGTTCGTGGGCGACGAGGTGGCTGCGGCCAAGTTCGGCACCGGCAAGCCCATCGACGATCCCGCCCGCGAGGAGCAGGAGCTGGCGGAAGTACGGGAGCGGGCCGGCGCGCTCGGCATCGACCCGGAGCGCACCGCGCGGTTCTTCCGCGACCAGATCGAGGCGAGCAAGGTCGTGCAGCGGGGCCTGTTCGCCCGCTGGACCGCGCACCCCGGCGAGGCGCCGACGACCCGGCCGGACCTCGCGGTGATCCGCGAGGAGCTGGACGCGCTCACCACCCGCCTGCTCGACCAGCTGGTGGCCACCGAGCCCGCGCGGGACGCCTCGATCGCCTGCCGCGTGTCCGCCGCCGAGGCCGCAGTCTCCGCGGTCGTACTGGACCGGCTGGACGCCCTGCACCGGAACGCACTGCGTACCGCCCTGCACTCCCTCTGCTGACCCCCTCGCGCGTGGTCCGACAGTCGTGAAGGCCACCTTCAGGGAACTAGATTCCCTGAAGGTGGCCCTCACGGACTTGGTTCAGGCGTGCCGGGAGGCTACTTCGACGGCGGTGCGGCCGGGGACGAAGCGGCGCCGGACGAGGCCGGGGCCGACGGGGACGCGGCGCCCGGGGCCTGCGCTGCCTTGTAGGTGTCGAGATCGGTGATCTTCCACGTGTCACCCTGCAGCTGCGCGTCGACGTGCAACTGGGCGGTCCCCGCGGCGGTGTCCTTGGTGTCCGCGCGCGTGGAGGTCTGGTCGACGAACACCATCACCCTGGCGAGGTCGCCGTCGATGCGGATCACCGCGGCACGGCTGACCTTGCAGGTCACCACCATCTTCTGCTGCGGGGCGAGCTTCTTCACCTGGCCCATCAGCGCGTTGTAGCGGTTCTTGACCTCGTCGTTGGCCAGCAGCGTGTTGGCCGCGTCCTCGGTCTTCTTGATGTTGTTGTAGTCGTAGGAGAACAGCGATTCGGTCGCCTTCGAGACCGCGTCCTTCACCTGCGCGGTCTTGGCCACGTCGAGCAGCGCGGTGTTGCTGGTCGAGGCCGAGACGTTCTGGTACTGGATGTTGAAGATCACCGCCGCCGCGGCGAGCACCAGCCCGACGATCAGCAGTACGCAGGCGTACACCTTGGTGCGGCTCGCCGCGGACTCTCGCGGGGAGTCATCCTCGGCGCCGGCCTCGGCCCGTGCCCTCGTCTCCGCCTCGTCGACGTCGGCGGGCTTCGCCCGGCCCGTGTCCCGCTGCTTGCGCCGCGGGCTGGGCCGGAACCCGGCAGACGGCTTCTCGACCGTCTCCCCGGTGAGCGCGTCGACCTCGGAAGCCTCGGCAGTCTCCGAAGCCTCCGCAGCGTCGACGGTCTCGCCGGCCTCGGCTTCCTCGACGCCCGTGGTCGCTTCGGCGGTTTCCCCGGCCTCCGGACCCGCCGGAGACTCGGTAACCGGCGGGGAAACCGGCTCTGCCCGGCGTGCGCGGGGGTCGCCGGTGAGGCGGATCTCCTGGGTCACCTCGGTGGGGTCCACGTCGGCGAGCCGCGACCTCGGCCGGGGTTTGGGCGCCGGGGCCGGGTCCGAGTTCGAGGGTTTGCGTGTCCCGGCGACCTTCGGCCGGCGGGCCGGTGGGGTGGTGCCGCGAGGCGGCTGACGGCGGGAGGGGGGCACTGCGGAACTCCGATCTGCGGTGAAGCTACTGGCCGGCGGCGACGAGCGGCACGTTGTCGATCCCGGACAGCTTCCATTCGCTGCCGACGCGGGTCATCGAGACCTCAAGGCGCAGCGCCTTCGTACCGCGTTGCCCGCCGGCGTCGGTGTCCGTGGTGATCGCGGCCAGGAAGCTGGCCTTGCCCTCGTGGTCGTCGAGTTCCTCGACGGCGATGTCCTGCACGGAGGTGGTGACCTTGACCTTCTGGTCGGTCAGCGCCTTCGAGTAGTTCGGCCGGGCCTGGTCGATCTGCTGGGCCATGTCCGAGGTGGACACGTCCTTCTGCTGCTTGAAGTAGTCGTCGAGGTGCTGGTAGTCGACCTCGGTGTAGGCCATCACCGCGGCGGAGCCTGCCTGCATCACCGCGTCCCTCGACCGCGCGAGGTCGGCGCTGTCGTCGGTCGCCGACGACCACCACAGCGCGCCGAAGACGACCGCCACCACGAGCGCGGCGAGGGCGAACGCTCCGGTGCCGAACAGCCACGCACGCGGCGAGCCGGGCAGCTTCCGCTTCGCCGTCGACGGCGGGACGGACGGCACCTCTTCCTCCGCCTCCTCGGCGACGGCTGGGTCGGAACTCATAACACTCCAGAGTAGGTAACGGTCATGAAATCGCGGTCAGCTCACGCCGAGTAGCGAGTTCAGGCTGTTCAACGAGACACCGGGGCTGCCGACCACGCCGGGCACCTGGGCGTCTCGCTCGTCCTGCAGCTCCTGTTCGGGACGGTTCGCGTTCTGCGCGATGTCCTGCTCCGACGGCTGCACCGGCACCCCGTTGTACGGCGCGTTCTGCGAACCACGCACGTTGATCGGACTGCCCTTGGGCTCCGCGCAGTAGGCGTTCTCGTCCGCCGGTCGCGGCGAGGTGTCCGAACCGGGCCGGTACTGGCTGTAGGGCAGATAGCCCTTCGTGCAGGCGGGCGGGTTGAACAGGTTCAGCACCAGCCCGAGGTGTGCGCTGCCGTCGCCGGGTGCCACCGACGGAGCCGCGCCGGCCAGCGCCGGATAGGTCACCAGCGCCTGTTCCAGCCCGTCCTGCCGGGTCACCAGCAGGTTCGACGTGGTCAGCAGGTTGGCCACCAGCGCGCCCAGCCCGGGACCGGTTTCGTTGACCACCTCGGTGATCTGGTTCGCCACCCGCGGGGTGACGGCGATCAGCTTGCGCAGGTCCGCGTCGGAGTCCTTCAGCGTGCCGGACAGCTGGTTCAGGTTCTGGGAGAAGTCGGCGAAGTTCGACGCTTCCTCGTTCTGCGTGTCCAGCACCTGGCCGCCGGCGTCGAGCAGCTGCACGGTCTGCGGCAGGTACTGCTGCGCGGTGCTGGTGAAGCTGCGCGCGGTGTCGAGCAGCTTCTGCAGGTCACCGCCGGTGCCGCGGAACGCGTCGTAGGACTCGTCGACCACCTTCCGCAGCGATTCGGTGGGCACCGAGGCGGCCAGCGAGTCCAGGTCACCCAGCAGGCGGTCGGTGGAGACCGGGGTGCTCGCCTTGGCGGCCGGGATCACCGACCCGCCCGTCAGATAGGGCCCCTTGTCCTGTTTCGGCCGCAGGTCCACGTACTGCTCACCGACCGCGGACCGGTTCGCCACCAGTACGTCCAGGTCCGCGGGCACCTGCGGGGTGGACGGATCGATGTTCAGCTCCGCTTCGAGCCCGTCGTGGGTCAGCCGCAGCTGCCCCACCCGACCGATGTTGAACCCGCGGTAGGTGACCTCGGCGTTGGTGAAGATGCCCCCGGACTCGTTCAGCTCGAGCTTCACGGTGTACCCGCTGCTGCCGAACACCTGGCCGAGCCCGGCGAACCGGATCAGCGCGTAGACGACGGCCACGACCGAGATGAGCGCGAACACCACCAGCTGGATCTTCGTCCTGCGTACCAGCATCAGCCCGCACCTCCGGAGAGCACGCCGAACAGGCCGGACAGCCCGCTGCCGCGCGAGGGTTGCCCGCCGCCCTGGCCGCCGCTCGCGTCCGGCTGCCGCTGCCCGTTCCCGGACTGACCGGGGATGGGCAACGGGGGCGGCTGGTTCGACGGTGTGCCGTCGACTCCGCCGGTCAGCCCGGGCACCGGCAGGACGCCGTCCAGCCCGTTCTGCCTGCTGCGGCCGAGGTTGTCGATGATGTCCTTCAGGTTCAGATCGACGTCGAGGAACAGGTTGAAGTAGTCCCCCTTGACGTCGTTGTAGGCCTGGTCGGTGAACGGGAAGGTCAGCAGGATCTCCAGCGCCTTCGGCAGGTCGTTGCCCGCCTCGCCGAGCTTCTGCAGGGTCGGGGTGAGTGCCTTGAGATCGGCCACCAGGTCCGCCTTGCTCTTGTTCACCGTGTCGGTCGCGACGCCGGAGAGGTTGTTCAGCGCGTTGAGCATCGTCACCAGCTGCCCGCGCTGCTGCTCCAGCACGCCGAGCCCGGGCCCGAGGTTGTCCACCGCGCCGACCAGCTTGTCCTTCTGGTCGTTCAGCGTCATGGACAGCCGGTTGAGTCCGTCGAGGGCGCGGGTGATGTTCGCCGACTGCTGATCGAGGTTGCGCACCAGCTCGTTCGCGTTGTCCAGCAGCGCCTTGATGTCCGGCTCCCGGCCGGAGGTGGCGTTGTTGAGCTCCTTGGTGATGGTGTTGAGCTGTTCGACGCCACCACCGTTGAGCAGCAGCGACAGCGCGCCGAGCACCTCTTCGACCTCGACGTCGCGGCCGGTGCGGGCGAGCGGGATGGTCGCGCCGTTCGTGAGCTGTCCCTGCCCCTGGTCGTCACCGGGCGAGGCCAGCTCCACGTACTTCTCGCCGAGCAGGCTCGACTGCTTCACGTTGGCCATCGCGTTGGCCGGAAGCTTGACGTCGCCGTTGACCTGCACGGTCACCTCGGCGTGCCAGCCGTCCGGCGTGAGCCCGATCGACTTCACCTGGCCCACCGGGACCTCGTTGACCTTGACCCCGGACTGCGGCACCAGGTCCAGCACGTCCTGGAACTGGATCTTCAGCTCGTAGGAGTGGTCGCCGAGGTCGGCCCCGCCGGGCAGTGGGACGTCGTAGATGCCGGAAAAGCCGCAGCCGCTCAGCAGCAGGGCCGACACCGTGGTCACGATGCCCGCGGCGGAAAGCTTCGTCAGTCGCTTCACGGTCAGCTCCCCGTCCCGTAGACCTGGCCCTGCAACGGGAGCGGCAGTGGCGGCAGCTTGCCGTTCTGCATCGCCTGCAGTGCCTGGGCCACCGAAGGCAGCGGAACCAGCTTGTCGACCACGCCGGCGATCGAATCACAGGCCGTGCCGAGCAGCTGCTTGGTCACGTCGGTCTGCTTGAGCAGGCTGCAGGCCATCACCAGCGGCGGCTGGGTCAGCTCGTTGAGCAGCGGCCGCGCGTCGAGCGTGCCGGACGAGCCGTTGTAGGCGCCGACGATGTTGGAGAGCGCGACCGGCGCGATGTCCAGGATCTCCGCGAGCGAGCTGCGCTGGTCCACCAGCACCTTGGTCACACTGGCCAGCTTGTCCACATTGGACTTCAACCGGCCGCGGTTGCGTTCGATGAAGCCCTGCACCGACTGCAGCGTCGTGCCCAGCTGCTGGACCGTGGCCGCCAGGTCGTCCTTCTCCCCGGCGAGGAACCCGCTGACGTCGGCCAGCTGGTTCTCGAACTGGTGCACCTGCCCGTCGCTGTTGGCCAGCGTCTGGGAGAACCGGCCGAGGTTCTGCACGGTCTGGAACAGGTCGTCCTTGTTCCCGGCCAGCGTGCCGGAGGCCTTGCCGAGCTTGGTGATCGTGTCGTGCAGTGCCTGCCCGTTGCCGTCCAGGTTGTTCGCCGTGGTGTTCAGCAGGTCCGACAGCGAACCGTTCTTGTTCGCGCCGTTCGGACCGAGGGTTTCACTCACCTTGGCCAGGCTGGCCGCGAGCTGGTCCACCTCGAGCGGCACCTCGGTGCGGTCGAGGCCGATCACCGCGCCGTCGGAGATCCGCGGCCCGCCGGTGTAGGCCGGGGCGAGCTGCACGTACCGGTCGCTGACCAGCGACGGTGACACGATGACCGCCTTGGCGTCGGCGGGCACCGGTACCGAGCGGTCGTACTCGACGTCCACCTGCACCTGCTTGCCCATGGGCTGAACCTTGGTCACCGTGCCCACGTCGACTCCGAGCATCCGCACGCTGTTGCCCTCGTAGAGGCCGACGGCGCCGGAGAAGTAGGCCGTCAGGTGGTGGCGGCCGGCGTCCTTGAGCGTCCACCAGAGACCGCCGGCGACCGCGAGCGCCAGCACGATCGCGATGGTCACGCCCCGCGTGAGCGACTGGCCGAAGCGGGTGTCGGTCATTTGTCGTAACACCCCTTCTGGTTGAGCGGTCCGAACGAGGGCAGCACCAGCCCGCAGATGTAGTTGTCGAACCAATGCCCGGTGCCGATGGTGTTGTTGAAGGTCCGGATGAACGGCGCGAACTTGGCCAGCCCCTGTGCCAGCGAGTCCTGGTTGCGCTGCAGCATCGAGGTCAGCTGGTCGAGCTGGGTGAGCACCGGGTCGAGCTGCTTGTCGTTGTCGTCGACGAGCCCCTGCAGCTGGGTGCCCAGGTCACGGGCGCCCTGGAGCAGGGCGTGGATCGCCTGCTCACGCTTGGAGATCTCGTCCAGCAGCTTGTTGCCGTCGGTGATCAGCTTCTGCACCTCGGCGTCGCGGTCGACCAGCGTCTGCGACACCTGGCGGGTGTTGGCCAGCAGGGTCGACAGCTGCGAGTCCCGCTTGGCGATGGTGTCCGACAGCTTGGACAGCCCGGACAGCGTGCCCTTCACGTCCTGCGGCGTGTTCGCGAAGGTCTGGCTGATCGCGTCGAAGCTCTGCGCCAGCTGGTCGGTGTCGATGTTGTCGACCGTCTGGGACAACCCTCGGAAGGCGTCGAGCACGTCGTAGGGGGACATCGTGCGGTCCCGCGGGATCGGGTTGCCCGGGCTCAGGTCACCGGCGCCCTGCGGATCCAGCGACAGGTACTTCTGGCCCAGCAGGGTCTTGATCTTGATCGCCGCGGTCGTCTTGTTCCCGAGCCAGGCGCCCTTGACCTTGAACGAGACCTTGACGCTGGCGCCGTCCAGCTCGATGTCGGACACCTCACCGACCTTGACCCCGGCGACGCGCACGTCGTTGTCCGTGGTCAGCCCGGCCGCCTCGGCGAACTCCGCGCTGTAGGTCGTGCCACCGCCGATCACCGGCAGGTCCTCGGAGTTGAGCGCGGCGATCATGCCGAGCACCAGCACCGCGAGGCCGACCAGCGCGATCGGGATCGGGTTGCGCTTCTGGAAGGACTTCATCCGGTGCACCTCTCCCGGTTGGAGGGCAGCAGCGGCACGTTGACCTCTTGGTTGACCAGCGGCGGCAGGGAGACGCTCCCCTTGACCTCGCAGGCGTAGAAGTTGAACCACGAGCCGTAGTCCGCGGTCTGTGTGAGCGCCGAGACCTTCTTCGGCAGAAACTGGAGGAAGTGCTCGACCACCGGCTCGTTCTTGTTGAGCTTCGTGGTCAGGTCACCCAGCGCGGCGATGTCGTCCTTGAGCGGCTGGCGCGCGTCGCCGAGGAGGCCGGCGGTGGTGTCCGCCAGCGTGCCGAGGCTTTCGATCGCGTCACCGATCGGCTTGCGGTCCGCGGCAAGGCCGGACACCAGCTGCTGCAGGTTCACGATCAGCGTGTTCAGCTGCGGGGTGTGCGCGTTGACCGTGTCCAGCACCGTGTTGAGGTTGTCGATGACCTCACCGATGACCTGGTCCTTGTCCGCGATCGTGGTGGTCAGCGACGCGGTGTGCGACAGCAGGCTCTCCACCGTGCCGCCCTCGCCCTGCAGTACCTGGATGATCTCGTAGGACAGCTTGTTCACGTCGTCCGGGTTGAGCGCGGTGAACAGCGGTTTGAAGCCGTTGAACAGCTCGGTCAGGTCCAGTGCCGGCGTGGTGCGTTCGAGCGGGATGCTCTCGCCCGGCCGGAGCATGGCGCCGGAGGCGGCGGTGCCCTCACCGAGCGCGACGTAGCGCTGGCCGACCAGGTTGCGGAACTTGATCTGCGCGGTGACCCCGGCCGGCAGCCGGCGCCCGGCGTCCACCTCGAACTCCACCTCCGCCTGGCGCTTGTCGACGATCTTGATGTCCTTGACCTGGCCGACCCGGACGCCGGCGATGCGCACGTCGTCGTTCGGCAGCAGCTGCGTGGCGTCGGTGAACCGCGCCGAGTACTCGTTGACGCTGGTGGTGTTGATGTTCGCGATGCTGATCCCGAGAATCGTGGTGAGCAGGACCGTGACCACCAGGAAGATGCCCAGCTTGATCAGCGGCGCGGCGAGGCCCCTCATTTGACCGTCACCTCCGCGCCCCGGTACAGCGGGCCGACCAGCAGCGAGCCCCAGCCCGGGAACTGGTTCTGCGACATCCCGACCTCGGGACCGACCAACGCGCCGAGGAACTGGTTCTCCGCCGCGGTGTTGGCCGGGTTGCCGCCGGCCGCGCCACCGCCGTTGACGCCGGCGGCGTCGGCCTTGAAGTTGGCCGGGTTCAGGCCCTGGCCCACGGTGTTCGGGCCGGTGGTGTGCTTCGTGCCGTCCTTGTACGGGCCGTCCGGCGGCTCCTGCGGGAACGGGTCCGGTGCCGGGTGCAGGTCGTAGCAGCGCGGGCCGCGCTTGTCCTCGAACCGCGGTTCCTCACCCGGCTTGTAGGCGCCCCGGTTCACCACGATCTCGAGCTTCGCGTGCAGGCCGGGCTCGCGGGTGCCCTTGCCCAGCGCCTTGTCGACCTCCGGCACGATCTTCGCCATCTGGCCGATCACGCACGGATACTCCGGCGAGTACTTGGCCAGCAGTTCCGCCGTCGGGCGTGCGGTGTCGGCGAGGCTGATGATGTTCTGCGAGTTGGCCTCCAGGAACGACTGGAGGTCCTGCGACGCGGTGGTGAGATTGCCGTAGAGGCTCGACAGGTTCTTCTGCTCGTCGACCACGGTGCGCGTGGTCGTGCTCAGGTTGTCCAGGCTCTGCACCAGATCCGGCGCGGACGAGTTCAGGTTCCCGGAGAACTCGGTGAGTGCCTTGAGGTCGTGCTGCAGCTGCGGTTCGTGCGGGTTCAGCTCGCCGAGGTAGTTCCCCAGCTGCGAAAGCGTTTCACCGAGCGGCTTGCCCCGGCCCTCGAGCGCGGTGGAGATCGCGCTGAGCGTGCTGGACAGCTTCTGCGGCTGCACCGCCTGCAGCACCGGCATCAGGTGCTCCAGCGCCTGGTCCAGCTCGATGGCGCCGGAGGTGCGGTCCTGCGGGATCACGTCACCGTCGGCGAGCGTTTCCGACGACCGGTCCTGCGGGATCTGCAGCGACACGTAGCGCTCACCGAACAGCGTCTTCGGCAGGAAACGCGCGGACACGTTCTCCGGGATCAGGTTCACCGAATCCGGGTTCAGCGCCAGCGTCAGCTCGGCCCCGTCCGCGGTCGCGCTGATGTGCTCGACCGACCCGACGATCAGCCCACGCACCTTCACGTCGGACTGTTCGAGCAGCTGGTTGCCGATCTTGTCGGCCTCCAGCTTCACCGTGACGAACTTCGAGAACGCCTTGTCGTACAAGGCGATGCTGAGCGCGATCCCACCCACCAGGAGCGCCACCAGCAGCAGGCCGAGCAACCTGCGCCGTAGTGTGATCATCCGGCAATCCTCACCGTGACGTCGGTCCCCCAGAGGGCGAAACCGATGAAGAAGTTCACGATCGAGACCGTGACGATGGAAAGCCGCACGGCCCGGCCCACGGCCACGCCCACCCCGGCAGGCCCACCGGTGGCCCGGTACCCGAAGTAGCAGTGCGAAAGAATGATCAAGACGCTGAAGATCAGCACCTTGATGAACGAGTACAGCACGTCCTGCGGTGGTAGGAACAGGTCGAAGTAGTGGTCATAGGTCCCCGCCGACTGGCCGTAGATGTAGATGACCACCAGCCTCGAGGCCACGTACGAGCTGAGCAGGCCGATGATGTAGAGCGGGATCACCGCGACGAATCCGGCGATGATCCGCGTGGTGACCAGGTAGGGCAGGCTCGGCACGCCCATCACCTCGAGCGCGTCGATCTCCTCGGAGATGCGCATCGCGCCGAGCTGCGCGGTGAAACCGGCGCCGACCGTCGCGGACAACGCCAGCCCGGCCACCAGCGGCGCGATCTCCCGGGTGTTGAAGAACGCGGTGAGGAAGCCGGTGAACGCCGACGTGCCGATCGAGTTCAGCGCCGAGAAACCCTGGATACCGACGAGGACACCGGTGAACAGCGTCAGGCCGACCATCACGCCGACCGTGCCGCCGATGACCGCCAGCGAGCCGGAGCCGAAGCTGACCTCGGCCAGCAGCCGCAGCACTTCCTTCATGTACCGGCGCAGCGTGCGTGGCGTCCACAGCAACGCGCGGCCGTAGAAGGACATCTGGTCGCCGAGCGCGTCCAGCGTCTCCAGCGGCCGGTTGGCGATCCGCTTCGCCCCCGAGATGAACGTCATGTCAGTCCAGCTTTCCGGGCACGATCTGCAGGTAGATCAGCGTGATCACGAAGTTCACCACGAACAGCAGCAGGAACGTGATGACCACGGACTGGTTCACCGCGTCCCCGACCCCCTTCGGGCCGCCGCTGGGGTGCAGGCCACGGTAGGCGGCGACCACCGCGGCGATGAAGCCGAAGATGAGCGCCTTGATCTCCCCGACCCACAGGTCGGGCAGCTGTGCCAGCGCGGAGAAGCTGGACAGGTAGGCGCCCGGGGTGCCGCCCTGCAGCACCACGTTGAAGAGGTAGCCGCCGAGTACGCCGATGACGCTGACCATGCCGTTGAGCAGCAGCGCGACCAGCATCATGGCCAGCGTGCGGGGAACGATCAGGCGCTGGACCGCGGACACGCCCAGCACCTCCATCGCGTCGATCTCCTCGCGGATGGTGCGGGCCCCGATGTCGGCGCAGACCGCACTGCCGCCCGCGCCGGCCACCAGCAGCGCGGTGACCAGCGGACTGGCCTGCTGCACCGTGGCCAGCACGGAACCGGCGCCGGTGTAGGACTGCGCACCGAGCTGGCGGGCGAGCGCCCCGAACTGCAGGGAGATCACCGCGCCGAACGGAACCGCGACGAGTGCCGTCGGCAGGATCGTCACGCTCGCCACGAACCAGGCCTGCTGGATGAACTCGCGGAATTGGAACGGGCGCTGGAACAGGCCGCGCACGATGTCGAGGCCGAGGGCGAAGAGGTTCCCGGTCTCCCGGAGCATGCCGGCGCCGGGGATCTTCGCCGAGGTGGCCGGAGAACTCACGCGCCACCCTGCCCGTGCCGTGGTGGACCACCCGCCGTACCCGGGATCCGCGCGACCTGGTCCGCGGGCAGCTGACCCTGGTGCTGGTCGGGGACCGGACCGCCGACCGCCGGGAACTGCTGGGTCTCCTGCGGGCCGGCGTACTGGCCGGGGGCGGCGTTCGGGCGCACGTTGTAGTACCGCTGCTGCTCCGGGGTGAGGGATTCGATGATGCCCTCCTGCGCCACCGGCGGCAGCGTGTGCAGGATCCGCATCACGCGGTCCATCCGGCGCTTGGCCCCCGCACGCTCCTCGACCCCCGGGCTGACCTGCATCTGCGGGACGACCCCACGGACGTCCTCGTTCAGCCCGCCGTCACCGTGGCCCGCCTCGGCCTCGGCCTCCTCGCGCGCCATCGTCGCGCTGTCCTTCTCCTCGGACATGCCGATCGGGCCGAGCTTGCGGCCGTTGAGGAACTGCGCGACCACCGGCTCCTCGCTGGTGAGCAGCACCTCGCGCGGGCCGAACATGACCAGCTCCTTGCGGAAGAGCATGCCCAGGTTGTCCGGCACCGTGCGAGCCAGGTTGATGTTGTGGGACACGATCAGGAAGGTCGCGTCGATCTGCGCGTTCACGTCGAGGAACAGCTGCGAGATGTAGGTGGTGCGGACCGGGTCGAGGCCGGAGTCCGGCTCGTCGACCAGGATGATCTCCGGGTCGAGCACGAGCGCCCTCGCCAGCCCGGCACGCTTGCGCATCCCGCCGGAGATCTCGCCGGGCAGCTTCTTCTCCGCCCCGGCCAGACCGGTCATGTCGAGCTTCTCCAGCACGATCCGGCGGATCTCGGTCTCCGACTTCTTCGTGTGCTCCCGCAGCGGGAACGCGACGTTGTCGAAGAGGTTCATCGAGCCGAACAGCGCACCGTCCTGGAACAGCACGCCGAAGAGCTTGCGGATCTCGTACAACTTGTGCTCGGAGCAGGTGACGATGTCGACCCCGTTGATCACGCACCGCCCGCGGTCGGGCTTGAGCAGGCCGATCATCGACTTCAGGAACACGGACTTGCCGGTTCCGGACGGACCGAGCATCGCCGACACCTCACCGGGGGGAAGGGTCAGCGTCACGTCCCGCCAGATGGTCTGCCTGCCGAAGGACTTCGTCAGACCTTCGATGACCACCTCGGCACCCATCGCACCTCCAGGAGCTGTTCCGCGTCGTCGCGCCTGCCGCCCCGCACCACCGGCGGGGAGAAACGGCGCCGGATGTCCGCCATGATCTCCGCGTCAACCAGGTGCAACGAGCTGAGCGCGAACAGGTTACTCACCAGTTTCGTTTGCTGGCCAGCCCCGTCGGTGCCTCACCCGTTCGGGCTCGGCTCCGGTGACCGCTGGCAGCACGGTAGTCCACGTCACGTACAGATGCAGAGCCAGCTGGCCCCATCGCCGTCACACCGCTGGAGCAATCGACGCTGACCTGCGCGGACGCAGGGCGACCGGCACACGAACGGGGCGGGCACCCGGATGGATGCCCGCCCCGTGCGGTGGTGCAGTAGGCGCTGACGCGCCCGGAATCACTTGATGGTGACCTTGGCGCCGGCCTCTTCGAGCTTCTCCTTGGCGGCGTCGGCGGCCTCCTTGTCGACCTTCTCCAGCAGCGCCTTCGGGGCGGCCTCGACCAGCTCCTTGGCCTCCTTCAGGCCCAGGCCCGAGACGACCTCGCGGACGACCTTGATGACCTGGATCTTCTTGTCACCGGCGGAGTCGAGGACGACGTCGAACTCGTCCTGCTCCTCCTCGGCGGCCGGGGCCGCACCCGCGGCACCCGGGGCGGCCACGACGGCGGCCGGGGCGGCGGCGGTGACGTCGAAGACGTCCTCGAACTCCTTCACGAACTCGGACAGCTCGAGGAGGGTCAGCTCCTTGAAGGCGTCGATCAGCTCGGCGGTGCTCAGCTTCGCCATGATGGCTTCCTCTCAGAAAAACGAACTAGGCGTTCGGGGTGGGGGTGGTTCAGCTCTCGGCGGGTGCTTCGGCTGCTTCGGTACCGGAGCCATCGCGCTGCTTCTCCTCCAGCGCGGCAGCCAGACGGGCCACCTGGGACGCCGGCGCCTGGAACAGCGCGGCGGCCTGGGACAGCTTCGCCTTGAACGCGCCCGCTGCCTTGGAGAG
The DNA here is from genome assembly GCF_014204865.1 of Amycolatopsis jiangsuensis. NCBI lineage: Bacteria > Bacillati > Actinomycetota > Actinomycetes > Pseudonocardiales > Pseudonocardiaceae > Amycolatopsis > Amycolatopsis jiangsuensis. Next base: position 4,434,345 of record NZ_JACHMG010000001.1, read on the forward strand.
CAGCACCTCGCGGCTGTCGAGGTCGGCCAGCCGGCCGATCTCGGCCACGGACAGCGCTCGGCCGTCCATGTAGCCGCCCTTGATGACGAGCGCGTTGTTGTCCTTCGCGAAGTCGCGAAGCGCCTTCGCGGCGTCGACCGGCTCACCCTCGACGAAGGCGATCGCGGTGGCGCCCACGAACAGGTCATCGAGACCCTGCACGTCGGCGTCCTCGGCGGCCCGCTTGACGAGGGTGTTCTTCGCGACCCGGTACTTGGCACTGGTGCCGAGAGCGCGGCGCAGCTGGGACAGCTGGGACACGGAGAGGCCGGTGTACTGGGTGACAACGGTGGCCGAGCTGGTGCGGAAGCTCTCCGCGATCTCGGCGACGGCCGCCACCTTGTCGGGCTTCGCCATGGGTCGCCTCCTCTCTTGGCTAGTGTTTCCACTGGCCGCGAAGAAGCCCCGGACGAGAAAAAACGCCCACACGCAGCAGGGCGCGGGGCGTACAGAGAGCGGCCGGAACCGCTCGAGCCTCGTTCCTCCTGCGCGGGCCGCCCGCCTCGTGGCAGGACCTTCGCTCCCCGGGCCTTGCGGCTTCGGGGAAAACCAGCGGTCTTCGGTAGAACCGGGATCGAGAATACAGGGCCGGCCGGACCCGATCGCACCGGCCCCCTCCCTGACCTGCGCGGAACCGCCCTGCCTCGGGAATCACCGCACCGGCGGGCATCATGGTGACGTGGCGGAACAGCGCGATGACGGACAGCCGTTCGACAACCACCCCACCGACACCCCGGCGGGTGGTCCGCCGAACCTGCCACAACCGGCGAATCCGGCGCAGCCACCGACCCCGCAGGCGCAGGCACCGGTGCCCCAGCCGTCCGGAAGCAGGGACCTCGATCCGGAGCAGTACCGGCAGTTCCAGGAGTTTCAGGAGTTCCAGCGCTTCCAGGAGTACCTCCGCTTCACGCAGGCGCAGCAGGGCACCCAGCCCGCGCCGCTCGCCGAGGGCGGCGGGCTGGTTCCGGCCGGCGCCCGGCAGCCGCAGACCCAGGCCGGTGGGCAGCCGCCCGCCCCGCCGGACGCATCGGGGGCACTCACCCAGTACGAGCCACCGCGCCGTCCCCGCCGCCCGGTTCCCCGCTGGCTGAAGCGGCTCGGCGGCAAGATCCTGGGCTGGGTGCTCGTGGTCGTACTTCTCGGCATCGCCGCCACCTGGGCCTACCACCACTTCTTCCCGAGCGACGACGGCAAGTCCTCGGCCCAGATCGCCGCCGAGGGCGGCGGGACCTACCACACGAACCAGATCCTCACGACCGCCTCGCCCTACGAATCGGTGCGCCGCGTGTACGACGGTGTCGCCCAGCACGGGCCGGGGCAGCGCAGCATGGTCGACCACGTCTGCGGCCTGTTCGACGAGGCGACCCAGCAGAAGTTCGCGACCGACCTCCGTTACCCGAGCTGCGCCGCGGCGGTCGAGGGCCTGCACGCCGCACTCGATCCCGCACCGGGTTCGGTCGACGCCTACGCCGAGTCGATCTCCAAGCGCTCCGGCTGGCCGCCGGGTGACTCCGTGGTGGTCAGCTCGTGCGAGTTCGCCATCACCGGCGGACCGGCGCTCGGGGACTTCACCGTGAAACAGGTCGAGAAGAGCCAGTGGCTGATCGTCGGCCACCAGCCGGGGCCGCGGACCTGTCCGGCGCCGCCGACCCGCTGAGCACGCTCAGGCAGGCGAGCTGATCGCCGGCCGGAATTCGCCGGTGTCCGAGTACGCGAAGAAGTCCGCCAGCGCCGTCGCGAACGCCGGGTGCGCCACCGCGGCCATGTGGTCTCCCGGGACCCGGACCAGCCGCGCCCCCGCGATGGCGGCGGCCAGGCGTTCCGGTTCCGCGGCCAGCTGGTCCGATTCTCCGGCCAGCACCAGGGTCGGCACCGACAGCGCGGACAGCCGGATCGGCCCTGGCGACGGGGCACGCAGGACCGCGGCCAGTGCTTCCACGTCGGCGCCGGCCCGGCGGGCCAGGCGGCGGAACGGACGGGCGGCCGGGAGGACGTCCGCGCGGTCCTGGGCGAGCAGCCCGGCCGCGATCTGCTCCCGGTCGAGCTCCCGCGCGTCCACGCCACCGAAGTCCACGATGCCCGCGCCGACCCCGCCCACCGCGAGGCAACGCACGCGGCGGTCGTTCGAGGCCACCAGCAGCGAGACGATCGCCCCCATCGAGTACCCGGCGAGGCACACCTCGGGCAGCTCGAGCTCGTCGAGCAGCGCCGAAACGTCCGCGGCCATCACCGCTTCGCCGTACACGGCCGGGTCGTGGGGCTTGCCGGAGGCACCGTGCCCGCGAGCGTCGAGTGCGATCACCGTGAACCCCGCACGCACCAGCGTGTCGACGAGTCCCGGGCGCACCCAGGTGACGTCGGCGTCGGCGGCGAACCCGTGGTGCAGCACCACCGGGCGCCGGTACCGGCCGTCGCCCTCCCACACCGTGTAGCTCAGCGGGAGCCCGTCGGGAGCGGTGAACGTCGTCGGCATGCCTCCATGAGACACGAAAAAAGGGTGGTCACGCACATTGCGTGACCACCCTTTCCCGTGATGTCCGACTCAGCCGGCCGCTTCCTCGGTGAGCAGGTTGCGGGTCCGCAGCGGGTCGACCGGGATGCCCGGGCCCATCGTCGTGGTGAAGGTGACCTTCTTGACGTAGCGGCCCTTCGCCGAGGACGGCTTGGCACGCAGGATCTCGTCGAGTGCGGCGGCGTAGTTCTCCACCAGCTTGTCGGCGTCGAAGGAGGCCTTGCCGATCACCAGGTGCAGGTTGGCCTGCTTGTCGACGCGGAAGTTGATCTTGCCGCCCTTGATGTCCGCGACCGCCTTGGCGACCGCCGGGGTCACCGTGCCGGTCTTCGGGTTCGGCATGAGGCCGCGCGGGCCGAGGATGCGGGCGATACGGCCCACCTTGGCCATCTGGTCCGGCGTCGCGATCGCGGCGTCGAAGTCGAGCCAGCCACCCTGGATGCGCTCGATCAGTTCGTCGGTGCCGACCGCGTCCGCGCCGGCGGCCTCGGCCTCGGCGGCCTTGTCGCCGACGGCGAAGACGATGACGCGGGCGGTCTTACCGGTGCCGTGCGGCAGGTTCACGGTGCCGCGGACCATCTGGTCGGCCTTGCGCGGGTCCACCCCGAGACGCATCGCGACCTCGACGGTCGCGTCCATCTTCGACTTGGTGGTGTCCTTCGCCAGCTTCACGGCCTCGAGCGGCGCGTACAGCCGCGCCTTGTCGATCAGCTCCGAGGCCTGGCGGTAGGCCTTGCTGTGCTTGGTCATGCTTCTGTCCTTACTTCCTGGATCAGTGTGGTGGCGAGCCGCACCCGGCTCTCCCACGGTGTCTGATTGCCGCGACTTCGTCGCGGCGGCGAGATCGCCTGGGAGCCGATTTCTTCCCTCCCGATTCGCTCGGCCTGGGGCCGATCGAATCACTCGGTCCAGAAATCGGCGCGATCTCGCGGGCGACCCACCTCGGGAATCAATCCCCGACGGTGATGCCCATGCTGCGCGCGGTGCCGGCGATGATCTTCGCGGCCTGGTCGATGTCCTGGGCGTTGAGGTCGGTCTCCTTGGTCTTCGCGATCTCGCGGACCTGGTCCCAGCTGACCTTGGCGACCTTGGTCTTGTGCGGCTCGCCCGAGCCCTTCTCCACGCCCGCGGCCTTCAGCAGCAGCTTCGCGGCCGGCGGCGTCTTCAGCTTGAAGTCGAACGACCGGTCCTCGTACACGGAGATCTCGACCGGGACGACGTCCCCACGCTGCGATTCGGTCGCCGCGTTGTAGGCCTTGCAGAACTCCATGATGTTGACGCCGTGCTGGCCCAGCGCCGGGCCGACCGGCGGGGCCGGGTTGGCGGCGCCCGCCTTGATCTGCAGCTTGATGATCGCCGCAAGCTTCTTCTTCTTGGGTGGCATTACCTTGTGTCCTTCTTACTGACGTGAGTCCCCCGCACACCTGCCAGTACGCGGGGACTGCCGGCCGGTATTCCCGGCCGTCAGATCTTGGAGACCTGGCTGAACGACAGCTCGACCGGGGTCTCCCGGCCGAAGATCGACACCAGGACCTTCAGCTTCTGCCCGTCGACGTTGACCTCGGAGATCGTGGCGGGCAGCGTGGCGAACGGGCCGTCCATGACGGTGACCGACTCGCCGACCTCGAAGTCGACCTCGACCGCGGGCGCGCCTGCCGGGGCCGCCGCGGCGGTCTCGCCGCCCTTCGCGGCCTTGGCCGGGGCTTCCTTCTCGACCTGCGGCGCGAGGAACTTCAGCACCTCGTCCACGGTCAGCGGCGACGGCCGCGAGGTGGCGCCGACGAACCCGGTGACGCCAGGGGTGTTGCGCACCGCGCTCCACGAGGCGTCGTTCAGGTCCATCCGGACCAGGATGTAGCCGGGCAGCACCTTGCGCTGCACCTGCTTGCGCTGGCCGTTCTTGATCTCGGTGACCTCTTCGGTCGGCACCTCGATCTGGAAGATGTAGTCCTCGACGTCCAGCGTCGTGGTCCGGGTCTCGAGGTTGGTCTTCACCTTGTTCTCGTACCCGGCGTAGGAGTGCACCACGTACCACTCGCCCGGCGCGGACTGCAGCTCCGCGCGCAGCGCGGCGACCGGGTCGGCCGCCTCGGCAGGCGGCTCCTGCTCGTCCGCCTCGGCGACCGCGGGCTCGTCGGCCGCGGTTTGGGCCTCCGAAGGGTCGCCGGACTCGCCGTCCTCGGTCTCGTCACCGGCCTCGGCGGTCTCGCCGTCTTCGGCCTCGGTGCCGGTCTCGCCCGCGGCGGTCTCGGTGCCGTCCTCGTCGGTGGCGGACTCGTCGACCTCGTCAGCCGCGGCGGGCACCTCGACGGGCTCGAGGTGGGCGGACTCCTCGTCGCCGAGTGCCGCGTGCACCTGCTCGTCGGAAAGCTCGGTCAGGTCGCGACCGGCTTCTGTGCCGTTGTCGGAGGTCACGTTCCGTCCTCTCAGTTGATCACTTGCCGGGCTCGGTCAGGCCGGCCCGCGCGGCGCGGTGTGCGCCCCTCAGCCGAAGACCAGCCCGACGAGCTGTTTGAAGCCCAGGTCGAGCCCGCTCACGAGGGCCACCATGAACACCACGAACACCAGCACGACCGCGGTGTAGGTGACCATCTGCTTCCGGTTGGGCCAGATCACCTTCCGCAGCTCCGCCCAGACCTCGCGGATGAAGCGCATGATCCGGGCGAACACCGAAGCCTTCTTCGGCTTCCGGTCCCGCTTGGGGGTCGGCGCGCCCTTGGCGTCCGGGGCGGGCTTCGCGACCTTGTCGCCCGCCTTGCCGGACGGCCGGGTCGAGCCCGGCCGGGCCTCGGACTTGCCGGCCGGCCGAGCGGAGGCCCGGCGCTCGCGTCGAGCTGCCGCGGTGCTCGGGCGGGATTCGACGCCGGACTGCTCGCCCGACTCGTCCTGCTCGTGCTCGCCGCTGGCGTCGCTGTCGCTCACGACCACTCCTCCGCTCCACCAGTTCCCGTACGCAGGGGTGACAGGACTTGAACCTGCAACCTGCGGTTTTGGAGACCGCTGCTCTGCCAATTGAGCTACACCCCTGTGGAGCCCGGTCTCCCGGGCTCCGGAGGACGCATTCCATCATCCCCACCATCAGGCGGGGATGACCGTAGTGCGTTCCGAGTTCCGAAGTCTACGGCAAGCCGGTCGACCGCCCGCAACCGCGCCCCCTCGACCGCGGTCCGGCCGCGCCGCGGCACCCACCGGAGCACTCCGGCCGACTTCCGGACCGGGGCGAAAAATATCACTCGATCGTGTCAGTATGAGCCCGTGCCCCCTGCTCGGCCGATCACGCGGCCGCCTCCCCGGACGGCCGGTCACCGTAGCGGCACCACCGGTCGAACCCGGTACCGGGCAAGCGAAACCTCTTCAGAACCGCCGAATTTCCGGACCGCGCCAGGGAGAGCTCTCCGGTCGTAGGTGATCAACGTTGTCCGTAAAGGCAAATCCTGCCCAAGGAGATCAGGTGACCACACTCCAGCTCGGGCTCGCCCTCCCGCAGTACGGCGCCCTCGCCGACCCGGCCGCGATCGCCGGGTTCGCCGCCTCGGCCGAAGCACTCGGCTACGCCTCGCTGTGGGTGGGCGACCGGCTGCTCGCCCCGGTCGCGCCGTCGGACCGTTATCCGGGCGGCGGGACGGCGGAGCGACCCTACCCTCCGGAGTTCGCCCGGTTCGTCGACCCGTTCGTCGCGCTCACCGTCGCCGCGAGTGCCACGAAGACGGTCCGGCTGGGGTCGAGCACGCTCAGCGGTCCGCTGTACTCGCCGGTCCTGCTGGCCCGCACGGCGACCTCGCTCGACCGGCTCTCCGGCGGCAGGCTGGACCTCGGGCTCGGCCTGTCGTGGCTGCGGGACGAGTACACCGCCGCCGGGGTGCCGTGGCGTGGCCGTGGTGCCCGGCTCGACGAGCTGATCGAGGTCCTGCGCACGATCTGGACCGCCGATCCGGCGGGCCACCACAGTGGCCGCTGGGAGATTCCGGACTCCCGGTTCGACCTGCGCCCGATGCAGCGGCCGCATCCACCGGTGCTGGTCGGCGGCATGTCGGATGCCGCGCTGCGCCGGGTGGGCAGGCTCGCCGACGGCTGGCTGCCCACCCGGCTGCCCGCCGACGTGCTCGGTCGGATGTGGGCAGTGGTCACCGAGTCGGCGGAGCGAGCCGGCCGCGACCCGGGACGGCTGCGGCGGGTGCTGCGGCTCAACCCCGTTCCGGGCTCCGCCTGCGCGAGTGTCGCGGACGTCGCGACCCAGCTCAAGGAGGCAGTGGCCGAGGGCTACCGGGAAGCTCTGGTGGACCTGCACTACCTCGCCGGCGACGTGGGACAGGCGCTGGACCTCGCGGACGAGCTGTTCACGGCCGTCCAGCGGTGAACGCCCTTTCGCCGACCACCCGCGAAACCGGCAGCTCAGGTAACCCCTGATCACCCGAAAGCGGGTCGTCGCCGGGGTCCGGTGCCGGTAGAAACGTCTCGTGGCGGCCAAGAAGAGTGGTGGATGTGGGTTGCTGGTCCTGGTCGTCGTGGCCGGGTTGCTCGGGGTCGGCTACTACAAGTCGAAGCACGGATCGTCCACCGCGCCGCCTTCGGGTGCGGACACCGGCGGCGGCTCGGGCCGGTACGTGGCGCTGGGCGACTCGTACACGTCCGCGCCGCACATCGGCAAGCGAGCGGGCACGCCGGCCGGCTGCGACCGTTCGGACACCAACTACCCGCACCTGGTGTCCGCGAAGGTCCGGCCGGCCGAGTTCGTGGACGTCAGCTGCAGCGGCGCGACCACTGCCGACCTCAGCTCCGCGCAGTCCACGCGGAGCGGCACAAACCCGCCGCAGCTCGACGCCGTCACGTCCGCCACCACGCTGGTCACCCTGGGCATCGGCGGCAACGACGTGGGCTTCATCGCGCTGGCGCCCAGCTGCGTGACCTCGCACGCGAAGAGCGCACCCTGCCACGACCGGCTGACCGCGGGCGGCCACGACCAGCTCGCCGACCGGATCGCCACGACGGCGAACCGGGTCGGCGTGGTGCTCGACAAGATCCACTCCAGGGCCCCGAAAGCACAGGTGATCGTGGTCGGCTACCCCACCGTGCTCCCGGACGGCGAAGGCTGCTGGCCGACGCTGCCGATCGGCTCCGGGGACGTGGCCTACCTGCGCGACGAGCTGGCCGGGCTCAACGACGCGCTGGCCGCGCAGGCCAAGGCGCACGATTCCGGGTTCGCCGACACCGCCGGTGTGAGCAAGGGCCACGACGTGTGCACCGACTCGAGCGTCCGCTGGGTCGAGGGTCTCGTACCGACCTCACCCGCCGCCGCCCTGCACCCGAACGCACGCGGCGCGGAGGGGATGGCGGACGTGGTGGAGTCCCTGGTCGGTTCCTGACCGAAGTCAGGGACGGACGAGCGCCTGTGGTTTGCCCAGTACCGTCCTGCCCTCGAACTTGACCACCAGGTCGACGCGGGCCAGTCCGTCGTCGGTGAGGGCGCCGACCTTGCCGGTGACCTCGACCAGCGCGCCCTCGTCGTGGTCCGGGACGACGACGGGGCGGGTGAAGCGGGCGCTGAAGTCGACCAGCCGGGCCGGGTCGCCGAGCCAGTCGGTGACGATGCGTCCGGACAGCGCCATGGTGAGCATGCCGTGCGCGATCACGTCCGGCAGGCCGACGCCGGTGGCGAACCGCTCGTTCCAGTGGATGGGGTTGAAGTCGAGCGAGGCACCGGCGTAGCGGACGAGCTGGTCGCGGGTGAGCCGCACCTGCAGCGGGGGCAGTTCGTCACCGACGTTCACGCGTCCTCCCCTCGCACCACGAGCTGCGCCCGGGTGGTGCACACGAGCTCGCCACCGGAATCGGTGATCTCCGCGTGCAGGTTGATGAAGTCGTTGCCCGCGCGGGCCATGATGCCCTCGATCCGGGCAGAGATCTCCAGCACGTCGCCGGCGTGCACCGGCCGCTCGTAGCGGAATCCCTGGTCGCCATGGACCATCCGGGAGTAGTCGAGCCCGAGCGCCGGATCGGACACGATGCTGTTGATCTTCGGCAGGTTCAGCAGGGTGAGGAAGGTGGGCGGCGCGAGCACGTCGGGGTGGCCCGCCGCGCGCGCGGCGGCGGGATCGTGGAAGAGCGGGTTGGGGTCGCCGATCGCGTCGGCGAACTCACGGATCTTCTCCCGGCTCACGTGGTACTTCTCGACCGGCGGATAGCTCCGCCCGGTGAAAGTCTGGTCCAAAGGCACGCAAGGAGGCTAACCGACCACGGTCCCCTGCCGGACGCGTACCGCGAACAGCGAGAAGCCGCCCCGGCACGTGGCCGGGACGGCTCCTCGGAAGCGATGACAGGTGTGCGTCAGCGGGTCTCTTTGTGAGTCCGGTGCGTACCGCAGTTCGGGCAGAACTTCTTCATCTCCAGGCGATCCGGGTTGTTGCGCCGGTTCTTCTTGGTGATGTAGTTGCGGTGCTTGCACTCCTCGCACGCCAGCGTGATCTTGGGTCGCACGTCGGTGGCAGCCACAGCGTTTCCTTCTCTCTCAGATCCGGGGGCCAGCCCCGTGGGTACCGCGTAGCGGTGGCCGGACTTGAACCGGCGACACAGCGATTATGAGCCGCTTGCTCTGCCAACTGAGCTACACCGCCCTGCGTGACATCCCCACCCGCGCAACCCCACCCAGCCGCACCCGGCTTGGGGGTCCAGGGGGCTTGCCCCCTGGCGGGGGTCTGGGGGTTCGACCCCCAGATGGACGCCGCGAAGCGAGCCAGGCCCGTGATTTCCACGGGCAAGGCTCGCCGACTCGCGAGCCCCTTTACGGAATCGAACCGTAGACCTTCTCCTTACCATGGAGACGCTCTGCCGACTGAGCTAAAGGGGCCTGCCTCTTGCGAGGACTTGGAAAGGTTAGCAAGGGGCTTCACCCGTCGGTGCAACCGGGGTCGGGTTACCGCGAAACCTCAGGTCAGCAGGGTCAGCACGGTCTCCGAATGCCGTCCCGGCGAGCGGGCCGTGCGGGCCTGCAGCCAGGCCTCCAGCCGGTCCTCCGGCAACGGGCGCGAGATCAGGTACCCCTGGGCCACGTCACAGCCCATCGCCTCCAGCTGGTCGCGCGCGACGTCCTCTTCGACGCCTTCGGCGACCACCGTGAGGCCCAGCGAGTGGCCGAGTTCGACGATCGAGCGCACCACCGCGAGGTCGCCGAGGTCGGTGCCCATGCCGAGGACGAAGCTCTTGTCGATCTTCACCTGGTCCACCGGCAGCTGGCGCAGGTAGGCCAGCGACGAGTAGCCGGTGCCGAAGTCGTCCACGGCCAGTTCGATGCCCAGCGAATGCAGCTCACGCAGGATCGGCAGCGCCTTCTGCGGGTCCGACATCACCCCGGACTCGGTCAGCTCGAAGGTGAGCAGTTCCGGGGGCACGCCGAAGCGTTCCAGCTCGCGCTGCACCTTCGCCGGGAAGTCCTCGTCGCCCAGGTTGCGCACGGACAGGTTCACCGCGGCGGAGATGCGCAGGCCCTCGTCGAGCCACTTGCGCACCCGCCGGAGGGATTCCTCCAGCACGAAGGACGTCAGCACGCCGATCAGGCCGGCCGCCTCGATCGCCGGCACGAACTCGTCCGGGCCGAGCCTGCCGAACTCCGGGTGCACCCAGCGCACCAGCGCCTCCACACCCGCCACCTGCCGGTTCGGCAGGGTGATCTTGGGCTGGTAGTGCACCGACACGTGCCCGTCTTCGAGCGACTGCCGGAACTGCGTGACCATCTGGAACCGGCGCAGGAAGATCTGCCCCATGCTCGGCACGTAGCCGCGCACCTCGTCACCGCCACGGGTGGCGCGCACGGCGACGTCGGCTCGTTGCAGCATGCCGTCCACGTCCACCTCGCCCGCCTCACCGGAGGAGCTTGCGTAGCCGATCATCGCGTTGGCCTCGACGGAAAGCCGGTCCACCGGGTACGGCGCGGACAGCTGCACCCGCAGCCGCTCGGCGACCAGGTGCGCGTTGTCGTTCGTGCAGTCCACCAGCAACGCGACGAAGGAGGCGCCCTCGAGCCGGGCGAGCGGCACGTCCGGGCCGAGCGCGTCGCGGATGCGGCGGCCGGCCGCGATCACCATCCGGTCCGCCCACGAGTAGCCGAGGGCGTCGCTGACCGTGGAGAACACGTCGAGGTCGATGCGCAGCACCACGACTTCGGCGGACTCGCGCAGCGGGTCCTTGGCGACCTGCTGGAAGCCGGGCCGGTTGAGGTGACCGGTGAGCGGGTCGTGGTAGGCGTCGTGCCGGAGCGTCGCGAGCAGCCGCCGGTTGTCCAGTGACGTCGCGAGGTGGCTGGCCATCGTGCCGAGCAGCTGCACGTCGTACTTGCCGAAACCGCGCCAGCGCGAGAGCCGGTCGTGCGCCTCGGCGATGCCGAGCAGCTGGTTGGCACTGCGCAACGGCACCACGAGTGCTTCCTGCGCGCCACGGTCGAGCAGTGCGGCGCGGACGTCGGGGTTCGCCTCGGTGATCCGGAAGTGCCGGACGTGCGCGCCGGGAAGGCGCAGCAGCGGATCGTCGGCGTTCGGATCGATCGCGGGCAGGTCGTCGCCCGCGACGACGACGCGCATCGGGTCGTCCGCCTCCAGCCGCAGCCGCAGTACGACGCGTCCCGCGGCCAGCTGGTCCTTGATCCGCTCCGCGATCGTGGCCCACTCCCGCACGTCGACGCCGCCGACGAGGTCCTCACCGCGGCTGGCCGGGCGGGCCGCGGCCTGCTGCCCGGACCGCGCGACCATCAGGCTCACGTCCGAAAGCGCTTCCATGTCCCGCTGTTCCCGCAGCAGGTCGGAGTAGGCCCAGTACAGCGCGGTCAGGCCGAGGAACACGGCCAGTACCAGCGGCCAGGCCTGCGGGGTGTTCGAGATGACGAGGTAGCCGGACAGGCCGACCGAGGCGTTCACGAAGCCCACGACGAGGATGCGGCCGGTGAGCCGGATCGCCGTGCTGACCCGCATCCGGCGGCGCAGCACGCGGACCGCGGCCAGCGCCAGCAGCGTGCTCACCAGCGGCGCGGTGAGCGTGCCGGCCAGCGCCGCGACCCACGGCATGGAGCTTCCGCCCACCGCGTGGGTGACGAGGCCGGCCACCGCGAACGCGCCGGTGATCTCGAGCAGGAACGCGCCCGCGTTGTAGAGGACCCGGCCGGCGACCTTGCGGGCCAGCAGCGTGCCGATGCCGGCCACCAGGTGCGCGGCCAGCACGACCTCGAACGGCGCCACGAAGAAACCGATTACCAGCGGAATTTCGGTGAACGAGATGGTCCAGGAAATCCCGCTGCGCACGTCGACGTTGATGCCGAGCTGTTCGGCGAGCAGGAAGGCCAGCGCCAGCACCGGGCCGATCCACCAGAGCTTGGCCGAACCGTCGAAGGGCAGCCAGGTGCCGACCGCGAACGCGGCGACGATGCCCAGCGTCAGCACGACGAACGTGTAGACGCGGAAGCGGCTCTCGTCGGTGCGGGAATCGGTCAACGCCCCGGCCGCGGCGCCCCCCTTGCCCTTGGCCCCGGATGCGGCACCGGCATGGGCGTTGCTGTCCGGCATCCGACCTTCCTTCCCGGCATCCCGGTCGCGCTCGTCAGTGACGTCAGGTGTGGGCGAGAGCCGCACCTTACCCCGTAGGGTGTACCTGCGTCCCTTTCGAGACAGTAGGAGATCACCACACGGTTAACAATGGGCACTCGCTGCTGACCAGCGTGGACCAAGGAGTGAAACTGCCCGTTCGGGCTGGATCCGGCGGCCTGGGGTGTGTTCTGGGGTCCGGACCGCCCGGCGCGGATCACAGCGGATCACAATGGAGGCATGCACAACGACGTGACAGCCACCGGCCATGCGGCGCGCATCGCCACGGTGGACGCCTTGCTTCCCGCGCCACCCCCGTTCTCCGTGCACGGGGAAAACGCCCTGCTCACCGCGGAGGTCGGCGACACCACCGCGGCCGGTCTCGCCAGCCGGACCGAACTGGGCAGCGACGATCCGCAGTCGGTCTGGCGGGCGCTGACCGAGCACCGGCTCGAGGTGCAGCTCGCCGGACCCGATCCGGCGGCGGGCCTGGACGCCCTCCTCACCCGATGGGATGAACACCTGCGACCCCTCGCCCAGGTGGGGGATAACGAGTGCGCCGCGGTGCTGTCGAGGCCGAGCCGTGACACCGCCGGAGCCACCGAACTGCTGCGTCACGGCTTCGCCCCGGTCAGCGTCATCGCGGTCCGCCCCGCCGCCCGGATGGCCGCGCCGGGACCGGCCACCACCCCGGGCGTCTGCATCCGGCACGCGACGCCGCACGACCTCGGCACCGCGGTGAAGCTGATGCTGGAGCTGCAGCGCTACGACGCGCAGTTCGGCAAGGTCACCGTGCGCCCGGGCATCGAGGAGCTGCTGGAGAAGGAGCTGCTGCGCCAGCTCGAGCGCCCCGAACCCCAGCTGTGGATCGCCGAGCTGTACGGACAGCCGCTGGGCATCGCGCTGTTGCAGATGCCGGACGAGACGGGCTGGATCAGCCACCGCGTGGCCGCGTCCCGGATCGGCTACCTGTCGTCGCTCGCGGTGTCGGAGGCGGCTCGGTCCTCCGGTGTCGGTTCGGCGCTGGCCGCGCACGCGCACCAGGTGTTCGACGAGGCCGGTGCGGATGTCGTGCTCCTGCACAGCGCCGTGGCCAACCCGCGGTCCACGCCGTTCTGGTACGCGCAGGGCTACCGGCCACTGTGGACCGGATGGCAGCGGCGGCCCGCGGCGCGCTGAGCTGCCCTTGAGCGGGACGGCTCCGGCACGGGGTAACTTGGCTGCGACCGAGGGGAGTCGTCGTGACCGATCAGCCGGATTCCGCACCGAGAGCGCCCGAGGGTGTCGACACCGAGAAGCCGTCCGCGGCCCGCGTGTACGACTGGTTCCTCGGCGGTAAGCAGAACTGGGCCGTGGACCGGGAGTTCGGCAAACGGATCGAGCAGCAGTGGCCGCTCGTGCGGCCCGGTTCGAAACAGAACCGCGAGTTCATGAACCGCGTCGTGCGGGCCGCGCTGGACGAGGGCATCCGGCAGTTCGTCGACCTCGGCTCCGGCGTGCCCACGGCGGGCAACGTGCACGAGGTGATCGAGGCCGAGCTCGACGAGGACGACGAGGCGACCGTGGTCTACGTCGACTACGAGCCGGTGGCGGTCGCGCACGCGACGCTGATCCTCGAGGACGAGGCGGCCACCGACTGGGCCGGCATCGTGCAGGCCGACGTGCGGGACGCGAAGGCGGTGCTGCGGCACCCGCGCACCCTCGAGCTGATCGACTTCGACCAGCCGGTCTGCCTGATGATGATGGCGGTGCTGCACTTCGTCGGCCCGGACGACGGACCGGACGAACTGGTCGCCGCCTACCGCGACGCGCTCGCACCGGGCAGCTGGCTGGCCATCTCGCAGATGACCGAAGGCGAGGGCAGCGGGCCGGCGCTCGAAGGCCTGCGCTGGTTCGTCGAGCAGTACCGCAAGACCAGCAACCCGGTGTGGCTGCGGGAGCGCGACGAGGTCGTCCCGTTCTTCGGCGGCTGGCCGCTGCTCGAACCCGGCATCCAGCACCTGCCGGACTGGCGTCCGGAGCGCACACTGAACGCGGTCGAAGCGGAAGCCACGCCGTTCGCCTGGTGCGGGGTCGCACGCAAGCCCTAGCAACGAGGGGTGATCGCTGCGGGCGAACACTCCCTGGGAAACAAACCCGCCCTTCGGAGAGTTGAGCAAGTCAGACTCAACTATCCGAGGAGTGCACATGTCCGACACCCGCCTCCTGCCCGTGCTCCCGCTCGATGACGACGTCGTGCTGCCGGGCATGGTGGTCCCGCTCGACCTCAGCGACGGCGAGACCCGGGCCGCAGTGGAGTCCGCACAGGCCCGGACGCCCGCCGCGGCTTCGCTGCCCGGCATCCGTTCCGGCGCGGCGACCAAGGCCGAGGTCCTGATCGTGCCGCGCGTCCACGGCGAGTACGCCGAGTTCGGCACCGTGGCCACGGTCGAACGCGTCGGCCGGGTTCCCGGCGGCACGGCCGCGGTCCTGCTGCGCGGCACCGGCCGTGCCGTGGTGGGTCGGATCGCCGACGGTCCGGGCGCCGCCCGTTGGGTGCACGCCGACGACGTGGCGGAGACCACCGACGACCGTTCCGCGCAGCTCGCCACGGAGTACAAGGGCGTGGTCATCTCGGTGCTCCAGCAGCGCGGTGGCTGGCAGATGATCGACGCCGTCCAGCAGATCGAGGAGCCGTCCGCGGTCGCCGACCTGTCCGGCAACGCGCCGTACCTGAAGACCGAGCAGAAGCTGGAGCTGCTGAACACGCTCGACGTGAGCGCCCGGCTGGAGAAGGCCCTGGAGTGGAGCCGGGAGTACCTGGCCGAGCTGGAGGTCACCGACACCATCCGCAAGGACGTCCAGGAGGGCATGGACAAGCAGCAGAAGGAGTTCCTGCTGCGCCGCCAGCTCGAGGCGATCCGCAAGGAGCTCGGCGAGCTCGACGGCACCGCGGAGGACGACGACTACCGCGCCCGCGTGGAGGCGGCCGAGCTGCCCGACCACGTGAAGAAAGCCGCGCTGGCCGAAGTCGACAAGCTGGAGCGCACCTCCGAGCAGTCCCCCGAGGGCGGCTGGATCCGCACCTGGCTCGACACGGTGCTGGAGCTGCCGTGGAACGAACGCACCGAGGACGTCTACGACATCGCCGCCGCCCGTGCGGTGCTGGACGCCGACCACTCGGGGCTCGACGACGTGAAGGAACGCATCATCGAGTACCTGGCCGTGCGCAAGCGGCGCGCGGAGTCCGGGCTCGGCCCGATCGGCGGCCGCCGTTCCGGCGCCGTGCTGGCGCTCGCCGGTCCTCCCGGGGTCGGCAAGACCTCGCTCGGCGAGTCGGTGGCGAAGGCGATGGGGCGCACGTTCGTCCGCGTCGCGCTGGGCGGTATCCGGGACGAGGCGGAGATCCGCGGCCACCGGCGCACCTACGTCGGCGCGCTGCCCGGCCGGATCGTGCGGGCCATCAAGGAGGCCGGCTCGATGAACCCGGTCGTGCTGCTGGACGAGGTCGACAAGGTCGGCGCCGACTACCGCGGGGACCCGACGGCCGCACTGCTGGAGGTGCTGGACCCGGAGCAGAACCACACGTTCCGCGACCACTACCTCGAGGTCGAGCTGGACCTGTCCGACGTCGTGTTCCTGGCCACCGCGAACGCCCTGGAGACGATCCCCGGGCCGCTGCTGGACCGGATGGAGCTGGTGACGCTCGACGGGTACACCGAGCACGAGAAGGTGACCATCGCGCGCGATCACCTGCTGCCGCGGGAGCTGGAGCGTGCCGGGCTGGGTTCCGGCGACGTCACGCTCACCGACGAGGCGTTCAGCCGGATCGCGGCCGAGTACACCCGCGAGGCGGGCGTGCGCGAGGCGAACCGCACGATCGCGAAGGTGCTGCGCAAGATCACCACGAAGGTCGCGATGGACGAGCTGGCGTTGCCGGTCACGGTCGACGCCACGGGGCTGGAAACCTACCTCGGCCGTCCCCGGCACGTACCGGAGTCGTCGCTGCCGGAGGCCACGCAGCGCACGTCGACGCCGGGTGTGGCAACGGGTCTGGCGGTGACCGGCGCGGGTGGTGACGTGCTCTACATCGAGGCGTCGCTGGCCGATCCGGAAAGCGGGTCCACCGGTTTGCAACTCACCGGCCAGCTGGGCGAGGTGATGAAGGAGTCGGTGCAGATCGCCCTGTCCTACCTGCGCTCGCACGGCGCGGAGCTGGAGCTGCCGGTGAGTGATCTGAAGGACCGCGGCATCCACGTCCACGTGCCCGCGGGCGCGGTGCCGAAGGACGGTCCGTCGGCGGGCATCACGATGACCACGGCGCTGGCGTCGCTGCTGTCCGGCCGGATGGTCCGCACCGACGTGGCGATGACCGGCGAGGTCTCCCTCACCGGACGCGTCCTGCCGATCGGCGGGGTGAAGCAGAAACTGCTCGCCGCCCACCGAGCGGGGATGAAGACGGTGATCATCCCGCAACGCAACGAACCCGACCTGGACGACGTACCCGCCGAAGTCCTCGCCCAGCTCGACGTGCACCCGGTGGCCAACGTCCGGGAGGTGCTGGACCTGGCGCTGACCCCGGCCTCGGCCGGCCTGCCGCAAGCGGCCTGACCCGGAGTCGCGGGGCCCGCTCTTCCAGCCAGGAGGAGCGGGGCCCTCGGCGCTGGTCGTGCGCGACACTGGTCGTGCAGGTGCGCGGTCTCCCGCGCACCTGCGGTCAGATCCGTGCCCTGGCGGGAACTTCCCATGCGAGCAGCAGGGCGACGCAGCCGAGCAGGGTGCCGGTGATCCGCCGTTGCCAGGCCGCCCACGCCGGACGGCGGCCGACCAGCTTGGCGACCGAACCGGCGGCGAGCACGATCGACGCGTTCACCGTGAGGCTGACCACGATCTGCAGGCCGCCGAGAGTGAATCCCTGTGCGGTCACGTGGCCCAGTGCCGGGTCGACGAACTGCGGGATCAGGGCCACGTACATGATCGCGGCTTTCGGATTCAGCAGGTTCGTGACCATGCCCATCCGGAACAGCTTGCCCGCCGGGTCCCGCGCCAGCTCCCGCGGCTCGAACAGCCCCCGTCCGCCGGGCCGCAGCGCCTGCCAGGCCAGGTACGCCAGGTACGCGGCACCCGCGGCCTTGAAGCCGATGTAGAGCCACGGCACCGCGGCGAACACCACCGCCAGCCCGAGGTTCGCCATGGCCAGGTAGACCACGAAGCCGACGCCGGTGCCGGCCAGCGAGATCCAGCCGGCCATCCGGCCCTGGCTGATGCTGCGCGAGACGAGGTACATCATGTTCGGACCGGGCGTGAGCACCATGCCCAGCGCGGTCACCGCCATGCCGGCCGCGGCCGCCGTCGAGATCACCATGACCGCTGATGCTGCGGCCGGTGGGCCGGGTCGTTCAAGGGCCAGCCGGCCGGCACTGGCCTGGCCGGTGGTGTCCGTGCCGCCTGTGGTGTCCGCTGTGGACGGTCAGCCGGTGGCGCCCGCGACCCTGGCGACGTTCATCACGTACTCGCCGTAGCCCGATTTCGCCAGCTTCGTGCCCAGCGCGTAGCACTCGTCCGCGCCGATGAAGCCCATCTTCAGCGCGACCTCTTCGAGGCAGGCGATCCGCACGCCCGTGCGGTGTTCGAGCACCTGCACGAACTGACCGGCCTCCAGCAGCGAATCGTGCGTGCCGGTGTCGAGCCAGGCGAAGCCGCGGCTCAGTTCGATCAGGTCGGCGCGGCCTTGGCGCAGGTAGGTGAGGTTGACGTCGGTGATCTCGAACTCGCCGCGGTGCGACGGCTTGAGCTTGCGGGCGATGTCCACGACCTCGTTGTCGTAGAAGTAGAGCCCGGTGATCGCGTTGTTCGACCGCGGCCGCTCGGGTTTCTCCTCGATGGAGCGCAGCCGGCCGTGCTCGTCGACTTCGCCGACGCCGTAGCGCTCGGGATCCTTGACCTGGTAGCCGAACAGCACGCAGCCGTCGAGGCCGGTGGCGGCCTGCTGCAGCGTGGTGGAGAAACCCTGGCCGTAGAAGATGTTGTCGCCGAGGATCAGCGCCACCGGATCGTCGCCGACGAAGTCCGCGCCGATCACGAACGCCTCGGCCAGCCCGTTCGGGCTCGGCTGCTCGGCGAAGGAGAAGGACAGCCCGAACTGGCTGCCGTCCCCCAGCAGCCGGCGGAAGTTCGGCAGGTCGGACGGCGTCGAGATGATCAGGATGTCCCGGATCCCGGCCAGCATCAGCACCGAGATCGGGTAGTAGATCATCGGTTTGTCGTACACCGGCAGCAACTGCTTCGACACGGCTTGGGTGATCGGGTGCAGGCGTGTACCGCTGCCCCCCGCGAGCACGATGCCCTTCACGTCTGCTGCTCCCTCGGTCGCTCTCCGGTTCGCCGCTCACCGTACCGAGTGACACCGGACGAGTCGCTCGAGAATCAGAAGAGCGGCCCCTTGCCGAAGTACGCCTTGCAGCCGGAGTTGTACTCGGTGGCGATCTCGAGCACGTTTTTCCCGCCGTCGACCGGCAGCAGGGTGGACGAGTAGTTGGGGCAGAAGTTGTTGTAGATGCCGGTGATCAGGATCGGACCGGGCATCGGGTACCAGTTGCCCTCGCCGAGGTCGTCGTTCACGAGCAGAGTCTGCCCGTTGCCGGGCCGGGGCGCGCCGAGCGCGCTGGTGTAGATCTGCCCGACCATGACCAGCCGCACGCCGTGCGGGCCGCCGGGGAAGAGCGTGACGGTCTGGGCGTGCTGGAAGTAGTCGCCGCTGGCGGTGACCACGCGGGTGCCCGGATCGGCCGGATCGCCCCAATTCGCACCGTCGGCGGAGATCTTGTAGTAGGGATCGCAGTAGCGGTCGCCGTAGTTGCAGATCTCGTAGCTGAACCAGTACCGCCCATCCGGCAGCCTGCGGATGATCGGCATGCCCGGACGCACCCGGTCCGGCGGGATGGCCATGGTCAGCTGCTTGGTTCCCCAGTGCACGCCGTCGGTCGAGGCGACCCGGTTGAGCACCTGTGCGTACTGCGGGGCCTGGGTTTCGTCGGCGTAGTGCAGCCAGAGCGTGCCGCCGGCGTCGACGGAGAACTCGGGCTCCCAGATGCCGTCGTGGTTGTGCGAGCGCGCGGCCTCGGACAGGAACGTCCAGTGCCTGCCGCCGTCGCGGCTGGCCCACACCTTGATGCCGATGCGCCGCTGCGCACCCGCTTCCTGCCGGTAGCTGGCGGCCCACAGCAACGTGCCCTCGCGCAGGGACCCGACGCGCTGGGGCAGTTCGTAGAGCGTCCCGCAGCACTGGCCGAGCTCGGCGTCCGGATCACGGATCGCGGCGATCCGGTGGAAGCTCTGGCCCTCGTCGGTGCTCTCCATGATCGGAGTGAACTTGCCGGCGGAGTCCTCACTGGTCAGCGCCGCGATGATGTTTCCGCGCCCGAACGGCGAATGCTCCAGCCGCACCAGCCGCGGGTACGACCCGTACCCGGGCACCAGCTGCTGCTTGTCGACCACCGCGGTCGCCGGGGTGAACCCGGCGGCGAGGACCACCAGCGACGTGAGGAAGGCGACCACGGGAGTCCAACGACGCATTCGGCACCCTCTCTCGCTGACGGCCGCGCGATTACATCACGCGACCGCCGAGGCACCCCGAAAGTTCCGCAGGTCAGTCCCCGATTCCACTCGTTCGTGGGGTCTCATGCGCGGCTGGTCCGCCGGCGAGGGTACAAAGGCACCTTCGAAATATCCGGCCCGACCTTCGCGGCCGTGGAAGCGATGGGACGCACCGCATCGTGAGCACGAACCCGTCTCGCGTCGTGTCCGCCGAGGGCCTGGTCAATGCCCGGGATCTCGGCGGGCTCGAACGAACCGGCGGCGGACACACCCCGCGCGGCGTGTTCTTCCGCTCGGAAAACCTGTCCGCGGTGACCGCGCGGGGCTGGCGGCACCTGCACGCGCTCGGCATCCGCACCGTGCTCGATCTCCGGCAACCAGCCGAACGCGCACAGTCCGGCTATCGCGCACCCGACTGGCTCACCCGGGTCGAGATCGATCACGACGGTCTGACCGAACATCCCGATTTCTGGGCGGAGTACTGGGAAAGCGGGCTGGTCGGCACCGCGCTGTACTACCTGCCGCACCTGACCCGGCTACCGCACCGCTCGGCGGCGGTGCTGTCCGCGCTCGCCCGGGCACCGGAGGGCGGCGTGCTGTTCCACTGCGTCAGCGGCCGCGACCGCACCGGGCTCATCTCGCTGCTCCTGCTGGCCATCGCCGGAACCACCGAGGAAGCGATCGTCGAGGACTACCTGATCTCGGCGCGCAACGGCGCCGCGGTGGCAGCCGCCCAAGGCCGCCCGAACGGCGAACCCGCCGCCGAAGCCCTGTGCCGCGCCCACGGCACGACAACCGAGACCGCCTTCCGCACCGCAGTCGCTGCCTGCGCCGCGGCCCCGCTCCTCGACCTCCTGGACACCGAGGACCGAAAGGCGATCACGACCTGGCGCGGAACACTCCCCTGACGTGGCGGACCGGCCGCCCACCACGCCGGGGGTCCGTCAGCGGTAGTTGGTGAACTGCGTCCAACCTGGACGGATGGGCGGTCGCGGGGCTCTGAGCTGCGGGTTCGTGTCCGTTGGCGCTCGTCGTTGGTCGTCGCTGACTGGTGCCGTCTGTACCGGATTTGTACCGACCCAGTCAGTCTTGTCCGCGTGACACGCCACCTCAAGAGTGGTATAAAATCCGGTATGATTTCCCATCCGGTCATGGACACCGTGGTTGCAGAGCTGGGCGACAAGGTGATCTTGGGGCTCGCTCGGGCAGCCCGGCACGGAAAGCGCGAGTACAGCGTCTACCGTGAGGAGCACCCTGACTGGGTGGCCATCAACACGCCAAGGACCATTGCCTGCCTGTTACATGACTGGATGTGGTCGGAGGTCGACCGCCAGTTCGCTGACCTTGATCACATCCACTTGATCGACGATAACGTCAAGCGAGAGATTCTGGTCCAGGTCAGCTCGGCCGAGCGACTGCACTATCGCGTCCGTCTGAAGCGGCACCATCTCGACGGTCGAACGAGCAGCTATCGCACACAGAACGTGATCGACTTCGAGTCACAGGGTGCAACTGACAGCTTCCCCGGTTTTGACGAATGCCGTCTGGAGGCTGGCTATGAGTGGGATCGTGAGACGCGATCTATGGGCCCCGGTGTGCTCACTCTTCGAGACGGGCAAGATAACGTCATCTGGACCTACCAGCTGCCTGATGAGCCGAGCGGCGAGGCGGGAGGCGTCGTCGCCTACCCCAACGTGCCGGGGCCGACGTTGCCCACTGTCGACGTTGCAGATGGGGCGGCCGGCGGGCGTCAACCCACAGGATCGGATGAGGAGTAATGGCTGCAATCGGTGACGCGCTACGTACGTTGCGCCTTGCCCGCGGCTTCACTGGTGAACATCTCGCCGAGTTGATCGGAGTAGCGCAGCCGACGGTCAACCGTTACGAGATGAACGAGCGCGTGCCGGACGAGGAGACCCTTGGCAAGCTCGCTGAGGCGCTGGGGGTCACTGAGGACTTCCTGCAGCATGCGGGTTCGCTCAGGGGTGCGATGGCAGTGGATGCACACATGCGGCGGCGAGCGTCCGCGAGGGCCAAAGAGTGGCGCCAACTTGAGGCGCGTTTGAACGAGTTGCGAATGCGCTTGAGCTTTCTCTTTGAGCAGGTTTCCCTTCATGCGGATCAGATCGTGCCAACCTTCGATCCTGTCGACGTTTCCGCAGCCGATGCGGCCCGATTGACGCGGATGCAATGGCGTATTCCGGTCGGGCCGATCAGAAACCTGACCGGGTGGATTGAGGCTGCAGGCTGCGTCGTGATTGTCGAAGATTTCGGCACGGCCAGAGTGGACGGCCTATCGCAGTGGGTTGGCGATCATCCGGTCGTGCTGTTGAATGAGCGCGCCCCAGCTGATCGACGACGATGGACGCTCGCCCATGAACTTGGTCACTTGTGTTTGCACTCGGAGTATATAGGCACCAGTCCCGAAGATGAGGCCAATGGATTCGCGGCTGAATTTCTTATGCCAGAAGAGATTATTCGTCCTCAGCTTCGAAACCTGACGACGGGAAGACTGGCTGATCTCAAGCGTCAGTGGGGCACATCTATGCAAGCGTTGGTTGAACGCGCGCATCAGTTGAGGACAATTACGGCCACTGAGCGGACGTCGCTATACAAGAAGTTCAGCCGATTGGGTTGGCGCGTTCGCGAGCCGGTCAGCGAAGAGTTGCCCTTGGAAGTTCCACACCTCACGGAGAACGTTGCCACTACTTTGCAATCGAAGGGTTTCTCTGAACAAGAGGTTGCAAAGATGGCTGGATATAGAGATGTCAGCCTGAATACGATAATCTGCGCCGAATGGCCGCGGCTCCGCGCGCTCTGAGATTCAAGTGATGCGCTGACATGGCGGCGTTGGGATCCCGCCCTCGCAGTGGGTGGCCTCTCGGCATCTCGTCGACCTGGCGCAGCCCGATCATGTCGTGTCAAGGGGGCACCTTCCGCCCTGGGTGCCTGAACTGCGAAAACGCCCCCTTGACGCGGCGTGATAGCCCTCTGGGAGGTCGGCGAGATGCCGTTTGGCCAACCACGGACGCAACGTGCGGGCCCTGCCGGCCATCTCGGAGACCTGCCCGTCCGGCGAGGACACCTCTTTGATCTGCGGCCTATCGCGTCCATCGGCCCATTCGCCCCGGCCGACTCGCGGGGGACCGGCCGCCAGGCCGCACGCCCCCGCGAGGGCTTGGCCGGGGCAAAGGCATGGGGCCGAGCGGCCCCGGAGGGGCCGCCTTGATCCTGTAGAGAAAGTTCTCACCGAGCCTCCGCCTCACGACCAGCGGCTCAACCGAGAAGAGTCCGAAGCGCTGCGGCGTCGCTGGCGAGTTGCGCAGGGTCGATCTGGGATTCATCGCCACTCTGAGGCAGCAGCGGGAACGGCCTCCCCGGAGCAGGGTCCTCGACGAAGCGCGGCAGTAGGTGCGTGTGGAGATGCGGAACGGTGTTCCCCAACGTCTCGTAGTTCATCTTGAGCGGCCGGTAGAACGTCGCCAGCGCCTTCGCCACGGTCAACGTCGCCTTCCAGTACGCCTGCGCCTCCGACTCGCTCAGCTCGAACGGCTCGACGACGTGACGCCCGCGCCAGATCACGAGCGTGTACCCGCGCTGGATATCGGCCCGCTGGAGCACGGCGTCCACATCGGCCGTCTCGAAGATCCGGATCCCGTAGGTGTCCTCGTCCAAGCGCTTCGACTGGCACATCTCACAGGCTTCGCCGCTGATCCGGTCCGCCCAGTTGCCCGGCCACTCGCTCGTCATGGCTGAATGTCGCCTTCGTTCCACTCGTAGATGAACTCGTGCTTGTCGCCCGCGTAGACGTCGTGAGCGGCCTGCAGTGGCCTACCGTCCTTGTCGTAGTCGACGTCCCACATGTGCATCACCGGCACGCCCGCGTGGAGGGTGAGTAGCTCCGTCTCCTCCGGGGTCGGCATGAGCGCGCTGAACACCTCGACCCCTCGGAAGAACGTGTGCCCGAGTGACTCGATCAGCTCGTCCGGCCCCTCCGGCAGTGCGTCGGGAGACTCAAGGCGAGTGTCCGCTGCGAGCCACAGTGGGTAGTAGCTCGCGGAGACCACGACCGGCTCGTCGTCGAGGAACTGCAAGCGACGGCGTACGACTGCCTCGTCGCCGGGCGAAGCGCGTAGCCAATGGGCTGCATTCGCGGGCAGGGGAGCGCGACCGACGAAGAGGATTCGCCGGGACGGAACTCGCCCCTGCTCGATGGCTCCGACATCGAAGACGGGCTTTCCGGTGTCCCGGTGGGCCGCGTGGCGTCGTGCAGCAGAGACGCGGCGGAGGGGCGGACGGCGTCGAACGAAGGTGCCGCGTCCGAACTCGGTCGTCACCAGGCCCTCGGAGACCAGGAAGGCAATCGCCTTGCCTGCGGTCGCCTTGGTCGTGCCGTACTGGGCGATGAGCTGCCGCTCGGACGGGAGTACGGCCCCCGGAGCGAGGTCCCCCTGCAAGATCGCCGCGCGCAGGTCGGCCGCGATCCGTCTGCTGAGCGGTAGCCGTTCCGACACGGGATCTCCTTCGCTGCGTCAGTGTCCAGCGTACGGCCTCCCTAGTGAGACCTCCACACCTCGCTTGACAACCTCCCTAGGGAGGTGCAACCTGAAGATACCTCCCTAGGGAGGTTGACCGGGTTCGGCGCGACGACGGAGGCGAACATGGGCGCTCTTGCTCTGCTGGATGACGAGCGGTACGTGACGGTGATTCCGGAGCGGTTCCGGTTCTCCGACGAGAACCCGCTGACGTTGGAACCGTTCGGCCGCAACAAGTTCGGTGACCTGCCGCCGTACGTCGAGGACGTGATCACGGACGTCGTCGGGCTGACCGAGGCGAAGTGGGAAGCGCTCGTGGACGCGGGGGAGACCTATTCCGTCGTCGGGCCGTTCCGCTACTACTCGCTGGCTCCGTTGTTCCAGTCGTTCGCCGCCCGCAAGCACCGCCCTGGCCCGACCGGCATGTGCCCGGACTGCTGGGGCACCCTCGCGGCCTGCGACACCGATGGCTCGGTGACCGGCACCGTCGGCGCAGCCTTCGTCTGCGACTGCGCGGGGGTCTGAGCCATGACCACCATGCAGCTCGGTGACGTGCTCACCTTCGACTGCTCCCGCTGCGGGCAGCCGCACATCCAGGCTCCCGTGATCGCGTGGGCGCCGTGCTGGTCGTGCTCTGGAATGGGCACGCTCACGCCCGGGTCCGGCATTGCCTGCCGCACCTGCCGTGGCGAGGGCCGGTTCGGCTCGTACTCCGACATGGTCGTGGCCCAGCAGGAACGCCACTGCGCCCAGGTCCGTCGCCTGCCTGGCGAGCGGTTCCGCCTGTCTGATGTGGACTCGGAGACCGGCCGCCGTTTCTGCGAGGTACGGTTCGCCGACCTCCCCGAGCTGGTCCAGGACCTGGTCCTGAGCATGGGCGTCTCGCCGGAGCGCTGGAACACCCTCGTGGAACGCGGGGAAGTCCTCGAAGTGCCCTGCTTGGACGGCGTCCACACCGTCGCTCGTCCGGTCGTGTGGGGTGACCGCCAAGCGTCGCGCGTCGGCTGGCCGGGTGCCGCTCGGGTGGGGGTGGCTGCCTGATGGTGGCTGCTCCGGCTGGCTTCGGCGAGATGGTGGCCGCGTTCTCGGAGTCCGGCACGCTGGACCCGGCCCTGGCGCACGTCCTCGCCCGCTCGAACTTCGACACCTGGGCCGGGAAGGTCAAGGCCGCTCGGGGTTGCGCGAAGCCGGTCCGGATGGCCGGGGGATCCACCGTGGTCGACTCCTCCGGCAAGGTCTTCGCCGAGCTGTCCGGCAGCGTGTTCGTCCCCTGCAAGAACCGGCGCGCGTCGGTGTGCGAGTCCTGCTCAGCCCACTACGCGCACGACACGTTCCACCTCATCCGCGCTGGCATGGCCGGGGGCAAGGGCGTCCCCGAGACCGTCACCGGTCACCTGCGCGTGCTGGCGACGCTGACCGCGCCGTCGTTCGGGAAAGTCCACTCGCGACCGTTCCGCAATGGACACGTGCGCCGCTGCTCCTGTGGCGAGCTGCACTCCCAGTACGACGACGTCCTCGGCACGCCCCTGGACCCCGAGACCTACGACTACGTCGGGTCGGTGCTGTGGCAGGCCCACGCCGGGGAGCTGTGGCGCCGCTTCACCATCGCCGTGGGCCGCAAACTCGCCCGCGCCCTCGGCATCCGCCCGGCTGAGCTGCGCGAGGTCATGCGCCTGTCCTACGCCAAAGTCGCCGAGTACCAGCGCCGCGGGCTCATCCACTTCCACGCCGTCGTGCGCGTCGATGGCCCCGAGGGACCGGACGGACCGCCCCCGCCGGCCGCCGTGACCGACGACCTCCTGACCGCCGTCATCCAGGCCGCCGCTGCGTCCGTCATCGTGCGCACCCCCGAGTCCCCCGCTGTGGGCGTGGTCAAGCTGTCCTGGGGTGAGCAGGTCGACGTGGAGCCCATCGCGGCGTCGGAGGGCACCTCGGAGGACTCGGACGGTGGCTGGCACGACCGGCGCGTCGCGGGCTACGTCGCCAAGTACGCCACCAAGGGCACCCGCCTTACCGAGGGCTCCGACTACCGCATCCGCTCGGCGGAGCACATCGAGCAGCTTCCGATCACCGAGCACCACAAGCAGCTCATGCGCACCGCCTGGCGGCTCGGCGGGCTGCCCGAGTACCGGGAGCTGAACCTCCGGAAGTGGGCGCACATGCTCGGGTTTCGGGGCCACTTCCTGACCAAGTCCCGCCGCTACTCCACGACGTTCGGGCAGATCCGCCGTACCCGGGCGGAGTACCGCCTCGATGAGCAGCGTGAGGCCCTGGGCATCGCCGACACCGAGGTCCTGACCGTCGTTAACGACTGGTCCATGACCGGCATCGGCTACCACAACGACGCGGAGCGACGGCTCGCTGCCGTGTTCGCCGAACTGCACCTCGCCCGGCGCAAGCTCGACGGTCAGGACGACGACGGCGGGGGACCGCATGGCCGTTGACGACCTCTGGTACCTGCGCAAACGCGACGCGGAGACCGGCGAAAGGCTGCGCGCGAAGCGCCATGGACGCGGTAAGCGCTGGCGTGTCCGCTGGGTCGACCCGGACACCGGCCAGGACCGTACCGAGCTGTTCGAGCGCCGCGCCGACGCCGACCGGCACGACGCGAACATGCACGCCGACATCTCGCGCGGGCAGTACGTCGATCCTCGAGCCGGTCGGCTGACGTTCCAGGAGTACGCGGACCAGTGGCGGCAGACGCTGCTGCACCGCCCGAGCACGGCTGAACGGACGGAGCGCGTCATCCGGCGGCACCTCGTGCCCGTGCTCGGTGGGCTGCCCATCGCGCAGATCCGGAGCTCGCACATTCGGGGCTGGGTAAAGGATCGAGCGACCAAGCTCGCTCCGAGCACGCTCACGGTCGTCTACTTCGGGACGCTCGTTCCGCTGTTCAACGCGGCCGTGGCCGACAAGCGCATCGGGACGTCTCCGTGCGTCGGCATTCGGCTGCCGGAGATCGAGGACGCCCAGTACTACATCGCGCGCCCCGAAGAGGTCCACGCACTCCACAACGCGCTGCCGGAGCGGTACCGGCCGATCGTCTACCTGGCGGCTGGCTGCGGCTGGCGTGGTGGCGAGATCTTCGGCCTGGAGCGGGACGCGATCGACTTCGACGCGATGGAGGTCGAGGTCCGCCATCAGCTCACCGTGGTGTCCGGCCGCACGCCCTACCTCGCGCCGCCGAAGACCAAGACCAGCCGCCGCGCGAACGAGCTGCCGACGCTGGTCGCGAACTCCCTACGCGGCCACCTGGAGACCTTCCGGACGCTGCCGGAGGAAATCGACGACGAGACCGACCCCCGCCGGCCGATCCGGCGGCCCGCCAACCTCGTGTTCACGCGGGGCGACGGCCGCCCGATCCACCGGGCCGACTGGTCGTACATCTGGCGTCCGGCTGTGAAGGCCGCTGGCCTGCCGGAGGGCTTCGGCCTGCGTGACCTCCGGCACTACTTCGCCACGGTGCTGATCTTCGGCGGAGCGAACGTCAAGACCGTTCAGCTCGCGATGGGCCACACCACGCCCACGGTGACGCTCAACACCTACGTCGGCTACTGGCCGGACGCGGTGGACCAGACGCGGACGCTCGTGGACTCCGCGCTCGGTTGTACCGGGGTTGTACCCACGGGCACCTGAAACCAGATACCCGCAGGTCAGAGCCCATCGCTCACCGGTAGTTGGTGAACTGGAGCGCGATCTCGAAGTCCTCGCCCTTCAGCAGGGCGATCACGTCCTGGAGCTGGTCCTTCTTCTTGCCCGAGACCCGCAGCTGGTCGCCCTGGATCTGGGCCTGCACGCCCTTCGGGCCCTCGTCGCGGATGAACTTCGCGATCTGCTTGGCCTTGTCCGAGGCGATGCCCTGCAGGATCTTGCCGTTGATCTTGTAGATCTTGCCGGAGACGGCGGGCTCGCCTGCTTCGAAGGCCTTCAGCGAGATGTTCCGCTTGATCAGCTTCTCCTTGAAGACCTCGACGGCGGCCAGCGCGCGTTCCTCGGTCTCCGACTCGATCGCGATGGCTTCCTCACCGGCCCAGCTGACCCCGGTCCCGGTCCCGCGGAAGTCGAACCGCGTGCCCAGCTCCTTGGCCGCCTGGTTCAGCGCGTTGTCCACCTCCTGGCGGTCGACCTTGCTCACCACGTCGAAAGAGGGATCCGCCACGTGTCCTCACACCTCGTACTCGCTCGTCAGGGGCCACCAGCCTAGCCCCTGCACACCACCGGGCATCCCGGTTGACCCCGGCCCGCGGCCGTTGGGTATCCTTTCCCCGGCCGGTCACCCGGTCAAGGCAGGTTACCCAAGCGGCCAAAGGGATCTGACTGTAAATCAGACGGCTCAGCCTTCGGGGGTTCGAATCCCTCACCTGCCACCAGCAAGCCCCCGCGGCCCTCGGTCACGGGGGTTTCGTCGTCTCTTGGCCCGATGGCTTGACCCTGACCCTGCGGGAGGCCGCAGGCTCACTGCCATGACCGAATTTCGCAGCCCCGTCCCGGTGCCCGCCTTTGATGCGGTTTCTCCGGGGAACTACGACGGCATTTACGGCATGCCGATGTTTCTGACCGTACCGACCGCCGATCTGGCCGCTTCCCGGGAGTTCTGGCTTCGCGGGCTCGGGTTCAGCGACCTGTTCAGCATTCCGGGCCGGCTGGTCCACTTGCGGCGCTGGGCGTTTCAGGACGTGCTGCTCGAGCCCGGAGAGCGCAGCGCGGGAGCCGGGGCGCCGCGCATCAACTTCTCCTGCGTGCTCGGTGAACTGGGCGAAATCCGTGAGCGGTGTGAGGAGCTGCTGCCGGGCTGCACGGACGGGCCGCACGAGCGGCCGTGGAACTCGCTCGACCTGATCGTGGTGACGCCGGAGGGCACGCGGGTCGTGCTGACCGCCGCTCAGCCGATCGACCCGGACAGCGTGGTCGCCGACCGGCTGCGGGCGGTGGGCATCGAAGTGCCGCGCCCGTGAACGCGGGCGACACTGGAGCGGTGACGGAACAGGACGGCCTCACCGTCGGCCGGGTGGCGACCCTCGTCGGGGTGAGTGTGAAAGCGCTGCACCACTGGGACGCCATCGGCCTGGTCCGGCCCAGCGCTCGGACGCCGGCCGGGTACCGGGTGTACTCGGCCGGCGACGTCGCGCGCATCCACCGGGTGCTGGTCTACCGCGAGCTGGGCTTCCCACTCGCGGAGATCGGCCGTCTCCTGGACGATCCGGCCACCGACGAACGCGCCCACCTCCGACGGCAGCGCGCCGAGCTGGCCGACCGCATCACCCGGCTGCAGCACATGGCGTCCGCGGTGGAGCGGATGCTGGCGGCCACCCGAGGCGGCATTCAGATCACGCCGGAGGAACAGGTCGAGATCTTCGGTTCCGGCTGGGATCCGGACTGGGCACGCCAGGCCGAACAGCGGTGGGGCGACACGAAGCAGTGGGCGCAGTACGAGGAGCGGACCGCGGGGAAGACGGCCGACGACTGGCGGCGCGTCTCCGACGAGCACGACACCCTGAACGCCGACCTGGCCGCCGCCAAACAGGCCGGGACCGCGCCCGGCTCGGCCGAGGCCAACGAGCTGGCCGAGCGGCACCGCACGGAACTGTCCCAGTACTTCGACTGCACGCACGCGATGCAGGTGTGCCTCGGCCGCAAGTTCGCCACCGACCCGGGGTTCTCGTCGTACTACGACGGTCTGACGCCCGGGCTTTCCGGCTGGCTGCGCGACGTGATCTTCGCCAACGCCGAGGCGCACGGGGTCGACCCGGACACCGCGACCTGGGAGTGACCCGGGCTCAGCGGCCGGCCATCTCCTCCAGCCTGCGGATGCGGTCCTCGATCGGCGGATGGGTGGAGAACAGCTTGGTGAGGCCGGCACCAGGACGGAACGGGTTCGCGATCATCAGGTGCGACTGCGACACCACCGCCGGTTCGGGCGCGAGCGGCGCGGCCCGGGTGCCGCGCTCCAGCTTCCGCAGCGCGGACGCCAGCGCGAGCGGATCGCCGGTCAGCTCGGCGCCCGAGGCGTCGGCCTGGTACTCCCGCGAGCGGCTCACCGCCATTTTGACCACACCGGCCGCGATCGGCCCCAACAGCACCAGCAACAGCGACGTGAACGGGTTGCCCTCCCGGTCGTTGCCGCCGAAGAAGAAGGCGAGGTTGGCCAGCACGCTGACCACACTGGCCAGCGCACCGGCCACGCACGAAATCAGGATGTCGCGGTTGTACACGTGGGAGAGCTCGTGCCCGAGCACCGCGCGCAGCTCCCGCTCGTCGAGCAGCTCGAGGATGCCGGTGGTGCAGCACACCGCGGCGTGCTGCGGGTTGCGCCCGGTGGCGAACGCGTTGGGCGCCGCGGTCGGGCTGAGGTATAGCGCGGGCATCGGCTGCCGCGCGGTCGTGGCCAGCTCGCGCACGATCCGGTACATCGCGGGCTGTTCGACCTCCGAAACCGGCCGCGCGTGCATCGCCCGCAGCGCCAGTTTCTCGGAGTTGAAGTAGGCGAAGGCGTTCATGCCCAGCGCCAGCAGCAGGCCGATGAGCAACGCCCCGCGCCCGAACAGCCCGCTGATCGCGATGATGATCGCTGACAGCAGACCGAGCAGCAACGCCGTCTTCAGTCCGTTGTGGTGCCTGTGCACGCGGCTCGCCTCCGTCCGCTCTTCACCGTGGTTACTCACCGGAAACAACGCGATCGGGGGATCCGAAGTTCCTTCACATGATCCTCGCCCGGGTTAGGGTCGGGCGGCAATCCGAACCGACCGGCCACCGGGGCAGGAGGATGCGATGCGCGGTCCGCGGTTTCCGAGACGAGGTCTGTTCGCGCTGGTCGCGGCGGGTGCCGCCGGGTTCGTCGCGGCCCCGGCCAGAGGTGCCGAGCGGGTCGGTGTGCTCCAGGTCGGGGGGTCGCCGTCGGCGCTCGCGGTGAATCCGGTCACCGGCCTGGTGTACGCCGCCGACGCGAGCGCCGGCTCGATCGCGGTGCTCGACCCGCAGGCCGGGCAGGTCGTGGCCACGCTCACCGTCGGGGGCGCGCCGAGCGGCCTCGCCGTGGACGCGAACGCCAACCGGATCTACGTCGCCAACCCGCCAGGGGGCACCGTGCTGGCTCTCGACGGGGCGACCCACCGCACGCTGAGCGTGGTCGGCGCCGGGGCCGGGGCGTCGTCGGTGGCGGTGGATCCCGGCGCACAGGCGGTGTACGCGGTCAGTGCGGACACCGGCACGTTCGCGGTCGTCGACACGGTCAGCCTGACCCAGCGGAAGCTGGTGCCGGCTCCGAAACCCGGGCTGGCCGGTATCGCCGTCGACCCCGGGCGCCGGCGGGCCTACTGCACCAGCCCGGACACCGATTCCGTGGAGATCTACGACCTCGACGCCGGGAAGTTCACCGGCAGCGTCGCGGTCGGCGCCTCCCCCATCGGGGTGGTTGTGCACGAGCGGAGCGGGAAGGTGTTCGTGGCCAACTCGGCGATCCACCACCTGTCCATTGTCGACGGCGTGACCAGGACCCAGACGAAGACCGTGCTGCTGGGCAGCGAAGCTTCCTCGGTCGCCGTGCACCAGGACACCGATACGGTCTACACCAACGGCGGCCAGAACGGTCTGTCCAAAGTGGATGGACAGCGTGAGACGCTGAGCGGCGAGCTGGGCCTCGGCGTGAACCCCGGCGAAGTGGCCGTGGACCAGCGCACGGGCGCGGTGTACGTGAGCGATCCCCTGCACGGAACGGTCACCGTCGTGCGCGATTTCTGATCGCGCGGCCGGGGTTACTCCAGGTATACCGTCGAATACATGAAACTTGGACTGCAGATCCCGGACTTCACGTGGGCCGGCGGAGCGGGCAGTCTCGGCGCGGATCTCGCCGCGGTCGCGCGGACGGCCGACGAGGCCGGGTTCGAGTACCTCGCCGTGATGGACCACTTCTTCCAGATCCCGCAGGTCGGCCCGGTCGAGCACGACATGCTCGAGGCGTACACCACGCTCGGCTACCTGGCCGCGCACACCGAGCGCGCCAAGCTGCTCACCGTGATCACCGGGGTGCTCTACCGGCATCCCGGCCTGCTCGCGAAGGCCATCACCACCCTCGACGTGCTCTCCGGCGGCCGCGCGGTCCTCGGCATCGGGGCCGGCTGGAACGAGGAGGAATCCCGCGGCCTCGGCTTCCCCTTCCCGCCCACCGCCGAACGGTTCGAACTGCTGGAGGAGAACCTCCAGTATGTGCTGCAGATGTGGGGCGAGGGCGAGGAATCCTTCACCAGCAAGCATTTCCGGGCTGAGCGCCTGATGAACGTCCCGCAGGCCCGGCAGCGCCCGCACCCGCCGATCATGGTCGGCGGCAGCGGTGAGAAGAAGACCCTGCGGTTCGTCGCGAAGTACGGCGACGCGTGCAACATCTTCAACAGCCCGGAGCTGGAACACAAACTCGACGTGCTGAAGCGCCACTGCGACACCGAGGGCCGCGACTACGGCGAGATCACCAAGACCGTCTACCACATCCTGGACATCGGCCCGTCCGGCGAGAAGGCCGACGACCTCAAACGTGAGCTGGAACGGCTGCACGGACTCGGGGTGGACGCCGCGATCGGTGCCCTGCCCGGAGTTCCGGACCTGCGCCTGATCGAAAAGATGGGCACCGACGTCATCCCGGCGGCGGAGGCGCTGTCCTGAGGGACCGGTCGCCACGTTTCCCAGCAGGCTCACCGGGATCAGCCTGATCCGGTACGGCACCGTGTACTCGGCCGCCGCTGAGTGGGCCGCTGAAGGGGCCGCCCCGCCGGTGAGACGGCGAGGCGGCCCCGCACCGGTTCAGCCGTTCACGAACTGGGTGGCCAGGTCCTCGCCGGTGCTGGTCGCCGCGGCGTGGTCCTCGATGGGGTTCACCTCGGAGTCCTTGAAGCAGATGTAGGTGACGCCGGAGTCGGTGCCGCCGTTCGACGGGTCCGGATTGATGCCCAGGTCGTTCGCGGTGGCGTAGGAGGCCTCGCCGATGATCTCGTCCGGTCCGGTGTCCCCGATGACCGCGTACTCGACCTTTCCGTTGTAGATCACCGCGCAGGAGCCGCCGCCGTGCAGGTTCGCCGACTGGTAGTCCCAGATGTCACTCGAGCTGGGCACCACGATGTAGGGCAGTTCCGCCGCGTTGAGCGGCTGCCCGTCGGACTGGTGGAACGCGGTGTCCGGCTGGAAGCAGCAGTCGGTGTCCTCATTGCACTGGGACGTCCGCTGTCCGTCGCAGTCGATGTCCAGATCCGCCTTCCAGAACACCGCGGAGCCGCCGTCGCACACCGCCACCCCGGCGTCGGCGGCGTCCTCGTCGGTCTTGTACTTGCCGTTCGAGATCTGGTCGCAGCCGGTCGTTTTGGCCAGCAGCTGCTCGGCACTGGGCCCGGCGGCCGGACGACTCCCCGACGGGGTCGCGGCCGAGGCGAGCGCAGCGGGCAGAACCGCGGCGGCGAGCGCCATGATCGCGAGCAGGATCAGTTTCCGCATGATGCTCCCTGTCCATTAGGAAACGTTCTTTACGATGCGGCGTGCGCAACAGGGTGCTCCGCGGACGGTAAGGCGGCTACCGCCGAAAGGTGGGTGTTTTTCTCACCGGACAGGCCGGAGTTTCGGACGACGCGAGCGACAGGCGCGCGAGCGGCGAAGGCAGCGCGCGACTCCCGCGACCGCAGGCTTACCGGAAGCGCAGCAGTCCCGCGCCGCCGGATGTCCTGTGCCATCGGCGAAGGCCGGCTCGGCGCACGGCGTTCTCGACCCATCCGGCGTCGAGATCCGACCGGACTTCGACGCGGGGCCGCAGCCAGGCACCCGGACGGGAGCGGCCGCCAGTGGAGTAGACGCGCGTCGCCCCGGCCTCACGCAGGTGGGTCAGCACGCGCCGGTCGTACGAGCCCGACGGCAGCGAGTAGCGCTGCACCGGCGCACCGCTCAGCTCCTCCAGCAGCCGGGGCGCGGCGTCCAGCTCGCGCCGTACCGTGAACGTCCGGTCGAGATGACGCCAGCCGTGCCGGTCCCAGCCGTGCGAACCGACGTGCATCCCCGCCCGCACGAGCCGGCGCAGGTCCTCGCGCCCGACGTACCCGCGTTCGCCGACCCGGCCGGCCAGCGGGAAGAACTCCGCGTGCAGCCCCCGGTCGACCAGCCGGGGCAGGGCGATCTCCACGTCGGAGACGTTGCCGTCGTCGAAGGTGAGGTGCGCGCCGGCGCCGGCGACCACGTCGAGCAGCGAGTCGAACTGCTCGACGGTGAGCCACCGTTCGTCCTCGCCGGGGTCGAGGGCGCGGCGAGGCCGTCCGATGCCGTGCACTGCGAAGGTGACCATGCGCACCTCTCCGCCCGCCGGAAGCCGTGTAAGGGATTAATCATGCTACCCGATTAATCCCGTTGGCAACCGGGGTGAGGCCGACCGGGCCGTACGGAGAGCTACTTGCGGATCTCCATCGTGCAGCACTTCGGCCCGCCGCCGGCCTTGCGCAGTTCGGAAACGTCCAGGTAGACCGGCTCGTAGCCGCACCGGCTCAGCGTCTCCCCCAGCCCCGTGCGCCGCGCCTCCAACGGCAACACCACGTTGCGACCGTCCGACACCCCGTTCAGGCCGAAGCACTCGGCGTCGGCCGAGGTGGCGACAACGGCGTCGGGGAACAGCCGGCGCAGCACCTGCTGCGAGCCCGGCGAGAACGCCTCCGGGTAGTAGGCGACCTGCGCAGGCGCCGCGTCGGTCGCCTCGGTGAGTACGAACAGCGCGGTGTCCAGGTGGTAGTACCGCGGATCGACCAGCCGCAGCGACACCACCGGGACGCCCAGCACCTCCTGCGCCTCCGCGTGCGCGGCGGGATCCGTGCGGAAGCCGGTGCCGGCCAGCAGCACCCGGCCGGTCCACGCGAAATCGCCCTCGGCCTCGTTGATCTTCTCCGGCATGGTGAGGTCGCGGTAACCGTGCTCGGTGAACCAGCGGCGGAAGTGCTCGGCCTCAGCGGCGCGCTGCGGCGCCCGGAACCGCGCACCCAGCACCCGCCCGTCCACGACAGTGCCCGAGTTCGCCGCGAAGACCATGTCCGGCAGCCCCGGCTGCGGTTCGATCTCCTCGACGGTGTGGCCGAGGCGGCGGTAGGTGTCCCGAAGCTCGGTCCACTGCGCGAGGGCGACCTTCGCGCTGACCGGCTGGCTGGGGTCCATCCAGGGGTTGATCGCGTAGTCCACCGCGAAGAACCGCGGCGGGCACATCAGGTAACGGCGGGGGGTGGGCACCCGCGGCACGGCCTGTCCCTGCATGAGTCAAGCGTAAGGTCGGTCTGAACTCGCAATCAATCGCTGTTCACTGCGTGCATACCTGCTAAACATTGCGTGTGAACAGTATCGACCAGCGAATCGTTTCCTGCCTGGTGGCCAACGCGCGGTCCAGCTACGCGGAGATCGGCAAGGTCGTCGGACTGTCCGCCCCCGCGGTGAAACGCCGGGTCGACCGGCTGCTCGAAACGGGGGTGCTGCGGGGGTTCACCGCGGTGGTCGACCCGGAGGCACTGGGCTGGGGCACCGAGGCGTTCGTCGAGGTGCACTGCCAGGGCAACGTGACCCCGGCCCGGATCCGGGCGCGGCTCGACCCGCTGCCCGAGGTCGTGGCCGCCTACACGGTGTCCGGCGCGGCAGACGCGATCGTGCACCTGCGCGCGGCCGACATCCACCACCTCGAAACCGCGCTGGAACGGCTGCGCGGCCTGGAGATCATCGACCGGACCGTGTCCACCGTCGTGCTGTCGCGGTTGCTGGAACGGCCGCCGAGCCCCTCGTGAGTGGGATGCTCGGGCACATGACCGACCGCATCCACAGCGAGCACGACCACGGCGTCGCGCTGCTCACCGTCGACGCCCCGAAGAGCCGCAACGCGCTGACCCTCGACCTGTCCGCGGAGCTGGCCGCCGCGGTGGCTCGCGCCGAGGCCGACGAAGACGTGCACGCGGTGATCGTCACCGGCGCCCCGCCCGCGTTCTGCGCGGGTGCGGACCTCAGCGCGCTCGGCGACGCGGATGCCACGGGGCTTCGTTCCGTCTACGCGGGATTCCTCGCCGTCGCCGGGTGCAGCCTGCCCACGATCGCCGCGGTCGGCGGGGCAGCGGTCGGGGCGGGGCTGAACCTCGCGCTCGCCGCCGACGTGCGCCTCGCCGGGCCGCGCGCGAAGTTCATCGCCCGGTTCCTGGAACTGGGGTTGCATCCCGGCGGCGGGATGACCTGGATGACACAGCGCCTGCTCGGGCCGCAGCAAGCCGCCGCGATGACGTTGTTCGGCGAGGTGCTCGACGCCGAGGCCGCCGTCCGCGCCGGGCTGGCGCTGCGCGTCGTCGAGGGCGAGCACGACGCGCTGATCACCGCGGCCCGTGCGCTGGCCGAGCCCGCGGTGGCCGCGCCGCGCGAGGTTCTCGTGTCCACGAAGCGGACGATGCGGCTGACCAGCGACCTCGCCGAACACCCCGCGGCCGTCGACGCGGAGCTCGCAC
Organism: Amycolatopsis jiangsuensis; assembly: GCF_014204865.1. Taxonomy (NCBI): domain Bacteria; kingdom Bacillati; phylum Actinomycetota; class Actinomycetes; order Pseudonocardiales; family Pseudonocardiaceae; genus Amycolatopsis; species Amycolatopsis jiangsuensis. The sequence continues at coordinate 4,471,048 of NZ_JACHMG010000001.1, forward strand.
CGCAACTGGAATCCCTGGCCGCACCGGCGTTCGCGGAACGGCTGGCGGCGATGAAGGCGCGGATCACCCGGCGCTGACCACGATCACCAGCGCGGCGTCCACAGAGTGGGAACAGTGAAGTTCGAGCGAGCTTTGACTTCTGATCTGGACCATTGGTGGGAGACGCGCGTCACGCCTGCCCGGGCCGTCCGCGCCACTACCATCGAACGCAGCTGTGCCGGTCGTGGCCAGGCAGGGAAGTACTGGCTCCCGGCTACCCCACACTTCGGCAGCGCGGAGGTGCTCGGCGAGTAGCCTCGGAAGCAGGCCCGGTACCGCCGCCGACGTCGGTGGTGGGGGCGGGCGTCCCGGGGAACGGCCCGGGCCGCAGCACGTCGGGAGAGAGGGATTCCCTGACCCATGAGCACGACGAACGGCAGCGAGACCGGTAACGGGCACGCAGCGCTGACCGCGACCAGGGCCACCGAAGTGAGCAAGCTGGACCGGGTCGTCATCCGGTTCGCCGGTGACTCGGGCGACGGCATGCAGCTGACCGGTGACCGGTTCACCTCCGAGGCCGCCGCCTTCGGCAACGACCTGTCGACGATGCCGAACTTCCCGGCCGAGATCCGCGCCCCGCAGGGCACGATCCCCGGGGTGTCGTCGTTTCAGGTGCACTTCGCCGACTACGACATCCTCACGCCCGGCGACCGGCCCGACGTGCTGGTGGCGATGAACCCCGCCGCCCTCAAGGCGAACCTGGGCGACGTCCCGCGCGGCGGCACGATCATCCTGAACACCGACGAGTTCAGCAAGCGCAACCTGGTCAAGGTCGGCTACGACAGCGACCCGACCGGCGACGACACGCTGTCCGCCTTCCAGGTGCACCGGGTCGCCATGTCGACGTTGACCCAGGGCGCGCTCGCGGACACCGGGCTGGGCAAGAAGGACGCCGAGCGCTGCAAGAACATGTTCGCGCTCGGGCTGCTGTCCTGGATGTACCACCGGCCCACCGAGGGCACCGAGCGGTTCCTGAAGGAGAAGTTCGCCAGGAAGCCGGACATCGCCGAGGCCAACATCCTGGCCTTCCGCGCGGGCTGGAACTACGGCGAGACCACCGAATCGTTCGTGACGACCTTCGAGGTCGCGCCGGCCAAGCTGGCGCAGGGCACCTATCGGCAGATCACCGGCAACACCGCGCTGGCCTACGGGCTCGTGGCCGCCGGACAGCAGTCCGGCCTGCAGATCCTGCTCGGCACCTACCCGATCACCCCGGCCTCGGACGTGCTGCACGAGCTGTCCAAGCACAAGAACTTCGGCATCATCACCTTCCAGGCCGAGGACGAGATCGCCGGGATCGGGGCCGCGCTCGGCGCCTCCTACGGCGGGGCGCTCGGCGTCACCTCCACGTCCGGACCGGGTGTCGCGCTCAAGTCCGAGGCGATCGGCCTCGGCGTGATGACCGAACTGCCGCTCGTGGTCGTCGACGTGCAGCGCGGCGGTCCGTCCACCGGGCTGCCCACCAAGACCGAACAGGCCGACCTGCTGCAGGCGATGTTCGGCCGCAACGGCGAATCCCCGGTACCGGTCGTCGCGCCGTGCTCGCCCGCGGACTGCTTCGACGCGGCGCTCGAGGCGACCCGGATCGCGCTGCAGTACCGCACGCCGGTGCTGCTGCTGTCCGACGGCGCGATCGCCAACGGGTCCGAGCCGTGGCTGATCCCGGACGTGGCGGACCTGCCCGACCTGCGCGTGGAGTTCGCCTCCGCGCCCAACGCCACCGACGATTCCGGCGAGTTCTGGCCCTACGTCCGCGATCCGGAGACGCTGGCGCGGGAATGGGCGGTGCCGGGCACCGCCGGGCTGCAGCACCGCATCGGCGGACTGGAGAAGCAGGACGGCAAGGGCAGCATCTCCTACGACCCGGACAACCACGACCACATGGTGCGGCTGCGTCAGGCCAAGGTCGACGGCGTGACCGTGCCGGACGTGGTGGTGGACGACCCGTCCGGCGAGGCACGAGTGCTCGCGCTCGGCTGGGGTTCCTCCTACGGTCCGATCGGCGCGGCCTGCCGGCGGGTGCGGAAGATGGGCATGCCGATCGCGCAGGCGCACCTGCGCCATCTCAACCCGCTGCCGAAGAACCTCGGCGCACTGCTTCGCCACTACGACAAGGTCGTGGTGCCGGAGATGAACCTCGGCCAGCTCGCCCTGCTGCTGCGGGCCGAGTACCTGGTGGACATCCATTCGCACTCGAAGGTCGCCGGCCTGCCGTTCAAGGCCGAGGAGCTGCAGAACGTGTTCGCCGACCTCATCACCAACCTCGTCCCGGAGGGCGTCAAGTGACCGCCATCGATCTCGGGCTGCCGCAGCTGGGCGGCCTGGACCTGGTTCCTGCCACCGACGAACCGCAGAAGGCCAAGGACTACAAGTCCGACCAGGAAGTGCGCTGGTGCCCCGGCTGCGGCGACTACGTGGTGCTCAACGCCGTCCAGTCGTTCCTGCCGAGCCTCGGGCTCAAGCGCGAGAACATCGTGTTCATCTCGGGCATCGGCTGCTCGTCGCGGTTCCCGTACTACCTCGACACCTACGGCATGCACTCGATCCACGGCCGCGCGCCGTCGATCGCGACCGGGCTGGCCACCACCCGTCCGGACCTGTCGGTGTGGGTGGTGACCGGCGACGGCGACGCGCTCTCCATCGGCGGCAACCACCTGATCCACGCGCTGCGCCGCAACGTCAACATCAAGATCCTGCTGTTCAACAACCGGATCTACGGGTTGACCAAGGGCCAGTACTCGCCGACCTCGGAACCGGGCAAGGTCACCAAGTCGACCCCGATGGGGTCGGTGGACACCCCGTTCAACCCGTTGTCGCTCGCGATCGGCGCCGAGGCCTCGTTCGTGGGCCGGGCGATGGACTCCGACCGCAAGGGCCTCACCGAGGTGCTCGAAGCGGCCGCGAAGCACCGTGGTTCGGCACTCGTCGAGATCTACCAGAACTGCCCGATCTTCAACGACGGCGCGTTCGAAGTGCTGAAGGACAAGGACGAGGCGGCCCAGCGGCTGATCCCGCTGCACGCGGGCGAGCCCATCCGGTTCGGCGCCGAGGGCGAGTACGGCGTGCGCCGCAGTGACTGGGGCGGGCTCGAGGTCGGCAAGGTCGCCGAGATCGGCGAGCAGAACCTGGTCTTGCACGATCCGGCGATCGCCGACACGAGTTACGCCTTCGCGCTGTCCCGCCTCGGCGACCAGAACCTGAACCACGTGCCCACCGGCATCCTGCGCCAGATCGACCGACCCACCTACGACGACGGCGCCCGCGCCCAGGTCGAGCAGGCCCGCGAAGCACACCGGCCCGACCTGCAGGGACTGTTGCGGGGCAAGGACACCTGGACCGTGGTCTGACAGTTTCTTTCGCCTGAGCCGCACGGAGGCCGCCACCCCCTCGGGGATGGCGGCCTCCGTTCGTCGGTGGGTGGACGGCCGTCGTCAGTGGACAGCTGACCGTCCTCAATGGACGGAGGGTTGTCTTCTCGGACGGGCGGGCGGGCGGCCGTCGTGGGCAGACAGCTGCCCGGTCGTCGTCGCGGGCCGTCGGTGTCGTCGCGGGGAGATGGCTGACCGTCGTCGTTGCGGGCCCCGCCGGTCGTCGTTCGCAGACGGCTGCCGGTCGTCGTCGCGGGCCGCCGGTTGTCGTTCGCAGACGGCTGACCGGCGCTGGTGGACGGTCAGTGCAGTGGGCGGAACCCGACGCGCTCGGCGTCCGCGGCGCTGCGGAACCAGACCTCCGCGACCATCCGCGGGAACTGCGGTGATTCCTCGGTGCAGTACCGCAATGCGGTCACGCTGGCCTTCACCGTGTACCCCTCGGCCGGGCGGCCACCGCCGGGCCGGGGCATCGCCGATCCGGGCCCGAACGGTCCCGGAGGCACCGCTTCCTCACCGCTGCCCCGCGCGGGCGGCGGCTCCGGTGCGGACTGGTTGGGCTGCACGGACGGTTCGAACAAAGACCCGCTCTGCGTACCGGACAGCTCCGGTCCCCGCCGCTCGATCGGACGCATCGACGGCTGGATCGGCCGCGGCGGGTCGAACCCGCCACGCGGCGCGTCCCGCGGCTGACGCTTGGGCAGGAGCTGAGTACCGTCGGCGGAGTCCACAATGGACTCCGAGCCGGCCTGTCCGGGGCTGTTCCCGGCCGACTCGAAAGCGGACTCGCCACCGCGATCGGCAGAGTCCGAGGCGGACTCGCCGACAAGCCCCGACGCGGACTCGCCACCGGCCTCGGTCGGCACGAAGCCCTGCTCACGACCGCCGCCAGCATCCGTCGATGCGAAGCCCTGCTCGCGAACCTCAGCGGCATCCGGCGGGACGAAGCCCTGTTCATGACCGCTGCCGGCGGGGTTCAGGTGGTCGGTCTCCGCGGGTTCGGCGAGGTGGCCGTCCGCGGGCTCCTCGAACGGGGAGCGTTCCGGAAGGTCCGGGCGGCGGAACCAATCCGGCTCCGCTTCCGGTTCCTGGTGCGGGGTGGGCTCGAACAACGAGACCGGCTCGTCCGGAGCGGACGGTCCGCCGTCGAAACCGACCGGCGACGGTTCCAGCCGACGCTCCAAAGCAGACGGCTCCGGCGCACGGTGGTACCCGCTGCCGTACTCGTCCGCCGATGGCGTATCGGCCACGCGGTGGTACCCGCTGCCGGACTCCGCCGGATTCAGGTAGTCGGTGGCCGCGGCCCGGTAATCGGGATCGTGCCCGGCGCGCTGGGCGAACGACTCCGAAGTGGACTCGGCCCCCGCCTCCTCCTCCGCGAACCGCCCGGAAACTGCGCTGTGCCCGGAATCGGCCGATGCCGGAACACCCGGCTCCGAACCGGAAACACCAATCTCCGAAGCGGACTGATCGACACCCGGGAAACCGGGAAGCCCAGCGTCCACTCCGGACTCCTCGGCTCCATCCAGGCCCGAGTACACAGTGGTCCGCCCGTCACCATAGTTGGAGTCCACAGTGGACTCCTCGACGTGCGGATCGCCTACGGTGCTCCGGCCGTTGCCCGAAAAGCCCGGATCACCGTGCCCGGGGTCGCCGGTGGGTCCGTCGAGGGCGGCGAGGCTGGGCGTCACCGTCGTGCGCTCGGCGTCCGGGTAACCGTGCTCCGGGCGGGCGAAAGCCTCGTCCGCATCGTCGAAGGCAGTCGATTCGAAAGCGGATCCAGGAGTGGCGGGTTCGGCAACAACCTGTTCCGGGGCCGTGCGGTACTCGGCCTCGTACTCCGACTCAGGATCGAAGCCGCGGCCGGCGGGCTGAGCCTGCTCCCCGCGGGGCTCCTCACGGGTCCAAGCCGACGTCTCGTCACCGACCGGGGACAGCAGCGCGGTTCGGGAGGCACCGGCGTTCGCCGGGGTGCGGGCGGCGTCGGCGTGCGCCGTCGCGAGCCGCTCCTCCAGCTCCTGGACCCGTCTGCGCATCGGCCGGGCCAGCACCAGCCAGGAAATGAGCGCACCGACGACGAAGGCCAGCAGGCTCCAGAGCCACACCTGCCCGAAAATGGACATTTTCCGCCCCTTTAGAACGTACGCGCGACCATGTAGTCGGCGACCGACTCGCAAGCGTCACGCGCGGGGGAAGCGGGCAGCGCGGCGAGCTCTCCACGTGCTCGGGAAGCGTAGTCGGAAAGAGTGACGCGCGCGCGTTCGAGGCCGCTCGAACGGCGCAGCAGCCCGAGCGCCTCCTCGACGAGGGCGTCTTCGGTGATCGGGCCGGACAGCAGGTCACTCAGCCGCGGATCGGTGCCCGGATCGGCCAGCGCGTACAGCATCGGCAGCGTGCGAACGCCTTCCCGCAGGTCGGTGCCCTGCGCCTTGCCCAGTTCGACCGAGGGCGAGGCGATGTCGATGATGTCGTCCGAGATCTGGAACGCGGTGCCGACGATGTCACCGAATCGGCGCAGCGCCTGCACGTGCTCCTCGTCCGCGCCGGACATCATGCCGCCGAACCGGCCGGCGGTGGCGATCAGCGAACCGGTCTTCTGCCCGATCACGGTGAGGTAGTGCTCGACCGGGTCGTCGCCCGCGCCGGGGCCGACGGTCTCCCGCATCTGCCCGGTCACCAGCTCGCCGAACGTCTCGGCGATGATCCGCGCGGCGTCCGTGCCGAGGTCGGCGACGAGCCGGGAGGCGTGCGCGAAGAGGAAGTCGCCGGTGAGGATCGCGACGGTGTTGTCCCAGCGCGCGTTCACGCTCTCCGCGCCGCGGCGCATGGTCGCCTCGTCCATCACGTCGTCGTGGTACAGCGTCGCCAGGTGCACCAGCTCGACCGCGGCGGCCGCGATGCGGACCTGCTCACCCTGCTTGGGCCCGAACTGCGCGGACAGCAGCGTGAAGAGCGGACGAAAACGTTTGCCCCCCGCTTCGACCAGGTGCAACGCCGCGTCGTGCACGGCCGGCACGTCGCTCTTCACGACGTCACGCAGCAGCACCTCGACCTCGGCGAGGTCACCCGCGATGGACCGGAGCAGCTGCTCGTCCTCGATCGGCAGGCCGACGGTCGCGCGCAGGTCCTCGACAGCGCCATCCCGGGCCGGCCCCGGAGGTGGTGAAGACACAGACACGTCGGCTCCGCTCTCTTTGTGGCTCGTTCGTGCGCCGCTCGGGTTTACGCCCTTCAGGGTAGTGGTTACCCTGCGCGCTCTGTTTACCCGCTGTCCAGCGGAAACGGTGACGAACGCGACATCCGCCCGCGCGGCCACGAACGGGTTGATCCGCGGTCTCGGACGAGTGGTCGCCGCCGGCCGGCGCAACGGGCGAATCGGGCTTGCGGATAGTCACGGGAGGGAGTCGAGCCGCAACAAGGAGGACAGGCGAAATGCCGAAGACGACGATCACCCGAGCCGGCCTGGTGGGTGCGCTGCTGATGGCGAGCGGAGTGCTCGCGGGGACGGGCTCGGCCGAGGCGATCGAAACGGCTGACGGACCCAGCCAATCCACCGGCACAGCCCACGCGGCCGGCCAGCCCGCCGGGACCGTGGCCAGCCCGGCCGGCGTGGCTGACGTCGGCGAGGCCGGCTTCACCAAGGGGGCTGCCACCGTCTCCGTCCCGCCGGTCGCGCCGTGTGCCGTCGAGGGGCCGGAAAGCGGGTCGTCCGGGGCCGTCTCGCAGGCGGGGATCACCTTCGGTGGTGGCACCTCCTCCTGCACCACCGAGGTCACCGATCCGGCCGACGACGTCACCGCGACCACGTCGACCGCCACCGGGAAGAACTTCGAACTCGCCGCGCTCGTCAGTGCGGGCGGACGGCGGATCAAGCTCGGCTCCTACACCGTCACCTGCAAGGGCGTGCAGGGCCAGACGAGCGCGAACTGGACGTTCAACGGGCTGTCCGGCATCACCGACCTGCCCTCGCCGATGCCGGTGAACTACGCGAAGCCGCTCACCAAGGCCGACGGCACGCTGCTCGCCACCGCGAACTTCAACGTGCAGGCGCTCCCCGGCGACGGCGGCATCGACCTGACCATGCTGCGCATCGACTTCGCCCCTGGCTCCGGCGCCACCGGCTCGGTTTCGGTGGGCCACACGGCCTGCGCGCCGACCCCGTGAAAGCGGTGAAGGCCCGCGTCAGGGAAGCCAGTTCCCGGACGCGGGCCTTCACGAACCCGACGGCAAGAGGAATTACGAGGCGAATCCGCCGGAGGCTGCCCAGTTCAGCGCGAACGCGGGCACGATGCCGAGCACCAGGGTCACCACCACGCCGAGCGTGATGGCCGCGGTGGTGAAGCCACCCGGCACGGTGACCGTCGGGCCGTCCGCGGCCGGTTCGGAGAAGTACATCAGCACGATCACCCGCAGGTAGAAGAACGCGGCCACCGCGCTGAACACCAGCGCGACCACCACCAGCGGGGCCATCCCGTCCGACAGCGCGGCGGAAAACACCACGAACTTGCCCACGAACCCGCTCGTCAACGGGATCCCGGCCAGTGCCAGCAACAGGAACGTGAACACCCCCGCCAGCACCGGCGACCGTTTCGCCAGCCCGGCCCACGCGGACAGGTGGGTGGCCTCCCCGGTGGAATCGCGGACCAGGCTGATCACGCCGAACGCGGCGAGCGTGGTGAACCCGTAGGCCAGCAGGTAGAACAGCGTGCTGGACAGGCCGTCCTCGGTCATCGCGATGGCACCGACGAGCAGGAAGCCCGCGTGCGCGATCGAGGAGTAGGCGATCATCCGCTTCACGTCGGTCTGGGTGAGGCCGAGGATCGCGCCGATCACCATCGAGATGATCGCCACCGCCCACAGCACCCCGCGCCATTCCCAGCTGGTCGAGGAGAACGCGACCGAGAGCACCCGCAGGATCCCGCCGAACGCGGCCACCTTCGTGCAAGCCGCCATGAAGCCGGTGACCGGCGTCGGCGCACCCTGGTAGACGTCCGGGGTCCAGGTGTGGAACGGCCCCACCGAACCCTTGAACAGCAAGCCCACCACGAGCAGTCCGAGCCCGGCGAACAACAGCGTGTCCGACCGGTCCGAACCGGCCGCGGCGTGCGCGATGTCGGCGAGCTTGACCGAGTTCGCGTAGCCGTAGAGCAGCGCCAGCCCGTAGAGGAAGAACGCCGAGGAGAACGCGCCCAGCAGGAAGTACTTCACCGCCGACTCCTGCGAGATGAGCCGGCGCCGCCGCGCGAGACCGCACATCAGGTACAGCGGCAGGCTCAGCACCTCGAGGGCGATGAACATGGTGAGCAGGTCGTTGGCCGCGCAGAAGGCCATCATGCCGCCGAGCGCGAACAACGTCAGCGGGAAGACCTCGGTCTGCGACGCCGTGGTGGCACCGGCCTGCGCGCGGTCCCGCGCGGTGCCGGGACTGATCGCCGCCTGCGCCACGAACGCACCGCCCGGCTCGACCTTGCGGTCCGCGATGAGGAACAACGCGCCGAGGGCCAGCAGCAGCAGCGTGCCCCACAGGAACAACGACGGCCCGTCCACCGAGATCGCCCCGGAGAACGTGGTGGTGCCCGCCTGCGGTGCCGAGCCGCTGGCGTAGGTGATCAGCGAAACCCCGGCGGCCACGATCGCGATGACCGAGATCGCGACCTGGATCCCCCACCGCGTCGCCTTGGGCGCGAACGCTTCCACCAGGACACCCACACATGCGATGCCGAAGACGATCAGCATCGGCAGCACGGCCGCGTAATCGACCGCGGGCGCCTGCACCGCCGCGGTGGGCGCCTGCGCGAGGAACATGTCGAGCACGGTTTACTTGCCTCCCTGCACGGCAGACAGTGTCGCCTGCACCGACGGGGTGATCGTGTCGAGCATCGGCTTGGGATACACACCCAAGCCGATGATCAGGATGACCATCGGCGCGAGAATGGCGATCTCGCGTCCGCCGAGGTCCTTGATGGCCTTCTTGGCACCCAGTTCCGGTGCCATCGCGGTGCCGGGGCCGCCGCCGGCGCCGATCAGCGCGTCGCCCCGTACCGGGCCCTGCATGACCCGCTGGTAGAGCCACAGCACGTAGGCCGCGGCGAGCACCATGCCCACGGTCGCGATGATCGTGTACACCGGGTGGTCCACAAAGGACCCCAGCAGCACCAGGAACTCGCTGATGAACGAGTTCGTACCGGGCAGCGACAGCGCCGACAGCCCGGCGATCAGCAGCATCCCGCCCAGCAGCGGGGTCACCTTCGCCATCCCGCCGTAGTCCGAGATGCGGGTCGAACCACCGCGCATCACGATCAGGCCGACCACCACGATCAGCATGCCGGTGGAAAGGCTGTGGTTGAGCATGTAGGACACCGAGCCGACCATGGCCTGCTCGTTGAAGGTGAAGATGCCCAGCGCGATGAAGCCGAAGTGGGCGATCGAGACGTAGGCGAGGAACCGCTTCATGTCGGTCTGCCCGGCCGCGAGGATCGACCCGTAGATCACGCCGATCACCGAGAGCACCAGCACCAGCGGCGCCAGTGTCTTGCTCGCCTCCGGGAACATCGGCAGGCAGTAGCGCAGGAAGCCGAACGTGCCGACCTTGTCCAGCACGCCGACCAGCAGCACCGCGACGCCGATCGGCGCCTGGCCGGCCGCGTCGGGCAGCCAGGTGTGGAACGGCACCAGCGGGGCCTTGATCGCGAAGGCGAGGAAGAACCCGAGGAAGAGCCAGACCTGGGTGCCGGTCGGCGCGTCCCGCACCACGGTGACCAGGGTGGCCCAGTCGAAGGTGCCCTTGCCGAGCTTGTCCGAGGCCAGCGAGTACGCCCCGATCGCCGAGGCCAGCATGATCAGGCCGCCGAGGAACGAGTACAGGAAGAACTTCACCGCCGCGTACTGCCGGTTCGCGCCGCCGTAGCCGCCGATCAGGAAGTACATCGGGATCAGCATGATCTCGAACAGCACGTAGAAGAGGAACACGTCGGTCGCCGCGAAGACGCCGATCGTGATCGCCTCCTGCAGCAGGATCAGCGACAGGAACCCGCCGGCACTGCGGCCGGCCGGGAGCTTGTCGGTGAGCCCGAGCGCCCCCACCACGATCGGCACGAGCAGCGCGATCACCGCGATCATGATCAGCGAGATGCCGTCGGTGCCGAACGAGATGTGGATGCCGAACGTCGGGATCCAGTCCATCGTGGTGGCCTGCTGGATGCGTTCGCCCGAGGGCGAGTAGCTCGCCCAGAACGGAATGATCAGCAGGAACTCCACAATGGACACGACGAGCGCGGTCGCGACCGCCGCCCGGTCGTTCCCCTTGAGGAACGCCAGCGCCAGCGAGCCCACCAGGGGCAGCAGGATGAGCGCCAGAAGCCAAGTCATGTCAGGAGAACCTCACCAGCAGAAGGGCCGCCAGAAGCAGGAACGTGCCACCGAGCATGGACAACGCGTAGGACCGCACGAACCCGGTCTGCAGCCGGCGCAGCCGCCCGGATCCACCGCCGAGGGCCGCGGCGAGGCCGTTGACCGCCCCGTCCACCCCGCGGTTGTCCACGTAGACCAGCGCCCGCGACAGCCAGGTGCCCGGACGGGCGACCAGCGTCTCGTTGAGCGCGTTGCCGTAGAGGTCCCGCCGGGCCGCGCGGACCGGCCAGGACACCCGCTCGGGCTTCTCGACCGGGACGTCGCGCGACGGCCGGAACAGCCACACCGCCAGCAGCACGCCGATCGCCGCGAGCACCAGGGTGGCCGCCGGCACCGTCCACGACGGAATCGGGGTGTGCTCGGCCTCCTCGAACTCGCCGAGCACCGGGGACAGCCAGTCGACGAACCGGTTGCCCAGCGCGAAGAACGCGCCCGCACCGACCGAGCCGACCGCCAGGATCACCATCGGGATCCACATCACCGGCGTGGACTCGTGCGGGTGGAAGTCGCGGCCGTCGGCGGACTTGATCTCCTTCCACCGCGACTTGCCGAAGAAGGTCATCATCATCAGCCGGGTCATGTAGAACGCCGTGAGCCCGGCGCCGATCACCGTGGCGAGCCCGAACACCCAGCCACGCCAGCCTTCCTGGCCGAACGCGGCCTCGATGATCGCGTCCTTGGTGTAGTACCCGGTGAGGAACGGGAAGCCGATGATCGCCAGATAGCCGAGGCCGAAGGTGACGAAGGTGATCGGCATCTTCTTCGCCAGCCCGCCGAACTTGCGCATGTCGACCTCGTCGTTCATGCCGTGCATGACCGAACCGGCGCCGAGGAACAGCCCGGCCTTGAAGAAGCCGTGCGCGACCAGGTGCATGATGCCGAGCGCGTAGATGCCCGGCCCGAGCCCGACCGCCAGCATCATGTAGCCGATCTGGCTGACCGTGGAGTACGCGAGCACCTTCTTGATGTCGTCGTAGGCGCAGCCGACGATGCATCCGAGCAGCAGCGTGATCGCGCCGACCAGGGTGACCACGAGCCTGCCGTCCGGTGTGGCGCTGAAGATCACGTTCGAGCGGGCGACCAGGTAGACGCCCGCGGTGACCATCGTCGCCGCGTGGATCAGCGCGGACACCGGGGTCGGGCCCTCCATCGCGTCCGGCAGCCAGGCCTGCAGCGGGAACTGGCCCGACTTACCGCAGGCTCCGAGCAGCAGCAGGATCGCGATCGCGGTGATCGCGCCGGAGGGGATCTGCCCGCTTGCGACACCGTCGAAGACCTGCGCGTAGCCGGTCGAGCCGGTGTACTTGAACATCAGGAAGATCGCCAGCGCCAGCCCGACGTCCCCGACGCGGTTCATCAGGAACGCCTTCTTCGCCGCGGTCGCCGCGGCCGGGCGGTGCTGGTACCAGCCGATGAGCAGGTAGGACGCGAGGCCCACCCCCTCCCAGCCGAGGTACAGCGTCACGAAGCTGTTGCCCAGCACCAGAATCAGCATCGAGGCGACGAAGAGGTTCAGGTAGGCGAAGAACCGGTGCCTGCCCTCGTCGTCGGCCAGGTAGCCGATCGAGTAGAAGTGGATCAGCATGCCGACGCCGGTGATCAGCAGCACGAACGTCAACGACAGCGCGTCGATCCGCAGCCCGAAGTCCACCTGCAACTGGTCGACCGGGATCCAGGAGAACACCTTGGTGTCCACTGTGGATTTGCTGCCCGTGGCGAAGAACAGGATCACGGCGTACACGAAGGCCAGTACGACGGTGGCGGTGCCGAGCAGATGCCCCCACGCCCGTGCCCGTTTCCCGGAAAGCAGGAGAATCAGGGCGCCGAGGGCGGGCAGGGCCACCAGCAGCCACGATGATGCGGTCACTCGGTCTCTCCCCTAGTACTTCAGCAGGTTCGTGTCGTCGACCGAGGCCGAACGGCGGGTGCGGAAGATCGCCATGATGATCGCCAGGCCCACCACGACCTCGGCGGCGGCGACCACCATCACGAAGAACGCCATCACCTGGCCGTCCAGCCCGCCGTTGATCCGGGCGAAGGTGACCAGGCTGAGGTTCACCGCGTTGAGCATCAGCTCGATGCACATGAACACGACGATCGCGTTGCGGCGCACGAGCACGCCGACGGCTCCGATCGCGAACAGCAACGCCGAAAGCAGCAGGTAGTAGCTCGGGGTCACTTTCCTTCCCCTTCTTCTTCGCCCGTTTCGGGCTGCTCCGCGCCGACCAGCGCGTGCGCGTCCGGCTTCGGTCCCTCGTCCGCGATGAGCTTGCGGTCGCGCATCAGCTGGATCGCCGAAGTCGATTCGATGATCTCCGACAGCGACTCCGGCGCCACCGAACCGTCCGGCAGCAGTGCCGGGACGGCCACCGAGTTCGCGGTGGCGAACACCCCCGGCCCCGGCAGCGGCGACGGACGGTCGTGCTCACCGCGGAAGCGCATCTTGACCAGCTCGCGCTGGCTGAGCTTGCCGTTCTTGGCGTTGCGATCGGTGAACGCGAGCACCATGGCACCGAGCGCGGCGGTGATCAGCAGCGCGGAGGTCAGCTCGAACGGGAACAGGTACTCGGTGAAGATGATCCGGCCGAGCCCGCCGGCCGCGCCGCCTGCCGTGGAGTACGGGTCCAGCGGCTGCGCCGGCGTCACGTTCACCAGCGAGCGGAACACCCCGGCCGCGATCAGCGCGGCCAGCCCGACGCCGAGGACCGTGGCGGCCAGCCGCTGCCCGCGCAGCACCTCGACCACCGAATCGGAACTCTCCCGCCCGACCAGCATCAGCACGAACAGGAACAGCATCATGATCGCGCCGGTGTAGACGATGATCTGGGTGAACCCGAGGAACGGCGCGGACTGGGTCATGTACAGCGCGCCCAGGCTCAGCATGGTGAGCACCAGCCACAGCGCCGAGTGCACGGCGTTGCGGGAGAAGATCATCCCCAGCGCGCCGAGCAGGCAGACCGGGCCGAGGATCCAGAACGCGATGGCCTCGCCTACCGGAACCGACTGGTCGACCGCCCCCGTCGCCTGTGCGAGAACTGCGGCGATCATTGCTTCGCCTCCTGCGCCCCGCGGGCCAGTTCCGGCCCGTTGACGTAGTAGTCCTGTTCGTTCTCGCCGAGCCGCATCGGGTGCGGCGGCTGCTCCATCCCGGGCAGCAGCGGGGCGAGCAGGTCTTCCTTGGTGTAGATGAGCCGCTGACGGTCGTCGTCGGCGAGCTCGTAGAAGTTGATCATCGTGAGGGATCGCGTCGGGCACGCCTCGATGCACAGCCCGCAGCCGATGCAGCGCAGGTAGTTGATCTGGTAGTCCGCGCCGTAGCGTTCACCAGGGGAGTACCGCGCCTCCTCGGTGTTGTCGCCGCCCTCCACGAAGATCGCGTCCGCCGGGCAGGCCCACGCGCACAGTTCGCAGCCGACGCACTTCTCCAGCCCGTCCGGATGCCGGTTGAGCTGGTGGCGCCCGTGGTAGCGCGGGGCGGCCGGGGCACCGGCCTCCGGGTACTCCTCGGTGGCGACCTTCTTGAACATCATCCCGAAGGTGACGCCGAATCCCTTGATGGGATTGAGGAAGTCAGTTGCCGCCATCTTCTGCCCCTTCCTGTGCGGCTCCGGAGGTGACCCCGGCCGGCTTGCGCCGGGCGGCCCTCGCCTCCGCCTTGGCCAGCGCCTTCTGGCGCGGAGTGCTTTCCGGGACCCGCAGGTCCAGCGGCGGCAGCGGATGCCCGCCGCCGGTGAGATCCACGTACTCCGACTCCGGCAGCTTCTTGTCCGGCAGCGCGAGGCTCAGCAGCACGAGCACCACCAGCACCACTCCGACACCGATGAGGATCTGCGGCCAGCTCCACTGGATGGTCCTGATCGCCACCACGACGATGATCCAGACCAGGTTCACCGGGACCAGGACCTTCCAGCCCAGCCGCATGAACTGGTCGTAGCGCATCCGCGGCAGCGTGCCGCGCAGCCAGATGAAGCAGAACAGCAGCACGAAGGTCTTGGCGAAGAACCAGAGGACCGGCCACCAGTTCTGGTTCAGCGCCGAATCGTCGCCGACGAACGGGAACCGCCAGCCGCCGAGGAACAACGTGGTGCAGAACGCCGAGACGATCACCATGTTGACGTACTCGGCGAGGAAGAACATCGCGAACTTCATCGAGCTGTACTCGGTGTGGAACCCGCCGACCAGCTCCGATTCGGCCTCCGCGAGGTCGAACGGCGCGCGGTTGGTCTCGCCCACCATCGAGATCAGGTAGATCACGAAGCTCGGGATGAGCATGTAGAAGTACCAGCCGTGCGACTGCGCCTGCACGATCTCCGAGGTCTGCAGCGATCCGGCGTAGAGGATCACCGCGACGATCGACAGGCCCATCGCGATCTCGTAGGAGATCACCTGCGCGGCCGAGCGCAGCGCGCCGAGCAGCGGGTACGGCGATCCGGACGACCAGCCGGCGAGCACGATGCCGTACACGCCGATCGACGAGCAGGCCAGGACCACCAGCACGCCGACCGGCAGGTCCACCAGCTGCAGCGTGGTCTGCTCACCGAAGATCGAGACCACCGGGCCGAACGGGATGGCCGCCAGCGCGATCAGCGCGGGGACCGCGGACAGCACCGGCGCGAGGAAGTACACCTTGCGGTCGGCGGTGTCCGGGATGATCTGCTCCTTGAACGGGAGCTTCAGCGCGTCGGCCAGCGACTGCAGGTACCCGCCGGGGCCGACCCGGTTGGGACCGGGCCGGTTCTGCATCCGGCCGACCGCCTTGCGTTCCCAGACGATCAGGAAGATCGTCAGGATCGGCCCGATCAGCAGGATCACGATGGCCTTGATCAGGTAGAGCCACCAGGGGTCGTCGGCCAGGATCCGGGCGCGTTCCGCGGCGTCCGGGACCTGGGCGAGCAACTGGGTGAGCTGCGGGCTCACTGGTCACCTCCGGAGATCTGCACCAGCGCGCCGTGGCCCGCGGCGAGCGCGGGACGAACGGCGGAGCCGTCGGAGTTGCCGGGCAGCCACACGACGCCGTCCGGCAGGTCGGCGACCTCGATCGGCAGCGTGATCGAACCGCGCTCGTTCGACACCCGGACGGTGCCGCCGAGCCCTTCGGCAGTCGTGGCCGAGAGCCGGGCCACCGGGGTTCGCTGCGTGCCCTTGAGGTGTGGTTCGTCGTCCTGCAGCGATCCGTTGTCGATCAGCTGCCGCCAGGTCGCGAGCACCGCCTGCCCCGCACCGGGCACCGGCGCGGACTGCGCCGGCGTGGCGACGTGCCCCCGGTTCGGGACCGCCTGGCCGAGCTTCGCGAAGTCGCCCGCGGCGGCGGCCGGGGTCTGGGTGAACAGGTCGGCGTCCATCTCGACGGCGAGGGTGTCCAGGACCCGGCCGTCCGGCAGGGATCCGGTGCCCTCGAGCGTGATCGCGAACTCGCGGCGCCTGCCCTCCCAGTTGAGGTAGCTGCCCGCCTTCTCCGCGGACGGCGCGACCGGCAGGACCACGTCGGCCCGCTCGGTCACCTCGCTCGCCCGCAGTTCCAGGCTGACCACGAACCCGGCGTTGTCCAGCGCGCGCCGGGCGAGGTCCGGATCCGGCAGGTCGTTCGGGTCCACACCGCCGACGACGAGCGCGTCGAGCTGACCGCCGGAGGCCGCCTGCAGGATGCCCGTGGTGTCGCGCCCCGGCTCGGCCGGAATCGAAGCGCCCCAGTGCTTTTCGACCTCGGCGCGCGCGGCGTCGTCGGTCACCGGGCGACCGCCCGGAAGCAGGGTCGGCACGCATCCGGTGGCCAGCGCGCCCCGGTCGCCCGCACGCCGCGGGATCCAGGCGAGCCGCACGCCGGTGCGGTCGGCCAGCGCACGCAGTGCGGAGAACAGGCCGGGGATTTCCGCGGCGCGTTCACCGACCAGCACCACCGCGCCTTCGCCGCCGAGTGCCTCTTCGAGGTCCGGCGCGTGCTGCGCGATGCCTTCGACCGCGGCGGCCTCGCCACCCGGCACGCAGGCCAGCAGCTCGCCGAAGGTCTTGCGCACCGACGACGTCGTCCACTGTCCCAAGTGGACGACGCGGGTGCTGTTCTTGCGGGCCGCCTTGCGCAGCCGCAGGAACACGATCGGCGCTTCGTCCTCCGGCTCGAAGGCCACGCACAGCACCGTGCGGGCCTTCTCGAGGTCGGCGAACGTCACGCCGTTCACCTCGGCCGAGGCCACCCCCAGCGAGGTGAGCACCGCAAGCTCCTCGTCCGAGTGTGCCCGGGCGCGGAAGTCGATGTCGTTGGTGCGCAAGGCGACCCGAGCGAACTTCGAGTACGCGTAGGCGTCCTCGACGGTCAGCCGGCCCCCGGTGAGCACGCCGGCGCCGTTGCCCTCGCGGGCCTTCAGCAGACCGGCCGAGGCGACGCGGAGCGCGTCGGTCCAGGACGCCTCTTCCAGCTCACCGGCCTCGTTGCGGACCAGCGGACGGCGGATCCGGTCACCGGCCTGCAGGTAGCGGAACCCGAAGCGGCCCTTGTCGCACAGCCACTCCTCGTTCACCTCCGGGTCGTCACCGGCCAGCTTGCGCTGCACCTTGCCCCGCCGGAAGTCGGTGCGCTCGGCGCAGCCGGACGAGCAGTGCTCGCACACGCTCGGCGAGGACACCAGGTCGAACGGCCGCGACCGGAACCGGTAGGCCGCGCTGGTCAGCGCGCCGACCGGGCAGATCTGGATCACGTTGCCGGAGAAGTAGGACTGGAACGGCTGACCGGACGTCGTGCGCGAGGCCAGGTCGAGGACGTCCGCGGTCTCCGCGGTGCCGATCTGCTGGTGCGCGCCGCGCTCCAGCAGCTCGATGAACGGGTCCCCGGCGATCTGTGCGGAGAACCGGGTGCAGCGCTGGCACAGCACGCACCGTTCCCGGTCCAGCAGCACCTGGGTGGAGATCGGCAGCGGCTTCGGGAAGGTGCGCTTGGTGTCGACGAAGCGCGAATCCGTGCGGCCGTGCGCGAGTGCCTGGTTCTGCAGCGGGCATTCGCCGCCCTTGTCGCAGATCGGGCAGTCCAGCGGGTGGTTGATCAGCAGCAGCTCCATCACGCCCTGCTGCGCCTTGTCCGCCACCGGCGAAGTCAGCTGCGTCTTGACCACCATGCCGTCCGCGACCGTCATGGTGCACGAGGCCTGCGGCTTCGGCATCGGACGGCCGCCCATCTCGACCTCGACCAGGCACTGGCGGCAGGCGCCTGCCGGGTCGAGCAGCGGATGGTCGCAGAACCGCGGGATGACCGTGCCGAGCCGCTCGGCGGTGCGGATCAGCAGCTCGCCCTTGGGCGCGATGACCTCTTCCCCGTCGATGGTCAGCTTCACGTGGCCCTCGGGGACCGGGGTCTCCTCGGTCGTGGGCTTGTCGGGCGCGATCGTCATGCCTGCGCTCCCACCAGTTCGTGCGCGGTTGCGGAACCCTGCTGTTGCCGGCAGAGCGCCAGGAACTCGTCCCGGAAGTACTTGATGCCGCTGGTGATCGGCGAAACCGCACCGTCCCCGAGCGCGCAGAACGAGCGGCCGAGGATGTTGTCGCAGACGTCCAGCAGGGTGTCGATGTCCTCGGCGGTGCCGTGGCCCTCGACCATCCGCTCCAGGATTTGGGTGAGCCAGTACGTGCCCTCCCGACACGGCGTGCACTTGCCGCAGGACTCGTGCTCGTAGAACTGCGTCCACTTCATCACCGCCCACGGCACGGACACGGTCTCGTTGAAGACCTGCACCGCGGTGGTGCCGAGCATCGAACCGGCCTCGGCCGCGCCCTCGAAGTCGAGCGGCGTGTCCAGGTGCTCGGCGGTGAACATCGGCGTGGACGAACCACCCGGCGTCCAGAACTTGAGCGGAATGCCGTCCTTCATCCCGCCGGCCAGCTCCAGCAGCTCACGCAGCGTGGTGCCGAGCGGGCACTCGTACTGGCCAGGCTT
Source organism: Amycolatopsis jiangsuensis (assembly GCF_014204865.1). NCBI lineage: Bacteria > Bacillati > Actinomycetota > Actinomycetes > Pseudonocardiales > Pseudonocardiaceae > Amycolatopsis > Amycolatopsis jiangsuensis. The sequence goes on from NZ_JACHMG010000001.1 coordinate 4,489,786, forward strand.
TTCCACGTGTCCGGAGATCGAGTAGATCTTCGGACCGGGCGACTTCTCCCGGCCCATCTCGCGGAACCAGGCCGAACCGGCGTTGACGATGTACGGCGCGCTCGCGATGGTCTCGACGTTGTTCACCGTGGTCGGCGCGGCGTACAGGCCGGCGGCGGCGGGGAACGGCGGCTTGAGCCGCGGCTGGCCACGGCGGCCTTCGAGCGAGTCGAGCAGCGCGGTTTCCTCACCGCAGATGTACGCGCCGGCGCCGGCGTGCACAGTCAGCTCGAGGTCGTAGCCGGTGCCGAAGATGTTCTTGCCGAGGTAGCCCTTGCGGTACGCCTCCCGCGTGGCCGCGTTGAGCCGCCGGATGCAGTGCAGTGCCTCGCCGCGCACGTAGATGAAGCAGTGGTGCGAACGCATCGCGTACGAGGCGATGATGCAGCCTTCGATGAGCGAGTGCGGGTCGGCCATCATCAGCGGGATGTCCTTGCAGGTACCCGGTTCGCCCTCGTCGGCGTTGATCACCAGATAATGCGGCTTGTCCTCGTTGGGCGGCATGAACGACCACTTCACGCCCGCCGGGAAGCCCGCGCCGCCGCGACCGCGGAGACCGGAGTCCTTGACCACAGCCACGAGCTGCTCCGGCGTGGCCGCCAGTGCCTTGCGCGCGGCGGTGTAGCCCTCGAGCTGCTCGTAGGTCTCGATCCGCCAGGATTCCGGCGACAGCCAGCGCTTCGTGAGGACCGGAGTAATGGGATCAGGCATTACTTCTTCTCCACTTCTGGCAGCGGTACGTCCTGCGCACCCGGCGCGGTCCAGCCGCGGTCGGTGGCGAGCTGCGCGCCCCGCAGCGTCTCGACGGCCTGCGACGGCCCGTCGACGTCCCCGCGGTAGGTCGCCTCGTCCTCCGGGAAGAACCCGGCCAGCTGCAGTTCGGCACCCTTGAAGTCGCTCAGCGGCGCACCCCGGGTCGGCGCCGGTTTCGTGCCCGCCCGCAGCGCGTCGACCAGTGCGACCGCCTGGTCCGTGGTCTGGTTGTCGTAGTACTCGTAGTTGACCTGGAGCACCGGTCCGAGGTCGCAGGCGGCCAGGCACTCCGCGTGCTCCAGCGTGATCGAGCCGGGCTCCCCCGGCGTACCCGCGGTCTCCTCGTGGCCCAGCGGCTTGTCCGCGGAGCCGAGGTGGGTCTGGAGCGTGCGGTAGATGTCGTCGCCACCCAGCGCCGCGCACAGCGTGTTGGTGCACACGCTCACCAGGTGCTCACCGCACGGGCGGCGCTTGTACATGGTGTAGAAGGTGGCGACCGCGCTGACCTCGGCGTCGGTCAGGTCGAGCTGCCGGGCGCAGAACCCGATGCCCTCCTGGCTCACGTAGCCCTGCACCGACTGCACCAGGTGCAGCATCGGCAGCAGCGCGGAACGCGACACCGGGTAGCGGGCGATGATCTCCTTCGCCTGCCGCTCGGTGTCCGCGCCGAAGATGTCCGCCGCCGGAGCGTCGGCGAGGATCCCTTCCGCGACAGCGGGTTCCGGGGCGATGCCGACGACGTCGGTGTCGCCGCCCGCGGCCGCGTACGTGGTCTCCGCGTCCCGTGGTCCCGGTTCCGGGACTGCGGTCGGGTTCGTCATCGGTCCACTCCCCCCATCACCGGGTCGATCGAGGCGACCGCGGCGATCACGTCGGCCACCAGCCCGCCCTCGGACATCGCGGGCATCGACTGCAGGTTCACGAAACTGGGCTCCCGCATGTGCACCCGCAGCGGCCGGGTGCCGCCGTCGGACACCAGGTGCGCGCCGATCTCGCCGCGGGGCGATTCGACCGGCGTGTACACCTGGCCCGGCGGCACGTGGAAGCCCTCGGTGACGAGCTTGAAGTGGTGGATCAGCGATTCCATCGACTGGCCCATGATCTTCTTCACGTGCTCGAGCGAGTTGCCCATGCCGTCGCTGCCGATGGACAGCTGCGCGGGCCAGGCGACCTTCTTGTCCTCGACCATCACCGGGCCCGGTTCGAGCTTGGCCAGCACCTGCTTGATGATCCGCAGGCTCTGGTGCATCTCCTCGACCCGGATCAGGTACCGCGACCAGCAGTCCGCGTCGGTGGAGGTGGGGATGTCGAACTCGAACTCGTCGTAGCGCGAGTACGGCTCGGTCTTGCGCAGGTCCCACGGCAGGCCCGCGGAGCGCAGGATCGGTCCGGTGATGCCGAGCGCGAGGCAGGCGTCCAGCGGCAGCACGCCCACGCCCTTGAGCCGGTTGCGCCAGATCGGCTGACCGGTGAAGAGCTTGTCGTACAACGGAAGCCGCTGGTCCATCACCTTGATGAACTCGGTGACCTTCTCCTCGAAGTCCGCGGGCATGTCCTGCGCGAGCCCGCCAGGGCGGATGAACGCGTGGTTCATCCGCAGCCCGGTCAGCTCCTCCAGCAGGTGCAGCACCACCTCGCGCTCGCGGAACCCGAGCGTCATCGCCGTGGTGGCGCCGAGCTCCATCCCGCCGGTGGCGATGTAGACCAGGTGCGAGCCGATTCGGTTGATCTCCAGCAGCAGCACCCGCAGCAGCTCCGCGCGCGGCGGCGCCTGGATCCCGAGTAGCTTCTCCACCCCGAGGCAGTAGGCCATTTCGGTGGACAGCGGCGCGAGGTAGTCCATCCGCGTCACGAAGGTGACGCCCTGGGTCCACGTCCGGTACTCGCAGTTCTTCTCGATACCGGTGTGCAGGTAGCCGATGACCGACCGCAGCTGCGTGACGGTCTCGCCCTCCATCTCCAGCACGAGCCGGAGCACGCCGTGCGTGGACGGGTGCTGCGGGCCCATGTTGATGACCATGCGCTCGTCGTGCCCGGCGTCGGAGACGATGTCGTCCCAGTCACCGCCGGACACCGAGTAGACGCGGCCTTCGGTGGTCTCGCGCGAATCGGCGTAGTCGACGCTGTCGGCACCGGTGGACGAGGTGTCGGTGCCGGTCGTGACGTCGGAGAGGTTTTCGCTGGTAGTCACGAGTGCGACCTCCGCTGCTGTGGACAGAGCCGGGATTTCCGCGCCCGGCCGGACGTCTCGATGCTCACGAGTACGACCTCCGCTGGTCCGGCGGCGGGATTTCCGCGCCCTTGTATTCGACCGGGATCCCGCCGAGCGGGTAGTCCTTGCGCTGCGGGTGCCCGTCCCAGTCATCCGGCATGAGGATCCGGGTCAGCGCCGGGTGGCCGTCGTAGACGATGCCGAACATGTCGTAGGCCTCGCGCTCCTGCCAGTCCGCGGTCGGGTACAGCTCGACCAGCGAGGGCACGTGTGGGTCCTCGATGTCCAGGGTGACCTCGAGCCGGATCCGCCGCCGGTAGGTCATCGACGTGAAGTGGTAGACCGAGTGCAGCCGCTGCGGGACGTCCACGCCGTAGTCCACTCCGGACACCGAGCTGAGCAGTTCGAACCGCAGGCCCGCGTCGTCACGCAGCACACCGGCGATGCCGACCAAATGCTCGCGCTCGACGTAGAAGGTGATCTCGTCGCGGTGCACGGTGGTCTGCAGGATCGCCGACGCCGGGATGTTGTTGTCCGCCATGGCCGCGTAGAGCTCGTCGGCAAACTCGTCGAACCAGCCGCCGTACGGGCGTTCCGCGGGCGGCGGGGTGAACGCGGGCAGCCGCAGGCCGCCGTAGCCGGAGGTGTCGCCACTGCCGCTGACGCCGAACATGCCCGCGCGGGCGCGGCCGGCGACGACCGGTTCGGCGGGTTCGGCCGGTCGCGTGCCGTGCGGTTCCAGGCCGGCGTCCGGCCGCTGCGCGCTGGACTGCTCCCCGCCGGTTTCGGGCTTCTCTTCAGGGTTTTCGGGCACCGGACTCACTTCTTCGCGTACTTGATCGAGGACGGGACCAGCTCGGTGCGCGCGCCGCTGGCCGCGCGCAGGGCGGCGCGGCGGGCGTTGATCGGCTCGTCCTGGACCTTGGCGTGCAGCTTGAGGATCGCGTCGAGCAGCATCTCCGGGCGCGGCGGGCAGCCGGGGAGGTACATGTCGACCGGCACCACGTGGTCGACCCCCTGCACCACGGCGTAGTTGTTGAACATGCCGCCGGAGGAGGCGCACACGCCCATCGCCAGCACCCACTTGGGCTCGGCCATCTGGTCGTAGATCTGCCGCAGCACCGGCGCCATCTTCTGGGTCACCCGGCCGGCCACGATCATCAGGTCGGCCTGCCGCGGCGTGGCGCTGAACCGCTCCATGCCGAAGCGGGCGATGTCGTAACGGGATCCGCCCGCGGTCATCATCTCGATCGCACAGCAGGCGAGACCGAAGGTGGCGGGCCACATCGAGTTCTTGCGTGCCCAGTTGACCAGGCCCTCGAGACTGGCCAGCAGGATGCCGTTGGGGAGTTTCTCTTCCAGACCCATGGGCTCAGTTCCAATCCAGGCCGCCGCGCCGCCACACGTAGGCGTAGGCGAAGCCGACCGTAACGATGAACAGCAGGATCTCCACCAGGCCGAACACGCCGAGCGCGCCGGCGTTCACCGCGAACGGGTAGAGGAACACCATCTCGATGTCGAACAGGATGAACAGCATCGCGGTGATGTAGTACGCCACCGGCATCCGGCCGCCGCCGACGAGCGGCTGCGGCGAGGGTTCGATGCCGCATTCGTAGGCCGACGTCTTCGCCTTGTTGTAGCGGCTCGGGCCGACGAGCGGGCCCAGCGACACCGAAAACACGGCGAACGCGGCCGCGAGCACGAACAGCAGAACGAGCGGCAGGTACACCTTCAGGCCGGGCGCCGCCGTCCCGGAGTCGGCCTGCGCCAGCACGGACACCATCAGCACGGGATCTTTCGCCATCCTTTCCGCGCCGCTGCGGGTTGCTTCTCGGGTGGTGGTCCGAGTCCCCGGCGGAACCCTAAGGGAGCTGGGTCACACCGCCGAGGGTCAGGGCACCCTTACGGCCCGTGGCCGGTCCGTAAGGAGCTTGTGAAATAGTTCACAAGCCACTCGTCGCGGTTGTGAAGCGATTCACAAAGCATGGGGGGAGTGTAGGACGCGAGTCACACGGTTGTCCCTAGGGGCCGTGGTATAAGGCTTACCTAACTTGACCGGACGGCCAACCCGGTGCACCTGCGGACACAGTGGGCAGACCTGCGGTAAAGGGTTCTTGAGGAACCGCGCCGGACGGTCCGCCGGACGCGACCTTGTGACGCATCCCACCTGACCGGCCAGGCAACCATTGCTCCAGCCGGGTAGTTCCACGCGTGAACGGCGAGACCGGTACCAACCGGGACCGCCACTCGCGAGGGTCAGCGCGGGCTGGGGGTGGCGCGCGAGAGGGCGGCGATCAGGCGGTCGACGCCATCGCCGCCGCGTGCGTCGTAGCAACCGGAAAGTCCCTTGTACACCAACGGAAGGATCTTGTTGATCCGCAGCCCGTACTTGGTCGCGGCGTGCATGACGGCGGGTTTGCCGATCAGCTTCGCGAACACGTTGCCGAGCCGGTAGTAGCCACCCATCAGGTCGGCCACGGCACGCGGGTAGCCGGCCAGTGCGCGTTCCCGCGACGGTCCTTCCGGACGGGCCAGCGCCTGCACGACGACCTCCGCGGCGACCTGCGCGGACTCCATCGCGGCCGAGATGCCCTCGCCGTTGAACGGGCTCACCATGCCACCCGCGTCGCCGAGCAGCAGCAGGCCGTCGCGGTAGTGCGGGGTGCGGTTGAAGCCCATCGGCAGCCCGGCGCCGCCGACCTTGCCGACCGCGTTTTCCTCGCGGTAGCCCCATTCCTCGGGTGTGCCATCGAGCCACTGCCGCAGCAGCGCGCGGTAGTCGGTGTTGCGGAACGAGGCGGACGTGGACAGCATGCCGAGACCGACGTTGACCGTGCCGTCGCCGAGCGGGAACGCCCAGCCGTAGCCGGGCAGCAGCTTCGGATTCCGCGGGTCCGAGCGGTCCCACAGCTCCAGGTGGCCCTCGATGAACGGGTCGTCGTGCCGCGGGCTCTTGTAGTAGCGCCGGACCGCGACACCCATCGGGCGCTTCTCGTTCTTCTCGATGCCGACGCTCAGCGCGAGCCGCGCGGACACGCCGTCGCAGGCCAGCACGAGCGGCGCGCGGTAGCTCACCGGCGTCTTCTCCGGGCCGACCTTCGCCTCCACCCCGACCACCCGGCCGGCGGCGTTCGTGATCGCGCCGGTCACCGTGGTGCGCTCGTACAGCCGGGCGCCCGCCTTCACCGCGGTCTTCGCCAGCAGATCGTCGAAGTCCTGGCGGGTGCGCGCGACGCCGTAGGGCGGATAGCTGGTCAGGTCCGGCCAGTCGAGCTCCAGCGTGAGATCGCCGGTGAGGATGCGCAGTCCGCGGCTGTGCACCCAGCCGGCCTCCTCGCTGGTGTCGAGGCCCAGGTCGATCAGCTGCTTGACGCCACGCGGGGTGAGCCCGTCGCCGCACACCTTCTCGCGCGGGAACGCGGTCTTCTCCAGCAGGAGCACGTCGACACCCGAGCGGGCGAGGTACGTGGCCACGGTGGAACCGGCCGGTCCGGCGCCGACCACGATCACTTCGGCGTCGTGGTCCGGGCTGCGGCGCGAGGTCGTCATGCCCCCGAGTCTAAAGAGGCTTCCGCGCGCGGTGGATGGCGACGACGCCGAATGTGAGGTTCAGCCACTCGACCTCGGTCCAGCCCGCGCTCGCGATGGTCTCGCCCAGCGTCCGCTGGTCGGGCCAGGCGAGCATCGATTCGGCCAGGTAGGAGTAGGCCTCCGGATTGGTCGAGGAGCGGCTGCCGACCCAGGTCAGCGCCTTGAGGATGAACCGCCGGTAGACGAACCGGATGGGCGCGAACGTGGGCGTGGACACCTCGCAGATCACCAACCGTCCGCCCGGCTTGGTCACCCGCAGGATCTCGGTCAGCGCCGCCTTGGTGTCCACGAAGTTGCGCAGCGCGAGGGAGATCGTGACGGCGTCGAAGCTGTCGTCGGCGAAGGGCAGGTTCAGCGCGTCCGCGGCGACCATCGGCACCTGCCGGTGCAGGCCGGCCTTGAGCATGCCGACGGAGAAGTCCGCGGCCAGGCACCAGGCACCGCCACGGGCGTACTCGACGGTGGAGACCCCGGTCCCGGCCGCCAGGTCGAGCACCCGCTCCCCGGCCCGGGCGTCGAGCACCCGCGCGGTGGTGGTCCGCCAGCGGCGGTCGAACCCGAAGGTCATGAAGGAGTTGGCCCGGTCGTACCCGGACGCGACGCCGTCGAACATCGCGGCGACATCGTGCGGATCCTTCTCCAAGCTGGCGCGCGGCATACCCCTGAATCTAGACAGCGCCGTCCGGTTCGTCGCCGGGCGGGCCGTTTCCGCCACTTTCCGGCACGGTGCGCTCGCTCTACGTCACTCCTTTGCCGGGTAGTCCGATGATCATGACGCGGTTAATAGTTAGTTAGCACAGGCAACATATGGCCGTAACAAGGAAGGGCGCTTATGTGTGGCATCACCGGCTGGGTCTCGTTCCACCGCGACCTGACGCAGGAAGCAGCAGAACTGGACGCGATGACCGCGACCATGTCCTGCCGCGGTCCGGACGCGAACGGCGCCTGGGCCGTCCCGCACGCCGCGCTCGGCCACCGCAGGCTCGCCGTGATCGACCTGCCCGGCGGTGCGCAGCCGATGACCGTGGACACGCCGGACGGTCCGGTCGCGATGGTGTACTCGGGCGAGGCCTACAACTTCACCGAACTGCGGGACGAGCTGCGCCGGCGTGGCGCGAAGTTCAGCACCGACTCGGACACCGAGGTCGTGCTGCGCGGATACCTGGAGTGGGGCGAGGCGCTCGTCGAGCGGCTCAACGGGATGTACGCCTTCGCCATCTGGGACACCCGCTCCGACAAGCTGGTGATGATCCGCGACCGGATGGGGATCAAGCCGTTCTACTACTACGAGACCGAGGACGGCGTGCTGTTCGGCTCCGAGCCGAAGGCGATACTGGCCAACCGGCTGGCCGAGCACGTGATCACCACCGACGGGCTGCGGGAGCTGTTCGCCTTCGCCAAGACCCCCGGGCACGCGGTGTGGTCGGGCATGCGGGAGCTGCGGCCAGGGCACCTGGCCGTCGTCGACCGTTCCGGACTGCGCGAGACCTGCTACTGGCAGCTCGAGGTCACTGACCACACCGACAGCACCGAAGAGACCGTCGCGCACGTCCGTTCACTGCTCGACGACATCATCCGGCGTCAGCTCGTCGCCGACGTGCCGCGGTGCACCCTGCTGTCCGGCGGCCTCGACTCGTCCGCGATGACCGCGATCGCCGCGGCGCAGCTGCAGGAACAAGGCGAGGTGGTGCGCAGTTTCGCGGTCGATTTCCCCAACCAGGCGGAGAACTTCCGCGCCGAGGACATCGCACCCACCCAGGACACCCCGTACGTGCACGCGGTTGCCGAGCACATCGTCTGCGAGCACAAGGACATCATGCTCGACGGCGGGGCGATGGCCGATCCGGCGACCCGCGCCGCGGCGGTCGCGGCCCGGGACCTGCCGATCGGGCTCGGCGACCGGGACAACTCGCTGTACCTGCTGTTCAAGGCGATCCGGGAGGAGTCGACGGTCGCGCTGTCCGGCGAATCCGCGGACGAGGTGTTCGGCGGCTATCCGTGGTTCCACAACGAGCAGCGCGAGGCGGACACGTTCCCGTGGCTGGCCAACCAGAAGTCGCCGATCAGCCCCGCCTCGATGATGCACGCCGACCTCACCGCCAAGCTGGACCTGGAGACCTACAAGGCCGACCAGTACCGCCAGGCACTGCGCGAGGTTCCCTACCGTGACGACGAAACCGGGTTGGAACGGCGGATGCGCGAGGTGTGCTACCTGCATCTGACGCGGATGGTGCAGACTCTGCTGGACCGCAAGGACCGGATGTCCATGGCGGTGGGCCTGGAAGTTCGCGTGCCGTTCTGTGACCACCGGCTGGTGCAGTACGTGTTCAACACGCCGTGGTCGCTCAAGACCTACGACGGCCGGGAAAAGAGCATCCTGCGCGGCGCCACCCGGGACACGCTGCCCGACAGCGTGGCGAACCGGAAGAAGAGCGGCTATCCGGGCAGCTTCGACCCGGCCTACCTGGCGGCCATCCAGTCGCACGCGCGGGAGCTGGTTTCCGGCGACCACGCGGCACTGGAGTTCTACGACCGGGACGCGGTGCTGGCCGCGAGCGGCGCGGGCATCGCCGAAATCACCAACCAGCAGCGCTCCGGCCTGGAACGGTTCCTCGACGTGGCCACCTGGATGGACCTGCGCAAGCCGACCCTGAAACTCGGCTGAGCACCCGGCTTCGGTACGCGGTCAGCCGAGAGCGTCGAGCATGCCGCGTACCGAGGCAGGCCATGCGAAGTCCTCCGCCCGCGACCGGGCCGCGGCGCGGCGGAGGTCTTCCGGGCTGTCCAGCAATCCGGTGACCGCGGTGGCGAACGCCGGGGCGTGATCGTCCACCGCGGCTCCGCAGCCGGGCTGCACGATCTCGCGCAGCGCGGACGAAGCCGAAACCACCACCGGGGTACCCGACGCGAGCGCCTCGAGCGCGGCGAGCCCGAACGTCTCATGTGGACCAGGGGCGAGTGAAACGTCCGAAGTGGCCAGCAACCGGGCCACCTCGTCCCGACCGGAGAGGAATCCGAGGAAGGTCACCGGCAAACCGCGCGCACGGCGTTCCAGTGCGCGCCGCCGGGGACCGTCGCCGGCGATGACCAGCCGGACGCGGGCACCCGATTCGGTCAGCTCGGCCACGGTGTCCACGCTGCGCTCCACGTGTTTCTCCGGCGACAACCGGCCACAGTGGACCAACAGAGCGTCGGCACCGCCGGCCAGTGCATAGCGCCAGCCGTCGTCGCGCATGGACGGGGCGAACGTGGCCAGGTCGACTCCGAGTGGCACCCGGCGTACGTTCGGCGCGGCGATCCGGTCGAATTCCGCGCGGGCGAAATAGGTGGTACAGACCACCGTGTCGTACCTCGCGGCCATCCGCCGGTTGGCCGTGTCCGCCACGCGGTGCGCCACCGGCCGGGGCAGCAGGAACTGCTCCAGCAGCCGGTCGAGCCGTTCGTGCGAGATCACCGTGCTGGGGATGCCGTTGCGCTGAGCCCAGCTGCCCATCCCCCGCAGGGTCAGCCGGTCGGACACCTCCAGCCGGTCCGGTTCCAGCCGGCGCAGCACACTCCGCACCCGGTGTGGGTCGATCGCGCGATACCCGCCGGTGCCCGGGATCCGCGGGGCGGGCAGCGAACAGCGCCGTACTCCGGTGGGCAGGTTTTCGACCGTGTAACGGGTTCCGGGCACCACCAGCGTCACCCGGTGCCCACTGGCGACGTACCCGGCGCCGAGGTGGTGCAGTGCGGTGCGCAACCCGCCCGAACGCGGTCCGTAGAAGTTCGCCAGCTGCACGATGTGCATGACTCAAGCCGCGCGTGCGACTCGGCCCTGCACTGCTTCGTAGTGGCCGACCAGTTTCCGGCACACCGCGGGCCAAGTACGGCCCAGCACGACCTTCCGGGCCTTCTCCCCCAGCCGAGCCCGCAGCGCCGGATCCCGCAACGCATCGACCCTGTCGGCCAGCGCGCGGCCGAACTCCTCCCGGTCGGCCGGCAGCAGGTAGCCGGTACGACCGGGCAGAACGAGGTCCTTCGGCCCGCCCGCGTCCGGCGCGAGGACCGGCAGCCCGGACGCCATCGCCTCCTGCACGGCTTGGCAGAACGTCTCGTGCGGACCGGTGTGCACGAACACGTCGAGGCTCGCGTACGCCGTGGAGAGCTCGTCGCCGTACTTCGCGCCGAGGAATGCCGCGCCGGGCAGCCGCTCGCGCAACGCCGGCAGTTCCGGACCGTCGCCGACCACCACCACGCGGATTCCCGGCGTCCCGGCGAGCGTGGTCAGCCGGTCGACTTCCTTCTCCGGGGCGAGGCGTCCGACGAAACCGACCAGCAGTTCACCGTTCGGCGCCAGCTCTCCGCGCAACGCCGGATCCCGGTGCCGTGGCGAAAACCGCGCGACGTCCACCCCGCGGGCCCAGCGGTGCACCCGCGGTACGCCGTGCAGCTCCAGCTGCCGCATCGAATCCGACGACGGGGCGAGCGTGCGGTCGGCGCGCGAGTGCAACCGACGTACCCAGCGCCAGGCAGCGCGGGCGCCGATGCCGAAGCCGTACGACGTGGCGAAGCCTGCGATGTCCGTCTGGTAGACCGCGATCGAGGGCACCCGCAGCCGTCTCGCCGCGGCCAGCCCGCGGGCGCCGACCACGAACGGGGACGCCAGATGCACCACGTCCGGGCCGAACCCGTCCAGCGCGGTCAGCACGGTGCGGGTCGGCAGGCCGATCGGCAGCGAGTGCACTCCCGGCACGTCGAAGGCCGGGATGCGGACCACCGGCGCGCCGCGGTAGGACTCCGGGCCCGGCCCCGGCGCCACCACCAGCACCTCGTGCCCGGCTCCGGCCAGATGCTCGACGATCCGGAGCACGGAGTTCGTCACGCCGTTCACCTGGGGCAGGAAACTTTCGGTGACTATGGCGACTCGCACCCGGTCACTGTCGCACCGGCACGCGCGGGGCGAGCCAATCCCGCGTGACCGCCCGGCCAACTGCCGCCGAACACTGCGCAGCGTCCGCTCGCGGACACCGGCTGTCGATCAATTCGCCACGACATGTCATCTCAAGGTCGTGTGCCGGACACCAGCACGGCCCAGACTAAGCAGGCATGACCCTCTTGTCCTCCCGGCCGTCCCGGCCGGTGGAGCCGGGCCTGCTCTCGAGGGCACTCGAGGTGGCGGGCCGGCTGGCGAACGACGCGACCGACGTGATCACCGCGACGGCGGGCCGCGGCGCGCACCCGGCGACGCTGGAGTCCCCGTTCGACTGGGTCACCGACACCGACCGGATCCTGGAGCGGCACACCCGGCGCGTGCTGACCGCGGAGTTCCCCGGTATCCCGGTCGTCGGCCACGAGTTCGGCGCGGACCACGGCGCGGACGTGGCCGAGTACCGCTGGGTGGTGGATTCGGTGGACGGCACCGCCAACTACGTCGCCGGGGTGCCGTGGTGTGCCTACAGCCTGGCGCTGGTCGACGCGTCCGGTCCGGTGGTCGGCGTGGTCGCCGATCCGTACCGGGCACAGATTTACGCCGCCGCCCGCGGCCGAGGCGCGCGCGCCAACGGCAAGCCGGTCCGGCTCACGGACCGGCCGGGTACCGCGGGCGCGATCGTCTGCACGGAGCTGGCCCGCAAGGGTCCGTGGCCAGGAATGGGCGAGTTCATCGAACGTGCCGCGGCCGCGCACGCCGGAGTACGGGTGCTGGGTTCGGCCGCGTTGTCCATCGCGCAGGTCGCCCTCGGGCACGCCGCGGCCGCGGTGCTGCACAGCTATCACGAATGGGACGTCGCGGGCTCGGTGGCGATGGCGATCGAGGTCGGCGCGGTGGTGCTCGACAAGCACGGCGAGGACACCGCCCTGCCCACTGACGGCCTGCTGGTGGCCGCGCCGGGAGTGGCCGACGAGGTGCTGGGCTGGTGGCAGGAAACCGCCACGGCCGGCAGCTGAGCCGCGCTGTCGTGCCGGAACGCCGCCCCTTCCGGGATCGGAGGAACCTGCCGTGCCCGAATACCTGATCCGTCCGCAGGGGCTGCCGCCGACCAGTGGTCGTGAAGCTGACCTACTTCCGCACCGACCTGGCCGACCTGCCGGTGCTGCATGCGGTCCGCGACGAACACCTGGATCCGGCCCGGCCTCCGGCCCCAGTTCTCTAGTGCAGGTGGCCGGGCTGATCGACCCGCGGTTCCGCGTGGTGATCGAAGCACTGGCCGCGCTCTGAGGACCGTCAGGCAGGCACCGGCTCGTCCGCGCGGTCGCGGTGGATCAGCCGCCGCAGCCACCACAGCGCCGGGCCGGCGACCAGCCAAATCACCAGCACCGTGACGCCGAGCGGCAGCAACGTCAACGTGGCCGTGCGGCCGGCCACCCTCGCCAAATCGGGGTTGGTGCCGTCGTACTCGATGAGCACCAGCTGGCCGGCGGCGAGGCCGGACGGGTAGAGCACCCCGGTGGCCGGGCTGTGCACGATGCCGTCCGGGGTCTGGTACTGGATGATCGTGCGGTCGAAGGCCACCGATTCCACGGTGGCGGTCGCCGTGCCCGGATGCGCCTCGATCGCGTTGTCGTTGCGGAAAGCGGCGAACAGCAGGGTCACGCACATCACGGTGAGGAGCGAGGCGACACCGAGCACGGCGATCCAGCCGATGCGCCTCGCCCGCTCACTCCTCCTGCTCACGCCGCGAGCGTAGCGGTACCGCTCAGTGCCGGTGCTCCGTGGCGAGCAACCGGTGGTTGGCCTGGATCTGGTCCCAGGACTTCGGCTTGGCCGCCGCCGCGTGCGCGGTCCTGGCCGCGGCAGCACCGTTCGGACCGGCCGCCGGTTTCCCCGCCGTGTAGAGCCAGGTCTGGAACAGCTCGTGCAGCGGCTTGCCGGACACCTTCTCCGCCAGCGCGATGAACTCCTGGATCCGGCCGTCCTTCCCGGCCTTCTCCACCTGCCAGTCCTTCAAAATCGTGAAGAACGCGTCGTCGCCGACGGTCGTGCGCAGCGCCTGCAGCGTCAGCGCGCCGCGGTCGTACACCGCGCTGTCGAACTGGTTGTCCGCGCCCGGATCCGCGGGCACGACCTTCCACAGGTCGGCGTCGGCGGCGTTGGAGTCGTAGGTGTACTGCGCGAGTTCGGCGACGGTGCCCTCGCCCTCGTGCTCGGACCACAGCCATTCGGCATAAGACGCGAAACCCTCGTTCAGCCAGATGTCGCTCCAACGCCCGAGCGAGACGTTGTCGCCGTACCACTGGTGCGCGTTCTCGTGCGCGATCAGCGTGGTGTTGGCGCCGGAGGTGAAGTTCTTCAGCCCGTACGTGGGCCGGGTCTGGTTCTCCAGCGAGAAGCTGATGCCGCTGGTCACCACACCGCCCTCGGCCTCGAACGGGTAGGGCCCGAACTGCGAGGCCAGGAACGCGTTGATCTCCGGTGTGCGCTCGACGCTGGCCTCGGCGGCGCCCCGGGAGTCACCGAGGTCCGTTCCGTAGGCGGTGATGAACGGCTTGCCCTCGGGCGTGGTGGACTGGCGCACGTCGTACTTCCCGACGATGAACGAGGTCAGGTACGTCGCCTGCGGATGCGTGCTGCGCCAGTTCCAGCGCGTCCAGCCTGCCCGGCTCTTGGTCGTGCGCACGAGCGAGCCGTTGGTGATCGCGGAAAGCCCGTCCGGCGCCTCGATCGACACGTCGAAGGTGGCCTTGTCGGTGGGATGGTCGTTGGAGGGGAACCACCACTGCGCGCTCTGCGGTTCGTCCACGCCGAGCGCGCCGAAGTCGCCGTGCTTCCAGCCGTTGAGCCCGTCGACCTGCTCGGTGGACGGGGTGTCGGAGTACTTCACGACGACGGTCGCGGTCTGCCCCTTGGCCAGCGCCTCGGCCGGGGTGACCACGAGCTCACCGTTGCCGTCGGAGTTCGTGAACTGCGCCGGCCGGTTGTTCACGAGCACGCTGGAAGCCTTCAGCGCGAAGTCGAGGTCGAAGCGCGACAGGTCCTGCGTGGCGGTGAGCAGCAGGGTGGTGGTGCCGGACAGCAGATCGGTCTCCGGCTGGTAGCTCAGCCGGATGTCGTAGTGCAGCACGTCGGTGCCGCCGTTGCCGGCGTTCGGGTAGTACGGATCGCCGGCCCCGGGTGCCCCCGGCTCGGGTGCGGCACTCGCGGTGGTGGCGAGCAGCACGGACGCGACCCCGGCCGCGAGCACCCCGGCTCCGGCACGAGTTCTCGATCGCATGATTCCTCCTGGGAAGTGAGCAGCGCGCTCGAACGTAGCCACGCCGGCGTTGCCCAGATACGTCCGAAGGAAGGTTTCCAACCACTGGGAACGGCCGCCCAGCCCAACACGCCGGCCGCTTATCCTCGTACGCCTCGTCCGGACCTTCGGAGAGAGCCGCCACTCACGCAGCGCACCGGCGCCCCCCACACGCCCCGAACGCCCCCTCCGGCTCACCAGGGAGAGCGGCCGGCCAACCTAACGCACCAGCCCACCTGCCTCATGCCCCCTGAACGCCTCGTCCAGGTCAGCGGAGAGAGCGGCCGGTCAGCCCAGCACGCCGACCACCCGCCATAAGTCCCTCGAACGCCTCGCTCAGCCCGCCGGAAACGCCGGCCACTCAACCCAACGCGCCCAGCCATCCTCCGCAGCCCTCGGAGACCTCGTGCGGCCCGCTGGGAGACGATCGCTCAACTCAGCGCGCCGGGCACCCTCCGCCGGCCCTCGAACACCTGGCCCAGTCGCCGGAACGCGGCCGCTCAACCCAGCACGCCGGCCACCCTGCGGAAACCCCCGAACGCCTCGTCCAGCTCAGCCCGCCGGAAACACCGGCCACTCAACCCAACGCGCCGACCACCGCCCGCAAGTTCTCGAAGACCTCGTCCAGCACGTCGGCCAGCTCGACGTCCGAGTCCTCCCGCCACCGGTCGGTCGCGATACCGAACGCGTGCCACCCCACCTCCGCACACAGCTTCGCCGTGCGGTCGTCCACGCCGCGGGCACGCAACGCCTCGAAACAGCACGTGACCAACGCCGCGGTCTTGGCCAGCGCGCGCTCCTGCAGCGCCGGATGCGTGGCGATCACCCGCATGCGCGGTTCGGTCTGCGGGCGGCCGGCGACGAGCAGCGGCACCACGTCATGGAAAGCGGCGTGCAACGCGGGCAAGGGCTCCACGCCTTCCGGAACCGCGGCGATCGCGGCGGCGATGCGTTCGCCGAACTCTCCCTCCTCGTCGAACAACACCTCCCGTTTGTCGGCGAAATGCCGGAAGTACGTGCGCTCGGTGACCCCGGCGCGGGCGGCGATGCTCTCCGCCGTCGTCTCGTCGAAGCCGTTGTCCAGGAAAAGCTCGACCGCGGCGTCCTTCAGCCGCTGCCGCACCAAGTCCACGCCTCTGGGCATGCCTCGAGATTAGCACACTTGCGTCAGTGACTGACAGGGCGTACTGTCAGCGGCTGACAGTCAGTCACTGACAGCGCGAGGGGTTCCATGCATTTCGAAGGCACAACCGCAATCGTCACCGGCGCCAGCTCCGGCATCGGGGCGGGCATCGCGCGGCGGTTCGCCGAGGAGGGCGCGAATGTCGTGATCGCCGCCCGCCGCAAGGAAAAGCTCGACGAGCTCGCGGCCGAGCTCGGCCCGGAGCGGGTGCTGGCGGTCGCCGCGGACGTCACGCAACCCGGCGACGTCCAGGCGATGGTCCGGGCCGGCGCGGAGCGGTTCGGCGGAATCGACGTGCTGGTCTCCAACGCCGGATTCGGCCGGCTGAAGCCGTTCGAAGAGACCACGCCAGAGGACTGGCGGCTCGTGATGAGCACCGACCTCGACAGCTGCTTCTTCGGTGCACAGGCAGCGCTGCCGTATCTGAAGCAGAGCAAGGGCAGCATCGTCCAGATCGCGTCCGCATCCGGTCTCGGCGGGGATCGCCTGCTCACCGCGTACAACGCGGCCAAGGGTGCGGTCGTGAACTTCACCCGCGGCCTCGCCATGGACCTCGGACCGCACGGCATCCGGGTGAACGCGGTCGCACCGGCGCTGACGATCGGCGAGGAGCACCGGCAGCTGCCCGGGATCGACCAGCTGGCCGAGCGGTTCGACCGTCGCCGGGCGCTGCGCGGCCACTCCACCCCGGCCGACATCGGTGCCGCGGTCGCCTTCCTCGCCTCCGCCGACGCCCGGTGCATCACCGGCACCGTCCTGCCCGTCGACGGCGGGATCACCGCCGCCAGCGGGCAACCCGACCTGTTCTGATTTCGCCCGAAAGGATTCTCGATGATCGACCCCGAAGTCGCGGCCGCGATCGCCGCGTTGCCCAAGAACTCCAAGGGAACCCTGCTGGACTACAGCGACATCCCCGCGCTCCGCGAACAGTTGCGGGCAGCCGCGGCGGCTGCCGAGACGCCACCACAGGATCCCCGGGTGGCCGTCGAAACCCTGCTCCTCGACCGGGTGGACGGATCACAGCTGGCCGTGGTCCTCTACCGGCCGGTGGACGGACCCGAGACACAGCCGGCGATTCTGTGGTTCCACGGCGGTGGCCAGGTCCTCGGCGGCGAGCCGCACCACGACGCCGAGTACCTCACCTCCCTCGCGCTCGCATGTGAGTGCGTGGTCGCCGCGGTGGACTACCGGGTCGCCCCGGAGACCCCGGCACCCGGCGGTGCGGAGGACGGCTACCTGGCCTACACCCACCTGTGCAAGCACGCCGCCGACCACGACCTCGACCCCACGCGGATCGGTCTCGCCGGGGCGAGCGGCGGTGGCGCGCCCGCCACGGTCACGGCGTTGATGGTGCGCGACCGCGAAGCGCCGGTGCCACGGGTGCTGTCGCTGCTCTACCCGATGCTCGACGACCGCAACGAGACCCCGTCGAGCCACGAGGTGACCGATATCGGGGTGTTCGACCGCCAAGAGAACCTGTACGCATGGGCCGCCGTACTGGGTGACCGAGCCGGAGCACCTGACCTGCACCCGTACTGCGCCCCGGGACGAGCCACCGACCTCAGCGGCTTCCCGCGCACCTTCCTCGCGGTCGGCCAGTACGACGTGTTCCGAGACGAGAACATCGACTTCGCGCGGCGCCTGATCGCTGCAGGTGTATCCGTAGACCTCCACGTCTACGGCGGCGCCGTACACGCCTGGGACCGCTTCGCCCCGGAAACCGCCCTGGCCCGCACCTTCGCCCAGACCTGGCACAACTCCGTACGACACAGCCTCCACGCGTGAGGCTCAGCTATGCGCAACCGCCTCCGCCGTCCGACGGCCGTGCAGCCCCCGACGATAACTCCGGCCCACCCCAACCCCCACCACACACAAGCCCGACCGGTCGCCACCGACGTATCAGCCGACCCACCCGCCTACAGCGGCACCAGGCACGCTCTTGCACGCCAAGCGCGCCCAGAACCCCTTCACGCCACAAACACCCCGGCCCACACCTTCCAGCAGACCTGGCACAACCCCCTACGACACAGCCTCCACCGGTGGAAGTCAGCTATGCGTAACCGCCTCCGCCACCGCCGCCCGAAGGCGACCGTGCAACCCGCGATGGCGGGTCCGGTCGACCCGGACCTCCACCACACGCAGGCCCGGCGCCGGGCGCAGCGCGGCCCGGAACTCCGGCAGCGTCTCGGCCAGCACGTACGGCACGCGATACCCCGCGCACAACGCGCCGAGGTCGGCGCCGTGCGGGGTGCCGAAAACGCGTTCGAAACTGGCCGCGTGCTCCGGGGCGCCCTGCTCCAGCAGCGAGAAGATGCCGCCACCGTCGTCGTTCAGCACCACGATGGTCAGGTCCGGGCGTTGTTCGGCCGGGCCGGTGAGCAGGCCGGACGCGTCGTGCAGGAAAGTCAGATCACCCAGGAACGCGTACGAGGGTGCCCGGTGCACGGTGGCCGCGCCGATCGCGGTGGACACCGTGCCGTCGATCCCGGCCACGCCCCGGTTGCGGTGCACCAGCACGTCCGGGCGCAGCTGCCCGGCCAGCGCCACGTCACGCGTCGGATTGGAGGAGCCCACCACCAGCAGCGCGCCCTCGGGCAGCGCGTCTACCAGCTCGGCCGCCATCCGCAGCCCGCTCGGCCACGGTTCACCGGCCAGCGTCTCCGACACCGCCCGCGCCGCGGCCGCGTCGGCCCGCTTCCAGCCGGCCAGCCACTCCGGGTCGGCCGGTTTGGTCGGCTCGGCAAACCACTGCCCGACCTGGCGCACGTTGTGCGCAGGCGCCGGCCAGTCCGAATCCGGCCGGACCAGCAGCACCTCCACGGCCGGGTCCGAAAGCACCTTCTGCACCTGCCGGAACACCGTCGGCCGGCCGAGGCACAGCACCTGCTCCGGCCGGTGCCTCGAGATGAACTCCTCCACGCCGAGCAGCCAGGCGCCGGACGAGATCGCCGTGCCGCCGGAAAGGCCGAGCCCACCGGTCTCCGACACCACCGGCCAGCCGTGCTGTTCGGCCCATTCACTCGCCGCCTGCGCACCGGTGTCGCAGGCGATGACCAGCCCGTGCCGCGCCGAGGGCACCACGAACGAGGGCAGCGCGCCGAAGTCGGGCAGCTCGGTCCAGCGGGCGCCGCCCGGGCGGCCCTCCAGCGATTCGAACCACTCGCCGTCGTCGTCGAGGTCGGGCACCAGCGGATCGCGGAACGGGATGTTCAGGTGCACCGGACCGCAGCGCCATTCGCCGTACGCCGCGTTCCACGCGCGGCAGATCTGGCTGCGCCAGTAGGAATTCTGACCCGCCCGGCGTTCGCCGACGGCCAGCTCGTCGAAGTACCGCACCGCGTCGCCGTAGAGCTGGTACTGGTCGATCACCTGGCTCGCCCCTGCCGCACGCAGCTCCGGCGGGCGGTCGGCGGTGAGCACGATCAGTGGCACGCCTGCCCGGTCGGCCTCCAACACGGCCGGGTGGAAGTTCGCCGCCGCGGTACCGGAGGTGCAGATCACCGCGGCAGGCCGTCCGGTGCGCGCGGCGATGCCAAGCGCGAGGAAGGCCGCACCGCGTTCGTCGATGCGCACGTGCAGCTGGACCCGTCCGGCGGCGGCCGCGTCGTACAGCGCGATGGACAGCGGCGCGTTGCGGGAGCCCGGGCACAGTACGACGTGCGAAACGGTGTTGCGGACGAGTTCGTCGACGATGACCCTGGCCTGCGCGGTGGAAGGGTTCACCGGCAGACCCCCGGTACCGCGCCGTCGGGCGTGCTCTCCCCCGCGGAGGCGGCATCGAGCACAGCGATCATGTCCACAGGTCCTATTCTCCCAAACGTGGATGACACCCGAGTTTCCGAGCTGTTCGACCCGGCCGTGTGGACCGCGATCGACGGTTTCGACTTCACCGACATCACCTACCACCGCTCCCGCGACAACCGCTCCGGCAAACGGGTGGTCCGCATCGCCTTCGACCGGCCCGAGGTCCGCAACGCCTTCCGGCCGCACACCGTCGACGAGCTGTACCGGGCACTCGATCACGCCCGGATGAGCTCCGACGTCGGCTGCGTCCTGCTCACCGGCAACGGCCCGTCACCGAAGGACGGCGGCTGGGCCTTCTGCTCCGGCGGTGACCAGCGTATTCGCGGACGGTCCGGGTATCAGTACGCGAGCGGGGAGACCTCCGACACGGTCGACCCGGCGCGGGCCGGCCGGCTGCACATCCTGGAGGTGCAGCGGCTCATCCGGTTCCTCCCGAAACCGGTGGTCGCCGTGGTGCCGGGCTGGGCCGCGGGTGGCGGGCACTCGCTGCACGTGGTGTGCGATCTCACCATCGCCTCGGCCGAGCACGCGCGCTTCAAGCAGACCGACGCCGACGTCGGTTCGTTCGACGCCGGCTACGGTTCGGCCGGGCTGGCCCGGCAGGTCGGGCAGAAGTTCGCCAGGGAGATCTTCTTCCTCGGCCGGGAGTACACCGCCGAGCAGATGCATCGGATGGGCGCGGTCAACGAGGTCGTCCCGCACGCGTCGCTGGAGGAGGTGGCGGTGGACTGGGCGTGGACGATCATCGGCAAGTCGCCGACCGCGCAGCGGATGCTGAAGTACGCCTTCAACGCGATCGACGACGGTCTCGTCGGGCAGCAGCTCTTCGCCGGCGAAACCACCCGGCTGGCCTACATGCAGGACGAGGCCGTGGAGGGCCGGGACGCCTTCCTGGAGAAACGGGATCCGGACTGGTCCGGCTACCCGTACTACTACTGATTCCACGAGGAGGCTGGCTCGTGCGTGTGGTGTGGCTGGACGGCAGCGCCGCGGCGATCGCCGCGCTCGACGAAGCGGTGGCTGCCGCGCTGGACGGCGGCGAAGCGGTGCTGCCGCTGAACGCCGCGGACCCGTCCGCGCAGTCGCTGCTCGAAGCGATGTCGCCGGAGCAGGCGATCGAGCCGGACACCGCGGTGGTCATCGCCACGTCGGGGTCCACGGGCGCGCCGAAGGGAGTGCTGCTCTCCCCGCACGCGCTCACCGCGTCCGCGACGGCGACCCACGCTCGTCTCGGTGGCCCCGGTCACTGGTTGCTCGCCACGCCCGCGCACTACATCGGCGGCCTGCAGGTGCTGATCCGCGCGCGACTCGCGGGCACCAAGCCGGCGTTCCTGACCGGCGAAGGCTTCCGTACGGATGCCTTCGCGGTAGCTGCCGCGCCGGTGCTCGCCGAAGCGGGCCCGCGGTACACCGCGCTGGTGCCAACCCAGCTCGTACGTCTCCTCGACGACGGCGGTGCCGGTCTCGCGGCGGCGAAGGCGTTCGACGGAATCGTGCTGGGTGCAGCGGCAACGTCGCCCAAGCTGCGTGCGCGTGCCCACGAAGCCGGCGTGCGGATCGTGCCCGCGTACGGCATGAGCGAGACCGCCAGCGGCTGCGTGTACGACGGCCTTCCGCTCGACGGCGTGCGCGTGGAGCCGGACGCGAGCGAGCGTCTGTGGATTGCCGGCGACGTGCTCGCCCACGGTTACCGGCTCTCCCCCGAACTGACCGCCGAGTCGTTCCGCGACGGCTGGTTCCGTACGTCCGACCGCGGCCGGTTGTTGCCGGACGGGCGGGTCGAGGTGCTGGGCCGTGCGGACGACGTGATCAATACCGGAGGTGTGAAAGTCTCCGCCGCAGCCGTGGAGCGGGTGCTCGGCGGCTGCCCCGGCGTCCGCGACGCCTGTGTGGTCGGCCTGCCGGACCCGGAGTGGGGCGAGGCGGTGGTCGCGCTGGTCGTGGCCGGGCAAGCCGACCCGGACGGCCTGCGTGCCGCCGTCCGCGCCGAACTCGGCGCCGCGGCCACCCCGAAACGGGTGGAATTCACCGCAGAACTGCCACTGCGAGGTCCGGGAAAGATCGACCGCACTGCCGTACGCCACCATCTCGCCGCCACCTGACCTCCGGCGCCGAGCCAAACCGGACCAGGCCAAACCAGACCGACCAGGCCAAACCGAGCCGGACCAGACCAAGCCGAACCGAGCCGGACCAAGTCGAACCGAGCCGAACCGTGCCCAGCCAGACCGAGCCGGAAGGTGCCAGACCAAGCCGAACCGAGCCGGACAGTACCCAGCCAGACCGAGCCGAGCCGAACCGCGCCGGGCCGAGCCAAACCAACCAGACCAAGCCGGACCGTGCCCAACCAGACCAAGCCGGACCGTGCCCAGCCTGACCGAATCGGGCCGAGCCGGCGGGGCGCGTTACCCGTCTGCCGCAACAACCGCGCCCGTCCCCACCCCACCGCCAAAGCCGCCGGCCCACGGCGCAGCCCCGCCGTTGCGGTCAACCCCACCGCACGAGCCGCCCGCCCGCGCGCACCTGCCACCACCAACCGCAGCCGCACCAACCACCGACGTTCCGCACCATCGCAACACACCCGGGGACCCACACCGCGTTGCGACAACCCCACGACTCCGTCCCCACACGTGCCTGCACCTCCGGAAACAGCCCGCCCCAGCCTCGCCGAACGGGTGACAGGCGCATGGCGTTGAATATCGGGCATGGCGACAGTCAGTGAATGGATCGAAGGTGCCCGGCCGCGCACGCTGCCCAACGCGATCGCGCCGGTCGTGGCCGGGGTGGGGGCGGCCGTCGCGCTCGACGCGTTCTCCTGGTGGCGTTCGGTCCTGGCTCTGCTCGTCTCCCTGTCGCTGATCATCGGCGTGAACTTCGCCAACGACTACTCCGACGGGATCCGCGGTACCGACGAGAACCGGGTGGGCCCGCTGCGGCTCGTCGGCTCGGGTACCGCGGCGCCGAAGGCCGTGCTGGCGGCCGCTCTCGCCTGCCTCGGCCTCGCCGGCGTCCTGGGGCTGCTGCTCGTCGCGTTCAGCGGATACTGGTGGCTGCTCGCGATGGGCGCGCTGTGCATCCTCGGCGCGTGGTTCTACACCGGAGGAAGCAAACCCTACGGCTACCACGGCCTCGGCGAGCTGGCGGTGTTCATCTTCTTCGGCCTGGCCGGGGTACTGGGCACGGTGTACGTCCAGGCCGGCCGCGTGAGCTGGGCCGGAGTGGGCTTCGCGGTGGCTGTCGGCTGCTTCTCGATGGCCGTGCTGACCGCGAACAACCTGCGTGACATCCCGACCGACCTGGAGACCGGCAAGCACACTCTCGCGACCCGTATCGGCGACCGCGGCACCCGCCGGGTGTACGTGACGCTGGTGTCCGTGCCGTACGTGCTCACCGTGGTCCTCGGGATCTGGCACCCGCTGCTGCTCATCGCCCTGATCACGGCTCCGATGCTGCTCAAGTCCGTCCGCGCGGTCGGCGGCGGGCAGCAGGGCCGTGCGCTGATCCCGGCGCTTCGCGACACCGGGCTGGCCATGCTCGCCTGGGCCGTGCTCAGCGCGGTGACCCTCGCCCTCAGCTGAGCCGGAAGGTCAGCCGTCGAACCGGCCGGTCAGCAGGAACTCGTCGAACCGCGCACGGTACGGCGCGAGGTCGATCTGCTGTGCCGCCAGCCATTCGTCGGAGTAGTAGGTGTTGGCGTAGCGGTCGCCGCCGTCGCAGAGAAGGGTGACCACCGAGCCGGCCTGGCCCTCGCTCACCATCCGGGAGATCAGCCGGAACGCACCGTAGAGGTTGGTGCCGGTGGAACCGCCCGCCCAGTGCCCGGTGCGCTCGCGCAGCAGCCGGATCGCGGCGAGCGAGGCCGCGTCGGGGACCTGGATCATCTCGTCGATCACGCCGGGCACGAACGAGGGTTCGCAGCGCGGCCTGCCGATCCCCTCGATCCGCGACGGCATCCCGGTCGCGTAGTCCATCGCCCCGGTCTCCCAGGCACCGAAGAACGACGAGTTCTCCGGGTCGACCACGCAGACCTTGGTGGTGTGCCGCTTGTAGCGCACGTACCTGCCGAAGGTCGCGCTGGTTCCACCGGTGCCCGCGCCGACGACGATCCAGCTAGGTACCGGATGGCGTTCCGCACGCAGCTGCGCGAACACCGACTCGGCGATGTTGTTGTTGCCGCGCCAGTCCGTCGCGCGCTCGGCGTAGGTGAACTGGTCGAGGTAGTGCCCGCCGGACTCCGCGGCGAGCCGTTCGGCCTCCGGGTACATCGCGGGCGCCTCGTCGACGAAATGGCATTCGCCGCCGTAGAACTCGATGAGCGCGATCTTCTCCTTGCTGGTGCGCCGCGGTACCACCGTGACGAACCGCAGCCCGAGCATGCGGGCGAAGTAGGCCTCCGAGACCGCGGTGGACCCGCTGGAGGCCTCGACCAGCACCGTGTCCGGTCCGATCTGGCCGTTGACCAGGCCGTAGAGGAACAGCGAGCGCGCCAGCCGGTGTTTGAGCGAACCGGTCGGATGCACCGACTCGTCCTTCAGGTAGAGGTCGACGCCCCATTCCGGGGGCAGCGGGAACACGTGCAGGTGGGTGTCGGCGCTGCGGTTGGCGTCGGCCTCGATGATCCGGACCGCTTCCCGCACCCAGGCACGGCTGTGCGTACGGCTCATGAGGCGCGGTCGTCGGCCTCGGAGTGGTCGCCGCGCAGCTGCGCGCGCAGCTGCGCCCGAGCGCGGGCGCGGGACTCGTTGCGCTTGGCCAGCCCGGCGGTGACCCGCTGGTTGAGCCCGCGGAAGAGCAGCAGCCCCAGCGGGAGGCCCACCACGAGACCGATCAGCAGGGCGACCAGCAACGGCACCCCGACCAGCGTCAGTACCCAGGCGACCACGGCCACGAGCGCGAACCGCGCGATCAGGTAAACCGTCAGGTCACGGGGCAGGTGGTCCGGGGCAGCACTCACATCGAAGCAGGCTACGCCCCGCCGACGGACTCCTCGTCCAGGCCCGCGTTGTTGGGCCGGCTCTCGAACCGGGTGGAAAGCACCACGGTGGTGTTCGTGCGTCCGACGCCCGGGATCCGGCGCAGGCGGCCGAGCGTGAGCTCCAGCTCGTCGACGGTGGACACGCGCACCTTCACCACGTACGCCTCGTCGCCGGCCACCGCGTAGCAGCTCTCCACTTCCGGCAGCTCACCGAGCGCCGTGGCGACGTCGTCGTCGGTGGCGGTGTCCGTGGGATGGATGCCGACCAGCGCGGTGACGCCGAGACCGACGGCGTTGGGATCGACCGTCGCGTGGTAGCCGGTGATCACGCCCGCGGCTTCGAGCTTGCCGACCCGCTCGTGCACCGACGACGCGGACAGCCCGACGGCCCGGCCCAGGTCGGCGTAGGTGGCCCGCCCGTTGATCCGCAGCGCCGCGATGATCTTCCGGTCCAGCTGATCCACCGGGTCATTATGCGCACCACCGGACGGGCTGGCCCGGGCGGCCTGGAATGTCTCCTGTGTCACAGCCCCGGGCGGAACTCGCCCGCCGCGGCGACGGCGTTGGCGACCGCTTTACCCGGCCGATCCGCGGGCGTTCGACGTAAGTCCTGGTCAGAGGGTTCCTGTCCGGGCGGGCAGAGGGTACGGAGAGCGCCGAGATTATGTCCCTTTTGCACTTTAAGGGCTCTTTACCCAACGACAACCGTTCGAGTACCCGACGGGTGAAGTGCCACGATTGCCGTGTTGACATCCCGGCGCGACGGGCGAACGGCCCGATGCCTCCGGTATAGCAGGTAGGTCGTTAAGGAGGCGGAAAATGACCGCGACCATGGGCGGACGGTTGCTCACCCCCGGCGAGGTGGCCGCACTGTTCCGGGTGGACCCGAAGACGGTCACCCGCTGGGCCACCGCGGGCCGGATCGGCTCGATCCGGACCCCGGGCGGACACCGCAGGTTCCGCGAGTCCGAGGTGAACGAGCTGCTGGCCGAGCTCACCACGGACGCGAGCGAGCCGGCGCGCAAGGCCTGAGGCACGCATTCGGAAAAAGGGTCGTGAGTGGTAAGAGGTGCAGCCGAGCACCGCTTACCGGTCACGACCCTTCGTGCGTTCCCGGGTTCGCGACACATCCGAAGTTTCGGGCTAACCTGGGGTGCTGGCAGCCTGCCCGACGGAAGGACCCGGCATGATTGCTCTGCTCGCAGCCGTGGGCGCGATCACCATCGTCGTCCTGTTGTGGCGCGTGCTGGGCGCCGAACGCATCCAGGTACCGCAACGCCGCCCACCCCTGGCCCCGGACGACGACCCGGACTTCCTCCGCAAACTCTCCGAACAACAGCTCGACCACCGCCCGGACGAGGAGTCCTGACGACCGAGTGCTCAGGCCCCCGACTTAAGTGTGGTGACTGCCGCTTCGGCAACCTTCGTCACCAATGAACAGGGATCGCTGTAGTCCTGCGAGCTTTGGTCGAGAAGGGCCGAGACCGTGAAAACCTCGTCATTCTTCACGCCAACGGCAATCTGACACCCACCACTCTTGCGGTCATCCGAAACACCTGCGAACGCAGCCGGGTAACCGGCAACGTCGGGCGCCACCTCGAAATAGCCGGCGCCCGCGTCGACACTGTTCTTGTAGGTGGTGGCCAGCCCGCCTTGCCCGGGAAGAAACCCGAGGCCGACGCTGTTGTCAGCGCTGTCGTACCACGAGCATCCGGGTGCGACAGTGCCACCTCCTTCCCTGCTCCGCACAGCCGCGAATATTTGTTGTGCTTGCGTTTCGGTGAGGGCAGAACAGGGATGCTGGTCGAATTTGGTCGTGTCCAGCGGAGTGGTCACCTGCGGCACCTTGGGCCCAGTACTGGACGGCGACGCAGGTACGTTGTCGGAACTTCCCGAACTGCCGCTCCCAGGGCTGGCGGAACAAGCCGCCGCAACGACGAGCAAGAGGCCAGTCATCGCGGCGCGGGTGATGTTTCGAGTCACCGGGTCATCCTTGCTTCTCGAGCCCGTCAGGATCCCGTAACGGGCTGACGACTCAGGCCCCCGCCTTGAGCGTGGTGACTGCCGCTTCGGCAACCTTCGTCACCAATGAACAGGGATCGCTGTAGTCCTGCGAGCTCGTTCGGAGACGACTGGAAACGGTCAGAACCTCGTCGTTCTTGATGCCAACGGCAATCTGGCATCCACCGCTCTTGCGGTCGTCATGAACGGCGGAAAACGCGGCCGGATAACCGGCGACATCGGGCGCCACTTCAAAGTAGCCGGCACCGGCATCAATGCTGTTCTCATAGGTGGTGGCCAGCCCACCTTGCCCGGGGAGAAAGCCCAGACCGACGCTGCTGTTGTCGCTGTCGTTCCAGGTGCACAAGGGTGCGACTGTGCCGCCGCCTTCCCTGTTGCGTACGGCTGCGAATACCTCCGTGACTTGCGCCTGAGTGAGGACAGAGCAAGGGTGCCGCTCGTATTTCGTGGCGTCCAGCGGATTGGTCACCTGCGGCACCTCGAGCCCAGTACTGGAGGGCGATGCAGGTGCGCCACTCGAACTTGCCGGGCTGGACGTACCCGGCGTGGCGGAGCAGGCCGTGACAACCAGCAGGAAAAGGCCGACGGCTGCGGCGCGGGTGATGGGTTGGGTCACCGGGTCATCCTTGCTTGTCGAGTCCGTCAGTATTCGCCTGGTCCTGCTGCTCGTATTTGGCGATCGCCTGCTTCAGCTGGTCTGCGTAACCTTGTGCATACGCCTGCTGCTGAGCGAGGCTGTCGATATAGGCGTCAGCATGCCGGTCGGCGGCCTGCTTTTGTAGCGTGCTGCCCGGATCTTCGGCAGGCTGCGCCACGTTTCGCAACTGCTGCGCGGTGCCTATCATGTCGTCGAGATCGTCCGCGATGCTCTGCCAATCCGGGAGCAGGGACTTCATCGCGTCGATGTCCATCCTGAAGCCGCCACCGGCGGCAGCGGCGTTGACCTTGGCGTCCTCGGCGGCGCGCTGCTGGTAGATGTGCGTGCCGGTCGAGTTCATGGCCTCGTTGTACTGCTTGTCCTGCCGGTCACGCAGGGCCTGCTCCTCCGGGCTGAGATACCCGGCGCGGCCACTCGGCTGCTCGCTTTCCGCAGACTGCCCACCCACGACAACGCTCCCCTTTGCCTCGTGCTCCCGGCAATACTGTCTGCAACTGCCGACACTCCGGCCGAGAGTAATCGGTCAGAACCGCGCGCGGGGGCCGAATGACCCGAAGTTCAGCGGTACTGCTGTCCCCCGAAGCCGTCGGCTACGGTGGCGGCCAGTTCCAGCAGGGCCAAGCGGGTGTCGGCGGCCAGGCGTTCCAGTTCGACTTCCGCGCCTTCTTCCAGGTGGGGGTCGAACGGGATGCGGCAGACCGAGCGGACCTTCGCGCCGAAGTGCGCGGACAGTTTGTCCAGGTCGACCGAGCTGCCCTTGGGGCGGACCGAGTTGATCACCACCACCGAGCGTTTCACCAGGTCGCCGTAGCCGTGCGCTTCCAACCAGTCGAGGGTGGCCGACGCGCTGCGTGCGCCGTCGACCGAGCCCGACGAGACCACCACCAGCGAATCGGCCACGTCGAGGACGCCCTTCATCGCCGAGTGCATCAGGCCGGTGCCGCAGTCGGTGAGCACGATGTTGTAGAAGTGCTCCAGCAGGTTCACCGTGCGCCGGTAGTCGGTCTCCGAGAACGCCTCCGACACCGCCGGATCCTGTTCGCTGGCAAGGATTTCCAGCCGGCTCGCGCCCTGTGAGGTGTAGGACCGCACGTCGCTGTAACGGGTGATCTTGTCCGCGTCCCGCAACAGGTGCCGCACCGTCGCGGTGGTCTCGATGGCGATCTTCTGCGACAGGGTGCCGCGGTCAGGGTTCGCGTCCACGGCCACCACCCGGTCCCCGCGCAGCGACGCGAAAGTGGAACCCAGCGTGGTCGTGGTGGTGGTCTTGCCGACGCCACCCTTCAGCGACAGCATCGCGATCTTGTAGCAGCCACGCAGGGGCTGGTTGACGCGGGCGATCAGCTCACGACGGCGCGTGTCGGCCGGGCTCTCGCCGGGATTGATCAGCTTGCCCGAACCCCGGTACAGGACCTTGCGCCAGCCGGACTGCGGGGTGCGCTTCTGCTGCTTGACCAGGTGCGCCGTGGACAGCTCGTCCGGCCCCGGCGCCCCACCGGGCTGCGGCAACCCAGGCGGCGGACCCGGCTGACCCGACTGACCCGGCGGCGGACCCGGGTTCGGCACCGCCCCCGGCGGTGACTGCTGGTAACCCGGCGGGTACCCCGGCTCGGGCTGCAACGGCGGCAGGTTCTGGTCGTACCCGCCCGGCTGCGGGTAGCCCTGCGGCTGCGCGGCACCGGGCGGCGTGGCGTACGGGTTCGGCTGGACGACCTGCGTCGGCTGCGCGTCGTAGGGTCCGCTGCCCGGGTGCGGCGCCGAATCGGTGCGCTGCTCGGAGAACAGCTCGGCCGCCGGTTCCTGGGCCTGCTCGGGCTGCGGCCCCCCGGCAGCCTCTTCACTGGGTCCGGTCACCGTGCCAACCTCCCGCGTCTGTCGAGTACCCCGAGGACGACGGTAGTCGCAGAAGCCGGGAGGGATCCGGTGGACCCCCGCTCAGTTCACCCCTGCGTAGGAGTGCAGTCCGGCAGTCACCAGGTTGACGAAGAACAGGTTGAAGATCGTCGCCGCGAACCCGACGACGTTGATCACCGCCGCACGGGTTCCCCGCCAGCCCGCGGTGGCCCGCGAGTGCAGATAGGCGGCGTAGATCACCCACGCGATGAAGGCCACCGTCTCCTTCGGGTCCCAGCCCCAGAACCGGCCCCACGCCGCCTCGGCCCACACCGCGCCGCACAGCACGCCGAAGGTGAAGATCGGGAACGCGACGATGGTCGCCCGGTAGGAGATCCGGTCCAGCACGTCGGCGGCGGGCAGCTTCGGACCGAACTTCGGGAACTTCGCCGAGTCACGGTCGTGGGCGGTGCGGAACAGGTACAGCACGCTCGCCACACCGGGCACCAGGAACACACCCGAGCCGATGATCGCCGCCGACACGTGGATGTAGAGCCAGTAGGACTGCAGTGCGGGCACCACCGGCGCGGCCACCGTGTAGAGCAGCGTGCCGTTGATGAACATCAGGATCACGACCGGCGTCAGCAGGAAGCCGGTGAGGTGGCGGACCGGGAACTTCCGGATCACGACGAGCCAGGCGACGACGGTGATGAAGGTGACCGCCATGCCGTACTCGTACATGTTGCCCCACGGCGCGCGGTGCACCGCGAGGCCACGCAGCACGATCGCGGCCAGCTGCAGCACCGCGCCGAGCACCAGCAGCGCCGCGCCCATCCGGCCGATCCGCTCCGCGCGGCCGACCGCCTTCGGCGGCTCGGGGGTGGCCGGGAGGTCGGCGTCCTCCAGCTCGACGTCCGGGCCGCCCGCACCGGCCAGCACCTTGTGCCGGCTGCGTTCGGCGGCCCGCCGGCCCTTCGCCCCGAAGGCCTGTTCGAACAGCGAGAGGAGCAGCGCCAGCACATAGATCGCCACCGTGGTGGTGTAGAGCAGGTCGCTGTACTGCGAGAGCGTCTCGTTGATCTCCATCAGCTGCCTTTCCGGCCCGTGACCAGCCGTTCGCTGATCCGCTGGAACTCTTCGCCATACCCGGCTTGGTCCGTGCGCGCGAGCCCGGCGACCTCGATCACGGTACCCGCGTGGTCCTCGTCACCCGGGCGCACCCGTACCCACACCCGGCGCCGCTTGACCAGCAGGGACGCCCCCAGCCCCGCGAACATCACGATGGCGAAGCCGAGCACGTACCCCTGCGTGGGGTCGTGCGAGATCTGCAGGTTCACCCACCGGTTGACGCCGTCGAAGCGGATCCGGGTGCCGTCGTCGAGCTTCAACTCCTGCCCGACCGCGAGGTTCTGCCGGGCGACGCGCTTGAGCCGCCCGTCGGCCACCCGCGACTGGTCGACCTCGAACACCGACTGCCCGCGGCCGGCGTCCAATCCGAGGTCGCCGCGCAGCACGTCGACCGCCACCATCGGGTTGTTCAGCTG
Organism: Amycolatopsis jiangsuensis; assembly: GCF_014204865.1. Taxonomy (NCBI): domain Bacteria; kingdom Bacillati; phylum Actinomycetota; class Actinomycetes; order Pseudonocardiales; family Pseudonocardiaceae; genus Amycolatopsis; species Amycolatopsis jiangsuensis. The sequence continues at coordinate 4,520,607 of NZ_JACHMG010000001.1, forward strand.
CGGTGCGCTGGACGTGAGCACCCCGCCGTGCACGAACGAGGTCGGCGCGAGCAGTCCGGTGATCGCCAGTTGCCGGGTTCGCCGCTGGATTTCGTCGGTGACGCCGGGCGGATCGAACTTGGTGGCACCGTCGGACAGCATGGTGGCCTGGTTGCTGTAGCGCCATTGGGTGTTCTGGGTGCGCTGCTGCCCGTCCGGGAAGGTCACCGTGAACCGCGGCGAATATCCGTTGCCCAGCAAGTACACCCGGTCGCCCGCGGTCCGCAGTGGATCGTTGACCTGCAGGTTGTAGGGCTTCCAGGTATCGGTCTGCAGATCTTCGCCGGACTGGTACTGGATGTTCGAGTGGTAGTAGTCGGCTTCGCCGGAGGGCGCGTAGTGCGCGGTGAAGTCGTCGACCTGCACGCAGAACGGGTCAAGGTGCGTGCCGTCGACGGTGAGGCCCGCCTCGAACGAGTCGTAGTTGTAGATGCCGGAATTGCAGAACTGGCCGCCGTCGGCCTGCACGATGACCTGGCCCTCGTAGCTGTAGAGCTTGCCGAGGGCGAAGAAGATGATCAGGCCGAGCATTCCGAAGTGGAACAGCAGGTTGCCGGTCTCGCGCAGGTATCCGCGCTCGGCGGAGACGCTGAACCCGCCGTCTTCTTCGTCGCGCTCGACCTTCCGCCAGCCGGACAGCTGCTTGCGCACGTCCTCGCGGATCGTCTCCGGCGTACGCGAGGTGCGTGCGATGCGGTGGTGCGGCATCCGCGCGAGCCTGCGCGGCGTCAGCACCGGCTTGGCCCGCATCTGCTTGACGTACTCGAAGCTGCGCGGCGTGAGGCAGCCGACGAGCGAGATCATCAGCAGCAGGTAGATCGCGGAGAACCAGACGCTGGAGTAGACGTCGAAGAACTCCAGCTTGTCCAGCAGCGTTCCCCACCAGCCGTGCGCGGAGATGTACTCGTCGACCTTGCCGACGTTCAGCCGCCGCTGCGGCAGCAGGGCGCCGGGCAGCGCGGCGAGCGCGAGCAGGAACAACAGCACCAGCGCGGTGCGCATCGAGGTGAGCCCGCGCCAGGTGTTGCGCAGGAAGGCCAGCACCTGCCGGCCGCGCGAGGGCCGGTACGGGTGCCGCGGGTTCTCCGGCGGTGCTTCGGTCGTGGTCACAACGGCAGCTCGAGATCGGAGGCGACGGAATTGCGCAGCCAGCCCATGACATCTCCCCACAATCCGGTGACCAGCAGGACGCCGACGACCAGCAGCAGCCCGCCCCCGATCAGCTGCACGCGGCGGCCGTTGCGGCGGAGCCAGTCGGTGGCCCGCACGGCCCAGCGGGCGCCGAGGGCGAGCAGCAGGAATGGCAGGCCGAGGCCCAGGCAGTAGACGAGCACCAGCAGGTACCCGCGCGCCGCGGCCCCGCCGGTGGCGCTGGCGAGGCTGGTGACCGCCGACAGCGTGGGCCCGATGCACGGCGTCCAGCCGAGCCCGAACACCGCACCGAGCACCGGCGCGCCCCACAGCCCGCCACCGGGCACGCGGTGCGAGCGGAACTCGCGCTGCAGCCCGGGAATCCAGCCGAGGAAGACCAGCGCCATGGCGATGGTCAGCACCCCGCCGATGCGTTGCAGGAGGTCCTGGTTGACCAGCAGCGTGTCGGCGAGCCAGACGAGCGTGCCCAGCGTCGCGACGAACACCACGGTGAACCCGAGCACGAACAGGCCCGCCGCGCCGAGCACGGCGTAGCGGCCCTTCTTGCGGTCCTCACCGGCCCGCACCGCCGGGGCGTCCGCGCCGACCAGCGCCGCGAGGTAGGCCAGGTAACCCGGCACCAGCGGCACCACGCACGGCGACGCGAACGAGATCGCGCCCGCCACCAGCGCCACGCCCGCGGCGAGCAGCAGCGGTCCGGAGATCGCCAGCTCGGACACGGAGTTCACGTACCTGAGGGTAGGCAGTGAGCTGGGTGTGAGACCGGCGGGTCCGGTTCACGGGACCTACGCCACGCCCGTGCGGGACCTTCGTCCCGGCCGGGATCTCCGGGAATCTCGTCACGATCACGACACCTGGGCCGGCGCCGCTCCTCGTTGACAAGTGGAGCATACTTTTTGAGGTGGAGACAGTCTCCACTTCGTCCTCGGAGGTGCGGCGTGAAAGTCCTCATGTTCGGCCGGGGCGTGATCGCCGCCAGCTACGGCTGGGCCCTGCACCAGGCAGGACACGAGGTCGAGTTCTACGTCCGGCCGGGCCGCGCAGCGGCGTACGGGGACGCGATGGACCTCGAACTGCTCGATCTGCGGCGCCGGACGCTGGGCGAGCGCGTCGTCGCGAAGTGGCCGGTGCGTTACCGCGAGGCACTGGCACCGGACCACGACTTCGACCTGATCGTGCTGAGCGTGCCGCACTACCACCTCACCGAGGCGGCGGACTTCCTGGCGCCGCGCATCGGCAACGCCACCGTGCTGGTCTTCGGCAACGTCTGGGACGAGCCGACGGCCGCGATCGGCGACCTCCCCCTTGCCCAGGTCGCCTGGGGATTTCCCCAAGCGGGCGGCGGTTTCGGCGAGGACGGCGTGCTCCGCACGGTGCTGCTGCGGTCGGTCGTGTTCGGCACCTTCGGCAGGCCGCCGACCGAATGCGAGCGGACCGCGCGCCGGGCGTTCGGCGAGGCCGGCTTCCGGATCACGGAGAAGACCGATTTCCGCGGCTGGCTGTGGCTCCATTTCGTGTCGAACGCCGGCCTGCACTCGCAGGGCGTACGGCTGGGCTCGCTGGCCAGGCTGGCCGGGTCGACCGCCGACCTGCGCGAGGCGGTGCGGACCGGCCGCGAGCTTCTGCCCCTCATCGAGGCGCGGGGCGTCGACCTCGAACGCCATCGTGGCCAGGTGCGGCAGCTTCGCGCGCCCAGCTGGCTGACGGCCCGCCTGCTCGCGTGGTTGACCGTCCACTTCGAGCCGGTGCGGGCGAATTTCGCGGCGCACTCCGACCCCGCGGCCCGGGAGCCGCGGGAGATCTGCCGGGACACCCTGGCCGAGGCACGGCGGCTGGGCATCGCGGTACCGCGGCTGGAGGCGGCGGAACCGGAGTGGCGGCCGGCGACCGGGTGAGCTACTTCTCGTCGACGAGCTTCCGCACCAGCGGCGTGAGGTCCGACGACAGCACCGTGCGCAGGAACACCGCCGCCACCCGGTGCTGTTTGTCCAGCACGATCGTGGACGGGATGATGTTGCGCGGATATCCGGAGAGCCGCAGCAGCACGCGGCCGGAGGGATCCCAGATGGACGGGTAGGTCAGCGCACGGTCCCGCACGAAGTCCTGTGCCACCTCGCGGGCCGGATCCCGCACGTCCAGCCCGATCAGCGCGCCGCCGAGCGGCTGGATCTCCTTGCTCGCCTTCTCCAGCTCCGGCGATTCCGAACGGCACGGGCCGCACCACTGGCCCCACAGGTTGATCACCACCGGCTTGCCGGGGAAATCCTCGATCGAGAGCTGCTTGCCCTCGTGCATCAGATCGTCACCGGCCAGCGTGGGTGCCTTCTGCCGCTGGTCGATCGGGTAGGTGATGTCGACCTGGCCACCCGGCGAGACGAACGTGAACGTGCCGCCCTGCTCCACCGCGTCCTTGCCGGTCGAGCAGCCGGCCACGACGAGCGCGGCCGCCAGCAGCACCCCGATCGCCCGCTGCTTCATGCGCCGGTCACCTTCGGATCGGTGCTGCCCGCGGGCTCGCTGTAGACGATCTCGATCAGCTCTTCGCCGTCGAACACCAGGCTGGTCAGCGACGCGAGTGAGCACTGCCGCTGCCGCGGGTCGTGCCACATCCGCTTGCCCTCCAGGAACCGCCGCAGCGTCCAGATCGGCAGCTGGTGTGACACGCACAGCGCTTCGCGGCCTTCGGCCTTCTCGCGCGCACGGTGCACCGCGCCGACCATGCGGTGTGCGATCTCCACGTACGGCTCGCCCCACGACGGCTTGAACGGGTTCACCAGGTGCGGCCACGCCTTCGGCTGCCGCAGCGCGCCGTCGCCTACTGCCACGCGCTGGCCTTCGAAGATGTTCGCCGCCTCGATCAACCCCTCGTCGGTGGCGATGTCGAGGCGATGCCCCGCCGCGATCGGCGCGGCGGTCTCCTGCGCACGTTGAAGCGGCGAAGCGACCACGTACGCGAGGTCATGGCCCGCGACAGCCTCGGCGACGGTGAGGGCCTGCCGCTGTCCACGTTCGGACAGCCGGTAGTTCGGCAGCCGGCCGTAAAGGATCTTGTCCGGGTTGTGAACCTCACCGTGGCGCAGCATGTGCACGACCGTTGTCATGACGCCTCCGCGGGAAAAAGTACGTCAGCGGTGGTCACTGCTGCACCGCCTCTGCCGCAGCGCGCGCTGCTGCCGGGAGAGCCGCTTCGATGACGCCGAACGCTTCGTCGTCCATCGCAGCGTTCACGAACCACGCCTCGTACGCGCTGGGTGGCCCGTACACGCCGGCATCGAGCAGCGCGTGGAAGAACGGTGCGAAGCGCCAGGTCTCCGTGGCTTGCGCGTCGGCGTAGTTGCGTACGGGGCTTTCGCCGAAGAAGACGCTGAGCAGGTTGCCCGCGTACTGCACGGTGTGCGCGACACCCGCTTCGGTCAACGCCGCGTCGAAGAGGTCGCCGAGACGCTTCGCGTTGGCATCGAGCTTCGCGTACACAGCGTCGTCGGCTTCGCGCAGCGTGGTGAGGCCCGCGGCGACTGCGACGGGGTTACCGGAGAGCGTGCCCGCCTGGTAGACCGGGCCGCCAGGCGCCAGCTTGGCCATCACATCGGCACGGCCACCGAAAGCGGCGGCGGGAAGACCGCCGGACATGACCTTGCCGAAGGTGTACAGGTCGCCGGCCACTCCGTCGAGGCCGAACCAGCCCGCACGCGAGACGCGGAAGCCGGTCATCACCTCGTCGACGATGAACAACGCGCCGTGCTCGTGCGCGAGGTCGCGCAGTCCGGCGTTGAACCCGGCGTCCGGCGCGATCGCACCCATGTTGCCCGCGGCGGCCTCGGTGATCACCGCGGCGATCTGCCCCTCGTTCTCTGCAAAGGACTGCCGGACCGCGGCGAGGTCGTTGTAGGGCAGCACGAGCGTGTCCGCCGCCTGCGCGCCGGTGACCCCGGGCGAGGTGGGCAGGCCGAGCGTGGCGACGCCGGACCCCGCCTGGGCGAGCAGCGCGTCCACGTGCCCGTGGTAGCACCCGGCGAACTTCAGGATCTTCGGCCTGCCGGTGAAGCCGCGCGCGAGCCGGATGGCGCTCATCGTGGCCTCGGTACCGGAGTTGACCAGCCGGACCTGCTCGACCGGCGCGACCCGGCCGATGATCTCCTCCGCCAGCTCGACCTCGCCGATCGTCGGGGTGCCGAAGGAGAGCCCGCTCGCGGCGGCCTCCCGTGCGGCCGCGACGACCCGCGGATGCGCGTGCCCGAGAATCATCGGCCCCCAGGAGGAGACCAGGTCGACGTAGCGGTTGCCGTCGGCGTCCCACAGGTGGGGGCCTTCGCCGCGGACCATGAACCGCGGCGTGCCGCCGACCGAGTTGAACGCCCGCACCGGCGAGTTCACCCCGCCGGGGACGGCCGTTTTCGCACGTTCGAACCAACGCTTGGACTGCTCGGTGCCAGTGCTCACCTTCCCAGTCTCGCAAATCCACCCGATCGGTGTCGGCCCCACCCGCCGCGGCGCAGGTCCGGCGAAATCAGCACCTCAGCCGGTACTTTGACGGGATCGCGCAGCGGAGGAGGAGACGTGACGGCGCCCACTCACCGGCGGAACCCGTGGGTCATGCTCGTGGCGTTCTTCTGCCTGGTCGCCGTGGTCGCGCTGGTCGGCTCCCTCGCGGCCACCGCCGCGCCGGAGATTTACGCCCGGTTCACCGTGCCGTCCTGGGCCCCGCCCGCGGACTGGTTCGGTCTGGTGTGGACGGTCATGTACGCGGTGCTCGCGCTGGCCGGCTGGGCCTACTGGCGCACCGACGGGGAGACCCAGGGCTTCGCCCTCTACGGCATCGGCCTGCTGCTCAACCTGCTCTGGTCGCCGCTGTTCTTCGCCGGCGGCTCGACCCGGCTGGCCTGCGTGGACATCGTGCTGCTCGACTTCTTCGTGCTGATGACGGTCGGCCTGTTCTACCGCCGTTCCCGCGCCGCCTCGTTGCTGCTGCTGCTCTACTTCGGCTGGCTCTGCTACACGACCGCGCTGAACGTCGCGATCATCGCGCTCAACGACGTGGGCTGACGCCGGCGGTACGACGTCCAGGATCCGCGCCGGGGAGTCCGAAGTGGACAGACTTGTCCGGCCGGATTCAGTCCTTGTGCTTGCGGCGCCGCGCACGCACGGCGAGCAGGAGCTGCCGGATCGCGTCCACCACGAGCACCGCGGCGAGGGCGCCGAGCCCGAGCGCCCCGGCGAGGTGCCCGCCGAAGTACCGCTGCGAAGCCAGCTGCGCGCCGTCGCCGGCCGTGGTGACGACGGTGATCACCCCGGCGTGCCACAGCAGGAACGCCAGCCACAAAGCGACCGCGGCCACCAGTACCTCGCCGAGCGCGACGAACGCCCGCCACGGTTGGTTGAGCCGTGAGGACGGCTTGGCTTCTTCCGGTGGCCACAGCTGCGCACCGGTCGGCTGAGGGAGGTCGATCACGGGGTCCAGCCTTTCAGGTTCGCCGGCAGCGCGCTCGGGTTCAGCGCTCATCGGGCTGGTCCTCCCGGTCGGGGTTCGCCGCGACGAGCTCACCCAGGGCCGTACGCAGGGACTCGACGTCCCTGGCCCAGGCGAGCACCACCGTGCCGTCGTCGAGCTGCACCGGCAGTTCGTCGTACTTGCGGGGTACCGCCCAGCCGCCGCCGAGCACCTTGGCACCCGCCGGCGCGCCGACGTCGGCCACTTCCGCGATCCGCGCGGCCGGCACGTTCTCCCGGCCCTGACGCAGACCGTGGGTGGTGACCGCCAGGGAGAGGAACCGGCGGCGCGCGTACACCCACGGCAGGGTCAGCGCGGCCAGCCCGACCCCGACCAGCACCCAGCCCACCACGTGTACCGGCCCACCTGTCGCGAGTTCGGCGAGCGCGCCCAGCACCGCGAACAGCGGGCCCCAGACCAGCGCCGTCCATCGGACGCCGGGTTCCGAGTACAGCGTGCGGTCCATTACAGCTTCTTGCCGACCTTCGGGAAGTACTCCGCCACACTCGGCAGGTACAGCAGGACCAACGCGATCACCAGCAGCAGCGACGAAACCACCGAGAACACACTGCGCACCAGGCCGAGCTGGAAGACCAGGCCGAGGACCGCCAGCAGCGTCACCACGGTGCGCGCGGAACGCGTGCCCTCCCGCGACTTCCACGCGAACAGCACCATCAGCGCCCCGAAGCACAGCGCGCCCACGAACAACGCCCAGACCAGCGTGGTCGCGTTGGCCTGCACCTGCCCGGCGTCGAACTTCTGCCCGGACTGGGCACTTTGGCGGATCGCCTCGTCCACCAGCTGCTGCTTGTACAGGACGGTGACGACCTGCCCGGCCACGAGGACCACCGCGGCCACGACGACGAGCACGAAGGCCAGGTGCACCGGCCTCGGCGGACTCGCCTTCGCCGCCGTCTGCCCTGGCAGCACCGGATCCGGCGCCCGGCCCAGCTTGCGGAGCTGGTCGTCGGTGAGCTTGTCCTGGTCGCGGGGCTGGCCGCCGGTCAGCCCGGCGTCCGGCTCGTCGTTGTCGGCCACCGCAGAACCCTAGCTCAGGTCAGTCCAGCCAGGCCGCGGCCTCGGCGGCCCAGTAGGTGAGGACCGCATCGGCGCCGGCCCGGCGGATCGAGGTGAGGACCTCGAGCACGGTGCGCTCGCGCTCGAGCCAGCCGTTCGCGGCGGCCGCCTCGACCATCGCGTACTCGCCGGAGATGTTGTACGCCGCCACCGGCACCGGGGAGATGTCCGCGGCCGCCTTCACGATGTCCAAATAGGACAGCGCAGGCTTGACCATCACCATGTCCGCACCCTCGGCCAGGTCCAGCTCGAGCTCGCGCATCGCCTCCCGCGCGTTGCCCGGATCCTGCTGGTAGGTCTTGCGGTCCCCCTTGAGCTGCGAATCGACCGCCTCGCGGAACGGGCCGTAGAAGGCACTGGCGTACTTGATCGCGTACGCGAGGATGGCCTTGTCGCTGTGCCCGACCTCGTCCAGCGCCCGGCGGATCACGCCGACCTGGCCGTCCATCATGCCGCTCGGCCCGAGCACGTGCGCACCGGCTTCCGCCTGCGCCACCGCCATTTCCGCGTACAGACGCAGCGTGGCGTCGTTGTCCACCGCGCCGTCGGCGTCCAGGACACCGCAGTGCCCGTGGTCGGTGAACTCGTCGAGGCAGGTGTCGGCCATCAGCACGGTCGAGTCGCCGAGCTCACTGCGCAGATCGCGCAGTGCGACGTTGAGGATGCCGTTCTCGTCGACGGCGCCGGACCCCTCGGCGTCACGGGTGGCCGGGATACCGAACAGCATCAGCCCGCCGACCCCGGCGTTGACCGCTTCGACGGCCGCTTTCCGCAGCGTGTCCCGGGTGTGCTGGACGACGCCCGGCATACTCGAGATCGGCCGCGGCGCATCGGCTCCCTCGGCCACGAACATCGGCAGGATCAGCTGCCGGGGCCGCAGCGTGGTCTCACCGACCAGCCTGCGCATAGCCGGAGTGGTACGAAGCCTGCGAGGTCGCTGTTCAGGGAACACCCCATCCACGGTACTCGCGCGCGTCGTGAGTGTTAATGCCGGTCAGAACCGGCGTAGCCACTCACGAGACACCCAGGGTCAGCCGATCTCCTCGGCGAGCGTGGTGGCCCGGGCAAGCCTGCGATCGGTGGTCAGCACCACTGTGCGCAGCCGCGCGGCCAGCTCCACGTACAGCGCGTCAGTCAGCCGGAGGTCGGCTCGCCGGGACCAAGCCCCGGCCGCCAGTTCGGCAACCGGGTGCCGGGTGAGGGGCAGACTGGTCAGCCTGTCCAGTGCGGCGGCGACCTCGTCCGGAGTCAGCTCACCCGCACGCTGCAGTCTGCCCAGCGCCGACAGGACCTCGGCATCGAAATGCGCGGGAGCATGCAGGACAGCGCCACGCAACCGCTCTCTCGCCGCATCGGCATGACTCGTCCCCGCCAGCACTTCCACGAGCAACGAGGCGTCGAGAACCGCGATTTCGGCCGCGGAATCAGGCATCGGACACGTCGCCCAGCTCCGCACGCGCGGCAGCCACAGCGTCCATGACCGCCTCATGCGAGATCGTGCGCCGCGGCGCGGGAAGCGCATCGAGCCACGCATCAGTGGCCTGCCGCTGCAGGGCATCGGACAACGCGGCCTGGACCAGTGCGCTGACATTGAGGTCAGCACTTTTCGCCCGCGCAGCCAGCTCGTCCGGCACGTACACGTTCATTCGCGCCATACACACACTATACACACAAAGCCGTGAAGGCCTCGTTCGGAGAACTGGGTTCCCTGAACGAGGCCTTCATCGACTTCAGGGCTCAGCTGCGCCGGGTCCGCTTGGCCTTGCGCGGCGGCGGCAGCGCGCCTTCGGCACGCAGCCGGGCGGCGTGCTCGGCCAGCGCGTCCACCAGGTTCGGCACGTCGGCCTTCTCCGGCTGGACGTCCACCCGCAGGCCGAACTCCACGGCGGTCTCCGCGGTCTTCGGGCCGATGCACGCGACCAGCGTGCGGGCATGCGGCTTGCCGGCGATGCCGACCAGGTTGCGGACCGTCGAGGACGAGGTGAAGCAGACCGCGTCGAAACCGCCGGTCTTGATCATCTCGCGGGTCTCCGCGGGCGGCGGGGCGGCGCGGACGGTGCGGTAGGCCGTCACGTCGTCGACCTCCCAGCCACGCTCGACCAGACCGGCCGACAGGGTCTCGGTGGCGATGTCGGCCCGCGGCAGCAGCACCCGGTTCACCGGGTCCAGCACGTCGTCGTACGGCGGGAACTCGGCCAGCAGGCCCTCGCTGGACTGCTCACCCTGCGGAACCAGCTCGGGGATGATGCCGAACGAACGCACCTTCGCGGCGGTCGCTTCGCCGACGCAGGCGATCTTCACGCCGGAGAACGCCCGCGCGTCGAGACCGAACTCCTCGAACTTCTCCCACACCGCGCGTACCGCGTTGGTGGAGGTGAACACGATCCACTGGTAGCGGCCGTCGACGAGGCCCTTCACCGAGCGCTCCATCTGCGCGGGGCTGCGCGGCGGCTCGACCGAGATCGTCGGCACCTCGTGCGAGGTCGCGCCGTGGCCACGCAGCCGCTCGGCCATCTCGCCTGCCTGCTCCTTGGTGCGCGGCACGAGCACCTTCCAGCCGTAAAGCGCACGCGACTCCCACCAGGACAGCTTCGAACGCTGCCCGGCCGCCTGGCCGACGGTCACCACGAGCGGGCCGACCAGCTCGCCCGCGTCGTTGGCCACCGAGGCCAGCGTGGTGTCCAGCGTGCGCTGGGTGTTGATGGTGCCGTTGGCGGTCACCGCGACCGGGGTCGTGGGCGGCAGGCCCTTCTCGGTGAGCTGGCTGGCCGCCTCGGCCAGGTGCGCCGAGGTGGCGTGCAGCACGATCGGGCCGGCGGCCGCGGCCAGCGAACCCCACTCGACCTCGCCACGCACGTCGACTTCGGTGTACGTGCCGCCCAGCGCGACGCCCGCGTACGCCGGCACCGCGGTACCCGGCGAAACGCCCGGGATCACGTCGAACACGGCGGAGGTGCGGGCCACCGCCTGCACCTCGGCCACGACGGCGGGGCTGGTCAGCGGGTCGCCGGAGACCAGGCGCAGCGCGAGCCGGCCTGCCTTGGCCTCGGCGGTCAGGTCCTTCGCCACGTCGGCCGGTTCGCCGACGGCGGGCCGTACCTCGGCCCCGGCCGGGGCGTACGCGAGCACGGCGGCGGGCACGTCCGGGTCGGTCACCACGACCTCGGCCTTGGCCAGCAGCTCCTGGGCGCGGACGGTGAGCAGACCGGCGTCACCGGGGCCCGAGCCCACGAAAGCGACGCGCCCTGCGGTCTTGCGAGCGGGGGTCATCGTTGGTGTTCTTCTCCTCTTGGGCGGCCGGTGTCCCCGGCCGCGGGTGGGTGGGGCAGGTTGTTCGGGTCAGTGCCGCCGTGCGTCACTGGGCGGGGCCGGACAGCGCACCGGCCCCCAGGTCGAGCAGTTCGGCGGCCAGCGTCCGGCCGAGCTGCTCCGCTTCGCCGAGTTCGGCGACACCGGACGCGCGCACCATGTCGACTCCGCCGTTCTCGCCTTCGACGGCAGCGGTGCCGCGCAGCGAGATGCGTTCGAGCACCGCGCCCTCGGCGTCGAGATCTTCGACGATCTCGGCGAGCGCCCCCACCGGGGCACTGCACCCCGCCTCGAGCGCGGCAAGCAGGGCCCGCTCGGCCGTCACCGCGACCCGCGTGCCCTCGTCGTCCACAGTGGACGCGAGCAGGTGCTCGACGTCCACGTCGGCGGCCCGGCACTCCAGCGCCAGCGCCCCCTGCGCGGCCGAGGGCAGCATCTGGATCGGGTCGAGGGTCTCGGTGATCGCCTCGACCTGGCCGGTCCTGGCCAGTCCGGCACGCGCGAGGACGACGGCATCCAGCTCGCCATCGGTCACCTTGCGCATGCGGGTATCGATATTGCCTCGGATCGGCACGATTTCCAAACCGAGCCCCAGCGCGCGCAGCTGCGCCATCCGCCGGGCCGCGCCGGTGCCGACCTTCGAACCGGGTGGCAGCTCACCGAGGGTGAGCCCGTCACGGGCGATCAACGCGTCCCGCGGATCCTCCCGCAGCGGCACCGCGGCGAGCACGATGCCAGGTTCGGGCGCGGTGGGCAGGTCCTTGTACGAATGCACCGCGACGTCGATTTCCTTGCGCAGCAAGGCCTCGCGCAGTGCGGAGGTGAACACGCCGACGCCGATCTGCGAGATCGGGGCGCTGGAGAGGTCGCCGGGGGTCTTCACGGTGACGATCTCGACCTCGACGCCGGTGCCGCGCAGTGCGTCGGCGACGGTGCCGGTCTGCGCGAGGGCCAGCTTGCTGCCTCGCGTGCCGATACGGATGACTCTGGTCACTGGGATTTCTTCTCGGTTTCCGGGGATGGGGACGCTGCGGACACGGTCGGGCTCGCCACGGCCGCGGGGGCCTGCGGATCGAGACAGAACAGCTCCCGCAACGCGTTGGCGTAGTCGGTGTCGGCCGTCTCGGCGGCCAGCTGCTTGACGCGCACGGTGGGCGCGTGCAGCAGCTTGTCGACCACCCGGCGAACCGTGCGGCCGACCTCTTCACGCACCTGGCTGTCCAGTTCCGGCAGCCGGTGGTCCAGGCGCAGCAGCTCCCCGTCCACCACCTCGGCCGCGCGGCGGCGCAGCGCGGTGACGGTGGGCGTGACCTCGGCGCTGCGCTGCCCGGCGAGGTAGTCGCGCACCTCGTCGAGCACGATGCCGTTGGCCTTGGCCGTCTGCCGTTCGGTGGTCGGCGCACCGGCCTCGCGCATCCGGCGCTGGATCGTCTCCAGGTCGACCACGGTGACGTCAGCCAGCTCGGCGACGTCCGGGTCGACGTCCTTGGGCAGCCCGAGGTCGCATACGACCAGCGGGCGCCCGGCGCGCGGCGGCACGTGCTCGGCCAGGAACACCGCGTCCTTCGCACCGGTGCACGACACCACCACGTCCGCCTCGGCCACGGCGCCGGCCAGCTCGGACAGCGGCACGGACTGCGCGAGCACGCCCTGTTCGGTGATCTTGACCGCGAGCCGCGAGGCGTTGGCGTCGGTGCGGTTGGCCACGGTGATCCGGCCGATCCCGGCCTTGGCCAGCTGCGTCGCGCTCAGCGCACCCATCGAACCGGCACCGACGATCAGCGCGTGCTTGCCCGCGAGCTCGCCCGCGGCGTTCAGCGCCTCGGACACCACGGACGCGCCGAGCTGGTCGAGCCCGGTCTCGGAGTGCACGCGCTTGCCGACGCGCAGGGTGGTCTGGATCAGCTCGTGCAGTGTGCGGCCGACGGTGCCGGCCTCCCGCGCGGTGGCGTAGGCGGCCCGGACCTGGCCGAGGATCTGGGTCTCGCCGACCACCATCGAATCGAGCCCGGAGGCCACGCAGAACAGGTGCTCCACGGCCGCGCCGGCGTAGTGCACGTACAGGTTGTCGTACAGCTCGGTGGGCTCCATCCCGGCCTGGCGGGAGAGCACCTCGGAGACGTCGTTGACCCCGCCGTGGAAGGTCTCCACGACGGCGTAGACCTCGATCCGGTTGCACGTCGAGACGAGCATGGCCTCGCTGACGTGCTCGGCCTGCTGCAGCTCGTGGAGCACCTTGGCCAGCTCGCCGGCGGGCACCGCGGCGCGCTCCAGCGTGCCGAGGTCCGCACTGCGATGGGAGAGCCCGACCGCCAACACGCTCATTCAGCGCACCACCATTCCGAGACCGCCGTCCGTTCCGGCGCTGTTTCGTCCGTCACCTGTACCGCCATTGTCGATCGGCAGGCCGGCGTCCGGTAACCCGGGAGTTCCCCGGTTTTCCGGTGCTTCCCCGGCGCGATCGGCACGGCGAGCCACGTGGAAGGACAGGATCTGCAGCTCGACGGCCAGGTCGACCTTGCGGACCTCGACATGCGCCGGTACCTGGAGCACCACCGGCGCGAAGTTCAGGATGCACTGGACGCCGCCTGCCACCAGCCTGTCGCAGACCGACTGCGCGGCGGTAGGAGGTGTGGCGATGATCCCCACGGAAATCTCCCGTTCGGAGCAGATCCGCGGAATGTCCTCGAGATGTGAGACCGGGATCCCGCCGACCGGGATGCCGACCAGGTCCGGGTCGGTGTCGAAGAGCGCCTCGACCGGGAACCCGCGTCCGGGAAAGCCGCCGTAGTTCGCCAGCGCGTGCCCGAGGTTGCCGATCCCGATCACGGCGACGCGGTGCTGACGGGTGAGCCCGAGGATCCGTTCGATCTGGCTGACCAGCACCTGCACCTCGTAGCCGACGCCGCGGGTGCCGTAGGAGCCGAGGTAGGACAGGTCCTTGCGCAGCTTCGCCGAGTTGACCCCGGCGGAACCGGAAAGCTCCTCGCTGGAGACGGTGGTCGCGCCCTGTTCGGCCATCCCGGACAGCACCCGCAGATACACGGCCAGCCGCGCGACGGCGGCCTCGGGAATCTGCTTCGCCCGGACCGCGGTGTCCTCCACCCCCGCCACGGCGGGCATCTCGGCGGTCGGCGCGTTGTCGGCGTCCGGCGCGGACCGAGCCCCCCGGCGGGGGCGGCTTGCCGTGGTCGCCCGAGGCGCGGCCTCGCGGGTGCTCGCTGCGGCACTCCTCGGGGCGCGGCCGTTGCCCTCGGGAGTGGCTTCCCGCGTGGCGGAACTCCGGGAGGCCCCGTTCCCGGATCCTGCGGTTCGGGGGGCGTGGCCGTTGTCTTCGGCACCGGTTTGGTCCGGGCCGGGGACGCGACCATTACTGCCAGGGGAACCGTTGCCGCCAGGGGAGCTTTCGCCATCGACGGTGGGCCGGCGTTTCCCGGCCGCGTGCCGGCCGCCGGATCGGCGACGGGCAGGCCTGGACCCGGTTTCGTCACCGTCAGTGCCGGCGGTCTCACCGTGGGGTGGCGTAACCGGCGGTTCGGCACCGCTGTGCCCACCCCGCTGTGTCACCACGCTGGTCACTCCTCGTCCGACCTGTGCACGTCCGTTTCCCAGTCCACATCCAGGTGGCGGGAAACCGACTCTTGACCCCGCGGCTTCCGTCCGGTTCGATGCCGGGCTTCACGGGGACGACCCGACCCACGGTAGTCCACTTGTGAACGCAGGCACAAAGTCACTGGTCACCGACATGTCACGGGCACGGCAACGGCCCGTCGCGGAGCGACCCGGTGCGCGTCCGGTCCGGGTACCCGGCACAATCTCCTGCCTGCCCCATTCCCGGACGCGACGGTCAGGAGAACGATGGCGACGCACTGGATCTGGTACGTGATCGCGCCGCTGGTCATCATCGGCTGCGCGCTCTTCTACTGGCGCCGATACCAGCGGAACAAGGCGGCGGCCACGGCGTACGCGACCCAGCGCGGCTGGACCTACACCGAACGCGACCAGGACCTGCTCGGCCGCTGCCACGGCGCCCCGTTCGACGGCTTCGGCCGCCGTCGCCGCGCCTGGCACGCAGTGCGCGGGCAGCACGGGCCGTACGAGGTGCTGTCGTTCGAGTACAGCGAGGTCCGCGGCCGAAACCACGGCAACCGCTACGCCCGCCGGGTTTTCCGCCAGCTCGCCTCGCTGAAGCTGCCCTTCCCGGCACACGAGGTGTACGCGACCCCGCGCGGCCGGATCGGCAGGCTCGCCAACCAGGCCGGCCTCACCGGCTCCGGCACCGGCAACCCCGACATCGACAGCGAATGGGCGACCGAGGGCCTGATCCCCCCTGCGGTCCAGGACTGGCTCGCCACGCACCGCCGCCGCCCGTTCCGCGTGGTCGCCGGCCGCCTGGAAACCTGGCACGAAGGCCGCTTCGACCCGAACCGCATCGACCCCGCGGTCGCGGACCTGGAGGACCTCGCCCAGCGACTGTCCCGCTGAACAGGCTAGGGCCGCACTGTCCGTGCAACGCGCAGCTGTGCGGGACCGCCGCAAGTAACGCACCCTCGGCGGCCTCCTTCGTCGTACTGGCGAGCGTCCCCCCGTACAGACGACTA
The DNA here is from genome assembly GCF_014204865.1 of Amycolatopsis jiangsuensis. Taxonomy (NCBI): domain Bacteria; kingdom Bacillati; phylum Actinomycetota; class Actinomycetes; order Pseudonocardiales; family Pseudonocardiaceae; genus Amycolatopsis; species Amycolatopsis jiangsuensis. Next base: position 4,536,273 of record NZ_JACHMG010000001.1, read on the forward strand.
AGGCATCTTCACACTGAAGAGGAAGTTGGACTTGAAGCCCCGAAAGCATGCGGCAGCGGTATTGGCGCTACTGACTTTGTCACTGGCGAGCACAGCGGCCTGCAGTTCATCCCCTGACGCACCGGCGAAGCAGCTGGGGTCGAAGACCGCGTGCGACCTCATCAGCCAAGCGGATTTGGGATCGATCGTCGGCGGAGCGGTGCCAAGACCCGAAGTTTCCGGTCCTCAGTGTGTCTACCAGTCCTCGAACCAGGTGACCGCCACGCTCGCTCGCGGGATCGAGTCATCGAAGGGCGGTTCGGATGTGACTGTTGCCGGGCAAGAGGCCACCGAGACGAGTGCCGCGGAGGGTCAAGCTTGCGTGCTCAACGTGCGGCTGGCCGGCGACGACACACAGCAGCTCTTCTCGATCGCGCTGAACTTCGGACCGGATTCCGTCACCAGCTTTGGCAACACTGCCTGTGCCATGACCGAGAAGGTGGCCGACAAGATAATCCAGTCGCTGCCCGGTTGATGAAGCACGAGCTGGCCGACGCGCTGGGCAGGCGGCTGCCCACGCCCCTCCGGCCCTGACGAGACCGGACTCTCACCGCGCGGTGAACGACACCGAATGCCATCCGCTCGCTCCGTCCGGGACCGGGTCCGCCGGATGGTCGGTCTGGGTGTAGCCGGACTGGTCGGTGGCACGGACGGTGACCGTGTGCCCGCCGGACGGGGCCGGTACTTCCGCCCACCACATCCGCCAGGTGTCCTTGTTGACCTCGGCCGACAGGGTGGCCTGCTGCCACGGTCCCTGGTCCAGCCGGACCTCCACCCGCTGGATCCCGACGTGCTGTGCCCACGCCGTGCCCGCGATCCGGACCGTGCCCGCGGCTACCGAGGCACCGGCGGCCGGCGTGTCGATCCGGGACTCGGTCTTGATCGGCGCCTGTTCCGCCCAGCCACGCTGCAGCCAGTACGACTGGCGCTCGTCCCAGGTGGTGAATTCCAGGTCGGTGACCCACTTCGTCGCCGAGACGAAGCCGTACAGGCCGGGGATCACGATCCGCGCCGGGAACCCGTGCTCGACCGGCAGCGGCTCACCGTTCATGCCGATCGCCAGCATCGCGCCGCGCTCGGGGTCGAGGGCGACGTTCGCCGGGGTGCCGCAGGTGAAACCGTCGACGCTGGTCGCGTACATCTGCTGGGCACCGTGGCGCACACCGGCCTCGTCGAGCAGCTCCGACAGGTCGACGCCGATGAAGTTCGCGGTGGAGATCAGGTCGCCGCCGATCTCGTTGGACACGCAGGTGAGCGTGACCGTCCGCTCGACCAGCGGCCGGTTCCGGATGTCCGCGTAGGACAGCGTGACCTCCTTGTCCACCATCCCGTGGATCTTCAGCTGCCACTCCTCGGCTCGCACCTGCGGGACCACGAAAGCGGTGTCGATCCGGTAGAAGTCCTTGTTCGGGGTGATGAACGGCGGGGACCCCAGCTTCACGAAATCCGCGTCCGGCGGCAGCGGCGGAGCCTTGCGCGCGGGCACCAGCGGCCCGATCGCGGCTCGCGAGCCGGCGGCGTTGCCGGATCCGGCGACGACCTCGCCGACCACGGCGGCGACTCCCGTACCCACCGCGACTCCCGCCCCACGCTGCAACACCTGCCGGCGCGTCAGCCCGGTCGCCTCCGCACCGGTCACCGGCAGCGCGCGCCCGTGCAGCCAGCCGAACACCAGCAGCGCGGCGGCCATCGCGAGCACCGGGGCCAGCAACGCCAGCTGCCCGACGTCGGTGCGCTGGTACACCGCCACAATCCCGGCGATCCCGAGTACCGCGACGAGCACCTGCCCCGGCAACGGCCGGCGGCGCGACAGCTGCCCGGCCAGCACCGCGAACCCGACCAGCACCACGGCCAGCCCGATCCTCAGCACGGTCTTGTCCGCCGTCCCGAGCGTCCGCTCCGCCCACACCACGACCGGATGCGGGCTGTGCGCGATCACGAAGTCGGCGACCGCCACGAACGGCGAAGCCTGGTACCCGACGAACGCGGCCAGCAGGTGCCCGACCCCGAGCGCGGTGATCAACGCGACCAGCCCGAGGAACGTGGCCATGGCCAAGGACAACCGGGTCGGTACGGCGGGCGGGGCTTGCTTCAACGCGCTCACCCCACCATCTTCGGCGGACCGGACCCCCCAGGTGCACTGTGGACGATTACGGCTTGCTTACCAGTGCCGCCAACACGCGCCTTGCCCGGAAAGTGCCGCGAGTACCTACGCCTTGCCCACCGGTGCCGCCAGCGCGCCGCGCAGCCGGTCCTCCTCCACCCGCCAGTAGCCGTGTTCCGCGCCGTCGACGAGGATCACCGGCACCTGGTCGCCGTACTCGGCCCGCCACTCCGGATCGCTGTCCACGTCCGCGGTCTCCCACGGCACGCCGAGCTCACCGCAGATCCGCGCGACGTCCGCCTCCGCCACCTCGCACAGGTGGCATCCGGCGCGGCTCATCACCGTCACCTTGTGCATGCCACCACCCTAAACTCGCGAGTCCTAGCGCAGCTTGAGCCGACGGAGCTTGCCGGTGGCCGAATGCGGCAGCGTCTCGGCGAATTCCACGGTGTGCGGCACCTTGTACCCGGCCAGCCGGCCCGCGCACTGGTCCACCACCTGCTGGTGCGACAGCGCCGCCCCGGCCGCGGGCACGACGACCGCCTTAACCGCCTCGCCGCTGCGTTCGTCGACGACCCCGACCACGGCGACCTCGGCCACCTCCGGCAGCTGCGAGATCACCTCCTCGACCTCGTGCGGGAAGACGTTGAAGCCGTTCACGATGATCAGGTCGTTCGCGCGGTCGACCAGGTGCAGATCGCCGTCCGAATCGAGGTAGCCGACGTCCCCGGTGCGGAACCAGCCCTCGCCGTCCGGGCCGTGCGCGCCGTCCGGCCAGTAGCCGGAGAACAGGTTCGCGCCGCGGATCGACACCAGCCCGGTGCCTCCGCCGCTCTCGAACACGTCGTCCACCTCGTCCGGGTCCAGGCCGACCTCGTCGCTGGTGCCGTCGCTGTCCACCAGCCGCAGTTCCACCCCCGGCAGCGCACGGCCGACCGAACCCGGCTTCGGGTACCCGGTGACCAGGGTCGAGGTGACCACCGGCGCGCATTCGGTGAGCCCGTACCCCTCGTACACGTCGAAACCGGTGGCCTCGCGGATCGCGGCGAGCACCTTCGGGTGCAGCGGCGCGGCACCCGACGTCATCCGCCGCACGGTGGCGAGACCACGGCGCAGCTCGTCCGGCCCGAGCGCGGCGAATTCGTTGTACATGGTGGGCACGCCGGCGATCGCGGTGACGCCGTGCTCGGCGCAGTCGTCCAGCGTGCGCCGCGGCTCGAACCGTTCGGACAGCACCAGCGACGCACCCTGCGCGGTCGCCAGCAGCAGGCCGGGGCCGAGACCGTAGACGTGGAACAGCGGGATCGAGATCAGCAACCGGTCCTCGGCGTCGAGCAGCCCGTCGACCTGGGCCAGCTGATCGAGGTTGGCCAGTAACGCGCGGTGGGAAAGCTGCACGCCACGCGGCGGCCCGGTCGTGCCGGAGGTGTAGGAGATGACCGCGACGTCCTCGCCGGAGCGGCCGAGATCCACCGGATCGCCGTCCGCCTCGCCGCGGGGCGGCAGGCCGGTGACGCCTTCCGGCAGCTCCGCGTCGGTCTCCCGCTGCACCACGAACGTCGCGCCGCTGTGTGCGAGCAACGGATGCAGCTCCGGGTCCGGCGCCTGCGGCGACAACGGGACGACGACGCCGCCGGCCCGCAGCACTCCGAACAGGGCCACCGCGAAGTCGGCCGACGTCGGCAACCGCAGCACGACCCGGTCACCCGGCTCCAGCCCGGCCTCGACGAGCCGGCGGGCCTGCGCGTATGCCGCCGCGTCGAGCTCCTGCCAGGTCAGCGTCGTGCCGGTGCCGGTCTCGGTGATCGCCGTGCGGTCCGGCCACCGGACGGCCGCGCTGCCGAGCAGTCCGGCGACGCCCTGCGCGGTGCTGGTCCGGTCCACTCCGCCCCCTCTCCTACCGCCTGCGAAGTCTTCCTCTCGTCACCCGTCATGGGGACGCCGCGCGATCGTCGCACCTCCGCTACCCCCGGACACTACCTACTTCGCGGTAACAACACGTATGCTGCACTGCGTCGCCAGGTGGCGTTGATCACTGCCGGGTGACCCGAACAAGGGAGTCGTCGTGCCGAAGCAGCCGGTCCACGCGGTCGTGGAACACGCGGTGCGGTCGGCTCCCGCGCGCCCGCGGCCCGGCGGGGACCCCCGTCCGGCCGCCGCGCCCGGGACCGCCGGAGGTGCCGCCCGATGACCCATCCCACCACGCTCCCCGTTCGCCGCGGCCCGGTCACCGCGTTCTCCGAACGCGTGTTCGGCCAGCCGGCCCCCGCCCTCCCACTGGCCCGCCCGGCCGAGGAACCGGACCCCGCCGAAGTGGCCAAGGCCGAGGCCTGGGCGCTGGTGCGGTCCGCGCAGGAAGGTGACTCCTCGGCGTTCGGGCAGCTCTACGACCGGTACGTGGACGTCGTGTACCGCTACACGCTGTTTCGGCTCGGCGACCGCGACCTGGCCGAAGACGTCACGAGTGAGACGTTCCTGCGTGCGCTGCGCCGGATCACCTCGGTGAGCTATCAGGGCCGCGACGTCGGCGCCTGGTTCGTCACGATCGCCCGCAACCTGATCCTCGACCACGTGAAGTCGAGCCGCTTCCGGCTGGAAGTGGTGACCGACGAGGTGACCGAACCGGGCCGCCCGGCCGCCGCGGTCGGCCCGGCCGCGCAGGCGGGCCCGGAACAGCAGGCCATCGCCGGCGCCACCCGTGTCGAGCTGCTGCGCTGCGTGGCCGAACTCGGCGAGGACCAGCGCGAATGCATTGTGCTGCGGTTCCTGCAGGGTCTCTCGGTCGCCGAGACGGCCCGGGTGATGGACCGCAACGAGGGCGCGATCAAGGCACTCCAGCACCGCGCGGTGCGCCGGCTGGCCCAGCTGCTGCCCACCGGGTTGCGCTGAGTCCCGCACTGCGTCGACGGCGGCTTGCGCGGAGTCCGCACTGCTTCGGACTGTGGCCAGGCACGGCCGGCCGCGAACGGCGATTCCCGGGCAGGCCGTAACTTCCCGGGCTTCTTAATCGTTTCTCCACGCAGACCGGCGGTCAGGGCCGGCGCAGCTGGAGACGGAGCAGCACCGTGGGCGTGCCCGGGCGGTTTTCACGGGAGCGGGCCGAGAACGAGCGGTTCGACCGCGCACTCGGCGCCGCGCCGAACCGAACCGGCGACGAGTTCGCCGAGGAGCTCGCGACGGTCGGCGCGCTCCGGGAACTGGGCGCCACGGGGGCACCCGATCCGGCCACCCGCGCCCGGATCCGCGCGGAGATCGAGGGCAGGCTCGGGGAGCCGCTGCCCCGTCGCCGTCGCCGGCTGGGACCGGCGGACCTGGTGGCGGCCGGGATCGCACTGATCCTCGGCCTGGCCGGGCTCACCTTGCTGCTGTCCCGCGACGCGCTGCCCGGCGACGCGCTGTACCAGGTGAAACGAGCAGGCGAAGCGACCGCGCTGGGGCTGACCTTCGATTCGGCGGGCAGGGCAGAGAAGCATCTCGAGTTCGCCGCCGGCCGGGTCGACGAGCTGGGGCACCTGACCGACGCGTCCCCGGCCGCCTACCGGACCGCGCTCACCGACTTCGGCGACGACGTCCGGGCGGGCGCCCGCGGAATGGCCGATCTCGCCACACAGGACGGCGACCGTACGCGGCTGGCCGAGCTCGCGTCGTGGGCGAAGGAGGAGTCCCGGCTGCTGGCGTTCGCTCAGACGCAGGCCCCGGCCGCGGCACGCGACGACGTCACGAGCGCACGCGGTCTGCTCGACCGGGTTCGCCAGCGCACCACGGCACTCGGCTTCCGGCTCGGCTGTTACCGGATCACCACCGGCAGCACCGACGAACTGGGCCTGCTCCCCGCTTCCGGCGCCTGCACCCGGGCACCGGAAGCGCCCGGCTCCGCCCCCGCTCCCCCGCCTTCGGCCCCGCCGTCGCCGGACGAGACCGCTCCGCCGGCCACGTCGTCCACCCCGGACGGCAGGCCGGAGCTGGCGTTGACGAGCAGCCCGACACCGACCGGCAGCAGCGTTGCGAGCAGCCCGGCCGCACCCGTCGTACCGCCTCCCATCACGGCACCGACCTCGCCTCGGCTGCCGACGTCGACCAGGCCCCGGCCACCGGTCGTCTCGGTCCCGCCGCTGCTGCCGGGGCTGCCCCGGATCGTGATCGGCTGACTCCCGGCCGGCCTGATCGAGGTCCGCGCCACATCTCCAACGGGTGAGTCTCGCGGTCGCTACCCTGTGCAGCAGGGCCCGGCCGTTCCCGGCACGCCGGGACCTGCCGAACGTGGAGGCGGTGTGCGTGTCAGCTTGGCGTGGCAAGGACAAGAGTCAAGAGCTGGAACGGCTCGCCACGCTCGCGGGCGAGGCGTCGGCGCAGGCCGCGACCACGGTCGCCGAGCCGCCCGCCCCGCCCGCGCCGCCGGACCTCACCGCGGCCGCGTTCTTCGACGTGGACAACACCATGATGATGGGCGCGTCCATCTTCTACTTCGCCCGCGGCCTGGCCGCGCGCAAGTTCTTCACCTCCGCCGATCTCGCCGGTTTCGTGTGGCAGCAGGTGAAGTTCCGCATCGGCGGACGGGAGAACAAAGAGGACATCAAGACGCACCGGGAACGGGCGCTGTCCTTTGTGGCCGGTCGTACGGTGGAGGAACTCACCGCCATCAGCGAGGAGATCTACGACGAGCTGATGGCGGACAAGATCTGGTCCGGCACCCGCGCGCTCGCGCAGATGCACCTCGACGCCGGGCAGCGCGTGTGGCTGGTCACCGCGACCCCCATCGAGCTGGCCGCGATCATCTCCCGCCGCCTTGGCCTGACCGGCGCACTGGGCACGGTCGCGGAATCCCGGGACGGCGTGTACACCGGCCGGCTGGTCGGTGACCTGCTGCACGGCAGGGCGAAGGCACACGCGGTCCGCGCGCTCGCCTCGCGCGAAGGCCTGAACCTCAAGCGCTGCACGGCTTATTCCGATTCGCAGAACGACGTGCCGATGCTGTCGGTGGCCGGCACCGCGGTGGCGGTGAACCCGGACAGCGGCCTGCGTGACGTGGCCCGCGCCCGAGGCTGGGAGATCCGCGACTTCCGCACCGGCCGCAAGGCCGCCCGCATCGGCGTCCCGTCGGTACTCGGCGCGGGCGCGGTGGCCGGCGCGGTGGCGGCCGGCATGGCCTACCGCCGCCGCTGACCCCGCCCCCGTGAGTGCCGAACCCGGTGGGAACCGGCCGCACCACTCCCGACTCAGTCCAGGACCGCGGTGGCCTCGAGTTCGACCAGCAGGTCAGGCTCGGCGAGGGCGGCGACGCCGATCCCGGTGAACGGGGCCTGCGGGGTGTGCCCCAGCTTCGCCGCGGCGCGCTCCAGACCTTCCTGGATTGCCCCATCTTGTCCTCCGACCAGTCGACGAGGTAACAGGTCAGCCGGACTACGTCGGCGAACGTTCCGCCGGCTTCGGACAGCGCGGTGGCCACGTTCAGATAGAACTGCTCGACCTGCGCGGCGAAATCCCCTTCGCCGATCCGGTTGCCCTCCGCGTCGCGAGCCACCTGCCCGGCCACGAACACGAATCGCGAACCGGTACCCACGGACACCTGCTGGTAGAGGTCGACCTTCGGCAGCCGGTCCGGGCGGGCCGCGCAGCTTGTGGAAAGCCTTGCGCCAGGAGGGTTTCACGCGGTTGGCGCACCGGCTCGCCGAGGTTCGCCCGTCCGCCGACCCGGTCCGCGATCTGACCGCGCTGGTCTCCGCCTACCTCGGCAACGCACTCGAGCACCCCGACCTGTACCGGGTGATGTTCGACGCGAACTTCGAACCCGAGGACGCCAAGGCCGCCGACGACACCCTGGAGTACCTGGTGCAGGCGGCCGAACGCGGCAGGCGTGACGGCCGCTACCGCGAGGACGTGGTCGCGCTGGAGCTGGCCACGCAGAGCTGGGCCATCGCGCACGGCGTGGTGTCCCTGGTCGCGAACGGACCGCTGCCGCGCGGCACACTGGACCACGGCGCGGCGTTGCTGACCGCGCTGTTCGTCAGCGTCGGAGACCAACCGCGGCGCTGCCACCGCTCGGTGCGCAGGGGCTGGCGACTGCCGGCCTGAACCGCTCAGCCCCGGAACACGCTGCGGCGCTGGGAAAGCCGCCGGTACAGCGTCTGCTGGACCGACTCCCGGACCTGGTCGGTCAGGGTGAACACGAGCATCGGGTCGTCCACCGCGTCCGGGCTGTACTCGTCGGTGCGGATCGGCTCGCCGAACTCGATGGTCCACTTGGTCGGCAGCGGCAACGCACCCAGCGGGCCGAGCAACGGGAAGAACGGCGTGACCGGGAAGTAGGGCAGGCCGAGCACCCGCGCCAGCAGCCGCAGGTCACCGATCTTCGGATAGGTCTCCTCGGCCCCCACCACCGACACCGGGATGATCGGCACGCCCGCGCGCATCGCCGCGGACACGAATCCACCACGCCCGAAGCGCTGCAGCTTGTACCGCGCGGAGAACGGCTTGCCGATGCCCTTGAAGCCCTCCGGCCACACCCCCACCAGCTCGCCTGCGGACAGCAACCGCTCGGCGTCGGCGTTGCAGGCCAGCGTCTGCCCTGACTTGCGCGCGAACGACCCGACCAGAGGGAGCTTGAACACCAGGTCGGCGCCGAGCCCGCGCAGGTGCCGGCCACCGGTCTCGTCGTGCACCGCGACCGCGGTCATCAGCGCGTCGAGCGGCAACGTGCCGGAGTGGTTGGACACGAGCAGCGCCCCACCCGCCGCGGGCAGGTGTTCGACGCCGAAGGTGTCCACCCGGAACCACTTCTCGTACAGCGCCCGCAACGGCGGCAGCACCAGCGTCTCGGTGAGCTCGGCGTCGAAACCGAACTCGTCCACCGGATAGTCGCCGGTGAGCCGGCGCCGCAGGAAGGTGAGCGCCTCACGCAGCCCTTCCGGCAGTGGATCGGACTCCGGCTCGGATGCGGTGGCCGACGGGAACGCCACGACCGGCGCCTCGGCCGAAGGCTCCGGGCGCGCGCCCGGACGGGGCTCGGGGCGTGGTTCCGGCCGGTACTCCGCTCGCTTACCCGGGCGCGGGTCCGGCTGGATTTCCGACCCGTGCTCCGGACGTGGTTCCGGCACCGGCTTCTCGCGGCCGGGTCCGTGCAGCGGGATGACCTGTGCCTCGGCACCGTTCACGGGGTGCGCCTCACTTCCGGCGTTCGTCGCGCGGTTCATCGGCCGGCCTGCCCGGTGGCGGCGGCCTCGAGCACTTTGCCGGCCAGCCCGGCGAGCCGGCCGCCGTCGAGCACCGGACGCAGGCCGCGGCCGGCCACGTAGTCGTCGAACGCCTCGCGGGTGGTCCAGCGAGGCGTGTAGCCGAACTCCTTCTTGAGCTTCGTGATGTCCACCGCGCGGCCGAAGTTCAGCAGGCGCAGCTGGTCGGCGGAGAAGTCGACCACGTGGGCACCGCGCAGCAGGCGGCCCACCGACGGCACCACCGCGCCCGGCATCGGCAGCCCGAGACGACCGGCGCGGCGGATTGCCTGCGACACCGTGAGCACGCCCTCGGACGCCACGTTGAACACGCCGGGCTTGTCCTGCAGCGTCGCCAGCTCCAGCACGGACAACGCGTCGGAGCCGTGCAGCAGCTGCAACCGCGCGTCGTAGCCGAAGACCGTGGGCACGACCGGCAGCGCGAAATAGCGCGCAAGCACAGTGTCGACCTCCGGGCCGATGATGTTCGCGAAGCGCGCGAGCGTGACGGTGATGTCCGGCCGGCGCCGCATGAGACCGCGTACGTAGCCCTCCATCTCCACCGCGTCCTTCGCGTACCCGCTGGCCGACGCCGGGATCAACTCCGAGTCCTCGGTGAAGACCGCCTGCGAACGCGCGCCCGCGCCGTACACCGCGGCAGTGGACTTCACCACCAGCTTGCGCACCTTCGGCGCCCGCTGGCACGCCGCCAGCAGCCGCATGGTGCCGATCACGTTCACTTCCTTGACCGCCGACCGACGGCTCGGCCCGGCCGGGTGCGCGGTGCACGAGGTGTGCACGACGGTGTCCACCTCGGCACTGCTGATCACCTTCGCGATCAGCGGATTGCGGATGTCGGCGCGCACGAACTCGGCGCGGCCCATCCGCCGCAGCACGTCCTTGGCCGGCGGCGCGGTGTCGACACCGAGCACGCGCTCGAACTCCGGATTGGTCCCGAGGCGGGCGAGCAGCTTTCCGCCAAGGTCGCCGGCGACCCCGGTGACGAGCACGATGTTCGAGGCCATGGGACTCCCTGATCGGCAACGGTGCGATGGAGCTGGACGGCGGGGCCGCGCACGGTGGGACACCGTGCTCACCCGGGACGCGCGAGCCTGCGCTCGTGGGAAGCATCGCGCGGAAGCACTGGCCATGTTACCGACCGGCCGCGGCCCTCTGACCAGGTCTTACCTGGTTTTAACGGCACCGACCCAGAATGCGGTGCGCACCTCACTCGAACGGGCGTAAGTGCCCAGAACACGGACGTGGCCCGTCCAGAGACTGGACGGGCCACGGACCTCAGCCGGTCGACCGGCTCACTTACCGGCCTTACGCCGCTGCACTCGCGTGCGGCGCAGCAGCTTGCGGTGCTTCTTCTTGGACATGCGCTTGCGGCGCTTCTTGATCACGGAACCCATGGGCGCTCCTCAGTTGTCGTCGGTCACGCTGCCCGGCGCAGCGTCCAACGGGTGGAGCGCACAGGCACGAGCGGTCTACCAGGTTACCCGCGCCCCGGCGCGGGCCGGTCGGCGGGCATGGTTTGACCCGCGCCCGGCGACCGTCCCACCACCGCGTCCAAGCGGAGCGACACTGCTCAACCGACGTCGAAGTAGGCGCCCTGCAGGTACTCGTGCACCGCCTTCTCCGGCACCCGGAACGATTTGCCCACCCGTACGGCGGGCAGCTCCCCGGAATGCACCAGGCGGTACACGGTCATCTTCGAGACCCGCATCAGCGTGGCCACCTCGGCGACCGTCAAAAACTGGACCTGCCCCACCGAGGGCAGTTCCTCCTTCTTGCCAGGCGACATGATCACCGCGTCCTTCGACACGTGTCGCGCCACGAGGCTTCCCCACCTGTGGTATCGACACGCACGTGCTCTGTCGAGGGTAGCGGGACAGGTGGGACTCATGCGACGCCTGTCACCAGGATGGGCCCCCACCAGCACATTCCCGGCGCCCGAACGGAGCAGTCTCGGTCCGGAACGCCGGTTTCGCCCGTTTGGCGGCCCCGGGGCGCCGAGGTGCCCGGTCAGCGCTGGTGCTCGTGACCGAGCTCCACGGAGCGGTCACGCGCGGCTTCGATGGCGTCCAGCAGCGCCGCGCGGACGCCGTGCTTCTCCAGCTCCCGGATGCCGTTGATGGTGGTGCCCGCGGGCGAGGTGACGGCCTCGCGCAGCAGCACCGGGTGGTCCTCGCCCTCGGCCAGCATCTTCGCCGCGCCCACCGCGGACTGGATGATCAGCTGACCGGCCAGCGCCCGCGGCAGGCCGAGCAGGATCCCGGCGTCGATCATGGCCTCGACCAGGTAGAAGAAGTAGGCCGGACCGGAACCGGACAGGGCGGTCACCGCGTCCTGCTGCTTCTCCGGCACCTCCACGACCTGCCCGACGTGCGACAGCAGCTCCTTCACCACGGCGATGTGGTCCGCGGTGGCGTACCGGCCAGGGGACACCGCGCTCATCGCCTCGCCGACGAGCATCGGCGTGTTCGGCATGACCCGCACCACCGGAACGCCCTCGGCGAGCCGGCGCTCGTACAACACGGTCGGCAGGCCCGCGCACAACGACACGACCAGTGACGACGATCCGAGCAGCGGCGCCAGCTCGGCCAGCACCGGCTCGATGTCCTGCGGTTTCACCGCGACCACGAGCACGTCGGCACGCCTCGCGGCGTCCTCGACGGTGACCGCCTGCATCCCCGGATAGCGGGTTTCCAGTTCGCGCGCGCGGTCCTCGTACCGTTCGGTGAAGAGCAGGTCACCCGGCGCGTGACCACCCTGCAACAGGCCCGACAGCAGGGCCTCCCCGATCTTCCCGGCTCCCAGCACCGCGATCACAGTCATGGCGCCAGCGTGCCAAACCGGGCTCAGGCCCCCGGGGCCGGGGCGAGCGCGAGCTGGCGGACCTGCGCGACCAGCCGGCCCTGCGCGTCGACCACCGTGGCGTCCGAGTCGAACCACGGCTCGTGCACCGAACGCGATTCGACGAAGACCCGCAGCCAGCCCGGAGCGGGCCGGGTCCGCAGCAGCGCAGTCAGCTGCACGGTCGGCGCCCAGCCGCGATGTCCGAGGCCGACCACCACCGGCGGGTTGAGGTCCCCGGCGAGCATCGCGAAGAGCACGTCGACCTCGCCCGTACGCGGCCGGGCCCACAACCGCAGCCGCGGCGGGTCGCCGGTACGCCCGGCGAGGAACCCGGCGGTGCCCGGGTCGAGTCGCACGTCGCAGCTCTTGGCGAGGTGGAACGGGCCTTCGGACAGGTCGCCGCCGCCGAGCTGCAGCGCACCCGACGGCGGCTCCGCGGGCAGCTGCGGCACGTCGGTCCACTCCGGACGGCGCATCGGCAACCGCCCCGTCGTCACCCTGGCTTCCACACAGCTGCGGCCACGCTGCTCCATGGACACCGCCACGACGGTCGCGCGGCGGCCCACCTTGCGCACGTCGGTACGCAGCAGCACCGGCCCCAGCGCGGGCGCGTGCAGGAACTCCGCGCTCACCGCGAGCGGTTCGACGGTCGCCTCACCCCGCTCCCGCAGCACGGCCGCCGCGGCCTTCGCGAGCACGGCCACCAGAAACCCCCCGTGCGGGTGGGTCCCGATCGCCCACTCGGCGCGCAGGGTCGCGGTGAACGTGCCATCCCCCAACGACCGGACTGTGGTGGCCGCGCCGAACGCTGTCGCCGTGTCGTCGGACCCGTTCACGGACACCCGGCCACGGCGGGACGGCCCGTGGAACCGGTTCCGGGGACAGCGGAGGCCGAAGCACGCAACGATTTCACGATCGGCACTCTACGTGTCCGGCGCGCCGGTGCGGCCCGGAAAGACCGCTTACCGCCCGGACAGCCGAGCAAGATCACGATGCGGTCACTGCCCGAGGTGCAACCGGGCGAACAACAGCGCCTCGGCCAGTGCCCGGGCCCGCCCGGCCGCACCCGCGGTACCCCGGGTGCTGACCTCGAGCACGACCTGGCCGGCGAACCCGTCGCCGGCCAGCTTTTCCAGCAGTTGCGCGCACGGCTGCCCGCCGTGGCCGGGAACCAGGTGCTCGTCCTTGGGAATCCCGGTGCCGTCGGCGAGGTGCACGTGGCTGAGCCCGGCGCCCATCCGCCCGGCCAGCGCGAGCGCGTCCATCCGCGCCGCCGCGGTGTGCGACAGGTCCAGCGTGTAGTGCCGGAACCCGACGTCGGTCGGATCGATCGACGGCCGGAACGCCGACACCCGCGCCCCGCGGGACCCGCCGGGCGGACGCACCTTGAACATGTTCTCCACGGCGATCTCCACGCCGCTGGCGTCCTCCAGCTCGTCCACCAGATCGCCGAACGCGTCGCCGTAGCGCCGCTGCCAGCGAAACGGCGGGTGCACCACCACGGTGCGCGCGCCCAGTTCCAGCGCCGCGTCCACGGACATCCGCAGCCGCACGACGGGATCCGGCGACCAGACCCGCTGGGTGATCAGCAGCGACGGGGAATGCACCGACAGCACCGGCATCCCGGTACGCCGCGACCACCGCCGGACCGCGGCGACGTCCTGGCTGACCGGATCCGCCCACACCATGACCTCGACCCCGTCGTAGCCCAGCTCGGCGGCGAGCTCGAACGCGGCCCCCGCCCGCAACGGCCACACCGAGGCGGTGCTCAGTCCTACCGGGACGGGCTTTTCCGGAGTGCTCATCCCGCCTCCGCGGGAGGAAGTGCGTCGGCGGTGCTCACGCCGCCTCCGCGGGAGTGAGTGCGTCGGCGGTGCTCACCAAGCACATTCTGCCCTGCCCACCGCGGAACGTCGCTACTTGGCCACCAGCAGCAACGCTGCCGGGGACACCGTGACCACCAGTCCGACGAGGATCGCCAGCAGGGTGGTCTGCAGGTCCTCCGCACGCCGGATCTTCCGCACGATCCACACCAGCGCGACGATCACCAGCAAGGCACCCACGAGCGCGGCCGGGGCGAGGTTGACCCACAGCCAGTTGAAGCCGAGCCACACCGCGGCACCGCCGACCACGCCGAGCGCCAGCTGCCCGGCCAGGGTCAGCCACTGCTTGCCCGCGGACGCCGTGGAGGCCTCCTCCTCGGCCGGAGCTCCCTCCGCGACGGCTTCCCCGGGGACGTCCTCGTCCTCGTAGTCCTCGTAGTCCTGTTCGTCGTAGCCGTGCTCGTCGTAGCCACGTTCTTCGAAACCGTAGTCGTCGCCCTCGAAGTCGGGCTCGCCGTCCGGATAGCCGGAATCGGCGAACTCCCGCTCGTACTCCGACAGGTCGTCCTCGATCGGCGCGTCCTTGCCGCCAGGGGCGAACGGCATCGGCGCCGGGTACCCCGCGGTCGGCGGGCCGCCCTCGTAGTCGTCGCCGGCAGGCGGGTAGCCGCCGTCCTCGGCGTAACCGTCCTCGGCGGCATAGCCGTCTTCGGCATAGCCATCCTCAGCGGCGTAACCGTCCTCGGCGGCGGGGTAGCCGTCTTCGTCGACGTAGTCCTCGTCGACGTAGTCGTCCTCCGGTTCCGCGTTCGGCACGACCGGCATCACGCCGACCTCGGTGTCCTCCAGCTGTTCTTGCGCACGGCGCTTGCGCCAGCCTGCCAGGCCGGCGGGTGGTGCCTCCTCCGCGGCGGCTTCGGCGCCCGGGGCGCCGGCGACCGCGTCGAACTGCTCGGTGTGCGGTTCGGCCTTCGGCGCGGGACGGCGTGCGGGGGCACGCCGGGGGCGCTGCGGAGCCGGGGCCGGGAACGCACCGCTCGCCATCGGCGGTTGCTCGGGAGCGTCGGCGTCCGAAGCACCCTCCAACCGGGCCGCCAGTGCTCCGTTCGCGGGAGCCGCGGGCGGCGGCGCCGGACGACGGCGGACCGGTGGCACCTGCTCGCGCGTCTCCTCCGCGGACACGGACGCGGACGGCGAGGACGCAGGCGCGGCAGGCGGGCGCGGACGTCGCGGCGGCACCGGCATCTGGCCCGATTCCTGCGGCGGCCGCGGGAACTGGCCGGATTCCGGCGGACGCACGTACCCGGATTCCTGCTGCCCGTTCACGCCGGGCCGCGGGTACGCACCGGACTCCTGCGGTGCCGCCGGACGGGGATGAGCACCGGATTCCTGCGGTGGCGTGGGTCGCGGGTACGCACCGGATTCCTGCGGGCCGGCGGGCGGACGCGGGTACGCACCCGACTCCTGCGGACCGGCGGGCGGACGCGGGGCCTGCCCCGGCTCCATCGCCGGACGGGCAGGCTCCGGACGCGGACGCGCCGACTCCGGCTGGCCCGCCGGACGAGCCCGCGGACCCGGCTCGGGCTGACCAGGCCCCGACGGACGCGGATACGCACCCGACTCCTGCGGACCACCAGCCGGAGGCCGCGGACCCGGCTCCGGCTGACCGTTCACCGGACGCGGATACGCACCCGACTCCTGCGGGCCACCAGCCGGAGGCCGCGGACCCGGCTCGGGCTGACCGTTCACCGGACGCTGGTACGCCCCGGAATCCTGGGGCGCGGGACGCGGCGTGGGCGGGGTGTCCGGACGACGCCGGGCACCGCCGCGCGCCGGGGGCTGCGCGGGGCCGTCTGAGGTCACCCGGTCGATGATCGCCTGCGGTGCGGTGTCGCTCATCCGCGAGCGGCGCGGGCCGGTCTCTTCCGGTGCTTCGTCGTCCTCGGCAGCCCTGCGCCTGCGTCGCCGTCCGCCGTCGACCTGCTGCCCGTGCTGGGCGAGCAGTTCGGCCACGGTCTTCTGGGGCTGGTCGCCGCCGGTCTCGTCCGTCATACCGTGCTGTCCAAAGCGCGCTCGGGGTTGGTTGTGTCCACTCGGGCACGCACGCATACGGCGCCGCGCGCGCTGAACACCGTGCAGTACATGTCCGTCACCTCTTCACCGTGCCTGGTCTTCGTTCGCGAAGTCCAGTCCGCTGCTGTCACCGGTCCTCCCCGTTCGCCGAAACGCCGGTGCGGGCCGCCCCGGTTTCGTCCGTCCCGTTGGCGAGGTCCAGCTGCCGCAGGATCACGCCCTCTCGCAGTGCCCAGGGGCAGATCTCCAGCTCGGTGAGCGAGAGGGCCCGCATCGCGGCCTGCGCCACGAGTGCGCCGGCCACCAGCTGGTGCGATCGGCTCGCGCTGACGCCTTCCAGCTGTGCCAGATCCGCCGCGGGCATCCGCGAGACGAAGGCGATGAGCTGGCGCAGTGCGGTATCGGTGAGCGTACGGCGCACCCGGGGCCCGGCCGCCGAGGGGGCCGCGCCGGTGAGCCGGGCCAGCGACCGGAACGTCTTCGAGGTGGCCACGACCCGGTCCGGCCGGCCCCAGCTCGCGGTCTTCTTCGCGAGGACGGCGAGCTGGTCCTCCAGCCACGCCGAGGTCGCCACGACCTCCGAGCGGGTGGGGGGATCGTGCCGGAACCGCGTTCGCGTGGTGCGGCCCGCTCCGAGCGGCAGCGATTCGGCGAGCTCGGGTTCCTCGTCGCGGCCCATCGCCACCTCGAGCGACCCGCCGCCGATGTCGAGCACCAGCAGCTGCCCGGCCGACCAGCCGAACCAGCGGCGCACCGCGAGGAAGGTCAGCCGCGCCTCGTCGGCCCCGGTCAGCACCCGCAGGTGCACGCCCGTCTCGTCGGCCACTCGGGCGAGCACTTTCGCGGAGTTCCCGGCCTCACGCACGGCCGAGGTCGCGAACGCGAGCACGTCCTCGCAGCCCATCCGCACCGCCGCCGCCCGCGCCGAGTCGACCGCGCGGACCAGGCCGTCCGCACCGGTCCGGCTGAGGTCTCCCGACCGTGTGATCTGCTCGGCCAGCCGCAGCACGGTCTTCTCCGAATGCATGGGCGTGGGGTGGGCACCACGATGGGCATCGACCACCAGCAAATGGACGGTGTTCGAGCCGACGTCGAGGACCCCTAGGCGCACGAGGAACCAGCGTACCGGTCCCGCTGCCAGGTCTCGAAAGTGTAACCAACACCACTCGTGTCGGCAGCCGGCGACAGGTCAGCCGGACGTGCCGGCCGCAGCCTTCCCACCGGCGGGTTCACGCCGGACGGTCACGTTCGCGATCCGGGTGGACACCCAGTGCAGCAGGGCTTCCAGTGGTCCGCGGCCCAGTAACGGCCGCCACAGTGCGCAGACGAGCACCGACACCGCGACGAACGTCAGCCACGGCAGCCAGGGGTGCGCCACGTGCCCGGCAGAGAGCGTTTTCATCACGTACTTCAGGGCGATGGCCTGCCCGGTGTACACCGTCAGGGACAGTGCGCCGACCGCGGCGATCGGGGCGAGCAGCCGGCCGAGCGCGTCCGCGGCGAACAGGCAGAGCGCGAGCACGGCGAGCGCGATCCCGGTCGAACCGACGATTTCGAACGGGGTCCCCGAATGCGGGCTGTCGACGAGCAGGAATCCCGCGTTGTTCGCCGGCACGTAGCCCATCCCGCCCAGGTGCAGCAGCATGTCGAGCGGATCCTGACCGGCGCGCTGCGCGAGCGGGCGCATCGCGTCGACCACCGGCGCGAGCAGCCGGATGCCGCCGAAGGCGTGCAGCGCCAGCCACGAGCCGCCGATGCCGAGCGCAGCCAGTCCGAGGCCGGTGCCGAGCACCCGCAGGCGGACGGCCGCCGACCGCAGATCGAGCCGTCCCACCGCCAGTCCGGCGAAGACGAACGGCATCCAGGTCACCACCGGGTAGACCCCGTCCAGCAGGAGGTTGCCGAATCCGGGGCCGAACAGGGTGGTGAACGACGGCGTCTCCCCCAGCGTGTCCGGAGTCGGCAGCTGACGGCGGATCAGGAAGGACACCAGCGGCCCGGCCACCGCCCATCCCGCCGCGATCAGGGCCAGCGTTCGCGGCGAAAGCCGCAGGAACGGGAGCGCGATCAGGAAGTAGGCGCCGTAGAAGGCGAGGATGACGAAGATCGGCGCGCCCCACTGGGTCAGCGCCAGTCCGAGCACGAAGAGCAGCACCGCGCGCACCGCGATCCGGACGCGGTCCCGGCGCAATGCCGCGCCCTGGTGCGGGGTCCGGCCGCCGGTCAGCAACGCCAGCGAAACGCCGGCCAGCAGCGCGAACAGGATCGAGGCGTGGCCGTCGCCGATCCGGCCGAGCACTTCGGCGGGCCCACCGGCGTGCACGGCCAGCACGGCGGGTCCGATGTGGGCGGCGAACATACCGAACACCGCCAGCGCACGGGCCACGTCGACACCCGCGATACGGGAGGTGCGCGCGGCGACCGGCTCGGCGGCGACGAGCTGGGCAGTTTCCATACCCGAAAGCTATGCGGATCCGGCTGCGCGCAAATCGCTCGCAAGGCTCCGGCCGGATAGGCAATTCGTCTTACCGTCCGTTACCCGTCCGTCGCACCGCGCCCCGGGCCGCCGGATCCGCACGGCCCCGCCGAAGGCCGGTCAGGTCTCGAACTTGTACCCGAGCCCGCGCACCGTCACCAGGTGCCGCGGCGAACCCGGGTCCGGTTCGATCTTCGAGCGCAGCCGTTTGACGTGCACGTCCAGGGTCTTGGTGTCGCCGACGTAGTCCGCGCCCCACACCCGGTCGATCAGCTGGCCGCGGGTGAGCACCCGGCCGACGTTGCGCAGCAGGTACTCCAGCAGGTCGAACTCCTTGAGCGGCAAGGAGACCTCGGCGCCGTCGACGGTCACCACGTGCCGTTCCACGTCCATCCGCACCGGGCCCGCGGACAGCACCAGCGGGGCCAGCTCACCGTCCGTGCCGGGTTCGCCGCCGCGGCGCAGCACCGCCCGTACCCTGGCGATCAGCTCGCGTGCCGAGTACGGCTTGGTCACGTAGTCGTCGGCACCCAGCTCCAGTCCCACGACCTTGTCGATCTCGCTGTCCCGCGCGGTCACCATGATCACCGGGACCGCGGACCGCTGGCGCAGCTGCTTGCACACGTCGGTGCCGCTCATCCCGGGCAGCATCAGGTCGAGCAGCACGATGTCCGCGCCGTTGCGGTCGAACTCCTCGAGCGCCTGCTGGCCGGTCCCGGCCACCGCCGCGGTGAAGCCCTCCTTGCGCAGCAGGAAG
This sequence comes from Amycolatopsis jiangsuensis, assembly GCF_014204865.1. Lineage (NCBI taxonomy): Bacteria > Bacillati > Actinomycetota > Actinomycetes > Pseudonocardiales > Pseudonocardiaceae > Amycolatopsis > Amycolatopsis jiangsuensis. The sequence continues at coordinate 4,555,615 of NZ_JACHMG010000001.1, forward strand.
GCGAGCGGGTCGGCGAAGGACTCTTCGTCCTCGACTATGAGAACCCTCGTCACAGGTTTCCTCCACGGTCTGGGCCGGAGATCTCCTGCCCGGTTGCCACGAGCCGGGGTGTCCGCTCGGGGGTCTTGTCCTGCGTCTGCGGCTTCGCCGCGGGCAGCGGTGCGCCACCGCGGCCGGACTCGCCGGGCTCCGGGCGCACGTGCGCCGGGATCCGCAGGGTGAACGTCGAACCGGTGCCCGGACGGCTCCACAGGCCGACCGAACCGCCGTGGTTGGCCGCGACGTGCTTCACGATCGCCAGGCCCAGCCCGGTTCCGCCGGTGGCCCGCGAACGCGCCTTGTCCGCGCGGTAGAACCGCTCGAACACGCGTTGCTGTTCGTCCTCGGCGATGCCGATGCCGCGGTCGGTCACCGCGATCTCGACCATTCCGTCGGCCAGCCGCCGCGAGATCGACACCGGGCTGCCGGCCGGCGAGTACGCCACGGCGTTCTCCAGCAGGTTCGACAGCGCGGTGACCAGCAGGGTCCGGTCGCCCTCGACGAGCAGTCCGCCGGGAGCGTCGGTGGTGATGGTGATCTCGGCGGATTCGGCGGACAACGTGGCGCGGCCGAGTGCTTCCCGCACCACCGCGTCGACCTCGACCACGTTGAGATCGGGCAGCCGCTCCGCGCCCTGCAAGCGGGACAACGCGATGAGTTCGGTGACGAGCGTGCCCAGCCGGGTGGACTCGCGCAGGATCTTGCCGCCGAACCGGCGGACCTCCTCGACGTCGTCGGCGGCGTCCAGCACGGCCTCGGTGAGCAGGGCGATCGCCCCGACCGGGGTCTTGAGCTCGTGGCTGACGTTCGCGACGAAATCGCGCCGCACCGCCTCCAGCCGGATGGCCTCGGAGTGGTCGACCGCCTCGACCACGGTGAACCCGTCGCCGAGCGGGCGGACCTCGCCGAGCACCGCCTCCGGCTGGCGGCGGCCGCGGTTCTCCAGCGGCGAGAGGTCGACCTCCACCGGCTCGTCGGTCTCCACGACCTGCTCGGCCGCCTTGCGGGCCCGCGGATCGGCCTGGCTGACGCGCACCAGTCCCAGTTCGGCGGCCCGCGGGTTGTGCAGCACCAGGTCGCCGAACCGGTTGAGCACCACGACAGCGTTGTTCGACGAACGGATCAGCCTCATCAGGAGTTCGGCGACGGTGGGGCCGGCCGGCCGGGCCGCCGCGCGCCGGGCACGCGCCCGGGCCACCAGATAACCGGCGACCGCACCGACGACGAGTGCGCCGATGGCCGTCAGCAAGGCAACAGGCGTGGTCACGTGGGGATCGTAAGCATCCCGGTCGCCGTTTGGCCTAGCGTCGGAAGCCTGGTCGTGAGGCGCGTGACATCTACGGAGGACATATTCGCCCCCAGGTCAGCCCCCGTTCACCCGATCGAGACCTTCCGGGCGATCTTCACCTCCCGTCCAGCGTCGCCAGATCCTCGTCGCTGAGCCGCAGCGCGGCGGCCGCCACGTTCTGCTCGAGGTGCGCCGGGTCGCCGGTGCCCGGGATGGCGAGCACGTGCGGCCCCTGCGCGAGGGACCAGGCCAGCCGGATCTGCGCGGACGTCGCGTCGTGGCGGCGGGCCACCTCGGCGACCCGCTCGTCCACCTGGCCGCTGGCGACCGCGAAGAACGGCACGAAGGCCACGCCCTGGGCTCCGCACGAGCGCACCAGTTCGTCGTCCTCGCGACGGGCGGCGAGGCCGTACTGGTTCTGCACGGCCACCACCGGCGCGATCGCTTGTGCCTCGGCCAGCTGCTCGGGGCCGATGTTGGAGATGCCCAGCTCGCGGATCAGACCGGCGGTGCGCAGTTCGGCGAGCGCGCCGAAGTGCTCGGCGATCGAGCCGGTAGCGCGTTCGAGGTCGTGGCCCATCCGCAGGTTGACCAGGTCCAGGTGCTCCCGTCCGAGCTGGCGCAGGTTTTCCTCGACCTGCCCCCGCAGCTCGTCGGGACGGGCGAACAGGAATTCGCCGGACGGGGTCCGCCCTGGCCCGACCTTCGTCGCGATGACGAGGTCGTCGCCGTAGGGCGCGAGCGCGGTGTTGATCAGCTCGTTCGACGACCAGCGCGGGGTGAAGTAGAACGCCGCCGTGTCGATGTGGTTCACACCCAGCTCGACCGCCCGGCGCAGGACGGCGATCGCGCGCTCGCGTTCGCCGGGCAGCTGCCGGTCCAGCGGCACCAGGCGCATGGCTCCGAAGCCGAGCCGGTTGACGGTGAGCGAGCCGAGCTGCCAGGTACCGGCGGCGGCCGCGGGAAGTGTCGTTTCGGTCATGTCTCCAGCGTGTCCGGACGGGACGCGCCCGGCACCTTTTGGCAGGAAGCTGCCAACCCGGTGGTGGCAGGCTGCCAGGGGACGCTGGACACTGGAGGTCGTGACCCGAGTCGAAGACGTGGTCTCGGTGCGCGACGAACGCGAGCTGTTCGAACGCACCGCGCACCTGTTCACGCACGCCGACGAGCTGATCTGCGCGGCGAACGACATGCGCACCTGGCGGGCCATGCGCGAGTCCCCGCACTGGCCGCCGGGTGAGCACACCGGCGTGCGGGGGCGCAAGATCTACCTGCCGCAGGTGCTGCTCGATCCGGCCAGCAGCGACCACCTACGCGAACTGCGGGAGAACCGGGTCGACATCCGGATCTGCGACCGCGAGATCAACGAGACGATCATCCTCGACGATCGGATCGCCATCCTGGCCGCCGGCCGCGGGTACACCGTGCTGCTGCGGCCGGAGCTCGTACAGGGCATCAAGTCGCTGGTGGAGGCGACCTGGCGGACGTCGACCGCGCTGGCCGCCTACGAGACCCGGTTCGCCGATCTGCGCCGGCACACCCCGCAGCTGCTCGACCTGCTCTCCTCCGGCTGCACGGACGAGGCGGCGGCCCGTGCGATGGGCGTCGGGCTCCGCACGTACCGCAGGCGCGTCGCGGAGCTGATGTCGGTCCTCGGCGCGACTTCCCGGTTCCAGGCCGGCACCCGCGCGAGGGAGGCGGGGCTGCTGTGAGGCGTGCGGTGGCCGCCGCGGCCGCCGTCCTGGTGACGGCCGGCTGCGGCAGCGGGGACATCGGCGAGCAGAACGCCGCGCCCAAGGCGACGAACCTGGCTTTCGTGGACGCCGGTGCGACCACCACCGCGGTGAACGGCGTCAAACAGGCGGTGGAGAAGGCGTTCAGCTACGACTCGGCGAAGCCGGACGAGGTCGCCAAGACGGAGCAGGAGTACCTCACCGGCGGTGCCCGCAGCCAGTTCGACGAGACCTTCGCGCAGGTGCGCAGCAGCCCGGTGACCACGAAGACACAGGTGCTGGACACCGGGCTGGCCGAGCTGCATCCGGGACAGGCAAAGGTGCTCGCCGTCGTGGCCCAGAACAGCACCACGCCGGACGGGAAGCAGAACTCGGCAACCGCACTGATGCTGCTCACCGCGGTACCCGGGAAGGGCCACTGGGTGCTGGAGGACCTGGACTTGGACCCGCGCGGCCCGCTGGTGCAGCCGGAGGGTCCGGGCCTGGGCAAGGCCACCACGCGCGACCAGGTGGTCGCCGCGGCACAGCGGGACGCCCAAATCCTGCTGACCGTGGACGCGAAGAACGCCGACGCCGTGTACGACCGCTACGAGACGGTGGCCGCCGAGCCGCTGCTGACCCAGTTCCGCACGAGCCGCGACGAAACCCTGTCGCACATCCGCGCGAGCGGGTCGAAGACCACGGTCAATCCGCTGTCGGTGGCAGCCGCGACCGAGGTGAGCCCAGACGGCACCAAGGCGAGCGCGCTGCTCGGCGCTCTGGTGTCCAGCGAAGGGTCGGGTTCGGGCGGCCAGGAACGTCGCCTGCCGGTGAAACTGGACCTGGTCCGCCAGGGCACGGACTGGAAGGTCTCCGCCATGCAGGTCGTCAACGCCGACCAGGGCTGATCGGCTCGAATGCCGTGCGGGTCTCCTGCAGGGAACTGGATTCCCCGCAGGAGGCCCGCACGAACAACGGCAGGACGGGCTCAGCGGCCCTGGTTGGCGACGGCGGCGGCGGCTTCCTTCGCGGCCTCCGGGTCGAGGTACTCCCCGCCCGCCTTGACCGGCTTGAGGTCCGCGGTCAGGTCGTAGCGCAGCGGAATGCCGGTCGGAATGTTGAGCCCGGCGATGTCCTCGTCGGAAATCCCGTCCAGGTGCTTGACCAGCGCGCGCAGGGAGTTGCCGTGCGCGGCGATCAGCACCGTGTGCCCGGCCCGCAGATCCGGCACGATCGCCGACTCCCAGTACGGCAGCAGCCGCGCGACGACGTCCTTGAGGCATTCGGTGAGCGGCGCGTCGTCGCCGAGGTCGGCGTAGCGCGGGTCACCGGACTGGCTGTACTCGTCCTGCGGGTCGATCGCCGGCGGCGGGGTGTCGTACGACCGGCGCCAGAGCATGAACTGCTCCTCGCCGAACTCGTCCAGGGTCTGCTTCTTGTTCTTGCCCTGCAGCGCGCCGTAGTGCCGCTCGTTGAGCCGCCAGTCGCGCTTCACCGGGATCCAGTGCCGGTCGGCGGCGTCGAGGGCGAGGTTCGCCGTGCCGATCGCCCGCCGCAGCAGCGAGGTGTGCACGACGTCCGGCAGCAGCCCGGACTCGGCCAGCAACTGGCCACCCTGGCGGGCCTCCCGCTCCCCGGTGTCCGAAAGAGGCACGTCCACCCAGCCGGTGAACAGGTTTTCCGCGTTCCACGTGCTCTGCCCGTGCCGCAGCAGCACCAACGTCCCGAGTTCGGCCATGGCCCCAGCCTGCCAGAGCGGACCAGCGCGGCGACCGGTGAGTCCCGCGTTCCGCGACTATCTACCCAGAGTGTGTTACCAAGTAGTAACACCTTCACCCGAACAGAAGACCGCCGGTCAACGGGGTAGTCGACGGGTGCAATGCGATGCGTACCGTTATCGCGATCATGAAAGTTCACACGAACGGAGTAACGAGTAGTCTTGTGATTACAGGTGGACATCTGACAGGTTTGGCAGGTACCGCACAGCCGGATCCACGCACTCCCCGGCGTGCGGGCCGAGATCGCGGCTCGTCTCCCCCTGCCGAGCCGCGGCCCGCCGGCCCCGTTGGCATCCCCCTCGTCACCGGGTCCACTTCGGCGGGAACTTCAGCGGGGCGGCTCGAGATCGCGACTCCCCCCTCCCTCGAGCCGTCCCGCCTTTCCGTCAGTCCGCGAAGGTCGTGATGACGGCCCCGGTCACGGACCGGCCGGTCCCGAGCGCCGCCGCCGGCGGCGCAGCCACCACCCGAGCGCCCCGGCCGGGATTCCCAGCACCACGGCGAAGGGCACGAGCGCGCCGAGCACCTGCAGCAGCCCGCCGCCGAAGACCAGGAACCCGTCCCAGCCGTCGGCGAGGTCATCGAGGAAACCACTCGATTCGCCGGAGGTCTGTGCGACAGCCGATCGGGTGACCGACACCGTGACCGTCGCCATCGCGACCGTCCCGGCGAGCGCGGCCTGCTGGCGTTCGAGCGACTCCAGCTCCGCCTCCCGGCTCGTCAGCTCGCTCTCCACGGAGGCGATCTCGGACACCGACGCGGCCTTCGCCAGCAGAGCCCGGACCCGCTCGACACTCGTGCGCTGCGTGGCCAACCGGGCGTCCACGTCGACCACCTGCCCGGTCACGTCGCGCGTGCTCAGCTCGCGCTTGGTGACCTTGCCGAGCGCGGCGAGCTGGTCGAGTACCGGATCGAGCTTTTCCGCGGGCACGGACAGGCTCAGCGTGGCGGAATCGGCGCTGCTGGTCTCCTGCCCGGGGTACCCGCCGGCGGCGGACGCGATGGTCCGCGCGCCGGACACCACGTCCCCGGGCTTCGGCGTGGTGACGTCCAGCCGGGCGCTGCGGGCCAGCTTGCGATCGGCGGTGATCGGTCCGGCGGCCGGCTGCTTCGGCGCCGTTCCCGGCAGTGCCGGTGCCGGTGCCGACTGTTCCGCTCCCGACTGCTTCGGCGCCCTTCCCAGCTGTCCCGACGCCTTTCCCGACTGTTCCGACGCCGGTCCGGACTGTTCCGGCGCCCCTTGTACAGCTGCCCGCTGCTCCGGCTTCACCGCGACTCCGGAATCCGCCGGCGCCCCGGCCGACGACGTGGCCGGCTGCGTGCCGCTGCACCCGGCGAGCAGCACCATCAGCCCGCACCCGGCGAGCAGGCATCTCCATCGGGTCCGCATCCGTGTCTCCCTCCAGTAGGCGGCGGGGAGACGGACGCACCGGTCAGCGTCGTTGCACGCGCACGGTCACGAGTCGGTCAACCCGGGTTCGTGCGGTTTCGCCGGCTCCACCAGGTGCTTGAACGCCTGGAGGTTCGCCAGCGACTCACCGCGGGAGACCCGCCAGTCCCATTCACGCTTGATCGACGTGGCGAAGCCGATCTCCAGCAGGGTGTTGAAATCGCCGTCCGCGGCCTCCAGCACCTGACCGAGGATCTTGTCCAGTTCGGCGGCCGTCACCGTTTCCTTGCCGAACCGCCCGACCAGGTAGATGTCCCCCACACTGTCCACTGTGTAGTGCACGCCGTAGAGCCGGGCGTTGCGCTGCAACAGGTACCGGTAGACCTGCTCGTGCCGCTCGTCGGGACGGCGGCAGACGAACGCCTCCACGGAGAACGCGTGGTCGCCGTCCACGAGCCAGCAGTTGGTCTGCAGTTTCTTGGTGCCGGGCAGGGTGACGAAGTACCGGCCCGCACCACGCCGGTCGTAGGACAGCCCTGATTCGTCCAAAGTGGACTTGATGGTCGCGTCGAGGCTCACACCGCCACCTCCGCTCGTCGTTCGAGAGCCTGCCGGAACGCCGTACTCGCCTGAGCGTAGATGTCCAGCAGCGAATCCGTGGTCCGCCGCCAGGAGAACCGCCGCGCGTGCGGCACCGCGTTGGCGACCAGCTCCGCCCGCCAGTCCGGGCGCAGCGCGACCGCGGCGAGCGCGTCCGCCCAGTCCGTGGCACGGTGCGAAGGCACCAGCAGCCCGGATACCCCGTGCGGCACCGCGACCGGCAGCCCGCCCACTTCCGCGGCCACCACCGGCGTACCGCACGCCTGGGCCTCCAGCGCGACCAGGCCGAACGACTCGTTGTAGCTCGGCACCGCGACCACGTCGGCCGCACGGAACACCGTGCGCAGCTTCGGCCCCGGCTGCGGGGGAAGGAACCGAACCTGCTCGGAGATACCGAGCGTGGCGGCCATCTCCCGCAACGCCTGCGGCTGCGCCAACCCGGTGCCGGACGGCCCGCCGACGATCAGTACCACGAGCCGTCGCGCCAGCTCCGGATGCCGGCGCAGCAGCTCCGCCGCGGCGTGCAGCAGCACGTCCGGCGCCTTGAGCGGCTGGATACGCCCGGCGAAGGCGAGCACCACCGCGTCCGACGGCAGGTCCAGCGCACGCCGGGCCTCCGGCTTCGACCCCGGCGTGAACCGGTCGAGGTCGACCCCCGGCGGAACGGCGTGCACCGCGTCCGGCGCGGCCCCGTACAGATCGACCAGTTGCCTGGCCTCGACCTGGGTGTTCGCGACCAGGCAGTCGGCCTCCCCGACGACCTGTTCCTCCCCCATCACCCGGGTCCGCGGCTCCGGCTTGTCGCCTTCGGCCAGCAGCGAGTTCTTGACCTTGGCCAGGGTGTGCGCGGTGTGTACCAGCGGTACGCCCCAGCGGTCCCGGGCGAGCCAGCCGACCTGCCCGGAAAGCCAGTAGTGCGAATGGATCAGGTCGTAGTAGCCGGGTTCGTGGAACGCCTCGGCCCGCAGTACCCCGGAGGTGAACGCGCACAGCTGAGCGGGCAGCTCGTCGCGGGAGAGCGGCTCGAACGGCCCGGCCTGGACGTGGCGCACTGTGACGCCGGGCGACAGCTCGGCCTGCGGCGGCTGGTCCGAGGACGTCGCGCGGGTGAACACCTCCACCTCGACGCCACGCCGGGCCATCTCCTGCGCGGTCTGGCTGATGTACACGTTCATCCCGCCCGCGTCGCCGGTACCCGGCTGTTCCAGCGGTGAGGTGTGCACGGACAGCACGGCGATCCGGCGTGGTTCGGCCCGGAACCCGTTGAGGGAGCTGGTCACCTGGTCTACTCCTGCTCTTCGGCCGTTTCCCCGGAGAACTGCCGCAGCAGCGAGTTGAACTCACCCGGCTCCTCGACGAACGGCAGATGCCCCGCGTCAACGAACCAACGCAGAACGGCCCCCGGAATCTTCCCGGCCGAGTACTCGGCCGCAGCGGGCGACACCACACCGTCGGCCGTGCCGTGCACGACCAGCACCGGCTTGTCCACCGCGGCCAGCACCTCGGCGCTGCCGATGTCCCGCCGGAACAGCGCGCCACGCACCGACGGCGGTACCGCGAGCGACTGCCCGAGCATCGCCTGCGCGTACGTTCCGGGCACGCGGGGGTTCGCCTGCGCCCGCGCGAACTCGACCAGCGCCGGAACCGCGACCTCGGCGTCCTCGGACAGCGCCGCGGGCAGTGCGGCCCGCATGATCGGACCGGTCCGGCCACCCTCGCGGCCCCGGCCGATCTCGGTGATCGCGCCGGCGAGCACGATCCCGGACAGCCGTGCGCTGCCGTGCACCCGCAGGTAGTCCGCGATCACCAGGCCGCCGTAGGACCAGCCGACCAGAATCGCGTCCGGACCGGCGAAGTCGAGCACCGCGGCGAGATCCTCGGCCCACTGCCGTGGATCGTCGTAGCCCACCGCGGGCACGTCGGACGCGCCGTGGCCGCGCAGATCCATCGCGACCAGCCGGAACCGTGTGGACAGCGCCGGATCGGCCAGCTGCGCGGACCAGGCGGCGCCGGACTGCGCCCATCCGTGCACGAAAACGATCGGGCGCGTGTTCTCCGCACCTTCGACCCGCAGCGCGATGCGTACTCCGCCGAGGCCGGCGACTTCGGTTTTCACAAGGTCACTTCGTAGCAGAAGGTCACTTCGCCGCGGAGAGGGTCTGCCAGGTGGGCCAGTCGTAGAACCAGTCCTTGACGTCGGAGCCCATCGGGCTCTTCTGCTGCGCGCCGGTGACCTCCACCGGGTCGCCGATCATCGCCGAGTCGAAGAAGTCCTTCGCGTCCGCCTCGAGCAGGTTGACGCAGCCGTGCGAGTTGTTCGTCTTGCCGATCGCGGCCGCGTTGTCCTGGTTCTCGTGGATGAACTCGCCGTGGTTGGAGATCCGGCAGGCCCACTTCTTGTTCACGTTGGTGTAGCCGTAACGGGCGTTGTCGAACACCGCGTGCGGCTGCTTCGACATCACGATGTAGGTGCCGTTGGGGGTGTTGCGGTCCACCTCCGCGTCGAGGCCGTTGGAGCAGGGGTAGCTCTTGGCCTCGGCGCCGCCGCGGTAGACCCTCATCGTGTGGTCCGGCGTGTGCACCTTGACCACCTGGTTGCGGCCGATGGTGAACTTCGTGGTCACGTCGGCCTTGCCGTAGGCGCCGCCGCCCAGCTCGACGCCGTAGAGGTTCGCCTCGACCTCCACGGTGGTGTTCTCCGGCCAGTACTCCTTCGGCCGCCAGTCGACCTGCGTCGCGGACAGCCAGCCCCAGGCACCCTCGACGTCGGACTCGGTCTTGACCTTCAGCGCCTTCTCCACCGCGGCCCGGTCCTTGGGCGCGGCGTTGAACTTGACGCTGATCGGCATCGCGACGCCGACCTTCGCGTCGTCGGCCGGGTTCAGCGTGGCGCGCACCTGCTTGGCCGGGCTGATCGTGGCGAACGAGCCGGTGAGCTCGGCGGGTCGCTGGTCACTGCCCAGCGCCTTGGCCGAGTAGGTGTAGGTCTTGCCGTAGCCGAGGGATTCGGAGCTGGTCCACGACGAGCCGTCCTCGGCCAGCTCACCCTTGACCTGGGCGCCGCTGGAGCTGGTCACCTTGACCTCGGTCAGCTTGCCCTCGGCGACCTTCACCACGATCGGATCGCGCACTCCCGCGTCCTTGGCGTCGACGGCCGGGGTGGCGGTGATTTTCGCCACCGGCTCGACCGGCTTGCCGCCGTTTTCACTGCCGCCCTGCGGCAACGCGGTGCCGTTGTTGCTGGTCGCACACGCGGCCGTGAGCGCGGCCGCGCCCGCGGCGAGCGCTGCCTTGAACACCGTACGGCGCTCGATCACCGTCTACCTCCCGTTGTCCCCCGCACCGGCGCCTCGGCTGTCCGAGGGCCCACCGCGATCAGCGCCGGCGAGCGCCACGACGTTACCCGCAGCGGGGAAATTCCACTCCTGTGCGGGAGACGTTTCACCCGCGGGCCCGGTTGCCATCGGTTCACAACGCGCAGCCGATCAGCAAGGGTTCCGGGTGCAGCCGCACGCCGAACCGGGCTTCGACGCCGTCGCGCACCTGCCTGGCGAGCGCGAGCAGGTCGGCGGTGCTCGCCCCGCCACGGTTGGTGAGCGCGAGGGTGTGTTTGGTGGACAAGGAAACGCGGCCACCCGGACCCGGGTGTCCCTTGCCGAAACCGGCGCGGTCGATGAGCCACGCGGCGGACAGCTTCACCCCGCCTTCGGCCGGGTACTGCGGTGGCTCGCCCGCGGCAGCGGTGATTCGCGCCACCGTCGCGGCACTTTCGTCCGCCGGGACGATCGGGTTGGTGAAAAACGAACCGGCGCTCCAGGTGTCGTGGTCCGCCGGATCCAGCACCATGCCCTTGCCGCGGCGCAGGCCGAGCACCGCCTCACGAGCCCGCGCGGTGGGGACTTTCGCACCGATTTCGACACCCAGCGTGCGCGCCAGCTCCGCGTACCGCACCGGCGCGGACTCGCCGGACGGGTCGATCCGGAACCGCACACTGAGCACCACCCCGCGGTCGGTGCCCTTGAGCACGCTGGTGCGGTAGCCGAAGCCCAGTTCCCCGGCAGGGACCGTGCGGATTTCCCGGGCGGCGCGGTCGTAGAGCCGCACGGAGACGATCGACTCGGCCACCTCGCAGCCGTACGCGCCGACGTTCTGGATCGGCGTGGCACCGACCGACCCGGGGATGCCGGAGAGGCATTCGAGCCCGCCGAGACCCGCGTCGGCCAGCTCGGCGACGAACGCGTCCCACTCCTGCCCGGCGGCGACCTCGACCACGTCGCCGTCGCTGTCGCCGTCGGCGTCGCCGTCGCCGTCGCCGTCGCGGGTCCAGCCGCTGGACGCGATCCGCACGAGCGTGCCCGCGAACCCGTCGTCCGCCACCACTAGGTTCGATCCGCCGCCCAGCAGCAGCACCGGTTCGCCGGCGTCGTCCGCGTCCCGCACGGCGGCGACGAGGTCTTCGCTGGTAGCGGCGTGCACGAACCGGCGCGCCGGCCCACCGAGCCGCAGGGTGGTGCAGTCGGCGAGCCGCGGTGCGGCGGTGCCGTCCGCCAGCCGCGGTACGGCGGTGGCCTTTTCGCCGGTGGTGGAAACGGCGTCGCCACCACCGTTGTCAACGGTGTTCACGCTGCCCAACGGTACTGGCCCCCGGCGCGGGACCCGGCCGGTACTGTCACCGACCATGGGTTCCCGGATCGAGCACCGTGGCGAGTTCTCCGGCACACTCGCGGACGTGTTCGCCGCAGTGGCCGGCGAGGAGGCAGTGCGAGCCCGCCTGGCCGCCCTCGGCGGCGACGACGGCAAGCTCCTGTCGTACACGTCCGAAGGCGACGCAGTGCGCTACGAACTGCAACACGGCATCCCCGCCGCGCGCCTGCCGTCCGCCGTACGCGCCCTGCACAAGGGCGACATCATCGTCCGGAGAAAGCAAACCTGGCAACCGTCAGGCGACAGCTACAAGGGCCGCACCGACGTCACCGTCAGCGGCGTACCAGGCGAAATCAGCGCACAGACGTCTCTCACCTCCAGCGGTTCCGGCGGTCCCGACCATTCCGGCGCCCCCGGCAGCCCCGGCAGCCCCGGCAGCCCCGGCAGCCCCGGCAGCCCCGGCAGCGAGACCATGATTTTCCGCACCACCGGTGAAGTCGTGGTCCGCATCCCCTTGGTCGGCGGCCGGGTCGAGGAGTTCGTCGCACAGCAGGTGACCACCCTCCTGCAGCGCGAGGACGAGTTCACCACCCAATGGCTGACCGACCACTCCTGACCCCGGCCACTCCGACGGCCTCCGCAAGCCCGGCAACTCCAACGGCCCCGGCAACCACACCGCCTCCGGACGCCCCGTCAGCACCATCGGGCCCGGCGACTCCGGAACACCCAGCAACCTCTGCGATCCCAGCGGTCCCACTGATTCCCACGGTCCCAACGACTCCGGCGACCCAGCCGAGCACCTGCCCATGAACGTCACGCCCTCGCCAAAACTCCCCGGGGATCCGGGTCCGCGTTCGGCTCCGGAGACACCGGTGAGTCCGGCCGAATTCGCCGCAAGCGCCACACCCACACCCTCGCCTCCACCCACACCCTCGCCTCCACCCACACCCTCGTCCCCACCCACAGCCGCGCCCCCACCCACAGCCCCGGCGCCTCCACCCACCCCCACGCCCTCCCCGTCGCCAAAACCGACTCGCGCCAACGGCACCCGCGCGAAAGCCCGTGCCAAAGCCGCGTCCTCCCCGCGAGCTGCGCGGGTGGTTCCGGTCGGGGCTCCGACTCGGGGCACCACCAACCCCAACCGGTTGCGGCGGGTGGATCGGTGGCTTGCCGCCGATCCCGCTGTCACGCGGTTGCTGCGGCGGAGCGAAAGTCCCCTTGTCGTCGATCTCGGTTACGGGGCGTCGCCGGTGACGACTGTGGAGCTGGCGCGGTGGCTGGCTCGGGTCCGGGGTGACGTGCGGGTGCTCGGGCTCGAGCTCGATCCCGAACGCGTCGCGCTCGCGCGGACGGCCGCGGATCCGCCGCGGCTGGACTTCCGCCGCGGAGGTTTCGAACTCGCCGGGACGCGACCGGTGCTGGTGCGCGCGTTCAACGTCCTGCGCCAGTACGCCGAGCACGAGGTCGAAGGCGCCTGGCGGCTGATGCTCGACGCGATGCCCGCCGGCGGGCTGCTCGTCGAGGGCACCTGCGACGAGATCGGCCGGCTCGTCACCTGGGTCACCGTGGCCGCGGGCGGACCGGTGTCACTCACCCTCTCGCTGCGCCTTGCTGAACTGGACCGTCCGTCCACAGTGGCCGAACGCCTGCCGAAGATCCTCATCCACCGCAACGTTCCCGGCGAGCGCATCCACGCTCTCCTGACCACTTTGGACGCATGCTGGGCCACTGCCGCACCGCAGCGCGCGTTCGGCGCCCGCGCCCGCTGGGCCACCGCGGTGGCGATGCTGCCCGGCCGTGGCTGGCCGGTGCTGGGCCGTCCCGACCGCCGTCGGGCCGGGGAGTTGACCGTGCCCTGGGAGAGCGTCGCGCCCCGCTGACCCCCACCTGTTCACCAGTCCCACCCCGTCGGGTCATCCGGTGGTGACCTTCGGTGATCACGATGGACGGGTGGAGCTGCTGGAACAGGTCACCGGATTGCTGCGCGGCGCGCTGGGTTCGCCGTGGCTGTGGGCACTCGTGTTCGCCGTGGCCGGTCTGGACGCACTGTTGCCGTTCATGCCGAGCGAGACGACTGTAGTGACGGTCGCGGTCCTGCTCGGTCCCGATCCGGGACGCCTCGCGCTGCTGACAGTCGCCGCGGCCACCGGCGCGTGGGCCGGAGACTGCCTCGGGTACGCCGTGGGTCGCGCTGCCGGCCCGCGGGCACTCGCGCGCCTACAGCGGGGACCTTCCGGACGACAGCGCTACGAGTGGGCCAGTACGCAGGTGCGCAGACAGGCACCGTTGCTGATCATCGCCGCGCGGTACCTCCCTGGCGGCCGCGTAGCGAGCGCCTTGGCCAACGGCAGTCTCGGCTACCCGCTTCGCCGCTTCGTGCCGTTAGACGCACTGGGCGCGACGCTGTGGGCGGTCTACAGCGCGCTGATCGGCCTCGCCGGCGGCGCCGCCTTCGCCGACCGGCCGGTGCACGGCTTGCTGCTCTCGTTCGCCCTCGCGCTGGCGTTGGTCACGCTCATCGAATTCGGCAGACGGCTTCGCGCCAGGCGGCTACGGTCGGTGCATGGACACTCCGCATCTGCTGGAGGCAATCGACGTCCACGCGGACCGGCTGAAGACGGCGGCGTTGACGGCCGGCCCGCACGCGCCGATCCCCAACTGTCCGAAGTGGACAATGGCCGACCTGGTGACACACCTGACCGAGGTGCTCTCCTACACCATCGACGCGATCACCGGCCACCACACTGAGCGCCGGCCGACCGAATGGCCGGACCTGCTCGGCCACTGGGACGGCGCCCGGCTCGTCGTGCGGGACATCCTGCGCCTGCCCGCGGACCACCCGGTCGCCTCGCCGTTCCCGCACGGCGGCACCATCACCGTCGGCGACTGGACCCGACGGCTGGCGCACGAATTCGCCATCCACCGGCTCGATGCGGAAAGTGCCCTACCCACGCCTCGGCGAACCCGCTTCCCGACGGGTTTCGCCGAGGACGGCATCGACGAGTATCTGGCCTTCCTGACGCCCCGCCGGGCCCCGTCCCCCGAACGCGACGGAGTCGTCGAGGTCCGCGCCGGCGACCGCGGCTGGACCGTCGTCCTGCGCCGTGGGCAGGGGCCGCAGCTGGACGAGAGCACCCCAGGCACCCCGGACGTCACCCTGACCGGCCCTGCCGACGACGTCTACCGCGCCCTCTGGGGACGCCCGCACGCCGCCGGCATCGTCGGCGATGACACCCTCCTCGACCCCCTCGCGGCGCCCTGACCAGCCGGTAACGGAGAATGGACGCGTGCCAGACCCCCAGCGTTACGTGCTCACCTTCGGCTGCCCCGACCGCACCGGGATCATCGCGCGCATCTCGGGTTTCCTCGCCGAGCACGGCGGGATGATCGTCGAGGCCGCCTACCACACCGACCCGGATTCCGGCTGGTTCTTCACCCGCCAGGTCGTACTGGCCGATTCACTGCCGTTCGACGTCGCCGAGCTGCGCGAGCGGTTCGGCGTGGTGGCCCGCACGCTCTCGGCGGAGTCGAACTGGCAGGTGTTCGACACCGGGCAGCGCCCGCGGGCGGTCGTACTCGTCTCGAAGGCCGGCCACTGCCTCTACGACCTGCTGGGCCGGGTCGCCTCGGGGGAGCTGGACGTGGACATCGCGGCGGTGGTCGGCAACCACACCTCGCTCGCGGACATCACCCGCGCCCACGGCATCCCGTTCCACCACGTACCGTTCCCCGCCGGCGATCCGGCCGGCAAGGCGGACGCGTTCGCCGAGGTCCGCAAGCTGGTCGACGCGCACGATCCGCAGGCGATCGTGCTGGCGCGCTTCATGCAGGTGCTGCCGCCCGGGCTGTGCGAGGCATGGGCCGGGCGCGCGCTGAACATCCACCACAGCTTCCTGCCCTCGTTCGCCGGCGCGAAGCCGTACCACCAGGCGCACACGCGCGGCGTCAAACTGATCGGCGCCACCTGCCACTACGTGACCGCGGACCTCGACGCAGGCCCGATCGTGGAGCAGGACGTGATCCGCGTGGGGCACGGCGATTCGGTCGACGACCTGGTCCGCAAGGGCCGCGACATCGAGAAGGTCACCCTCGCGCGTGGCCTGCGCTGGCACCTCGAAGGCCGGGTTCTGGTGCACGGCAACCGAACCGTGGTCTTCTGACACCTCGTGAGTGGCGAGCCTGGACTCGCCACTCACGAGGGTGGATCAGGCGCCGATCGTCGAAGCGTCGATCACGAAGCGGTAGCGCACGTCGCTGTTTTCCACCCGCTCGTACGCGGTGTTGACCTGGTCCGCGGTGATCGTCTCGATCTCCGCGCCCACGCCGTGTTCCGCGCAGAAGTCGAGCATCTCCTGCGTCTGCGCGATGCCGCCGATCATCGAACCGGCCAGCATCTTGTTGCCGCCCAGCAGCGAGAAGGCGTTGTACTCCAACGATTCCGCGGGCGCGCCGACGTTCACCATCGCACCGCCGACACGCAGCATGCCGAGGTAAGCGTCGATCGGCAGCTTCGCCGACACGGTGTTGAGGATGACGTCGAACCGGCCGGCCAGCACCTCGAAGGTCGACTCGTCGCCGGTCGCGTAGTAGTCCTTCGCGCCGAGCTTGAAGCCGTCCTCCTGCTTCTTCAGGCTCTGGCTGAGCACGGTGACCTCGGCGCCCATCGCGACCGCCAGCTTGACCGCCATGTGCCCGAGCCCGCCGAGACCGACCACCGCGACCTTCTTACCCGGCCCGGCACCCCACTGGCGCAGCGGCGAGTAGGTGGTGATGCCCGCGCACAGCAGCGGAGCGGCGACATCGAGCCCGATGCCCTCCGGAATCCTGCACACGAAGGCGTCCTTCACCACCACCTGGCGGCTGTATCCGCCGTAGGTGTTCTCGCCGTCGAAGCCGACCCCGTTGTACGTCTGCACGTTGCCCTTGACGCAGAACTGCTCCGTGCCGGCCCGGCAGTACTCGCACTCACCGCAGGAATCGACCATGCAGCCGACGCCGACCCGGTCGCCGACCTGGTACTTCGTGACCGACGAGCCGACCGCGGCGACGACCCCGGCGATCTCGTGCCCTGGCACCATCGGGAAGATCGACGACCCCCAGTCCTCCTTGACCTGGTGGAGGTCGCTGTGGCAGATGCCGGCGTAGGCGATGTCGATGAGCACGTCGTCCGGCCGCAGGTCACGGCGCTCGATGGTCGTCGGGGCAAGTTGGGCGCCCGGAGCCGCGGCGGCGATGGCGGACGTGGTCGTGGTCATGAAACCCTCCTCGAGAGTCCCGGGAAGCCCGGGGACCGAATGGATGTAAGAACCCTCTTACATCGTCTATCGTAAGAGGGGTCTTACATTTGCGCGACCGAGATCGGGTGTGAGCTGCGACATGCCGGGCAAGTACCACCATCGCGACCTGCGAGCCGAACTGGTGCGCGTCTCGCTGGACCTGATCGCCGAGTGCGGCATCGCCGCGTTCTCGGTCGCGGAGGCCGCCCGCCGGGCGAAGGTGTCCTCCGCCGCGCCGTACCGGCACTTTCCCGACCGCACGGCACTGCTCGCCGCGGTGGCCACCACGGCCGCCTGCCGGTTGCGAGACGACATCGAGGAAGCGGTGGCCGCGGAAACGGATCCGGTGGCGCGAGGCGCCACGATCGCCGCGGTGCACACCCGGTTCCTGATCGACACCCGCATCGGCCTGCAGGTGATCTACGCCGAGGGCCTCGGCGACCCGAAGTACACCGAATTGCACGAGGCCCGCCGAGACCTGGTCGACGCGTTCCTGATGCGCTGCATCGACATCACCCACGATCCGGCGACCGCGCTCGAGCTGATGGAACAGCTCAACACCCAGGCTTTCGGGTACGGCGAGCTCTACCTCAACGGCGTCAACCGGCGGCTCGGGTACCCGCCGGAACAGGTCGCCGCGAAGTCACGCCGGGCCGCGCGCATCGTGATCGAGGCCTATCAGGCGGGGAACCCGTCGACCGCACCGGCCGATCCGTGGTGAGATCACCGGGAGCCCAGCGCAAGGAGGCACCGTGCTCTGCGTGTTCGACGTCAACGAGACCCTGCTCGACCTGACCACCCTCGATCCGCTGTTCACCGAGCTGACCGGTTCGCCCACCGCTCGCCGGGAATGGTTCGCGCTCTCCATCCACACCGTGCTCGCGGTCACCGCGACCGGCGGCTACCGCGACTTCGGCGAGATCACCGCACAGGCCGCGGCCGACGTCTGCGCACAGTACGGCCACGAACTGACCGATCGCGACCTCTCCCGTCTCCGCGAGGGGCTCGCCGCCACGCCCGCGCACCCGGACGCGGCCGAAGGCCTCGACCTGCTGCGCCAGGACGGCCACCAGCTCGTCGCGCTGACCAATTCGCCGCTGGCCACCGGCGAAACGCATCTGCAGAACGCCGGCCTTGCCACGAAACTGGAGCGGATCTTCTCCGCACAGCAGGTGAGCCGGCTCAAGCCCGCGCCCGAACCGTACCGGCAGGTACTGCGCGCCTACGGGGTCGAACCCGGCCAAGCCGTGATGGTCGCCGCGCACGGCTGGGACATCGCGGGCGCGCAGGCCGCCGGATTACGCACGGCGCTGCTCGTCCGGCCCGGCGTGCGGCCGCTGCCGGGCGCGCCCGCAGCCACCTACACCGCGGCGAGCGTGCCCGAACTGGCGCGGGCGATCGACGTCAGTCACCGCTCCGGCCCGAAGTAGGAACCACTCAGAGCCGCACCAGCATCTTGCCGGTGTTGGCGCCGTTGAGCAGGCCCAGGAACGCCTGCGGAGCGTTGCGGATGCCGTCCACGAACGTTTCCGAGTACTTGATCTCGCCGGAGGCCACGAGCGGGGCCACCTCCGACAGGAACTGCTCGCGCAGGTGCCAGTGGTCGAGCACGAGCATGCCGCGCATGGTGATCCGCTTCGCGACGAGCTGCATCAGGTTGCGCGGCGCCGGATTCGGCTCGGTGGCGTTGTACTGCGAGATCATCCCGCACACCGCGATCCGGCCGTGCAGGTTGATCGATGCGATGGCGGCCTCCAGGTGCTCCCCGCCGACGTTGTCGAAGTACACGTCGATGCCCTCGGGCGCGGCGGCGGCCAGCTGCTCGGCGACCGGACCGTCCTTGTAGTTGAAGGCCGCGTCGAAGCCGAGGGTTTCGGTCAGGTAGCGCACCTTCTCCGCCGAACCGGCGCTGCCGATCACTCGCTTGGCACCCTTGAGCCGCGCCAACTGTCCCACCAGCGAACCGACCGCACCGGCCGCGCCGGAAACGAACACCGTGTCGCCCGGCTTGAACTCCGCGCTCTCCAGGAGACCGGAATACGCGGTGAGCCCCGGCATCCCGAGCACGCCGAGGTAGGTCGAAAGCGGCGCTGCCGAACCGTCCACTTTGGCCACGCGCTCCGCGTCGACAATCGCGTGCGTACGCCAGCCGAGCTGGTGCAGCACGTGGTCGCCCGGCTCGAATCCGTCCACAGTGGATTCCAGTACTTCGCCGACCGCGCCGCCGAGCATCGCCTCGCCCACCACGAACGGCGGCGTGTAGGACTTCACGTCGTTCATCCGGCCGCGCATCGCCGGGTCCACGCTCATCACGACGTTGCGCACCAGCAGCTGCCCCGGACCGGGCGAGGGCACCTCGATGTCGACGATGTCGAAGTTCTCCTGCGTCGGGGCGCCGTGCGGGCGGGCGGCGAGCCGGATCTCGGTCGCCTGGGTCGGTGCGTTCACCGGCGGACTCCGTTTCCTGAGACTGAACTCGAACCGGGGCGTACGCCCCGTATCACTCGGCGCAACGGCGATGCCGGGGTGCACATTCCCCCGCCCCGGACGGTGTGGCAGGCGCTACACGATCTCCGCGAGCTTGCCGAGCACGCCGTCGTGAATTCGCTTCAGGCCGCCAGGGGCGAAGGTCTTCTCGAAGAAGCCGCCGATGCCGCCGGCGCCGTCCCAGCTGGTCTGGATGCGCACGCGGGAACCGGCACCGGACTCGGCGACCGTCCAGGTGGTGACCATGCTGGAGTTCGCGTCGGTCTCCACGAAGGTGCCCGGCGCCGGCTCGGTGACCGTGGCCGCCACGTCACGCACCCGCTTCGAGGTGGCCTGCAGTTTCCAGCTCGCCTTCGTGCCGGCCCCGACACCGCCCTCGGTGACCTCGTAGTCGCGGTAGTGCTCGGTGAGCAGCTTCGGCCGGGTCTCGGAGTAGTCCGCGACCAGCTCACGCACCCTCTCCACCGGCGCGTCGATCGTGCGCTCCACGGTGGCCGTGACCTTTGCCATCTCGTCCCTCTCTTCGGTTTCCGCCACGACCACCCTTGCACACACGAGCGGACGAGGGCCGCCCGGGAGAACCCCGGACGGCCCGTTTTCACCCTGCGGTGTGCTCAGCCGAGACCCTGCTGCGACAGCCAGTCCCCGGCCACGTCGCCGGCCTGCTCGCCATCGGAATCCACGCGGGCGTTCAGCTCGCGCATGGCGTCCGTGGTGAGCTTCGCGCTGACGGCGTTGACCACCTTCGCGAAGTCCGCACCACGCTGGTCGAGCACCTTCCGAGTCACCGCGGGCACCACGTTCTCGGTCGGCACGATGGCGAGATCGTCCTTGAGCGCCACGTACTTCGGGTCGCCGACCAGCGGGCTGACCGAATCGACGGGGATCACGGTGACCGATCCGGAGTCGAGCTGCTGCACGCGCGGGCCGGCCTCCTGCACGGTCTGAAACGTGGCGTTGGCCAGGTGGTACACGTCCTTGAAGCCCTGGAAGCACGGCAGCCGCTTCTCGCACTCCGGCGGACCGGCCATGACGACCTTGTCGAGCTTCTTCAGGTCGCTGATCGTGCTGATGCCCTTCTCCTTGGCGAGATCGGCCTTCACCACGTAGGTGTTCTTGTTCTCCGCCGCGGCGTAGTCGAGCAGCCCGATGCCGTCGGCTTCGAACAGCTTGGCCAGCTGCTCGTGTTCGCCCTTGGCGTCCTTGACGGTGTCCTTGCCGAAGCCGGTGGTGATCGCCGCGCCCTGGTACTCAGGAAGGAACTGCAGCTCACCGGACTTGAGCGACGGGTAGATCAGCTCCCGCGAGCCGAGGTTGAGCTTGCGGGCGACCGGATAGCCCTTCGCCTCCAGCGCGCCCGCGTAGATCTCGGCGAGGATCTGGCTGTCGGTGAAGTTGAACGAGGCCACGACGATCGGTGCACCGCCCTTGCTCGGCGCGGCCGGCTGGTCACCGCTCCCACCACCGCCGCAGGCGGTCAGGCCGACGACGGCCACCGCCGCGAGCGCGGCCACTCGGATGCTTTGGGTCCACCGCACGGGCCCCACACTCCTCATTTCACCCAGTAGAGGGACTGACCCTAACTGTGCGCCACGACAGAAACCACATACCGGGAATCAACGTCACTTGATCTCAATCCACGGAACTTCGGCGCCCGAACGGGGTAGCCTCACCCAGTGCACGCGTCCTCGGTGACCCCGCTGCTCACGCAGAGCAGCCGGCCGATCTTCGAATGGCGATGGGTCGAACGCAACGCCGACGCCATCGTCGAGCGGCTCGGTGAACACATTGCGCTCACCGCCACCGCACTCGGTGCCGGACTGGTGGTGTCACTCGCGCTGGCCACGCTCTGCCTGCGGTTCCGCTGGTTCTACCCGCTCGTACTGGGTACCGCCGGTGCGCTGTACGTGATTCCGAGCCTGGGAGCGTTCGCGCTGCTGGTGCCGTTCTTCGGGCTGTCCTTCACCACGGCGGTGATTCCGTTGGGCACCTACACCCTGCTGATCCTGATCCGCAACATCGTCACCGGCGTGCAGCAGGTGCCGATCGAGGTGCGCGAAGCCGCGGTCGGCATGGGCTTCACCCGGCGGCGGCTGTTGTGGCAGGTGGAGCTCCCGCTCGCGTTGCCGGTGGTGATCGCCGGCCTCCGGGTGGCCGCGGTGACCACCATCGGCCTGGTGACCGTCACGTCGTTGCTCGGCATGGGTGGTCTCGGGTACTTCATCCGGGCCGGAATCCAGACCACGACGCCGAACCCGAGCCCGATCATCGTCGGCATCGTGCTGTCGGTGGTGCTGGCGGTGGTCGTCGACCTGCTGCTGTGGCTGAGTGAACGGGCGCTGGCCCCGTGGGCGCGGAGGGTGCGGTGAACGTCTTCACGCAACTGGGCCAGTGGCTGGCCGATCCGGACCGGTGGAGCTGGACGGATCCGGCGGGCATTCCGTACCGGACCGTGCAGCACCTGTGGTTTTCCGCGCTGGCGCTGGTGATCGCGGCGTTGCTGACGATTCCGCCCGCCCTGTGGCTCGCGCACTACCGCCGCGGCGCGTTCCTGGCGAGCAGCGCGGTGAACATCGGCCGCGCGATCCCGAGTTTCGGGTTGATCATCCTGTTCTGGTTCCTGGCCAGCCGCTGGGAAGTGGACACGGATTTCTGGCCGCTGCTGCTGGCGCTGGTCGGGCTGGCCCTGCCGCCGCTGTTCACCAACACCTACGCCGGCGTGGTCCAGCTCGACCAGGAAGTCGTCGACGCGGCACGGGGGACGGGCTACCGTGAACGGCAGATCATGTTCCGCTTGGAGCTGCCCCTGTCGTCCCCGGTGATCGTGGCAGGCGCGAGGGTGGCGTTCCTGCAACTGGTGGCCACAGTCGCGATCGGCGCGATAGTCAACGACGGAGGCGGCCTGGGCCGCTACATAGTCGACGGCTTCGCCGAAGGAGCAAGAGGCTACGGCGAAATCTTCGGCGGCGGCATCGCAGTCGTGGTCCTCGCGCTGGTGTGCGAAGGACTGTTCTCGCTGCTGACAAAGCTGGCCACCCCACGAGGACTGGCCCTCCAACAGCTACGACGCGCTTCGTGAGCCGTTGGCTGTTGCTTTGACGCGCTTTTGTCGCGGCTCTTGGTTGCGGGTGTCTCGCCTTCCGGCTCGTTGTCACGGCGGCTGCTTCGCTTCGCCACTCTTTGTTGCGCTTCCGGCCACCGATACCGCCTACCGCCGCCCGTCACCGCCGCAATCGCGCTCATGCTGACCCATCAGCCATGTCTACGCCCACCGCGACGCGTCGCCGGGGCTGTGCCACAGCGGTTTGGAGCCCCAGCGCAGCCCCTCAACACCGCCGCTTGCCCCACTGAGGCCCGCCACCACAGCACGTCCGAATGACCACCTGGCCCGTCTCAACACGGCGCCTCCACCGCGCCCGGCGGCGCCACACGACGCCCACTCCCACATCCACAGCGCACGCCCCCGCCGCGCCCTGCGCCCACACACGGCACCTCCCTCACCGCGCACGCCCTCACCGCGCCCGGCATCGCCTCACCGCACCCACGCCAGCCTCCGCCGTGCTCGGCGTCCCCACACGGCCCAACCCCCACCTCCACCGCGCAACCGTCCACCGCAGCCCACCCGGTCGCGCGCGATCCGTCCCACCGCTGCCAACCGGACCCGAGCCCGTACCGGCAGTCAGCCCGGCCGCGGCAACGACCCGTCTCGGCAAGCCTCGGCCACCCGTTCCACGTCCACCCCGAGCGGCCGGTCCACCGGAATCGGTTCCACCGTCTCCGCGAGCCAGGCGTGCGCTGCGCGCAAACCCGGCGCCGCCCGGTGAGGTTCCGGCACCAGATACCGCGCCTGCCGGATGGCGATCAGTTCACAAGCCGTGATCGCGAACAGATGCCTCACCGCGTCCTCCAGCTCCGCGCCGGCCGCCCACGCAAACGCTTGCACATCCTCCTGCCCTGCCGAAGTGTCCAGCGAACCCAGCGTCGCCGGCGCGGCCGACCGGCGCATCGCATGCAGTTCGCCGACCGCGCGTTTGTGCAGCGGCGTCAACCCCGCCTGCGGCCCCGGATCCGCCGACAGCTGCGGTGGCAACCCGCTGAACTGCGGGTCGAGCAACCGGTGCATGCGCTGCACGGCAACCTCCGCGACGTGTACCAACGCCGCCTTCACCGCGTCCATCCGCAGGCCGAGTTCCGCCGCGTGGTACCCGGTCGTCGGCACGAAGCGGCCGTCCAGGAACGACGGCGAGTCCGCCGGGGTTTCCCACGACTCCCGCAGCGTCGCCTCCAGATCCGCACGCACCTGATCGAGGAACCCGACCACCCGCGGCGCGACCCGCACGGAAATCGGTGCCTGGACGACATCCGCCCGCACCGCCGCGCCTTCGACCAGCCGGCCGACCTCCGCGAGTACCCGGCGGGCGTACTCGCCGGCCACCGGATAGCGATAAATCTCCTGCGGTGCACCAAGGAGGTCGATCACCAGCGCCGCGCACACGGTCTGCGCCTCGACCAGCCGCCGGACCTGCCGGGCACACAACCACGCGTAAGCCTCCGCCAGCGGCGACCCCTGGATGAGGCTCGCGCCCTCCTTCGGACCGAGCACGAACGGCTCGACCCCGCGCCGCTCCAGCGCGTCTGCTGCCGACACCCGCTCGCCGTTCTCCAGGACGAAACCGATTCCGAGGAACGTCTGGAACGCATGCGCCAACGGGATGATCTCCCCGGCACTACCGAGACCGTCCCGTGGGACGGCGGGCAGGAACCGGTCGTTGAGCCGGTCGACGAGGAAGCCGGTCAGCTCAGCGCTGACCGCCGCGTCACCACGCACGAACCCGCGCAACCGCATCAGCAGCAATGCCCGCGCCAGCTCCGGCGAAAGCCACGGCGGCCCTCCGACCGCGCGGCCGACCAGGAGATTTCGCTGGTGGGCTTCCTGCTGTAGGGCAGTCAGCCGCACCCCGGCGAGCCGCCCCATCCCGGTGTTCACGCCGTAGACGGCCGCGTCGCCGGAATCGATTCCAGCCAACATCGCCGCTCGTGTCGCACGCAGCTCGGCCAGCAGTTCCGGACCCAGCTCCAGAGGTTCCGCGGAGCCGGCCACGAGGACGTCCGCCGGTTCCCGGATGATCATCGGTACGGCAGCATCGTGCCGACGTCGGCCTCTTCGGCACGGCGCAGGATCATGTCCGCGACCGCGACGTCCGTTGTGGACAGTCCGCGGTGCCAGAACAGGATCCGTTCGTCGTCGTTCTCCCGTCCCGGCTGGTGGCCGGCGACCACGGAACCGATTTCGGCGTGCACTCGCTCCTCGGTGAGCAGTCCGGCGTTCAGCTGCGGACGCAAGGCACCGAAGCGCGGATTGCCCGACTGCGATTCCCGCCAGTTGTCCACCACGACCTTGTCCACCGCATCGAGCAGGTCCAGTTCGAGCGCGCTGATCGTGCCGTACGGCACAAGAAGGCTCCCTGGGCGAAGAAGATCCTTACGCACCAACGGTTCCGGATCGGTCAGCCGAGACGCCTCCACCAGGATGTCCGCGCCGTCGAGGGTCGAAGCCACGTCCGGGCGGACTCGCACCGGCTTGCCGAGCTCCTCGGACAGCCGGCGGCCGAACTCCTCCCGCGATTCGGGCCGTTTGCTCGTCACCCGGATCTCGTCGAAGTCGAAGAGCGAGTCCAGCAGTACGACGTTCCACCAGGCGGTGCCGCGGGCACCGACGTGGCCGAGCACCTTGGCATCCGGCCGGGCGAGGTACTTCGCCCCGACGGCGGTGACCGCACCGGTGCGTGCCTCGGTGATCATCGTGCCGTCCACGATCGCCCGTGGCATGCCGGTGTCGGGGTCGAGCAGCAGGATCAACGCCATCTCGCTGGGCAGGCCACGCTCGAAGTTGGCGACGAAGTCGCCCACCACCTTCACGCCGCTGACGCGTTTGGCCGACAGGTGCCCGCGAAGGATGTTGAAGTGGCCCTTGCCGCCGTTGTCCGGCACGAGGTGGGTGCGCGGCTCGAAGACGACCGCGCCGTTGCCGTGATCGGCGAGCACGTCCTCGACCGCGCCGACGATGTCCGCGCGGGTGATGCCGATGGAATCGATATCGGCGCCGGTGAGGTACCGAAGCCAGACGCCCGTCACCGGGCGAGACCCTCGATCACCTCGGCGTTCGGCAGCCCGGCGAGCGCGGTGCCGGAGATCAGCAGTTTGCTGCCCCGGATTCCGCTGCCGATGACGAGTTCTGGCTGCTCGGCCACGGCCTGGTCGACCAGGATCGGCCACTCTCCCGGCAGCCCGACCGGGGTGATGCCGCCGTACTCCATACCGGTGAGCGACACCGCCTCGTCCATCGGCGCGAACGAGGCTTTGCGCACGTCGAGACGGCGTTTGATCACGCCGTTGACGTCCGCCCTGGTCGTGGCGAGCACGAGCGCCGCGGCAAAGCGAACCTCGCCGGCCCGCTTGCCGGCGACGATGACGCAGTTGGCGGAAGCGGACAGCGGCGAGCCGTAGGTCTCGCAGAACTCGGCCGTGTCCGCCAGATCGGGATCGATTTCGGCGACGCCGACCTCGTCCGGCGCAGCCAGCGCGGCAAGCGCCTTCGCGACGGGTTCGGCGAGCAGGTCAGTACGTGTGGGCGCGGGAACGACCGTGAGGCTCCCGGCGATGGTCCAGGTGGTCACCCCAGCGAATCTAAACCGCGCGCCGGCACGACGGCCGCGCGGTCACCAGTTACGACGCCCGCGCTGCACTTCGATCAGCCGCGGCCGCACGTCGACGAGGTACACCAGCGTCGCCGCCATCGCCGGAACCCAGAAGATCAGCCCCAGGTCACGGATGTCGAACAGCACCATCGCGAGGGTCGCGCCACCGGTGATCAACATCCAGATCGGCTTGGTCTTCCGGTCGGCCGCCGAATACGCGTCGGACCGCTGCAGCAGCGCGTGAACGAAGGCGAAGAGCCCGACCAAGGCGCTGCCCCAGTGGATGACCCTGAGGATCCAGTCGGCAACCTGCACGATTCCAGCTTACGGCAAACCGCCCACACCTCCGGACGGCCGCCTTCCCGGAATCGATCCCACCCGACCTGGCCATCACGTGACGCTCGTCACCGAGCCACCCACCGTGCCTCGCGACGGCGACGACCCCGCCATCGCAAACGGACACCCGCTCGGCTACGAGTCCGCCACACCGCCAGTCGACTTCGTCGGAGACCGCCACTGTCCGACCTTGGCTCCAGCCGTCCCCAGCTCCGGTCCCAGTCCCGCGACCGGAGCTGGGTCGCGGAACCGATTCCAGACCGCCCGAAAGCCGGCCGAGCAGGCATTTCCTCCGGACAGAACCGAGCCCGTCCCCGTACAGACGGAAACCGGCCAGGCCGCCGAGTGATGCCCGAGCTGAGAAACAAGCGCGGCTTCGAAGCACGAAAGCCCCCGGACGAATCCCCTCGGAACACGACCGAGCCAGCCGCTGAACAGACGAACCGGCCAAGCAACTCCGCTGGACCGCGAGCAAGGCCCGAGCACAACAACGACGCCAACCCCCGAACGCACAAAAGCCGGTCGAGGAGCCGTCGCCTGAAACA
The DNA here is from genome assembly GCF_014204865.1 of Amycolatopsis jiangsuensis. Classification (NCBI taxonomy): domain Bacteria; kingdom Bacillati; phylum Actinomycetota; class Actinomycetes; order Pseudonocardiales; family Pseudonocardiaceae; genus Amycolatopsis; species Amycolatopsis jiangsuensis. The sequence goes on from NZ_JACHMG010000001.1 coordinate 4,582,408, forward strand.
GAACCGAGCTACCCCGAACAGACCCAAGCCGCCCAGACAGCGTCGCCGGAACACGAGCACCCTCGAACGCACGAAGCCGGCCGAGGACCGTCCCCAGAGACAAGACCCGAGCCACGCCAGAACAGACCCAAGCCGCCCAGGCAACGTCGCCGGAACACGAGCATCCTCCGGACCCGGCAACGAACCAGGCCCCACAGAGCACGAAAACCGGCCGGGCAGCTCTCCCCTGGTACAGGGGCGAGCCACCCGGCCGGCAGAGTCCCGTCGGACTCTTCCCGCGGTTCTACTTCTCGGTCTTCGGCGCGGCCGGCTTCTTCGCGTTCGCGGTGGTGCCCGTGGCGCCGGTGGCGCGACGGGTCGTCGACGTGGTCTTCGGCGCGGTGCGGTTGGCGGTCTTGCGGGTCACCGAGCGGGTCTCGTGGGCGAGGTCGTCGCCCAGTTCCTCCACCGCGTCCGCGGTCTCGCCGGCGACCTCGGTCACCTTGCGGGCGGTCTTCTCGCCGACCGAGCGGGTGCGCTTGGTGACCTTCGCCAGGACGCCGTCGACGCGCTCGCGGGTGTCGCCTGCCAAGCCGTCCACGCGATCCTGCGCGGTGGTGAGGGCATCTTCCAGCTGGTCAAGGGCCTTCTTCACCTGCGGCTGCGCGGCGATCTTGTCCCAGGCCTGCTCACCGGACTCGGCCAGCTTGTTGTACAGCTTCAGCGCCGCCTCGGTGTACTCGTCGATGGCCTTGCGCAGCTCGGCCGGGTCGAGCTTCCCGCGGAGGCTCTCGACCTCGGTAGGCAGCTCCTCGATGCCCTTGCGGGCGGTGGTGACGTTGGCGCGTGCCTTCGAAACCGCGTCCGTCACGGCCTGGCTGGCCAGGTTGCCGGCGCCGAGCGCGGCCAGCAGCGGCGTGCGGACCTGGTCGAGCGCGGTGTTGACGACCTTGCGGACGTCCTCGGTGGTCTTGGGGGTGGTCATACCGACTCCTCGGTGGTGTCTCGGGTGGTTTTCGGTGCGCTGGCAGGGGTTTCCCCGGCGGCGGCGTTCTCGCGCCGGAAGGACTCGTAGACGTCGAGCAGGACCTGCTTCTGCCGTTCGGTCAGCTCGGTGTCGGCGCGGATGGCGTCGCCGACCGGGCCGCCCGTCGGCAGGTCGAGAATGCCTGCCTGCACGTAGAGCGCCTCGGCCGAAATCCGCAGGCCCTTCGCGATCTGCTGCAGGATCTCCGCGCTCGGCTTGCGGACCCCGCGCTCGATCTGGCTCAGGTACGGATTGGACACTCCGGCGAGCTTCGACAGCTGGCGCAACGAGATCTTCGCCGAACTGCGCTGCTGGCGGATGTACTCGCCGATGTCGGAGGCGATGTCCGCGACCTTCTCCATCGGACGGTGCGCTCCACTGGGTTCTGTCATCCGGTCACCTCCTCACGACCATTCCGACGGTACGCGGGAGTGCTAGCTGTTGCAAGCAGTCTGCTTGCAACCATCGGGTGTGTTACCGCTCACCCGGGTTACGGTGGACGTCATGGCTGTGCAACGGCTTCGCCGACGCCTCGCCCGGCAGCTCGTCGAGGAGGACGTGCTGCACGACGAACGCTGGATCGACGCCTTCCGCACCGTGCCCCGGCACGTCTTCCTGCCCCGGTTCTTCGTACCCGCCGACGGCTCCTGGGCCGCGGTCGATCGCGCCGATCCGGGCTGGCTGGAGCGGGTCTACTCCGGCGACGTCCTCGTCACCCAGCTCGACGACACTCCGTCGCGCTGGGAGCACGCCCGCGCGTCCGGAACCGTTTCCGGGACGCCCACCAGTTCGTCGAGCATGCCCGCGATCATGGCGATCATGCTCGAGGAACTACTCGTGCACGACGGCGATCGCGTACTGGAGGTCGGCACCGGGACCGGTTACAACGCCGGACTGCTCAGCCATCGGTGCGGTTCGGGCCAAGTATCCACAGTGGACATCGACGCGGACCTGCTCGCCGCTGCACAAGAACGTCTCGCCACGTGCGGGTACGCGCCGTCCTGCGCGGTGGGCGACGGCGCGCTCGGATTTCCCGCCGGAATCGTTTTCGACCGCATCCTGTGCACCGCGGCCGTATCCACTGTTCCGTTGGCGTGGCTGGAACAGACGGTCCCCGGGGGATACATCGTGACCACGCTCAACCGGCCACTGGGTGGCGGCCTGGTCCGGCTCACCGTCGGCCCCGGCACAACCGCGGAAGGGCGCGTCCTGGCTCGCGACGGCCGTTTCATGCCGTTACGCGCGCACCGTCTGCCCGTCCCCGCGGAACTGCCGGAGCCCACGGAATGGCGCCCGACCCGGCTGCCGGTGTCGTTGTTCGTGAAACCGCCGCTGCACTTCGAGTTCTTCGCGTCCCTGGAACTACCCGGCGTTCAGCCGATGCGGGTCCCCGACGTCGCGGAGCACGCCTTCGCGCTCGTCCACCCGGACGGTTCCTGGGCACGCACTCGCCGCGTCGACTCCGGCCTGGAGGTAGCGCAAGGCGGCCCACGCGCGCTCTGGGGCCTGGCCGAACGTGCCTACCTGCGCTGGGAAGCACTGGGCAAGCCGGAACGCTCCCGCTTCGGCCTCACCGTGAACAGTGCCGAACAGACCTTCTGGCTCGACTCCCCGGACAGCGCGGAGAACTGGCCACTGTAGACGGTCCCGCGCGCAGCGACGCCGGCGATCGCAGCCGGTCCGGAATCGATCCCGGACCGCACGGGCTGTCGAGAAGGGCTCACCGCTGTCGCCGGCCAGTCGCGCTGGCAAGGTCGAGTTGCCGGCGTCGGCGCTCTAGGCTTCAACCATGGATCTGGACGACCTGGCCGCCTCGCTGTACGACGGCCTCTCGCTGCTCTCACGCCGGCTGCGTCTGCTGCCCGCCCCCGGCGAGCTCTCGCTGCCGGAACGCGCCGCACTGTCCCGGCTGAACCGCACGGGCCCGACGACCGCAGCCGAACTCGCCCGGGCCGAACAGATCACCGCACAGGCCATGGGCACCACCGTGAACAGCCTGGAAGACCGCGGTCTGGTCGAACGCCACCCCGACCCGAACGACGGCCGCCGAGCAGTACTGACCGTTTCCGCCGCCGGCCAGGAAATGCTGCGCCACAAGCGAAACGCCCGGACCGCGCAATTGGCTCAGGTCTTGGACGAACAGTTCACCTCCGCGGAACTCAAGGCACTGACCGCGGCAGCCCCCTTGCTGGAGCGATTGGGCTCAGGCTTGTAGCCGCCCACACCCGAAATACACGGCTTGCACGGCGAATGCTCGTGCGAAACACCCGGGAATCGTTTGCAGCCTCAACGGCCGCAGCGGTCACAGCGGGACGATCAGGAACGTCTGCGGCCTAAGCTTCCACGTCGCGACCCTGCGCCGGTCCGGACATACCGGCGGCAACGGTTGCGCGCGTGGCAAGCCGTCGCAACGCGAGGACGGTCGCAGCGTCGTGTGCCCGACGAGCCGGCTGACGCCGACGTGCCGGACTGGAAGTGCCGCATCGAGGACCGGAACAAGGACGGAGACGCGACGCGGACGTTCGAAGCGCGGACGTTCCAAGCGCGGACGTTCCGGCGACTTGACCGGCAGTGTCAGGCCTCCCACCCCTCACCAGGCGCGTACCGACGTCAGGCGGGGCGTTATCGCACCTCGTGGGCCGATCCATCTTCGTAGGTGCGGCGAACCGAGCCGCTGCTGCGCTTTGTAGGTGCGGCCCACCGAGACGCCGCTGTTTACCGCTCCGTAGGTCTACCGAGGCGCTGGTGCTGGCTTGCAAGGCCGAAAACGCGGCGACGGCGGAACGCGGGCGACGGCAGAGCGGGCGATCGGGCCCCACAGGCCGGCCCTTCCGTGGCTATCCCTTCCCCGACTGAGGCGGACGGCAGCACGCCGGTAGACGACGCGTTCGGCAATCGCGCGGTCTGCAATGGCGCGGTTCTGCAGACTCCGGCCGGAAAACCCTCAGCCAAGCTAGGTCCCGGGCAGCGTGAATTGCAGAGTTCCCTGGTCGCCGGTCATCCCGACAACAGGCGCCGGTCATCCCAGCAGCATCCGCCGGGCATCCCAGCAGCAGGCGCCGGACATCCCGGCAGTAGCCACCGGGCACCCCTGCAGCAGGCGGCGGGCACCCCTGCAGCAGGCGGCGGAATGACGGGAGGAGCAGCCGGTCAGGTCGGTAGGTTCGACCTGACCCACTTCTCCACAGCCGTCACGACGTCACTCACTGGCGCCTCGGTCGTGTCGATGGAGTCGACCTGACCGCGTATCCACAGGTTGAACTCCAGCATTTCGTCGATGCGGGGTTCGTCCCATTCGCGCCAAGCCGGGCGGGCACGCAGGCGCGCGCGGAGGGTTTCGTTGTCGGCCACCAGCGCGAGGTAGTGCACATCCGCGAAGAAGACCCGTTCCGGCAGGGGTTCCAGCTCCTGCGGCGCCACCGTCCCGCACAACACGACCGGACTGCCGTTCTGATGCAGCATCGCCGCCATTCGCAACCACGTGGCGCGGAACGCCGGATGGCCCGGCACATCCTCCTGCAACGCACCTGTCCACAGGACGTCCTGCTCCAGCACCAGGGCGTCCCCGGCCAGCCGCTCCGCCAGCCGCGGGCCGACCGTGGACTTTCCCGCCGCGCTCGGTCCGGTCAGCGCGAACAGTGGCAGCCGGCGAAACGGCCATCGGTGGCCGCACAATCCACAGCGCAGTGTCGCCCCGTCGACCTGTGGACAACGGGCTCGGTCTCCACAAGCCGGGCACACCCGAAGATCGAGCGCGGCCGGTAATCCACCTGTGGACAACTCAGTCGAAGAGGTTCTCGAGGAAACTGCGCTTACGGCGCCCGCCGTAAGCGCGCGGGGAATCCGAATAGCCACGGTGGCCGCCGTAAGGACGCGGGGAATCCGCGAATCCGCCACCGCGATACGGCCGCGGCGAGTCCGGATGGCCCCCGCGGTACGGGCGTGGCGAGTCGCTATAGCCACCGCCCGGGTACGGGCGCGGCAGGTCACCGTGGCCGCCACCGGGGTAGGGCCGCGGCGAATCACCATGGCCGCCACCGTCTCGGTACGGACGCGGCGAATCGGGGCGGCCGGAGTGCGCGGCCGGCGGAGCGTAGGGCTGCGGCTGGTGCCCGTAGAACGAGTTCTCGGCGCCGACGATCTGCTCCAGCTCGCCACGGTCCAGGAAAATCCCGCGGCAGCCCTCGCACTGCTCGATGTGGATACCGGTCTTGTCGACCGTACGCATCATGTTCTGACACTTCGGACAAATCACGCAACACAGGCTACGCGGACGTGCCGCTTCCCGTCAGCAGGCACACAGACAGAACGGGTGGCCCACCGGATCGGCATAGACGCGGAACGACCTCGGCGAGTCGTCCAGCAAAGTCGCGCCCAGTTCGAGAACACGCTGGTGAGCCGCCTCCAGGTCGGTGACGTCCAAGTCCAGGTGGGCCTGCTGCGGCTCGTCCGGCGACGGCCACTTCGGCGCTCGATAGTCCGGCACACGCTGGAATTCCAAGCGGGCTCCGCCGCGGGGATTCACCAGAGTGACCCACTGACCGTCCTCGGCGACCTTGGGTTCGTCCCAATCAAGGACCGTCCGGTAGAAGCCCGCGAGGGCCACCGGGTCGGGACAGTCGACCGCCACGCCGCCGAACGTCGGGATCACACTCATGCCCGCTCACCTTTCGACTAGTAACCTGTGAACGGGCAATAGAGGTTAGCGGTCCAGGTCGCGAGGTTTTTCGCCCGTACACTGGTCCGGTGCACACCGATGCTTGCCTGGTGGTCGCCTTCCTCAACACCGTCGACCTCGAGCGGGGCGCCGATCTGCTGGACGATCCCGAAGGCTGGCGCCGCTGGTCCGAGGACCGCGAAGTGGCGCCGAACGATGTCGCGGAGGCCCGCGCCGCGCGAGACAGCCTCCGCGCGGCGCTCGGAGATCCGCGGCTGACCGTCCGCCCCCTCGACGTGCCGCTTCGTTTTTCGCTGACCGACAGCGGCCCGGCCCTGATCACCCCTGACGCGGTCACGGCGGTCCTGGCCGCGGCCACCCGGCTCACCGTCCGCGGCGACTGGGTTCGTCTCAAGATCTGCCCCGCCGACGACTGCCTCTGGGCCTTCTACGACGAATCCCGCAACCGCTCCCGCACCTGGTGCTCGATGCGCGTGTGCGGCAACCGCGAAAAAGCACGCTCCTGGCGCGCCCGCACGGCCTCTGTGCACAACTGAGTCCCTGTGGACAACCTGCCCACAGGCCCTACATATGCATGTGCACCGGCACTGGATGCCCACAACTTGTGGATACCGATTAGGCCATCACCGTGAATTCCTGTGGATAACCCCGGGGATAACTCAGCTTCCTGTGGACAACTGGTCTAGCTGGCCGGCAAGTGTGGTATTGAAGCGGATCGCACACGATCGGCCGCCCTGCGTACTCGCTACGGCTTCGCTGGAAGCACCGGAAGCGTATGGGTGGTGAGCGCCGACGGAGCCCCGTGTACGGCGACGTGTCCGTCCGCCCACCGTCCGGCCCCGCGCCACGGCAACCGACTCATGACTTGCGGCTCGCGGCAACCGACTCATGACTTGCGGGGTGCGGTGCGGTGTGCGGGGGTGCGGTGCGGTGTGCGGGGGTGCGGTGCGGCGTGCGGCGTGCGGCAACCGACTCATGACTTGCGGCGTGCGGCCTGCGGCAACCGGCTCCTGGCTCCTGGCTCCTGGCTCCTGGCTCCTGGCTCCTGACAAGCGACTCACTGGCTCACTGCAACCGACGCATGCCCACCAGAAACGCAACCCCACCAGAGACGCAACGGCTCCTCCCCGGGTGAATCCGGGGAGGAGCCGTTGCGGGACAAAGGGTCAGCGGAGCTTGTTGCCCACCGAGCCCAGGGCCTGCGTCGCCCTCATCGGCTCACCGACCCAGTGCCTGCGTCGCCTCCCGCCAGCTCACCAGCCCACTAGCCACCGGCTCACCAGCCCACTAGCCACCGACTCACCGACTCACCGGCTCAGAACAGCAGCTGCGCCACCGCGTAGATGACCAGGCCGGCCAGTGCGCCGACCACCGTGCCGTTGATGCGGATGAACTGCAGGTCCCTGCCTACCTGGAGTTCGATCTTGCGGGAGGTTTCCTCGGCGTCCCAGCGTTCGACGGTGTCGGAGATGATCGTGGTGATCTCGCTGGAGTAGTTGGCCACCAGGTAGGCCGCCGCGCCTTCCACCCAGCCGTCGACCTTCGCGGTGAGCGTCTCGTCCGACGTCAGGCGTTCGCCGAGGGAGCGCAGGCTCGTCCGGACGCGGACGCGCAGTTCGCTCGACGGGTCCTCGGCGGCGTTCAGCAGCATTTCCTTGGCCGTGGCCCACGCGGAACCGATCAGCTTCTGCACCTCCGCGTGGTGCACGATCTGGCCCTTGACCTGCTCGGCCCGCTCCATGGTCTGCGGATCGGTCTGCAGGTCCTGGGCGAACTCGCCGAGGAACTTGTCCAGCGCCAGCCGCATCGGGTGGTTGACGTCGGTCTTCACCGCCCACGCGAACGTCAGCACCTCGCCGTACACCCGGTCCGCGAGCATCTCGTCGACGAACTTCGGCGACCAGCTCGGGGCGCGGTCGGAGACCACGCGCAGCATCGTCTGGTGGTTGTCCCGGACCCATTCGTAGGCGCGATCGCACATCAGGTCGACGAGCTTGTGGTGCGCCCCGTCCTCGAAGACCCCCGCGAGGATCTTGCCCAGCGGCGGCCCCCACGGCCGGTCGATCACGCGCTTGACCACGGCCTGTTCCATGATCGCCTGCACGTCCTCGTCCCGCAGCACGGTGACCGCGCCGCGCACCACCGTGGCCAGTTCCGAGGTGACCCGTTCGGCGTTGTCCGGCTGCGCCAGCCAGCCGCCGAGCCGGCGCGCGATGCCGATCCGGCGCAGTTTGTCGCGGATGACGTCCTCGGAGAGGAAGTTCGAGCCGACGAAGTCGCCGAGACTGCTGCCGAGCTGATCCTTCTTGTTCGGGATGATCGCGGTGTGCGGGATGCGCAGGCCGAGCGGATGCCGGAACAGCGCAGTGACCGCGAACCAGTCCGCGAGCGCGCCGACCATGCCCGCTTCGGCGGCCGCGCGCACGTAGCCGACCCAGCTCGGCCAGCCCGCCGACTCCGCCCAGCTCGCGAGCAGGAAGAGCACCGTTGCGCCGGCGAGGAAGCCCAGCGCGACCAGCTTCATCTTGCGCAGCGCACGCCGTTTGCCTGCCTCTGCCTCCGCTCCGCCGGGCGGATCGGCGGGCGTGACCTTCTGCGGGGTGAGTTGCTCCACCGCACCATTGTCCGTGAGGATGCATCTTCGTGCGTGAACCAGCTCTCGTCCCCCGCCTCCGCCCGTTCACCGCGACCGTCTTCGCCGAGATGACGGCGCTCGCCGTACGGCACGACGCGGTGAACCTCGGCCAGGGCTTCCCGGACACCGACGGCCCGGCCGGCATGCTCGAAACGGCGAAGAACTCCCTGTTCGGCGGCGACAACCAGTATCCGCCGGGTCCAGGCCGCCCGGAGCTGCGCGCCGCGATCGCGCGGCACCGGCAGCGATACGGCACCGACTACGATCCGGACACCGAGGTCCTGGTCACAGCCGGGGCGACCGAGGCCATCACGGCCACCCTGCTCGCGCTCACCGAGGCCGGCGACGAGGTCATCGTGGTCGAGCCGTACTACGACTCGTACGCCGCGGCCGTCGCGATGGCCGGCGCGCAGCGACGCGTCATCGGCCTGACCGAGGCCGGCGACGGCCGGCTCGAACTCGACCTCGACGCGTTCCGCGCCGCGATCACGCCACGCACGCGGGCAGTGTTGCTGAACTCACCCCACAATCCCACCGGCACGGTGTTCTCCCGCGCGCAACTCTCCGAGGTCGCGCGCCTGTGCGTCGAACACGATCTGGTCGCGGTCACCGACGAGGTCTACGAGCACCTCGTCTTCGACGGCGGCGAGCACGTGCCGCTCGCCTCGCTGCCCGGGATGCGGGAACGGACCGTGGCCATTTCCAGCGCGGGCAAGACGTTCAACTGCACCGGCTGGAAAATCGGCTGGGTCTGCTCGAGCGCGGAACTGGTCGCAGCCGTGAAGGCGGCGAAACAATTCATCACGTTCGTTTCCGGCGGGCCGTTGCAACCAGCCGTCGCTTACGCGCTGGAGAACGAGCTGGATTGGGTCGAGGACCTCCGTACGAGCTTGCAGGAGAAGCGGGATCGACTGTCCGCTGGGCTCGCCGATGCGGGATTCGCCGTACGTCCGAGCTTCGGTACTTATTTCGTGACCGCCGACGTACGCCCGCTCGGTTTCTCCGACGCCGCGGAACTGGCCTGGGCACTGCCGGAACGCGTCGGCGTCGTCGCCGTTCCGGTGAACGTCTTCACAGATCACCCGGATGAGTGGAAACACCTCTTGCGGTTCGCGTTCTGCAAACGGAATGAAGTCATTGACGAGGCCGTCGAGCGACTGCGGAAACTGGTCTGATCATTACCGCCCGATACCCGGCGACGGACCCGCGGCGGCGTCGTACCCAGAGTGGTTCAGCCCGCAAACATCAGGTCAACGACCGGATGACGGCCGCGAATCGGGCCCCGGATGGCCGTAGACCGAGCCGTCGGGACCACGCTCAGTGATCAACATCGGCCGTCCGGAGCGAGGGTGCGGTGGCGACGTTCCGCCTAACGGGGTGGATCGTGCGCGGGAGAGATGAAACACTCGCCACCGGTGCTAGAAAGAGGGCAGCCCCGGGGGACCTGCGACCTGGCCGGAAGAGAACCCCAGCAAGATCAGACTCGTGCGGTGGGGCGCATGAGCTTCAGGCGCGGACGGTGGTGGTGGCGTGAGCGGCATGGCAGCCATGCACGACGTCGCACCTCTCGCCCTGCCCGGCGGTCCACTCGGGACGATCGCCGGCTCCCGGCCCCGAGGCACCGACACCGAACCCGCCCCGATGCACGGACGCCGGCCCCGGCCATGGGCCGCGCCGATCGCTCGCCCGGCCGCGCGGATCGCGCTGGCCGGCGGGCTCGCGGTGGCCGGCTGGCTGCTCGGCGCGGCGCTGTCCCAGCCGAACGCCTCGGCGGACGAGCGCCCGTCCGGATCGGACGACCACCCCGCGGCCGCCGCGCACCAGGCCGGCGAACAGGGGAACAAACACGCGATACCCGATACGTCGGGGACGCTGACCTGGTCTTCTCCGTCCGATGGCGACAAGGCGGAGCACTCCCCCGCACACCGTTCCGCGGCCGGGCATCGAGGTGCCGGGCACAGAGCTTCGGGGGACAGCTCTGCCCACAGCGCCCACAGCGCTGACGCGGGGAAAGCCGGGCCGAACGCGATACGTGGGCACACCACGTCATCCGGCACGACCACGGTGCACACCACAGCAGGCAGCAAGCCGACCAGCGCGGCGACGGCGAGCGGGCACGGCAGCACCGGCAGCACCGGCAGCACCGGCAGCACCGGCAGCACCGGCAGCACCGGCAGCACCGGCAGCGAAACGCCAACCTATTCGACCGCAATCGGCAACCCGTCCGGCGCCTCCGGCAATCCGTCCAGCAGCTCCAGCAGCGAAACGACAACCGACCCGACCGCAATCGGCAACCCGTCCGGCATCGCGCCCACGACGACAGGTGGGCCACCCTCCACTTCCCCCGTGAACGACGGATCCGGTGCCGGCACCTCGCCGTCCGCGGGGCAGTCCACTGCTGGTGCCGCGATCGCTGACCACTCCATCGCCGGGCTCACGGCGGCGGGCGGTGAAACCGCGGCCGAGCGGCGGCAGGGCTTGCTGGACAGCGTGCTCGGCGGAACCCTCAGCGCCAACCTCGACGCGACCCTCGACGACCTGTTCACCAGCACGTTCACCACCGTCGACGGCGTGACCGGGATCAGAACCGGTGCGGACGGGGTGACGGCGCCGTTGCTGCCCATCGGGGACGTCGTCGGGCCGGTGCTCGACGGTGGGTCGGGCAGCGGGAGCGTCGTGGTGACCGCGCCGCTGCCGGTCACCCAGCCCGCGAGCGTGCCGCACACCGGCTCGGCTCCTGCGCAGAAGCAGGCGGCCAAAGCCGTCAAGACGGTCACAGTGGTGCCGATCCGGAAAACCTCGAAGACCGCCGAGGCCGGCGGCACGGACCAGGCCGTCCCGGAGAAGCATTCCGGGACCGATCGCGCCCATGTCGCCGGTGGGGGCAGTGGCAGCGGCGGCGGGTTGCCCGCGACGCCGAGCGCGCCCAGTGCGCCGGCCGCGGCTTCCAGCCCGGGCCACGACGGGTCCGGTGGGGCCCGGCTTCCGTTCGCCGTCGCGGCGGACGGCGACACCGTCACCCAGCTGAAGCTCATCGGCGTCAGCCGCGACCACGAGGTCGCGGGCGCCGGCAGGGACGCCGCCCTGCCCACCACCTCCCCGGACTGACCGCACAGACCGGTCCTCCGGGGAGAGCCACGCCCAAACCAAGATCAACTTCGCGGCCTCGACGCGTCCGGCTCGCCCCCAGCACGAACCTCCCAGGGGCTGATCCATGTCTGTGACCACTGTGCTTCCCGACCGGCCGACCGCGCCCGGCCGGTTCGGGTCCCGGTCCCGGCACCGCGCTGCCCCCGCGGTGCCGGGACCCCACGCAGGCGTGCTCCGGAGGTTTCCGCTCACCGCGCCGAGCGGGAACCTGCGCCAACCGAAGCTCGCCTGAGCCGTCGGCGATTCCCGGCACTTCGAGGGGCTGTGCCGGGAACCCGCCGCGGCGTCCGCTCCACCGAGAGCGGACGAACAGCCGGTGCGCCGGACGCGAGACCGCCACCCTCCCTGGAGTGGCAGGGCTCCTCCGGTGCACCGGCTGTTCTACGTCACCGGCACGTGCACCGCGGGCACGTCGGCGCAGCCCCGCACCGAAGCCGCGGCCGCGGCGACCCGCCGCACTGCCTCCGGCAGCTGCTCCCGCGGCAGTCCGAACGGCAGCCGGAGCCACCGCTCCAGGCCGCCGTGCACACCGAAGCGTGAACCGGGCGCCAGCTGAACGCCGTGGTTCGCCGCCGACACCGCCAGCCGGGTACTCATCGGCTCGGGCAGCCGGCACCACAGCGACAGTCCGCCGGCCGGCACCTCGAACGTCCACTCAGGACAGTGGGTGCGCAGGGCTGTCATGAGTGTGTCCCGCTGTTCGCGCAGCTGGACCCGCCGCCGGGCGAGCGCGGCGTACCCGTCCGGTTCCAGCAGCTCGGCCAGCACCAGCTGGTCGAACACCGGCGCCCCGAGGTCGACGGCGAACCGCGGGGACAGCAATCGGTCCAGCAGATCACTCGACGCGCGGATCCAGCCCAGCCGCAGGCCACCCCACTGCGATTTGGCCGCGGATCCGACGCTGAGCACCGTGTCCCCGCCGAACGCGGCCAACGGTGGTGGCCCCTCCACCGGATCGCCCTCGTAGTCGAGTTCCACCAGCGACTCGTCGACCACCACCGGGGTGCGCGACCGGGCCAGCAGCCCGCCGAGCCGCTCCCGGCCCGCCGCGTCCAGGCGCAGTCCGGTCGGGTTCTGGAAATCCACGACGAGGTAGCCGAACCGCGGCGCGGCCTGGCGGAGCGCGGCCTCGATCCCGGCCGGATCCCAGCCGCGGAGCGGGTCGAGGGCCACCGGCACGGGCAGCGCGTGCGAGGCCCGCACGGCGTCGATCGCGTTCGGATACGTCGGCTGCTCGAGCAGCACCCGGTCCCCCGGCCCGGTCAACATGCGCAGGCACAGCACGAACGCGGAGTACGCCCCGGACGTCACCATGATCTGGTCCGGCGTGGTCGGCAGGCCCCGCGCCGCGTAGCGCTCGGCGATCCGTTCCCGCAGCCGCGGCAGGCCGCCGGTGAAGTAGCCGTTGCCGCCGGCGTACTCGACCAGCGCGCGCCGTGCGGCGTCGACGGCGGCCATCAGCTCGGGCAGCGCGGGTGGCGCCGCCCGGGCCAGATCGAGCAGGTCGGTGCGAGCGGGCGGCTCCGCTTCCCGGTGTCCGGCTCCGGCCACCCAGGACCCGGCACCGCGACGGCTGGCGACGAGACCGCTGTCGCGCAACCGATCCAGCGCGGCGCCGATCAGCGTGCGGCTGACGCCGAGCGCGTCGCCCAGCTCCCGCTCCGCGGGCAGCCTCGTGCCGATCGGAAGCTGACCGTCGAGCACGTGCAGCTCGACCGCGGCGGCGAGGTCGGCGGCACCGTGGCGGGAACCGCGACGCCGCCACTCCCCCAGCAAGGTGGCCAATCTCGCGCCTGAAATCCGGCCGCCGAGAGGCATCTGCGAGTCCATCAGGCCAATTATCCAGTATTGGCCATGGTTTACCAGGCCAATGATGACCAATAGTGGAGAAGTGGCAGTCATCGATCTGAGTCCGCTTCCCCTTCGCCGGGCCCCGGTGCGCCGAGGCGCGCAACTGTTCGGCGGCCTCGCGCTCTACGGCGCCAGCATGGCCATGCTCACCCGCGCACACCTGGGACTGGACCCGTGGGACGTACTGCACGAGGGCCTGACCAAGATCACCGGCCTGAGCTTCGGCACGGTCACCGCGATCGCGTCGGTGTTCGTGCTGCTGCTGTGGATTCCGCTACGGCAACGGCCCGGCATCGGCACCGTCGCGAACGTCGTGGTGATCGCGGTGACCGTCGACGCGATCCGCGCCGTCCTGCCGGACCAGCACGTGCTCGCGTGGCAGATCGTGCTGCTGGTCGGCGGCGTCGTGCTGAACGCGGTGGCGACCGCGGTCTACGTCGGCACCCGGCTCGGCCCGGGTCCCCGTGACGGCCTGATGACCGGGCTCACGGCGCGCACCGGCTGGTCGGTCCGGCTGGTGCGCACCGGGATCGAGGTCACCGTGCTCGCCGTGGGCTGGCTGCTCGGCGGCACCGCCGGCCTCGGCACCGTGCTCTACGCGCTCACCATCGGCCCGCTCACCCAGGTGCTGCTGCCGCTGGTCACTTGGCGGGCCGGGGCGCAGGAACAGCAACAGCATTAGCCCGCCTGCGTGATGGCGCGGCGCAGCGCGGCGTAGTCGACCCCACGGGTGGCCAGGAAATCCGCGACCGGTCCACGCTGCCGGACCAACGCGAGCAGCAGGTGTTCCTGTCCCAGATCCTTGCCGCCGAGCTCCACGGCCTCGAGCACACTCGATTCCAACGCCCGCTTCGCGTCGTCGGTGAAGCGCAGGTGACTGCGCCGTGAGCGCCGCCGGGGGCCGGCGAGCGCGCCCGGGCCGTGGGCCTGCTCGACGCACTGGACGATCTGGTCCACGTCGATCCCCAGCTCGGTGAGCGCTTCGGCGTCCGAGTCGCTGATCCCGCCGCGGCGGGCGACCCGGTGGAGCTCGGCGTCGACGTCCTCCTTGGACACGCCCAGTTCCACCAGCAACCGCAGTGCGCTGCCGTCGCGCACCCGGACGAGACCGGCGAACACCGCCTGCGCGGAGATCTCGCGGGCACCGGCCTCCTGAGCTGCCTCCTGCGCCTCCACCACGGCCATCCGCGCGTCCCGGGTGAATCGTTCGAACATCAGTGCCTCCCGTGCTTCTTGTGCACGGCCTGCCGGCTGACTCCCAGCTCGGCCGCGATCTCCTGCCAAGACCAGCCGTGCATCCGCGCACTGCGCACCTGCACGTCCTCCAACTGCTCCAGCAGCCGCCGCAGCGCCGCCACCGCCCGCAACCCGACTCGCGGATCACGGTCACCGGCGCGGGCGGCCAGGTCCGTCGCTTCTGTCATGAGTGTCAATCTAGGTTGACACACTCGCCGTGTCAACCTCAATTGACATCGATGGTCCGCTTTCGCGCGCCACAGCGGGTTAGAGTCGGCGAATGGCCGAGATCTCGATCGCCGAGCGGGCCGGGGTCGGTGCGGATGGCCGGCCGCGGCCGAGCGAGGACTACGTCGTGGTGCTCGAGCGCGCCGTGCTCGTGCTGGACGGCGCGACCTCGCCGAGTCCCGAGTTGCCCTCCGGTGGCTGGTACGCGGGGCTGCTCGTACGGCAGCTCGCCGACGAGCTGCGTGCCCGGCCGCGGGAGGATCTCGGCGTCGCGCTGGCGGACGCGATCAGCTCGGTCGCGCGGGAGCACCGGCTGGTGCCCGGTCGTTCCCCGTCGAGCACGGTGTCGATGCTGCGCTGGGACGAGTCCGAAGTGGAGGCTCTGGTACTGGCCGACAGCCCGGTCGTCGGGTTCGGCCGGTTCGGTACCGATGCCGTTTCCGACGACCGGTTGCTGTCGCTCCGCGACGACGGCCTGCTGCAGACCGGTGCCGACGTCCGTCGCCGCCGCAATGCCGAGGGCGGGTTCTGGGTCGCCGAAGCCGAACCCGCGGCCGCGTACAAGGCGGTGCGCCGGGTGTGGCCGCGCGCGGACGTCGACGCGGTGCTGATCGCCACCGACGGCGTCTCGATCGGCGTGGACGAGTACCGGCTCTTCGACTGGCCGGAAGTGCTGCGCCGCGCCCGGAACGCCGGTCCCGACGCCGTGCTGGACGCGGTGCGCGAGGCAGAGGTCCAGGACGCCGGTTGCGTGCGCTGGCCCCGCGCGAAACGGCACGACGACCAGGTGCTCGTGCTCGCCGAGTTCGAATAGGGGTCCAGTTCAGGGTTTTCCCTGATCACGCCGGAGCGCGGACCGGCAACGATGGACCCATGGGGAACTTGCTGGGGGTACGGGCCTGGCGGCTGGCCGCGTTCGCGGCGATCGCCTGGTCCCTGTTCACGATCACCGTGCTGCACGTCGTCAGCTCACACGATCCGCTCTACGACACGCTGTCCAGTTACACGATCACCGACCACGGCGAGGGGATGCTCGGCGCCAGCGTGCTCTCCCTCTCGGTCGGCTCGATCGCGGTGCTCGGCGCGCTGGCCGCGGCCGGCGTGCCGACGACCCGCACGACGAAACTGCTGCTCACGCTGTGGGCACTCGGCCTGGCCACCGCCGCGGTGTTTCCGGCCAGCTACCCGGAAAGTCCCGACCCGGTGAGCGGCGAGATCCACCTGTACTCGTGCCTGATCGCATTCATGAGCCTGCCGGGAGCTGCGATCGCCATGCTGGATCCGTTGCGTGGCACGGCGGAACGCGCGTTCGTGGTGCGCTGGCTGCGGTACGGGCTCACGGCCGTGGCGTCGTTCGGCCTGAGCTTCCTGTTCGTCCGGCTGGACGAGGCGGGGATCGCCCCGTTCCACCTGCTCACCCAGGTGCTGCCGGTCGGGCTCACCCAGCGGCTCACGCTCCTCACCGACGTCGCGCTGCTGCTGGTGCTGGTCCGGGTCGCGGTGCGTACCGAATCGGCACGGGCCGAGCTCGCCGTCACTCCCGCATCGCGGCTGTGAACTCGGGCGCGTAGCCGTACAGCCCGGGGAGACCGCCGGTGTGCACGAACACCACGGTCTCCTCGGGCGAGAACCGGCCCTCCGCGGCCCATTCCACGAGTGCCGCGGCGACCTTGCCGGTGTAGACCGGATCCAGCACCACACCTTCGGTCCGGCCGAACAACCGCAGCGCACCCCACGTCTCGGCCGCCGGAATCCCGTAGCCCTCGCCGATCGTGCTGTCGTTCATCCACACGTGCTCCAGCGTGGGTGGGTCGATGCCCAGCAGCTGCGCCGCCCCGGTGACCAGTTCGGCAAGGTTCTCCTCGGCCTCGTCGAGCGGATGGCTCACGCAGGCGATGTCCACGTCGAGCGAGCCGAGCACGGCCGAGCCGAGCGCGAGACCCGCCGCGGTCGCGCCGCTGGCGTGCGGGCCGACGATCCGCGCGCGCTCCACACCCAGGTGGGACAGCTGCACAGCGAGTTCGTGGGTGGCCGAGACGTAGCCGAGAACGCCGAGTGGGTCGGACCCACCGACCGGGATCGTGACGACTTTGCGCCCTTCCGCGGCTGCCTCCTCGACAAGCGCTTCGTACGTCGATGCGGTCTCGCTCTCGTCGGCGCAGGTGTGGACGCGGGCGCCGAAGAGCAGGTCGAGCGGGATGTTGCCGGACTCCTCGTAGGCCGCGCCGGAACGCGGCACCCTCGCGGTGAGCACCAGTTCGCACCGCAACCCCAGCCGGGCACAGGCCGCGGCCGTCTGCCGGCCGTGATTGGTCTGGAGGGCGCCGAAGGTGATCACCGTGTCGGCTCCGGAGGCGAGCGCGGCTCCCAGGTGGAAGTCGAGTTTGCGCAGTTTGTTGCCGCCGGCACCGAGCGGGTGCACGTCGTCGCGCTTGAGCATCAGGTGCGGCAGGCCGAGCGCTTCGCCCAGCCGTGGCGCCGGGACGAGCGGGGTCGGCCCGTGCCCGAGCCCGGCCCGGGGGAAGGAGTCGAGAGCGGGAAAGCGGTCGAACTCGAACGTCATCGATCCTCCGGGCAACGGCTGGCGTGGTGAGCACACGGTAACCGGCGGAGCGGCACCGTGATACGTTCGTTCGAACGAACGGGAGAACGGGAGCTGCCGATGACTTCCGCAACGACGGACTTCGCCACCTTCGCCGAGCAGGCCGCCGCGCTCGACGCGGGCGCGGTCACGGCCGTACGGCTCACCGAGACCGCGCTCGCCCGGGCACACGCCAGCCAGCCGGTGCTGAACGCGTTCCGCCGGTTGCGCGACGAGGAGGCACTCGCCGAGGCGGCCGAGGCCGACCGGCGCCGCGACCGTGGCGACCGGGCGCCGTTGCTGGGCATCCCGGTCGCGATCAAGGACGACATCGACCTCGCCGGCCTGCCCACCGCGTTCGGCTGCCCGGGAGAGTTCCCGGCCGCGACGACCGACGCGCCGGCGGTCGCACGGCTGAAGCAGGCCGGCGCCGTGCTGATCGGCAAGACCAACACGCCGGAGCTGGGCCAGTGGCCCTACACCGAGGGTCCGGCGTTCGGCGCGACGCGGAATCCGTGGCAGCCGGCGTACACGCCGGGTGGTTCGTCGGGCGGTTCGGCCGCCGCGGTCGCGGCCGGGATCGTGGCCGCCGCGCTCGGCTCGGACGGCGCCGGTTCGGTGCGCATTCCCGCGGCGTGGACCGGGCTGGTCGGCATCAAGACGCAACGTGGGCGGATCCCGACCGGCGGCGAACTGTTCCACGGCCTCACCGTGCTCGGCCCGCTGGCCCGCACGGTGGCCGACGCGGCCACGCTGCTGGACGTCACCGCGGGCACCGGCACCGCGTTCCGGTCCGCCGCCAGGAGGGAACCCGGCCGGTTGCGCATCGGCCTGTCCACACGAATTCCCTTCACCGCAACGAAAACCCAGCTCGATCCGGTGGTCGAGTCGGCGTTGCGCAGCACTGCCGAACACCTCGCCGGGCTGGGTCACGAGATCGTGCCGGTCGAGCCGGGCTACGGACTGATCGGCCTGACCTTTCTCCCCCGCTCGCTCACCGGCGTGCGCGACTGGACGCGGCGGGTGCCCGAGCGGGCCGCGCTCGACCCGCGCACCCGGGCCAACGCCCACCACGGCGGCCTGCTCGCCGGGCCGGCACTGAAACTCGCGCGGGCGCTGGAACCGGTGCTGCGCCGCCGTATCGGCGCGGTGTTCGGCGACGTCGACGTGCTGCTGACGCCGACCACCGCGACTCCACCACCCGCGGTGGGCAGCTTCGACGGGCTTTCCGGCTGGCAGACCGACCAGACGATGATCGCGGCCTGCCCCTACGCTTGGCCCTGGAACGTGCTGGGCTGGCCGGGCGTGAACGTGCCGGCCGGGCAGACCGCGGACGGGTTGCCGCTCGGGGTCCAGCTGCTCGGCCCGTCACACGCCGAGGAGCGGCTGATTTCCGTTGCCGCGCAACTGGAAGAGGTACAGCGGTGGCCGGAACGCCAGCCCGCGCGGGCGTGGTGAACACGCGCGACGCGATCCTGCGCGCGACCCTGCGGGTGGTCGGCGAGCAGGGCGTCGGCGGACTCACCAACCGGCGGATCGTGGCCGCCGCCGGTGTCTCGCTCGGCACGCTCACCTACCACTTCCCCAGCCAGACCGAGTTGCTGCGGGAAGCCATGCTTCTGTTCGCCGAGGAGGAAACGGCCAAGCTGGCCACGATCGTCGACGGGTACCGGGCCGACGACCTCAGCCTGGAGCAGGCCGCGACCGTGGTGGAGCAGGTGATCGAGCAGCTGCCGTTCGGCACCGACGAGCTGGCGCCGCACGAGCTGTACCTGCAGGCCGCACGGGATCCGGGGCTGCGCGAGGCGTCGCGAAGGTGTTTCGCCGCCTACGACGAGCTGGCGACGACGATCCTGGGTGCGCTCGGCCTGCCGGATCCCGCGCGGCTGGCCGCTCCGGTGGTCGCGTTGATCGCCGGGCTGCAGCTGCGCCGGCTGGCCACCGGCGCGGACGTGCCGGCCGCCGAACCGCTGATGATGCTGCTGCACCGGGACTGACGTGGCACCCCCGGTCGTCCGCGGCACCGCGGCCTGGCGTTACTTCGGCGACTTCCGCGATCTGCTGCTCGCCGGGCAGGTGCTGGTGCTGCAGGTCGCGCACCCCGTCGTCGCGGCCGGGGTGCGCGATCACTCGGGCTACACCGAAGACCCGTGGACCCGGCTGATGCGGACCGGCGCGTCGCTGTCGATCTACGTGTACGGCGGGGCGGAGGGCGCGCGGTTCGAGGCGGACCGCTTGCGAGAGCTGCACCGCACGTTCACCGGCTTCGCCGACGGCCGTCGTTACAGCGCGCTGAACCCCGGCGCTTACGCCTGGGTGCACGCCACGCTCGTCATGGCTCCGGTTGATGCACAACGGTTCTTCGGCCGTCCGCTGTCCCCGTCGGAGCTGGACGAGTACTACGCGCAGATGTGCGACGTCGGCCGCCTGCTCGGCGTCCGCGAGCGTGACCTACCGGCGAGCTGGCCGGAATTCGAGCAGTACTACCGGGAGACGATCTCGTCGTTCGGACCCAACGAGACCATCCGCACCTTGTTCGACACCATCGCCACCGTGGGAAAACCTTCCCCACGGCTACCGGACGCGTGGTGGCGGCCGATCCGGAAGGCGCACGCCCGTGCGCAGATGTTCCTGATCCGGGCGACAGTGCCTGCCGAGCTCCGTACCCGGCTGGGCTTGGAGTGGACTGCCGCGGACGAACGGCGGTTCGCCCGGACGCGCCGGATGGTCCGGCTGCTCGGCACGCTCGTCCCGCCGCCGTTGCGTACCGCGCACATGCGCTGGGTCGGGAAACTGAACGTGTGGCTGCGCGCCCATCCCCGGGCGTACCGCTTCCTGCCCTGAGGCCGTGGCAACGCATCCGGCGGCTGTTCACCCAGTGCGACCGCCTGCGGTACGCACCACCCGATCAGGCGTTACTTCGTCAATCCCTCACCAAGGGGACGATGGACGGGTGGATCAGTCGCCTCCGGAACTCGGGGGCAGGTCGAACTGGCCGGCTTTCACCGCGGCCAGGAACGCCGTCCACTCGCCGCGGTCGAACACCAGGACCGGGCTCGCGCCGAGCTTCGTGTCGCGCACGCCCACCAGGCCGGCACGGGCCAGGTTGACCTCGACGCAGTTGCCGCCGTTGGGCTCGCTGGCGAACGACTTCTCCCAGGCTGCGCCCTCGAACAGCGACTCCGCCGTGTTCGGGTCGTAATCCGGGGAGGACGGATAATCCGCCATGGGTCGCACACCTCCGAGCCTTCAGCAGGACGTGCGGCGAGGCGCACGTTCCCGGCTTCTTTGCGTCACTACGGACCACACCGCAGGGCCAAGCGGGTGATCAACTCGACCCGATCTCGACACGAAGATTATTCCAGTAGTAGGATTAATCGCAGCGATCGGGGCGCCGACGGTGGGTGAATGGCTTACGACATTCAGACCATCCTCGGACGGTACCGACCCGGGCAGCCGGTCCGGGTGAGTGGATCACGGGCGACCTCGGGCAGGGCAGTGCGAAGACGCGAAACCCGCACCGGGCACCTTCGGGTGCGGCCGGCGGGCCGCGGCGGAGGCGCGGCTTTGCCCAGGTCGTGGATCCGGGTGCCGCGGACACCGTCACCGCGGGAAGGAAGTCCCGCGGGAGGTGCCGTACCGCTCGGCGGAACAGGCCGGGCGCGTACTCCCGATCCGATCGGAGCCGACCGGCCCCGATCCCCGCTCTCCGAACTGGGGGTGTGCTCCCATGGCTGTCCGGCTCACCACGTTCTTCCGGCGTGAGGACGAACACACCCGTGGCCGGCGTGGGATCAATCACCAATTGCGCGACCGCTTCGGTTTCAGCCTGATCCAAGCCCCGTTGCGCACCACGCAGCCACTGGACACCGATTTCGACGTCCCGGCACCACGCCAGCCCGACCTGGTGCGGGCAGCCCGGCCGCTGGAGACCAGCGTCCAGCTGCTGCACGGCCTGGGCTAGTCCGGCACCTGAGGACCACCAGCGCCCCCGGATGCACCGGGGGCGCTTTTCGGGTTCCGCGAGGGTCGGTCCGAGACGAGGGGTGGCCGGCGGCTCGGGTCAGGGTTTCCGGCCGAGGCCGCAGATTCCGCCGCTGAACGACGGGTTGCCCGCCATCCGGTCGCCGTTGCGGGAGTCGCCCGCCTCCGGGTGCCAGTCCGGGACCCAGACGATGCCGGGGTCCACCAGCTCCAGGCCGGTGAAGAACTCGCCGAACTCGGCGCGCGTGCGGTAGTGGAACGGGGTGCTCGATCGCTTGTACTGCTCGTGGATCCGCTCGCGCAGCTCGCCGTCGGGGGTTTCCACGCCGTCGATGGTGAGGTGGGAGGACAGGAAGTACGAGCCGGACGGCAGCAGCGACAGGTACTTCTGCACGATCTCCGCGGCCGGCTCGTCCCGGCCGATGAAGTACAGCACCCCGACCATGATCAGCCCGATCGGGCGCTTCGGGTCCAGTGCGCCGGTTTCCAGCGCCCGGTTCCAGATGTCGCTCGGATTGCGCAGATCGCCCTGCAGCACCGCGTGCCGGTCGGCGACGCCCTCGCGTTCCAGCAGGATCTGCGAGTGCGCGACCGCGACCGGTTCGTTGTCGACATAGACACAACGGGCATTCGGGTTCACCGTGGTGGCGATCTGGTGCACGTTGCCCACTGTCGGCACACCGGAACCGATGTCGAGGAACTGGTCGATGCCTTGTTCGGTCATATACCGCACGCCCCGGCCGAGGAACTCGCGGCCGGCCTTCGCGATGGTCTTGATCATCGGAAAGGTCTGGACCGCCTGCTCACCGAACTGGCGGTCGATGGCCCAGTTGGCGGTGCCGCCGAGGAACCAGTCGTAGATCCGCGCCGCGTTCGGGCGTTCGAGGTCGACGCCCTCGGGGGCATCCGGGTCCGGTGCGTGCGTCATCAGCTGTCCCTTCCGGCCGCTCGTGCGGCTACCAGTGTGCCCATCACCGCCGTCGCGTCGCGCCCGCCCCCTCCGGACGACTCCGAGCGACCGGAAAACCACGGCGCCGCACCGCGGAGGACGTACTACGTTGCTCCGAATGCGCTTCCTCTTCTCCTTCGTCGGCGGCCGTGGGCACTTCGACCCGATGGTGCCCGTCGCGCGTGCTCTCGCCGCTCGCGGACACCAGGTGGCAGTCGCGGGACGTGCTGTCCAAGCCGTCGAGCAGGCGGGCTTCCGGGTGTTCCCGACCGGTGCGGCCGCCGAGCCGGCCGCGGTCCGCCTGCCGATGCCACCGGTCGATCCCGCACGCGACGACTGGGAGATCCGGGAACTGTTCATCCGCCGGGCCGTCCCGGAACGCGTTCCCGTTCTGCTGGACCTGTGCCGAAAGTGGCGCCCCGACGTCGTGGTCCGTGACGAGGTCGACTTCGCCGCCGCGCTCGTCGCTGAAAAGCTGGGCCTGCCGTGTGCGACGGTGCTCGTGCTTGCGTCGGAAACGCTGCTACGCAAGGAAAGCATCACCGAACCACTGCGCGAGGCACGAGCCGGGCACGGTTTGCCGGACGACCCTGAACCGGATCCGGGCCTCGTGCTTTCGCCTTTCCCGCCCACCTATCGCGCGCCGGGCACCGCCTTCACCTTCCGGGCCGCGGAACCGATTCCGCCCCGGCCGCGGGCGCAGCGGCCCGGCGTCTACTTCACCCTCGGCACGAACTTCAACCTGGAATCCGGCGACCTCATCGAGCGTGCGCTAGCCGGGCTTGGCCGGCTGGCCGCCGACGTGACCGCGACCGTCGGCACCCAGCTGGATCCCGCCCAGTTCGGGCCGCAGCCGGCGAACGTCCGCGTGGAACGGTTCGTGCGGCAGGCCGATCTCCTGCCGCACACGGATCTCGTGGTTTCCCACGGCGGTTCCGGCGGTGTGCTCGGCACGCTCACGCACGGGCTGCCGTCACTGCTGCTCCCGATGGGCGCCGACCAGCCGGGCAACGCGAGCCGGGGCGTCGAACTCGGCACTGCCCGCGTGCTCGACCCGGAAACCGCGACACCGGAGGAAATCCACGAGGCCGCCGAGGACCTGCTGACCGATCCGGTCTGGCGCGAAGCCGCTCAGCGCGTCCGCGAGGAGATCAACGCGCAGCCCGGCGCCGAGGAGACCGCGCCACTGCTGGAAGCGCTCGTCACTGCATCTGGGCGCGGTAGCTTTCGGCCAGCTCCTTGAGGAACTGCCGCGTCTCGCCGCGCTCCAGCGCCGCGCCGCGCAGCCGGTCCCATGAGTCGACGAAGATGTTGAAGTCCTTGACGTCGTCGAGGTACAGCCCGCCCGCGGAATGCTCGATGTAGACGAAGTCGCGGGTGCGGTCGGGGAACCGCATGATGGTGAAGTCGTTGGGCACCGCGGCCAGCTTCGCGCCGAACGGCAGCACGTGCACGTACACCCGGGGATGCCGGTCCAGCGCCAGCAGGTGCTCGACCTGGTCCAGCATCACCGCCGGCGCGTACCCGCCCGGCGCCCGGCGCAGCGCGCCCTCGCTGATGATGAACCGGTAGTACGGCGGCTGCTGCTGGTCGAACACGGCCTTGCGGTCGAGCCGGTTGCGCACCAGCGACGTGACGTCGGTGGCGCCCGCCTCGGTGAACTGCTTGAGCATGTAGTGCTCGGACTGCAGTGGTCCCGGGATGCGCTCGCCGTGCCACGTCATGATCTCCGCGGCCGCCGGTTCGAGGTCGGTGAACGTGCGGAACCAGTGCGGCACCACCGACCGGTACCCCGACCAGTGCCCCCGCTGCCCGGCCGCGGCCCGGGCGAGGTTCATCAGCGTGTCGGCTTCTTCCCCGTTGATCCCGAACGCGTTCAGCATGGTCCGCACATCTCCGAGCTTGACTCCCACCGCACCGGACTCGATCTTGTTGACCTTGCCCTGGGTGCAGCCGAGGACCTCGGCGACCTGCTGCTGTGTCATCCTCGCGGCGGTACGGGCGTGCCGCAGCTCGTTCCCGAGCTGCTTGCGGCGTGAGGTGACGGTGCTCGCCATCTCCCCTAGCTCTCCCGGACCACTACTGCCGGTGGTCGTCCACCGGCACGCGAACGTTCGAATCACCCAGGTTAGTACTTCACCCAACGGGGTTCGATGATGACATCGCGCAGCGTCCCAGGAAATGCCCGAGAACGCCAGTCACCCGGTTCTTCACCCGCCCGGAGCAGCCAACTTCCGGCTTACCGGACACGGCCGCTGCGCCGGACGGGGCACCGGGCGGACCACCACGGACGGGTGGTCCGGTACTTCCGGGCAATGCCGGTGGCCCGGTAGGTCGTCGATCCGGCCGGAGGCCGCCGGGTCGGGCATAGTGGCCCCGTGATCGATCGCTCCCCCGGCGCGGCCCGCGTCGAGCGGCTGGCCGAGGACGTCTTCGGCTACGTGCAGCCGGACGGCTCCTGGTTCATCAACAACTGCGGGTTCGTCGACGCGGGCGGGCACTCCGTCCTGATCGACACCTGCGCCACCGAACGGCGCACCCGGGCGCTGCTCACCGCCGTCGAGGACACCAGCGGGCCGGTCAGCACGCTGGTCAACACGCACCACCACTCCGACCACACCAACGGCAACTACCTCGTCACCGGCGCCACGGTGGTCGGCCACCGCAAGACGCGCGCGGCGATGCTGGCCGACGGAATCCAGCGGTACGACGGCGTGCTCGTCGGCAACGACTGGGGCGACCTCGAGCTGCGTGTGCCCGAGGTCGTCTTCGACGAATGGCTCACCGTCTACGCCGGGCGGACGCGGATCGACCTGATCCACCCCGGCCACGCCGCGCACACCACGAACGACGTGCTCGCCTGGCTGCCCGAGCAGCGCGTGCTCTACGCCGGCGACCTGCTGTTCAACGGCGGCAGCCCGTTCGCGCTGATGGGCTCGGTGGCCGGCTGGCGTGCCGCGCTCGACGTGATCAGGGAACTCGACCCGGTCCTGATCCTGCCCGGCCACGGTCCGGCCTGCGACCTTTCGGTGGTGGACACCGTGGACGCCTACCTGGAGTTCGTCCAGCGGGCCGCGGAAAGCGGAAAGGCGGCCGGCCGGTCCCCGCTGGAGCAGGCGAAGGACACCGACCTCGGCCGGTTCGCCGAGCTGAGCGAACAGGAACGGCTCGCCGGCAACCTGCACCGTGCCTACGCCGAACTCGACGGAGCGGGCTGGGGCGCGGAAATCGACCTGGTCGACGCGCTGACGGACATGCTCGCCTACAACGGCGGCCCGATCCGCTGCTTCTCCTGACCCACCACAGAGGACCCTCACGCGGGACTCTCCCGCGCGGGCGAACCGGACTACGCTCGGACTCCGGCAGAGACTTCGGAAAGGGTTCGGATGAGCAAGAAGGCGAGCATCGGGGTCACCGGCCTCGCGGTCATGGGCCGCAACCTGGCGCGCAACCTGGCCCGGCACGGGCACACGGTGGCCCTGCACAACCGCTCCGAGGAGCGGACCCGCAAGCTCGTCGAGGAGTTCGGCGACGAGGGCGAGTTCATCCCGGCGTACTCCGCGCGGGAGTTCGTCGACGCGCTCGAGCGGCCGCGGCAGATCGTGATCATGGTCAAGGCGGGCGGGCCCACCGACGCGGTCATCGAGGAGTTCGCACCGCTGCTCGAGCAGGGCGACGTCATCATCGACGCGGGCAACGCGCACTTCGCGGACACGCGCCGGCGCGAGAAGGCGCTGCGGGAGCGCGGTCTGCACTTCGTCGGCAGCGGCGTTTCCGGTGGCGAGGAAGGCGCGCTGCACGGCCCGAGCATCATGCCGGGCGGGTCGAAGGAGTCCTACCAGTCGCTCGGGCCGCTGTTCGAGGACATCTCGGCGAAGGTCGACGGCGAGCCGTGCTGCACGCACATCGGCGCGGACGGCGCGGGCCACTTCGTGAAGATGGTCCACAACGGCATCGAGTACGCGGACATGCAGCTGATCGCCGAGTCGTTCGACCTGTTGCGCGGCGCCGCGGGGTACGCGCCCGCCGAGATCGCCGACGTGTTCCGGACGTGGAACACCGGGCGGCTCGACTCCTACCTGATCGAGATCACCTCCGAGGTGCTCAAGCACGTGGACGCGTCCGGCAGCCCGTTCGTCGACGTGGTGGAGGACGCCGCGGAGCAGAAGGGCACCGGCCGCTGGACCGTGCAGATCGGGCTGGACCTCGGCGTGCCGATCAGCGGGATCGCGGAGGCGGTGTTCGCGCGTTCGCTGTCCGGTTCGAAGCCGCTGCGGGAGGCCGCGCGCGGGCTTGGCGGTCCGTCGCGGGCGCCGTTGAGCGGGGCGGCGCTGGAGACGTTCGCCGACGACGTGGAGCAGGCGCTGTACGCGTCGAAGGTGGTCGCCTACGCGCAGGGCTTCAACCAGATCCAGGCCGGTGCCGCGGAGTACGGCTGGGACATCGACCTGGGCCGGGTCGCCGCGATCTGGCGCGGCGGCTGCATCATCCGCGCGAAGTTCCTCAACGACATCACCTCCGCCTACGCCGAGGAACCGGCCCTGCCGACGCTGCTCACGTCCGGCGGGTTCCGCAAGGCGGTGGAGGACGCGCAGGACTCGTGGCGCTCGGTCATCTCGACCGCGGTGCGGCTCGGCATTCCGACGCCCGGCTTCTCCACCGCGCTGGCCTACTACGACGGCCTGCGTGCCGACCGCCTGCCGGCCGCGCTGGTCCAGGGCCAGCGCGACTTCTTCGGCGCGCACACCTACCGCCGCGTCGACCGGGAAGGCTCGTTCCACACGCTGTGGGCTGCTGAGGACCGCTCCGAGGTCGACGCCTGACCGTCCCACGACCGTTGCCGTGAAGGCCTCCCTCAGGAATCTGACTTCCTGAAGGGGGCGTTCACGGCTTCGCCGGTCACGGCGCGCGGGTGGCGAGGATTTCCGCGAGAGCTTCGTTGATCTTGGCTTCGGCCGGTTCCTTCGTGATGCCCAGCTCGCTCAGTACCTCGTAACCACCACCCTCGCCCTGCTCCAGCAGGGCCAGCAGGAGGTGTTCAGTCCCGATGTAGTTGTGCCCGAGGCGCAGAAACACCCATGTCGGCGCCGATGTCGGTCCACGAGGCACCGGACCGCCGCGCCTGGTCCACGAAATGGCCGACCAGGTGGTCGGCGAACTCCCCGAGATGCCGGCCGAGGTACGCCCGCGTCGGTCAGGCAGCGCGGGACTTGAGGTGTGCCTTGAGATCGAAGGAATCGGCTGCCAGGTCGGCGTAGGCCGGGTGCGGTTCCGCGGTGAACAGGCGACGCGCGGCGATGTGGTCGGGCGGGCGGTTGACCGACTCCACCGCGATCAGCACGTCGTCGCGGAACGACAGCACGGAGAACTTGCCCGCTTCACGGTCGCCGGTCACCACGGTCCGGTCCGCCGCCGCGAGGATGCCCGCGATCTGCAGCTTCGCGCCGGTCTGGTCGGTCCAGAACCAGGGCAGGCTGTCGTACGGCGCCGGTGCGCCGGTGATCGCCGCGGCCACCGAACGGGCCTGGTCCACCGCGTTCTGCACCGATTCCAGCCGCGTCACCGAGCCGGCCTGCACGCACGGGAAGCTGGCGCAGTCGCCGATCGCGAAGATCCGCGGATCCCCGGTGCGCAGGTGCTCGTCCACCACCACACCGTTGGCCACGTCGAGGCCGGCCTGCTCGGCCAGCGTCGTCTCCGGCAGGACGCCGACCGCGACCACGACGAGATCCGCGGGCAGGCGACGGCCGTCGGACAGCTCGACCGACTCCACGCGTCCCTCGCCGTGCAGCGCGGTCACACCGGTGCCGAGCAGCACCGTGTGCCCGGCCTCCCGGTGGTGCCCGGCGAAGAACTCCGAAATCTCCGGCGACGCGACCCGCGCGAGCAACCGATCCTGCGCCTCCACCACGGTGACCGGGCGCCCGGCGTGCGCGGCGAACTCGAGCCCGATGAACCCGCCGCCGATCACCACGACGTCCTTCGCGGCTTCCAGCGACTCCCGCAGCCGGTCGGCGTCGTCGCGGGTACGCAGCATCAGCACACCCTCGAGGTCGGCGCCGGGCACCGGAAGCGTGCGGTTGCGGGCGCCGGTGGCGAGCACCAGGTGGTCGTAGGCCAGCTCGGTGCCGTCCTCCAGCCGCACCCGGGCGGCGGCACGGTCGACCGCGGCGACCCGGCCGGGCACGAGCCGGATGTCCTTCTCCGCGAAGAAGTCCTCCGGCCGCAGGCGCAACTGCTCGTCCCCGGCCGTGCCCTCGAGGTAGGCCTTGGACAGCGGCGGCCGCTGGTACGGCACCCCCGGCTCGTCGCCGATCAGGACCACCTGACCGGTGAATCCCTTGTCCCGCAACGACGCCGCGGTCTGGAAACCGCTCTGCCCGGCGCCGACGACGAGAACGGTTTCGGTGCTCATACCTGCTCCTCCTGACATCTCCGGACCATCTGAGCACACCTCGGCCAAGATCGTCGAGGCGCAGCCGTCACACCCGCTGCAGAAACGCGATCGCGTCCGCCGCACCGACTGCGTCGAACGGAAGGTACGCGCGTCCGTCGCCGGTCCGGGCGGGCAGATCCGGATCGATTCCGGCGGTTTCGACCAGTTCACGGTCCTGCACCGTCGCGGCGAGGTGCGCCTGCAGCGTCCCCGAAGCCGGCTCGCCTACCGCATCGGACGAGCCGAAGTCGGTGGCAATGAACACATAGCGGTCGCCAAGCCGATGCGCGACCTGCGCGCCCGCGCTGCACCACTGCCCGCCCATCATCGAGATCGCACGCCGCTGCAGGTGCTGGTTGTGGGCGGAGACGAACGTGTGCGGCAGCGCGAGGAGGTTTTCCGCCATCATCACGTCGCGCTGCGCGCCGAGCCGGCCCATGCGTTCCGGCGACGTGTCGGTCATCAGCGCGTGGTAACGGCAGAGGCCGACCGCGGTACGGGCGAGCAGCTCACCACCCTCGGGCAAGCCCGGCCGGGCCCGTTCGCACTGGCCGGCCAGGTCGTCGGCGATCAACCGCAGCTCACGAGCTGCCGGGCGGTCGCCTTGCGACTTCCTGCCGTCCCACATCGCCGCCTCGTCGGCCCAGCCCGCGTCCTCGCCGGCCAAGCGCTCGATGGTCGCGACGTCGTAGGGCACGTCGTCGAGGTGTGCGGACAGGAAGCCGTGCAGTTCGGTGAGCACGGCGCGTGGGCTGGGTGCGCTCGCCATCTCCAGCGGGGCGTCGAACCCGTGGAAACGCACCTGGTCTTCGGGCGCGCGTCCGGTGTTGTGGTCGCGCAGCCACTCGACCAGCGCGCGGTTCGACGGGAAAGCGCCGAAGCCGTGGCTGAACCCGGTGGCCAGCACCTGGTCGAGGTCCCCCGCACCGGTGGTCACGTAGCGGTCGACCAGCCGCCCAGCCAGGCAGTCGGTTTCCAGCGCGATCGATCGATAGCCGTGCTCGCGGACGAGATACCGGAAAACCTCGTTGCGGAACAACGGAAAAGCTTCGGTCCAGTGAGTGGGTTCCCCCAGCCCGAGCAGTGTCGGGCAGCGGCGGGCGAGGAAGGTCTCGAAGGTCTTCATTGCTTTGACCGTATCGTTGAACTTTCGGTTGGCGCTTTCCCGATACTCACCTGGTTGAATAGCGCGAGAACCCTCAAACCGGAGGTGACATGCGTCCGAAGGACCTCGCTCGCGAGCACGGCCTGTCGACCCAAGCTGTCCGCAACTACGAGGAGGACGGCATCCTCCCGCCCGCCGAGCGTGGACCGCAGGGCTACCGGACCTACACCGAACGCCACGCGCAAGCGTTGCGCGCCTTCCTCACGCTGCGCCCCGGCTTCGGCCATGCCCGCGCGGCAGCGATGCTGCGCGCGGTCAACGAGCGCTCGGCAGACACCGCATTCCAGCTGATCGACGAGGGCCACGCCGAGCTGCTACGCGACCGCGGCACTCTGACCGACGTCGAACACGCGCTGCGGAACCTCACGCAAGAACCAGCCGTACGCCAGAGCGTGCCCTCGATCGGCGCGCTCGCGCACCAGCTGTCGGTGCATCCGGCCACGCTGCGCAAATGGGAGGCCGCCGGAATCCTGCGTCCGGAACGGGATCGCGCCGGGCACCGTCGCTACCCACCGATCGCGGTGCGCGACGCCCGTCTCGCCCACCAACTGCGCCGCGGTGGCTACCCGCTCAGCCGGATCGCGGCAGTGCTCGATCAGGTCCGCCACGCCGGCGGCGTCGCACCCCTGGAAGAAGCCTTGCGCGGCTGGCGATCCCGGCTCACCGCACGGGCCCACGCGATGCTGGACGGAGCCGCTCAGCTGGCGTGTTACCTCGCCGACCCGCCCTGAGCGGGCCTGCTGACAGTACCGCCACTGGTGCCCCTCACCGGGGCTTCACCGACCCGTGACGCCGCAGGTGGTTACGGGCGGCCCCACACCCGCTCGGCCGTCGACACGATCAGCTCCAGCTTCCGGAGCTGGTCGTCGGTGCTCAGGTCGTTGCCCTCCTCGGTCGAGGAGAATCCGCACTGCGGCGAAAGGCACAGCTGGTCGATGTCGACGTACTGGGCGGCTTCCTCGATCCGGCGCACCAGCGCGTCCGGATCCTCCAGCTCGGGCCGCTTCGTGGTGACCAGGCCCAGCACCACCCGTTTGCCCTTCGGCACGAACCGAAGCGGGGCGAACCCACCCGAGCGCTCGTCGTCGAACTCCAGGAAGAACCCGTCCACGCCGAGCTCGGTGAACAGCGCTTCGGCGACGAAATCGTAGCCGCCTTCGGCCACCCACGACGAACGGAAGTTGCCGCGGCACAGGTGCGTGGTCACCGCCATGCCCTCGGGTTTTCCGGCCAGCGCGGCGTTGATCTGCGCGATGTTGCGCAGGTGCATGGTGTCCGGGTCGCTGCCCATCTTCGCGACCATCTCGCGCTGCTTCGGGTCGTTGAGGTAGGCGAGGCTGGTGTCGTCCAGCTGGAGGTAGGTGCAGCCGTGCTCGCCCATCGCCCGCAGCTGGGCCGCGTACGCCGTGGCGAGATCGGCGAAGAACTCCTCCAGGTCCGGGTACACGGTCTCGCTCACCGCCGCCCGGCCGCCGCGGTAGTAGACCATGCTCGGCGACGGGATGGTGAGCTTCGGCGTGATCCCGGGCCCGGTGTGCGCCTTCAGGAACTCGAAGTGCTCGGCGAAGATCGGCTGCTCGAGCCGGACCTTGCCGTCCACCCGCAGCGTCGACGGGCTGAATTCGACGTCGCCGTCCGCGTTGTGGAACGTGACGTGCAGCCGCTCGTCCCCGCGGGAGACGCCACCGAGTGCGTAGATGAAGTCCATGTGCCACGACGACCGTCGGAACTCACCGTCGGTGGCCGAGGACAGGCCCGCCTTCGCCTGCATCTTCACGACGTCGCGGATCGCGTCGTCCTCGACTGCCCGCAGCTGCTCGGCGCTGACTTCCCCGGCGGCGTACCGTCGCCGGGCCTCGCGCAGCACCGGTGGCCGCAGCAGGCTTCCGACGTGATCGGCTCGAAACGGCGGATTCATACCTGGCATCGTCACACCCAACCAGCGTCTCGGCAGGATCGAAAGGGCCGCTCATGACGAACTCGCCGCATCCGGTCGACCGTGGCCTGCCCGCGGGCCGCCTGCTGCTGCTCGGACTGCAGCACATGGCGATCATGTACACCGGCTGCATCGCCGTGCCCCTGATCGTGGGCAGCGCACTGCATCTGGACGACGCGTCGGTCGCCCTGCTGGTCAACGCGGACCTGTTCGTGGCAGGGCTGGCCACCCTGGTGCAGTCGGTGGGCATCGGGCGGATCTTCGGGATCCGCCTTCCGGTGGTGGCCGGCGCCACGTTCACCGTGGTCAACCCGATGATCCTGATCGCAGCGCAGTACGGCATCACCGCGGTCTACGGCGCGATGATCGCCTCCGGCGTGTTCGGGCTGCTCATCGCGAAACCGTTCGCGGCACTGATCCGGTTCTTCCCGCCGCTGGTGTCCGGCACCCTGCTGCTGGTCATCGGCGTTTCCCTGCTCGGGCCGGGTGCGGCGATGATCGCAGGGCACGACACCGGCGACGCGTCCTACGGCGATCCGGCGAACCTCGGGCTGGCCTTCGGCGTGGTCGCGCTGATGGTGCTGTTCACCCGGCTGCTGCACGGGTTCCTCGGCCAGATCGGGCCGCTGCTCGCCCTTGTGGCGGGCTTGCTGGTGGCCATTCCGCTGGGCCGGGCGCAGTTCTCCGGGGTCGGCGACGCGAGCTGGTTCGGGCTGGCCTCGCCACTGCACTTCGGCGCGCCGACGTTCCCGGTCGCGGCGGTGGTGTCGATGTGCGTGGTGATGCTGGTTTCGTTCACCGAGACCACCGCCGACCTGATCGCGGTCGGCGAGATCACCGGCCGCCCGGCCACCGGTCCCGACCTCGCCCGCGGACTGGCCACCGACGGGTTGTCCGCGATCGCCGGCGGGTTCATGAACTCCTTCCCGGACACGGCGTTCGCGCAGAACGTGGGGCTGGTCCAGATGACCGGCGTGCGCAGCCGGTGGGTGGTCGCGGTGACCGGCGGGCTGCTCGTGGTGATGGGGCTGGTGCCGAAGATCGGCGCCTTCCTGGCCGCGATCCCGGAACCGGTGGTGGGTGGCGTGGCCGTGGTGATGTTCGCGATGGTCGCCGTGGTCGGGGTGCAGAACCTGACGAAGGTGGACTTTTCCGGCAACCACAACGGCTTCGTGGTCGCGGTCGCGCTCGGCGTCGGGCTGTTGCCCGCGTTCGGGCTCGACCCGTCCGGTAACTCCATCTTCTTCCAGCACTTCCCGGCGTGGTTGCGCACGGTCTGCGGCAGCCCGATCACGGTGGCGGCAGTACTGGCCTTCGTGCTGAACCTGCTCTTCAACCATCTCGGCCGGCGCCGCGGCCAGGATCCGCTGCGCGCTCGGTGAGCAGCCGCTCGGCCAGCCGGGCACCGAGGCCCGTCTCGATCGGCATCCGGAACAGCGCCCGCAGGTACAGCGGCGCGAGGACGTAGTCCAGCAGATCCTCGACGACGGGGGTGGGCTCGCCGCGTTCGGCGGCCACGGCGAGCATCCGCTCGAGATCCGCGCGGCGGGCCAGGAGGTGCTCGGCGGGACTGGCATCGGTGCTTCGCGCGGCGACGAGCGCGGGCAGCAGCACCTGCGAGTCGGGCATGGTCAGCGAACGCTCGACCCCGGTTGCCCACGCTTCGACGTCACCGCGCAGCGATCCCGTGTCGGGCATCGGCGTGGTGGCCCGCAGCCGGGAGACGGCGGCCTCGAGAAGGAGGTTCGCGCACGTGCCCCACCGGCGGTAGAGACTGGTCGGGTTCACGCCCGCCCGCTCCGCGATGCGCGGGATCGCTGCTTCGGTTTCCCCGGAGGCGTACAGGTCGATCGCGGCGTCGTACACCGCTTCGCGCACCCGTGCGCTGCGTCCGCCTGGTCTGGTGCCGCTCACTTCGGCCATCTTCGCATCCTAAAGCAGTTTTGGTTGCCTTAAAGCTCGGAGTCTGCGTAGGCTTAAGGCAAATCCCATGGCCTTAAGGAGTCGACGATGGTTCGCAGGATGCCCGTACCGGAACGGGAAGCGCTGCTCGCTGCCGCGCACGTGAGCGTGCTCACCGTGGCCGCCGAACCTGGCCGCGCCCCGCTGACCACGCCGATCTGGCACAGCTACACCCCCGGCGGCGAAGTCACCGTGCTCACTTCCCCGCAGCTGCGCAAGACGAAGCTGATCGCGGAGGCCGGCCGGTTCGCACTGTGTGTGCTGGCACCCGGCGGTATGCAGTACGTGACCGTGGAGGGCTCGGTGACCGGCACTCGCCCGGTCACCGAGGCCGATCGGCTGGCCATGGCGCAGCGCTACCTTCCGGACGAAATCGCGGAGGGCTACCTCCGCCTGACCTACGACCAGCAGTCCGGCAACGTCGCGATCACCATGCGTCCGGAACGCTGGAACACCGGCGACTTCAGCGATCTCACCGAGGCGCTCAGCCCGTCGTGACGGTGCAGCGCCTCAGCCGCCGGGGCAGCTCAGCAGAAGAGAATGCCGAGCAGGCACGGCGGCGGGAGCTGGGGAGCACTCGAGGACGGTGGGTCGTCCGGCGAAGCAGTGCCGGACGGCCCGGAGGAGGTCGTGCCCGGCGGCGACGAGGTGTCCGGATTCTCCGCGGACGACGTCGCCGGGTGGGACTCGGTCGAGCTCTGCTCGTCGGAGGGATTCAGCGGATCGATCGCGATGCGGGCCGGCGGGGTGGTGTCCTCGGTGGTCTCCTGGCCGCCGGCCGGCACGGTGCTCTCGCTGTTCTCGATGGTGGCCGGGTTGGTTTCGTCCACCCCACCCGCACCGCCGGTGCGATTGGGCATCTCGATCACCCGCATCTCGGTGACGCGCACCGCCTCGTCGTGTGCGGTGGTCCCGAACGAGACGAGCACGGCAGCGGCGCCGCAGCCGACGACCACAGCGAGCATCACGGCGACCATCCGCCAGCGCGACCGGGACGGTGGTGGCACCCGCTCGCCCCATCCCTCACGTACCAGCAGGTCGGCGACCGGGACCTCATCGTTCACCAGCGGGGACCTTTCACGAGGAGTGGTCCCTTCTTACCGGATCTGACCACCGAATGGGTGAGAAAAACCACCAAAGCCTACTGAGTGTGCATCACCCTACCGGGCGGCTGTCACAGCGTTTTCACAGCTTGGCCTAGTCAGAATCCCAGCATGCCCGGTCATCCTGGAGCCATGTCGTTGCATCCACCGGCCCCTGCCGTCTCCTGGGTGCAGCGCGTCGTCCCCCGAAAGTGGGCCGCCGGCTGGGTCCAGTTTCGGTACGTCCTGCAGGGCCTGCTGGGCACGGTCCGCGCGTCCGGCTCGCTGGTGTGCCCGGACGGCGCCTCGCTCGGGCGGACCGGCCGCGCGTGGCTGCGTTACCTGCCCTCCGCCCGGACCACGCCCTTCACCTTCAGCTACCTCCTCCTGCTGCTGGGCACCACGCTCGTGCTGAGGTTCGCCGATCCGGTGCTCACCGCGAAGCTGCTGCAGCTGTCCAGCACCGACGCGCACAATCTGTCGCACCGTCCGCTCACTTCGCTGGTCAGCAGTGCGATCTGGATCGAGGACGGCGGCTGGATCGTCTACGCGGCGATCTTCGCCCTGGCCATCGCGCCGCTCGAACGGCGGTTCGGTCCTACGCGTACGGCGCTCGTCTTCTTCAGTGGCCACGTCCTCGCCACCCTCGCCACCGAACTGCCGGTGATGGCGCTGATCCATTCGGAGATCCTGCCCACGTCCGCGGGCCGCTGGCTGGACATCGGCGTCAGCTACGGCTTCCTCACCACCGCGGGCGCGCTCGCGTACCTGGCGCGCGGACGGGCACGGGTCCTCGTCCTGGTCACGCTGGAGTTGTTCGTGGTCGGGGTGTACGTCGCGGACACTCCGGGCAGCCTCGATTCGGTGGTCACCGCTCTCGGGCACGCCTTCGCCGTGCACTTCGGCCTGCTGTTCTGGGGACCACGGCTGCGGATACCGGCCCGGCCCGGGGTGCCGGTCGACAGCTGATGCCCGAGCGTGTGCACGCCCGACGCGGCTGGATGAACGCCCTGGTCCGGACGAGTGGCCCCAGGAAGCTGCGCGCACACGTATACACGGGCTTCACTCGGTGGTGTAATCGACGGGCCATCTGCCGACACAGGGGGTCCGGAAGCACATGGAGGCTGACGCCCTAGCCGGCGAACCGGCGGAGGACGCCGGCTCCGCCGCATGGCTCGCCGGCCTGCATCCGGCCGACGGCGAGGGCGTCGTCTTCGCCCTGCATACCGGCGCCGGCCCGGCCACGCTCACCTGGCTGCCCGGTCTGGATGCCGTGCTCGGCCGTCCCGGCGCGAGCGGCAACGAACTGTGCGGACGGCTCACCGAACTGCTCGGACCACTCACCGTGCACCTCCCGCGCACCCGGCCGGGCCGGGACTTCGCGCTGGAACAGCCCTACGACGCCGGTGACGGCGCACGCAGGCGGATCCGGCTGCGTGCCCGCACGGTCGGCGACCACGGCCGTGCGACCGGCTTGCTGGGCGTCGTCTCCGCGGTGTCCGAGGACCTGCCGGGGCACTCCGAACTCACCGAACTGGCCGACCGCTACCGCGTCCTGGTGGAACTGAGCCCGGACGCGATCTGCGTGCACGAGGGCGGGGTGATCACCTACGCCAACCGCGCCGCGCTCGACCTGTTCGCCGCGCGGTCACCAGCGGACGTCGTCAGCCACCCGTTCGCCGAGTTCGTGGCGGCGGAATCGGCGGGCCTGCTGGTGGACGACATCGGTCCGGCGCCGGTCGAGGCCGTGCTCAAGCGGGCCGACGGCAGCAAGTTCACCGCCGAGACGGTGTCCGTGCGCACCACCGGCAAGGACACGCCGTCGTTCCAGGTGGTGATCCGTGACGTCACCACGAAACTGGCCGCGGCGGCCGCTGTGCGCACTCAGGCGGCGCTGGTGACGCACGTCAGCGACGCCATCGTCACGGTCACCGCCGAGCACATCGTGACGAGCTGGAATCCCGCCGCGGAAAGCGTGTACGGCTGGCCGGAATCCGAGGCGCTCGGCCGGCGGATCCGCGAGGTGCTGGGGGTGGACCTGGACCCGGAGGCGATCCAGCGGGCCGGGGGCGTCGTCGCGCAGACCCACCACCGGCGGGACGGAGCGCTGCTGTCCGTACGGGTCTCCACGACCGGGACCGGCGACGGATACGTGCTCGTCTGCACCGACGACACCGCGCGGCGGCGGGCCGAGCTGCACTACCGCACGGTGGTCGCGGCGCTCGACGAGGGCGTGCTGGTGATGGGACCGACCGGCTCGATCGAGTCGGCGAACCCGGCCGCCAGCCGCATCCTCGGCGTACCGGCGGCGGACCTGATCGGCGCGGCGTGCTCGACGCTGGTGCTGTTCGAGGAATCCGGCAGGCGGATCCCGCCGGACGAACTGCCGTCCGTGCGCACCCGGCGGACCGGCGTGCCCCAGAACGGCCTGGTGGTCCGGCTGCGCCGCCCGGACGGCCGCGACGTGTGGGTGACGCTCACGTCGCGGCTGCTGGATCCCGACGATCCGCGGAACGTCTCCGTGGTCACCTCCTTCACCGACATCACCGAGCGGCGCGCGATCAGCGCCCGTCTCGCCCACGACGCGACCCACGATCCGTTGACCCGCCTGGCGAACCGGACGCTGGTGCTGGACCGGCTCGAACGGCGCACCCGCGGCGGCGCTGTGACCGTGGTGTTCCTGGACCTGGACAAGTTCAAGCTGATCAACGACTCGCTGGGCCACCCGGTCGGCGACCAGGTGCTGCGTATCGCGGGAGAACGGCTGCGCCGGGTCACCGGCCCCGGCGACGTGGTCGGCCGCCTCGGCGGGGACGAGTTCGTGGTGGTCACCACCGGGGCCACCGAAGCCGAGCAGGCGCGCGTGTTCGCCGCGCACCTGCGTTCGGCCCTGGCCGAACCGGTGAACGTGCACGGCAGGGCGCTGCACCTGGACGCGAGCATGGGCATCGTGCTGGTCGCCGACGCCGACCCACGCAGCGCCGAGGACGTGCTGCGCGACGCGGATGTCGCGATGTACCAAGCGAAGTCCCGCGGCCGGGGCCGGTTCGAGTTCTTCGACGTCGCACTGCGCACCCGGATGCAACGCCGGCTGCGGATGGAACAGGACCTGCGCGACGCCGTCCACAGTGGACAGTTGTGGCCGGCGTACCAGCCGGTGGTGGACCTGCACACCGGTGACATGGTCGCGGTGGAGGCTTTGCTGCGCTGGACGCACCCGAAACACGGCCCGATCTCGCCGGCGGAGTTCATCCCGCTCGCCGAGGAAAGCGAACTGATCAACGTACTGGGCAAGTTCGTCCTGAATGACACGACCAGGGAACTGGCCGCCCTGCGCAGTGCACGAGGACTGGACCTGAGCCTGAAGGTGAACCTTTCGGTGCGGCAGCTGGACGACCCGCACCTCGTTCCGGCGGTACGGGACGCGCTGGCGACCACCGGTCTGCCGGCGAACGCCCTGACGCTGGAGGTGACCGAAAGCGCCCTGATGCGCGACACGTCGGCCGCCGCGGAAGTGCTGACCGCCCTGCGGTCCCTCGGCGTCCTGCTGGCGATCGACGATTTCGGCACCGGATACTCGTCACTGGCCCAGCTCCGCACCCTGACCCTGGATACCCTGAAGATCGACCGCTCGTTCATCACCGGAATAGCCGATTCCCACGACGCGGCCGCGATCGTGGCGAGCATCATCGCCATGGCCCACGCGGTGGGCCTGACGGTGGTGGCCGAGGGCGTGGAAACGGAGAAGGAACTGATCCTCCTCCGGGAGCTCGAATGCGACCAAGCCCAGGGCTACCACCTCGGACGACCTTCGGCGGCCGCGGAACTGTTCCGGTAGACGCGGTGAACGGCCCGGCGGGCTCAGTACCCGCACGAAGGCGTACGGCGGGCTCGACTTCCTGGAACTGATTCCCGGAACGACTCCGTTCCGCGGTTCGCTGCTCGATTCCGGCATTTTTCAGGCACCGCGAGCCCGCGATTCCGCCACATGGATGACCTGAGCTCACCTTGCCCTGCCAGGCTGGGAAACCTGCCCGAGAAGCCCTGTCCACAGGACAGAAACCTGGCAGTACGCCAGAACGCGTTGACGTCGCCACCAAGGGTAATTAACATCGGATCGCTCGGTTGTGCACCATTATCACGTTCCTCCCTTGCCCGTGGCGGAAACCGTCGACGTCGGCTCCGCTGCGCCCGGAAAACGCTTCCAAGGACTCGGCATGCGAGCATTCCCCCGAACGGTATCCACATCGGTGATGCTGACCGTCGCGCTGGCGGTCGCCACACTTGCGGCGGCGGGTCCGGCCACCGCCTCCACCTCGGCCGGGCCGCTTGGCGATCCGGGCACCGGTGCCACCGGCGTGGACATCCCCGCGACGGCCACCCCGGCGCCCACCGCCACGCCGTCCGCAGGCAAGGAGAAAGCCGCGGACATCTGCAACAAGTACTGCGACGCACGAGATCCCGGCGAGGCCTCGGACGCGCGGCTCGTGGCCACCGCCGACGCGGCGGACGGACGGCAGCTGGAGCTGCGGATGGCTGACGGCGACGACATGGGGTGGGCCACGATCACCCACGGCGGAGCCGGCGACGAGGTCTGGCTGGACCGGTCCTTCGACGGTGGCCGGACCTGGTCCTCGGGCAGCAAGCTCGGTGACACCGTCGCCCCGTCCGGTCAGCAGGACTGGCGAACGCTGATGTACAACGTCGACGACTGGAACAACGCCGGCTACGGACTGTTGCGCGCCTGCGGCCTGCCCCAGGGCGCGTCCTCGGTCAGCTGCACCGGCTGGGCCCGCAGCACGTGGAACGCCGGTACCCGCAGCACGGCCGCGGCGACCGCGCTGATGGAGTACTACAACGGCGGGACCGGCCTGTTCGACACCACCGGCTGGTGGAATTCCGCGAACGCGCTCACCGCGCTCATCGACAACGTGCGAGTCAGCGGAATGGACAGCTACCGCTACGCCATCGACCAGACCTACCGGCTGAATCTCCAGGCACAGCGCGGAGACTTCACCAACGACTACCTCGACGACACCGGCTGGTGGGGCCTGGCCTGGATCGACGCCTACGACCTCACCGGTGACAGCAAGTACCTCGACACCGCCAGGATCGATGCCGACTACCTGCATTCCTACTGGGATTCCACCTGCGGCGGCGGGATCTGGTGGAGCGTCGAGAAGACCTACAAGAACGCCATCGCGAACTCGCTCTACATCGAGCTCAACGCCGCACTGCACAACCGGATCGACGGCGACACCGGCTATCTGGAGCGGGCTCGGGACGGCTGGTCCTGGTTCACCGACAGCGGCATGATCAACGACTCGAACCTCGTCAACGACGGTATCGACCTCGACACCTGCACCAACAACGGTGGGCAGGTCTACACCTACAACCAGGGCGTGCCGCTGGCCGCGCTGGCCGAACTCCATCGCGCGACCGGGGACGACGCGCTGCTCACCACAGCCCGCACGCTGGCCGACGCGTCCACCACGAGCACGTCCCTCAACAGCGACGGAATCCTGCACGACCCCGGCGACAGCCCCGGCGGCGGTGGCAACGACGGCCCGTCGTTCAAGGGCGTCTACGCCCGCGACCTCGGCGCGCTCAACGCCGCGCTGTCGGATCATCCCTACACCGAGTATCTGCAGCGGCAAGCTGATTCCGCCTACGCGAACGACCGCAACACCGCCGACCAGTACGGCCTGCTGTGGGCGGGCCCGTTCGACCAGTCCGATGCCGCCCGCCAGCAGTCCGCGCTCGACCTCATGAACGCGACGAACTGACCCGGCCACGAGAAGGGAAACCGACATGACGGTCCGGTGGAGACGGCTCTCGCGCGCGGGAAAACGGCTGGCAGCCGTGCTCCCGGTGGTCCTGCTGAGCACTGTTCAGCTCGTAGGCGGTGGCGGAGCGACCGCCTCGGCGGCGACGAATCTGCCGTGTGACATCTACGGCTCCGGCGGCACCCCGTGCGTGGCCGCACACAGCACGA
Organism: Amycolatopsis jiangsuensis; assembly: GCF_014204865.1. NCBI lineage: Bacteria > Bacillati > Actinomycetota > Actinomycetes > Pseudonocardiales > Pseudonocardiaceae > Amycolatopsis > Amycolatopsis jiangsuensis. Next base: position 4,623,282 of record NZ_JACHMG010000001.1, read on the forward strand.
CGAGAGCCCTGTCGTCCGGCTATCACGGGCCGCTGTACCAGCTCACGCGTGCCTCGGACGGCACCACGCACGACGTCGGGCAGCTCTCCGACGGTTACGCCGACGCGGCCGACCACGACGCGTTCTGCGCCGCGACCACCTGCCGGATCACGAAAATCTACGACCAGACCGCCAACCACAGCGATCTGACGCCGGCCCCCGGCGGCAGCGCCAACAACACCCCCGACCGCGGCGCCGACGCTTCCGAACTCTCGGTCACCGCGGGCGGTCACAAGGTGTACGGCATCTGGATCTCCCCCGGCGTCGGCTACCGCTACGTGGGCGCGGCGAAGGGCGTCGCGGTGAACGGGCAGCCGGAAGGTGCCTACATGGTGGCCAGCGGCACCCACGTCGGCAGCGCCTGCTGCTTCGACTACGGCAACGCCGAAACCAACTCCGCGGACAACGGCAACGGGCACATGGACGCCGTCAGCATCGCGACGACCTGCTACTTCGAACCGTGCACCGGCACCGGTCCGTGGGTCGAGGCCGATCTGGAGAACGGGATGTTCCAGGGCGACAACGGTTCCAACACCGCGAACCTCGGCAACAAGAGCCCCTACGTCACCGCGGTGCTGCGCAACGACGGCCAGACGAAGTACTCGCTCAAGGGCGGTGACGCGCAGTCCGGTGACCTCACCACGTGGTGGGACGGCGCGCTGCCGAGCCGCGACGGTTACCGGCCGATGAAGCAGGAGGGCGGCATCATCCTCGGCATCGGCGGCGACAACAGCAACTGGAACCGCGGCACCTTCTTCGAGGGTGCGATGGTCGCCGGTTTCCCCAGCGACGACACGGAGAATGCGGTGCAGGACAACGTCGTCTCGATCGGGTACGACGGCGAGACCGACGTGCCCAACGGTCCACAAGGGACCATCACGGGACCGGGTGGGAAATGCGTCGACGTCGCCGGGGACGACACCGGCGCGAACCTGTCCGCGGTCCAGCTGTGGGGCTGCCAGACCTACGCCGAGGACCAGTACTGGACGCACCAGCCGAACGGTTCGCTGACCACGATCGGCCGCTGCCTCGACATCAGCGACAACGGCACCGAGGCCGGCAAGCAGGTCCTGCTGTGGGACTGCACCGGCGGCGGCAACCAGGAGTGGCAGCAGCAGGCCGACGGCTCGCTGCTGAACCCGCGTTCCGGCCGGTGCCTGGATTCCCCGAACGGCGAAACAGCCGACGGCACCGTGCTGCGGATCTGGGACTGTAACGGCGCGGCGGCCCAGAAATTCCAGTTGCACACCGGTTCCTGACCCCTGGTTCCGCCCGGCGACGTTGCGGTGCGGCCCGTGGTGGCTCTAGCGTGAGGAGGTTGACCGGACGCTAGGGGGCTCTCATGCGGTCGCATCGTCGTGCCATCACCGTCGCCGGGTCGGTTCTCGCCGCCGGCCTGCTGTTCGCCGGCTCGGTGCCGGCGGCCGCCGCAGTGCCGGCCGCCGCGGCGGCCGGGCCCACCACCCTGCCCTCCGGCGAATACACCCTTAGCGCGGACTACCACCAGTTCGACGCGCTGAACTCGGCACTCGTCTCGACGCTCGGCACCGCGGCCGTGCACGCCGTGATGGACACCGCGAACCACGCCCGGCGAGCGCTGCCCTCGTCGTTCTCCGTGGCCGGCCTGACCGGCGGTTTCCAGTTCGACGACGCGGACAACCGGGACTGCAAGAGCTATCCGCAGGGCATCACCACGAGCCGCGACGCCGTGGGCACGGCCAACAGCGGCAACTACGACGGCCACCAGCTGGTGCTCATCAGCTGGTACACCAAGGGTTCCTGCACCGGCAAACAGCAGCGCAGCCGGATCACCCTGGTCGACTGGGACGCCACCTACCCGAACAAGTACCGCAAGATCCTGCTCGTGGAGCCGACCGGCAGCACCTCCGAACCCGACTTCAAGGACATCCCGATCCACGCCGGGGGTGTCTCCTGGTACGGCGACTACCTCTACGTCGCCGACACCGGCCGCGGGATGCGGGTCTTCGACCTGCGCAAGATCCTCAAGACCGACACCGGCGGGGACGCGGGCCAGATCGGCCGGCAGTCGTCGACCACGTACTACGCGCACAACTACGCCTACGTGCTCCCGCAGGTCGGCTCGATCGCCTCGAAGACCACCTCGGGCACCGACCTGGTGTGGTCGTCGATTTCGCTGGACCGGGCGACCAAGTCGATCGTGATGAACGAGTACACCTGTCAGTCCGGCTGCGACAAATACCCCAACCGGGCGCCGCGTGCGGTCCGCTATCCGTTCGCACCGTCCGCCACCACCTTCGCCGCGAACACCACGGCCAGCCAGGCACTGCGGCTTCCCTGGTACAAGCTCAACGGCGTCGCCTCGCACAACGGCCGCTGGTGGTTCAACTCCTCCGGCCAGAAACAGCTCTACTACTGGGCACCGGCCACCGGGTCGAAGACCTATCCGTGGGTCGGCAGCGGGGAAAGCATCTCGTACTGGGAGGACGAGACCAAGGCCGATCTGCTGTGGTCACTGCAGGAGGGCACCGGCAGCCGCAACGTGTTCACCGTCGGCCAGGCCGGCTACAGCGGCTGAGGTTCGCGCTCAGGTCACCAGGCCGTGGCGGTAGGCGTAGACCACGGCCTGCACGCGGTCGCGCAGGCCGAGTTTGGTCAGGATCCGTGAGACGAACGTCTTCACCGTCTCCTGGCTGATCGAGAGCGTGCCGGCGATCTCGCTGTTGGACAGCCCGTCGGCGATCAGCCGCAGCACCTCCAGTTCCCGCGGCGTGATCGGGAGCTCGCCGGAGTTTTCCTCGGCCGGACGGATCCGCGCGGCGTACCGGCCCACGAGCTGCCGCGTGACCTCCGGGTCCAGCAGCGCCGCGCCGGTCGCCACGGTGCGGATTCCGTGCAGCAGCTGGGCAGGCGGCGCGTCCTTGAGCAGAAACGCGCTCGCGCCGGCGCGCAGTGCCTCGTAGACGTACTCGTCGAGGTTGAACGTGGTCAGCACGAGGACTTTGACCGGTTCCGCCACGTCCGCTCCGGCCAGCAGCCGGGTGGCGCCGATGCCGTCGAGGACCGGCATGCGCACGTCCATCACCACGACGTCCGGCCGCAGCCGTCCGGCCAGGTCGACGGCAGCCTGGCCGTCCCCGCATTCGCCGACCACTTCGAGGTCGGGCTGCGCGTCGATGATCGTGACCAGTCCGGTGCGGATCAGCATCTGGTCGTCGCAGACGAGCACCCGGATCGGCGCGTTCACCCGCGGCTCCCGGTCGGAATCCGCGCCCGCACCACGAACCCGCCGCCACCGGCCCGGCCCGCGCTGAAATCGCCGCCCAGCACGGTGACCCGTTCCCGCAGTCCGGTGAGACCGCGTCCGCTACCGCCGGGGGACGCGGCATGCGTTCCGGAACTGTCCGTGCTGATCTGCACGGTGATCTCCCTTTCGCAGTGCCGTACCGCGACCGCGGTACGGCTGCCGTGCGCGTACTTGAGGGCGTTCGTCAAAGCTTCCTGCACGACCCGATAGGCCACGAGATCGGCGCTGCCACTCGATTCCGCCGGCGTGCCCTCCTCAGTGAACTCCACCGGCTGACCGGCCTGACGGGTCTGCTCCACGAGCGTGCGGAGCTTACCGGGCGAGGAGGTGGGGACCTCGGTGCCGTGGTCGGGGTTGAGCAGCTCGAGCAGATGCCGCAGATCCGTGATGGCCCGCCGCCCGGTGTCGGTGACCGCGGCCAGCGTCTGGTCCAGCCGTTCCGGTGCGGCGGTCAGATACCGTGCCGCCTCGGTCTGCACGACCATCGCCGTCACGTGGTGGGTCACCACGTCGTGCAGTTCGCGGGCGATCCGGCTGCGTTCGGCGGTGCGGGTGTCCTCGGCGACCCGGCGACGCCGTTCGGCCTCCAGCGCCCGGGTGGAGCGCAGCCACGAACCGAGTGCCCACGCGAAGATCGTCACCAGGTAGAACGTCACGAACTCGATCACCGGCTCGCCACCGGCTCCGAGCCGGTAGAGCACGATCGCGAACGGCACGTACACCACGGTCAGCAGGATCCCGGTGAGCCGGCGGCGCCACTCCAGATGCGCCCCCGCACTCAGCAGCATGATGGCCAGCGCGGTACCGGCCAGGGTGTGGTAACCGCGCAGCTGGTCGATCGCAAAACCGGCGCAGACCAGCGGGAGGGCGATCTGCGGCCACCGGCGGCGCACCGCGAGCGGCAGGCATTCGAGCACGACCACGATTCCGGCCAGTACGTCGTACGGACGCTGCGGAAGGCTGCCGACCTGTGTGCCGTGACTGTCGAAGAACGGCAGGAACGTCGCGATCAGCATGGCCAGCCCGAGCGGGAGGTCCCGGACCACGACGTCCAGCCCGCGCCACCTTCGCAGCACCTCCCGATGGTCGATCATCGGGAAAGTCTAGTCAGGGCAGCGGTTTCGTCCGCGCCGCGTTGGTCGGGGACGGCCGGGCCCCGGCGTGGGAAGGGCTTCAGGTTGCCGCGCCGATGTGCCATCCGGAGAAAGGCGATCGTCGCCAGCACGCAGAAGACCACCGAGTACACACTGCCTTCCGGGCCGAAGGCGCCGCCGGTGAGCACGTCCGGGCCGGACATCGTGGCGCTCAGCAAACCCTGCGAGGTGCCGTTGCCGGAGACAGCCGTGCCGAAGATCCCGCCGGCCGCGAAATTCCAGCCGAAGTGCAGGCCGATCGGCACCCACAGCGTGCGGGTGGCCACGTAGGCCGCGGTGAGCATGCCGCCCGCCTCGATCGCGATGGCGATCGCACCCCACAGGCTCGCGTCCGGGTTGAACAGGTGCGCCATGCCGAACAGCAGACCGGTCGCCACCAGCGCGAACCAGGTACCGGCGCGTTCTTCGACGATCCGGAACAGCACCCCGCGGAACATCAGCTCTTCCGTCGCCGCGGCGGCCGCCATGACACCGAGCAACCCCACCGCGGAAGGAATCGTGCCGAATCCGTGCACCTGGTAACCGCCGAAAACGGCGATGGTGAGGATGACCAGTCCGAAGATCGCGAGACCACCCAGCGTCCCCCAGGCCAGGCCCGGTGCGGCTCCTCTGCCGGACAGCTCGTCGACCGGGCGCCGTTCCATCCGGGCCGCCACCAGCCGGTGGACGAAAATTGCGAGCGTCGCGGTCAACAACCCCACGACGAGCATCAGCGCCGGTCCGTCCTGCGTGGCGGCAGCTGCCTGGCTGCCCAGGAACGAAACCGCCGCGACGGCCGCGAACTGGAGGACCAGCCGCACGACCCACTTGCCCCACTTCATCAGGCCTCCTTCGCCGGATCCGCGGCCGTTCGCCGCTGCCGCACTGGAAATTACGGATCCGGCGGGCGGAAATCGTCACCAAGCAGCGGACACTTGCGCGTAGCTCGCACGGGGGACAACAGCGGGTCAGGCCCGGCGATCGGCGGCCGGCGAAGCCCGGGGCAGGCGCCGGAACACGCGTCGGAACACGGCCGGGGCCAGCATCTTGTCCGGGGAGTCGATCAGGTTGATGACCCGCAGGAACGCGGTGGCGACCGTGGTATCGCCCGCCGCCACGCGGTAAACCCGGTGCAGGTAGTGGTTGAGCAACCGTGCCTGCGGCGGCAGTTTCGTGCCCGATTCCGGGAACCGCAGGTCGCCGCCGCTGGACACCGACCAGGCCGTTTCGACCAGCTTCGCGGCCTCGGCGAAGAATCGCCGGGCCAGCTCGTGCCGCCCGTCCTTCAGCAGGTCCCGCAGGATCTCGCCTTCTGCCATGGCGACCGTCATTCCCTGCCCGTAAACAGGATTGAAGCTGCACACCGCGTCGCCGACCACCAGGTAACCGTCCGGGAACTCGGTGAGCTTCTCGTAGTACCGGCGGGAACTGGCCGGATAACGCATGGTCACCGGTTCACCGACCCGGGTGGCGGTGCTCAGGAACTCGGTGAAAGCGCGGGTGGGCAAGGCTTTCGCGAACTCGAGCAGTCCTGCGTCGTCGGTCGGCGGCCGGAGCCCGTACACCCCGCCGGTGGTGAGCACGTAACGGTTGTTCTCCTGCTTCAGCAGGAAACCGCTGCGCGGTGAGCCGGGGAACGCCGCGACGGTGACGCCCAGAACTCCGTACGGGCGGCCGGGTTTCGGTTCGTAGGCGCGCGTGACGTACGTCGTGTCCACGGCCATCTTGGTTTCCTCGGGAGGCGCGTATCCCATCTCCGCCAGCCAGATCGGCGTGCGCGAGCCGCGGCCGCTCGCGTCCACCACGAGGTCGGCTTCCACCTCGACCGGCTCCGCACCGTCCACTCGGGAACGCATTACGACCCCGGTCACCTTCCGCTGACCGGTGAGAAGACTGAGCACGTCGTGGTTGTCGAGGACCTTGACGCCGGGCAGCCGCTCGACTCGTGCCCGCACCGTGGACTCCAGCAACGGCCGGCTCGACGCGATCCCGATCAGTCCGGACGAAACCGGCTTCAGCTGGTATCCGTCGACGTACCAGTGCAGATCGGACTGGAGGTCGCCGCGAAGCGCCCCGGCGGCCACCATCTCGTCGGCGAAGCCGGGGAACAGTTCTTCGAGCGACTGCAACCCGCGCGCGAGCAACCCGTGGAGGTGCTTGCCCTGCGGAACCCCACGCCGGTTCTCCACCCGAGCCGGCAACGCGTCGCGGTCCACGAGGACGACCTCGGCGAAAGTGTCCGACAACGCCCGCGCCGCCACCAGCCCGGCAAGACTGGCCCCGATCACGACGGCCGTCCCGTCAGTCATTCCGCCTCCACGCATGGTCACCGCCCGGCCGGCCTCGTAGCGTCCGACCTCGCCGAGCCGGCCCCGTGCCCCCATCATCTCCACGGCTCCCGCCGGAATCCCGCTTCCGCACCACACCCGTCGATGACCTGCCCCTTTGGCCTGAACGCCCGGAGCCGTACGGGCATCTGACGCTGTCGGGCTCCCGGACCACCGCGGGACGACGAACGCGCCTCAGCCGGACGGGTCGGTTGTGGCTCGGCTCGACCGCCGGGGCCGGCCGGACGCGGCCCAACCCGCGGAGCGCGGCTCACCCTGGCGAGACGCAGGTCAACCGGGCGAGGCGCAGGCCAACTGGCGCGGCCGACGGGACGCGGCCCAACCGACCGGACTGGCCAGGCACGGCTCAACCGGCCGGGTCAGTGGTGTCGATGACGAGGTCCGCCCGGCTGCGAGTCGCGTCGTCGCCGAAGAAGCGGTCCTCTTCGTCCTGCCAGCGCAGCCATCGGTCACGGTGGTCCTCGCCGTCCCTGGCCAGCCCGCGCATCAACCGTTGCCGGCGGGGAGCGTCGACCCACACCCGGTAGGCCAGCCGGTCACTGATCGCCCGACGGGTCGTCGTGACGCCGTCCAGGATCGTCAGCGGCGCCCACCGCACCACCTTGCATTCGGGTCGCAGCGATGAGCCGAACTCGTCGCGCTGCCAGTCCCGCACCCGGTAGCGGGCGTCCCGGCCACTCAGCAGCGGGCCGAGGACCTCCTGGTCGAACCGGGTCCACCATCCCGAGAAGTCGCCCCAGGACAGGAAGTCGTCCGCCTCGATCACCGGTGCACCGGCCACCGCGGCGAGTCTCCTGGCGAAGGTGCTCTTCCCCGAGCCCGACGGCCCGTCGACCCCGACCAGCCGGATCCCGCCCACCGCGGGCCGGCGGCGGACCTCCGCCAGCACCTCTTCCATGACCACCACGAGCCCAGTCTGCGACGAGCGACGGCGCCCGGACCAGCTCAGCCGGATCCATCAGCACCAGCAGACGCAAGAAAGCCGCCCTGACCTGGGTCAAGACGGCTTCTTCGTGGGTGGCCAGGGCCGGGGTCGAACCGGCGACCTTCCGCTTTTCAGGCGGACGCTCGTACCAACTGAGCTACCTGGCCGGGAACGCCGGCCTGCAGCCGAACGATCTTGCGACCCTGACGGGACTCGAACCCGCGACCTTCGCCGTGACAGGGCGACGCGCTAACCAACTGCGCCACAGGGCCAAACTTGGTACTGCGTACTCCCAACGGGATTCGAACCCGCGTTGCCGCCTTGAAAGGGCGGAGTCCTAGGCCACTGAACGATGGGAGCTCGGCCGGATTTCGGCTAACCGACCGACCGCGCTCTCAGGGTTCCCCCGGGAGCGATTACCAGCATAGGGCACGTCCTCCACCTCGCGCACTGGGGGTTCGCTAACCGACCGACAGGCCTCGGACCTGCGACGACGCTCGTAGGCGAGACCTTCGAGGCACCGCGCCGATGCGGCGCCAGGCGAGACCGTCGAGGCGTCACGCCCATGCAGCACCCGACGAACCGTCGAGGCGTCACGCCCACGCGACACCCGGCAAACCGCCGCACGTGGCGCCCACGCGACACCCTGCGTACCGCCACACCGCAGCCAGCCGGAGTCAGCCGCTCGCCGCGCCATCGGTCAGCGCTGGACCGGCGACTGCCCGTCGTCGTCCGGCGCCAGGCCCAGCATGTCCAGCAGGTGCGCGCAGTCCTCGGCGTCCAGCGCCCCGTGCGCGACCGCCAGGCGGGCGCGGCGGACCTGGTCGTCGGAGACGCGGCCGTCCGATGACCCTCGTTGCGCCGGCACTCCGCCGGACAACGCCGTACTTCCCCCGTCGGCACCTTCGTACCGCAGGAGGAACTGACGAACTTCGACCGATCCGCTCATGGCTCCTCCACCGGATTTGCGACAACTGGGCGCGAGGTTAACCAGCGGCGAGCCGCACCGGCAGCCCCCCGGAGAGTGAACCTGAGGACACTCTCCGCATCCTCGATCGTCTTTCTCCGCCGCCCCGGACAACGGATTTGTCCGCGCTTCCTCTCGCCGAACCCCGCGACTCGTGCAACAATCGGAGTTGCTGACACACCCCCGGTCAGCGCCTGTGGAGATCCCCTCCGACCCCCGCGTTCCTCCCCCTGGCGCGGGGGTCTCTCCATTTCGGAGTGGTGTCACAGCCCCGCGCAATCGTTGCTTCCGCGAAACTTTGACGCACAGTGGTGGAATGCGATGATCAACTGGGCTGTTCAGGTGATCGAATAGGCTCAACGAGCCGGATAAATCGTGTGTTGTGGCTCACAGTGGTTTGTTTGCCGAGACCGAACCGTTATCGTGTCTGCGTGCCTCTTCCCTCCCTCAGCCGCCTGAGCACCCGTACCAACCTCAAGGCCGTCTCGACCGGACGGCACCGCACCGTCGCCAAGACCGTGGAAGACGAGATCGTCGAGGACAACGAGCTCACCAGCTACCTCGCCGCCCTCGCGCCGGACTCCGACCCGGAGAGCACCGGCACCGGCAGCCGCTTCGGTGACGCGCAGGTCTACCAGCTGCGCCTGAACCTGATCGCCAGCCAGCAGCTCAAGGACCTCGCGAACGAGCGTGACCTGTCGCCGCAGGCGCTCGCGCAGGAGTGGCTGCTGGAGCGCCTCTCGTGGGAGGGCCAGGCCGCCTCGGCGCAGGACCGCCGCGAGTCCGACGCGCTCACCGACGAATACCGTTTCCCGCGGGACGCGTTCGACCAGCCGGTCGGCCGCTGACCCACCCCCAGACGAAAACCCCCGGCTTCCCCCGACGGCCGGGGGTTTTCTTGTGCCGGGCGGTCGGGACCTCTTCTTCCGAGCCGCACCGCGGTCAGGCTTCGCCCGCCGGCCGGTAGCGCGGCCCCGCGGCTGGTTCATGTGAGTGACGAGGCACTGGCTGCCCTCACCGAAAGGTGACCGGGAGTGATACCTGACAGCAGCCGGCGGAGACTTCCGACGGTCGGCCATGCACCACGGCCGCCGATTCGCGTCCCGACACGGCCGCGGAAACCAGCGACAGAAGCGCGACCGCGTCGTCCGCGCGCCCCAAGACACGTCCTCGCCTACGGCGACACCGCAACCACATCGCCCCGCGACTCCACGGTCACATCCCAAGGCCACCAGCGACACCGTGACCACGCCAACCCCGCGACCCACACCACGCCCATCGCCCACGGCGACACCGCAACCACATCGCCCCGCGACTCCACGGTCACACCCCAAGGCCACCAGTACACCGCACCACGCCGCCCCCACGACTCCACGGCCGTCAGCAGCACTGCCACCACGCCAACCTCGCGCCCTAAGCCACGCCCATCGCCACCAGCGACGCTGCAACCACACCGTCTCCACGACTCAAAGCCACACCCCCTGGCCGCCAGCCACGATGCGACCGCAGCCCAAGACACGACCCGACAGCGACAGTGCACCCCCACCGCGCTCGCGCCCGGACCGCGCCCGGACAAGGAAAAGGCCCCGGCGAACGAATCGCCGGGGCCCTTCACTCAGGCCTGAGAAAACGCGCAGGGCCTGTCTCAGATCGCGCGGACCTTCTGGGCCTGCGGGCCCTTCTGTCCCTGGCCGACCTCGAACTCCACTCGCTGATTTTCTTCAAGGGTGCGGAAACCACGACCCTCGATCTCCGAGTAGTGCACGAAAACGTCGCCTTCTCCGCCGTCCTGCGCGATGAAGCCGAAGCCCTTCTCCGCGTTGAACCACTTCACAGTGCCTTGCGCCACCGCTGTACTCCTCGTTACAGATCCGCTTCGAATGCCCCCGAAGCGGCACCCCGGCCGTCCCGGGCGGTTCCAACGAAGTCGAGCGAAGAGCTGTACGGCCCCACGGCTCGCGTCAGAAGTTCCGCGAGTGTGAAGCCACTAACACGCAAAACGACGGCCTGGGGGCAGCCTACCGGGATCTCGCCAAATCTGAACCCCGTTGATCGACGCGATCGGTTCCATCGGGCGGACGTCACCGGAACGTCGTATCGCTGCCTACGCTGTGCTGTCAGACCTGCCGGTTAGCCTGGTCTCGTGCGTCCAGCGTGAACCCGTTGCGCACGGAGAGCGACCGGATGGGCGGAAACAGTGAGGCGCGTACCAGCAAATGTGATGCTGGTCACCACCCGATCGGTCAACGTGCCGGCGGTTTCGGACGTCTGGATGGTCGGGGACTCCAGGGGAGATTGGGGATCAGGGTGACATTCCGACACTTCGCGCGCCGGCGGGGCGCGATTGCGGTGCTGGGCGTGGTCGCGGCGCTCACGCTCGGCGCGTGCAGCAGTGAGCCGACCGTCAGCGCCAGCGGAACCGAAGGGGGTGGGCCCACGTCCGAGGCGCCCGCCGCCAAACCGGCCAGTCTCACGCTGACCCCGGCCGCGGGCACCGAGGACGTGGCGCCGGGCAAACCGGCGAAGGTGGCCGTCACGAACGGCACGCTGACGTCGGTCACGCTCACCAATCCGGACGGCAAGCAGGTGCAGGGGCAGCCGTCGGCGGACAAGAAGAGCTGGAGCACCAGCGAGGACCTCGGCTACGGCAAGACCTACACCTGGTCCGGCCAGGCGACCGGCGAGGACGGCAAGCAGGTGCCGGTCAACGGGGCCTTCACCACCGTCGACCCGAAACGGCAGATGGCCGGCAGCCTCAACGTCGGAGACGGGCAGACCTACGGCATCGCGATGCCGATCTCGCTCACCTTCCCGCGCGCGGTCAAGGACAAGGCCGCGGTCGAGCGAGCGCTGTCGGTGAAGACCGAACCGGAGACCGAGGGCTCCTGGGCCTGGCTCAACGGCGACACCTCGGTGCACTGGCGGCCGAAGGAGTACTTCGAACCGGGCACCAAGGTCACGGTGGACGCGCAGCTCTACGGCGTCGCGATGGGTGGCGGCACCTACGGCCGCCACGACGTGTCGGCGAAGTTCACCATCGGCCGGTCGCAGATCGTGAAGGGCAACACCAAGGAACACACCATGCAGGTCGTCCGCGACGGCAAGCAGGTGATGGACTTCCCGGTCAGCTACGGGCTCGACTCCGACCCCGGCCGGGTCACCCACAGCGGGGTGCACGTGGTGATGTCCAAGCACTCCACGTACTCGATGAGCAACCCGCGCTACAACTACACCGACGTCAACGTGCCGTGGGCAGTGCGGATCTCGAACAACGGCGAGTTCATCCACGGCCTGGCCGGCTCGGTCTGGGCGCAGGGCAAGAAAAACATCTCGCACGGCTGCCTGAACCTCTCGCCCGCCAACGCGAAGAAGTACTACGACAGCGTGCTGCCCGGCGATCCGGTGGAGATCTCCGGCAGCACCCAGCAGCTGGGCTCCAAGGACGGCGACTACAGCGACTGGACCTACGACTGGACGGCGTGGAGCAAGCTCTCCGCGCTGAGCAGCTGAGCAGCTGAGCAGCTGAGCGCATCGGCAGGACCGGGCGGCCGGGAGACCCCAGTGGCTCCCGGCCGTTCGCGGTTTCCGGGAAATCCGATGCAACCCGGCGCGCGGCCGGCCGCATGACCAGTACGAGGAAGCGCCGCCGATCCGGGCCGGCGCTCGTGAACGAGGAGGAAGTCGTGCGCATTCGCTTCGCTGTGGGCTTCGGTGCCCTGCTGCTGGCCGGAGGAATCGCGACCGGTGGGGCGGTCGCTTTCGCGTCGGACACCCCGTCGGAGCCGCGGCCGGCGCCGTCGGCCCCGCAGGCACCGTCGCAGGCGCCGACCGACGCACCGCGCCCGTCGGCCACCCGCGCGCCCGAGCCTGACCGGTCCCGCCCGTCGGCAAGCCCGCAGGCGCCCCGCTCGAACGGAAAGGTCCGCGTGCCGACCGCGGTGCCCGCGGGCCCGACCGGCGACCTGCACCTCCCGGCCATCCGAGGCTGATCACCAGGTGGTTTCCCGCTCCCGTCCGAAGTCCGGGCCGGGCTCGCCGTGGGACGGCGAGTTCGCCCGGTACTTCGGCGAGCGCGCGCACAGTCTGCGGGCCACTGCCTACCTGCTGTGCGGGGACTGGCACCGCGCCGAGGACCTCACGCAGGCTGCGCTGCTCAAGCTGTATCTCGCGTGGCCACGGCTGGAGCGCCACGACGCGCTCGACGCGTACGCCCGCAAGGTGGTGCTGCGCACCTTTCTCGCGGAGAATCGGCGCAGCCGGTGGAAGCGGGAGCGGCTCACCGACCTGCCGCCGGACGTCGCGGCCCCGCCCGCGGCGGACGAGACCGATCCGCTGATCCGGCAGGCACTGGCCGTGCTGGGTCCGCGGCAACGCGCCGTGCTGGTGCTGCGGTACTTCGAGGACCTGTCCGTCGAGGAGACGGCGGAGGCACTCGGCTGCAGCACCGGCACCGTGAAAAGCCAGGCCGCGCGTGGCCTGGCGACCTTGCGCACCCGGCTGGGCCCGCACTTCGCGACCCTGCCAGTCCACGGAGGGAGGTGACGAGATGGATCCCGACGACGACGTCCGCGCCCTGCTCTCGCAGGTACCGGACGGACCCCCGCTGCGGCTCGACGCGGCCGGCGTGATCGCCCGCGGCGCGGCAGTCCGGCGGCGGCGGAAGCGCTGGGCCGTCGCGGCCAGCTCCGCGGCGACGGCGGCGGTGCTCGTGGTGGCCGGTCTCGCGGTCGGCAACCACGGTGGCACGCCGGCCCCGGTCGAACCCGCGAAACCCGGTCTCGCCACCGTTCCCTCCAGCCCGCCGCGGAGCCCGGCGAGCCAGCGGCCGGGTACGGCGGAGCCGTCGGACCGGCCCGCCACCTCACCGTCTCGGGACCGCCGTTCCGGCTCGTCCTCGCCACCCCGGGCCTCGCGAACCATGGCTCCGGCGCCGCCCTACGAGCCGCCGTTGACCAGGCAACGCCCGTCCTCGACGCCGGACGGTCCGCGGCCGACGGCCGAACCCGGCTGACCAACCGCCATCCAAGGCGCTGACCTGCGAAAACGTTCCCTTACCCAGGGTGCACGACTGATGAAACCCACGACCGTCCAAGAGTGGCCGAGGTCACCGGTCCGATGTGGGGTTTCGACGAAATATCCCGGGCTCTCGGTGCGATGTTCTCTGTGGTGGCCGATGGGGTCGCCGAAACCAGTCGCTCAGCCGGCACAGTACTGGCCGGCCCGAGAACTTGAGGAGGAAGCACCATGGTGCTCGTCGCACTGATGATCGAAACCGTTGTTGCCGTCGTGGTTGCCGGTGGCCTGGCTGCCTGGGCCCGTAAGCGCTTCACTCCTCGCCCGGTCGAGGCAGCCGAAGCCCGCTGACCTGCCGGTAGGCAACACGGAAAACAGCACCGCCCCCGTCCACTGTGGACGGGGGCGGTGCTCGTTCAGGTCGTACTCATTTGGCAGCGACGAACTTCCCGCCGGTGTCGGCGGTGTCGATCTGCTCGATCGGCACCTTCGACGTCTCCGGGATCCGCAGGATCGGGACGATCGCGATGAGCCCGGCCACGATCAGGTAGTACGCCGGCCAGTCCGCGTTGCCGGTGCTGTCCACCAGTGCCGTGACGATCACCCCGCAGGTACCGCCGAACAGCGAGGTGGACACGTTGTACCCGATGGCGAACGAGCCGTAGCGCACGCGCGTCGGGAACATCGCCGGGAACGTCGAGCCGATCACCGCCAGCATCAGCGCCAGCAGCACCGCCACCAGCAGGAAGCCGACGATCAGCCACACCAGGCTGCCGGCCTGCATCAGCTTGATCGACGGCCAGCTCAGCACGACGAACCCGATGGCCGCGGTGAGCAGCAGCGGTTTCCGGCCGATCCGGTCGGACAGCGCACCCAGCGGGATCAGCAGCGCGAACTGCACCAGCTCGACCCCGATGACGATCAGGCTGGACTCGGTGTCGCCGATCTTCAGTGTGTCGGTGAAGTACGACGGCATCGTGGTCAACAGCATGTAGTCGGCGATGTTGACCAGCAGCACGATCCCGATCAGGTTCAGGATCATCCGCCAGTTGCGCTGCAGGGTCTCCCGCAACGGCGCCTTCTGTGCCTTCTCGCCCGCCGCCTCGAGCCGCCGGAACTCCGGCGTGTCCTCGAGCTTCGACCGCAGGTAGAGCCCGATCGCACCGATCGGCAGCGCGATGAAGAACGGGATGCGCCAACCCCATGTGTCGAACTGCTCGGTCGAAAGCGACAGCGACACGATCAACACGACCGCGTTGCCCAGCACGTAGCCGGCCAGCGTGCCCATCTCCAGGAAGGAGCCGAAGAAACCCCGGCGCTTGGTCGGGGCGTACTCGGCGATGAAGGTCGCCGCGCCGCCGTACTCGCCACCGGTGGAGAAGCCCTGAATCAGGCGCAGCAGCAGAACCGCGATCGGCGCCGCGATGCCCATGCTGTACCCGCCGGAGTAGGTCGGCAGCACCCCGACCAGGAAGGTGCAGCCGGACATCAGCAGAATGGTGATCGCGAGGACCTTCTGCCGGCCCAGTTTGTCCCCCAGCGGGCCGAAGAACGCACCGCCGAACGGCCGCACGATGAAGCCCACGGCCAGCAACGCCAGCGATTTCAGCACCGCGTTGCCCTCACCGGGGAAGAACACGCTGCCGATGGTCGCGGCGATCGCCCCGGAGGTGAAAACACCGTAGTCGTACCACTCGGTGGCGTTACCCATCGCGGACGCGATCACGGCTCGCTTGACGGTTCTCGGATCGACCTCGGGTTTCCCCGTCGTTGCGTCACTCATCCCCTCGGCGACCTCCTCGTGCACGGACAATGGATCGGGTCGGACTCATTCGACCAGTCTTGTCCTCCCGGGATTAATCGGCATAGCGAACGGGAAAACTTCTACCGTCCGGAATTCACCGGTTACTGTCCGCTGAAGAAAATGGCCCGTGCAGGTCAGGGCGGGTGCCCTGGGATCCTTCGGCCGAGTTAACGTCGCTGCCATGAGTCGTGTTTCAGGTCCCTGGCCGCCGGTCGACGTCGAGCCGCCGGCCGCCCATCCGAAGGCACCCGCGCCCGGCACCGACCTCGGCGTGCACTACGACGAGTGCTTTGGTTGCGGCGACGACGTCGAGGCGGGCCTGCACCTGCGCTCGACGGTCGGCGAAGGCAACACGGTGCACTCGAAGTTCACCGTCACCCCGGCCCACCAGGGCGCCCCGGGGCTGGCCCACGGCGGCCTGCTGGCCTGCGCGTTCGACGAGGCACTCGGGTCGGCGGTGGGCAACCTGCTGCGCCGGCCCGCGGTGACCGGCAAGCTCGAGACCGACTTCCGCCGTCCGGTACCGGTCGGCTCGACGCTCTACATCGAGGCCCGGCTCGACGGCACGGCCGGGCGCAAGATCTACGTGAGCGCCGACGGCAGGCTCGACGCCGCCGACGGCCCGATCGCGGTGTCCGCTCGCGGCCTGTTCGTCCAGGTCGGGTTCGAGCACTTCAGCACGCACGGCGATCCGCAGGCGCTGGACAAGCTCGCCGAAGCCAACCGCAAGAACGAGCGCACCCGCGGCGACGAATGGGAGATCAACCCCTGACCCGCGACGCACGAAAACCGTCAAGGTCTCATTCCGGCAACCAAACCCCCTGAACGAGACCTTGACGGATCTGACGGCAGGTCAGGTGAGCGTGCGCGGGCGGATCGCGTTCGCCCGGTCGACCAGCGCCACCCGGTCGGCCGCGGTGCCCGCGAGCCGGGCCAGGGTGCGGTAGCAGTGCTCCAGTCCGAACCGCACGTCGCGCTCCTCCAGCGCGTAACCGAGCACCTTCGTGGACGACGCCTTCGCCTGCCCGGGAGCCTGCAGCCAGTCGTAGGCCGCTTCGAGCACCTCGGCCGTCAGGCGGGTGTGCCGCTCGGCATCGAGGTTGAGCCGTTCGAGCCTGCCGGAGGCGTCGGCCAGGTCTCCTTCGGTGACCTGGCTCTGGTCGCTGCCACTGCCCTGTACGCGGGTCTTGATCTTGATCGCGGCGACCTGTGCGTCGACGTAGTGCGTGGAGGTCGCGGGCACGGCCTCCAGCACTTCGACGGCGCTCGCCCGCGCGCCTTGGGCCAGGTAGACCCGGGCCAGGCCGAAGGCCGCGCTCACGTACGTGCGGTCGGTGCGCCACACCAGCTCGTAGAACCGCGCGGCGCCGAAATAGTCGCCGACGCCCTCGGCGCTCACCGCGAGCGCGAGCTTCGGCGCGATCTCGCCGGGGAGGTCGTCGTAGACCGCGTCGAACGCCACGTGCGCGACCCGCGGCCGCCCGCCGGCCAGCTCGATCAGGCCGCGGTACCAGTCGATGCGCCAGTCGTGCGGGAAGCCGTGCCGGATCGCGAGGTACTGCGCGGCCTGCAGCTGCCGTTGCGCCTCCACGAACTCACCCAGCTCGATGCGGGCACGCACGATGCGCAACCGCACCTCGATCGATTCGCGGGGCGCGCCGGCCAGCGCCTCGATCGCCTCCCGCGGGTCGAGTGCGGTGGTGGTGGCCAGCACGCCCGCCGCGGGGTCGTCCGTGTCCACCTGCGGAATCGGCAGTCCGGAGACCACCTCGGCCGCGTCCGGCAGCGGCACGCTCTCACCGTGCTCGGGCACCACCAGGTGCACGCCGAAGGTGCGACTCTCCGGCCCGAACACCGTCGAGGCGGCCGGGCGCGGGGTGTTGGTGCCGAGCGCCATGATCTCGCGCAGCACCCCGGTGAGCTGGTCGGACATCTCGTCGGCGGCGATGAACCGCCGGTCCGGGTCGGCGTGCGTGGCGCGTTTGAGGAACCGGTAGTACGAGCCGAACAACGCGAACAGCGGCACCGCGTCCGGCCCGGGCAGCGAGTTCTTGAACTTCGTGGTGTAGCCGGCGAACTCGAAGCTCAGCACGGCGAGCGTGCGCCCGACGGTGTAGAGATCCGAGGAGATCGACGCACCCTGCTTGGCCAGTTCGGGTGCGCTGTAACCGCTGGTGAAGAAGAGCGGGCTCTCGTAGTCGTCGATCCGCCGTACCGCACCCAGATCGATCAGCTTGAGTTGCTCACGGGTCTGGATCACGTTGTCCGGCTTGAGGTCGCAGTACAGCAGCCCCTGGCTGTGCAGGTAGCCGAGCGCGGGCAGGATCTCCAGGCCGTAGGCGATGACCTGACCGATCGGCAACGGTTCCGGACGCTTGCTCTCGCGGTGGTGGGCGAGCGCGAGCTGCCGCAGCGACTGGCCGCCGACGTACTCCATCACGATGTAGCCCACGGAGTTGCCGGTGTGCGCGTCCGGATGCTGCACGAAGTTGTGGATCTTGACGATGTTCGGGTGTTCGACCTCGGCGAGGAACCGCTGCTCGTTGGCGGCGGCGGCCATCGCGGTGGCGTCCCCGGTGTCGATCAGGCCCTTGAGCACGACCCAGCGGTCGGAGACGTTGTGGTCCTGTGCGAGGTAGATCCAGCCGAGCCCGCCGTAGGCCAGCGCGCCGAGCACCTCGTACTGGCCGCCGACGAGCTCGTTCGGCTTGAGCTTCGCAACGAACGAGTAGTGGGTGCCGCACTTCTCGCAGGTGCCCTCGGGTTCGCCGCGAGTGCCGTCCTTGCCACGGCCGACCTTCGCCCCGCAGTTGCCGCAGAACCGCTTCTCCTCGGAGACCACCGGGTTGGCGAGGACCGCGGTCGAAGGGTCGCGGTAGGGCACCGGCGGCACCTCGATGAGCCCCGCGCCGAGCCGTCCGCGACGGGAACGCCGCGAGCCGGTGCGCCGCGACGTCCCGGGGTAGCCGCTGCCGGTGCCGGTGCTCCCGGAACCGGTTCCGGTGCTGCTGCTGCCGGTGCCGGTGCTGCTCGAGCCGGTGCCGTGCCCTTCGCTGCCACCGGAGGACACGACGCTGTCGGTACCCGGATCGGGCAGCGCGGCTCCTTCCGACGGCTCCGCCCGCGGCGCCGGCGGCATGATGCTCTGCGTCGGGGGCGCGGGGTTGGCGAGCACACTCGTAGGCATCGGCGCCGCCGGGTTCACCGGCGCGACCGGCTGCTGCGACTGCGGCAGCACCACCGGAGCCAGATCACCGGACGGCCGGGTGGGATCCTCCGCCCCCCGCACGGCCGGCTCGCCCTGCCCGGCAGCCCCGGAAACCGGACGACTGGGCGACGCGCTCGTCTCCGCCGCCTCGGCCCTCCCGCCCTGCTGCGGCCGGCTCGGCGTCCGCGGGTACGACTGCCCCTGCGACGCCGCCTGCCCCCCACGCGGATACGGCTGCCCCTGGGACGGCGGCTGCCCCTGGGACGGCTGCCCCTGGGACGGCTGTCCCTGGGACGGCGGCTGCCCCTGGGACGGCGGCTGTCCCGGCAGAACTGGCTGCCCCGGGGCGCCCGGGTGCTGCCGGCCTTGGGTGCCGGGGTGGCCGGGCTGACCTTGCTGAGCTCGGCCGGCCGAGCCTTGCTGGCCGGGCTGGGGCTGACCTGCCTGACCCGGCCCCCGCTGACTTTGCTGACCGGGCTGGCCCCGCTGGCCGTACTGGCCGGGCGCGGCTGACGTCGGTCGGCCCGGATACTGCTGGCCTTGGGTACCGGGACGTTGCTGGCCCGGCGGCTGCGCACCGGGGTGTGGCTGTCCCTGGGTACCCGGCCGCTGGATTCCGGCGGGCGTCTGGCCCGGCGCGTTCGAGACCTGCTGTCCCTGGGCACCCGAAACGGGCTGACCCGGCGCGCGGGTGTGCTGTGATGCGTCCGGTACCTGCTGCCCTGGCATCGGCCGGCCCGGCTGCGAACCCGGACGGGACGGTTGCGTCCCGGCCGCAGGAGTGCCCTGGCCGGGGGTCCACCCGGCGGAACGCCCGGGCTGCCTCCCCTGCGGCGGCGGTCCGGACTGCTGCGGACGCTGAACGGGTGCGTTGACCAGCGTCTCGGCATCCGGATTGTCCGAACCTTCCGCCGAACCCTCCGCGGACCGTGACTCGAGACGACCGGACACCGACGGTTCCGGCGTGTCCCACCGCACCGGCGGAGGCGGCGTCCACGACGAGTCCGGATCAGAACCCACACCCGAACCGAATCCGGCCGAACCCGCTCCCGAGCCCGCTGCGTTCGGCCCCGCACCCGACGAACCAGCAGCACCAGCCGAGCCCGGCGCGCCTCGCAAACCCGAGTCCGGGGCACCGCCCGAACCCGAGTCCGAGCCGGACGCACCTCCCGGACCCGAGTCCGAGCCCGACGCACCGCTCGAACCCGACACAGGTCCCGAACCTCCGCCAGGCACACCCTCCGAGCCCGAGCCCGCGTCCGGTGCACGTCCGGAGCCCAAGTCCGCGCCCGGAGCACCCCCCGAGCCCGGCGCGCTACCCGAGCCCGCTACGGCACCGGCACTTCCGCCCGAAACCCCCGTGCCCGGCAGCCCGGCCGCCGACGCACCCGGCCCCGGGGTCTCTCGCGCTCCCGGTGTGGGCTCCCCCGGGCCGGACGACCCGTCCGCGCCCTGGTCCGGTGCTGCGTGCCGAGGACGGCGCGCCTCCTCCGACACAACTACCTCCCGAGCTCCCCGCGGCACTGTCCGCGGTCGATCGTAGTGGGGCCTGTCCGTCGCCACTCGGCTGTTGTCACCGCTACCGACATCACCGCTACCAACTTCACCAGTACCAACTTCACCAGTACCGACGTCACCGCCACCGACGTCACCGGTACTGCGGTTCCGGCGGGGACGCGGGCCCCAGCCGCTGCCCCACCCACTTGGCGTAGCTCGCCGCCCAGGAGCCGTCACCGCGGATCTGCTCGATGACCGCGTTCACGAACTGCACCAGGTCTTCCTGGTCCTTCGGGACGCCGACGCCGTAGTTCTCCTTGGTCAGCTGCTCCCCGACGACCTTGACGCGCGGGTCCTGCGCGGCCATGCCCGCCAGGATGGTGTCGTCGGTGGACACCGCGTCGACCTGGTTCTGCTGGAGCATCACCAGGCAGTCCGACCAGTTGGGCACCGACACCGCGACCGGCTTGGCCGGATCGGTGGCGATCTTCGTCAGCGACGTGGACTTCTTCGCCGCGCACACCCGCTTGCCCGCCAGGTCGGACAGCGACTGCGCGTCCGACGTCTTCGGCACCAGGATCTTCTGCCCCGCGACGTAGTACACCGCGGAGAACTGCACGTTCTCCCGCCGCGCGCAGGTGATGCTGTAGGTGCGGACCACCACGTCCACCTGGTGGTCCTCCAGCACCTTCTCCCGCTGCGACGAAGGGATCGCGCGGAACTGCACGTGCCCCTCGGCGGTGCCGAACAACGCCGCGGCGATGTGGTTGACCACGTCGATGTCGAAGCCCTCGATGTTGCCGGTCTTCGGATTGCGGAACCCGAACAGGTACGTGGTCTGGTCCACGCCGGCGATCAGCTTCCCGCGGGCCTTGATCTTCGCCATCGTGGAACCGTCCGGCACTGCCGTCCCGGCCGTGGGCCGAATGCTGGCCAACGGGTTGCAGCTGGTGTCGGTGTCCACGCCGGCGCTGGTGTCGGGTCCGCCGACCCCCGCGGGCTTCGGCCAGGCCGCGTCACTCACCGGGCTCGGGCCGACGGGCCACTCCGCCGCCCCGCACGCCGTGGTGAAGACCGCGACGACTGCCAGTACGGCTGCCCGGACGAAGTGCCGAGACCGCATCACCGGTACTCCCTCAGCCTCTCCCGCACTCCGACCGTCACGCCGCCCGCGGCGAGCACGGCCAGCACTCCGACGCCGGGGGCGAGCGCGGTGAGCGCCCGGTCGCCCGACTCCGTGTCATCGAGGAATTCCTGCCGGCAGACGTCGATCGCGGCTTGGAGGTTCGTGTCCAGCCGGGTGAACGCCGCGGCGGCGCTGTCCGGGCTCACGCTCGTGGCGAAGTCCACCGCCTCCTTGTACTGCCCGCCGTCGTCGAGCCTGCGCACCTGAAGGTGGGCCAGCGACCACTCGCGCGCAGCCACTTCGGCCGCCTCGATCTTCTGCTGGCCGGGGGTGTCGACGGCGAGGTCCTCGGCCTCGCCGAGCAGACCGCCCTTGCCGTCCGCGCCGACGAGCTTTTCGGCCAGTCCGATGAACTGCTGTTCGTAGGTGGCGCCGTCTCCGCGGGCGACGAGGGTGAGGGTCTCGTCGGCGCGGGCCTGCAGGGCGGCGATCCTGGCCCGCACCAGCACGTCGACCTGCGAGGTGCCGTCGCTGCGGCCGCTCGCCACGAAGCTGCCCTGCACGATCAGCGCCACGGTGCCCCAGAGCAGGGACAGCACGATGCATCCGGTGGCCACCAGCAGCCCGATGTTCAGCACCCGGTTCGTCCGCCGGGTCAGGTACAGCTGCGCGGCCACCAGCGCCCCGATCAGGACCACGATCAACGCGACCGCCGCCCACGGCACGTCGGAGCTGCTTTCCTGTTCGTCGAAGAGCTTGGTGGTGTGCGCCTCGTAGAGGGACCTCGCCGCGGGCAGGATCGTCGTGCGCATCAGCTGCGACGCCTCGCGCAGGTAGGAGGCACCGGACGGGAAACCCTGCCGGTTGTTCTGCCGCGCCGTCTCGACGATCCCGGTGTAGACCGGGACCTTCTGGTTCAGGATGTCCACCTGCTGGGCGGCGTTGCCGACGTCGGCGACGTCCGAACCGGCCTTCGCGAGTGCGGAACCGGCGTCCGCGATGTCCTGCTCGTATTTCTTCCGCAGCGCGGGCGGCTCGGCGCCCACGGACAGGAACGCGCTGGCCGCCGTCGCGTCCGCGTCGGAGAGCGAGCGGTACACCTGCTGTGCCGACGAGGCGATCGGCTCCCGGTGGTCCACCAGGCCCTCGACGGTGTTGTCCTTGCCTTGTACGGACAACACGCCGACGAGTCCCGCGACGAGCGAAAGCACCACCAGCGCGACGGCGATCACCGACAGCCGTCCGGGCGTGGTCGCCGCGGATCTGACCACCGCGCGCACCGCCTGGCCGGGCAGCTCCAGCAGCCCGGCGATACCGCTGCGTCCCTCCGGTTCCTCCGGTGCGGGCGCAGACGTTTCCGGCCGCGTCGCAGTGCTGGTCATCCCCGTTCCTCCCCGTACGCCACCCGCAGAAGGTATCCGGTCGCGGATCGGGCGGCGAACGACACCCGGAAGGTGTCACCAGCACGTGATCTCTCCTCCGCCGATCCACGTGCGGTGACAGCTGCCGTCATCCCCTCTTCCGGCCGGCAGTGCGCAGCAGTCCCTGGGTGGCGGCTTCCGCCATCACCGCGCGGACGTCGACGCACCACGGCCCGTCGGACCTCAACTCGACGTACGCACCTTCACCGTTCTTGAGCTCCAGCTCCCGCTCACCGTCGACTGCGATCACTCCGCCCGCTGCCGCGAGGTCCACGCGCACGCCCGGCCGCAGCACGCTCCAGCCGCGGACCCCCACCCGGCTCACCAGGCCGGGCGCGATCGGCGCGTGCACGACATGCGCACATTCGGCGACCGGGCCGAGCTGCAGCGCCACACCGTCCGCGCTGGAACGGGGGCTGGGGCAGAGCTGGCCGGCGATGCTGGAGAGGCCGATGCCGTCCGGTTCGGCGAACGTGCAGTACAGCTCCGTCAGCGCGGCCGGTTCCCACAACGCCTTCGCCCCGATGTGCCTGCTCACCGTGACGGCGACGTCGACCAGTGCGTTCTCCCGCCGGTTTTTCGTGACCACTTCGAGCACGCTGACCCGCTGGGTGACCAGATCGACGTCAACGTCGCCGGTCGCGACGAAGCCTGCCGCGAGTCCCGCGACGGTCGCCTCCCGCATGTGCGGGAACGCGTTGTCGGTACCGGTCGACAAGGCGAGCAACGGCACGTCACCACACGCGGTGGCGGCGACCCGCGCCGTGCCGTCCCCGCCGAGGCAGACGATGACCGAGGCGCCGGCGTCGACCATCCGGCGCACTGCGTTGACCGTGTCCTGCGCCGAACCGGTCAGCGGGTCCTGGTCGCAGAACTCCACCCCCGGCACCGGGCCGGTCCCCTGTCCGAGCGCCCGCCGGACGGCCGCCGAGACACCACCGCGGTCGGTGGACACGAGCACCCGCCCCACCCCCGCGACGGCGAACGCGGACAGCAGCCGCTGCACCATGTTGGCCTTCTCCGCGGTGGGGAATACCGAGGCCCGCGCGACCAGCCGCCGGATGTCCTGTCCCGACGCCGGATTGGCGACAATCCCCGCCACGGCTTCGCCCACGACCACGTCTCCCTCGCCCCGCCGGGATTGTTGCGGCTCCAGGAGACCCCGAACAGGCACCGCGCGATAGGGTTGCAGCGAGTTGCAGTCGGCAAGATTCGCCCGGATGGCCCAGCACAGCGAGCGTCCGCGCGTGATTGGAAGCCGCAGAGCGGACGAGCGCGGGCTGAGGCTCGCCAAGCGGCGACCGGCCGGACGTCGCCGGCTCGTGACCCGCCGTCCGGCTGGGAACCGCTCGTGACGGCTGTTGCCACGCACGGCCGGAGCGGGAGGGCTGCGGCTTCCCGGAGCCGGGAAGTGGGCGGTCGAGACGTCGCTGAGCCGGGAGGGAACAGCGAGACTTCCAGGGGCGGAGGGAACGGCCCAGACTCCTCACAGTCAGGACGGGAGGGCTGAGAATCCCCAGTGTCTGGAGAGGGGACGGCCGGGACTCCGCACGGGACAGCCGAGGCTCCCCCGAGTCGGAAGGGAACCGACGAGAGACCAATTCAGGACGGGAGGGCCGAGACTCCCCCGGTGTCTGGAGTGGAAACCGCCGAGACTCCGCAAACTCCGGACGGGACAGCTGAGACTTCCCCAAGCCAGAAGGAAACCGCCGAGACCCCAGAGCCAGGACGGGACGGCCGAGACTTTCCAGGGCCGGTAAGGGGACGGCCGAGACGTTGCTGCAGGGGCCCTCGATCTCTCGCTGCCTGCCGGAGCACTTTGCACGGCCTCTCCGGGAGTACGAGTCCGCCCGCATACCGGCCCCCGGGAGCCCCCGGCCGCCGGATGTGAGGCGAAGTCACCGGCGAGAGCAAGCCGCATGACTTGGTCTGCGGCGACGCTTGCGCAGCTTCGGCGCATGCCCTCGCCACCTCACCCGACCGCCACCGTGACGCGACCCGCGATCATGCGCGCCCGTCGCAATCAACTGGTGACTCGTCACGGTCAGGTGCGACTCGCCGCCACCACGTGCAACCCACCACCATCATGCGCGACCCACCACGGTCAGATGTGAATCGCCGCGATCACGCGTGACTCGGGCGGTGCGGATTTGTACGACTCGCCGCAATGCCGTGCGACTCGCCACGGTCGTGTGCGGATCGCCGCGATCACGTGCAGATCGTCACGTTCACGTACGCCCCGCCACGGTAGGTGCGACTCGCCGCAATCACGTGCAACTCGCCACGATCATGCGCAGAGCGTCGCGACGGCGTGCAACTCGCCACGGCCAGGTGCGAATCGTCGCGATTATGCGTGACTCGGGCGGCGCGGTGAGTCGGCTGCGGGACTGTCCGTCGTGGACGGTCCCATGGTGTGGGAGCGGACCGTGGCGGTGAATCCCTCGTAGGTGTAGCCGGCCTCGTCCACCGCGGCCCGGATCGATGATTCGGCCACGGGCTCGGTGCTGCGGACGGTCACCTTTCCGGTTTCCACGTCGACAGTGACGGCTTCCACACCCGGTAGCGCGGTGAGTTCCTCGGTCACCGACTGTGCGCAGTGGCCGCAGGACATTCCGCTGACGAGGTACTCGTTGTCGATCATGAAGCGCAGCCTACGAGTCCGGTTCGGACTCGATCTGGGGCGTGCACGAAAAGGGCCGCCACCCGGCATGCGGGTGACGGCCCTCGTTCGAAGGACGTGGGTCAGATAACGCTGACCGACGTGGCCTGCGGGCCCTTCTGACCCTGGCCGATCTCGAACTCCACGCGAGCGTTCTCCTCGAGGGTACGGAAACCGTTACCCTGGATCTCGCTGTAGTGAACGAAGACGTCGCCGCCACCGTTGTCGGGAGTGATGAAGCCGAACCCCTTCTCGGAGTTGAACCACTTCACGGTGCCCTGAGTCATCTAACAATCTCCATACATAACACCAAGCGGGAAGCCACATCGACGTCCCGGGTCCATCCCCGGGCGACGCGCACCTTACGATGCTGAAGGAGACCCAACGCCCGCTGGATTCTGCGAGCGTGACTCAACACGAACACAAAAATCAAGACCAACGAAAGTAAAGCACAACCAGCGACGAGCGGACAACCCCGACTCACCCGCTCGGGTCCAGGTCCGGCACGCGCATCCCTGTGACCCTTAACACCGGGGCCCCTGACGCCGCACGGCGCGCACGGCCAGTCGCCGCCTCCTCGAAACGCTCGATCGTGTCAACGGCACGGAAAACGCCCCGCCGAACCCCCTGCAACAGCAGTGACCGAGCGCCCGCCCTTCACCCCTACGCGACAGCTCGACGCGAATCCGTCCCGGCCCGACCACGGCGACCGAATGCCGCGATGGCCCACGTCCGCGACGCCATGCTCGCCGAACACCACCGAGACGACCAAGCAACCAGGCCGCCCCAGCCAAGGCCGCGATCAGCTCACTCCCAGCCCCGGTCAGCTCGGCCGAGTAATCCCGATCGGCTCGAGGTTTCCTCGCCAGCCGATGGTGCTACACCCAGCCGTTCCTTTGCCAGACAAGGAATCTGCCATCGCCAGGCTCAACAGCGACACGGCATACGAAGTCGAGACCTCGCTCACCGGCGGTCGGCACGCACCACGTGCAGCGCCCGCAGGAGAGCGGCGGGCCACGGCCAACGTCCGGAGAGCCGCATTCGCAGCAGCAACGCCACACGAAGCGTTCACGCGCCGCCAGGATCGCCACCCCGAGCGCTTGCCCATCGCGTCAACGCAAGCCCACCACGCGAGGCGCCCGCAGGCAATAAGCCACGCCATCAGCCCATCCGACGGGACGGCCGCGTCACCGGCTCAGACCGACATCTCGGCCTACGCCCCAGCTCGAATTCCCCACATCCACCGGCAACCCCGCTCGGATCGGCGTCCACCGACAACTCCGCGCGGATCGGTACATTCACCGCCGACCCAGCTCGAACCCCCTACGACTCCACCCCGAACGAACCCGCCCCCACTACCGGGCGACGGCGGGAGCGGTCATTCCCCGCTTGCCGGGCGTAGCGGGGCGTCGAACGGTGACCTCCAGTCCGCTCCGCGGTCGGGTGCCACCACGGCGACGTCGTGGGCCTCCGCGCTGGCGCTGAACAACACCGGGACCACTCCGGACTCGCCCTCGCCACCTGCGGACGCGGACGCACCGGCAGCGGACCGGCTCATACCGCGCCGCGTGCCGCCCGGCCCCACGGCGCCGGCCTCACGCAACGCGGACACCTCGGCGCCGGCCTCACGCAACGCGGACACTTCCGCGTCGGCCAGGACCACGCCCGCCACGCCTCCACGGGCCGTGGTCCGGCTGCCCCTGGCCCGCCCGGGCCGGAGCTTTTCGTTCTTTTCGTCGGTCACGGCGAAACTCCCCTCGTTCCTCCCCGCAGCGGCGGGGGGTGATGACCGCGATGATGCCATCGGGCACCGACAGAAACCGTCCGGCAGCGGCTGCGCCACTGCGGGAATGCGGTTGTCCCACGAGGATTCCACTGACGGCCAGAGCCGGTGGACCGTACCCCGAGAACACCTCCAGGTTACCCGAGCACCTCCCCCGCGGCCACCGAACGTCTCCGGCGTTTCCCCCTGTTCTCAGGAAGATTTCAGGACGCGGGCGGACGGACGGCGCCGAGCAGGGTACTCAGCCGCACGTCGGGGGTGACCACGTCCGGATCGGTGCGCACGTCGATCACGCACGGGCGCTGCCGTACCAACGCACTGGCCACGATCGGCTCCAGCTGGTGGCGATCGTCCACCGTGTACCCGGCCGCGCCGAGCCCGCGCGCCCACGAAGCGAAGTCCACAATGGGGACTGTCACCCCGGACAGCCGGCCGTGCGTCCGTGCCTGGTGCACAGCCAGCGGCCCGTGCAGACCGTTCTGGAAGACGACCACCATCACCGGCGCGCGGTAGCGTACGGCGGTTTCGATCTCCTGTCCGGTCATCAGTGTGCCCGCGTCGCCGACCATCGCCACGACAGCGCGACGCGGCTCCGCGAGCTTGGCCGCGACCGCAGCGGGCACCGCGTACCCCATCGCCGCGTTGCTCGGACCCAGCTGACTGCGTGGTTCGGTGAAGCACCAGTACCGGTGCATGAACTGCGCGAAGTTCCCCGCGTCGCTGGTGACGACGGTGTCCTCCGGTGCGAGCTTCCGCAGCACGCGGACCACGTCGGCCGGGTGTACGCGCGACTCACCACTGGTGTCCGGCGGCGTCATGAAGGTGTGCACGGCGGCGTTGGCAGCCGACGCCCGCCGCGTACGCGGCGAAGCGATCGACCGTAGTTCTCGCAGGAACGGCTCCACCTCCGAGTCGACCCGGAAGGTCAGGCCACGCCGTCGCTGCTCCTCCATCCCCGTGCCGACGAGCACGAGCGTCTGCTGCGCCGTCGGGTAGCGGTAGCCCTGCGTGGTCACCTCGTCGAGCTGAGTACCGAGCGCGAGCACGAGGTCGGCCCGTTCCAGCGCGTCGAGCTGCCGTGCCGGGATGCCGAGGCCGAGGTGCCCGGCGTAGCGCTCGTGGTTCTCCGGGAACGCATCCTGCCGGCGAAACGCGTTGTACACCGGCAGCGACAGCTCGTCGGCGACGGCGATCAGCTCCTCACGCGCCGAACGCGCCCGCCCGCCCACGATCACCACCGGATAGCGCGCCTCGTCCACCAGCGCGGCCACCGCTTCCGCCGAACGGCCGAGCGTGCCGGTGGCAGGCGGCCGTACGGTGGCTGCCGGCTTGGCCGAGTCGTACGGCACGCCCCAGGCGTCGCTCGGCACGCCGATGACCACCGGACCCGGCCGCCCTTCCCGGCAGCGGGCGAGACCTTCGGCGAGCAGGTGCGGGACGTCGTCGGGGTCCTCGGCCCGCACACACCACTTCGAGATCGGCTCGAACGTGCTGGTCAGGTCGGTGGCCGGGACCTCGCCGGTGAGCACCGGATCGAGCGCGGGCGTCTCCAGCAGGACCACCATCGGCGTCTCGTCCTGGTACGCGGTCTGCACGCCGAGGACGAGGCCGGTGGCGCTCGGGCCGCGGCTCGCGAGCAGCACGGCGGGGCGGTCGGTGAGCTTGCCTTCCGCCTCGGCCATGAAGGCGGCGCCCGAATCGTGGCGCGCCGAGACGAGCGCGACCTCACGTTCGCGGCGCAGCGCGTCGAGCAGCTCCAGGAACGACTCGCCTACGACCGCGTACACCCGGCGGACCCGTGCCTCGATCAGGATGCGCACGGCCGTGTGCGCGACGGTGGTTCCCACTTGGTATCTAATGAGGAGAGCTTAGGGCGGCACCGTTGACCGCCGTCAAGTGATCTTGAACAACTGGATGCCAGGTTGAGCAGAATGTCCGCTTTGCCCGCCCACGCAGGAAGCGAGGTCGCCACCGTGCCGTCCACCGAACATGAAACCGTCTTCACCTACGGAGCACCGGCGCTGAAGTACGGCACCGGCGCGAGCGACGAGATCGGCTACGACCTGACGCAGTACGGCGCACGCCGGGTCCTCGTCGTCACCGATCCGGTCGTCGCGGCCACCGGCTGGCCGGAGCGGATCGCCGAAGGCATCCGCGGATACGGCATCGCGACCGAGACGTTCGACGGCGTGCACGTCGAACCGACCGACGTCAGTCTCCAGAAGGCGGTCGATTTCGCACGCGGCTCCGGGCCGTACGACGCCTTCGTGGCCGTCGGCGGCGGCTCCAGCATCGACACCGCGAAGGCGGCCAATCTGCTGACCAGCAACGACGGTGAGCTGATGGACTACGTCAACGCGCCGGTCGGCGGCGGCCGGGCGCCGGCGAACCCGCTCAAGCCGCTGGTCGCGGTGCCGACCACGACCGGAACCGGTTCCGAGAGCACTACGGTGTGCGTGCTGGACGTGCTGTCGCTGCGGGTGAAGAGCGGGATCAGCCACCTCCGGTTGCGTCCGTCCCTTGCGGTCGTCGATCCGCGGCTCACGGTCAGCCAGCCGGCCGGAGTCACCGCGGCGAGCGGCATGGACATCCTGTGCCACGCCGCGGAGAGCTACACCGCGAAGCCGTACACCGATTTCGCCAGGAAACGCCCCGAGGAGCGCGTGCCCTACTGTGGCGCGAACCCGATGGCCGACCTGTTCGCGGAAAAGTCGCTGCAGCTGCTTTCCTGGGCGCTGCCCGCCGCGGTCCGCGACGGCGAGGACCTCGCCGCACGCGAGGCGATGGCGCTGGCCGCGACGCTCGCCGGACTCGGCTTCGGCAACGCCGGCGTGCACATCCCCCACGCCAACGCTTATCCGATCGCCGGGCAGGTGCGGGACTTCCACCCGGACGGCTATCCGGGCGACGAGGCGATGGTGCCGCACGGCATGGCGGTGTCGCTCACCGCGCCGGCCGCGTTCCGGTTCACCTTTTCCGCGGCGCCGGAGCGTCACCTGCGGGTGGCCCGGCTGCTCGCACCCGATCTCGAGTGGCCCGGCGACCTCGCCGACCATCTGCCCGCGGTGCTGACCAACCTGATGCGCGAGATCGGCATCCCGGCCGGAATCGGTTCCGTCGGCTACTCGGAGTCCGATGTGGACTCTCTGGTGGACGGCACGCTCAAGCAACAGCGGCTACTGGCGACCGCGCCACGCAGTGCGTCCGAGGACGACCTCGCGGACATCCTGCGTGCCTCGGTGAGCCTGTGGTGACCTATCCGCACTGGCACACGGTTCCGTTGCGCTGGAAGGACAACGACGTCTACGGCCACGTGAACAACGTGGTGCACTACTCGCTGATGGACACCGTGATCAACACCTGGCTCGTGGAGCGGGGCGGGCTCGACGTCGCGGCCGGTCCGGTGATCGGGCTGTGCGTGGAATCGCACTGCGCGTACCACGCTTCGGTGTCCTTTCCGGACTCGTTGCGGATCGGGCTGCGGGTGGCGCACCTCGGCCGGTCGAGCGTCCGGTACGAGATCGGGATGTACTCCGCCACCGGCGCGCTGGTGGCGGAGGGGCACTTCGTGCACGTGTTCGTGGACCGCGAGAACCGGCGGCCGGTACCGGTGTCCGGCAAGCTGCGTGAGTCGCTGGAGGAACTGCTGGTTACGGCCTGAGGACGGTTCAGGCGGTTCAGTTGGTTCAACCGGCTCAGTCGGTTCAACCGGCCCAGTCGGTTCAACCGGCCCAGTCGGTTCAACCGGCCCAGTCGGTTCAACCGGCCCAGTCGGTTCACATGGCTCAGGCGGCCCAGCCGGTTCACACGAAGATCGACAGCACTCCCAGCACTGCCAGGCCCAGCACGCTGACCAGCGTCTGAACCGTGGTGTGCAGTTTCGTGGCCTGCCCCATGCTCATCCCGAAGGATTCCTTGACCAGCCAGAACCCGGCGTGGTTCACGTAGTTGAGCCCGATCGAGCCCGCGCCGATGGCGACCACCACCATCGCGGTGTACCAGCTGTCGCCGTGCGCGAGCAGCGGCGCGACGATTCCGGTGGAGGAAACGATTCCGACCGTCGCCGACCCGGTGGACGCGGACAGCAGCAGCGCCAGCAGCCAGCCGAGCAGCAGCACGCTGATCCGCAGGCTGCCCGCGGCCGAGCCGACCGCGTCGCTGATCCCGGAATCCTGCAGCACCTCGTTGAACGCGCCCCCGCCACCGATGATCAGCAGGATGCCGACGACCGGTTTGAGACTGTCCGAAAGGGACCGTCGTACGGCTTCACCCGGGCGGCCGCGCAGCAACGCCAGCGCGAACAACGCGAACAGGAAGCCTGCCAGCATCGCGATCACCGGCTCACCGAGCAACGTCGCCGCCGACCGCACGCCGTTTCCTTCCGGCAGCACGATTTCGGCCAGCGTGCGCAGCAGCATCAGCACGACCGGCACGAGGATGGAAACGATTGCGGCGCCGGTGGGCACGGCACCGCGCACCCGCCCGGCGCCCTCGCCGCCACGCGCCGGGACGCCCGCGCCCGCCATACCGCCGGACTGGTCGTCGACGCGGCCACGCCGGGTGAACTGGTGCACCAGCGCCTGCTCCGGCTGGACGCTCAGCCGCGCGGCCAACCACCGGCCGAAGACCGGACCGGCCAGTATCACCGTCGGCACCGCGCACACGAATCCGACGAGGATCGTCTTGCCGAGATCGGCGTGCAGCCCGGACACCGCGATCAGCGGGCCGGGGTGCGGCGGCACCATGCCGTGCAGGGTGGCGAGCGCGGCGATGGTCGGGGTGGCCAGCAGGGTGTAGGACGACGTGGTCGCGGCCCCGGCCCGCTTCAGCCGCTCCGCCACGCTGAACACCAGCGGCAGCAACACGATCAGCCCGACCTCGAAGAACATCGGGATGCCGATGATGAACGCGGCCAGCGCCATCAGCCACGGCAGGGTGCGGGGCGTCGACCGCTCGACCACCGCGGTGGCGATCCGGTCGGTGGCCCCGGAATCGGCGAGCAGCCTGCCGAGCATGGTGCCCAGTGCCAGGGTGACGCCGACGTTGCCGAGGATGTCACCGGCCCCGGTCTCGATCGACTTGGCGAGCTTGGTCACCGGCTCGCCGGCCACCAGGCCCGCGGCCA
The DNA here is from genome assembly GCF_014204865.1 of Amycolatopsis jiangsuensis. Lineage (NCBI taxonomy): Bacteria > Bacillati > Actinomycetota > Actinomycetes > Pseudonocardiales > Pseudonocardiaceae > Amycolatopsis > Amycolatopsis jiangsuensis. The sequence goes on from NZ_JACHMG010000001.1 coordinate 4,655,616, forward strand.
GCGCCACGACCAGCAACGCAACGAACGGATGCAGTCGCAGCCGCGAGTTGATCAACGTGACCAGCAGCGCGATCGCGACGACCAGCACCACCAGCAGGAACCACGTGTGGCCGGTCACCGGCAGCCTCCTCTCGGGCGGCAGCCGGCTGTGCGGCAGCGCACCTCTGGAATCGATTCCGGAAGTCTGACACTCGGGTTACGCCTGGTCAACTCGGGGGTATCGGGACTAGTCGGGAACGAACGAACGCCGTCGTTCCGGAACGCTGGAGCCGCGCACGACGAGTTCGGCCACCAGTTCCAGGCCGGCCGGTACCGCGGCGGCGTCCTCGACCGCGTCGACCAGCAGGTCCACCGCGCGGGCGCCGAGCGCCGCCCACGGTGGCCGGACGACGGTGAGCGGCGGGTCGAAGTGCCGCGCCAGCTCCCCGTCGCCGAAGGCCACCAGGGACACGTCCTCGGGCACGGTCAGCCCGCCCCGGCGGAAGCCCACCACGGAGTGCGCGGCCAGTGCCGGACTGGTGGCGAAGAACCCGTCCACCAGCACCTCGGTGACCACCGGTTCGACCGCGGCCTCGGCCGGCGCCGCGATGTGCACCTCGGGCACGGGCAGCCGGGCGGCCGAGCAGGCGGCGAGGAAACCGTCGACCACCGGGCCGGACGATTCGGCCAGCACGGCGAGCCGGGTCCGGCCCTGGTCGGCCAGGTGCCGGCCGGCAGCACGTCCGGCCTGCCACAACGCGGTGCGCAGCAAGGCACCATCGCCGTGCTCGAGGTTGTCGTCGACGACCGCGGTGGGCAGGGGTACGCCGTCCTCGCCGATCACCGGGGGCAACGTCCGTCCCGGCGAGATGAGCAGCAGCCCGTCGACCGAGAGCCCGTCGACCGGCTGGTCACCGTCCCGCGCCGGGTCCAGGTAGTGCAGCACCAGGTGGTATCCACGCCGCCGGGCCTGAGCGGCCGCGCCGGCCAGAATCGGTTCCCATCCACTCGCGTCCCCCGGCACCGCGGCAGCCAGCAGCCGCAGCCGCCCGGTACGCAGGCTCTGCGCCGCGCGATTGGGCTGGTAGCCGAGGTCCGCGGCCACCTCGAGGATGCGTGCCCGGGTCGCCTCGCCGACGTCCTGCTGCCGCGACGAAAGCGCACGCGACGCCGTCGCCTTGGCCACGCCCGCGGCCTTCGCGACGTCTGCGAGCGATACCCGACGCATGCCACCCTCCCGGGACCGGAACCGATTCCGACAGCATTCCACAGCCGACAGGTCCCGGGCAGCGGAAACACTCGTCCGCGGCGGCACCGGGCGAAACAGGAAGGACCGGGCCGGGTCCGGACAGCCCGAAACACCGCGAACGTCCGAGCTGCTGCCAGACGGGTCCGGGGCCCTCCAAACACCGCCAGACGTCCACGCGGCTATCCCGCCGACCCGGACGGCTCGACACAACGGCAGTGCTACCCCCGACCACCGCGTCGCCCCGACGGCTCCGAGCATCGGCGGACGTCCGGGCAGGGACCAGACCAGTCCGGACGGTTCGAAACACCGGCGGACCCCCGGCGCCGCTGTCCGGGACGTCCCGGACAGTGGCCAGGCCGGTGAATCAGCTCGCGATGAAGGTGGTGGAGTGCCAGCCGGTCGCGCCGTCGGGCACTGTGCCGGCTCGGTCGGAGGTCTGGGTGTAGCCGGTCTTGTCCGTGGCACGGCAGAACACCTGGTGCGTGCCGGGCTTCACCGACAGCTGCGCCCACCACATCCGCCAGGTGTCTTCGTTGACCTCTGTGGACAGTGTGGTCGGCGTCCAGGGGCCGTTGTCGACACTGATCTCGACCCGTTCGATCCCCTTGTGCTGTGCCCACGCGATCCCGGACAGCCGGACCGCGCCGGCCGGTACCGTGGCGAAGCCCTTCGGCTGGTCGATCCGCGATTCCGTTTTGATCGGCGCCTCCTGCCCCCAGCCGCGGCGGAGCCAGTACGCCTGGCGAGCGGCCCAGGTGGTGACTTCGAGGTCGATCACCCACTTCGTGGCGGACACATAACCATACAGCCCCGGGGTGACCAGACGGGCCGGGAAACCGTGCTCGAGCGGCAACGGCTCGCCGTTCATCCCGATCGCGAGCATCGCACCTCGGCCGCGGTCGAGCATCGCCTCCACCGGCGTGCCCGAGGTCCAACCGTCCACACTGGTCGCGAACAGCTGCTGTGCTCCCCGCTGGACTCCGCATTCTTCCAGCAGATCCGCCACATCGATGCCGATGAAGTTCGAAGTGGACACGTAGTCGCCACCGACCTCATTGGACACACAGGTCATTGTGATCGTGCGCTCGACGAGGGCGCGGCCGCGGATGTCGGAGTAGCGGTAGGTGCGCTCCTGGTCGACCATGCCGTGGATGCGGAGGCTCCAGTCCTCGGCACGCAACTGCGGTACCGACAGCGCCGTGTCGACGCGGTAGAACCGCGCGTTCGGCGTGAGGAACGACGGAGTGCCCAGCTTTTCGAAATCGGCGTCGGCGGGAATGGCCGGAGCGCGACGTGCCGGAGCCAGCCTGCCGATCGCGGCACGGGACGACGCCGCGTCACGCGTCGAGCCGATCAGCTGTCCGGCTCCGGCGGCGACGCCCGAGCCGACCACGACACCGGCTCCGCCGATCAGGAAGGCCCGCCGCGGCGTGCCGGAGCGTCGTCCGTCCTCGTCACGAGCCCCGATGCGCGAGGAAATGCGGTGCAGAAGCAGGAAAGCCCCGACCCCGACGAGCACACTCGCGAGTGGGGCGAGCACCGCGACCGGGGTCAGGCTGGGCCGGGTCAGCACGGCCACGACGCCGACCAGCCCGAACACGGTGACCAGCGCGGCTCCCGGCCAGACCCGGCGCACCGAGATCAACCCGGCCACCGCGGCCACGACGAGCATGACCACCGCCATGCCGCCGAGCAGCACTTCCTTGTCGTGCGTGCCGAAAGTGCGGACCGCGAAGTCCTTGAGCCAGGTCGGGGTCAGGTCGATCGCCGAGCTGCCGACCGCCAGGTACGGCGAGGCGTCCACGGCGATGAAGGACGCGACGAGGTGGCCCGCCGCGAGCGCGGCCAGCAGAGCGAGGATGCCGCAGAGCGCGGCACTCGGGCGGCGCAAGCGCAGGTCGTCGGTCGTCACTTCCGGAATTCGAAACCGGGTCCGCGACGGATTGGTGGCCGACCCGAACGGGTGGTCGGCGAGGGGGTTGCGTCCGAGTGCCAAACCGCACAGCGGGCGCACCCGGACCACCGGTGGGCGTCTCCCTGGTTGGAAGCACGTTCGGTCAAACGATCACCGGGAGGAAGTCACATGATCGCCAACACTCTTCGTCGCACCCTCGCTGCCGCGGCCGTTCTCGCGACCGTCGGAGGTGCCGCGGCGCTGAGCGCGACCGCTGCCAACGCCGCCCCGTCCGACGCGCCGCTGTGCACCGACGCGGACGTCACCGTGACCGCCACTCCGGCTCCGGACCACGCATCCGGACACCACGCCGACATTCTGCATTACACCGCGGCCACCCCCACCACACACTGCACGGTGAGCGGCGCCCCCTATGACACCGTGTTCTACGACGGCGGCGGCGCGCCGCTGGGCGTGCCGAGCAACTCGGCCGACAGCCAGAACGCGCCCCAGGTCACCATCGACGCGACGCACACCGCCAGCTCCTACGTCGTGATCCCGAACGACGCCGAGCCCGGCCCGACCGTCGCGTCGCTGGGCCTGCACCTGCCCTCGGACGCCTCGCGCACCGCGATCGGGGTCGCCTGGCCGGGCCAGGACCTCACCACCTCCGCGCACTTCGAGGTCATCACCCAGGACTGACGCGCCGAAACACCGATGGCGGCCGGGATTTGCCCGGCCGCCATCGGTGTCTCCGCAGGGTGAGTCCACCCGGGTACGCTGAGCCATCGACCTTGGGGAGGAGCGCGATGGCAACTGTGCACGGTGGGTCGGTGAGGACCGTGCACAGGTCGCCGGGGTTCGTTGCCGACCCGCCTGCCGGGGTGCGAGCCACGCCAACCACACCCGATTCACGTGGCGGATGAATGTGGTCCACCTTTCGCAGCCCGATTGCCCGCGTCGACGCTCCGGCGTTTTCCGCGTACCCTCGCGGACCTGGATACCAAGCGCCGGCAGTACCCGAGCCAGGACGGTCCGGGAGTGACTCGGGCCTTCCCGGTACTGGAAACACAATCCCTGTGGCACTGCGCTGAAAGCGGCCGAGTACGTGCTAACCGCGCTACGCCCTCGTAACCGGAGACTCCGCACGATACCGCCGAACATCAGTCCTGGATGAGTTCCAGATCCCGGAACATCTGGCGTGCCCAGTCGAGCGCGGTCGGCAGGTCGTCCCACTGCCGGTCCGACGCGGTCAGGTACGGGAACACGTACGGATCGTGGATTTCCGAAGGCAGGTCGTCCGGCAGGCAGGTGTAGGGCGGGCCTCCGTAGTGGTCGTCGTGCATTGCCGTGGCGACCTTTTCCGGTTGCGCGTCCCACACTCCGAGCCACAGTCGCCGCAGCATCGCCGGATGTGCCACAGCGAAGATCAGCCGGCCGACGTCGAACGGTTCGCCGGCGGCGATCACCCTTGCCACTCCGGAAAACCGCAGCTCCACTTCGGACTGCAGCAAAGTCCCGCAGAATCCCGACCAGATCTCCACGCTGTGCCCGGCGTCGATGATCGCACTGCACAGCGCGGCCAGCGCCAGCCCGCGGTTGACGATCACGTCGTGCTCGATGGTGTTCGAGTAGCCACCCGGCACGAGGAACGTGATCACCTTGCCCCGCCGGGAAACCTGCCGCGGCACGGCGTCCACCATGCACTCGGGCACCCCCGAGAGGTAGGCGCCGACGTCGACCTCGCTCCCGGTCACGTCCCATGTCGGCTCCAGCACGGTGACCGAATGCGCGAGCCCGGCGCTCTCCCGCAGTTCCCCGACCGTCACATCCGTTTCCTCCAACGGCACCGACCAGCCGTCGACGGCCAGACGCAGCGCTTCCTCCCAGGAAGCGCCGTGCCAGCCGTACTCCTCCCGCCGGCTCGACGGATCGGAAATCGTGGGCTCGGCCGAAGCGGCGTCCAGGAACTCGGGCCAGGACCGCAGCGGCGGGAGCGTGCAAGGAAGCATGGTTCAGTCCAGTTCGAGTGCCTTGCGGTGCGTCTCGGAAAGCCCGCGCACCACCCGCCATTGCAGTACCTGCTCCACCGTGGCCCCCGCCTCCAGCAGCTTGGCCCCGTCGATGCTGGCCCGCGGCGAGAAGATCACCGGCAGCTTCTTGCGTTCGGCCAGCTCCCGCAGGTCCCGGACCTCATCGAGGAGTTCCTGCACCGCGTCCGGATGCGACGGCGCGTGCCGCAGGGCGATCCGTTCCTCCAGGCCCTCGTCGATCGGCACGTCGATCACCACGAACCGGTCCAGCGTCGCCGAATCCAGGCTTTGCCTGCCGACGTACTGCCGGTCGCCGCCGGTCCCGTAGGTGTTGCCGGTGGCGACCAGCCGGAAGTTCTCGTGCGCGTCGACCATCCGGTCGGCGAAGGCACAGGTACCCAGCGCGAGCGCCTGGTTCAGCTCGGCGAGCAGCCCGGGGTGGCCGTTGTCCAGCTCGTCCAGCAGCATCACGCCGCCGTGTTCGAACGCCCGGCGGAACGGGGTGTCGTGGTAGTGCCCGTTGGCGTCGTAGTAGCCGAAGACCTTGCTCATCGGCGTGGTCGGACCCAGTGAAAGCGCCTGGAAATCCAGCTCCAGCGCGCCGGCGGCGTGCTTGGCCAGCATGGACTTTCCGGTGCCCGCCGGGCCGACGAGCAGCACGTGGCAGCGGGCGTGCAGGGCCACCAGCAGCTCCGGCAGCACCTCGTGGGTGTCGGAACCGAACTCGACCTTCCTGCCCTGCGGGAGCACCACGGTGACCACGTTCGGCGCGTACTCCGCGAACGCCTTCTCGGCCTCTTCGCGCACGGTGCGGCGCAAGGACTTCACCGTCTCGTCGGACGCCCTGTCCACCATGTCCGGCAGCGCGGCCAGCGTGGCCGCGCGGGCCGAATCGGTGACGGTCGCGAGCACCCGGGTGACCAGTTGGTCGTGCAGTGCCTGCATGTCCGGCGCCGCTTCGGCCACCGCGTCGCCGGCCAGCTGCGGCAGCACGTCGCCGGCTGCCTTCACCACCTCGTCGGCCAGCGACCCACGGACCTTGTCCGCCTCCTGCCGGACCGCCTCGGGCGCCGCGTCCTCGACCGCCGAGCGCACGTTGTCCATCAGCACGGCGGTGCCCTCGCGCACCAGCTCGTCGCGGACCTCGGTCCGGTCCGGCGCCGCGTTCGCCACCGCGGTACGGGCCAGCTCGGCGATCGTCTCCTCGGACTGTTTCTCCAGCGACCCGGCCACCTCGGCGCGGACCTGGTCGACGGCATCGCGCACCACGTCCGCGAGCGCGGCCGCGGTCTTCTCGCGCAGCTCGGCGGTCACGTCTGTGGTCACTCCGGTGACCAGTTCCGCGCGCAGCTGAGCCGAGTCCGGGGTCGCCTCCCGAACCGCGGACTCGGCCAGCCCGGGGAGCAGCTCGTTCGCGGCGCGGCTGACCAGGTCCGGCAGACGGGCCTCCAGCTGATGCCACGCCGCGCCTTCGAGACTTCGCTGCATTTCGCCCCGGTCCGGGGTGGCATTGGCGATGGCGAGCGCGGCGAGGTTGGGCAACAACGCCTGCGCATGCTGGTAGACGGTCTCCGGGAGACGGGCCCGAATCTCGCTTTCCGCCATCCAGAGCAGGTTGCTCTGGGTGAAAACGCCGCGCGCCACCTCCTCGGCGATCGAGGTGAACTCCGCCTTCGTGCTGTCCCGCACGGTGCCTCCGCATGACGTGTGTGCTGCTCAGCCGACCCTAGGTTTCGCCAGGCGAACAGCCAAGGAAGTCGGCACGTTGCTGCCATCGCCCAGGGTGCCCTATCGGGGCCGGGACCCCTCCCATCGCGAGCGCACACACTCGCTGACGAGCCGGAAGGGGCCTTCTCGATGAGCGAAACCAGCTACCAACCGGGACCGTGGCCGAGCACGGCCGCGCCACCCCGCCGCCAACCCTCGGTAGTGAACTGGCTGCCTTCGGTTCTCCTGATCGTGGCCGGTGCGCTGACCATCGTCAGCACGTTCCTGGTACTCACCCGCACGACCGACCGCCTGCTGTCCGACGGCGCCTATTTCAACGACGCGCACAGCAAGGTCAGTGTCACGACGACCACGGCGTGGTCCATGACCTTCTCGGTTCCGATCGAGAGCTGGAACCATCCGCTCGACGGCTGGGGTCTCGTGCCCGCTGCCGCGTTCGCCGTGCTGGTGGCCATCGTGCTGCTGGCCGGCCGCGGCCAGTGGACGTGGACGAGCCCGCTGGTCACGCTGGCATCCGGCGGACTGATCGGGGCACTTCTGATGTCCACGATGGGTTTCACCGAACTGATGTCGGCAGCGGGCGCGAAAGACGAGGAAATCGTGACCGTGTCCGCCGGCCCGGCCATCTGGCTGCAAATGCCGGCCGCGGTACTGGCGATCGCCGCTGTGGTGCTGGCGCTGCTGCCTCGACGAGCGGATCCGGCCAACGCGTACGCGCGGGTAGTGGGCGGTCCGGCAGCGTTCCCGGCTGCCGTGAGTGGTCCCGGGCCGTTTCCCGGCGGGTTGGCTGGACCCGGGCCGTCTCCGGACAGTACGGGTGGCCGCGCGCCGTTACCAGGTGCCGCGAGCGGTCCCGCGCCAGCTCCCGGCGGCCCGGGCGGCTACTTTCCACCGGAATCGTTTCCGGGCGTACCGTCCCCGTCAAGTGACGCGCCTGGGAACCCGCACCCGGCACACGGGCAGCCACCACCGTTGCCTCCGCGCACCTGACCCGGCACCGACGGGCGCGCAGCCGATCAGCGTGCGGGCCCCAGCGGCTCACGCGAACTGGCGACTCGCCAGCCGTTCGAAGAGCGCGAGGCGGCCGTGGTTGGGTACCGAGCGCAGCGGATGGCCGGCGAGTCCCCAGCGTTTGAGCAGGGCGTTCGCCGCGGTCCAGCCGGTTGTCGCCGCGCGTTCCATCAGCGCTACCGGCAAGTCGATGCGGATCGCGTCTCCCGCCAGCACCAGGGCGGGATCGGGAGTGGTGACGGTGGGGCGCCGGGCGAAGCCGCCGACCGGGAACAGGGGGCAGTCCTGCCGTACGAGGGTGATCTCGCCCAGCACCCGGGCGTCCGCCGTTTCCGGGTACAGCTGGTGCAGGCGCTCGTCCAGTGCCCGGCCGACGTCCTCTCCGGTGGCGTAGGCATGCAGCTCGACCACCGCGCCGCCAGTGCGTGCCGCCCAGCGGCGGGCTTCGCCTTCATACCGGTCGAGGACGCTGATGTTGTCCAACGGTGGCAGGCCGCCGGTGCCCAGGAACGCCGGGCGACGCGTAGCGACCGGCCGGTCCAGCCAACGGCGTCGCACGACGAACGGTGGAGCGGTCTTCACGTCATCGATTCCGGCGCGCCAGGTCGGCGTGCCGAGGTCCGGCGACTCCTCGACGATGCGGCGCAGACCCGGGACGTCGCAGGCCAGCACGGTGGCGTCGAACGACTCGCCGCCGATGCGGAAACCGCCGGGCTCACGGTCGATCGCGGTCACCGCCGTCCCGAGACGCAGATCGGCTCCGCGTGCCGTCAGGTGATCGGCGAGAGGCTGCCACAACGCCTGGGGAAACGACTCGGCCGGCACGTCGAAGAGCAGTCCTTCCGCCGAACCGAGGAAGTAGAGGTGGAACATCGTCGCCAGCTCCGCGGCCGAAAGCTCACCTGGGTCGGCGAAAAAGCTGCGTGAGAACACGTCGAACGCCAAATGCCGGGCCGCCGCCGGGAAATTGATCGCGGTCAGAAACGAAGCGGCGTCGACGTCGTCCAGCTGCCGATAGATGCGCGGGACGCCGACCGCGGCCAGCGGCAGCGCGCGCCGCCCCCGAAGCCGGACCAGATCACGCGTGCGGAAAGTGGGGCTGCGCAGTGCGAACGCCAGCGCGCTCAGCAGAGGCGTCCGCGGCAGGCCGGCGAAGGTGTCGGTCCGGCCGCGGGCGTCAACGAGGGGGTAGTCGGGCAAGGCGCTGAGCCGGTCGAGGTCCGGGTCGGTGCGGGCAAGCAGCGTGCGCAAGTTGTAGTACTGGCGGAAGAACGCGTGAAAGCCGCGGCTCATCGTCACCGCGGTGCCGTCCGGAAGCCGTTCGGGCCAGCCACCCACGCGACCGCCCAGATAGGACTCGCGTTCGAACAGCGTGACCTCGACCCCGCGTTCGGCCAGCCCGGTCGCGGCCGTGAGCCCGGCGATCCCGCCCCCGACCACAGCCGCACGGGGTCGGCGCCCCAGCAGCCCGGCGTCGGCCAGCCCGGCGGGTGCGGGATAGGTCTGCATCAGGCGGTCTCGGGCCGCGATCACGTGGCCGTGCCCAGGACGGTGTGCACGATCCCGCGTTGCCAGCCCGGCATCGTGCCGGTCCGGACGTCGGCGAAACCGGCGCGGGAAAGCCGCGAGCAGAGTTCGCCGACACCGTCGAAAGTCAGAACGCTGCGGCGCAGGTGCTGGTAGAGCGTGGCGTCGCCGGTGGCGATCCGGCCGATCGGGATGATGATTCCGGCGCACACCGCCTTCCACACCCATTGCGCGCGTCTCGAATCGCGGACCGAGTACTCGTGCGCCGCGAAACGTCCTCCCGGACGCAGCAATCCGCGCAGGGATCGCAGCTGCGTATCGGGATCCGCGAGGTTGCGCAGCAGATACGCGCTGAAAACGGCATCGAACCGACCGTGCACCGTCGCCAGGTCCTCGACCGGGGTATGCACGAAATTCACGGTGCCGGGCCATGATTTCGTCTTTGCCCTGGCGAGCATCTCGGCGGAGGCGTCGATCGCGGTGATCCGGGCACGGGGCGCGACGGCGAGCAGTGCAGCGGTAGACGCGCCGGTGCCGCATCCGGCGTCCAGAATACGGGGCACGGTCACGCTTTCGGCCAGGAGCCGTCGCGCGGAGATGCGCAAATGCCGGTGGTAGCCTGGGTTCAGGCCGATGAGCCGGTCGTAGGCCGCCGCGTCTCGGTCGAACGCGGCGGGCACCTCACCTCGAGGCAGACCGGATTCGGGCAGGGAACTCATGCACTGTCCTTTCCGGATTCGTCACGCTTCCAGAGCAGGAGTACCGCGGTCACAAGTGCGTAGCCGAACAAGAAGTCTTCGACCGGAATGTCCCACGGGAAGCGCCAACCGGTGATGGCTTCGGGTGCGTACTGGACGATCGGCGCGGACAGCTTGGTCAGCCACCCGTCCACCGGAACCTGGAAGGCGACTGTGATCGCCATCGTGATCCAGTAGGCCGACTGCCGGAACAGCCCGGTGCGCAGCACGAGCAGCTCCGCCGCGACCACCACGAGCACGGCCGCGACTGCGGGAACCGTGTAACCCCAAGGCATCATCGCCGCACCCGCCGATTTCGCCGCACCAGCCGACCGACGCGCACCACCGTCTCGTAGGTGAGCAACCCGCAGATCGGGACCACGACGAAGAACAGCACTTCCTCGAGCGGTATCCCGAACGGAGCACGCACGCCGGAAACGAAGGCCGGGTCGAATCTCCAGGCCTCGGCCGCGATCGCGAGCGCGTCCCAGACGAGGAAGACCACCGCCACCGGGAGCACGGCGCGAGCCAGTCGACGAGGGCGGCGATACACGCGCGAACCGGACAGCTCCAGCGGCAGCGTCACCACGACGCATGCGGCGAGCACGAACAGGTATTGCGCGTGGTTCACGTCAGCTCACCGGCTGCCGGTATCGGGCCCACTGGACTTGGGTGAAGGCGTTGCAGGCGGCGAACAACCGTGCGCGACGCGGTACCCGCACGCGGCCGGCGAACACGTTGTAATCAGCCGCCTCGATACGGTCGAGAATGCCACTGTAGAGCGAGTACGCGGTCGACACGCAGGGGCGTGACACCGGATGCAGCATGGCGATGCCCGGTTTGGCCTGGGCGTAGACGGCCCGGATGCGGGCGGCCTGAGCCGCGATCGCACGCCGGACCGGCGGGTCGATCCGGCGCGTGCGGGCGCACCAGCCGAGCCGATCGCGGTCGACCCCTTCGGCGTCCAGTTCATCGGTGGGCAGGTAGACCCGGCCGCGGGCGAGGTCCTCCGCGACGTCACGCAGGAAGTTGGTGAGCTGGAACGCTTTTCCGAGTGCGGCGGCGTGCGGGGCGGCGTCCTCCCGGCCGACGACGGTACCGAGCACGGGCAGCACCTGCAGTCCGATGACCTCCGCCGAGCCGTACATGTACTCCTCCAGCGCGACACGGTTCGGGTAACTGGTGACCGTGAGATCCATCCGCATCGAGGTGAAGAAGGCGCGAAAGTGGTTTTCCGCTATGCCGTAGCGATTCACAGTGTCGATTACCGCTGTACGCAACGGATCGTCGCTACGTCCGTCCGCCAGGTCGCCGAAGAATCCGTGTTCTGCGTGCCGCAGCTCGGCCGATATCGAGTCCACAGTGGATCCAGGAGTCGGTTCGTCGACGAGATCATCGAGGCGGCGAGCGAAGCCGTACAGCGCGTGAATGGCCGGCCGTTGTGCGGGGGTGAGCATGCGCGTGGCGAGGAAGTACGTGCGGCCGTGCCGTGCGTTGAGTTCGCGGCAACTCTGGTAAGCTCGGCGAAGTTCGGGCCGGGAGATCCCGGCCGCGTCGAGTTCCCGGCGGGTCATCGGAAATCCACCGCCCACCCGCCTGCTGTCCTCATCGGACCCGCTCGGTGCACCGACCCGCCAGTACAGCGAGCGCCGCCGCAGGACGCTGCGGCAGCCCGGCCAGGTCGATCGCTTCCAACGCGCGCCGGACGCGTGCGTCGATGTACTTCTCCAGCTGGTCCGGTGCGCCGGTCTCCGCGAGGAGAACACGCCAGCGGCCGATGGCCGCGTCGTCGACGACATCGAGATCGAGGAGGCCGGCGAGCTCGCCGCGTTGCCGACGATCCGCCATTTCCGCGGCCAGCACCACGACACTGGTCGCCTTGCGTTCCCGCAGGTCGTCGCCCGCGGGTTTTCCGGTCACCGCCGGATCACCGAACACGCCGAGCAGATCGTCGCGGAACTGGAAGGCTTCCCCGAGCACCCCGCCGTAGACGCCGAGCGCGTCGATCACCTGCTGCGGGCAGCCGGCCAGCGCCGCCCCGAATTCCAGTGGCCTGCGTACGGTGTAGTTGCCGGATTTGCGGCGGATCACATCGAGGACGTCGTCCCAGGACGGCAGTTCGCGGGCGTCGTTCACCAGGTCGCAGAACTGCCCCACGGCCAGCTCTGACCGCAGCATGTCGTAGACCGGCCGGGCACGGGCGATGGCGGCAGTGTCCAGTCCGCTTTCGCAGAGCATCCGCTCGGCCCACACGAGCAGCATGTCCCCGGTCAGCACCGCGGCGGACTCTCCGAACCGGGCCGCCGGCCCACGCAACCCGTGTTCCTCGTGCCAGCGCGCGAACTGGACGTGCAGCGCCGGCTGTTTGCGACGCCAGGCGGAGCCGTCCATGACGTCGTCGTGCGCCAGCGCGAAACAATGCAGCAGCTCCAGGTTTCCGGCCGCCCGCAACGCGGCGTCGCTTTCCGGACCACCACAGCACCAGCCGGTGTAGGCGAACATGGACCGGAGCAATTTGCCACCTGCGACAAACTCCGGCAGCACCGTCACCGCCGGGATTTCCGAGGCGCGGCCAGTGAAGTACTCGCGCACCCGATCGGTCACGAAAGCCCGGACGTCGCCGCGGCACCGGCGACGCGACGAGTCCAGCCACGCCGCCGCTTCGGGGGCGTCCGGCTTGGCGATCGACGTCATCGGACTCCTTCGCTGCACTCCCGGTCCGGCGACGAATACCCCTGCCGGTGCCGGATAAACAACGCTGCCGGGGGAATTGCGGGGCGGACGGCACTGGGGCACGATGAACTGTGCCCGAGCACCCGAAATCGGGAGCGTGCCTGATGCTCGTGACGGAACGGATCATCGAACGGTGGCCTCGACGGTGGCCCGTCCAGCCATTTTCCGCACCACCCTGGGCACGCCAGGAGCCGACTTACCGCGACTGCTCGCCGGCGTTGATCGAGGCGGCGGGCAAACGCGCCGCGGCGCGTCCGTCCGGCAACTGGTTCGTCGTGGCCGCGAGCCGGTCGATCCGGCCCGAACGGCCCCGCGGCCTCGCCGTTGGCGGGACCGAACTCGTCGCGTGGCGCGGGAGCGGCGGCGAGGTCCGGATCGGTCCGGGCGCCTGCCCGCATCTGGGCGCGCCGCTCGCCGACGCACGCGTCGACGACGGCGGCCTGGTCTGCCGGTGGCACGGCCTGCGCATCGACGGCGAACAGTGCGGGACCTGGTCCCCGATCCCGGCGCACGACGACGGCGTGCTGGTGTGGGCACGCCTCGATCGGCTCGGCGGCGAACCACCCACCGACCGGCCGGTGGTGCCGCGGCGGCCGGCCGGCGTCCGCGTCGACGCGGTCGCGACACTCCAGGGCACCTGCGAGCCCGAAGACGTCGTGGCGAACCGCCTGGATCCCTGGCACGGCGCGTGGTTCCACCCGTACTCCTTCAGCCACCTGCGGGTACTGGAGGCGCCGCACGGGCTCAGCGCACGGGACGACGAGGACCGGTTCCTCGTGGAAGTGACCTTCCGGATCGCCGGACGGTGGGGCGTTCCGGTGCTCGCCGAGTTCGTCTGCCCCGAACCGAGAACCGTGGTGATGCGCATCGTCGAGGGCGAAGGGACCGGCAGCGTCGTGGAAACCCACGCCACGCCGCTCGGCCTCGGCGCGGACGGCCACCCGCGAACGGCCGTCATCGAAGCCACAGTTGCCGCCTCACCGCGGCCGGGATTCGCGCTGGCAGCCCGGCTTGCGCCGGCGATCCGCCCCCTCATGCGCCACACTGCGACCCGTCTCTGGCGTGACGACCTGTCGTATGCCGAACGCAGGTACGCGCTGCGCGCCGGACGACTGCCCGGTTAGTCCATTGTAGACCGGGTAGGTAACGGCGGGCCCGGCGTACGCGCGAGCAATGCCGCCGCGGCAAGGAGATCCCAGCCCGGTGCGTACTGGTTGCCAGTGGTGTGCCGGGGCGCGTAGCTTTCGTACCGGTCGAGCAGGGTTGCGACGGAGTCGGCTGTCGACCGCAGCGGATGGGTGTCCGGCAGCTCGCAGGCGTTCCGGGCGAGTTCCAGAGTCTGGCCCGGGCCGTCCCCACGTTTGGTCGCTTCGACGGCTGCGGCGAGATAGGTGTGCACGCGTTCGAGCCACGGCTGCTGTCCGCTGGGGCCGGGTGCGGGGCCCAGGTCGAGCAGTTGCTCCTTGGCGACCAGACGAGCGCATTGCCCACCGGCGACTCCCGCGAGCTGGCCCGGGCCGAGGCCGGCGTAGCCGCCGCAGCGCAGCGTCGCGTGCACCGCCCAGACCGGCGTCGAATACGGCAGGTCACTCGCGAGCAGAATCTGCCCGGGCGGCACCCGCGTGCACAATGCGACCAGATCCGAAGCGCTCCACCACGAAGTGTCGAACATCAGCGTGGGGAACTCGGCGGCACGGTCGGCCAACCACTCGAGGTCGGTGAGCGCCGCGTGCGCCAAAACCATGCGCAGCTGCGGGAACCTCGTCAGGAGGTCGAGCAGCCGCTTCCCCAACGGCGGCGTACCCGGTCCGGTGTGAACCAGTACCGGCAGCCTTTCACGTTCGGCGAACGCGTAGAGCGGTTCGAGGCGGTCGTCGAACGGCGAGAAGCCGTCACTCGCCGGGTGCAGTTTGAATCCCGCGGCACCAGCCCGGACGCAACGACGTCCCTCGGCCACCGCGTCCTGCGGACTCAGCCGCGCGAAGGGCACCAGCCGTGGCTCCGCGTCCGCGGCGGCCAGCACCGCGTCGTTCGCCTCTCGGTAGCCGCCGGGTTCGGCCAGCGGAAACATCACCGCGCGTGCATCGACCAACGACAACGCGGCGAGCAGCTCCGCCTCGGTGGCCCGGAATCCGCTCGGGTCGTGCAACCCGAGGTGCGTGTGCACATCGAACAGCCGGACGTCAGGTATCTGCGCGAGCAACTCACGCGTCCACGGCAACAGTAAGTGGTCGGCGTACACCCACACCGGTTACCCGTGGCCCGGCGGCGGAAACGACGGTCGTCACGCCACCGGTCGGCGGCCGGTGCGGGAATCCGTTCGTCCGGCACGGTTTGCCCAGGCCCGCACGGGTTACCCGCTCCGCTGTGCGTCCGGACGGCACCGGCTGGACGCGCCCTGAACGACGAACCGGAGGAACCCGTGAACTCCATGCCGGACAGTCTCACCTTCGTCGGCACCGCCACCACGCTGCTGCGCCTCGGCCCGTTCACCCTGCTGACCGATCCGAACTTCCTGCACCGTGGCCAGTGGTGCTACTTCGGGCAGGGCCTGTTCGCCCGGCGGCGTACCGAACCGGCACTTCAGCCCGCGGACCTGCCGCCGCTGAGCGCCGTGGTGCTGTCCCATCTGCACGGCGACCACTTCGACCGGATCGCACGCCGCGAGCTGCACCCGAACGTGCCGATCCTCACCACCCACCACGCCGCGACCCGCCTGCACCGCAAGGGTTTCGAGAATCCGCTCGCGCTACGGACGTGGGAGCAGCACACTCTCAGCGACGACGGCGCCACGCTCACCGTCACCGCGGTGCCCGCACGTCACGGGCCCGGCTTGATGGACCTCATGCTGCCGCCGGTGCTGGGCAGCGTCCTCGAGTACCGCGCCCGGCCGGACTCGCAGCCGCTGCGGATCTACCTCAGCGGCGACACCGTGATGCACCGCGAGCTGGCCACCATCCGTGAACGGTTCCCCGACCTCGACCTCGCAGTGATCCACCTCGGCGGCACGCGAGCGTTCGGCGTTCTGGTCACACTCGACCACCGGGGCGGCGTCGAGCTGCTCAACCTGCTCCGCCCCCAGCGAACGGTACCGGTGCACTTCGACGACTACGGTCTGTTCCGGTCTCCCCTGTCGGACTTCCTCGGTGAGGTCCGGACGCATCAGCCGCCGACGAAGGTCCACCAGCTGCAACGCGGCGAGTCACTGGCCCTGTGATCGTTCAGGCGAGGAGTTCCCGCAGCCCGGCGATTCCGCTGCTGTACACGCCCTGGGCGAAGGTGCGGTCGAGTTCTGCCTCCTGGCCCGCGTCGGCGTCGTACTCGGCCCACCACTCCACGAAGGTCTCGCCGGTGTCGGTGACCGGGCTGACCCGGACCGTCGAAACGTAACGGCGCACGCCGAACGGATTCGCCCCGGGGAACGTGTAGGTGAGCGTGCGACCGGCGTCGTCGAGGGTGAGCAGCTGTTCGTCGAACGGGTCACCGCCCGCGCCGAGCGTCAGCCTCCGAACGGCTCCGACCTGCCCGTCGACGCCTTCGACGAGCTCACTGTGGCTGACCGCGGGCAGGAAGGCGGACACGTCACCGAAGGCGCGGACCTGGGCCCAGACCTTGTCGACGGACGCGGCGACAACTCCGCTGGCGTACGGGCGCGGCATGGAAACTCCCCAACGTCGGTCGAACGCTCTCGTGCCAGCGACTCGACGGCCGAACCGCACGCAACCAGCCAGAAGCGACGCTGACTCAGTAACCTGGCTCACGCTAACCGCACCGAATCCGAAACGGAAGCTGGTTGCCACGACCGGCCGCATTCACCACACCGAGCGGAGAGAACACCCCACCGAACGGCTGGCGAGCCGCGAACACTCCGCAGGTGCGATGCTGACGCACTTCAAAGTGCCTTTTGTAAGCCCTCGGTCACTCACTCATGATGGTGTTACGCACTAGCAGTGAGGTGAACAGATGGTTGAGCAGCCGGCTCACTCCGAGGGGTCAGCCCGCCGACGCGCCGGCCGACGGCTTGCCCCGGCCGACTCCGGTCAGTTCGCTGGCGGCCCGGTTGCGGGCGATCTCGCTGTGGTGGGCGGCCGCCCAGCCGGCCATCGCCGTCACCGCACCCAACAGGGACCGGCCCAGGTCCGTCAGCTCGTACTCCACTCGCGGCGGGACCTCGGGGTACGCGGTCCGCGTGATCAGCCCGTCGCGCTCGAGGTGCTTGAGGGTCTGGGTCAGCATCCGCTGCGAGATTCCCGCGATGCTCGCCTGCAGGTCGGAATAACGCAGCGCGCCGGCGCTCAGGGTGCTGACGACCAGCACTGTCCACTTGTCCCCGATGCGATCGAGCACCTCACGGATGAAAGCGCTGTCCTCTGGCCAAGTTTGGCACGGACCACTGATTCGTCGCGCTGACGACATCCCACTCGCCTCTCGTCCAGTGTCCAACCGCACTACCAGTTTGTAACACCCAGCCGGCGAATCACACCACTGCACGACAACGAACTCGCTCTGGTCGATCACCGGAACGCGCTCATTACGGAAAGGGAACATCCAGCCATGTCGTACCTGCTTCACATTGATTCCTCCGCGCTCGGCGAGACCTCGGTTTCCCGCCAGGTCGCACAATCCTTCCTCTCGGACTGGAACGGCAAGGTCGTGCACCGCGACCTCGCCGCGGCACCCGTGCCCCATCTCACTGCTGCCGGCATCACCGCCCGCGTGACCGATCCCGCCCGTCACACCGACGAACAGGCAGCCGCGGCCGCATTGCAGGACGAGCTCATCGAGGAATTTCTCGGCGCCAGGGCCTATCTGTTCACGGTACCGATGTACAACCTGTCGATGCCTTCGGTGTTCAAGGCCTGGCTCGACCAGATCATGGTCTTCGGTCGCACATTCAAGCCATCGCCGGCCGCCGGACGTCCGGCAGTGCTGATCTCCGCCCGCGGTGGCAGCTACGGCCCAGGCGCGCCCAACCACGGCCTCGACTACGTCGTGCCCACCACCGAGGCGGTGCTCGGACACGAAAACCAGCTGGGACTCGATGTCGCCACCGTCGTCGCCGAGATGACCATGGCCCCGCACACACCGTCCCTGTCGGACTTTCTCCCGATACACAAGGCGTCCATGGCCAACGCCCACGACCGTGCCCGCAAGCTCGCCGCGACCATTACCACCGCTACCGCCGCCTGACCGCCCCACGGTCGTCTCGCGTGTCACCGGATTCGACACGCGAGACGAGGGCGAGTCGTGGGCGCAAGGACGCATCCGGTACCCCCGGAGCCAACGCGTCACACACTTTCTCACGACCCCCGAACGCAGCCGGAAACTTACGTGACCGTTCGCAGTGGGCTTCTGAGCACACCCGCTCAGATCGGTCAACGGCGCACCTGATAGCGCAGGTGAAGCACCCGGTTGCCCTGAATCATCACGTCAGGATTCTCCAACAGGCGCTGTACATCGACCGACCCGAAATAACGCTTACCGGCCCCGAAAACGACGGGTACGACGTCCATGCGTACCTCGTCGATCAGGCCCGCGGCAAACACCTGGCCACCGACGTCGCCGGCGGAGACCTCGACCATGCGGTCACCCGCGAGCTCCTGCGCCGTAGCCACGGCCGCCTCGACGCCGTCGACGAAGTGAAACGGCGCCTCCGGGTCCCAGCCCTCGGGTGCCGGCCGGTGCGTCACGACGACCACGTGATCGACCCCGCCTGGAGGCTCCCTGTCCCAGCCGTCCGTCATGTCGAAGACGTGCCGGCCGACGATCGTCGCCCCGATCTGGTCCCAGTACGGCCTGGTGTAGTCGTAGGACGTCTGCGACACCGTGAGCGCGCCGCTCTCGTCCAACGGGACGTCACCGCCGGACAACCAGTCGAACAGCGGACCGGGCTGGTCATTCTCATCCGCGACGAATCCGTCCACTGACACCGAGCTGTACATGACCACCTTGCCCACGGGGCTCTCCTCTGCTTCGGGTGCACGCAAACTAGCGTGTCGTGAGCTGCCGTTCTGGTAAGAAATCAATCGGCCGGCAGCGGCCATCGGTCCAGCGCGTGGCCGGGATGTTCGCGCAGGAACCGCCGCCGGATTTCGACGTACCGGGATGGCGTGAGCCCAGTGAGGCCCTTCAACTGCTGTGCCAGATGAGTGCTGCTGACACCGGCTGCCTCGCCGGGGTCGCCGACGGGACACCCCCGTCGGTCGCCGCGATGATGCCGCTCGTATGGCGGACCAGCTCCAGGTGCGTCGCATGCACCGATCCCCCGAAGGCAACCTGGAAACGATTATCACTTACTGGCGACGTGGGGAACTCCGCCGTGTCCTCCAATCGGCCCCACCGCACACGCCCGGCCGACCCACTCGGTAAGCTGTGCGCGAGGGCCGCTAGCTCAGTTGGTAGAGCAAGGGACTTTTAATCCCTGGGTCCAGGGTTCGAGCCCCTGGCGGCCCACTCATTTTAGCCGGCTGACCTGTGGAAACAGTGATACTGATGATCATCGGAGAAATCCGCGGGTCGCGTGTGGCCGGGTTGGCATCTCCGCATCCGAGCCGTGACAAATCGACCACGGCCCTGACGATTCCCCAGCGCCACCCAACGCAGTGCCACTAGTCCTGTTTTTGCAGGTAGACAGCCTGATGACAGTAGGTCGCGGCAATCGGCAGCACGTGGCCGATTGCCACGGCCGACCGCTGGCACGCCGTGACGTTATGTGCCCTGAGGTGTGTCCGAACCGGCACTGCGCGCAGAGCCAGTGAGCGCGGCTTTGAGCAACGGAGCCCAATCGGAGACACCCCTACGACGGCATTTCAGCGTTTTCGCTGGTCAAACCGACAGTCAGCTAGCGAGCCCCGGCGTTTCCCGCGGATTTGTGATCCGTTGCCGACGTTCGGCGCTGGTTGCGTGCCGGGAACGAGACGTCCCGGCTAGGGCGTGTCTCCAAATTTTTGGCTTGGTAGTGGGTGATGATCAGCTGGTGGTTCGTGCTGGTGCGATTTCCGATGAGTTGTGGGAGTTGGTCGCGCCGCTGATGCCCTCCCGGGAGGGGTTGCGGGGAAGGCCGCTTGCTGATCACCGCTTGGTCTTGGAAGGGATCGCGTGGCGATTCCGCACCGGATCGCCGTGGCGGGACCTGCCGGTGGAGTTCGGGCCGTGGCAGACGGTCTGGAAGCGTCACCACCGGTTCTCGATCGATGGCACCTACCAGCGGATGTTCGATGTGGTGCGCTCCAGCTACGGGATCGAGGCCGATAACGATCTCGTCGAATTGCTGTCGGTGGATTCCTCGGTGGTACGCGCGCACCAGCACGCTGCGGGTGCGCCCACGGTCGGTGGCCGGGCCCTGACCTCGGCCACCAGCGGCACAGGGGGCTGCGGCGAATGACACGAATCTGACGGCCGAGCCCGGCGATCACGCGCTGGGACGTTCCCGGGGCGGGCTGTCCACCAAGATCCACGCGCTGGCCGACGCCGTGTGCGACCTGCTCGCGGTGCGGATCCAGGCGGGCGTCCTCGGCCCCGCGCTGGAGGATCAGCTACGCCCGGATGACCTGACGTTGCGGCATTTCCCGCAGTCCTTCGAGTTCTCCTCTCTCGGCGGCTGGTTGGCCACGCGCGCGGGCGGGCATTTCGCCACCGGGCCCACGCACATCGACGACATGGTCGAGTCGATGCACGTGGTGTCGCCGTACGGCGCCGGTGAATCCCGCTAGGTTCCGGGGCCGGCCCATCCCCCGACTGGATGTTCCTCGGCTCCGAGGGCATCCTCGGTGTCATCACCGAGGCCTGGATGCGGCTTCGGACCCGACCGAGTTTCCGTGGTGGCGCAACGGTTACGTTCGCCGACTACGCCGAGGGCGTGGCGGCCACCCGCGCGCTCGCGCAATCCGGGTTGTCGCCGTCGAACTGTCGGCTGCTCGATCCGGCGGAGGCGTTCCTCAACGCGGGCGTGCCGACGTCGGGCGGGGTTCTGCTGCTCGGCTTCGAATCGGCGGACCATCCGGTCGACGCCGCGCTGGCACGGGCGCTTGAGCTTTGTGCGGATCACGGCGGTGTGCCGTCGAAGCGTTCCGACGGCACACCGGGTGGCGGCACGAAGCCGGGTCGCACGGACACGGCGGCGGATTGGCGATCATCGTTCCTGCGCATGCCGTATCAGCGCGACGTCCTCGCCGCGCGGTCGATGATCGTCGAGACGTTCGATACGGCGTACACCTGACGCGCTTTCCCCGCGCTGCACGCCGCCGTCGCCGAGGCCGCCAGATTCGCGCTCGATGCCGTCGGCGCGAAGGGGGTGCTGACCTGTCGGTTCACCCACCTCTACCCGGACGGTCCGGCGCCGTACTTCGGCATCTACGCGGCTGGGCGTCGCGGGGACACCCTGCGGCAATGGGATGAGATCAAGGCTGTCGTTTCCGAGGCGCTGCAAGGGAAAGGCGGGACGATCACCCACCACGCCGTCGGCCGCGACCACCGCCCGTGGTACGACCGGCAACGTCCGGACCCGTTCGCCGCGGCGCTCGCGGCCGCGAAATCCGCCCTCGACCCGGCGGGCATCCTCAACCCGGCGTCCTGCTCCCCGGCTGACACCCGCCGACATCGTCAACTACCGGGCACCACCAGGCCCGCCTCGTAGGCGGCGACGACCAGTTGCGCGCGATCCCGCGCGGCCAGTTTCGCCAGCAGATGACCGATGTGGGTCTTCACGGTGCCAAGCGTGATGTAGAGGTTTCGGGAGATCTCGGTATTGGACAGGCCGCGCGCGACCAATATGAGGACCTCCCGTTCGCGTTCGGTGACGCCGACGGAATCGGACAGGGCGGGGTCGGCGAGCCCTTGCCGCGCGAAGGTGGCGATGAGGCGGCGCGTGATCCGCGGCGCCAGCAGCGCATCGCCCCCGGCGATCACGCGGATCCCGGCGAGGAGGTCGGCGGCCGTCGCGTCCTTGACCTGAAACCCGCTGGCCCCGGCCCGGAGCGCGGCGTAGACGTACTCGTCGAGGTCGAACGTGGTGAGGATGAGGACGCGCACGGCCGGCGTCTCGGCGTCCGCGCAGATCCGCCGAGTGGCCTCGATCCCGTCCATCTCCGGCATCCGGACGTCCATCAGCACCACATCGGGCCGCAGGCGGCGGGCTTGCCGGACGGCGTCGGTTCCGGTTCCGGCCTCGCCCACCGGGCGGAAACCAGGTTCGGCCTCCAGCAACGCACGGAAGCTCTCGCGGATGAGCGCGTGATCGTCGGCGAGCAGCACGCGGATCTCGGCGTCGGTGTCGGGGCTCGTCACGGTGCGGCATCCGAATCAATGTGGGGAATCACGGCGGCTACCTGGAATCCGCGGGCACGGGGACCGACGGCGAGCGTGCCGCCGTAGGTCGCGATCCGTTCCCGCATCCCGATCAGACCGTACCCGCCGCCGGGGCGCCCGCGCGGGATCCGGCGCCCCGGGCCGTCATCGACGACGTCGACGTACACCGCCGCCTCGGCGTCCCGCACGACGATCCGGCACTGCGTGGCGTCGGCGTGCTTGACGACGTTGGTCAGCGCCTCCTGCACCACGCGGTACACGGCGAGATCGACGCCCGCCGAGAGCTCGTCGACGCCGCCGCTGTCCAGGTCGATCGCCAATCCCGGCACGCGGAGCCGGTCCACCAGCGCGGGCAGGTCGGCGACGCCCGGCAGCGGCCCCCGTTCCGCGTCAGCCGCCGCGTCCGGGGCCGGTCGTAGCACCCCGAGCAGCTGGCGGATCTCGCCGATCGCGGCACGACTGGACCTTTCGATCGAGTTCAGCGCCGCCTTCGCGTGGTCGGGCCGTTCGTCGGCGAGGCGCCCGGCAACGCTCGCCTCGACGGCGATCACGCTCATGCTGTGCCCGACGATGTCGTGCAGCTCGCGGGCGACGCGCAGCCGTTCGTCGGCCACCGCTTCCCGCACCGAACGGCGCGCGAACTCGGCCTTCGCCAGGCGCCGCGACCGCACCACCCACCCGGCGGCCCAGGCCGCACCGAGCTGCGCGAGGACGACGCCGAGCTCCACCTGCCACCACAACGGCACCTCGCTGCGGCCGACGTCCCGATCCGCGGGCCGATGGATCCCGTAGAACGCCGGGATCGTCGTGGCCGCGACAACGAGATCGAGAACCAGCACCGACACGGCGACGGCCAGCCGGTCGACCCGGTCGGTCACGGTGTAGGACGCGACGGCGACCGGAACGAAGATCACCCATACCGCCCCGGCGCCGACGACCCCCGTCAACGTCGCCACCACGGCGATCAGCAATACCCACGCCAGCACGGGCACGCACCATCGACGGCGCAGTAGCAACGGCGCGCCCGCGGCCACCCCTACCAGCCAGGCACCCCAGAGCGGTCCCGAATACGCGGGCCCCGGCGGGTCCAGCGAGGTGTACACGGCGAGGAGGGTCGCCGCCGTAGCGATCACGACGTCGAGGAGAACCCGGCCTCGCTCGGCCTGCGGATCGTCGAATCGGCGCACTCCGTCATGCTAGCGCCGGGCGTGCGGCGGCGCGTCCGACCAGGGTCGGAGATGCGAGTTCGGACCTCGGTCCGACGCGCGCGCCATCGGCGGGTGGAACGGTTTCCCGCATGACATCCGGCGGCCCGTTGGGGCGGCACAGTTCCGATCTTCGCGCGGTGGCGGTATTCGCCGTCGCCATCGTCCTCGGCGGCACGGTCGGGTTCGCCGTCGCGGACCTGTCCGGGTTCGGCGACATACGGTGGCTCGGCTCGGAGACCTCCGCCCATACGACGACGGTGGGCGCGCTGGTGGCGGGGGTCCTCGCCGGGCGACTCGTCCTCGGCGGCACCGGCACGGCGTTCACGGTGTCCGCGCCCGAGCCACTACGCGGATGGCCGGGCACCCGGTTCGGCGCGGGTGCGCTCGTCGCAGCGCCGTTGTTGTTGCTCGCCGGCGAGATCCTGCGATCGGGACACCACTACTTCTTTCCGGCGCAGCTCGCGGCCATGGTCGGTTCACGCGGAACGATGCTGACGTCGTACGCCCTGTACACGGCGGGACTGGTGTTGCTGCTACCCGCGTTTCTCGCACTGGCCGGGCAGATCCGGGAACGGCGACCGGGCTTGGCGTTCTGGGCGGCGACCCTCGCCGTCATCGGCGGCACGGTGCGGATCTTCCAGGAGGGCATCAATTTCCTTGCGCTGCAACTGGTCGACGCACAGGGGTTGGACGTAGCCACGACGGCCGTTGGTGACACCTACGGTGCGTGGTACGTGCTGGCACCCCTCAACGGCGCCACCTACATCGCGTGGCCACTGCTGGCAATCGGCGCATACCGGGCGGATGTACTGGGCTGGGTTCCGGCACTGGGTGTGGCGTTCATGAGCACCCACTACAGCGGCGTACTCAAGGGCAGCGACGTCAACACTCTGACCGGCGCCGTGCTGCTCGCCGCGGTGTTCGTACCACTCGGCTTCACCCTGTGGCGCCGAGCAGAACCGCTGTCCCGCAAAGGATTCTGGAGTTCGGTCGCAGCGTTGGGACTGCTCGCCGCACTGTATCTCGCCGCCGTGCTGTCAGACTTCGCCCCAATCGGCTGACGTTTTCCCTTGCAGGTTCGGGGTTTCGGGGCGCGGCACCGTAGTTCTCCGGCCGTTCCATTCCGCTACTCGCCGGGTAGCGTGTGCGCCCGATGCCACCCCTCATCGTCAGTACGGCCGAATCTTCGATACACGCGGAGGTTCGGGCACGACCTCATCGGCAAACGTCACCCACCGACGGCGACACTTTCCCGCGTCGACGCGGGTTTCACAATCGCGCAAACGACGGCGACAGCCAGCCAAACGGTGCCCGGCAACGGAATGGCGGCCGGGCCGTAGTTGACGACAAGGTATCCACCCAGGGCCGCGCCGACGGCGCTGCCGCCGTACAAGCCGCTGATGCCCAACGACATCGCCAACATCGGCTGATCCCCGGCGACGCTCATGATCCCGGCCTGAATGACGGGGCTCAGCGCCCAAGCGAAGATCGCCCACGCCGCGACGAAAACGTACAGCCCTGGCCACGCCACAGGTCGACTTCGGCAGCCGGTCAACGGCCGGTGCGGGGTGCGGGCGCCGGTGATTCGTGGATGGTCAGCAGCAGGTGGTCGAAGCGGGAGCGTTGATGCTTACCGCTGCCGCCGACGGTGGGGAGCGCGGTGACGAGGTTCTCTGCCAGCTGGCGGATCTTGGTGTTGGTCTCCTGCGAACGCCAGCGCAATATGGCGAAGGCTTGGTCGGCGCTGATGCCGTACACCGACATGAGGACGCCTTTTGCCTGTTCGATGGCGGCGCGCGCGTCGACGACGTCGGGTACGGCCTCGTCGAGAACGTGTTGGCGATCCTCGTCGATCAGGTCGCCGTCGAGATCGATGTAGTAGCCGGTGGTGCCGATGACGGTGCCCGCGCCGTCGAAGAGACGATCGGCGACGACCAGAACATGATGCTCGGCACCGCCGGTGCCGATGATCCGATGGCGCCTGCAGAGCGCGTTGCTACCGCATACCGCTTCGTCGAGCGTCCACGCGACCATATCGCGGTCCTCGGGGTGTTTGTGCGTCAACAACAGCTCGGTGGTCGGCTCGACTGCGCCGGGCTCATAGCCGTGCAACCGCGCCACCTCGTCGGACCACGCCCACCACTGGTCTGCGAAACAGAACCGAAAATCGCCGATCGACCGCGGACGCCGGCCGTCATGATGCCCCGCTGTGCGGGCATGGGGGCCCGAGGGAGAAGCAGCGTCGGTCACGACCCCATCGTGCCCGCACATCGTGTCGTGTCCAGCTGGCGACGCGAATCGGTTGGCACCCCACCGGGGGCGCATCCCGCCGCGCTGCGTGGCCCGAACCGTCAGTCGTCGGTCATCTCCTGGAACGCCTTGGCCGCGGGCATCAGCAGCGCGCCCAACCCCACGCCGTGTGGCACCGAGTGCGCGGGGGCGTCCTCGACCATCCGGCGGACCGCCTCCGCGTCCTCGCGCCCGGTATCGACGGCGGCCCTGATCCGGGATGGGTCCGCACCGGACGTGACCCGTAATTCGAGCACCATCGCAGTCGCCTCAACCAGGCCCCGCGAGGCAGGCGCGTGCCCGCGCGTCCGGATAGCGGTACGCATCGCTTTCGTAGCTGGTCGTGTGGACGGCCTCGGCGAGCTGCCCGACGTCCCGGACCTACCACGACCCCACCGGGGGAAGAAGACCTCGGCAACATCGACACCCTCCAGCATCACAACACTGATTACGAAATTGCTGCGGAATGGGGCCACGTTCGGATTTGGTCGGCAGCAGCACCGCAACTCACTTTGACGCCCGAGGCTGGGTAGTTCGCTAGCCAAGTTCGACCGCGTGACCGGCGATCTCGGCGAGTCGGACACCCAGGTCTTTCCGCGCGGACACCCCAATGCTTGAGAAGTCCCACTCTGTTTCGCGAATGCCGTTGGGGTACTTTCTTGTCCATCCCTGAGGAGTGCCCACCGGGCTACTGGTCGTGATGGCACAAATGACCTCACCGGTGGCAACGCGCAGGAGCAAGGATTCCAGATCGACATGCTGGTGCGCGGAACCGTTCATCTTGTCCTCGGGATGGCGGTCGGGGGCGTCATTGAGTTCGCGGGTGACGACCAGGTAGTCCACGTTGAGGGCGGTGTCGACCGCTTGGGGGTAGCGGTCGCCGGCGTTGGCGTCAAGGTTCACGTCAGGCGCAGGGCCGGTAAGACGCAGAACCTCACGAAGGCTCGAGTCCGGCGGACCGACCGCGAGGTCGAAATTCCCGCGCCGGTATGTAGGTTGAGGCGCCTTCGCATAGCCGCTAGGCGGGGCTGTCTCCGGATGCCGTAGATGGGTCTCCATCATGAACGCAGTGTTGTTCTCCTCGGTCTGGGGAGTTTCCCTGACACCGAAGAACCGGAGATCAGGCAGGTGACGGCAGGTCGACGATGTGGCTCGAGGTGGCGGCAGGGTGTCCGCGATGTGCGTCAACTCCTGCTTGATCGCCTGGATTCGGTCGGCGTGGTCGGCGAGGACATCGCGATAGGTGACCGGTTGTAGCGACTTCACGATCCACACCGCCAGAATGGCCACTACGCCGAGAACGGCTAATCGCATCCATCTTCTCGCTGCGGTGGCCACACCCAACTATGGCAGCTTGGCCGGGCCAAAGCTACGGCGCCAAGCGCTGGCGACCTCGATGCTTCCACCGACATGGCGAAACGCGAGACGCCACGAGCAACACCACCGGCGCGGTCTGGCCGACGTCTGATCCTGGTGATTTCCACCCCCTCCCTGCCCGCGTCGACCGGAACGACCGGCGCCTTCCATCAGGAGCGGCTCGCCAACATCCGCGAAACGAGCACACCTGCGGACCAGAGCGAATGGGCCCACACCTGCATCGATCCTCGGCATCGCGCCGCGATTGACGTTCGACGTCTCCATCGGTTGAGACCGGCACCGAATTCCGGCTGCGCACGACCACACGCCGCCGCACCAGCTGACACCGAGCCGGCGGCCACCGCGAAGACCGCCGCCCTGGTGCGAGCCCGCTCGACCGGCGGTCACCAGTCCTTGCAGGCCGTTCCCATGTTCTGGTTGTTTTCCACACGTTTGATCGAACCGCAGCTGCGGATTCCGGCTCCGTGGGAGTAGGTCGCGTTGATGCTGAACTTCTTGTAGCAGCCGTCGCCGGTGCTGCCTCCGCCGCAGATGAGGGTGCTGGACTTGGTCGGCGACGTCGTGGCGAAGTAGGTGAAACTGAACTGCGCCGGCCCTTGGAAGTTGCCGGCCTGCGAAGAGATCGCCACCGAGTCGACGTGGTATCCGCTGCCGAACACCACCATCTGCACCTCGCCGCCGAAGACCGCGAAGTCCTGCACCGTCATCACCCCGGCGTTCGCCGGTGCGGCCGTCATCGCCGACAGGGCCGCGGCAGCGGCAGCCACCCCGAACGCTTTGTTCATCTTGACCATGGTGCCCTCCGCTAGCCGTGGCGGTTCGCCTGAAATGTGGCGGTTCGCCTGAAGTGCCGTGATGCTCACACCGGCGAGCAGGCGCGGGCAAGCTCGGCCCGGGCTTTTCGTGCTGAGACGAAAGGTGGCGACGCCGGCAAGCGGAACGGCACAACGGTGGGCCGCCCGCCGGGTGACGCAGGCGAGCGTCTCGTCGAAGCTCGGTGCCCGGTACTTCACTATCTTGCGAGAGCCAGAACGTCGATGATGGTGTAGGTCGACGGTGTCGACGCGATCTGGTCTCCCAGTCGCGGGAAGGAGCGACCCGGCCATGCTCAAGATCCACTTCACGGATGCGGACCTGGAGAGGGTGACCATCGCCGCTGACGCCGACCCGATGTGGGAGTTGCTCACGAGCAGCTACCGAATCCGGCGGCCGGAGGGCGAAGTGCTCTTCGGCCACTGGCGGCGGGAGTCTCGCTCCGCGGTCTCCGAAGCAGGTCGTCTGCTGATGTCGGCCGTACCTGCCTATGGCTACTGCCCCGACTTTCTCACTCCGGCCGGGACGCGCTCCATCGGTGATGGCGTCGCCGCCGTGCTCGCAACACCGGAGCGAGCTTTGACCGCCGACATTGCCGAGCTGGCCACCCAGGGGGCCCGAGTTCCGTCTTGGTTGCGACGCGTAGCCGACGGTGACGCGTGGCAACTTCGCCGGCTCGGCGTTGCCCTGCACGACTACTATCAGCAATGCGTGGCTTCGACCTGGAGCCGGATCCGGCAGGTCGTGGCCCACGATCGACTGCGACTGCGGTCGAACCTGAGCCGCGGCGGACCCCAGCTGCTGCTGTCGACGTTGCACCCCGACATCACCTGGACACCTCCGGTGCTACGGGTACGTTTCCCGGTCGAGCAGGATCTGCACCTCAACGGCCGCGGTCTACGGGTGATCCCCACCTTCTTCGGGCACGGCACGCCGACCACCTACAAGGATCCGGCCATGTCGCCGGTGCTGGTCCAGTCACTTCTTCACCAGCGCTTCGACCACGACGCCGAGCCCGGGTCGTCGCTTGCTGCCCTGCTGGGCCGGACGCGGGCTCGCGTCCTGGTGAGGATCGCGATCTCGCAGTGCAACACCGGCAAACTGGCCGAGCTGATCAACATCTCCCCCGCCACCGCCAGCCAGCACGCTTCGGTGCTGCGTGCGAGTGGACTGATCACCAGCTACCGCGCGGGGAAGGAACAAGTCCACGAGGTCACCGAACTCGGGCTGAGCGTCATCCGGGCAGGCTAGTGCTGTCCCCCGGATGGTTGTTCCGCCCAGCCCGGTGAGCGGCTCCCGCTGCGGGTTTTCGAGAAAGCGCGCGCTTCACGCGCTGCTGGCAAGATCGGGCCTATGACCTACGTCCGCTACGAGGCTGACCGAGCGAGCCCCGGGAAGGCTCCGACCGGCATCTTCGGACTGGCCAACCGGCTCGCTCGCACCGGCCAGCTGTCCTCGCAGGACTGGGCTTTCTGGCGGGCCGGCAATGACTGGTTCGACGCGGCCTATCCGGATCCCGCAGCTGTGGATCCGACGCTCTTCGACAAGGCCGTCAACCCTGTCGTGTCTTGCTGGTTCAAGGAATCCACCGCCGGCCACCTGCTTGCCAGGGTGCCTGGTCACCTCGCCTTGCTCGACCGGTACGGCGTTGGCTGGGTCGAACGGAGATCACCAGACCCCGGCGTCGTCCTCTATCTCGACGACGTGCAGATCGTCGTGCGGCCACACGAAAAGCAGGTCACCGCACGTGAGTCCGGCAACGGCGGGCAGACTCGGCGTGGACGGTCAGGTCTCAAGGGCGGACCGACCGAGTAGCCGGACCGCGTTCTCCGAGGCCGAGCCCTCGGCTGTGGTGACGACGATGAGGGACTGCTCGGGTGTGCGGGCCGGTAGCAGGACCTGCTGCGCGACCGTGACCGCGCCGACCAGGGGGTGGCGGAGCTCATACGCATCGGCTTCGCACGGCTTGACGCGGTGGTCAGCCCACAGGGCCACGAACTCCGGGCTCTTCATGGACAGCTCTCCGATCAACGCGGCCAGCAGCGCGTCTTCGGGATGACGCCCGGCGACGAGCCGCAGGTTGCCGACCATCGCGCGTGCTTTGCGGGGCCAGTCGACGTAGAGATCACGCGTGTGCGGGTCGAGGAACAGCAGGCGGGCCAGGTTCGGCCGATCGTCCGGACAGTCCGGCGCGTCGCGGTCGAGGTGTCCCGCCAGCAGTGCGTGTCCGAGGGGGTTCCACGCCAGGACGTCGGTGCGCCGTCCGAGAACCAGTACCGGCGTGGTTCCGAACGAGCGCATCAGGTCACGCGTGGACGGGTCGAGCCGTTCTTCGGCCGGCCGGCGCTGCTGCCGGGGACGACGCGCCGCCAGCTCACGCAGATGGTCCCGCTCGTGGCTGTCGAGCCGGAGGGCGCGGGCGAGGGCGTCGAGAATGGCGCCGGACGCGTTGACCGACTGCCCTTGTTCCAGGCGCGTGTAGTACGACACGCTCACGCCCGCCAGCTGCGCGAGCTCCTCCCGGCGCAGCCCGGCCACGCGCCGGCGTTCGGGGTACGCGGGCAGGCCGACGTCCTCAGGACCGACCCGATCGCGGCGCGCCCGCAGAAACTCTCCCAGCTGGCCGTCGACGTTCATTCTCCCAGTATGCGCGTTGCGCCGGCGGCGAACCTGTCCCCGCGGTGGGTAGGCAAACGCAGGGCTGGCTGGTGCCCTACGGCGAGCCGCAGGCTGGCGGAGACACCAACGCACTTCGGGAGCTGACATGCAGGAAATCGTGCTGGGGGACGTCACGGTCACCCGGATCATCGAGTACTTCGGTTCGGTCGAGATGTCACCGGACACGTTCTTTCCCGAGAGCACCGGGGAGTCATGGCGCGAGCACGAGCACTGGCTGGCACCGGACTTCCTCGACCCGGAGACCGGCATCTGCGTCACAGCCATCCAGACGTGGCTGTTGCGCAGTGAAGGCAAGACGATCCTGGTCGACACCGGGGTCGGCAACCACAAGGAACGGCCGTACTCGCCGGTGTGGAGCCACCTGAGCACCGGCTTCCTCGGCAACCTCGCACAGGCCGGGGTCCGGCCAGAGGACGTCGACCTGGTGATCAACACCCACCTGCACGTCGATCACGTCGGCTGGAACACCTACCTCGACGACCGTGCCTGGGTGCCGACCTTCCCCAACGCCACCTACCTCATGCCCAAGGCCGACTTCGACTTCTGGAATCCCGCCAACGGCCACCAGCCGAACCTGGGCCGGGGCAACCAGAACGTCTTCGAGGACAGCGTCGCCCCGGTGCACGAGGCCGGGCGGACGCTGCTGTGGGAGGACAGCCACCGGATCGACCGGAACCTCACACTGGATCTCGCGCCCGGGCACACCCCCGGCTCGTCGGTGCTCACCCTCGCATCGGGCACCGACCGTGCGCTGTTCGCCGGCGACCTGCTCCACACGGCCCTGCAGTTCGTCGAGCCGGACACGAACAGCTGCTTCTGCGAGGACCCAGCGCAGGCCAGAGCCACCCGGCGACGGCTGCTGGGCTGGGCGGCGGACGAGAACGCGCTCGTCGTGCCCGCGCATCTCGGCGGTCACGGGGCCGCCGAAGTCGTCCGCGAGGGCGACCGGTTCGCCATCAAGGAATGGGCACCGTTCACCCGCCTCTGACCGCCGAACAGGAAAGGAGAACCGGGTGTCCGACCCGATCGTCACCACCACCGAGGGCGCGGTCCGCGGCCGCGCCACCGACCTCGCACACGTCTTCCTCGACATTCCCTATGCCGCACCGCCGACCGGTGCGGGCAGGTTCGCCGCCCCCGTCCCGCACGCGCACTGGGCGGGTGTCCGGGACGGGACGCGGCCGGGACCGACCGCTCCCCAGCCACGCCGGGACAGTTTCGGCGCACTGGACATGTCGGTCTACTTCGGACCGGGCTGGGTACCCGGCGACGACTACCTCACCGTCAACGTCTGGGCGCCGCCGGACGCCGGGAACAGCCCGGTCATGGTCTTCGTGCACGGCGGTGGGTTCAGCGCCGGCTCCACCCGGTCCGCCCTTTACGACGGAACGGCGTTCGCCCGCGACGGCGTGGTGCTCGTGACCCTCAACTACCGGCTGGGCATTCCCGGCTTCCTCGATCTGCCCGGCGCGCCGGCCAACCGCGGACTGCTCGACGTCGTGGCCGCGCTGCGCTGGGTGCGCCGCAACATCGAGGCGTTCGGCGGTGATCCCGGCAACGTCACGCTGTTCGGCCAGTCGGCGGGCGCGACGATCATCGGCGAGGTGCTGGCCACTCCCGACGCGGACGGCCTGGTCCGTCGCGCCATCATGCAGAGCGGCAGTGGCCTTGGCGCATTCTCCCGGGAACAGGCGTCACGGGTGACGTCCGCCGCGGCGGACGCGCTCGGCATCGAGCCGGTCGTCGCGGATTTCGCCCGCGTTCCGGACGAGCAGTTCGTCGAGATCATGCCGAAGCTCGGTGGCCTGGATCTGCGGACCAGCACCGGGTTCGACCCGCTGCTCGGGCTCAGCACGTTCAGCCTGGTGCTCGACCGGCAACCCGCCGAAGCCGTCGCCGCGGGCGCCGGTGCCGAGGTCGCGCTGCTCGTCGGCACGAACACCGAGGAAGGCAACCTCTACCTCGCGCCACAGGGAAATCTGACCACCTCGACGATCGAGGACGTGCACGCCACCGCAGCCAAAGCACACTCCGATCCGGACGCGGCGGTGGCCCGGTACCGGGCCCGGCACCCAGAGGCGAGCCTCGGCGAGCTGCGTTCGGCGATCATGGGCGATGCGCTGTTCGGCGCGGGAAGCCGCCACCTCGCCGAAGCACACGCGACCCACCGGCAAACCCGTACCCACACCTACGAGTTCGCCTGGCGATCGTCCGCAGTGGACGGTCAGCTCGGGGCCGCGCACACGGTGGAGCTGCCCTACGTGTTCGATCTGCCGGACCTTCCCGCCCTGCACGGCTCCCGCGGGCTGCTCGGTCCCGCCGAGGCTCCGGCGGGACTCGCCGCACGCATGCACGGGGCCTGGGTGGGTTTCGCGCGCACCGGTGACCCCGGCTGGCCCGAGGCGGAGACCCGCCGCTTCAGCGAGCCGGACTGATCCGGACCTCCGGTGAGAGCCGCCGCCACGGCAGGTCTGCCGGATCGGCGGCCATCACCCCCGGCGACTTCGCGACGAGGACGTGCGCGGCCATCGGCGCGAAGTCGCCGCGGAAGTGGACGGAGCTCTTGACGACGACGATGCGCTGACGCTCCGGCTCGATCCCGACCATGCGGAACAGGTTGCGGTCGAACATCTGCGTGCGCCCGCTGGTCACGCCGATGCGGACGGCGCCGCTGCGCAGACAGGCCGAGGCGCCGAGGTCGACGACGTTGCCGTGCATCATGGGCCCGTCGAACCGGCAGCGGCCGTCGGAGAGGTGTTCCACCACGAACCGGCCGCGCACCGGGGTGTCGCCGGGAACGGCCGGCTCACCGCCGAGGTCGAGGGTCAGCGTCGCCCCGACCCCGGCAGCGTGGGCCGCGGCAGCCGCGGCCGGGTCGGTGAACAGGCCGATCGCGGCCGGGCCGCAGTCGGCGGCGAGCAGCGCCTTGAGCAGGCCCGTGGTCCGTGCGGTCCCGCCGGCACCCGGATTGTCCTGGGTGTCGGCGATGACGACCGGTCCCTCGACGCTGAGCCGGATGGCGTCCGCGATCGCCTCCTCCGGGCCGGGCAGCGCCACCGCCCAGTCCGATTCGAGGCTCGTGACCTGCTCATGGACCCGGTCGACCTGCTCGCGCACGCCGGCGGTGCCGTACCCGAACACGACCGGTCCGCAGTCGGGGATGTCGGCGGCGGGGAACCCGGCGGCGAACGAGAGCCCCTCCGGCAGCGCCCCGTAGACCGACCCGGCGGGCTCGAGGTCCGTGCAGCCGGCATTGATCGGAATCAGGAAAGGCACGCGTTGCCACTCCGGCTTCAGCTGCTCGCCCGCCATTCGCCGGGCCAGCAGCCGCGCCGCGCGACGCCCGGTCTCGGCCATGTCGACATGTGGGTAGGTGCGGTAAGCGATCAAGGCGTCGGCCGCGGCGAACATCCGCTCGGACAGGTTGGCGTGCAGGTCCAGGCTCGCCACGATGGGCACGTGCCTGCCGACGATCGCACGCAGGCGGGACAGCAGTTCGCCCTCCCCGTCGTCGTGGTGCTCGGTGACCATGGCGCCGTGCAGATCCAGGTAAATCCCGTCCGGTGCGCCCTCGCGGGCAGCCTGGAGGATTTCCCCGGTGATGCGCTCGTAGGCGTCCGCGGTGACCGGACCGGACGGCGAGGCCGCCGCCCAGATCACCGGCTGCACGGTCACGTCGTGCAGCGCGCTGAGGAACCCGCCGATCGGCAGGTTCACCTTCGCCAGCCCCAATACGTCATCACCGCGGCGCAGCGCCGGAAATCCTTCCCCGTTCTCGAAGTTGGCGTAGCCGGCTGGGGCCGCAGCGAACGTGTTGGTCTCGTGCTGGAAACCGGCGGCAAGGATTTTCATCGTGTTTCGCTTCCGACGCGGGTGAACAGGATGAGCAGACCGCCGAGCGCCAGCAGGGCGACCATCGACAGCAACCCTGCCTCGGTACTCCCGGTGGTCTGTTTGACGTAGCCGATCAGCGTCGGGCTGAAGAACCCGCCGAGGAGCCCGATGCTGTTGATCAGGGCGATGCCGCCGGCGGCGGCCGTGTTCGCCAGATAGCCCGAGGGAATCGCCCAGAAAATGGTGTAGGACACCCACATCATCGCCGTGGCCACCACGATCGCGGTCATCGACACGGGGAAGGACGAGGCCGTGAAGGCGGCGACAGCGAGCGCCACCGCGGCCACGAGCGCCGGGATGGCGCTGTGCAGACGGCGTTCACCGCGCCGGTCCGACGAGCGCGACACCACGAACATCAGCACCAGCGAGACCGCGTACGGCACCGCGGTCCACAGTCCGATGTGGACTGCCCCGGAGATTCCGTTCTCCTCGAGGATGGTCGGCAGCCAGAAGCTCACCGCGTACAGACCGCTGATGAGGCAGAAGTAGCCGAGCGCCAGCAGGTAGACCTTCGGGTCCGCGAGCACCCGGCGGAAGCTGTGCTGGCGCGTGGTTCCGGCCGGTGCCACGTCCGCGGCGATCCGGTCCTTCTCCGCTGCGCTGAGCCACCGGGCGTCCGCGGGCCGGTCGGGCAGCACCCGCCACACCACGAACGCCAGCAGCACGCACGGCAGTCCTTCGACGAGGAACATCCACTGCCAGCCGGCGAGCCCCGCCGCGCCGTCGAACGAGGTCATCACGAACGAGGACAGCGGGCCGCCGATCATCGAGCCGAGCGGGCCCGGGATCATCAGCACCGACATCGCCGTGGCCAGGCGGGCGGGCGGGTACCACTGGGTGGCGTAGAAGATGATGCCCGGCGCGAACCCGGCCTCGAACACGCCGAGCAGGAACCGCAGGACGTAGAAGCTGCCCGCGTTGTGCACGAACAGCATCGCGGCCGAGGTCAGGCCCCACAGCAGCATGATCCGGAACACCGTCTTCCGGGTGCCGATCCGCTGCAGCAGGAGGTTGCTGGGCACCTCGAACAGGACGTAGCCGAGGAAGAAGATACCGGCGGCCAGCCCGTAGACCGATTCGCTGATCCCGACGTCGGTGGTCATCTGCAGCTTGGCGAAGCCGATGTTGACCCGGTCGATGTAGGCGAAGACGTAACAGATCACGAGCAGCGGCAGGATGCGCCAACCGACTTTGCGGTACAGCACGTCCGGTACGACCCTCTCGCTGGTGTGCACCATCGACACTCCTTGGTCCGATCGACTTCCCAGTAGGGTGCACAAAAGTCCGCAGTTTCCCCGGATAATGATGGATAAGGGTGTTCATGCCGCCTCAGATGTCGGATCACGACAGCAAGCTGCTGGACGAAACCGATCTCGCGTTGGTGGACGCGCTACAGGTGCACCCGCGTGCGAGCTGGACCCGCCTCGCCGAGGTCCTGGACCTCGCGCCGATCACGCTGGCCCGGCGCTGGCAGCATCTGGTCGACACGGGTTCGGCGTGGGTCACGGTGGCACTGAGCGAAAGCGGGATGCGGGGCGCGCTGCTGGAGCTGACGTGCCGTCCCGGCACCGCGGAACGGGTCGCGCTGACGCTGGCGCGGCTGCCGAACGTGGCGACGGTCGGGGTGACCACGGGAGAGTTCCAGGTGTTCGCGCTGGTGCTGGCGCCGACGCTGCCCGCGATCGCCGAAACTCTGGTGCGGGCCCTGCCGATTCCCCCGGAGGTGACGACCATGCGTTCGCATGTCTACAGCGGGCTCTTCGGTGGTGTGGTGTGGCGGCTGGGCGTCATGAACCGTGCGCAGACCGAGCTGGTTCGCGAACCGGCCGGAGCGCCGCCCGGCGAGATCCGGCCGTTCGGCCCGGCCGATCGCGCTCTGTTCCTCGCGCTCGGGCACGACGGGCGGCGTCCCTACACCGAACTGGCCGACGAGCTGGGCACCTCGCCGCAGGCGGTCAAGCGGCGGCTCGATCGCCTGCGGCGGCACGGCGACATCACGTTCCGCTGCGACGTGGCCCGGCCACTCGCGGGCTGGGAATCCATGGCGCTGCTGTGGCTCGCGGTGCCCGACCTCGGACTGCGCTCGGTGGGCCGCCGTCTGGGCGTCTGGCCGGAGACACGTCACTGCGCGGCGATTCCCGGCCCGGCGAACCTGTCGTTGATCGTGAGCCTGCGATCGCTGGAGCATCTCGGCGAACTGCTCGTGCGCATCGCACGGGAGCACCCCGAAGTCTCCATTGTGGACCGCAGAATCGTGCTGCGGCAGGTCAAGGTGCACGGGCGGATCGTCGACGAACTGGGCCGCAGCACCAGGGTCGTCCCCGTCGACCCCTGGGCCATGTCGTCGTGACCATCACGACTCGACCACAGGGACGGGGCGTGCTCACCCGTGCGAGCCCGGTCCGCGCAAGGCGGTGTAGGTGATGTCGGTGAGGTAGTCGTTCAGCTTCAGCGTTCCCGCGGCCGCGGCCGCCTCGTCGCCGTGGGCGATCGCCCGCAGCAGGTTCCCGTGCAGGTCCGCGGCCGAACGGAGTTCCTTGGCCACGTCCGGCAGGTGCGCGAACCAGAAGCGTCGCGACAACGACTGCAGCGGCGCCATGGCCAGTTCGAGGTACTCGTTCTGGGTGGCCTCGACGACGAGTGAATGGGCCTGTTTGAGCAGCACGCCGAACTGCCGGACGTCGGTCCCCTCGAACTCGTCGAGCGCGGTCGCCAACGCGAGCATCTGCTCCTTCTGCTGCGGCTTCGCGCGGTAGACCGCGAACCGGGTGGCCATCTCCTCCAGCCCTCGCCGGAGCTCGAGCAGCTGGAAGTGCGCCTCGACGGACACCGCCGCCACGAACGCCCCGCGATGCGGGTGGATCTCCACCATGCGCTCACGAGCCAGCCGCTGCAGCGCCTCGCGCACCGGTGTGCGGCCGAAGCCGGTCAGCGACATGAGCCCCACCTCGGACACGACATCGCCGGGTGCCAGATCCTGGAAGGTGATCATGTCCTCGAGCACGCCGTAGGCCTGCTCGGCCTTGTTGACCTGATCCGTCACCCCCTCATCATCGCGCATTGTCACGGCCCACTGGCCACCGGCCCGGTCAGTGCTATACGGTCGATATATGAGCGATATGGTGGACGGCTTCGCCGGCTGGCGGCTGGGCACGGCCGCGCACGACGTTTCCCGTCTCGAGGTGCTGGCCGAGGTGGACGTCGTGGTGACGGGCGGCGGCGCCGCGGGGGTCGCGGCGGCGACGGTCTGCGCGGAGAACGGGCTTTCGGTCGTGCTCATCGAGCGGTACGGCTTCTGCGGTGGCGCCGCGGTCGCGGGCATGTCGGGCACGATCTGCGGCTTGTACCTGGCGGCCGACGACGGCGAACCGCAGCAGATCGTGCACGGGTTCACCGAGCGCTTCCGACAGGCGCTCGCGGCCGGTGCGGGGGTCACCGGACCCCAGCGGTACGGCAGGACCTGGACCGTCGCTCACGATCCGCTGGTCTGGCGCGAAGTCGCCGACGACCTGCTCGAAGGAGCCGGCGTGCGGATCCTGCTCCACACCGTGGTGTCGGGCGTGCTCGTCGAGGACGGCCGGCACACCGGCGTCATCGTCGAGTCGAATGCCGGACGGGCCGTGGTCCGCGCGGCCCGGACCATCGACGCGTCGGGCGATGCGGCGGTCGTCGCCCGCGCCGGGCACGCGACCCGCTTCGGTGACGACGGCCGGATCCAGAACCCCACCATGTTCTTCCGGCTGGGCAACGTCGACCTCGACCACTTTCACGAGACGTACGGGAGCGACACGATCTGCCCACCATGGGTCAGTTCCGCCATCGAATCCGCACGCGAGGAAGGGCTCGACCTGCCGCGTTCGCACATCTGGCTGTTCGACACCACCCGCCCGGCCGAGCTGCTCGTGAACGCGACGAGGCTGGTGGGGCGCGACGGGCGCATGCTCAACGTGATCGACCCCGAGGACTTCACGGAGGCCGAGATCGAGGGGCGGCGCCAGGTACGTGCTTACGCACGCTTCCTTCGCGAACGGGTGCCCGGCTGCGCGGAAGCGTTCGTCATCGACACCGGGGTCGAAGTCGGTATCCGGCAGACACGCAGCATCGAGGCGGTCGAGACGCTGACGAACGACGACGTGCTCGCCTGTCGCAAACGCGAGGACGGGATCGTCCGGTCGGCGTGGCCGATCGAGCTGCACGCCGGCGCGCGCCCCGAACTGCACTGGCTGATCGGGGACTACTACGAGGTCCCGTACCTCTCGCTGGTGCCTCGCACCGGCGAGAACATCGTCGTGGCCGGCCGCTGCCTCGGAGCGCAGCATGCGGCGCTCGCCTCGGCGCGGGTCACGGCCCAGTGTTTCGAGTACGGCCACGCCGCTGCCGCCGCGACCGTGCTCTCCCTCCGCGAGGACAAGCCGTACCGCTCGATCGCCGGACGCGAGGTCCGAGCGGCGATGCGGACGGCCGGCAGCAGCATCTGAGCTGAGATCACCGAAAGGACTCCCCCGTGACTGACCTGCCCGACCACGACCCCGTACGCCCGGGCGCACTGCGCAGCGAGTTCACTCCTGGCAGCACCCGCTGGGCGGTACGCCGTGCACAGTGGACCGCGCTCGGCCTCGCGTCCGAAGACCAGGGCCGTCCGAAGATCGCCATCGTCAACACCTCGTCGCGGCTCGGGATCTGCTTCTCCCACCTCGACGGCATTGCCGAGCTCGTGGCCGAGTCCGTGTGGGAGGCCGGCGGGCTCCCGTTCGAGATCCGGACGACCGCACCGCTGGACTTCGTCACGAGCGCGGGCCGCAAGGCCCGCTACCTGATGCCCACCCGCGACCTGATCGTCAACGACGTCGAGGCCGCGGTCGAAGGCGCGGTGCTGGACGGCATGGTCTGTCTGTCCTCTTGCGACAAGACCACACCGGCGCACCTGATGGCCTCGGCCAGGCTGGACATTCCGTCGATCATCGTCCCCGGCGGCTACCAGCGGGGCGGGCGACACGGCAGGTGCTCGGTAGACATCGACACCGTCTACGAATCGGTGGGCGCCGTGCAAGCGGGCACCATGACCGTCGGCGAACTGGGCGAGCTGGCGGATTCGGCCATCAAGGGACCCGGCGTCTGCGCCGGGCTGGCCACCGCGAACACGATGCACGTCCTCGCGGAGGCACTGGGCATGGCACTGCCAGGGGCGGCGCCGATCCGCGCCGATTCCGAACGGATGCGCGGACTGGCTGCCGACGCCGGCCGCCGGATCGTCGCCATGATCGAGGAGGGCCTCACCGCCCGGAAGATCATCACCGCGAAGGCCATCGAGAACGGCGTCCGCGTCGCGATGGCGCTGGGCGGCTCGGTCAACTGCGTTCGCCACCTGGCGGCCGTGGCCAGCGAGGCGGACCTCGACCTCGACGTCGTGGGCACGTTCGAGCGGCTCGGCACGGAAACCGCGCAGCTGGCCGCCATCCGTCCCAACGGGACAGACCAGGTATGGGACCTCGAACGAGTCGGTGGCGTCCGCGCCGT
This sequence comes from Amycolatopsis jiangsuensis, assembly GCF_014204865.1. Taxonomy (NCBI): domain Bacteria; kingdom Bacillati; phylum Actinomycetota; class Actinomycetes; order Pseudonocardiales; family Pseudonocardiaceae; genus Amycolatopsis; species Amycolatopsis jiangsuensis. Next base: position 4,695,590 of record NZ_JACHMG010000001.1, read on the forward strand.
ACTGCGGACGTTGCTGCCCGCGCTGCACGGCGACGCCCTGACCGTCACCGGACAGACCATCGCCGAATCGACCGCCGGAGCCCCGGCCGCGGACGGAACCGTCGTGCGCCGGCTCGACGACCCGGTGCGCGACGAACCCGGGCTGCTGATCCTGCGCGGTTCGCTGGCACCGGACGGCTCGGTGGTCAAGGTCGCCGGCGCGGGCGCCGCGCGGCGACGGTTCACCGGCCCGGCCGAGGTGTTCGCCGGTGAGGACGCCGCGATCGCGGCACTGGGCACCGGTGACATTCGTGCAGGAACGGTGATCGTGCTGCGCGGGATGGGGCCACGTGGCGGGCCCGGTACCGTCTTCGCGGCCGGTTTCGTCGCCGCGCTCAACGGCGCCGGCCTCGGCGGCAAGGTCGCCGTCGTCACCGACGGGGAGCTTTCCGGCCTCAACCACGGTCTGGTCATCGGCCAGGTGATGCCCGAAGCGGCGGACGGCGGCCCGCTCGCGGGCGTGCGGTCCGGCGACACGATCACCATCGACCTCGACGCCAGGACGATCGACGCCGAGCCGCTTCGACTCGGCGAGCCGGTCACCGCGGGAAAGCCCGGCGAGGAACGCGGCTGGCTGGGCCAGTACGCCGCGCTCGTCGGGCCGGTTCAGCAAGGCGCGGTGCTCCGCCGCCCGAAACCCTGACTTGCCTGTCTTCCCACTCCGACACCGTGATCGAAGGAGATGACCGTGTCCGCTGAACCATCCGCCACTGCACCGGGGCAGTCGCGAAAGGCATCACTCGCCGCGTTGGTCGGCACCGTGCTGGAGTGGTACGACTTCATCGTCTACGGCACCGCCGCGGCGATCGTGCTGAACACCCAGTTCTTCCCTTCGGACGATCCACTCATCGGAACCCTGGCGGCCTTCGCGACCTACGCGGTCGGGTTCCTGGCCCGCCCGGTCGGCGGGCTCGTCCTCGGACGGCTCGGTGACCGGGTCGGGCGCCGGAAAATGCTCGTGCTCACCCTGATGCTGATGGGAATCTCCACGACGGCCGTCGGAGTGCTGCCCACCTACGAGCAAGTCGGCGTGCTCGCGCCGGTGTTGCTCGTGGTGCTGCGGCTCGTGCAAGGTTTCGGCGCGGGCGGCGAATACGCGGGTGCCGTGGTGCTGTCGGTGGAGCACGCGCGTTCCGATCGGCGCGGGCTCGCGGGTTCCGCCGCGCCGCTCGGATACGCGGTCGCCACGCTGCTGGGCAACGGGGTCTTCTACCTGTTCCTGTTGCTGCCTGCCGAGGAATTCGCCGCGTGGGGCTGGCGGTTGCCGTTCCTGCTGGGAGCGTTGTGTCTGGTGGTCGGGTATCTGATCCGGCGCCAGGTCGAGGAACCGCAGGTGTTCCAGGATTCCCGGGCCGACGCGACCCCAATGTCGTCGCGCGGGGTTTTCGCCGCGGTCCGGCGCCATCCGCGGAGTTTCTTCATCGTGGTCGGTACGCGCATGGGCGAGAACGGGTTCGCCTACCTCATCCCGGTCTTCGGCGTCTCGTACCTGTCGACCACGCTCGGGCTGGACCGTTCACTCGGCCTCGCCGCGGTGCTGATCGCGTCGGCCGTGCAGGCGGTACTCATCCCGATCTGCGGCCTGCTCTCCGACCGGGTCGGCCGGAAACCCGTGTACCTGGTGGGTATTCTCGGTTCGGCCGCGTGGATGATTCCGTTCTTCCTGCTCAGCGACACCCGTTCGGCGACCTGGGTCGTGGTCGCGTTCGTGATCGGGCTGGGTGTCTTCTATCCCGCCATGCTCGCCCCACAGGCCGCCTGGTACGCGGAACTGTTCGACACCGAATTCCGGATGTCGGGGTTCGCTTTCTCCCGCGAGGTCGGCTCGGTCCTCGCCGGCGGCCTGGCACCGTTCATCGCCACGGCACTGTACGCATGGGCCGGACACTGGTGGCCCATTCTCGTGTACATGGCCGCCATGGCGGCGCTCACCGTAGTCGCGTTGGCACTCGGCCCCGAAACCGTCCGCCGGCGACTACGGCGGCAACAGCCCACGACGACCGACGAAGTCCGAAAGGACGTCGTCACCTGACCACGCGGTGCCGTGCGGCGGCGCGTAGTGCCGCCGTGCGGGAGTCGATGTCACCCTGCGGAACGATGCTGGACCCGGCGGTCGTCGGCGCGATCCCGCCGTCAGGAGTCACAGTCAGCAGGTCGTACGCCGGTTCCCGGTGAGCAGCTCAACGCCGGTCAGGATTTGCGCGGGAATGCTCAGGTCGAACGACACCACCGGCGGCACGGCCAGCACAACGTCCGGTGTGCGGCACTGACTTCGACCATGGACCGATCGTTGCATAAGGTGTCCAGCGGGCCACTTCCGGAGCCGGGCAGAACCCAGGACAGTTGACCTCATGGCAACTCCCGCAATCGATCGCGAAATTCAGGCGCCCTGGACGCGACCACCGACCCGTTTCTGCACGACCTCCACTCGATTTTCGCCACCACCGATCTGTTTTCCCAGCTGCGCGTCATACCGGACCTGCCGCACGACGATCCGGGTATACCGGGCTGTTGTGGGCGATCGAGCACGCTGCCGAGCTGGGCGCCACCCCGCGCCGGCTGGCCGTGGCGGCGCCAGCGCCGGCGGCGCACTGGCCGCGGCAACCCACGCTGCGCGCTCCCGGCACCGTCGGACCCGCCATCCGATTCCAGTTGCTGATCTGCCCGGGGCTCGACGACCGCCTCAACACCACGTCAGCGGTGCGAGCACTCCGAGCGGCCCTTCATCCCTGGGTCCGCGGGAAACGGCACGACGAACCCCGTCGCCTGATGGCGGCCAACCCGGGCAATCTCGCGACGCCACCACAACCGCGTGATACCCGGACCTCGCCAGAACAAACACTCACTGCCCGGCGCACCCATCGGTTCAGCGTCCCCGGGACGGCCGGTCGAGCACCATTGCGCTCTGGAACCCGCCGAAGCCGCTGCCCACCGTCAGCACCACGTCCATTCTGTGGTCCCGTGCGGTCACCGGAACGTAGTCCAGATCGCAGTGCGGGTCCGCGAAATGGAGGTTCGCTGTCGGGGGAACCACTTGGCGGTCCAGCGCCAGTGCGCACGCCGCGATCTCCAGCGAACCGATCGCGCCGAGGGAATGGCCGATCATCGATTTGATCGAGCTCACCGGAATTCGTGCGCCCGCTGCCCCATGCTCCGCTTGAATGCCGCCGTCTCGTGCCGGTCGTTCTGTTTCGTTCCCGAGCCGTGTGCGTTGATGTAGTCCACGTCGGCTGGGGCCACCCTGGCATTGTCCATCGCCACGCGGATGGCCTCCGCCATTTCGCGGCCGTCCGGTTTCAGCCCGGTCATGTGAAACGCGTTGCTGCGATTGGCGAAGCCGAGCACGCGCGCGTATTCGCGCGCTCCGCGGCGGCGGGCCGCACCCGCCTCTTCCAGCACCAGCACCGCGGATCCCTCGCCGAGCACGAACCCGTCGCGGGTGGCGTCGAACGGCCTCGACGCGTGCTCGGCGTCCTCGTTGTTCCGGGACGTCGCACGGATCGCGTCGAAGCACGCCGAAGTGATCGGCGACAGCGGGGCGTCCGTCGCGCCCGCGATGACGATGTCCGCCGAACCCTCCTCGATGAGCGAGGCCCCGTAGCCGACCGAGTCGAGACCGGACGTGCAGCCGGTCGAGATCAGCGACGTCGGTCCTACCGGATGGCGACCGTGTGCAGCGCCAGCGGCAGCCCGTCGCAGGGCACAGCGAGGCGGTGCGCGTCCTCCAGCGACCCGCCGACCCGGTCCACCCCGATGAGGTCGACCAGCAGCCGGGCGCCGTCGGCCGGCGCGAGCGGGCGGAGCCCGACCGCGGTGCTGACGCCGGGATCCGACAGCCGGCGGCGGCTGGCGACGACGACCCCGCAGTCGCGACCCGCCGGGACCAGCGGAGCGAGCTGCCGGTCCTCGACCAGGTCGTCGAGCACGACGAGGACCTGCCGGACCGCGGTCCAGGTGCGAAACCACCGGCTCCGCTCGTCGACCGAATCCGGAATCTGCGCCGCCGGGATGCCGACCGCACGGAGGAAACCGGCCAGTACATCGCCGGGGTCGACAGGCTGACCTTCGCCGTCGGCCAGCACCGCGTGGAACTGTCCGTCCGGGTAGCGCTCGCGCACCTCGTGCCCGGCGTGCACGCACAGCGCCGACTTCCCGGATCCAGGCGGGCCTTCGACGGTGACGACCGCCGGACCGTGCCGGTCGGCGGGACGCAGCCCGGCAAGCACCGCGTCGAGTTCGGCGGTCCGGCCCACGAGTCGCGGCCCGGCCGACGGTAGCTGCCGCGGCGGTTCCGGCCTGCTCGGCCGCGCTTGCCGCGCCACGGCGGTGCCCGCCCGGTGGTCGAGGCTTCCGTTCGCGGCGAGGACAGCCCGGTGCACGCGCTGCAGTTCGACTGCCGGATCGAGTCCCAGTTCCTTGGCCAGCGCGGCGCGCGTGCGCTGGTAGACGCGCAGTGCCTCCGAACGCCGGCCGGATCGGTAGAGCGCAAGCATCAGCTTGGCCTGGAAGCCTTCGTGCGTCGGCTGCTGTGCGGCGAGCCGGGTCAGCTCGCCGAGCACCTCCTGGTGCCTGCCGAGCCGCAACGCGGCGTCGATCCGGTGTTCGAGCGCGTTCTTGCGCATTTCGTCGAGCCGCAGAGCCTCTGCCTGCAACAGCGGCCCAGGATTGACGTCGACCAGCGCGGGACCACGCCAGAGCCCGAGCGCGTCGTCGAGCGTGCGGTAGGCCGCCTCGGGATCGCCGGCGTCGAGTTCGCCCCAGCCGCGCTGGGCCTCGCGGTCGAACCGGTTCGCGTCCAGCACCTCGGGATCGACCGACAGCAAGTAGCCGCCGGTGAGAGTGAGCAGCACCGGACGTCCGTCCCCCGCGCCGCCCCGGTCGCGCGGCCGCTGCGCCGCGTCGAGACAGAGGGATTTCCGCAGCTGGTAGACATAAGTCTGCAAGGTGGTCTTGACGCTGCTCGGCGGATCTTCCTCCCACAGCTCCTCGATGAGCTGTTCGGTACGCACGATGTGGTTCGCGCACAGTGCGAACAGGCTGAACACCCGGCGGATCTTCGGCGCGGAGGGCGTGACCACCGCGCCGTCGAGAGTGACCCGCAACGGGCCGAGAAGATCGATACGCAACACGCACCTTGACGATCCTTCGCAGGGCGCTGACGCGAGCCGCCTGAAACGCTCGTCGCGTAGCCCATTCTCAGGCAAAGTACCTGCTCAAAAAGTTGTAATCGGCCTATGGAGGCAGTCAATCAAGGAAATAGTTGACACAGTGACGCAAAGCCTTGATTATGGTTCCAGTGCGCCGGCGGGGCAGGAACCGGACCGGCAGCGAAGTTCTGTCCCAGTAGACGAAGGCGGGGTTTCACCATGACCGGATCACGCGCAACGGATCCGTCCGTACTCGTGGTCGGCGGCGGCATCACCGGCCTGTCCGCGGCGTTCTTCCTTGCCCGGCAAGGAGTTCAAGTGACGCTCGTGGAGCGGCACCCGTCCACGGCGATCATGCCGCAGGCACGGGCGTTCAACGCGCGCTCGCTCGAGATTTTCCGCGCGTTCGGGCTCGAGGAGGAGATCCACGAGCACCGGTCGATCCTCGCCGACATGCCGGAGATGATCGGCGGTGACACCCTCGCCGGCGACGAGCGCTTCCGGATCGACATGTTCGCCCAGGTCCGTCCCGGCAAGATCAGCCCAAGCGACTGGGCGATGATCGACCAGGACGAGCTGGAGCGCGTCGTGCGCGCTCGCGCCGAGACCGCGGGCGCCGACGTCCGGTTCGCCACCGAACTCGTGTCCTTCGAGGACGACGGCAAGGCGGTCACGGCAGTCCTGCGCGACCTCGGTAGCGACACCGAGTCCACGGTGCACGCCGACTACCTCATCGCCGCCGACGGCAACCGCGCCGCCATCCGGCGCCGGCTCGGCGTCGAGGCGGACGGGCCCGGTGTGCTCGGCCACGCCGCGCACTTCCTCTTCGACGCCGACCTCGGCTCGGCACTGCGCGATCGCCGGTTCCTCTTGGCCTACTTCGACCAGCCGAAGACCGGCACGGTGCTGGTGCCGCTCGGCCGGCTCGGCCGCTGGATGCTCGGCGTGCCGTTCCAGGCCGACCAGGGCGAGAGCATCGACGACTTCACCGAGCAGCGGTGCGTCGAACTGGCCCGCACCGCCGTCGGCATCCCGGACCTCGAGCTCGCGCTGGTGCCGCCGGTGCCGGGCTGGAACCGGATGCTGATGGACGTCCGCATCGGTGCGCACGTGGCCCGCGAATACCGGGCGGGCCGGATCTTCTTCGCCGGCGACTGCGCGCACGTCGTGCCACCGACAGGTTCGTTCGGCGCGAACACCGGCATCGCGGACGCGCACAACCTGGCCTGGAAACTGGCCGCGGTGCTGCACGGCCACGCCGGCGCGGAACTGCTGGACAGCTACGAGGCGGAGCGCCACCCGGTGGCGCAGACGACGATGGACACGGCACTGCACATCCTGGACGCCCGCCACTACGCGGAGGGCGACGAGGCGACCCGCATCGACGAGGTGACGATGGCGTACGGCTACCGCTACCGCTCAGCGGCGATCCGTACGGAGCCGGGAACCCCGGACACATCGGTGGAAGACCCCCGCACCCCGAGCGGACGGCCCGGCCTGCGCGCCCCGCACGTCTGGCTGGAGCGAGCGGGTTCCGCAGCGTCCACCCTGGACCTTTTCACCGGTTCATTCACCGTGCTGGCCGGTCCGGAAAGCACCGAGTGGACAGCCGCGGCGGAGACGGTGGCGGTGGAGCTGGGCATCGATGTGGCCGCCCACCGCATCGGTGACGACGTGCAGGACCCGGAGAAGCAGTTCCTGAAGGCGTACGGAATCGGCGCGTCGGGGATTTCGCTGGTCCGTCCGGACGGTTTCGTGGCCTGGCGCGCGCAGGAACAAGCGGATCAGCCGGTGCAGGAGCTGCGCGAGGCGCTGCGAGGGATTCTCGCGCTTCCGCGGGCTTGAGACGGTGCCGTCCCATCGACTCGGCCGGGATGGGGGCCGGACCCCCTGCGGCCTTGATCCCGCCGACAACGACCGGCCCCGGACGCACTCGCGTCCGGGGCCGGTCCGCGGTTGGCTACGGTCGAGTCGCCTGCAGCACGTACCAGGGCCGGGATCGTTCCCGGCTGGCCACTGTCACCGCGCTGTCGAACCGATAGCCCACACTCTCGATCAGCGTCACGAACTCCGCCTCGGTGCGGATCCTGCCGCCGGTCACCACCTCGAGCGAGATGCTCATGATGTCCAATTCGGACGGTTCGGGGCCAGCGGGGCGAACCCAGTCGATCACCGCCAGCCTCCCGCCGGGAGGGGTACAGCGGAACGCGTTCGCCAGGATCCGCGAAGCGTTCTCGTCGCCCCAATCGCACAGCACCGTCTTCAGCAGGTACAGATCGCCTCTCGGCAGGTCGCTGGCGAAGAAATCGCCGCCGGTGAACGAGAGCCGGTCGCCGAGGCCGTACGCACCGGCGTTCGCGCGGGCCTGTTCCACGATCTGCGGCCGGTCGACCACCGTGCCGTTCGCGTGCGCGGCCGCGGGCAGGATCTTCGACAGCAGCAGACCCATGCTGCCGCCGATGTCGACGATCTCCTGGTACGGCGCGAAATCGTACTGCTCGGCCAGTGCCGTGCCCGCGTCGTCGGTCAGGTCGGCCATCGCGGCCGCGTGCCAGCCGCGCTCCTGCGGATGCCGGACGTAGTAGTCGTAGAGTTCTTCGCCGCGGTCGTCGTGAACCGGTCGACCGGTCAGCACGGTCTCGTGCAACCGCGCCATCCGGTTCCACATGCCCTCGCCCATCTGCATCAGCGCCATGTTCGCCAGCCAGCTCAGCGAGGAGACGTCCGAGGAAGAACGCAGTGGACAGCCCCGCGATACCGCCTCCCACAACGAGGACAGGGGTCTCGAGGTCGTACGGCTCGGTCATGGCGTGACCTTCCTCTCCTGAGGCGACTGGCCGACGGGAGGACCGCCGGCGCGTCGGACGCTGGGCAGGACGGCGGTGCACAGCAGGCCCGCCACGAGCACTCCAGTGCCGAGCGCTAGCGCCGTCATCGTGGCGGGCTCGAACCCGTCCGGAAGGCGCGCGAAGAACACCGTGCCGAACGAAGCGATCCCGGTCGCCACGCCGAGCTGCACGGTCGTGTTCAGCAGTCCGGACGCCGAACCGGCCCGCATCGGGTGGACGTCCGCCATGGCCCGGATGATCAGCGAGTTCATCGCGACACCCATGCCGAGCCCGAATCCGACCGCGGGGCCGAGCAGGGCCCACGCGTCCAGCTTCGGGCCGAGCACGCCGACCAGGATCGCCATCGCGGCGAGGCTCGCGGCCAGCAGGGCCATGGCGGCGGCGATCAGCCTGCGGCCCATCCGCACGGCCAGCCGCACCGCGACCACCCCGCCGAGCACGATGCCCGCGGCGGACGGGAGGAATGTCAGCGCTGTCTCGAGAGGCGAGTACCCGAGCCGCAGCTGCAGGTGCAGGGTGAGGACGAAGAACACCCCCGTCGCCGCGTTGATCGTGAACAGCACCAACTGTCCCGCGGTCAGGTTGCGGTATCGAAGCAGGTCCGACGGGATCAGCGGTTCCCCGCCGCGCCGGGCGAGCGCGCGCTGTTGGAGAGCGAAGGCGCCCAGCAGCGGTACCGCGGCGACGAGCAGCATGATCATCCACACCGGCCAGTGCAGCTCCCTGCCCTGCACCACGGGGTAGAACAGCGCGAACAGTCCCGCTGTCAGCAGCGCGAGCCCGGCCCGGTCGATCCGCTGCCCCGGCGTGCCGGGGTGAGACGACATGGTCAGCAGCGCCCCGAGCACCGCGAGCACCCCGAACGGCACGTTCACCAGAAAGATCGCCCGCCAGCCGAGGCCGAACAGGTCGCCCTGGGTGATCACGCCGCCCAGCAGTGGCCCGGCCAGCCCGCCGATCGGGAACGCGCTCGAGCAGATCGCCATCGCCCGCGACCGCTCGACGTCGCCGAACTCGGTGTAGACGAACGACATCACCTGCGGAGCCATCAGGCCGGAACCGACGCCTTGTACGATCCTGGCAGTGATCAACGCGGCGATCCCCGGAGCCAGCCCGGCCACCAGCGACGCGATCGTGAACGTCGTCATGCCGAGCAGGAAGAGCCGTTTGGTGCCGTACCGGTCGCCGAGCCTGCCGCCGGTGATCAGGGTGAGTGCGAACCCCAGCGCGTAACCCGCCGAGATCCACTGCAGCGCGGCGTCGCCTGCGCCGAACTGGTCTTTGATGGTCGGCAGCGCCACCGTCACGATCTGGTTGTCGATCATGTCCACGAGAATCGCCACGATGGCGACGGCCAGCGCCCACCACCGCAGAGGATGCCTGTCCACGTCGCCCACCCCTGCTTCCCGGTCGTTCGATGCGCCTCATAATCAATTACATGATTAGTTATGTCAATCCACTGAATACTTGATGGTGTTCGGGTTGCTGGTGATACCGTCAGGCACGGTTATAATCAGTCGGTGCCTCAGTCCAAGCCGCGTCGCTCGCCCACACCGCAGGAGCGCCAGCGGGATCCCGAACGGACCCGCAGGTTGATCGTCGACGCCGCCGTGGCGGAGTTCGCCGCGCACGGTTACGCCGGCGCGCGCACCAGTGCGATCGCGGCGCGGGCCGGGGTCAACCAGCAGCTGATCTCGTACTACTTCGACGGCAAAGAGGGCCTGTACCAGGCGATCTCGGAACGCTGGAGAGAGCGCGAAGGCGAGCTGGTGCACGAGAACGTGTCGTTGACCGAACAGATGCGGCTGTACGCGCTCGAGGCGCTGGAGAACCCCGACGGCGTCCGATTGATGGCATGGGGCGGGCTCGAGTACTCCGGTCCGGAGACCGACGTCGACCACGCGCCGCGATCGGCGCGGCTGCAACGCAACGTCGACCAGCTCCGCGCCCTGCAAGCGAAAGGCGCGCTGCCGCCCGAGGTGGACCCGGCGTGCCTGACGATTCTGATGATGGGCGCCGCGATGGCGACGACCACGCTCCCGCACGTCATCGAAGGTTTGTGCGGAGTCAGCCCTCGGTCGCCGGAGTTCCTCGAACACTATGCCGAGCAAATGGTCGTCCTCGCCCGGCTTGTCGGCCTAGATGATTGATTCCGTGAAGTTGGTGTTAGTGGTCGAATGCGATCAGTGATCGTTTGGTGGTCAGGTCGGTGGTCCAGTTGTGCCAGATGGCGGTGGCCATGGCCAGCAGCCGCTGGGCGACCCGGGTGAACACCCCGGCTGGGGTGCGTCCGCCGTGCGCTTCGAGATCGAGTTGGCCTTTGAGTGTCTGGTTGACCGATTCGATGCGCTGGCGGACGCTGCCGAGGTTGCCGTTGCGGTAGGTCTCGTCCTTACGGTCGGGGCGCAGCAGTTCAAGTCCCATCGCCTCGGTCAGCTGCTTGAATTCCTTGCCGGCGAAGCCCTTGTCCGCCAACAAGACCTGGCCGTTTCGGATGAAGTGACGGTTGTCTGCGAGCAGAGCGGCCAGCACCTCGCGCTCGCCGAGTTTCGGGTTGGCCAGGCACCACATGACCGGCATCCCGTCGCCGGCGCAGGCCAGGTACAGCTTCAGACCCCAGTACCAGCGAGAGTGTGACGCGCAGTAGCCGTAGCTGGCGTGCCCGGCCAGGTCTGAGCGCTTCACAGTTTCCCGCGACATTCCGCACGGCACCGGGGTGGCGTCGGTGATCCACATATCGTCGAACCACGATGGGCAACACACAGCCAGTGCAAGAATCGCCTTGCATAGCAACGGTTGTGCGGTTTTCAGTCGTTTGTGATAACCGGACTGACCCAGCATCGCAGGGAACATCGCACGCCACCCGGAATCGGCATGGATGTGCCGGATCCAGCGCCGCTCACTGCCGTAGCGCTGCAGCACCTGCGCCACGGCCAGTGCCGCGTCGCGGAACGGCGGCTGAGCACGAACGCGATCCCGAGCGGCAGCGCGGTCAGCGCGTCGGCGAAATTGTGGATCGTGTCGCCCAGCAGTTCCACCGAACCCGTGACGACGACCAGCCCGAACTGCACCACCGCGGTGCACGACAACGCCACGAACGACCACAGCAACGCCCGAGTGCCGCGTTTGCTCGTCTCCGGCGCGGTGTCGAGCCGATCGGCGCTGTCGTGGTTGTGCGGGATGATCGCGTGCTTGACCCGGTGCCACCACCCGGCCACTTCCTCGCGACCGTGGCCGTATCCATGACCGTGGCGCGGCTGTGCCATCGAGAACTCCCAGGTGGTCGGCGCGGCCCGCTGCAGGCGAGGGAAGGCTGGGCAATACCTGTGCAGTCATGCAGATACGCAGGTTTTCGAGCAGGAAGGTAGTCTGCTCGCCGTGCGCTCCTCCCTGCCGGACTTCGACATGCCCAGCGACGAACAGGTCCACCTGGCCGCGGAAAGCCTCCGGCTGCTGTCGGACCCCACGCGGATCAAGGTGCTGTGGGTGCTCCTGCAGGGCGAATCGTCCGTGGCGTGCCTGGCCGAGCTCGCGGGGGCGGCACCGACCGCCGTCAGCCAGCATCTGGCCAAACTCCGCCTCGCCGGACTGGTGAAAGGCAGGCGCGAGGGGACGTTCGTGTACTACTCCGCCGCGGACGACCACGTCCGCGCGCTGCTGACCCAGGCCCTCTACCACGCCGACCACGTCGATCGCGGCATCCCCGGCGAGCACGCCAAGCAGCACCGGCCGACGGGCCGGACGAAGTGACCCGCACAAGCAGGCCGCCGGCACAGTACTTCTTCCGGCCCGTGCTCGACGGTCATCACGTCCGCCGGTGAGCACTGCGCTGGCGCTGATCGGGTTCGTGCTCCCGCTCGGCCTGGACTCGTTCGCGATCGCCGCGTCGATCGGCGCCGCCGGCCCGATGACGAAGCGGGGGCGCTGGCGGATCTCGTTGACGTTCATGGCACTCGAAGCCGGGATGCCGCTGATCGGGCTCGCGATCGGCGCGCCGCTGGCCGCCGCGATCGGGCCGGCCGCCGGTTACGTCGCCGCTGGGGCCGTCTTCGGGACCGGCCTGTGGATGCTGCTGCACGAAGACGACACCGAGAAGGAAACCGCCGGAAAGCTCATCACCGCACGGGGCGCGACACTGCTCGGGCTCGGGCTGGGCATCAGCCTCGACGAGCTCGCGATCGGTTTCAGCCTCGGACTCGTGCACCTGCCGGTGGTTCCGGTGCTCGCCGGGATCGCGGCGCAAGCGTTCGTCGCCGCCCAGCTCGGCCTCCGCCTGGGCAACCGCATCAGCGAGCGCTACCGGGAAGGCGCGGAACGCCTCGCCGGGATCGTGCTCCTCGCGCTCGGGCTCTCCCTGGCGGCCGAACAGCTCTTCGCCTGACCACGCGCGATCGAGCTCAGCCGGCAGGCTGCGGGAACACCGTGCCCAGCACGTGCGTGAAGATGGTTCCGGGTTCGGCCGCCGGGGCCACCGTCTGGCGCAGCGCAAGCCCGATGCCCAACGCGCCGAGCATGACGACTGCCTCCTGCAGCGGCATCGTGGGTTCGAGGCGTAGCCGCCGGGAGTGCTCGGCGAGCAGGGCGACCAGCTCGTCGTCGTGCCGCTGCTGGATGGCGGCGACCAAGGCGGCGGTTTCGGGTTGCTGGGCCGTCGCGGCGAGCACTTCCGCGGTTGCCGCGCTCCATTTGGCCGCGTCCTCGTCCGTCGGATCGGCGGGAGCCAGGGCCGCGAGCACGTCGTCGCGGGTGGTGGCGCGGGCGAGAGCTTTCCGCAGCCCTTCGAGATGGGCCTGCGCGCCGGCTTCGACGATCGCCAGCCACAGTCCTTCCTTACCGCCGAAGTGCTTGTAGACGGCACCGCGGGTGTAGCCGGCGTCGGTGGCGATCTCCTCGACGGTCGCGGCCAGGAAACCTCGGCGCAGGAACACTTGCCGTCCGGCCGTCAGCAGGTGTTCGTGGGTGCGTTGCTGCTGCTCGGCCCGTGTCAGCCGGGTCATCGTCCGTCCAATTCAGTAACGGAGTGATACGCCGTGCGTGCCCGCCGTTGCGGCAGCGGACAGTCCCTCCTGGCGCCGTTCGAGGAGATTTGGGACCCGATCGCGCACAAGATGAACATCGAACGGCGCCCGGAGACGCCCGCCCCCGGTGATCCGCCGGTCATCCCGCGCCGAGGTGGGTCCCTGCGATCTCGCGAAACGCGGTGACCAGCGGGTTGCGGTCGCCGGTGTGGGTGGCGAGCACGACCTGGCACGGGTCGATCCCGTCGAGAGGAACGGTGACGAGGTCCTCGCGCAGGGTGGTGCGCCCGTCGCCGCGGGGCAGGATGAGGATCGAATGTCCCTCGGCGACCAGCTCGACCTTGTCCTCGAAACTGTCTTCGCCACTGGGCCCGGCCGACACCCGAGCCGGGCCGAGCGGGCGCGGCACGCTCCAGATCGCCGGCGAGCCGGCGCAGGCCTCGAGCTCCTCGTCGAGATCGTCGAGGGCAACGGATTCCTTGCCCGCCAAGCGATGTGCCGGGGACATGACGAGCACGCGCGGCTCTTCGTAGAGCACGCGAACCTGGAATCGGTCGCTCGGCAACGGCAGCGGCATCCGTGCGACGAGCGCGTCCACCTCGTGTTCGGGCAGGGCTGACGTTTCCTGCCAGTCCAGGTGACGGGTGCGGATCCGGGCGTCGGGATAGCGCCGCCGCAGCTCACGCACCGCCGGGGTGATGACCAGGTCCGCGATGTACCCGATGGTGATCGTCCGGGACGGGGCGACCGCGCGCACGGCCAGCGCCGACTCGCGGGCGGCGCCCAGCAATTCCTGCGCTCGCGGGAGGAACACCCGGCCGGCTTCGGTCAGGCGGCTGCCCTGCGGAGTGCGGTCGAACAGGCGTACGCCGAGCTGGTCCTCGAGCCGCTGGATCTGCCTGCTGAGCGACGGCTGCGCGAGGTGCAGCGCAGTGGCCGCCCGGCCGAAGTTCAAGTGCTCCGCGACGACCGTGAAGTACCGCACCAACCGCAAGTCGAGGTCCACGCACGCCGAGTTTACCCGTCACACGGCTGCCGCATGACGGGGCAAGCGCGTCGTGATCACCGGCGGCAGCAGCGGTTTTGGCTTCACCACAGCGAAACTGCTCGCCGACAGCGGCGCCCGCGTGCTGATCACCGGCCGGAACGAGGCCGCGCTCGAGTCGGCGCGCGTACAGCTGGGCCCGGACGCCGTCGCGGTGCGCGGTGATGTGGCCTCGCTGCCCGACCTGGACGCGCTCGCCGATCAGGTGAAGGCCGAGTTCGGCACGGTCGACGCCCTGTTCGTGAACGCGGGCGTGACCCGGTTCGTGCCGTTCGAGTCGATGACCGAGCAGGTGTACGACGAGCTCCTGCGGATCACACCAAGGGCGCCTACTTCACCGTGCAGAAGCTGGCTCCGCTGCTCGCCGACGGCAGCGGCGTCGTGCTCACCACCTCGGTCGCGAACGTCAAGGGGCTGCCGATGATCAGCGCCTACGCGGCGAGCAAAGCAGCTCTGCGGTCGATGACCCGCAGCCTGGCCACCGAACTGCTCCCCCGGGGGATCCGCGTCAACGCGGTGAGTCCCGGGCCGATCGACACCGGCATCCTGGACAAGGCGTTGCCCGAAGACGTGGCCGCGCAGACCAAGGCGCAGATGACCGAAAGCACCCCCATGGCCCGCTTCGGCGATCCCGCGGAAGTCGCCAGGGCGGTCACCTTCCTCGCCTTCGAAGCCACTTACACCACCGGAGCCGAGCTCCCGGTGGACGGCGGCGGCTCACAACTGTGAGCTGCACGAAAACTGTGGTTGCGATCGTAAGCTAACGCACGTAGTCTTACGACCGTAACCACAACGAGGAGAGGCAGTCCGATGATCTACCACTGCAACCGCATGAAGCTGAAGCAAGGCCTTCCGCCCGAGCAGATCGCGACCGCGCTCGAACACCTGAAGGAGCAGGGACGCATTCCGGCGGTGCAGTCGTTCGTCGTCGGACCGGAGCACGGCAGCGAGTTCGACTGGGGCGCGATCTTCGTACTGGCCGACCTGGATGCCTACTGGGAGTACCTGACCCACCCGGCGCACAAGAGGTCCGAGCGGGCCGGTGTTCCGCTGCTGGAGAAGTTCGAGTGCTACGACGTTTCCGACGATCCCGACCCCGGACTGGAGGCCAGGATCGCCGAACTGCAGAAGCGCAACTACGAGGCCGATCCCGAGCTCGTCACCCTGATGGCGGGCCTCGCCTCGCACACCGGCAGCAGCGCCGTGACGCACGCCGCCTGAGTGGCCGGCGCGTACCCCGGGATCGCCGTGCGCCGGCCACCCGGTCAGCGAGCCGATCGGCTCCGCACGGCGAAAACGCCCTCGAAGAACGTCACCAGTTCGCCCGTCGCTGCCAGCGGCAGGACGTTCGCCACGTAGTGGTCCGGGCGCACGACGACCACGGCGCCGTCGCGGTCGACGCCGCGTGCCTCGAAGATGTCGTCGTCCGGGGCCGCGGCGTAGACCTTCTCGTAGTCGACCACCTCGAACGGCCCCACCTTCGGCAGAAAAGTCCTCGGCACCGATCCGAGGTCCACGTCGGTGTGCTTCTGCTGGTAGATCACCTTCACGTCGAACCAGGCGTCGACGTCGAGGCCCTCCGGCGTGCGGGCGAGCACCGGAGACTCCGCAGAGCCGCCGATCCACTCGGCGAAATCGCGTACCTTCGAACGCTCCCCCGGCGCCGGACGGTCGGCGAACACGTAGATCCGCCAGCGGCCGTCGGCACGGTGATGGTGGCCAAGGTGCACCGGGTTGCCGTCGCAGACACGGGTGACGGGGTTCGACTTGAAGCGCTTGCCGACCGGGAAACCGGTCGCCAGCTCCTGGTGCACGGCCTCGGCGACGATCATCGACGGCTGGTACTGCGTCATCAGCCCGGCGGGGAACTCGGCGGTCTTGACGTAGAAGTCCTCGAGTTCGGTGGGATCGTCGAGTTCCCCCGGTTTCGCGGCCATCAGGCTCGACCACCGCCGGTCGAAATCGATCAGGTCACGGGCGATCACCCGGCGTTCCGCGGAGTAGGTGTCCAAAAGGGACTCCGGTGCTCGCCCGTCGAGCACGTGCGCGACCTTCCAGGCGATGTTCCAGCCGTCCTGAATGGACACGTTCATGCCCTGTCCGGCCTTGGCGCTGTGGGTGTGGCAAGCATCGCCGGTGATGAACACCCGGGGGCCGCGGAGGCCGGTGAGTTCCTCAGGCACGTCGTCGAACTTGTCGGTGAGCCGGTGCCCGACCTCGTAGACGCTGCGCCACGCGACGTGCTTCACCGTCAGCGTGTACGGGTGCAGGATCCGGTTGGCGCGGGCCTCGACCTGCTCCTGCGTGGTGTCGCGGACCGCGCCACGGTCGTCCTCGGGAAGTTCACCGAGGTCGACGTACATCCGGAACAGGTGGTTGCCCTCGCGCGGGATGTGCAGGATGCTGCCGCCGTCGTGGGACTGGATCGCGCACTTCGTGCGGATGTCGGGGAAGTCGGTCTCGGCGAGCACGTCCATCACGCCCCACGCGTGGTTGGCACGGTCGCCGAGCAGTTCGCGGCCGATCGACTCGCGTACCTTGCTGCGCGCGCCATCGCAGCCGATGACGTACTTGGCGCGAACGATCCGCTCGGTCCCCTCGTCCGGCCCGGCGGTGTGGCGCAGCGTTACCGTGACCGGGAACTCGCCCTCCTCGGCCACGTCGAGGGTGACGAATTCGTAGCCGTAGTCCGGAACCAGCCGGGCCGGGGCGTTGCGCGCGGCCTCGGCGAAGAAGTCGAGAACGCGGGCCTGGTTGACGATCAGGTGCGGGAACTCGCTGACCCCGCTCGGATCGTCCGGGGTCAGCGCGGTGCGGATGATGTTCCGCGGCTGCTCGGGATCCGGCTTCCAGAAGGCCATTTCGGTGATCCGGTAGGCCTCCTCGGTGATCCGGCCGGCGAAGCCGAACGCCTGGAAGGTTTCCACGCTGCGGGCCTGGATCCCATCCGCCTGCCCGACCACGAGCCGGCCGGGCCTGCGCTCGACGATCCGGGTGACGATGCCGGGGAACTGGGCCAGCTGCGCGGCGGCGATCATGCCGGCCGGACCACTGCCCACGATCAGGACATCGACCTCGCCGGGCAGTTCGTCAGGCCGGTCGAGGCCTACGCCCGCGGCCGGCTGGACGTGCGGATCACCCGAGACGTATCCGTGGTGGTGGAACTGCAACGGTCTCTCCTCACAGCGAATGACCCAGTTTGAAGCCCTGCTCGTCGTTCTCCTTGCGGGTGTAGGAGAAACCGTCGGCGCCCACCGTGACCGCCATTTCGCTGGCCTCGGTGCGCTTGCGCAGTGGTTGCGGAGCGCCGTCGAGATCGAGCACCGGCGAGGCTTCGGTGTACCAGGAGGGCACGACCGGGTTGCCCCACCAGTCGCGGCGCTGGTTGTCGTGGACGTCCCAGGTGACGACGGGGTTGTCCGGGTCGCCCGTGTAGTAGTCCTGGGTGTAGATCTCGACCCGGTGCCCGTCGGGATCGCGGATGTAGAGGTAGAAGGCGTTGGACACCCCGTGCCGGCCGGGACCCCGCTCGATGACGTCGGACCGGCGCAGCGCACCGAGCTTGTCGCAGATGGCCAGGATGTTGTGCTTCTCGTGGGTGGCGAAGGCGAGGTGGTGCAGCCGGGGCCCGTCCCCACCGGTCAGTGCCGTGTCGTGCACGGTGTCCTTGCGCCGCAGCCAGGCGGCGTAGGTGGTGCCCGCCTCGTCCTTGATGTCCTCGGTGACCCGGAAACCCAGGTCCTCCAGGTATTTCCGGCCGCTCGGCACGTCCGGGGTGACCTGGTTGAAGTGGTCGAGCCGAACCAGCGCGCCCGGGGTGTAGAGATCGTAGCGCCAGGCCAGCCGCTCGACGTGCTCCACTTCGTAGAAGAACTCGTAAGGGAAACCGAGCGGATCGACGACCCGCACCGAGTCGCCGACGCCTTTGGTGAAGCCCTTTTTCCGTCGTTCGGTGCGGCAGCCGCGCGCGGCGTACCACTGCTGCGCGCGGTCGACGTCCTCCGGAGTCCGCACCCGGTAGGCGAACGCGGCCGCGGCGGCGACCGGTCCCTTGCGCAGCACCAGGTTGTGGTGGATGAACTCCTCGAGCGTGCGTAGATGGATCGCCTCGTCGTCCTCGGCGGTGACCACCAGTCCGAGCACGTCGACGTAGAACTCCCTGGCCGCGGCGAGGTCAGTGACCACCAGGTCCAGGTAGGCGCAGCGCACGATGTCCGGCGGGATGGGAGTCTGCGGAGAAACACTCATCGTCGAGTTCCCTTCACGAGCGGGACGCCTCAGGCGCCGAACTTCGGGGTGTGCACCGGAGCCAGGGAAATGTGCATGGCCTGCTGGTCGGAGTAGAAGTCCAGCGACCGGTAGCCGCCCTCGTGGCCGAGCCCGGACGCCTTGACCCCGCCGAACGGGGTGCGCAGGTCGCGGACGTTGTGCGAGTTCAGCCAGACCATCCCGGCCTCGATCCGCTGGCCGAACGTGTGCGCGCGCTCCAGGTTCGAGGTCCACACGTAGGCGGCCAGTCCGTACTTGACGTCGTTGGCCAGCCGCAGGGCTTCCTCGTCGCTGTCGAACGGGGTGATCGCCACGACCGGACCGAAGATCTCCTCCTGGAAGATCCGGGCGGTCGGCGGCACGTCCACGAAGACGGTCGGGCGCACGTAGTTGCCGGATTCCAGGCCCTCGGGGCGTCCGCCGCCTGCCGCCAGCTTCGCTTCGGTCCGGCCGATCTCGATGTAGCCGGCCACCTTCTCGTAGTGCTCGGGGTGGACGAGCGCTCCGACCTCGGTGGCCGGATCGTGCGGATCGCCGACCCTGACGTTCTCCGCGCGTTCGACGTAGCGGCGCACGAACTCGTCGTAGATACCGCGCTCGACCAGGATCCGGCTCCCGGCGGTGCAGCGCTCGCCGTTGAGGGAGAAGACGCCGAAGACCGTGGAGTCGATCGCGGCGTCCAGGTCGGCGTCGGCGAAGACGACCGCGGGACTCTTCCCGCCGAGCTCCATCGAGAGGCCCTTGAGGGTCGGCGCGGCGTTCGCGAAGATGGTCTGGCCCGTGGCGGATTCCCCGGTGAACGAGATCAGCCGCACGTCCTCGTGTTTGACCAGCGCGTCCCCGGCTTCCTCGCCGAGCCCGTTGACGATGTTGAACACCCCGTCGGGCACCCCGGCCTCGCGGAAGATCTCCGGCCACAGCCCCGCCGAAAGCGGCGTGAACTCCGCCGGTTTGAGCACCACCGTGCAGCCCGAGGCCAGTGCCGGGGCCAGCTTCCAGCTCTCCAGCATGAACGGCGTGTTCCACGGCGTGATCAGCCCGGCCACGCCCTTGGGCTTGCGGTTGACGTAGTTGACCTGCTTGCCGGGCACCTTGTAGGTGTCGTCGGCCTGCGCCACGATCAGGTCGGCGAAGAACCGGAAGTTCTCCGCGGCCCGTTTGGCCTGGCCGAGGGACTGGGTGATCGGCAGGCCGGTGTCGAAGGTCTCCAGCTCCGCCAGCCGCTCGTTGCGGGTTTCCACGATGTCGGCGATGCGGTAGAGGATCCGGGCCCGCTCCCGCGGCAGCATCCCCGGCCACGGGCCCTCCTCGAACGCCCTGCGTGCCGCGGCGACCGCCCGATCGACGTCGGCCGGTTTGCCCGCCGCCGCGTGCAGGTAGGCCTGGTTGGACACCGGGTCGATGACCTCGAAGGTGGCGCCGTCGAGGCTGTCGGTGAACTCGCCGTCGATGAAATGCCGGATGCGTTCGGGCAGCTCGGCCGGTACGTGCTGAATGGCCATGGTCAGTTGCCTCCGGCGATGGTGTCGGCTTCGGTGACCGGCGACAGGTACCCGGCACCCTCGTCGAGCAGCGCGCGGATCTTGTCCTTGCCCGCGTCGGTCGGCGCGATCAGCGGCGACCGGACGTGGCCGGAGCGGATCAAGCCCCGCTCGGCCAGCACCCATTTGACCGGCGCCGGATTGGTCTCCACGAAGATCAGGTCCACCAGCGGGTGCAGTCCGTAGTGGATGTCCAGTGCGTCCTCGAGCCGCCCGTCGCGGAACGCGTCGTACATCTTCTTCGTCGCCGCGGGCGCGATGTTCGCGGTGGCGCTGACGAAACCGGTGCCGCCGAGCGCCAGCAGCGGCAGGCACAGCAATTCGATGCCCGACCACACCAGCAGCTCCCGCCCGGCCGCCTTGATCACCCGCGAGAAGTGCTCGAAATCCTTGGTGGTCTCCTTGATGCCGACGAAGTTCGGCACGTCGCGATGCAGCCTCGCGACCGTCTCCGGCGCGATCTCCACCGCCGTCCGGCTCGGCACGTTGTAGGCGATGATCGGCAGTTCCGGGTATTCCGCGGCGACCGTGGAGTACCAGACGTAGAGCGCTTCCTGGGTCGGCCGCGCGTAGTAGGGCGTGATGATCAACGCCGCGTCCACGCCCGCCTCGTAGGCCGCGCCGGTGAGCTCGATGGTCTCGTCGAGCTTGGCCGAGCCGGTCCCCGGCACGACCGGCGCGCGTCCGTCGACGGTCTTCAGCACCGTCCGGATCGCCGCCGCGCGCTCGTCGATGGTCTGCGCGCTGGGCTCACCGGTGGAGCCGCCGATGGACACGCCGTCGGAGCCCTGCCTCAGCTGCCACTCCACGAGGTTCGCCAGCGATGCGTGGTCGACCGCGCCTTCGTCGGTGAACGGCGTGATCACCGGGGCGATCGATCCGGTCAGCTGCTCGGGTAGGGTGCGCCAGGCACCCGGTCGGTTGCTCATTTCGGTCCCTCCTGCGAGATACGTGCCTCGCGCTCGGCGTCGTAGCGGCGGCGCCACTCGCCGGTCAGCGGGTACAAACCCTGTACTGGTGTGCCTTCGGCGACCCGCGCGGCGATCCAGGCTTCTTCGGCTTCCTGTGCGACGGCGGCGTCGAGCACGTCGCCCAGCAGCGCGGGCGGGATGACCAGCACGCCGTCGTCGTCGCCGACGATGACGTCTCCGGGCTGCACGGTCGCGCCACCGCAGGCCACGGTGAGATCGGCATCCCACGGCACGTGTTTGCGTCCGAGCACCGCCGGGTGCGGGCCGCTGGAGAACGTCGGGATGTCGAGATCCTTTACCGCGCTGTGGTCGCGCACCCCGCCGTCGGTGACGATGCCCGCGGCACCCAGCACCTGGGCGCGCAGCGCGAGAATGTCGCCGACGGTGCCGCTGCCGCGTTCGCCACGCGCCTCGACCACGAGCACGTCGCCGGGGCTGAGTGAGTCGAAAGTCCGCTTCTGGGCGTTGTAACCGCCGCCGTGGCTGCGGAAAAGGTCCTCTCGAGCGGGAACGAAGCGCAACGTGCGTGCCCGGCCGATGATCTTGCTGCCGGGTTTGTCGCTGCGCACACCGTCGATCGACAGCTGGTTGTAGCCGTGCTTGCGCAGCTGGGCGGACAGCGTCGCGACCGAGACCTTGCGCAGCTTGGCGACGAGGTCCTCGGTGAGTTCGAACGGTGACTCCAGGCCGGCGGCCTCGCGGCTGCCCCACGCCTCGGCACGCTGGTGATCGTCGACAGCCGGCTGCGCGCTGAACTCGGGCAGCACTTCGGATCCTTCGGTCACCTCGGTGCGCAGCCGGCCAGTCCGATGTTCGGTGCCGGGCACGTCGACCTCGACCTCGACGACGTCGCCGGGCACGACCACCGACGATCCGGCCGGCGTGCCGGTGAGCACCACGTCACCGGGCTCGAGCGTGATCAGCTGCGACAGATCGGCGATCAGCTCGCCGAACGGGAAGACCAGGGTGCCGGCGGAGTCCTCCTGCACCAGCTCGCCGTTGACCCAGGTGCGCACACGCAGCGCGGCCGGGTCGATCTCGGCGGCGGGAAGGGTCGCCGGCCCGAGCGGGGTGTAGCCGTCACCGCCCTTGGAACGCAGGTTCGAACCCTTGTCCGCGCTCCGCAGGTCGTAGACGCCCAGGTCGTTCGCCGCGGTCACGGCGGCCACGTGCGACCAGCCGTCCGCGGGCGCGATGCGACGGGCGGACCGGCCGATGACCAGCGCGATCTCCCCTTCGAAGGCAAGCAGCTCGGCCCCGGCGGGGCGTTCGACCGCCTGCCCGGCGGCCGCCAGCGAGGTCACCGGCTTGAGGAAATACGACGGTTTCGCCGGGGTCCGGCCGCGCTGGGCGATCCGCGACGGATAGTTGAGGTGGACCGCGACCACCTTGCCCGGACGGCCCACCACGGGGTGCCGGTGAAGGCCGGTTTCCTCGGACGGCCGAACTGAGTCGTGCGACATGGCGGCAATCGTATACGATGACATATCTGATCACAACGGTTCTGATCACGACGAGGCAGCGAAGCGGAGTCCGGAAGCAGACCGGGGCTCCGGCAAGATGGAGTGCCACGCGGGCGAAACGAGGAACGATGGCCACCGACGCACCGGCCGAGCAGGCCAGGACCAGCAAGTCCCAGCTGGCTTACGAGTGGCTGCGTGAACGGATCGTCTCGCACCGCTTCACGCCCGGCTACCGGCTGGTGCTCAGCCAGATCGCCGCCGAGCTGGGCATCAGCACCGTCCCGGTCCGGGAGGCCGTCCGCCGGCTGGAGGCCGAAGGGCTGGTGACCTTCGAGAAGAACATCGGTGCCCAGGTCGCGTTGGTCGACGAGGGTGAGTACGCCACGACGATGCAGACGCTCGCCGTGGTCGAAGGCGCCGCGACCGGTTTCTCCGCTCCCCTGCTGACGGCCGAGGACCTGACGCAGGCCCGTGCGGTGAACCAGCAGATGCGCGAATGCCTCGAGCACTTCGATCCGCGCCGGTTCACCGACCTCAACGAGAAGTTCCACGCGGTGCTGTTCCAGCACTGCCCGAACCCGTCCATGACCGATCTGGTGCACCGGGGCTGGAGCCGGCTGCGGATGCTGCGTGACTCGATCTTCGGTTTCGTACCGGGCCGCGCCGTGCAGTCGGTGGCCGAGCACGACCACATCGTCGACCTGATCGAAAGCGGCGCCGACCCGATCGACGTGGAACTCGCCGTGCGCAGGCACCGCACGGAAACCCTGGACGCGTTCCTGCACTTCCAGCACGTACCGGCGGACGGCTGAGCGCGCCCGTCACGACCTGCTTGTGCCGCAAGCGATTGCGACGGCCGGCGCGCTCGCGGGGCTCATTCGCGCCGGGAGGTCTCCCGGATGCCGGCCAGCACCACGTCGGTGACCTGCTCGGCGACCGCGCGGGTGAAGGGGCGCACGCCACGGCTCACGTAGAGGTGCACCGGACTGCAGAGCAGTTCGCCGAAGAAGTAGGCGTCGACCGGGGGAAGTTCGCCCCGCTCGACGGCCACCTCCACCCTCGTCCGCATGACTTCCAGGCGTTGTTCGAAGACTGCGGCGACCGCACGGGCCACGTTCGGGTTTTCGTGGCCCGTCAGCGCGGCGCTCTGCACCGCGCGACCGGTCGGCGTGTCGAGGGTGGCGGCCAGGTCGATCAGGAACTCGATCAGGTCCCGGCGCAGGTCACCGGTGTCGGTGAGAACGGCCGTCTCCGCGGCGTACCGCAGCAGTGCCTCGCTGACCAGCGTTTCCCGCTCCGGCCAGTTCCGGTAGACGCTCGACTTGTGCACCCCGGCCAGTTCGGCCAGCTCGTCGTAACGCAGGCCTGCCAGGCCGTGCCTGCCGACGAGCTGGACGGTCGCGTCGAGGATCCGCTCCCGCACGCGAGCGGTGCGCCCACCCGGCCGCGAGGCCGCCGGTTGCCTTGACGAGCCGTCCGCCATCTGCCGCTCACTCCTCGCTCTCCTCGCGGGGTGATTCTCCGTCAGCGCCGCTGCCCGCACCGGCAAGGGTCTGCTAACGTGGAGTCTAACGAGAACTTTCGTCGCTTTAGCTTGTCTCGGGGTGAACCAACCGGCACCACCGCGAACGACGTCCGCGCGGGAACCAGGGAGTACGTATGAACATCCTCGTATCGGGTGCCGGCATCGCCGGTCTCAGCACGGCTCTGGACCTCGGCGTGCGCGGGCATCAGGTGACCGTCGTCGAACGTGCGGGCCACCTGCGCATCAACGGGTCGCCCATCGACGTCCGCGGCGACGCGATCGGGGTCACCGCGGAGATGGGACTGCTCGACGCGATCCGCGCGAAACGGGTCGACATGTCCGAGCGCACCCGATTCGTCGACCGCGAGGGCACGGTGATCGCCCGGGTGCCGTACGAGGAGGTGAACGATTCCGCCGACGACATCGAGATTCCCCGCGAAGACCTGACGAACATCCTCGCCGCGGCGCTGCCGCCGAACGCCACGATCCGGTTCCGGGAAAGCGTCGCCGCCCTCACCGAGGACGGCGACGGGGTCGACGTGCGTTTCGCCTCCGGTGGCTCCGCGCGGTTCGACCTCGTCGTCGGCGCCGACGGCCTGCACTCGCGCGTGCGGAAGCTGGTGTTCGGACCGGAAAGCGACTACCTGCGACATTTGGGCCTGTACGTCGGCATCACCGAACTGAATTCCGAAGACTTCGGCGACGACGACCGCGGCACAATGTACAACTATCCGGGACATATGGCCGGCATCACCGGCTATCACGACAAAGTGCTCGGGATTCTCCTGTTCCGGTCCGAGTTCATCGACTACGACTACCGCGACCTGGATGCCCAGAAGCGGATTGTCATCGACGCTTTCGCCGGGCACGAAGAATGGAAAATCCCGCGCCTGCTGGCCGCGGTCGATGCCGACCCCGAGTTCTACTTCGATTCGGTCAGCCAGATTCACTTGCCGACCTGGCACCGCGGCCGGGTGGTATTGGTCGGTGACGCCGGATACTGCGCCGCACTGCTCTCCGGCCGCGGCACTTCACTGGCCCTCACCGGCGGCCTATTCCTGGCCGAGGAACTCGAACGTGCCGGCGGCGACCACACGGTGGCATTCGACCACTACGAGAAACGCCAGCGCCCGTACGTCGAATTCGCCCAGAGCACCGTCGACGTCGGTGGCGCAATCCTGGCGCCCGCCACGCAGGAAGCGATCACCGCACGCAACACCCGGCTCCGCTCCCTTCCCGCAAAGTCCAGGGAACCGAAAGGCGAACGGGCGTAGGCTTCCGCAACCAACCGGTCCCGCATTTCGCGGCCGGCCCGGGGCAGCTCCAGGACGCGCACCTGGCCCTCCGCCGGAAGTCGACGCACGCATGGCGGCGAGCTGGTCGGGATGCCGGAGCAACGCGAGGGTGCCGAGCCCGACCATGTTCGCGGTGGTTTCGTGCCCGACCACCAGCACCATAATCCCGGCTCAGGGCACCATCCGTCCACTGTGGTCACCGCGGAGGATGTCGATGATCTCGGAATCGTCGTGTCCGGTCAGGCCCGCTCGGTGTCCGGCCAGGAAGATCTGCTCGGCCGCGGACGCCAGCGGCGCCGGGTGGGCGCTGTCGCGTGCCGCGTCGGTGACCAGGCCCATGTCCTTGAGGATGATGCCGAGCGCGCTGCGGACCTCGGCGCTGCCGTGCACCATGCGTTCCCCGCGGTCCTCGAGCATGAACGACGCCGCGGCGCCCGTCCGTACAACGTCCCAGGTGGCGGCCGGATCGAGGTGCATGGCCTCGGCCAGCGCCAGTGCCTCGGCCGCCGCGGCGATGTGCACGCCGCACAGGAGTTGGTTGACCAGCTTGACCTTCTGGCCGTCACCGGGTGCGGTGCCCACGTGCGGGGCGGTGCGGGCGAGCGTGTCGAGGAGCGGCCGGACGCGGTCCACCGCCAGGTCCGGGCCACCGGCCATGATCAGCAGATCACCGTCCGCCGCACGCGCGGCACCACCGGAGACCGGGGAGTCCACCAGGTCGATCCCCCGCCGCGCGAGCCGCTCGGCCCACCGCGCGACCGGCGCGGGGCCGATCGTGGCCATCACGACGACCACGCTTCCGGGCACGAGTGCTCCGGCTGCCGAATCGTCCCCGAACAGCACGCTTTCCACCTGGTCCGCGGTCGCGACCATGACGACAAGCGTGGCCACCCCCGTTGCCGCCAGCTTGATCGACGCCGCCGGCGCCACTCCGTCGGCGGCCAGCGCCTCCGCGCGAGACGGGTTGACGTCGTAGGCGGTGACGTCGTGCCCGCCGCGCGCCGCGCAGACGGCCATCGGCGAGCCCATTGCGCCGAGCCCGATCCACCCGACGCGCGTCACGATGCGTCCTTTTCGGACAGTGCCGTGGCACGCAACGTGCGCGCGGTGTCGGCGATCAGGTCCTCCTGTCCGACGATCAGCCCCCGCCTGCCGACCTCGACCAGCAGCTTCCGCACGTCGACGTCGTAGTTCCCGGCGGCCTTCTCCGCATGCCGCAGGAAACTCGAGTACACCCCGGCGTAGCCCAGCGTCAACGTTTCCCGATCCACCCGGACCGGCCGGTCCTGGATGGGCCGCACCAGATCGTCGGCCGCGTCCTGCAGGGCGAACACGTCGCAGGCGTGTTCCCAGCCCAGTAGATCGGCGACCGCGACGAACGCTTCCAGCGGCGTGTTGCCCGCCCCCGCGCCGTGCCCGGCCAGCGAAGCGTCCACGCGGTGCGCACCTTCTTCGACCGCGGCCACGGAGTTCGCCACCGACAGCGAGAGGTTTTCGTGGGCGTGGATGGCGATTTCGGTCACGGGGTCGAGTACCTCGCGGTAGGCCCGGATCCGCGCCCGCACCGCGTCCATGGTCATCCGCCCGGCCGAATCGACCACGTAAACGCAGTGGGCGCCGGCCTTTTCCGCGAGCTTGGCCGAGGCGGCCAGCTCGTCCGGCGGCAGGAAGTGCGACATCATCAGGAAACCGGACACGTCCAGTCCCATCTCCCTGGCCTGCTCGATGTGCTGCAGCCCGGTGCCCGGTTCGGCGCAGTGCACCGCGATCCGGACCGAACCGACGCCGAGCCCGTAGGCACGGCGAAGGTCGCCGATCGTGCCGATTCCGGGGATGAGCAACGTGGTCAGCCGGGCCCGGGAGACGACCTCCGCGATCGCGGCGATCCACTCGTCGTCGGTGTGGCTGGCCGCGCCGTAGGTGAGGGTGGAGGCGGCGAGCCCGTCGCCGTGCGCGACCTCGATCGCGTCCACGCCCGCCGCGTCCAGCGCGGCGGCGATTTCCACGAGCCGTTCCAGGCCGATGCGGTGCCGGATGGCGTGCATGCCATCGCGCAAGGTCACGTCCTGGAGGAAGACTTTCGGCACTTCAGGCCACCTCGCCTTCGAGCGCGACCGAGCCGAGCCGCGCGGCCACGTCGACGGCCGCCGTGGTGATGATGTCGAGGTTCCCCGCATGCGTGCCGAGATGGTCGCCGGCGCCGCGCACCTCCAGCGAAACCGCCACCTCCGCGTGCTTTCGCGTAGTGTCCCCGAGCAGCGTGCGCAGTGGCTCGTCCGTTCCGAGGGAACGGAAAGCGACGTCCTGGTTGAGCCGGTACCCGGGCACCGTGGCACTCACCTCCGCCACCGCCGCCGAGACCGCGGCGGAGATCGAGTCGCGCAGCGTGGCGTCGAGCTCGTCGACGATGCCGAGCACGGTGACCCGCATGGCCATCGGCGGATCCGCCGGGTTGAGCACCGTGACCGCCTTGCCCCGGCGCGCCCCACCGACGAGCTGGATCGCCCTGCTCGTGGCCCCGGTGAACTCGTCGAGGTTGGCACGCAGACCCGGCCCCGCCGACGACGACGCGATCGAGACGACGACCTCGGCGTAGTGCACCGGCACGACCTGGGTGAGCGCGTGCACCACGGGAATGGCCGCCTGGCCGGAACAGCCGATCAGGCTGAGTTCCGGACCGCCGAAGTCCGGAGTCACCGACGGCACCACGAGCTGCCCGGTCGTCACCGGCGTCAGCGTGACCAGTTGCCGGCCCGGCGCGCCGAGCGCGGCCGCATGAGCCTCGTGCGCCGCGGCGGTGGACGCGTCGAGCACCACCGTGACCTCCTTGAAGGCGTCCAGTTCGAGCAGCCCGGCCACGCCGCGGCCGGTGGTGGCCACACCCAGCGCACGGGCCTTGGCCAGCCCCGCCGAATCCGGCTCCACGTCCGCCACGGCCACCGGCTCCAGCTCCGGATGGCGGCTCAGCTTGACGAGCAGGTCGGTGCCGACGTGGCCCGGCCCGATGATGGCGACCTTCGTCGTCATGGGTCACTCCTCACGGGGGACTGCGCTCAGTGGCTGGCCCGGGGTACGTCCGAACCTCGTTTGCCGCGAAGGAAATCGAGGTCGGCACCGGTGTCGGCCTGGGTGACGTGCCGCAGGTAGAGCTGGGTGTAACCGCCGATCTCCGGCAGCTTCTCGGCGCCGCGGGCGGCCCTCCTGCGCGTCAGCTCGGCATCGTCCACCGCCAGATGCAGCCGCCGCGCCGGCACGTCCAGTTCGATCAGGTCACCGTCCTGCACCAGCGCGAGCGGGCCACCGGCGGCGGACTCCGGAGCCACGTGCAGCACGACCGCGCCGAACGCGGTTCCGCTCATCCGCGCGTCGGAAACGCGGACCATGTCGGTGACCCCGGCACGCAGCAGCTTGGCGGGAATCGGCAGGTTGCCCATTTCCGGCATGCCCGGATACCCCTTCGGCCCGGCGCCCTTGAGCACCAGCACCGAATCGGCGTGCACGTCCAGCTCCGGATCGTCGATCCGGGCACGCAGGTCGTCGATGTCCTCGAACACCACCGCCGGGCCGCGGTGCACCAGCAGCTCTTTCGTCGCCGCGGACGGCTTGATGATCGCCCCGTCCGGAGCCAGATTCCCGTGCAGCACGGCGATTCCGGCGTCCTCCTGCAGCGGGTCGTCGACCGTCCGGATCGCCGGCGAGCCCCAGCCGGTCATCCCGGCCACGTTCTCCCCGAGGGTGCGCCCGGTGACCGTCGGCGCGTCGAGGTGCAGGAAATCACGCAGTTCGTTGATCACCACGGGGACGCCACCCGCGTCGAAGAACTCCTCCATCAGGAACTTGCCCGACGGCACGAGATCGACCAGCAGCGGCACGCCCGCGGCCAGCTCGTCGAAATCGTCCAGCCGCAGCTCGCTCCCGGCCCGGCCGGCGATGGCCAGCAGGTGCACCACCGCGTTGGTCGATCCGCCGATCGCGGCGTTGACCCGGATGGCGTTCTCGAGCGCCTGCCGGGTCAGCACCTTCGACAGCCGGAGATCCTCGTGCACCATCTCGACCGCACGGAGACCGGTGTCGTGCGCGAGACTGCGGCGCCGGGCGTCGACCGCGGGGATGGCCGCGTTGCCGGTGAGCGCGACGCCCATCGTCTCGACCATCGACGCCATCGTGGACGCGGTGCCCATCGTGTTGCAGCTGCCGTTCGAGCGCCACATGCACACCTCGGCGCCGACGAACTGCTCCGAGGTCATCGTCCCCGCGCGAACCCGGTCGTACATCTCGTAGGTACCGGTGCCGGACGGGAGCTGCACGCCGTCGCGGCGGCCGGTCAGCGTCGGACCACCGGAGAGCACGATGCTCGGCAGGTCGACGCTGGCCGCCCCCATCAGCACCGCGGGGGTGGTCTTGTCGCAGCCGGCGAGCAGCACGACGCCGTCGAGCGGATTGGCCCGGATCGTCTCCTCGACGTCCATGCTGACCAGGTTGCGGTACATCATCGTGGACGGGCGCATGAGCGTCTCGCCCAGTGACGTCACCGGAAACTCCAGCGGCAGCCCGCCCGCCTCGTACACGCCGCGGGCGACGTACTCGGCGAGGTCGCGCAGGTGTGCGTTGCACGGCGCCAGCTGTGACCAGGTGTTGCAGATGCCGATCACCGGGCGGCCGTCGAACATCCGGTCCGGCACGCCCATCGCCTTGATCCCGGACCGGTGGAAGAACCCGGTCTTGTCCGCGCCGCCGAACCACGCTTGGGAACGACGCGGGTTTTCGCCGGTCATCCCGCCTCCACCAGCCGGTCGCTGACCGCGCGGGCGGCTTCGTGCACCGACTTCGTGATCTGTGCCCCGGACTTCTCGAACGTGCTGCGGATCGTGGTCACCGAGATCGCGGCGACCGCGAACCCCGTCGCGTCGATGATCGGCGCCGCGACGCAGCGGACCTCCTCCACCAGCTCACCGTCGTCGAGGGCGTACCCCTTCTCCCGCGCGGTGTCCAGGCGCTCCCGCAGCTCGGCGACCGAGTTCGCGGTGGACCGCGTGTACGGCGCGGGGTGGAACTCCCGCAGGTAGCGGTCGCGGACCTCGTCCGGCGAGAACGCCAGGATGGCCTTGCCCAGCGCGGTGACGTAGGCGGGCACCTCGCTGCCCGGCACCGGCTCGACCCGGATGAGCTGCCGGGACGGGACGCTGTCGGCGTAGATGATCGAACCCTGGTGCAGGGTGGCCAGGTTGACCGTCTCGTGGAAGGCGTCGGCCAGCTCGACCAGCTTGGGCCGGGCGAGGTCGATCAGCCCGCTGCGGTCCTTGACCGAGTTCGCGATCGCGACCAGCTTCATGGTGAGCCGGTACCGCCGCGTCTCGGCCACGTGCTCGACGTACCCCGCGCTCATCAACGTGCTGAGCAGGCGGTCGACCGCGGGTTTGGACAACGACAGCTCACGCGCCAGATCGGAGACCCCGCCGGACTCGCGCCGGCCCAGGCTCTCGATCAGCCGCATGGCGTTCGCCACCGAGGCGACCTCGCGGTCGCGGCGGGCCGACGCGGCCTGCGCGTCGGACGGCTCCGATGACACATCGACTCCTCAGGGTTCGCGGTGCGAGGTGCACCTGGTGAACGCGACTCTATGGTTCGCCATCCGAATCGTCAATCCTCAAGCAAGCGCTCACGCCGTTGACTTCACCTCGACGGCGACTTAGTTTACTCGCTATCCGAACAAGTGATTCGCTTTGAGGGAGTTGTGGTGACCTACGAAATCGCCACCCTGCGGGGTGACGGCATCGGACCGGAGATCGTCGACGAGGCGGTCAAGGTGCTGCGCGCGGTGCCCGGTCTCGACCTGGAGTTCACCCTGCTCGAAGGCGGTGCGCACCACTACGCCGAGCACGGCGAGCTGGCGCCGGAGAGCACCTGGAAGACGATGGAGTCCGCGCACGCCATCCTGTTCGGCTCGATGGGACATCCGGACATCCGGATGCCGGACGGCACCGAGGCCCAGGGCCACTTCATCGTCACCGCACGCAAGAAGTTCGGGCTCTACGCCGGCGTCCGGCCGATCAAGTTCTACCCCGGCGCCAAGGGTCTGGACCCGAACCAGGACCAGGTCGACCTGGTCCTCGTCCGCGAGAGCACCGAAGGACTCTTCGCCTCGTTCGGCGGCGGCGCGGAGATCACCGGCGAGGTCTACGCCGACACGATGATCGTCACCCGCAAGGGCACTGAACGCGTCGCGCGGTACGCCTTCGAACTCGCCCGCCGCCGCACCGGACGGCCGCAGGACGGCGAGCGCCGGCTGACCTGTGTGGACAAGGCGAACATCTTCCGTTCGCTGGCCTTCTTCCGCGAGGTCTACGACGAGGTCGCAGCCGGGTACCCGGACGTGACCGCCGACCACGCGCTGGTCGACTCCTTCTCGATGCTGCTGATGCAGCATCCCGAGCGCTACGACGTGCTGGTCACCGAGAACATGTTCGGCGACATTCTGTCCGATCTGGCCGCCGCGCTGGTCGGCGGGCTCGGACTGGCGCCGTCCGGCGACATCGGTGACGAGCACGCGATGTTCCAGCCCGCGCACGGTTCGGCACCGGACATCGCCGGGCAGGACCGGGCCAATCCGGTGGCCACCATCGTCTCCGCCCGGATGATGCTGGACTGGCTCGCCCAGCGGCACGACGACGACGCGCTGCGGGCCGCGGCCGATCTCGTGGAACGGTCCGTGGTGGAGACCATGCGCTCCGGTGCGCTGACCGCCGACCTCGGCGGCGACCTGAGCTGTTCCGGGTTCGGCGACGCGGTCGTGGCCACCCTGGGCCGGCTCGCGGCGGCCGGCTGATGCGAGCGGCGGCCGCTGCGGTCGCGGCCGCCGACGCACCGGCCGCGACGATCGGCCAGGGTCCGCTGCTGTGGCTCACCGTCGGCGCGATCGTGGTCATCATCCTGCTCATCGCCTGGGCGAAGCTGCATCCGCTGATCGCGCTGATCCTGGGCTCGGCAGTACTCGGACTCGGCTCCGGGATGGGTGCCGAAGCCACCATCAGTGCGTTCGTGGACGGCCTCGGCGGCACCATCGGCGACATCGGGCTGCTGATCGCGCTGGGGGCGATGCTCGGCCGGCTGCTCGACGCGTCCGCCGCGGCCGAACGGCTGGTGGACCGGTTCGTCCGGGTGGTCCCCGACCGCGCGATCCCGTGGGCGATGGCCGGGATCGCGTTCCTGATCGGACTGCCGCTCTTCTTCGAAGTCGCGCTGGTGCTGGTGTTCCCGATGATCGTGCTCGTGGTGCGCCGCAGCGGGTTGCCGCTGCTCAAGGTGGCCATTCCCGCGCTGGCCGCGCTTTCGCTGCTCAACGGCTTCCTGCCGCCGCATCCCGGGCCGCTGCTCGCTGTCTCGGCCTTTCACGCCGATCTCGGCCGGACGCTGTTGTTCGGACTCATCGTCGCGGTGCCCACCGTGATCATCGGCGGACCGCTGCTGGGCAGCCTGCTGGCCCGGGTCGTGCCCGCCACCCCGATCGACGCCGGAGGGGACGCGGTTCCGCGGAAACCGTCCGCGCGGGTGCCGGGCACCGCCACCACGCTGGCCACGATGCTGTTACCGGTACTGCTGATGCTGTTCCGGGCGATCGCGGAACTCACCCTGCCCGAGGGCAGCGCGGTACGCGGAGTCGCGGAGACCATCGGCGAACCGACTGTCGCGCTGCTCGCCGGTTGCCTGCTCGCGATGGTCACTTTCGGACTGGCCACCGGGATCGGACGACGCGAAGTCGGCAGCGTGATGGGCACCGGCCTGCCGCTGGTCGCCGGCATCATCCTCATCGTCGGCGCGGGCGGCGGTTTCAAGAGCACGCTGGTCGCGACCGGAGTCGGCGACACGATCGCCGGCCTGACCGACCAGCTCGGGCTGCCGCCGCTCGTCCTCGGCTGGCTGCTGGCCGCGGTGATCCGGATTGCGGTCGGCTCCGGCACCGTCGCCATCGTCACCGCCGCGGGCCTGCTGTCGCCGCTCGCCGCGACCATGGGCGCCGGTCAAGTGGCCTTGCTGGCACTGGCGGTCGGCGCGGGATCACGGTTCGGCTCCCACGTCAACGACGCCGGTTTCTGGATGGTCAAAGAGTTTCTCGGCCTCAGTGTGAAGGACACCTTCCGCACCTGGACCGTGATGGACTGCGTGGTCTCCCTCGTCGCCGGGCTCGGCGTCGTCGCACTCGGCGCCGTCGTCGGCTGAGATCGTTCGCACACAAGGAAAGAAGGTTCCAGTGGGGATGCAGGACAGAGTCGTCGTGATCACCGGCGGCGCGGGCGGCATCGGCCGGGCGTGCGTCGAAGCGGTCCTCGACGGCGGTGGCCGCCCGGTGGTGGTCGACGCGGCGCCGGGAACCGCGGAAGTACCGCACTACCAAGCCGATGTCACCGACGAGGAACGGCTCGCGGTCGTGATGGCCGACGTCGCCGCCCGGTACGGCCGGATCGACGTCCTGGTGAACAACGCGGCGGTGGTGCGCAGCGGCGACGTCGAGGAGACCGCACTCGACGACTGGGCCCTGCTCTGGGACGTCAACGTGCTGGGTTACGTGCGGGCGACCCGTGCCGCGCTGCCGTACCTGCGCAGGTCGGAGGCGGGCGCGATCGTCAACATGTCGTCGTTCACCGCGGCCGCGGGGTTCCGGCGACGGGTCGCCTACGCCACGACCAAGGGGGCGATCGAAGCCCTGACCCGCGCGCTGGCGGCGGACCTGATCGCGGACGGGATCACCGTCAACGCGATCCGCCCGGGCACCGTCGACACCGCCTTGCTGGCCTCCCTCGCGGCCGCCGCGCCCGACCGGGAAGCCGCCCGCGCGACATACGCGGCGCGGCAGCCCACCGGCCGGATGGTGTCTGCGGCCGAGGTCGCGCACGCGGTGCTGTTCCTCGCCGATCCGGTGAACCGGTCGACCACCGGTGCGGTCATCGCGGTCGACGGCGGTATCTCGGACACTCGCAGCACCCCGATGGACTGAGGGACCGATGAACCGCCGTCGGCTACCGCGAGGGGAAGTACTCCAGCGCGATCCGGCCCCGATACCCTCTGGCGCGCAACAGGTTCAGGTGCCGACCGAAGTCGATCCGGCCGGTCCCCGGTTCGTGGCGCCCGGGGTGGTCGGCCACCTGGACGTGCACGACCCGGCCGGCGTACGCGTCGATGTCCGCGTCGAGATCGGCCCCACTCGCCGCCAGGTGGTAGAGGTCGAGCAGGACCCCTGCCGAACCCGCCGTGCCGGTCGCCGCGTCGACCTCGTCCAGCACCGAGACCGCGTCGGCCACAGTGCGCAGCGGGTACGAGGGCAGCCCGCTGAGTGGTTCGAGCATCGGCACTCCGCCCAGCGGTCCCAGGACTTCGCAGGCGTGCACCAGGTTCGCCACCGCGATCGCGCGCTGGTCCCGTTCCGCCGGCTCCGGCAGGCGATCGCCATAGGGCACGCAGAACAGCCGCGCCCCGAGCCGCTGGGCCAGCTCCCGCACGACCTCGGTGTGTGCACGGAATTCCGCCGTGCGCGCCGGATGCGACAGGATGCCGCGCTCCCCCTGATCTCCCAGAAAGAAGTTCAGCGCGACCAGCTCGACCCCGGCCCGTTCGACGGCACCGGCGAACGCGTCCATCTCGCCGGCGGGAGGCACGGACCGGTCGAACGGCCACCACGATTCGACCGCGCGGTAGCCGGCCCGGGCAGCGGCCGCTGGCCGTTCGAGGACGGGGAGCGAGGCGAAGAGCGTGGAGAGGTTCGCGACTGCGGAGCTTCGGTCGAACATGCCATTTTGCGAATTACTCATTCGCTATCCGAATCATTATCCGATCACCTCTGCTTGACTACTGCGCGATTTACGTTGACTGCCTCATCGGAACAGGCATACCATACTCCGCGTAGCGAAACGCTCTTCTTACTTCGAAACATCACGGAGCCTCAATGACGAAGCTACGTCTCGTCTGTCTCGGTCTCGCCGCCCTCGGAGCCATCGCGTCGGTCGTCGGCCTGCTCATCGGGGCACCGCAGCTCTGGCAGCCCGCACTGGTGGGCACCGGCTTCGAGATCGCCATCGGCCTCGGCGCACTGCCCAAGCTGGCCGGCTACCAGTACACCGGCTGGGTCGTCGCATGCTGCTGTGCCGCACTGGTCTACCCTGGCGCGTTCACCAGCTGGGGCGAGGTCAAGCTGACCGACAAGTTCCTGATCAACACGATCATCCAGCTGGTCATGTTCGGCATGGCCAGTCACATGCGGATCGCCGACTTCAAGGGCGTGGCCCGGCAGCCGAAGGGCGTCCTGGTCGGGATGGCCGGGCACTACCTGGTGATGCCGACGGCCGCGTTCGTCCTCGTGCAGCTGTTCGATCTGCCTTCCGGGGTGGCGGTGGGCGTCATCCTCTACGGCTGTGTCTCGAGTGGACTGGCCTCGAACGTGATGAGCCTGCTCGCCAAGGCGAATCTCGGGCTCGCGGTCACGATCACCGCGCTGTCGACCATCTTCGCGCCGCTGGCCACCCCGGCGCTGATGAAGCTGTTCGCCGGACGCATCGTCGACGTCAGTTTCGTGGGCATGATGTACGACGTCATCCAGATCACCCTGGTCCCGGTGGGCGCGGCGTTGCTGGTCGATTTCC
Organism: Amycolatopsis jiangsuensis; assembly: GCF_014204865.1. NCBI lineage: Bacteria > Bacillati > Actinomycetota > Actinomycetes > Pseudonocardiales > Pseudonocardiaceae > Amycolatopsis > Amycolatopsis jiangsuensis. The sequence goes on from NZ_JACHMG010000001.1 coordinate 4,731,383, forward strand.
TGCGCAGTGCATCGCCGAAGGCCAAGCGGATCGTGAGCACCGCCGCCGGCGTCTCCGCCGCCTGGCTGATCGTCGTCGCCTTCGCGTGGGGTTCGCTGACCGCGGGGATGGGCGAGAACAGCGTCCGTGCGCTGCAGCAGGTCTGCTACGTCGCGGCCGCGATCATCCTCGCCCGGCTCTACTACGCCGCCGTCCTGCGCTACGGGGCGATCGGGCGATTCATGCCGTACGTGTCCATGTTCGGGATCATGTACTACAACACGGTGGTCACCGCGGCGGCCAGGGACACCCTGCTCACGGTGGGCGCGGTCCTGCTGCTGATCGGACTGATCCACAACCTGGTCGGCTTCACCTTCGGCTACTGGGGCGCCCGCGCCGCCCGGCTCGACATCGCGTCCTCGCGGTCGGTCGCCTTCGAGGTCGGCATGCAGAACGGCGGTGCCGCCAGCGGGCTCGCGGCCTCCATGGGCATGATCGCCACGGCCGGGGTGCCGGCCGCGGTGTTCAGCCCACTGGGCAACGTGACCGGATCCCTGCTCGCGAACTACTGGTCGCGGCGCCCGACCGAGCAGCCTCGCCCGGAAACCGCGGCGGCGCCCGAACTCGTCCTGGAGGAGAAGCGTTGAGCGGCTACGAGGTGCTCGCCGTGAAGTTCGGCGAGTGGCCCACCAGCAAGCGGACCCTCTACCACTCCTTCGACGCCTACGACGAGCCCGACGAACCGGTCCGCGTCGACTACTACTTCTGGGTCGTGCGCAACGAACAGCGCACGGTGGTCGTCGACTGCGGTTTCCGCCCGGAAGTGGCCGACCGGCGCAAACGCCTGCTGGTCACCCCGGTTCCGGAGGCGCTGCGCCACGTCGGCGTGGACCCGGCCGACGTGTCGCACGTGGTGCTCACGCACTTCCACTACGACCACATCGGCAACCTGAACCTGTTCCCGCGTTCGCAGGTCGTGACGGGTGCCGCGGAGTACGCGTTCTGGACAGGGCCGATCGGCGCGCGCCCGCTGTTCGCCCCTGCGGTCGAGGCCGAGGAGGTCGCCTGGGTGCAGCAGGCACATCGCGAAGGCCGCCTGCTGCGAGTCCCCGTGGACGACCCCGCGCTGCCCGGCATCAGCTTCCGCCCGCTGCCCGGCCACACGCCGGGCCAGCTCGTGGTCGAGGTGGAGGGCGCCGGCGACCGCCGCGTGGTGCTGGCCTCCGACGCCTCGCACACCTACGAGGAGTTCGAACAGGAACGGCCCTTCCACATCGCCTCCAGCCTGCCCGACATGTACGACGGCCTGGCCTGGCTGAAACAGACCGCCCGCGAAGCGGAGGTGGTCCCCGGCCACGACAATCTCGTGCTGACCCGGTACCCGGCGGCCGAGATCGCCCCGGAGATCGCGGTCCGGATCAGCTGAGGCGCGGCACGCCGTCGAGGTGGCCGGCCGGTACCCGGAACCGGTTGCGGTACAGGCGGTTCCGGGCCGGCTGCCGCACACTGGTTGCCGCCCAAGGGATTCGGGCCGGTTACGAGTATGCGGCGACGCTGCGTACCTCGATCAGCCGGTCGGGGGGACAGGCCGGCCGGCGATGACCGGCTGTGCGTCCGCGTTCATTGCCAACCGCAGCTGTCTGTTCGCTCGTCGGCGGGGCATGGTCGCCGGCCGTGACCACGACGAGCGGATGCTGTACCTGGCCCGTGTCCTGCACGACCTGAGGCTGGCGCCGGAGGGTGAGCATCAGCAGCGCTTCGAGGTCGTCGGTGCCGACCGTGCCGCGGAATTCCTGACCGGAACCCCGCCAACGCACCCCGCTACTCGGTCGGCGGAGAGCTGCTGCGCGAACGCGGCACGCCCCCGCGGCGCACGCGGATGGAAGAAGCCGCGCTCTCGTCCCGGTGGGGCGACTGATCAGGAGTCCACCGCTTGCCCAGCACGGTCAACGCGGCGATCACCCCCGCGCCGGCCAGCGACACCGCGATGGCCACCACCACGGCTGTGTTCCAGCCCGCGGTCAGGCTCGCCGGCGTGCCCGGAGGCCGGACGGACAGGAGGGTCACCACCGTGACCCCGAGCGCCGCCCCGACGTAGCGGCTCGTGTTGTTGATGCCGCTGCCCATGCCGGTCCGGTGCGGCGGCACGCTCCCCACGGCCTCCCCGCCCAGCGACGCGTTGACCACGCCGGTTCCGAATCCGGCCACGATCATTCCGGGCAGCAGCAACGAAAAGCCGAACCCAGGCGTGACGAAGGCCAGCGGCACCAGTCCCACGGCGACCACGAGCAGCCCGCCGCTCAGTCGCGCGCCACCGGAAAACGCAGACGGCAGCCGGCGGGTAAGCAACGCCGAAACGACACTGGTCGCCGACCATCCCAGCACCACCCATGCCGCGGCGAGCGGGTGCAGGGCGAGGCCGTTCTCCAGCATCGTGCAGACGAACGACATCAGCGCGGTGACCCCGGCCCCCGCCACGAACGCACCCAGCGTCGCGGCGATCAGCGCCGGACGCCGGAAGAGCGCGAGATCGAGTACGCCCCCGCCGGCCCGGTTCTGGTGGCCGAAGAATCCGGCCAGCAGCACGACCGCGGCCGCGAGCAGCGTCAGTTCGAACGGGCTCGTCCAGCCTTGTCGCCCTTCGGTGAGCGCGGCCAGCAATGCCGCGAGGCCACAGCCCAGCAACAGCGCACCAGGGAGGTCGACCGTTCGTGTCCGGCCCGAAACGGACTCGTCCACCAGGCGGTGGCTCAGCACGGCCACGCCGAGCGCGACCGCCGTGAGCACGAGGTAGAGCGCCCGCCAGCTCCCGAAAGCCGCTCCGGCCATCGGGCCGATCGCGATGCCGGCGCCGAGGCAGGCACCCCACGTGCCGGTGGCGCGGGCACGTCCGGCGGCGTCCGGGAACGCCGGGCCCAGCACCGCGAGCCCGCACGCGATCAGCGCGGCGGCACCGAATCCTTCGACCACCCGGCCGCCGATGAACAGCAGCGGCTCAGGCGCCAGCGCGCACAGCAACGACCCGGCCGCCGTCACCACGGCACCGGCCACGAACACCCGCCGCCGGCCGAAGTCGTCGCCGATCGCGCCGGCGGGCAGCAGGGCGACGGCCAGGCCGAGACTCATCGAGCTGAGGATCCAGGATGTCGCGACCGCGCCGCCGCCGAGCCCGCCGGCCACTGCGGGAACGATCGACAACGGCGCGGTGAAGACGGCGAGCGCGAGCAGCGTCCCACCGCCGGAGGCGACGAGAACGGCTCCCGGGCGGCTGGCCATGCGCACTCCCATTTGATTCGGTGACCGAACTCTTCGACCCGGACACTAGCACGACGAGTTCGGTGAGCGAACTCGTCGTGGCAGAATGGGAGCCATGGCACTACCCCGCGAATACACCAACCAGGCCTGTTCGATGGTGCGTGCGCTGGAGATCGTCGGCGAGCGCTGGACCCTGCTGATCGTCCGCGACGCGGTGTTCGGGGTCCGCCGCTTCAGCGATTTCGTCGAGCACCTGGGCATTCCGCGTGCGGTGCTGTCCGAACGGCTGGAGTTCCTGCTCGGCGAAGGCGTACTGGAGCGGGTTCCGGGCACCGGCAAGCGCAGCGAGTACGAGGTCACCGGCAAGGGCCGCAAGCTCTGGCCGGTCATCCGCACCCTGTCCGACTGGGGCGACGAGTACTACGCGCCGGACGGTCCGCGCCGCGTGTTCGTGCACGCTTCCTGCGCCGGCGAGATCGCGACCACCGGAGAATGCCTGCGCTGCGGCACACAGGTGCCCCTCGGCGAGACACTGATGACCCCGGGCCCGGGCCTGCCCACCCCTTCGCCGGACAGCGGCCACGTCACCACGGTCCTCGCGAAACCCCGGCCACTGCTGCGGTCCGTGCACTAGCGTCCCGGTGCCACGGAGCCGAGGGCGGTCGTTCGAGCCCGCGGCGATACCGGCCGGTCAATACCGGCCGGTCGATTCCGGCCGGTCGATCCCGCGGCTATACCGGCCGGTCGGTCCCGGTCGTCTGCTGGTCCCGTACTCGCAGCGTCGTCCGGCCGGTCACTAGTCCTTTTGACCGAGGGCCGGCGGTCGGGAACCGTTCTCCCGCTTGATGCGCCACAGCGTTCGGGCACGCAGAATGGCAGTGCACGAGCAGGAAGGACGGCGAACCCGGTGCTGCGAACCGCCGATTGGCCGCTGCGCCGTGGCCTGGTGATCGCCGAGGTCGCGGTCCTGGGCGGGCTGAACGGTGAGCAGGTGGTGCGGTGGCTGGTCCAGCACGAACCACCCACCGCCGGGGAGGCCGTCTACTTCGTGGTGGGCGTGGTGGCCGGGGGGCTCGCGCTGGCGCGGCGGCGGCTTCCCGAGCGGACCGCGGCGCTCGCGGCGTCGGCGATCGCGCTCTCCCTGGTGTTCAGCATGGTGGGTTTTTTCGCCGAACCGGACGCGACGCTCAACGGCGATCCGGAGGCCATCGCGGTGATCCTGCTGGTCGGCGCGAGCTGCCATCGGGTGCCACCGCGCGGCGCCGGCGGGCTCGCGCTGCTCGGCGGGGTGGCTGTCGTGGCCGCGCCCGGGTTGCGGTACGGCATCGACTTCACCACCCTCGCTGTCGCCGTGCTGTGGGCCTTGCTGTGGGGCTGCGGGGTCGCGGTCGGGTTGATGCTGCGTGACGGCGATGTGCGGCGCGAAGCCGCGCTGTCCGCCGCCCGGAACCGGGAGCGGCTGGCGCTGGCGCGGGAGCTGCACGACCTGGTGGCGCACCACATCACCGGCGTCGTGGTCCGCACGCAGGCTGCCGGGGTGGTGCTGGCCGGCAGCCCCGAGCAGGAGCTCATCCAGGAGATCGAGCACGCCGGAGCGGAGGCGCTGGCCGCGGTACGCCGTCTCGTCATGATGCTGCGCAGCCCCGACCAGCTGGCGCTGGTCACCACCGGCGGATTGGTGGAAACGGTGGAGGCGGCGGTGGACGGGGACGAAGCCGTCACCGTGGAGCTGGCGTCCGGGCTGGCGGAGCTGGCAGTCGCTCCGGAGACGGTCTCCACGGTGCACCGCGTGGTGCTCGAGTCGCTGACCAACGTGCGCAAGCACGCGCCCGAGGCGCGGCGCGTCTCGGTCACCGTGGCATCCGCCGCCGAAGGACAGTCGCTCCGGATCGAGGTGCACAACGACGGACTGCGCCCCGGCCGTGCCCGTCGCTCACCGGGCGGCTACGGCCTGGTCGGCATGCGCGAGCGGATCGTGGCGCTGGGCGGCACACTGACCGCGGGGGAACACGGCGAACGCGGCTGGCGGGTCCTCGCCGATCTGCCGCTGCCCGGCGGCGCCGCGGCGGACCGGCCGCCGGAGAGGGGAATGACACGGTGACGCTGCGGGTTCTGCTGGCCGACGACCAGGCCATGGTGCGGACCGGCTTCCGGCTGATCCTGGAACGCGAGCCGGGGGTCGAGGTGATCGCGGAAGCCGGCGACGGCCGGCGGGCGGTCGAGCTGGCCCGGGAGCTGCGCCCGGAGGTCACGCTGATGGACATCCGGATGCCGCGGGTGGACGGCCTGGCCGCCACCCGGCTGCTGGCCGGACCCGACGTCACCGATCCGCTGCGAGTGCTGGTCGTGACGACCTTCGACCTCGACGAGCTGGTGCACGAGGCGCTGCGCTCCGGCGCCTGCGGCTTCCTGCTGAAAGACGCCGGCCCGCGACTGCTGGTGGAGGCGGTCCACGCGGCCGCGAACGGCGAATCCCTGGTCTCCCCGTCGATCACGACCAGGTTGCTGGCGCACTTCACCGCCTCCGGCAGCCGGCCCCGCCACGCCGAACCAGCACTGACCCACCGCGAACTCGAGGTGACCAAGGCACTCGCCCGCGGCCGGACGAACGCGGAGATCACCGAGGAGCTGGTGATCTCCCTGTCCACGGTGAAGACCCACCTCGCTTCCATCCAGCGCAAGACCTCCGCCCGCAACCGCACCGAGATCGCCGTGTGGGCCTGGGAAACCGGGCTCGTACGGTAGCCGCGCCCGGTACGCCTGGGAGATTGGGCTCGCGTGGCAGCCACATCCCATCAGCGAACAACCACCGGGGAACGTCGGTCCGTCGTGCCCGATGACGACCCCACGCTGGGCGGGCGTCAGAACCGAAACGACACGGACGCGACAGGCGACCACATCCCGCTCCCACTCGACCCAGAACCGCCACCAGCACGCCGGGACCGCCGCGTAGGCCTGGGAAACCGGCTCGGACGGTAGCCACGCTGCGTCAGCGAACAAGGCCAGGGAACCATGGTGGTCTCGTCGTGCGCAGGGGCGCACGCTTCGCGTGCAAGAGGTGGTTCGTCGTGCACGGTGGCGGCCTCAAGGCAAGTAGGCGCCGTGACCGGAACGGCGACGGATGCCGCCGGCCGCCAGGACCACGGATGGCGCCGGCCGCCGGCCACCAGGGGAGCCGTGGACCCGCTTTTCACGGTGACGGCCCACTGCGCTTTCATCGAGCGCACGTTCCCCACGCGTAAGCGCACCGGGAGCATCGCGTGAGCCTGGGGTTCTCGGCTCGTATTCTGGATGTTTCCCTGCTGCGCCGAGAGAAGACCACGCCGCGAAATCGAGGCTGGTGCGGGGCGCGGAACTGACGTCAGAGCGGGCTGGTGGCTGCGCTGTCCGTGGCGGGAGAGGTACGCCGCTGCCGTCCAAGCAGTAAGCCTCTTCTGCTTTGGCACGCTCCGCGTGCAAGAAGAACGTCGGTGAAATGGGGAAGCCGGGATCGTGCGGGGGAACGGCTTCCCGAATAGACGACGAGAAGGCCCGAGCCGTGGCCAGCAAGGCCCACGCCGTAGCCGACAAGGCAGGCCCGCGCCGTAGCCAGCAAGGCCCACGCCGTAGCCGACAAGGCAGGCCCGCGCCGTGGCCGGATGTTCGGCGCACGGCGCGGGCCCTTCGCGGGTGGTGCTCAGCGGGGTTCGGCTGCCGCGGAGCACGCCAGGTCTTGTTCTGGGCGTTCGCCGGTCGTCAGGAAGGTGGTCGCGGCGTACTGCGCGCATTCGTTGTGGGTGAACGGGTAGACGCCGTGGCCTCCCGCGTCGACGGTGACCATTCGCGCACGGTCGCCGAACGCCTGCCGCAGCTTCCGGGCGCCGGCCAGTGGGGTCGCCGGGTCACGGAGATTCTGCACCATGAGCACGTTCGAGGGGCCGCGGTCCCCGATCTGCACCGGCGCTTCGATGGGGTCCGGCCAGAACGCGCACGGCTGGATGTTGGCACCGGCGGCACCGAACAGCGGGTACCGGATCCGGTCGGCGGCGACGTTGCGCTGATAGGTCTGCACCGAGGTGGGCCAGCGCGAGTCGGAGCAAATTATGTAGTAACGCCCGGACACCAGATTCTCCGCGACCTCTGGGGAACCCACACCACCGGTCTCCCCCGGCAACGGCGGCGGTGGCTGGCCCGCGGACAGGGCCTGCCAGGCTTTCGCGAGCCACGGCAGCTGAGGCCCACCGTAAAGCTGGCTGAAGGTGATCAGCCGGAACAGGGTGCCGTCGTAACGCCCGTCCGGCGCCTCCACCGGTTTCCGGTCGAGCTGCGCGGCGAGCGCGAAGTACTTCGCGGTCACCTGCTCCGGGGTCGCGCCCAGGTGGTACTCCCGGTCGTTCGCGGCGGCGTACTTCGCGAAGTCCGGGAACCGGTCCTCGACCCCCTGGCTGTAGAGCCGGTCGGACGGGTAGTCCCATCCGCCGGGGGCCAGGTTGCTGTCGAGCAGGAAGCGGTCACTGCGCTGTGGGAACAGCGTTGTGTACACCGCGCCGAGGTGAGTGCCCCAGGACGAACCGGCATAGGAGATCTTCGACTCCCCCAGCACTTCGCGGATCCGATCCATGTCGCGGGCGGTGTTCGCCGTGGAGATGTAGGGCAGCATCGACGCCGTCTTCGACGTGGTGCACTTCTCGGCGATTTCTTTCACTTCTTCGGCGTGCTTCGCGACGTCGGCACCATCGCGCGCGTACGGCGGGACGTTGCCGTACTTCTGCTGCTCCGCGCTCAGCCCACAGGTGACCGGCGTGCTGTGCCCGATGCCGCGGGGATCGAACCCGATCACGTCGTAGGAGTCCAGGACTTCTTGGGGTAGACTGAACTGCGCCAGCTGCGCCGGATAGTTCAGCCCGGAGGACGGGCCGCCGGGGTTGGTCAGCAGCACGCCGCGCCGCTTCTCCGGCTTCTTGCTCGCCAGCCGCGAGATCTCGATCTCGATCTGCTGCCCGCCCGGGTTCCGGTGATCCAGCGGGACCGAGAGCTTCGAGCACTGCAGCCCGGTGGAGGGCGTGACGTCCGCCGGACACGGCCCCCATTCCAGCGCGCGGGGCGCGGCCGCGGCCAGTGAGATCCCCGGGACCGCCGCGGCCGCCAGGACCGCGGCGGCCAGTGCGGTGGGTAACGTTCTCCGCATCCGAATTCCCTCCCGACGGTGCGAAACGATGACTGAAGCCATTCTTCGCACCGGAACGTCCGGACACATCCCGCGGGCGAACGGTCTTGGAGGACGGTTCTCTCGGTCAAAAGGATGAGAGCCCGAAGCGAAAAGGACGGCGCGCCAGAGCGAGAATGGCGTGCAGGGAAGGACGGACCGGAAAGGGAGGCAAGTGTCCGCAGCGCGAAGAAGACAAGTCATTGCCAAGGGATGGCCCACTACCGGAGGAGACGGCGCGCGTTCGCCGACCCGGCAACGTGGTAACTTCCTCGGTGATGACTTCTCAAACCACGGCCACCTGGGTTTCCGCGATCGGGAGTGCAGGCTCGCTGCTCGGGTTCGCTTCCTACGTGTGGATCATGCTGCTCAATCGCAAGGACCAGCCCGCCATTCGGCAGCAGGAACAGGCACAGTCGGTTTCCGCCTGGCTCGACCGGGGCGAGCAGTATGACCACGAGGAGGACTACGTCGTCTGCGCGCACAACAGCGGAGACGCGCCGGTTTTCGGCTGCGAGCTGAAGGTCGGCCGTCCCGATGAATCGGAACCCCACCAGGTGCGCTTCGCCATCATCCCGCCCGGCGCCACCGCAGTGCGAGCGTTGCCGTTCGGGCAGGAAGCGATGCCCGCTGCGGATCTGTACTCTGCCTCCGCCATCCCGGAATTTTCATTCACCGACTCACACGGCGGTCACTGGACGCGGGACACCTCTGGCCTGCTCAGCCGCACTGACCGCCGCACGCTACGCGGACGCCGACGGTCCGCCACCCGTGGGTGATCCGGAACGCCCGAGGCTCAACGTTGGCCGGTTGCCGCGCGCAGGGAATGCGCATGGTGGTGCACCGATCGGCGGGAGCAAGGGAGCGTTCCGTGCACCAGCAGCGCACGGAACGACCGGACCGAATTCACCGGCGCGCAATATTCACGGCGCGTTCACAGTCGATGAATCCGGTTCAGCACGGCCTGGCTCCCCGCGAACAGCAGTGTCAGCACCGCACCGAAGAGCACCCCGGTCACCGTGTTCCGGTACTGGTGCAGCCCGATCTCGTCGGCCAGCCCGGCGGCGAGGCTCGGGCCCTGGCTGACCAGCAGCCAGGTGACCGCCGCGCCAATGGCGACGACGAGGCCGTACCGCTCCTGGGAAACCTGCCGCCGCGCCTGCACGCCGCGCAGCCGGCTCAGCGGCGCCACTCCCTTCCCCAGCGCGCCTGCGACCAGCGCGAGCACGAGCAACCCCAGCACCACCGCGGAAATCGCCGTGGTCCCGCCCAGGTCCACGAAATCGTCCGCCGCCAGCGGCACCACGGCGAGCACGAACATCGCCGCGTAGACCCACCACGGCAACCGCGCCGCGCGGGCCGCGCGGCTCTGGTGCGTACGTACCTCCGCCAGTGCGTCGGTGGCCTGCTGCCGTTCGTCCGGATCGTTCACGATGACCTCCCTTTCACTACTTGCCTAGCTGGAATGTAGTCACTTCTTTCCGATCAGGCAAGTAGCCGAAGTGGCCGGGAGGTGGCCCGAACTGGACCACTACCGGCCCAATCCGGGCCGGAAACCTACTGGTGAGCGGGGTTGCCGGGGCATCATCGACAGACGCATTGGTCCACTGGAATACGTCACGGGCCTTGGCCACGGCACACGCCATGGCGTGTGCTGGATCGGGTTGCCCGCGGCGGTGAGGAGGGCGCGATGACCGCTCCCGGAAAGATCGGCGAGGTGCGGGCCCGGCTGCTCGATCTCGTCGACCTCCTGCCCGAAGGTTCCCCGCTGCCCCCGGAGCGCGAGCTGGCGGTGCGCTGGCAGGTGGCCCGGATGACGCTGCGCCGGGCGATGGACGACCTCGTGCTGCAGGACATGCTAGTGCGCCGTCAGGGCAGCGGCACCTTCACGTCGCGGCCGAAGGTCAGCCGGCGGCTCGCCATGACGTCGTTCTCCGAGGAAATGCGCCGCCGCGGCATGCGGCCGGCCAGCCACACCCTCGAACTGCGCCGCCGCCGCGGGGACCGCACCCGGTGCCGGCTGCTGCGGATCCCGGCCGGTGAGGTCGTGGTCGAGTTCGTCCGGCTGCGGCTGGCCGACGACGCCCCGATGGCGCTGGAACGCACCATCGTCCCGGACCGCTACGTGCCAGGGCTCGCCATCGGCGATCTCGACAGTTCCTGGTACGAGCTGCTCGCGACCCGCTACGGCACCGACATCGTCACCGGCACCTGCCAGATGGACCCGGTGCTGCCCGACCAGCGGACCGCGGAGCACCTGCGGATCCCGGTCAGCCAGCCGTGCCTGCGCATCCGCGGGATCAGCCTCGACGCACGCGGCCGGGTGATGGAGAGCTGCGAGGCGACCTACCGCGGCGACCGCTACGCGATCACCGCCGATCTGCGGCGGCCGAACCGGACCCAGCCACCCGTACCCCATTGAGCACCGACCCTGGAGGCAGCATGGCCGAGCACGGAATCCGTTCCCTGCGCCACATCCGGACGGCAGGTGCCGCGATCCTGGCGGCACTGCTGGCCGCCGCCACGCTGTCGGCCTGCGGTGGCGACGAGTCCGGCGGCGCGGTGACGTTGAAGTTCTGGACGCACACCCATCCGCCGATGATCAAGCTCAACCAGACGCTCATCGCCGAGTACGAACGACAGCACCCGAACGTCCGCATCGAGTACCAGCAGGTCCCGAACGACGAGTTCGACACGAAGATGCTGACCTCGATGAGCAACGGCACCGGCCCGGACGTGCTGAACCTCGACGACACGACGTTGCGCGGCGAGTACCTTCCCAAACGGCTGCTCGCGCCCATCGACTACGGCGCGCTGGGCACGGGTTCCGCGGACGAGCTCAAGGCGCGTTACCTGCCGCGCACCCTCGACGGCGCTTCGGCGGACAACGAGCTGTACGGCCTGCCGAGCGAGTTCAACGCGACCGCGTTCGCCGTCAACACCCAGCACTTCGCCGACGCCGGGCTCGATCCGGACGCGCCGCCGAAGACCTGGCAGGACGTGGCCGCGGACGCGCGGAAGCTCAGCGGCGCAGGGCACACCCAGGCGTTCAGCTTCCTCTACCTGCATTCCGGCTGGTACACCCAGCAACTGCAGACGCTGTTGAACGAGACCGGCGGGACGATCACCGACCCGGGCCACCAGAAGGCGACCGTCACCAGCCCGCAGGCACAGGCGGCGTTGAAGATCTGGACCGATCTCGCGACCGGCGCCGGCCGTGCCGCGGACCCGAACCGGACCTCACGCGAGGCGACCTCGCCGTTCAGCGATCTCGCCACCGGACGCCAGTCGATGGCGATCGTCTACCCGTGGGCGATGGAGCAGATCAGGGAAAGCAACCCCGACACCTTCGCCAAGCTGAAGCTCGTCCCGCTGCCGCAGGTGAACCCGGCGAAACCGGTGAACCGCTGGTACGGCTACTACTGGGGGGTCAGCCGGGCGAGTGAGCACCAGCAGCAGGCCTGGCAGTTCATCGCCTACCTGGCGAGCCAGTCGCAGCGCTGGCTGTCCGACGTCAAGTTCATCCAGCCGGTGAAGGGCTGGGACACCAGCGCGGCGGGCAAGCAGGTGCCCGGGCTCGACGTGTGGTCCGCGGCCTACCGGCAGGGAAAGTTCGACGAGGTGGCGCCGCACTTCGCGGAGATCAAGGACGCGGTGATGGCGATGGTCAACGACACCGTCTTCGACCACGTCGCGATCCCGGAGGCGTCCCGGAAGGCTGCCGAGACGATCGACCGCAGCCTGGGGAGCTGAGCGCATGGCTGTGCTGTCGATCAGGCCCAAGGCGCCGCGCTCCCCCGCGCCGTCGCGGAACAAGCCGGTGCGAGGCCGGCGGAAGGCGGTCGGTGCGCTGTTCGCGGTGCCCGCGCTGGCGTTGTTCCTCGTCTTCGCGATCTACCCGATGCTACGGGTGTTCTACCTGTCCCTGTTCGACTACAGCCTGACCTCGCCGCCGGAGTTCGTGGGCTTCGAGAATTTCACGTACCTGGCCACGGATCCGCAGTTCGGCGCGGCGCTGTGGCAGACCGTGGTGTACGCCGCGGGCACCTACGTTCCCGCGCTCGCACTGGCACTCGTGCTCGCGCACGCCCTCAACACCCGCACACGCGGCAGCGGTCTGCTGCGGCTGCTGTACTTCCTGCCGGTGGCGATCAGCTGGGTCGCGGTGTCGGTGATCTGGCGGGTCGTGCTCAACCCGGACGGCCTGCTCAACCAGGCACTCGGCCTGCACCTCAACTGGCTCACCAGCTCCGGCAGTGCGATGTGGGGCCTGGTCGTGATGGGCGTGTGGAAGGAGACCGGGTTCTTCCTGATCCTGTTCCTCGCCGGCCTGCAGTCCATTCCGGACGAACTGCACGAGGCGGCCCGGCTGGACGGCGCGGGAGCGTTCGCGCGCTTCCGCTACGTCACCTGGCCGATGCTGCTCCCGGTGACCGCGGTGTGCTCGGTGATGGCGGTCATCCGCGGCTTTCAGGCGTTCAGCCCGCAGCTGGTGTTGACCAACGGCGGTTTCGGCACGCAGGTGGTCAACCTGTTCGTGTACAAGACGGCGTTCGAGAACGCCCGGATGGGCCGGGCTTCCGCGGTGGCGGTGCTGATGTTCCTGCTGTTGTTCGGGCTGACCCTGCTGCAGTTGAAGGTCTTCGCGAGGAGGGACCGATGAGCGGGCCGCGCAGCAAGGCCGCACGCGTGGGGCGCGGCACCGCGATGACCGTCGCCGGGCTCGGCGGACTGGTGTTCGTTTCCGTGCTGGTGTACGCGGTGCTGACCGCGTTGAAGCCGGCGTCGGAGGTGCTTTCCGTTCCCCTGCACTGGCTTCCCAGTACCTTTGAATGGTCCAATCTGACGCTGCCGTTCACCGAAACGCCGTTCGCGCGGTACTTCCTCAACAGCACGGTCGTCGGGGTCAGCGTCACCCTGCTGAACGTGGTGACCTGCACCGCGGCCGGGTTCAGCTTCGCGAAGTTCCGCTACCGCGGCCGCGACACCGCGTTCATGGTCGTGCTGGCCACGCTGATGATCCCGATCGAGATCATCTACGTGCCGCTCTACAGCCTGGTGTACTCGCTGGGCTGGGTGGACAGCTTCGCCGGGCTGATCGTGCCGGCCGGCACGAGCGCGTTCGGGATCTTCCTGATGCGCCAGGCGATCGGCAATGTCCCGGACGAGCTGATCGAGGCCGCCCGCCTCGACGGTGCCGGAGATCTGCGCACGCTGGTGTCGATCGTGGTACCGGTGGTGAAGGGCCCGATGGCGGCGCTGGCCCTGTTCATCTTCATGCTCAACTGGGACTCCCACCTGTGGCCGCTGCTGATCGCCTCGGACGACGAGCACCGCACCCTTCCGGTGGGGCTCTCGGCGATGCAGGCGGACAACCTCGGCAGCGCCGCGGTGCCGATGATGCTCGTCGCCGCGCTTCTCGCGGCACTGCCGACGGTCCTGCTTTTCGTGACGCTGCAACGGAAGTTCGTCGAGGGCGTGACGATGTCGGCCGGTATCCGATGACCGCCACGTGGGTCGCGGTCGACGGCGGCCAGACCGGATTACGCCTGGTGTCCGGTCCCGAGGCACGCGCGGGCAAGGGCCCGGGTTTCGACTACCGGCACGGTGATCCGGTCGCCACGATCACCGAAGCCGTGCGCGTCGCGGCGCTGGACGCGGGGCTGTCCGATCCGGTGGCGCTGGCCTGTCTCGGACTGACCGGCCACCCGGCCGAACCCGCGGACCGGAACCGGCTCGGCGCCGCGGTGGCCGGTGTATTGCGAGCCGGCGAGGTACGGCTGTGCGAGGACATGGTGACCGCGCACGCCGGAGCGTTGCCGAGTGGGCACGGTGTGGTGCTGGCCGCTGGGACGGGAGTGGTGTGCCTCGCGGTCGGCGAGGGCGGGGTACACCGCAAAGTCGGCGGTGATGGCCATCTGCTCGGTGACGCTGGGGGCGGGTTCGCGATCGGCCGGGCCGGACTCGCCGCCGTGCTCGCCGCCGCCGACGGCCGCGGACCGGCGACCAGCCTCACCGCCGTCGCCGAGCTGCGCTTCGGCCCGATACCCGGGATGGCGCAACGAATCCACCAGATCCCGTCCCCGGTCGCCGCCATCGCCTCCTTCGCACCCGAGGTCTTTGCCGTGGCCGCCCAGGCGGACCCGGTGGCGAGCGCGATCGTGACCGCCGCGGCTGACGACCTGGCCTGCACCATCGCCGCCGCGGTACGGGTGCTCGACCGCGGCGAGACCGTTCCGGTGGCGTGCACCGGCCGGGTGTTCGAGGCCGGTGAGCTGCTGCTGGCCCCGCTCCGCGAACGGCTCGCCGTCCTCGCTCCGGCGGCTCGGCTCGTCCCGCCGGAGGGCGACCCGCTCGACGGCGCCGTCCGGCTCGCCACCGCCGAACCAGGCCCGTATTCGCGTCTGATGTCCGTACACCGCGCCTGTCGTTGAGGAGAACACAGTGGACGATCGGCTCCCCTTTCCCTCCGGTGCGTTGCTGGTGTCCTGCCAGGCACAGCCGGGCAACCCCCTGCACGGACCGGTGTCGATGGCGAGGATGGCCGCCGCCGCGGCCGCGGGCGGGGCACGCGCGATCCGGGCGAACGGCCCGGCCGACGTCGCCGCCATCCGGTCCGAAGTGGACCTTCCGGTGCTCGGGATCAACAAGGTCTTCGGCCCGGACGGGGTGTTCATCACGCCCACGTTCGAGGATGCCGCCGCGGTGGTGCGGGCAGGCGCGGCGATGGTGGCGATCGACGGCACCGCGCGGCCGCGGCCGGGCGGCGGGTCACTCGGCGATCAGATCCGGCGGATCCACGCGGAACTCGGCGTGCCGGTGATGGCCGACGTCGACGACCTCGCGGCGGGCACCGCGGCCCGGGCCGCCGGAGCCGACGTCGTCGCCACGACGCTGTCCGGCTACACCGGCGGCCCGGCACCGGAAGGACCGGACATCGGCCTGGTCGCCGAGCTGGTGACCAGGCTCGACTGCCCGGTGATCGCCGAGGGCCGCTACCGCAGCGCGGAAGACGTACGGGCAGCTGTCGACGCGGGCGCGTACGCGGTCGTCGTCGGCACAGCGATCACGAACCCGATGGCCATCACCACCCGGCTGGCGAAGGCGTTGTCGTGACCACACGCATCGGCCA
Source organism: Amycolatopsis jiangsuensis (assembly GCF_014204865.1). Taxonomy (NCBI): domain Bacteria; kingdom Bacillati; phylum Actinomycetota; class Actinomycetes; order Pseudonocardiales; family Pseudonocardiaceae; genus Amycolatopsis; species Amycolatopsis jiangsuensis. The sequence goes on from NZ_JACHMG010000001.1 coordinate 4,746,934, forward strand.
CGGCCAGGCAGCGATCGCCGTACCCACCGGCACCCCGCTCGGTGGCTACGCCGCACGCACCGGCACGAGCACCGGCACGCTCGACCTCCTCGAAGTGCACGCGGTGACGGTCAGCGCCGGCGGCGCCAGGTTCGCCTGGGTCGTCGCCGATCTGCCCGCCGTGAACACCGACCTCGCCGGCGCGCTGACCAGCAGGCTGGCCGGCTCGCTGCGGACCCGCCCGGAGCTGGTGTGGCTGTCGGCGACGCATACGCACTCCGGACCGGACACCGGATGCCGTCCCGGCGGTGGCCGGACCTCGCCGCAGTGGCGTGAGCCGATCCTCCAGGCCGGCGAATACGCGGCCGGCAACGCGATGGCCACCGAGCAGCCGTCCGACCTCACTGCCCACACTGGACTGATCGAAGGCGTCGGCGGCCAACGCAGCGGTCCCGGCCCGCGCCAGGACGTGCCGGTGACCGTGCTGGCCGCACGCGACCGTGGCCGGGTACAGGGGTGTGTCCTCGTACTGCCGGTGCATCCGACGGTGCTGGGCGCGGACAACCTGCGGGTCAGCGCCGACCTCGCCGGAGCCGTGCGCCGGGCGGTGTCCGCGCGGCTGGACGGCTGGGCCGTGGTCGCGACCGGCGCCGCCGGGGACGTCAGCACCCGGCCACACCGCCGGAACCAGCACCCGGAGGAACTGGACCGGCTGGGTGTGCTGGCCGCCGAACAGGTGCTCGCCATCCTCGACACCCCGGGTCGCCGGGTCGACGTGGATCACCGGCCGATCACCGGCGCGCGAACCTGGTCCCTCGGCCTGCCGCCGCGGACGAACGAACCCGCACCGGACAGCCGCGCGCTTCGCCGGCACCTCGAAGCCACCCTCCGAACCGGCGATCCCGTCGCGGTGCGGACCGCCGAGACCGCGTTGCAGGGTGCGGAACTGGCCGGCTCCGCCCAGATCCGCGACCCACGTCTGGTGGTGAGCACGGTCCGGCTCGGCGACCTCGCGTTGGCCGGCTTCGGTGGCGAACCGTACCTGTCGCTGGAAGCCACCTTGGCATCCGAAGTGGACGGACCGCTCGCGCTGGCCGGCTACACGTGCGGCTACCTCGGTTACCTCCCCGAGGCCGCCGCATATCGCAACGCGGTCTACGAGGTCAACATCGCACCCACCGCCGAGGGCGGCGCCGAACTCGCCGTACGGGAGGCCCTCCGGCTGCTCGGCGGCCTCCGGTAGCGCCACGAGCCGCTTCACTTGCCCGATTCCGCCGTGCAGGCGAGGTCGTGTGCGGGACGCTGCCCGGCCGTCAGGAACTCCGTCGCCGCGTCGTTGACGCAGGTGTTCTTGCCCCACGGGTAGACGCCGTGGCCGCCCTGGTCGGCGGTCACCAGCCTGGCGCGCTGCCCGAACGCCTGCCGCAGCGCGCGGGCGCCGGTCAGCGGGGTGCCCGGGTCGCGTTCGTTCTGCACCATCAGCACGTTCGACGGGCCCCGGTTTCCGATGTGCACCGGCGGTTCGGGGCGCTGTTTCGGCCAGAAGGCGCACGGTCCGATGTTGGCCGTGGACCCGCCCAGCATCGGGTACTTCACCCGGTCGACCGCGGTGGCGTGCTGGTAGTCCCCGACCGAGTCCGGCCAGCGCGAATCACCGCAGACCACGTACAGCCGGGCGGACATGGTGTTGTCGTGGTCCGTCGAAGGCTGCTCGGGCAGCGGCTGGTTCGTGTCGAGCAGCTGCCAGGTCTTGGCCAGCGTGGGAAAACTCGCGTCGGCGTAGAGGTATTCGAAGGTGACCCCGCGGAACGCCAGCCCGTTCACGCCGTGGACCGGTGTCGCGTCCAGCCGCTTCGCCAGGTCGAAGAACTTGGCGGTCACCCGTTCCGGCGTGGTGCCGAGGCCGTACTCGGGGTGCGCGGCGGCGTAGTCCGCGAAGTCCGGGAACCGGTCCTCCATGCCGCGGGCGAACCCGCGCATGGCCGTGTAGTCGTATCCGCCGGGGCCCAGGTTGCTGTCGAGCACGATCCGGTCGCCGCGGTCGGGAAACATCGACGCGTACGCGGCGCCGAGGTAGGTGCCGTAGGAGGCGCCGAGGTACGAGATCTTCGGCTCGCCCAGTGCCACCCGGATGCGCTCCATGTCGCGTGCGGTGTTCGCGGTGGTGGTGTGCGGCAGCATCTGCGCGGTCGGGGAGGTGGCGCACTGCCGGGCTATGGTGCGGGCGTAGTCGGCTTCGCGGGTGACGTCGGCCGCAGTCTCGGCGTATGACGAGAAGGCGCCGCGAGCCTGCTGCTCCGGCGTCAATTCGCAGGTCACCGGCGTGCTGTGGGCCACTCCGCGCGGGTCGAACCCGATGAGGTCGTAGGAATCCAGCACCTCCTGGGGCAGTCCGGAACCGGCGAGCAGGGCCGGGTAGCCGAGCCCCTCACCGCCCGGGCCGCCCGGATTGGTCAGCAGCACCCCGCGGCGCCGCGCCGGGTTCTCGCTCGCCAGCCGGGAGACCGCGATCTCGATCTGTTTCCCGTCGGGATCCCGGTAGTCCAGCGGGACTTTCAGGGTCGAGCACTCGAGGCGGGGACCCTCGACCCCCTTCGGGCACGCACCCCACTCCAGCGTTTCGCTCGCTTCCGCCGACGCCGCCGGAACAACGGTCGCCATCAGCGCGGCCGCGGCGAGGGCGACCGACAGTTTCCTGCGCATATCCTGTCCTCCTGGTGAAGCCCTCCACGGGCTGATCGGCCGGCAGGCTGTTCCGGAACGAGTCTGTCCATCCGGCCCCGCCGGCACATCGGCCCGGCGGCTCGACCCGTACTGGACCGAGGTCGAGCACGGGATGCGACCTCGGTAGGAGGTGGAGCAGTCCTCACGGCACGGCTTGTCGGCGGTCCCGCTGGCTGACGGAATTCACACTCAAGTCCGCAAGTGCGCCCTCAACAGGGCCCGTGCGCCGGGATCCCAGTTGTGTTCGAGAAGGTCCGTGTGCCGCACGAGCCGGCGCACCGCCGGGTTGCGGGAGCGCCGGATTCGTGCGGCGACCGCGGGGAGTGCGTCCAGTTCGGTCTGGATGGCCTGCAGGGCGGCGAAGCCCACCACTCCCCGTTCCAGGCGGTCGCGCAGTGCGCCGGGGTCCGCCCCGGCGGCCAGCGTGAACAGCGATTTGTCCCGTCCGTAGCAGAACTCGTGCAGGAACAGCAGATCGGCGACGTTCTGGTCGGTCGCGGTGTCCCCGAACACCGACTGTCCCAGCCTGGCCCGGAATTCGGCTTCCGGCAGGTCCGGGTTCCGCGCGTACTCCCGCAGCGCGACGCGGTTCACGGTGACCACCGGGTCCCGGTACGGGTTCTCGTCCAGGCCCAGGAAGTCGAACCCGAACGGACGCAGCTGCTTGCCGACGAGATTGGTCTCGCCGATCTCGGCGTGCTCCGCGACGTAGGTGAAGAACTCCTGCGAGGGGAAGTACGAAGCGAACCCGTGGTCACGCACCCAGCGCACGCTCGCCGCCACGTTCGCCGGCGGCTGGCTGATGACGTCGAGGGAGAAGTAGTAGGCGCGCGAGATCTTCTTCGCGAACTCGAGATTCACTGTCCACGGGCTGAAAATCACCGTCCACCGCGGATCGTAGGGCAGCTCCGCACCGTTCGCGCCGCCGACGAAGTAGTTGGGGTGCACGATGATTTCGGCGTCCGGGTCCTGTGCCCACACTTCGTCGGACAGACGACGGACGAACTCGTACTCGACCTCGTAGTAGTGCCGTGGGCCACCGCAGTCGCCGCCGGTGCAGATGTCGATGTCGGCGGATTCGATGAGCAGGCCGTCGGCGTTCGGGTAGAAGTCGAAGTACAGCTCACGCGCGTATTCGAGCATGAACCGCTTCGCGTCCGCCTTCGTCGGATCCAGGTTGTAGCCCCACGAATGGATGCCCTGCAGTCGGGCCAGGGTGCCGTTCGCCTGCTGTGCCTTGAGGTCCGGACGTTCGTATGCGTACTGGTTCGTACCGTCGTAGGTGTAGGGCGTGAAGCCGAGCAGCACGCGGATCCCCAGCGTGTGCGCGTAGTCGATGAGCTGCCCGGCGAAGTTCTCCCGCACGTTGCGGTGTTCCCGGTTGTACTGCCAGGTGATCGGGTACTTCCGGGAACGGAACGCTCCGCCCAGCCACAGCACGACGCGGTCCACGCCGTCCTCGGCAAAGCTGTCCATAATGGACTTCCAGGTGCGCAGGCCGGCGGTGGGGATACGGCAGAACGTCAGATAGCAGCCGCGTTCGACAGGCGACGGACCGGCCGGCAGCGGTGCCGCGTGCACCGCACCACCGGGAACCGCCGATTCGATCAGCGTGCCCGCGAGAGCAGCGGTGCCGATCCGGAGCGCGTCACGCCTGCTGACCATCGAGACCCCCACGGTGTCCGGCGGTGATCTCTTCGACGTTAGGCCCGGCTTCCGGGGAGGAGAAGCCGTCTGCCCGCGTCGGCGTAGACCACTGGAGATCTCGGCGCGGACGCTGCGAGGGCCGGCAGCGTCGCGGTGACCGTGAGCCCACCGCCGGAATTCGGGCTCGCGGCGACGGTGCCCCGGTGACTGTGGGCGATCGCACGGACGAGAGTGAGCCCCAGGCCGTGTCCGGTCGCGTGAACGCGATTGAGCTGCCGGTAGAACGGTTCGAACAGCCGCTCGGCCTCTTGGTCGGGCACCGGATCACCGGTGTTGGTGACGGTGACGACAGCGGTGTCCCCGCGGACCACGGTGGTGAGCCGTGCCGTCCCGCCCGGATGGTTGTGCCGAATGGCGTTGTGCAGCAGGTTGATCACCAGTTGGTGCAGCAGGTCCTTGTCCCCCTCGACCCGGACGGGCGCCAGATCGCTGTGCACGCCGATCCGGTGGTCGGCAGCTTCCGCACCCACTTGCGCCAGCGCGCCCGCCGCCACCTCGGCGAGGTCGACCGGCTCGACGTCCTCGAGACCGTGGTCGGCGCGGGAGAGCGTGAGCAGTGCTTCCACGGTCGCGATGCTGCGGTCGTTGGTCGCCAGGAGTTTCGGCGCCAGCGTGGCGAGATCGTGTTCGTCGGGGTGCGCGACGGCGACCTGCAGCAACGTGCGGATGGTCGCCAGCGGGGTGCGCAGCTCGTGCGAGGCGTTGGCGGCGAAGCGTTGCCGGGCTTCGAAACCAGCGAGCAACCGGTCGAGCATCGTGTCCAGGGTGTCGGCCAGTTCGGTGAACTCGTCCTGGCGTCCGTCGAGGTTGATGCGCTCGTGCAAGGTGTCGCTCGCGACGGTGCGCGCGGTACGGGCGATGCGGTGGATCGGGGCGAGGATCCGCCCGGCGATGATCCAGCCGATCAGGAACGACACCAGCGCCAGTCCGAGCAGCGCCACGGCGGAGGCCTCCGCCAGCACGGTCAGGATGTCTTCCTTGGTGGTGATCACGCCCAGCGGCAGCTCGCCGAGCCGGGTCGCCGGGGTCGCCTGCACCGGTCCGGCCGCGGTTTCCAGATCGTAGGTCGGGAGTTCACGCATCAAGAAGTACACGGTGGCCAGCAGGGCAACGCCGCAAACCAGCACGAGGCCGCCGTAGAGCAGGGTCAGCCGCAGCCGGATGGACAGTCGGCTGCGGCGCAGCACCGGGCGGACGCTCATGAGCCGGCGTCCAGGTAGTAGCCGACGCCGGTGGCGGTACGCAGGATCGGCGGGTCGCCGAGTTTGCGCCGCAGCGTCGACACGGTGATGCGGACCGCGTTGGTGAATGGGTCGGCGTGCACGTCCCATGCCTTCTCCAGCAGGTGCTCGGCGCTGAGCACCGCCCCGTCCGCGCGCAGCAGCAACTCCAGCACCGCGAACTCCTTACGCGCCAGCCTCAGCGGGCGAGCCCCGCGGTGCACCTCGCGGCGGGCCGGATCCAGCCGCAGATCGGCGTAGGTCAGCACCGGCGGATGCGCCGGGGTGGCGCGGCGGTGCAGCGCCCGCAGCCGCGCCACCAACTCCGGGAAGTCGAAGGGCTTGACCAGGTAGTCGTCCGAGCCAAGGTGCAGCCCCTCGACCTTGTCGGCCAGCCGTCCGGACGCAGTCAGCATGAGGATCCGGCAGTCCGTGCGGCTGGCCGCGACGTGCCGGCAGACGTCGTCGCCGTGCACCACAGGCAGGTCCCGGTCCAGCACCACCACGTCGTATTCGTTGACCGCCACGCAGTCCAGCGCGGTCGCGCCGTCGCCGGCGAGGTCGACCGCCATGCCCTCCCTGCGTAGACCGGACTGCAGCGCCTCGGCGAGGAAGGTCTCGTCCTCCACGACCAGCACCCGCATGCGCCCACCCTCTTCCTTCGCCGTGCGCCCGATGATCCACAACCGCACCTATGGAAACCGTATGGAGATCATCAGACAGTGCCGATAACCCGGCTCTGGCTGGATGAGACCAACCGCGGCACACCGCCCGGCCGCCCCACCGCGGGGCCCGTTCCGGAACACTAGGAGGAACCCATGTCCTACGTCCGCAAGGCCGCACTCGTCGTCAGTGGTCTCGCCATCATGTTCGGCACCGCCGGCACCGCGTTCGCCGCCGACGCCACGGACGGCACGCCGGGCACGCCGATCGTCTGCCAGCCGACTCACGAACTGCCCCCGGGCGCCCCGGGCGTTCCGGCGCAGCCGATCGAGACCCAGCCGACCCACGAGGTCCCGCCGGGCACCCCCTCGGTGCCCGCCCAGCCGATCTCCTGCCAGCCGGCCCACGAACTGCCCCCGGGCACACCTTCGGTGCCCGCCCAGCCGATCGGCCACGCCGAGTGACCAGCTGAGCCGACCGACTTACGCGAGTACCGGGGGCCATGAAGTCCCCTCGCCTCGCTAGGCAGACGGCCGTGGAGGCCTCTCCCAGTTCCCGGAGGAGGCCTTCACAGCTGTCAGGCCGGGGTGGCGGCGAGGTCTCGGTGGTACCGGTTGCAGGCGATGAGGTCTTCCAGCGCGTCCCGGGTGCGGGTCAGCTCGGCGATGTGCTCGGACAGCCGGTCCCGCTCCTGGACCATCCGCTCCAGTGCGGCGTCGGAATTCGCCGCGCTGGGTGCTTCGGTGCAGGGCAGCAGTTCGAGAATCGTCCGGCTGGACAGGCCGGCGGCGTAGAGCTGCTGGATCAACTCGACCCGCCCGACCTCGTGTTCGGTGTAGTGCCGTTGCCCGCCGGCGCTGCGGGTGCTGCTGAGCAGCTGCTGTTCCTCGTAGTAGCGCAGGGACCGGACGCTCACGCCGGTCCGGGCCGCCAGCTCACCGATGCGCATCCTCGTCCTCCCGGCGTACTCCCTCACATCCATGTGAGCTTAACCCAGGTCGGCAGGTCGCGCGAGGGGCGACCTGGCGAGGCCACTACTCCGCCGGACGCTCCTCGACTCGCGCCGAAACCTCGTCCAGCGCAGCGGTTTCCGCGGCGGTGAACTCCACCTCGGCGGAAGCCAGCAGCGCCGGCAGCTGTTCGGGCGTGCGCGCGCTCGCGATCGGGGCGCTCACCCCGGGGCGACCACGCAGCCACGCCAGCGCCGCGGTCGCCATCTCGACCTCGTGCGCGGACGCGACCTCCTCCAGGACGTCGAGCACGGCGAGTGCACTCTCGGAGAAGAACTGGGTGGCGAGGTACTCCCGGACGCCCTCGCCGAAGTCCTCCTTTTTGCGGTACTTACCGGTGAGGAACCCGCTGGCCAGACCGAAGTAGGGCACCACGGCGAGACCGGCCTCGGCGACCGCCGGTGCGACGTCGCGCTCGTAGGGCAGGCGCTTGACGAGGTTGTAATCCGGCTGCAGCACGGCGGGCAGTTCGTAGCCCTCGCGACGGGCGATCTCCAGCCATTCGCCGATCCGGGCGCCGGTGTAGTTCGACAGCGCGACCGTGCGAATCTTGCCGGCCTTGCGCAGCTGCTCGAACGCGCCGGCGGTGTCGGCGAGCGGAACCTTCTCGTCGTCGACGTGGGCGTAGTAGACGTCGATGTAGTCGGTGCCCAGCCGCTTGAGCGAGGCGTCCGCGGCGGCCGCCACGTTCTCCGGTGCCAGGCCCTCGAACTCCGGATGCAGGCCGACCTTGGTGCCGATCACCACTCGATCGCGGTTCTTCCGCGCGGCCAGCCACGAACCGATGATCGTCTCCGACTCACCACCGGAGTTCCCCGGCGCGAAGGCCGAGTAGTTGTCCGAGGTGTCGACGAAGTTGCCCCCGCCCTCGACGAACGCGTCGAGCACAGCGTGCGAGGCCGCCTCGTCACTGGTCCAGCCGAAGGTGTTCCCGCCGAGCGCCAGCGGGAAGACGTCGATACCGGTGTGGCCGAGCTGTGCCATTGATCCTGCCTCCACTGCGCGCATTGTTCCTTGATCCACAGATACCACATCCGTGGCGGCTTACGCGCAGAGCGAAAAGGGGCTCGGTGGACAGACCGGCCGAGCCCCCGGCGCTTCGGTGTCAGCCGGTGATGTGCAGCTCGTACTCGATGTGGCTGCCACCGGCCTCGATGTTCTTGCTGCAGTAGAAGTTGTGCAGTTTGCCCTGCTGGGCCAGCTTGTTCCCGTAGGACACGCACTGCTCGTAGGTGGTGAACTTTCGCCCCGAAGCACCGGCATGGCCGGCGGTGGAGAGGACGAGGGCCGCGGACGCGGCAGTGAGCAGGCCGACCGTACCGACCTTGCGCAGGACCTTCATGGACAACGCTCCTTGCTCGGGTAAGGCGAGAATTCGTGCGCTGGCGGTAAATCCGCCCGATGGCCCCGACACTTCCAGTACCGGACGAGAAGTGACAACCACACTTACCCGAACGGCCCGCGCTCGTGCCTGATCGTCACTTCTCGCCGAAAGTGGCCGCACCGCGGGAATTCCGGCGACGCTCAGCGACGCGGTTCCCAGCGGAAGAGCCGTGCGGCCAGGGCGAGCGAGACGACGATCCAGGCGGCGACCGGGCCGAACTGCGGCAGGGCCTGCGCCCAGGTCGCGGTGCCGTTCCAGGCGTCGACGACCAGTTCGGTGGCCGCCCCGCCGGGAAGCAGGCGTTTGAGCACGGCCAGCTGCTCGGTGCCGGTGATGCCCACCCAGACCGCCACGCCGATGGCGAGGGTGGTCACCGGAAGCGTGGTCACCTGGGCGTGTTCGGGCGAGTTCGTCACCCCGGCCGTCGCCAGGCCGAAGCCGAGCATCATGAGCACCGTGAGCAGCACGGCCACGACCAGCATCGGGACGTCGGCCGGCGCACCCACCACCACGCCGAGCACGATCAGGATCACCCCGACCTGGACCAGCGCGATGACGGCCAGCGGCAGCACCAGTCCGGAAAGGATGCTGCGGTCACTCACCGCGGTGGAACGCAGTCGTTTGAGGAAGAGGTTCTGCCGCCGCGAAGCCAGCGTGGTCACGACACTGGTGTAGAAGCCGATCGCCACCACCACGAACAGCATGGCCGCCGCGATGAATCCGATGCTTCCGATTTTTTCGAAAGTGCCGTGCTGGGCGATCAGATAAGCGCTGAACGCGAGCGGCAGGATGATGCTGGTGAGCAGGACCAGCCGATTGCGGAAAATCTGGAGCAGCTCACCGCGAGCGATGGCAAACATGGGAATTCCTGTTCTTGCCGAAATGGTCAGTCGTTGCCGATGGAGCGGAAGACGTCGTCGAGCCGGGTCGGGCCGGCCTGCAGGTCACGCAGGTCCACCGCGTGGTCCTGGGCCCAGCCGAGCAGCGTGTGCAGGTCCTTCTGCAGGCTGAAGGTCTCGATGAGGAACGTGCCCTCGGGCTCCCGCGTGGCCGGCAGCGGCAGCGGCAGCGCATCGGCGGGCAGCTGGAACCTGATGGTCGAGGGCAGGGTCCGGGTCAGCTCGGAAACCGTGCCCTCGCGGTGGAAACTGCCCTGGTGCATGAGCCCGATGCGGTCCGCGCGCTGCTGGGCCTCTTCGAGGTAGTGCGTCGTGAGCACGATCGTGGAGCCCTCGTCGCGCAACCGGTCGACCGAGTCCCAGAGGTGATCGCGGGACTGGATGTCCAGTCCGGTGGTGGGTTCGTCGAGGAAGACCAGCTCCGGCGTGCCGTACACCGCGGTGGCGAAGTCCAGCCGTCGTTTCTCTCCGCCGGAGAGCTGGGAGACCTTGGTGGTGGCCTTGCCGGCGAGGTCGACGACGCCGAGCACACGCTCGATCCGGTCGCTGCGGTGGGTGAGCCGCCCGATCAGCCGGACCGACTCCCCTACCGTGAGGTCCGGCGAGAATCCGCTCTCCTGCAACATGATTCCCATCCGCGGCCGGACCAGTGCGCGGTCGCGCGGGTCGTGCCCGAACACCCGGACCCGGCCCGAGGTGGCCGCCCGGTGGCCTTCGATGGTTTCCAGGGTGGAGGTCTTGCCCGCCCCGTTGGTGCCGAGCAGGGCGTAGAACTCGCCGCGCGCCACCTGGAAGGACAGGTCCTTCACCGCGTGGAAGTCGCCGTAGCTGAGGTTCAGACGTTCAACGTCGATGACTGGTGTCGAGGACATGGGGCAATTCCAGCGGTGTTCCGGAATGGTCACCAGTGCGACCACGTCATCGATCCGGAGTGACATTCCTGCCGGTGAAGACATGACGCAGTGTCACTGTCGGCGCGGGGGAAGCCCGTGGATGCTGGAGTGGCGACTGTCCTGTGCGCATGTGGAGGCCCCCGCTGTGAACACCCGACCCCTGCTGCTCGTGCTGTCCGTGGTCCTGGCCGGGTTCTTCGTGGTGTGCTTGGTTTTCCTCCTGCACGAGCTGCACGTGCCCTACCCCGCCGCGGTGGGCTCCTGGCTGGACGGGCACGACTGGCTGAAGTGGACGGCCGCGGCCGGCACCGTGCTCAGCGCGGTGAGCATCGCACCACTCACCATGCTCGTCGATCGCCGGTGACCGGGTTCGCCCCGCCACGTCAGGACGACGGGCTCCCGGCGCCACCAGCGGCCGCCATCGCCGTCCGGCGGGTGGGGTTTCCCAGTGCGCGGGCCAGGATTCCGCCCGCGATCATGACCAGTCCGATGGTCACCAGGCCCCACTGGGCGGAGCCGAACAGGCCGGACATCCAGCCCACCCAGTACGGGCCGAGGAAGCCGGAGACGTTGCCGATCGAGTTGATCACCCCGATCGCCGCGGCCGCCGCGGCGCCGGACACGAAGGTCGCGGGCATGGCCCAGAAGGCCGGGAACGACGCCATCACGCCGACCGCGCACGCGCACAGTCCCGCGTAGCCCAGCCACGGCGCGCCGGTCAGGAACGCCGTGACGACCAGCGCCAACCCGCCGAGCACCATGGGCAGCATCGTGTAGGTCGCCGACCTGCCCGAACGGTCGCAGGACCGGCCCCACCACACCATCGCCACCGCGCCGACCGCGTACGGCGCGGCAGTGAGCAGCGTGACGCTCAGGTTGTCCTTGATCAGCAGGCTGGACTTGATGATCTGCGGCATCCAGAAGCCGAGCCCGTACAGGCCGAAGGCGATGCCGAAGTAGACCAGGCCCAGCGCCAGGGTCCGGCCGTGCACCAGCGCGCGGCGCACCGGCATGGGGTTCGCCCGCTCGGTTTCGGCCTGCTCCCGCGCCAGCACGTCCTCGATCGCGCCGCGTTCGTCCGCGGTGAGCCACTTGGCCTTCGCCGGACGGTCCGGCAGCAGCCACAGCAGCGCGATCCCGAGCACGAACGCGGGCGCGCCCTCGATCAGGTACAGCCACCGCCAGCCGCTCAGCCCGGCCAGCCCCTCGAGTTTGAGCAGCAGCCCGCCCAGCGGTGCGCCGATCGCGGTGGACAGCGGCACCGCCACCATGAACAGGCCGGTCACCGTCGCGCGGCGCGCGGCCGGGAACCAGTAGGTCAGGTACAGGATCATTCCGGGGAAAAAGCCCGCCTCCGCCACCCCGAGCAGGAAGCGCAGCACGAAGAAGCTGACCTCGCCGGAGATCGTCGCGCCGCAGGCGGCCACCACTCCCCAGACGATCATGATCCGGGCCATCCACCGGCGGGCGCCCACCCGGTGCATGATCAGGTTGCTCGGCGCGTCGAGCAGCACGTAGCCGAGGAAGAGCACGCCGGCGCCGAAGCCGTACGCGGTCGCGGTCAGACCGAGTTCGGCGTTCATCGTCAACGCTGCCACGGCGAGGTTCGTGCGGTCGAGGTAGGCGACGAAGTAGCAGACCGCCATCAGCGGCACGAGCCGCCGCATGGCCTTGCGCACCGCCGTGGACGTCGGATCGATCATGGCCCCCTCCTCGGACATCCGGCGGGAAGGCGACGCTAGCAGAGCAGAGCGTAAATTGGTAGGACCAGTTTCCCGCCGCCGGATCGGGGAGGATGCTCCTGTGGGAACCAGCAACGAGCAGGTGTGGAGCACGACCGTGGACCACCTGCGCGCGCTCATCGACAGCGGCGAACTGCCGGCCGGCTCGCGGTTGCCCGCGGAACGCAAGCTGTGTGAGCAACTCGACGTGAGCCGCGGGTCGTTGCGCCAGGCGTTGCGGGTGCTGGACTCGATCGGTTACGTGTCCATCCGGCCGGGCTCGGGGACCTACGTGCGTGGCCACGACGATTCGGACCAGCCGCTGCGCAGCTGGTTCCGCGAACACGACCAGCTGGTGGACCGCCTGTTCGACCTGCGCAGGACGGTCGAGCCGACGCTCGCCGAGCGGCTGGCCGGCCGGCACACCGAGGCGGTGCTCGACACGTTGCGGGCGAACGTGGCGGAAATGGCCGCCGCGGCCGCCGAAGGCGACATGCTCCGGGTGATCGCCACGGACGCGGAATTCCACCGGGTGATCGCGGACAACGCGGGCAGCGACGACGTGGCCGCCCTGCTGCGTTCGGTGCTGTCCCTGGTCGGCGAGGAACGCCGGGCCGCACTGCGGCTGCCAGGGCAGATCACCAAGGCGGTCGAGGAGCACCGCGAAATCCTCGCCGCCGTCGGCCGGTCCGACGGCGCGCGTGCCCGCGAGCTCACGCTGAGCCACCTGCAGGAGGCGCAGGACCTGGTGCACCGCTACACCGGCACGGAAGCGTCCACTCCGGACTGAACTCAGTACAGGTTCTGCTGGTAGTCCAGTTCGAGACCGGCCTCCATCGCGTCCTCCGCGGCCTGGTCGCGCTCCGCTTCGCCCTGTGCGAGGTGGTCGCGCCAGATCACCGCCGGCTTGGGCAGCTCCGCGGGATCGACGTGCCCGCACGCGTCCCACAGCCGGGCTTCGCGCAGCGCCGGGTTGTGCGCGAGCCTCGCGTGCGAAACCTCGACCAGCAGGACCACCTTCGGGGTGCTCCTGCGCTCGGCCATCGACTCCCGCAGCGCGGGGTCGGTGCTGATCGTCGCGGTACCGCGCAGTTCCACCGTGCGTTCGTCGCCCGGGACGACCACGACCAGCGCCACCTCGGGGTCGTCCAGCACGTTGTGGAACGTGTCGGTACGCCGGTTGCCCGGCCGGTCGGCGATCGCCACCGTGGTCGGCCCGACCAACCGGACCAGCCCGGGCGGGTCGCCCTTCGGGCTCGCGTCGGCCAGCCCGGCACCGTCCCGGGAGGCGATCACCGCGAACGATGCGGCAGCCAGGAACGCGGCCGCGGCCGGTCCCACGGCCGGTCCTTCCTCTTCGACACCGACGGTTCCGGCTTCCCCGTCACCCGCCAAGTCACCGGAGGCCCACAGTCCCGAGCGGATCACCGCCTTGCCGCAGTGCAGGAAGGCCTCCTCGACCGCCAGGCCCTCGCGGTCCACCGTGCCGTTGACGCGCAACGTCTCGCGCCATCCGGGAACCAGCACCAGCAGCGAGGCGCCGGTCCCGGGCACTGCGTCCGCGGGCACCGGCAGCCGCAGCCGCGACGGGGTCTCCGGCGCCGCGAACCCCGCGGCACCGCCGACCAGCCCGGCCCGCATCCGTCCGCCGTTCGCCACGTATCCCAACGCAGCCACCGGAGCATGCGCGAGCAGGGCGACGCAGTGCGGGTCGAGCCGGGGAATGGACTTCATCATCACCGGCAGCGACCGGTTCCCGACGGTCTGTTCCAACTCGTCCACCGCGCGGATCGTCGCCATGAAATAAGGGTAACCTCACTTGCCGCGCAGCCGGAGGGAACCAGCCGGACGCGCACGCCAGCGCCGTGTCAGGACGGTGTCAGTCCGGTCGGTGATCGTGGCAGGAGCACCTGCCACGAGAGGACTCTCCATGACCAGCACGGTTCCTGTCCCGCACGGCCTGCCGACGGAGCGCGACGCCGGCCCCTTCGATCCGCCGCGCGACCTCACGCGGCTGCGCGAGTTCCGTCCGGTCAGCCCGCTGGTGTTCCCGGACGGGCACGAGGGCTGGCTCGTCACCGGGTACGAGGAGCTGCGGCAGCTGCTCGCCGACACCCGGTTCAGCTCCCGTCAGGACCTCGGTGTCCTGCACATTCCCTACGAAGCCCCCGGCATGCCGATGCCGACCGAACCGTCCCCGCAGGAGCCGGGGCTGTTCCTCAGCATGGACCCGCCGGACCACTCCCGGATGCGGCGCAAGCTCGCCGGCGCCTTCACGGTCCGGCGGATGAAGCAGCTCGAAGAGCGGATCATCGCCATCACCGAACGGCAGCTGGACCACCTCGCAGCGCTGACGCCGCCCGTCGACCTGGTCACGGAGTTCGCGCTGCCGGTGCCCTCCCTGGTGATCTGCGAACTGCTCGGCGTGCCCTACGCGGACCATCCGGGATTCCAGGCCGACTCCGCGAGGTTCCTGGAGAAAGACATCGCTCTCGACGACAAGCTGGCCGCGTACGGTTCGCTGCTCACCTATCTCACCGAACTCGTCACGCGCAAACGTGCCGAACCCGGCGACGACCTCCTGTCCGATCTGGCCCGCCACGAGGACCTGACCGTCGAGGAGCTGACCGGCGCCGCCTTCCTGCTGCTGCTCGCCGGGCACGAAACGACCGCCAACATGCTGTCGCTGGGCACTTTCGCGCTCCTGGAGCACCCCGCGCGGCTGGCCGAACTGCGCGCCGACCCGGAACTGCTGCCCAACGCCGTCGAAGAACTGATGCGCTACCTGTCCGTGGTCGACGTCAACTACCGTTACGCCACCGAGGATCTCGAACTCGGCGGGGAAACGATCGGCAAGGGCTCGACCGTCGTCATCTCCCTGCTGGCCGCCAACCGTGATCCCCGCCGGTTCGCCGATCCGGACACTCTCGACTTCCACCGCGCGGCCCGCGGCCACCTGTCCTTCGGGCACGGCGTGCACCAGTGCCTCGGCCAGCAGCTGGCCCGCATCGAGATGCGTGCCGGGTTCGGCGGGCTGCTGCGCCGGTTCCCGGCACTGCGGCTCGCCGTGCCCGCCCACGAGGTGAAGCTCCGCACCGACATGAACATCTACGGGGTACACGCACTGCCCGTCACCTGGCCGGAGTCCGCTGCCTAGACGAACTGGTCGCCCTCGGCCCGCAGTGTCCGGCGCAGGATCTTGCCGTTTCCGTTGCGGGGCAGGGCATCCAGCCACACCACGTCGTCCGGCACCTTGTAGAACGACAGCCGGTCACGGGCGAGGTCGAGCAGTTCGACGGTCAGCGCATCGGGGTTCGTCTCCTCGGCCGGGGTGGCCACCAGGTAGGCGCGCAGGCTGGTGAAGCCCGCCGGACGGCGCACCGCGCTGACGGCCGCCTCGAGCACCCGCGGATGGCTTTCCAGCAGCAGCTCCACCTCGCCCGGCACCACGTTCTGCCCGCCGATCACCTCGACGTCGTCGAGCCGGCCGTGGACGTGCACGACGGCGTTCTCGTCGATGGTGGCCAGATCGCCGGTCGGCCACCAGACGTCGTGCACCTGGTCCGGGCCGAGGCTGCCGCGGGCGACACCGCGCGAGGCCATCGGGACCCGGATGTGCAGGTGCCCGCTCTCCCCGGCGGGCAGCTCACGCTCTTGCTCGTCGAGGATCCGCAGCGGCCGCCCGTCGAACGCGGGCCCGATCGCCGACGGCGACGGGTGGTAGTCCGCCGGCCGGCCCACCGCGATACCGCCGATCTCGGTCGCGCCGTAGGCGTTGATCAGCCGCTCACCCAGGATCGGCACCAGCCGCTCACGCATCCGCGCGGACATGACCTCCCCGGCGCACATCACCTGCCGGAGCGGGCGCAGCACCTCCTCGTGCCCGGGCTCGAGCAGCAGCCGGGCCAGGAAACTCGGCTGGGAGAAGAACGTCGTCACGTGGTGGCGGCGCATCAGCTCGACCGCGACGGCCGGCGTGGCACGCGGGCGGGACAGCACCGAGGTCTGCCCGGTGTCCAGGCTGGCGAACAGGGACGAGGCCATTCCGCCGAGGAAGTACATTCGCGACACGGAAAACCCGACGGTGCCCGGACCAGGGAACTCGGAGGGACCACGGTGTCCGCCGAGATCGCGGTGGCGGAAGAAGCACAGCTTCGGCTTCCCCGTGGTACCGGAGGTGAACAGGCCCAGCGCGCTCGCGTCACCGCCGGGCGCGAACCCGGGTTCGGGATCGGCTTCGGCGAGCGTTGCGGCCGCGGTGGTCCGGATGTCCTCGGCCGTGTCGAGCCAGCCGGCGGTCTCCGGATCGGTCACCGCCAGCGCCGGTTCCGCGGTCTGCACGTCCCGTTCCAGGTCCGCACGGCTCATCTGGACGTTGACCGGCAGCGCGACCAGGCCTGCCTGCCACGCGCCGAGCAGGCACCAGACCATCTCCATGCTGTCGGGCAGGGCGAGCAGCACCCGGTCACCAGGCCGCAGACCGGCCGCCCGGTAGCCACCCGCGACCCGCGCCGCCCCGGCGAACACCTCGGCGAACGTCCAGTCCCGCGCATCGGCGACGAAGGCGACGTTGGCGTCCCACCCATGTGCGCGGACGTGCTCGGCCAGGCGCTCGGTCAGATTGTCAGGCATGGCTCAATAGGTACCGAGACGGCCGGTGCCGGCACAGCGCCGCGGGGAGGATCTTGTTCTTAAGGTAAGCAGCCTTGCCTCAACTGCCCCGCGCGCTGGCGCCGGGCCGGACGTCTCCGCTACGACCGCGCCCGCCGGAGCCGTTCGGCCGCCTGCTCCCGCAGCGCGGTGCCGCAGCGCGGTTCGTCGCCGTGCAGGGCTTCCCACCTGGCATTGTGGACGGCGGGCCACAGGCCGGCCGCCCACGCGATTTCCTTCTCCACAGCGGTGAACCGGCGACCGCGTGCGTCCTGATAGGACTCCAGGAACGCGGCGGAGCTGTCGATCGGCGCCAGCGTGGGCGGTCCGGCGCTGGCGAACGCGCCGGAAGCCGCCCCGGCCAGCGCGGCTTCCGGCTGCCAGGCCAGGCTGTCCCAGTCGTGCACCGTCCGGATCTGCCCGTCCTGCCAGCGGAGGTTCTGCGCCTCGAAGTCGCCGTGGCCGAGCACCCTCGGCAGCTCCGCCGCCAGCAGCCGCCGGCGGACGCGCGCGGCGGTGTCGACAACGTACGCGGGCACGGCGCTCTGCTCGCGTTCGTCGAGGAACGAGATCGACGGCCACAGCCCGGGACCGCCGTGGTCCCACCGCACCCAGCGCGGGCTCGGCAGCGGTGGCGGCGCGCTCACGCCGGCCAGCTCGGCCATCAGCCGGGCGAACACCCGCGCGTACCGCGTCGCCACGTCCGGCGAATCCCCGTCCAGCACGTCCCCGCCCGGCCGGTACTCCTCGGCGTGCACGGCCAGCGACCCGACCGTGCACACCGGCGTGCGCGGGCGGGCGCACGGGAAACCGCGGTCCGCCAGCACTTCCTGCACGGCGACGCAAGTGGCGGCCCGTCCGCCGTCGGCGCGGGCCTTCACCACGACCTCGGCGCCGTCGGCCAGCCGGAGGCCGAACACCGCGGAGACCTGCCACCGCTGGAAAAGCACCTCGCTGGGTGCGGCGCCCAGTCGGTGCCGGCACCAGGCAGGCAGCCAGTCCGGGATCACCCGCCGATGTATTCGGCCAGGTGTTGCCCGGTCAGCGTGGCGCGGGCGGCCACGAGGTCGGCCGGGGTGCCCTCGTAGACGACCCGTCCGCCGTCGTGCCCGGCGCCGGGGCCGAGGTCGACGATCCAGTCGGCGTGCGCCATCACCGCCTGGTGGTGCTCGATGACGAGGACCGAATGCCCGGAGTCGACCAGCCGGTCCAGCAGGCCGAGCAACTGCCGCACGTCGGCGAGGTGCAGGCCGGTGGTCGGCTCGTCCAGCACGTAGACCGAGCCCTTCTCGCCCATCCGGGTGGCCAGCTTGAGCCGCTGCCGTTCCCCGCCGGACAGCGTGGTCAGCGGCTGGCCGAGGGTCAGGTAGCCGAGCCCGACGTCGGCGAGCCGGTCGAGGATCTTGTGCGCGGCGGGCAGTTTCGCCTCGCCGGCGCCGAAGAAGTCCTCGGCCGCGGCGACCGACATCGCGAGCACCTCGCTGATGTCCTTGCCACCGAACCGGTATTCCAGCACCGAGGCCTGGAACCGCTTGCCCTCGCACTCCTCGCACACGGTCGCCACCCCGGCCATCATGCCCAGGTCGGTGTAGACCACCCCGGCGCCGTTGCAGGTGGGGCAGGCGCCCTCGGAGTTCGCGCTGAACAACGCCGGCTTCACGCCGTTGGCCTTGGCGAACGCCTTGCGAATCGGCTCGAGCAGTCCGGTGTAGGTGGCCGGATTGCTGCGCCGCGACCCGCGGATCGGGCTCTGGTCGACCGACACCACGCCCTCGCGCCCGGCCACCGAACCGGTGATCAGCGAACTCTTGCCCGAACCCGCGACCCCGGTCAGCACGCACAACACACCGAGCGGGAGGTCGACGTCGACCTCGCGCAGGTTGTGCTCGGTCGCGCCCCGGATTTCCAGCGTCCCGGTGGCCGAGCGCACCGACTCCTTGAGCGAGGCCCGGTCGTCGAAGTGCCGCCCGGTGACGGTGTCGCCGGCCCGCAGCCCGGCCACCGTGCCCTCGAAGCACACCGAACCACCCTCGGAACCGGCGCCGGGGCCGAGGTCCACGACGTGGTCGGCGATCGCGATGGTCTCCGGCTTGTGCTCCACCACGAGCACAGTGTTTCCCTTGTCCCGCAAGCGCAGCAGCAGCTCGTTCATCCGCCGGATGTCGTGCGGGTGCAGGCCGATCGTCGGCTCGTCGAACACGTAGGTGACGTCGGTCAGCGACGAGCCGAGGTGCCGGATCATCTTGGTGCGCTGGGCTTCCCCGCCGGACAGCGTGCCCGCCGGACGGTCGAGGCTCAGGTAACCGAGCCCGATCTCGACGAACGAGTCGAGCGTGTGCACCAGGTTCGCCAGCAGCGGCGCGACCGAGGGTTCCTTGAGCTTGCGCACCCATTCGGCCAGGTCGCTGATCTGCATCGCGCAGGCGTCGGCGATGTTGACCTTTCCGATCTTCGACGAGCGCGCCAGCTCGCTCAGCCGGGTGCCGTCGCAGTCCGGGCAGACGCTGAACGTGACCGCGCGCTCCACGAACGCCCGGATGTGCGGCTGCAGGGCATCGACGTCCTTGGACAGCATCGATTTCTGGATCCGCGGGACGATGCCCTCGTAGGTCAGGTTGATGCCGTCGACCTTGATCTTGGTCGGTTCCTTGTACAGCAGGTCGTTCAGCTGCTTCTTGGAGTACTTGGCGATCGGCTTGTCCGGGTCGAAGAAGCCGGAACCCTTGAAGATCCGGCCGAACCAGCCGTCCATGCTGTAGCCGGGGATGGTGAAGGGATTCTCGTTGAGCGAGAGTTTCTCGTCGTAGAGCTGGGTCAGGTCGATGTCGTTGACCGCGCCGCGGCCCTCACAGCGCGGGCACATCCCGCCGGTCACGCTGAAGCTGCGGCGTTCCTTCACCTGCCGCCCGGCCTTCTCCACGGTGACCGCGCCCGCCCCGCTGACCGAGGCGACGTTGAAGGAGAACGCCATCTGCGAACCGATGTGCGGCTTGCCGAGCCGGCTGAACAGGATGCGCAGCATGGCGTTGGCGTCGGTGGCGGTGCCGACCGTGGAGCGCGGGTCGGAGCCCATCCGCTGCTGGTCGACGATGATCGCGGTGGTCAGCCCGTCGAGCACGTCCACCTCGGGGCGGGCCAGGTTCGGCATGAACCCCTGCACGAACGCGCTGTAGGTCTCGTTGATCAGCCGCTGCGACTCCGCGGCGACCGTGCCGAACACGAGCGAGCTCTTGCCCGAGCCGGAGACGCCGGTGAACACCGTGAGCCGCCGCTTCGGGATCTCGACGCTGACGTCCTTGAGGTTGTTCACGCGCGCACCGAGCACGCGGATCAGGTCATGGCTGTCGGCGGCGTGCGGTTCCGAGGTCTGCGCATCCTTCTTGCGGGCGGTGGTCATGGCGGCTCCTTCGGCTCGGGCAGGCAGGTCAGCGGGTTTCCTGGATGCGCAGCAGATTGCCCGCCGGGTCGCGGAACGCGCAGTCGCGGACGCCGTAGGGCTGCTCGGTCGGCTCCTGGACGACCTCGGCGGCACCGGCCTGCAGCCGTTCGAACGCACCGTCGAGGTCCTTGGTCGCCAGCAGCAGCGTGCCGTAGGTGCCCTTGGCCATCATCTCGGTGATGGTGGCGCGTTCCTCGTCGGTGATGCCGGGCGTGGCCTCCGGCGGGAACAGCACGATGGAGGTCTCCGGCTGACCGGGCGGGCCGACGGTGATCCAGTGCAGTCCGTTGTAGCCGACGTCCTTGCGGATTTCGAAGCCGAGGGTGTCGCGATAGAACGCGGTCGCGGCCTCGGGGTCGTTCTGCGGGAGGAAGCTCGAAGCAATCGTGATGTCCATGGCGAGCACGCTATGCGCGGCCCGGCAGCGGCGCTTCTCGATTCCTGATCGGTCTGGTGACCTGCTTGGCGACGCAGGCCGGCATGCCCTCGGTCGCCTGCGCCTGCTCCCGCCGGTAGACGCTCGGCGGCACGCCGACGAGTTCGGTGAACCGGGTGCTGAAGGTGCCCAGCGACGAGCAACCGACCGCGAAACAGACCTCGGTGACGCTCAGCTCGCTCGCCCGCAGCAACGCCATCGCGCGCTCGATGCGACGGGTCATCAAGTACGAATACGGTGACTCTCCGTAGGCCAGCCGGAACTGCCGGCTGAGATGCCCCGCCGACAGGTGCACGCCCCGGGCCAGCGATTCGACGTCGAGCGGCTGGGCGTACTCCCGATCGATCCGGTCGCGGACGCGACGCAGCCGGGCGAGGTCGCTGAGCCGGGCATCGGCGGCCGAAGCACTGGTCACCCGGGTAAGCGTGCCACGATCGGACCCGCTGTCCCAAGCCGGAAATTTTCTCCCCGCGGTCACAGGTCGAGGACGAGGTCCGAACCGGGCCGCGCGCAGCAGACGAGCGTGCTGCCCGCCGGCGCGGGTTCCAGCGGCTCGGGCCGGTTGCGGACAGTGCCGGACAGCACCGGTGTCACGCAGGTGTGGCAGACGCCGGAGCGGCAGGCCCAGCGGGTCGGGACGGCACAGGCTTCGGCCAGTTCGAGGACCGATCCGTAACGCTCGCTCCACGGCACGGTGAGGCCGCTGCGGGCGAACGTGATCTCCGGCCCGTCGCCCGCCGGGCCCGGCGGCTGGTGTGGTGGGTTGTGCACGACCTCCGCGATTCCCGGGTTGATCGCCGGACGAGTGCCGAAAAGCTCGCTGTGGATGCGGTCGTCGGCCAGGCCCAGCCCGGCCAGCGCGGCCCGCATTTCGGTCATGAACCCGTCGGGGCCGCACAGGTAGGCCGTCGCGGTGCTGGGAAGACCGAGCGTGGCGAGGGTTTCCCGGGTGAGCCGGCACGGGTGCGCCGGTGGTTCGGGCGCGGTGTGGAAGAGGTACTCACGGCCGTTTTCCAGCTTGGCCAGCAGCGCGCGGACCTCCGCGGCGAAGGCGTGTTCGGCGGCGGAACGGGCGGTGTGCACCCAGTGGACCTCGCGCTTGCTGCCCGAGGCCACGAGCGCGCGCAGCATGGCGAGCACCGACGTCACGCCGACGCCGGCGGAAAGCAGGACCACGGGTGTCGATTCAGCCTCCGCCAGCACGAACTCACCCCGCGGCGCCGCGACGTCGAGGGTGCTCCCGACCGCTACCTCGGTGTGCAGATAGGTGCTCACGACACCATCGCGCTTCACGCTGATCCGGTACTCCCGCTCGGACGCCGCGGACAGCGAGTAGTTCCGCACCCCGACCGGTACGCGCACCGTGAGGTACTGGCCCGGCTCCGGACGTGGCAACGGATCGTCCTCGGGGGCGGCCAGATGCAGTGACGTGACCGTGGTGCTCTCCGGCGCGATCCGGGTGACCCGCAGCGGCCGGAATCCGGTCCAGCCTTCGGATTTCCCGGCTTCTGCCGGCGTATCGAGCAGATCGCGGAACGATGCGCGCCACCCCGGGCTGAGCGCGGGCAGCTCCGCCGCCTCACGCAGCCGCTCGGGATCCCGGTCGGGCAGGTAGAGCAACGCGTCGATTTCGGTGACGCTCATCCGGCCGGTGTGCGTCCGCACGATCTCGTCACCTGCCCGCACCCGGCCCTCGGTGAGCACCCGCAGGTAGAAGCCCGGCCGGCGGTGCGAGACCAGCAGTGC
Source organism: Amycolatopsis jiangsuensis (assembly GCF_014204865.1). Taxonomy (NCBI): domain Bacteria; kingdom Bacillati; phylum Actinomycetota; class Actinomycetes; order Pseudonocardiales; family Pseudonocardiaceae; genus Amycolatopsis; species Amycolatopsis jiangsuensis. Next base: position 4,769,405 of record NZ_JACHMG010000001.1, read on the forward strand.
GGGCAGCTCCGGCTCGCCGATGCGCAGACCGACCCGGAAGCAGGTCACCCGCGGCTGGGTGACCTCGAACTCGGCCTCGCCGATCCGGTAGCGGTCGCCGATGCGCACCTCGTCGTCACTCGGCCCGTCGACGGTGAAGTTCTCGCCGAACTGGCCATACTCCAGGTCATCGCGGCCGAGGTGGGTACGCCAGTGCTCGTAGGATTCGCGCTGGTAGACCAGCACGGCGCGGATCTCGCCGCCGTGTCCGGCGCGGTCACCCTGCCCGTCGCCGCCGACGTTGAGCCTGCGGACCATCCGCGATCCCTCGACGGGGTACTTGAAAATCCCGGTGTGCACGGTCCGGCCCTGCCAGGACACGTCCTTCGGCATTCCGACGTTCGGCGACAGCAGGCGGGGCATCGGCTCTCCTCGGTCAGTCCGCCGAAGCGGTACGGGTGCGCTGGTAGTGCCGACGGGCCTTCATCCGGTTGCCGCAGACGGCCATGGAGCACCAGCGCGCTCGGTTGGGTTTGCTGTGGTCAATGAGGAACAGCCGGCATTCCTCGTTGGCGCACGGACGCAAGCGGCCGGGGCTGGACACACGAAGCGCGTCCCAGGCGAGTGCCGCACGCGCCGCCGCACTCCGCCCCTCCGGCAGGTCGAGCGACCACTCGACGCCCTCCCCCTCCAGTGCGGCGGTGTAGCGGACGCCGGCGACGAAAGGCTTGAGCCGTAGCGGTTTCCCCTGTCCTCGCACGATTTCCTGGAGGACCGAGCGGACGTCGAGCAACGCGTGCCACTCGCGGTCGCCGGCCGGCTGCCCGTGCTCGGCGAGCCAGCGGTGACCCGCCGCCGCATCGGCCAGGTCGTCACGCGGCTGCCCGTCCACGACGGGGGTGCTGTTCAGCAGATCGAGCAGCAGTACTTCGTCCGTCATCTCTCTAACCTCTAATTCGGTGTTGACAGGTTACAGTCTAGCGTGCTTCAGTCTAACTATCAAATTCGATTTAAGGGGTTAGAAATGACCACGGTCCACCACCGGTACGCCACCGTCGACGGAAAGCAGCTCTTCTACCGCGAGGCAGGGCCCGCCGACGCCCCGGTGCTCGTGCTGCTGCACGGGTTCCCGACGAGTTCGTTCATGTTCCGCACGCTGATCCCCGAACTGGCCGCGGACTACCACGTGATCGCCCCGGACCACCTCGGATTCGGCTACTCCGACGCACCGTACGCCGCGGAGTTCGACTACACCTTCGACGCCCTGACCGAGCTGAGCGCCGGGCTGCTGCGCGAGCTGGGGGTGTCCCGGTACGCGATCTACGTGCAGGACTACGGCGCGCCGATCGGCTGGCGGCTGGCGCTGGCCGATCCGTCCGCGATCACCGCGATCATCACCCAGAACGGCAACGCCTACGACGCGGGTTTCGTCCCGTCCTTCTGGCAGGGCGTGTGGGACTACCAGCGGGAACAGAACCCGGAGACCGAGGCCGGCATCCGCGGCGCGCTGTCGCTGGAGATGACGAAATGGCAGTACGTCACGGGTGTGCCCGACGAAAGCGTGGTCAGCCCGGACACCTGGCAGCACGACTTCGCCCTGCTCTCCCGCCCCGGCAACGACGCCGTGCAGCTCGCGCTCTTCCTCGATTACGCGACCAACTCGCCGATGTACCCGGCGCTGCACGCCTACCTGCGCGAGCACCGTCCGCCGGTGCTCGCGGTGTGGGGTGAGAACGACCCGATCTTCGGTCCGGACGGCGCGCGGGCGTTCGCCGGCGACGTGCCGGACGCCGAGATCCACCTCCTCGACGGCGGCCACTTCCTGCTGGAAAGCGCCGGCGCCGAGGTGACCGCACTGATCCGCGACTTCCTCGGCCGCCGGGTCTTGAAGCCAACCGTCTCGAAGTAGGAAGAGGAGCACCGTCATGGGTTTGAGCCGGCAACAAGGACCGCTGGGGAACAAGGCCGTGGGTCAGTTTCTGACCGCGCAACCGCTTCGGCGAACGGATTCCGTTCGCCGAACCGCTGCGCCGCCGGATGCGCGTGAAGCTCGGCGGGCAGTGGGTGGCTGACAGCGAGGACGTCGTGCTGCTGCACGAACCGGGCCGCTACCCGGTCGCCTACTTCCCGGTCGCCGACGTGGCCGAAGGCGTTCTGCAGCCGGAGGGCCGGAGCACCAACCACCGCGAATTCGGTGCCACCGCGTGGTTCACCGTGCGAAGCGGAGGGCAGGAAGCACCACGCGCGGCGTGGCAGTACACCGGGCTCCCGGCGTACGCGGACGTCCTGCGGGACCGGGTCGCTTTCGCCTGGCGCGCCATGGAGGCCTTCTACGAGGAGGACGAACGCATCGTCGGGCACGCGGCCGACCAGTACCACCGCATCGACATCCGCCGGACGTCGCGGCACCTCGTCGTCCGCGACGGCGACCGGCTCATCGCCGAGACCCACCGGCCGTTCGTGCTCTACGAGTCCGGCTTCGCGCCCCGGTGGTACCTCCCGCGCGAGGACATCGACGAGACCGCGCTGAAGCCGGTCGAAGGTCAGACTTTCTGCCCGTACAAGGGATTGGCCGACTACTACGACATCGGTGAGCACCCGCGTGCGGCGTGGGTCTACGCCGAGGCGTGGCCCGAGGTCGACGCGGTCGCGGACTGGGTTTCCTTCGAACCGGACCACGTCGAGGTGACCCTGGACGGGTGCCGCCTCACCCTCGAACCCGGCCAGACGGTGGTGGCGCACGGCATCGACCGCGGCCTCGACCCCGAAGAACTTCGCACCCGCTGAGGAGAAACCGACATGCCCGTATCGTTGAAAGACCGCAAAGTCCTGGTGATCGGCCGCGGCAGCGGGATCGCGCACGCGGTCACGCTGTCCGTGTTCGACGCCGGAGGCACCGTCGTGGTGGCCGGACGCGACCCCGACGCGCTCGCCGAGGCCTACTCCGACCCCCGCGTGACGGCCGAACGGGTCGATCTCACCGACGAGGCGAGCGTCGCCGCGCTGGCCGAGCGGCTCGGCACGATCGACCATGTGGTCTCCACCGCCTCGGCCCGCGCCCGCGGCGCGGTGGGCGATCTGGCCCACGACAGGGTGCTGAGTTCCTTCGACACCAAGGTCGTCGGCCCGATCCTGCTGGCGAAGCACCTCGCGCCCCGAATGCCGGAAGGCGGTTCGTTCGTCTTCTTCTCCGGCGCCTCCGCACGCAAGGTCATGCCCGGCATGCTGGCGGTGGGCGCGACGAACGCCGCCGTCGACGCACTCACCCGCGGCCTCGCGGTCGAGCTGGCCCCGATCCGCGTCAACGCCGTCTCCCCCGGCACCATCGACACCGGCGCCTACGACGGCCTCGGCGACCAGCGCAAGGCCGAACTCTTCGCCGCCCGCGAAGCCGACACACCGGCACACCGCGTCGGCCGCTCCGACGAGGTCGCCGACGCCGTGCTCTTCGCGCTCACCAGCACGTTCACCACCGGCGTCTCGCTGTCCGTGGACGGCGGTGAGTCCCTTGTCTGAGTCGCCCGTGGCGGCGTACCGGATCGAGGTGCTGACTCTTCCAGTCGCCGACGCCGACCGCGCGCTGCGGTTCTACACCGAACAGGCCGGCTTCACCCTCGACGTGGACTACCGTCCGGACCCCGGCTTCCGCGTCGTGCAGGTCACGCCGCCGGGCTCGGCGGCTTCGGTGCAGTTCGGCGTGGGCCTCACCGACGCCGAGCCGGGCACGTCCCGCGCGACCTACCTGGTGGTGCCGGACATCGAGGCCGCGCATCGCGAGCTGACCGCGCGGGACGTGCCGACCGGCCCGATCCGGCACAAGGCTCCGGTGGACGACTGGCGTGGCGACCTCGCCCCCGGCCCCGCACCCGACCGGCGCGACTATGCCAGCCTGTTCACCTTCGCCGACCCGGACGGCAACACCTGGACCGTGCAGGAACGCGGCTTCGGTCAGGCGGTTTCCTCGACCGAGACCCGGCCCGGGTAGAAGGCCACGTGGTTCTTGATCGGGGCGACCGCGTCGTAGGGCGTCTCGTAGATCCACACGGCGTTGGTGCCGTCGGAGATCCCGGCGAGGCTGAAATAGCCGGCGTCACCCTTGTACGGGCAGTAGGTGTGGTGGTCGGTGCGGCTGAGCACCGCGGCGTCCACGTCCTCGAGCGGGATGTACTGCACCGGCGGATAGTTCGCCTCGCGCAGCACCTGAGCGCGGGTGGTCTCGGCGACGATCCGGTCGCCGGCCCTGACCACGACGCGCGCGGGGTTCGGCTCGACCGTGATCGGATGGTCCGGCCCGGGGGTCTTCTGCTTCGGCATCGGTGTCCTCCTCCGCGCACGGGCGTGCGCCACCACCCAGCCTAGGCGCGTTCGGCCGCGGCGTGCCCCGGCGCGGTGCGGCGCAGCCAGAACAGCCCGATCACCGGCAGCACCAGCGGGATGAACAGGTACCCCTGGCCGTAGACCGACCACACCGTGGCATCCGGGAACGCCTGGCGGTCGAAGATGCTGAGCGTGCCGACCGCCAGCACACCGAGCAGCTCGATGCTGCAGGAGAACAGCGCGATCCGCCACCACCGCTCGCCGCCGCGGGCGAGCGCGACGGTCGCCAGGATGTAGACCACCGCGGCGAACGCGGAGAGCAGGTAGGCCAGCGGGGCCTCGTGGAACTTCGTGCCGATCTGCACGCCCGCCCGCGAGGTCGCGGCGAGCGCGAAGATCGCATACACCGCGACCAGGATCCGCCCGGGCCCGGTGGCCGTCCTACGCGCTTGCTCCACTCCACACCTCGTTCAGTCGCAGCACCATCACCGGGATGGCCAGGCAGGCGATACCGAGCACGACCGTGCTCGACCGGCTCCGCTCGGCCAGCGCCCATGCCGCACCGGCCGGCAGCACGACCAGGCAGCCGATCAGATAGGCCAGGTAGGTGGCGATGCTGCCCGGCCGCTGTCCGGACACCAGCAGCACCACGCCGATCACCAGCTGGGCGACCAGCAGCAGCTCCAGCACGGCGAGCGCGACGAGCAACGGGGTGTCCGGGAGCCGGTCGCGCACCGACTGCGTGAAGCTCCACACCGCGACGAGCAGGGCGCAACCCGCCACCGCTACCGCGAACCCGAAGATCACCCGTTCCTCCTTCTTCCTGCCCGGCCCAAACCTACCCGCCACCACCGTGGCCCCGGACGAGCGAGGTCGGTCCGGGTGGCCGGGGCCACCGGGAACGGTGCGTGCGAATGGGTTCACCGGAATGGGTTGATGACATTCTGCCAATTGTCCCGGGTTTCCGCTGCTCCACGCGCATTGCGCGGAGTAAACGACCAGCGTTACAGCTCGACCGAGTGGTAATAAATCACGCAGGGTTCCCGGAAAGACGCTCGCACACCATCACCCCCGCCCCTGATCAGCGGAGCCGAACCCCCGGGATGGCGGATTGGCCGCGACACCCCCACCGTGCGGGAATGGAGTTACCGCCCGACATCGGCCGGACGGCGTTTCACCGAAACGCAGAGGGGCCCTTTCCATGGATGTCCGCTACGAGGCATTCTGCTTCGCCGACCCACTGTTCTTCGACGAACAGCGGGACGATCCCGGCCCGGCCGACGACCTGGCGACGGACCTGCCCGCACCGGGACCGATGTGGACGGTGGGGACCCGCGGGATCTGGCGCGTCCTGCACCCGCGGGACCGGGATCTTCCCGAGCAGGGCTGGAAAATCCACGTGTCCGCCGGGATGGACAACGCCGATCGCGTCCTCGCACGGGTGCACGCGTACTGTCTCGCGCACCAGGTGGCGTACAAGCACCTGCGCTCCCGGGCGATCCTGCTGGCACGCAATTCGAAATACGCGTCCCGCGCCGGAAGCGGCAAGCTGATCACCATTTACCCGGACGACGAGCAGGCGTTGAGTCGGATTCTGGATGAGCTTTCAACCACGCTGGCAGGCGAGCACGGCGCCTATATCCTGAGCGATCTGCGCTACCGCGAAGGACCGCTTTACCTGCGTTACGGCGGATTCGCCGAACAGTGGACCGAACACGGCGGGACCAGGGTGCTCGCGATCCGCCGTCCGGACGGCACGCTGGTGCCGGACCGGCGGGAGCCCACGTTTTCGGTGCCGGATTGGGTGCCGATTCCGGAGTGCCTGTCCGAAAGCCTGGCCGCGCGCGGTGACGGCCCCCGGTTCCCGTACCGGGTGACCGGCTCGCTGCACTTCTCCAACGGCGGCGGCGTGTACCTGGCCGAAAGCGAGGCCGGCGGCGAGCCGGTGGTGCTGAAGGAGGCCCGGCCGCACGCCGGGATCGACCGCACCGGCGCCGACGCGGTCACCCGGCTGCGCCACGAGCACGAGATCCTCGACCGGCTGGCGGGCATTCCGGGCGTACCGCGGGTGCACGAGAGGTTCCTCGTGTGGGAGCACCACTACCTGGCCATGCAGTACCTGCCCGGCAGGTCGCTGGGCAGCTGGCTGGCCCGGCACTACCCGCTCACGCACAGTTCACGCACCGAAGCCGGCCTGCTGGCCTACCGCGAGCGGGCGTTGTCCGTACTGGCCCAGGTGGAGGCCCTGCTCGCGGAGATCCACCGGCGCGGGATCGTGTTCGGGGATCTGCACGGGCAGAACATCCTGGTGGACGACCAGGACGTGGTCTCGCTGATCGACTTCGAGATGGCCTTCGACGCCGGCTCCGGGGACCGGCCGGGACTCGGCGCACCGGGGTTCCGCGCACCGGCCGACCGCAGCGGGTTCGAGATCGACGAGCACGCGCTGGCGGCGCTGCGGCTGTGGCTGTTCCTTCCGCTGGTCATGCTGCTGGAGCTGGCGCCGGGGAAGCTCCGCGGCGTCGCGGACTTCGCCGGGAAGCGGTTCCACCTGCCCGCCGGCTACACCGACGGCCTGGTCTCCGTGCTCTCTCCCCGCACCGATCCGCCCGCCACGACGCGCACCGAGCTGGACGAGGACCGGCCCGACTGGTCGCTGGTGCGCAAGCAGATCGCCGAAGGCGTGCTCGCGAGCGCGACGCCGGACCGCGCCGACCGGCTGTTCCCCGGCGACATCGAGCAGTTCCGCTCGGGTGGCGCGAACTTCGGCGTCGGTGCCGCGGGAGTGCTGCACTCGCTGCACGTCGCCGGCGCCGGCCGTTATCCCGAACACGAACAGTGGCTGCTGACCGCGGTCCGCCGGGAACCTCCCACGCGACCGGGCTTCTTCGACGGCAGCCACGGCATCGCCTACGTGCTCGAGGAATTCGGCTACTCCGAGGAGGCCGACCGGCTGCTCGCCGCTTCGCAGGCGCTGGTCGAGCAGACCACCGACCACGGCTTCGAAGGCGGGCTGGCCGGGATCGGCCTCACCCGGCTGCACCTGGCGACCGGCCGCGGCGACAACGAGTCCGGACGTCAGGCGCTGGACATCGCGGTGCGGCTGGCCGACGCACTGGAGACCGCGGCGCCGCCGGGTCGCTTCGCCAGGGCCGGGCTGTTGAACGGCTGGTCCGGACCGGCGCTGCTGTTCCTGCGGCTGTACGAGCGGACCGGGGAAACGGCGTGGCTGGCGTTCGCCGAGCAGGCGCTGGACCGTGATCTGGAGGAATGCGTCGCGGCGGACGACGGCTCACTGCAGGTCCGCGACGGCATGCGGCGCATGCTGCCCTACGCCGGGATCGGCAGTGCCGGAATCCTGCTGGTCGCCGAGCAGCTGGCCCGGCACCGCCCGCAAGCGCGGGTGTGCCGGAGCCTGCCCGCGTTGCGGGAGGCGTGCCGCGGGGAGTTCGTGATCCATCCCGGCCTGCTGTACGGCCGGTGCGGGCTGGCCGCCGCGCTGGCGGCGGCCGCCGAACCGGACCGGCGGGCCCGGGAGGCGATCGACCTGCACCTGGCGCGGCTTTCCTGGCACGCCGTGCCGTTCCGCGGCGGGCTGGCCTTTCCCGGCAACCAGCTGCTGCGCCTGTCGACCGACGTCAGCACCGGCAGCGCGGGGGTCCTCCGCACGCTCGCCGCACTCCTGGACGGCACGGAACTGCTGCCCTTCCTGGGCACCGTGGCGTCCCCGCACACCCCCGGCCGCTGAGCGCCGGTGGACTCCGAGAGAAGGGAACATCATGGAACACGTTCTGGAACTGCAGGCCCTGGAGACCCCTGAAGCACTCGAGGGGCACGACGGACTCGACCACCACGGCCACGACCACAGTCACCTGAGTCTGCACTGTGGTTACAGCGGGCTCAGTCTGCTTCTCTGCGACTGAACCGGAAGGGGACGGGAGCGGCGCAGGCCAAGTGCGCCGCTCCCGTCCGTCATTCTGCCCCGGCGAGGCGCACCGAGGGGAAGCGACATGGCCGGATCCGCCGATCGACTGCTGCGCTCGGTCGCCCTGCTCGACCGTCCCCGGCTGGCCGCGGTCGTCGTGGCCTCGCTGGTCTCCACGGGGGCCGGCCTGCTGCTTCCGGGCGCGCTGGCGGCGGCCACGGACGCGGTGCTCGGCGGCCGGAACAGCACCGCCGCCGTGCTGTGGCTGCTCGCCGTGGGTGGCGCGGAGATCATCGCGGACGCGGCCGGAGTGGTGCTGCCCGCGCGGCTGACCAGCGACGCGAGTGCGTGGCTGCGCCGGCGCGTGACCGATCGCCTGCTCGCGCTCGGGGTCGGCTCGCCGTTCGCCGCGGGGGACGCGGTGAGCCGGGTGTCCGGCGACTGCGCGATGGCAGGCCGGGTTTCGGCGGTGTCGGTGCAGCTGGTGTCGACCGGAGTGCTGTCCTCCGGCGCGGTGGTGCTGCTGGCCGTGCTGGACTGGCGGTTGGCGCTGGTGTTCCTGGTCAGTGTCCCGTTCGCCTTGCTGCTGGCGCGGTCCCATCTGCGCGGTACCGCCGATGATGTACTGACCTACCAACGGGTTTCCGGTGAGCTGGGGGCCCGCCTGCTGGACGCGGTCACCGGGTTGCGGACGATCGCCGCGTCCGGCACCGCGGAGGCGGAGGCGGCGCGGGTGCTGCGTCCGTTGCCGCGGCTGAACGTGGCCGGGCGCGGCATGTGGCGGACGCAAGCGCGGATGGTCTGGCGCGCGGGTCTGCTGCTGCCGGCGGTGGAACTCGCCACGCTGACCGCGGCCGGTTTCGGCGTACTGGCCGGGCGGCTGAGCACCGGCGATGTACTGGCCGCGCTCGGTTATGTCGCGCTCGGCCTCGGTCTGGTCACGCAGATTCCGTTGCTCACCACGTTGTCGCGGGTTCGTTCGGCCGCGCAGCGGATCACCGAGGTCCTCGACACCGACGTTCCGGCGCCCGGCGAACTCGGTCCGTTGCGGGGAAACGGCACGCTGGAGCTGCGCGGTGTCACCGTGGACGGTGCGCTCACCGACGTCGACCTCACCATTCCCGGCGGATCGTTCACCGCGGTGGTGGGCAGCTCCGGGTCGGGTAAGTCCACTGTGGTCGATCTGCTGGCCGGGTTGCGTCGCCCCGGCGCCGGGCAGGCGCTGCTGGACGGACGCGACCTCACCGTGCTGCGCCCGGACGAGCTGCGGGCCCGCATCGCGTACGCCTCCGATCAGCCCGCGTTGCTGGGCGAGACGGTCGCCGACGCCGTGGGCTACGGATCATGGGCAGCCGCCCCGGCACTCGGCGTGGCCTGCCGCACCGCCCGCATTCACGACGCCATCGCCCGCCTGCCGCAGGGCTACCGGACTCCGATGGCCGAAACCCCGCTGTCCGGCGGAGAAGCCGCGCGGGTCGGCCTCGCCCGCGCACTCGCGCGCAACCCGCGCGTGCTGCTGCTCGACGACGCCACCGCCAGCCTCGACACGGTCACCGAACGCGCCGTCACGGCCGAGCTGGGCCACCGCCGCACCCGCATCATCGTCACGCACCGAGCCGCCATGGCCGCCCGAGCCGACTTCGTGGTGTGGCTCGAAGCCGGCCACGTCCGCGCAGTCGGCCCGCACGCCCGGCTGTGGCAGCTACCGCGATACCGCTCCGTCTTCACGGAGGAGTCATGATCACCCAGCCACGCTGGCCCACCCTGCCTCCCGCCAGCCAGACGCCGCCCGGGATGCGGCACCCTGACCGGAACGCACTGACCGGACAGTGGCGCGGCGGCCTGGTCCTGCCGGCCTGGTCCCGACTGTGCCAACTACCGGCTCACCGCTCCGCGACCACGGAGCAGCCATGACCACCCAGCCACACCGACCCACCCGACGTCCCCCCGGCCGGACTGCCCGCAAGTCGCCGTCCGGGATGCGACACCTCTACTGGAACGCGCTGGCCGGGCAGTGGCGTGGCGGTCTGGTCCTGCTGGCCTGTTCCGTACTGGAAGGGTTGCCGGCGTTCTTCTCCGGACGGCTCGTGGAGCTGGCCGTCGACCGGGGGTTCGGCGTCGGGCGGCCGGGGCCCGGCGTCGCGTGGCTCGGGGCGTTCGGGCTCGCCGCGCTCGCCGGCGCGGTCGGGTCCCGGCTCGTGTGGCGGCAGCTGGGCACGGTCGTCGAGCCGTTGCGCGACGCGCTGGTGACCGCCGTCGTCCGCGGTGTGCTGCACGACCCCACGCCGCCGCGGACCGGGCCGGACGCCAGCGGGGTCGCGCGGATCACCCAGCATGTCGAGGTGGTTCGCGACGCCACCGGCGGGCTGCTGGTACAGGCCCGAGGCATGGTCGTGACCACCGCGGCGGCGATCGCCGGGCTGGTCACCGTGGCCGGCGCGCTCGTCCTGCCCGTCGCCGTTCCGGTCGTGCTCGCGCTGGCCGGGTTCGCCGTGCTGCTGCGGTCACTCGCCCGCCGTCAACGCGCACTGACGCTGGCCGACGAACGCACCGCGGCCACCATCGGCTCGGTGCTCGGCGGGGTGCGCGACGTCGTCGCCTGCGGGGCCGAACCCGTCGCCGCGCTCGAGGTCGACCAGGCCGTCGACGCGCAGGCGGCCGCCGCGGTCCGGGTCGCCCGTTCCAGCGCACTGCGGTCGCTGGTCGTCTCCCTCGGCGGGTTCGCGCCGCTGGTGCTCGCGCTCGCACTGGCCCCGGCCATGGTCGCCCGCGGCGAGCTGACCGCGGGTGCTGCCCTCGGCGCGCTCGTGTACCTGGCCACCACCATGCAACCGGCGATCCGCGGGCTCGCCGCCACCGTCGCCACCGTCGTGCTCCGGCTGTTCGTCGCGCTGCGCCGGCTCGCCGAGACCACCGCCGTTCCCGAGTCCCGCCCGGCCGGCGGGATTCCCGCCGGGCCCGTCCTCACCGTGCGGGCCCTGACCTTCCGCTGGGGAGCCGCACCGGAACCGGTGGTCAACGGCCTGAACCTCGACCTGTGTCCGGGTGAGCACCTGGCCGTCGTGGGCCCGAGCGGGATCGGCAAGTCGACCCTCGCCGGGCTGCTCACCGGTCTGCTGCCGCCCCAGCACGGTCAGGTCCGGCTCGGCGGGGTTCCCGTGACCGAACTGTCCGAGCGGGCCCGCCACCTGGTCCTCGTCCCGCAGCAGGCCTACGTGTTCGCCGGGACCGTGCGCGAAAACCTCGCCCTCTTCCACCCCGGCGCCCCCGACCACCACCTCACCGCGGCCGCCGAAGCCGTCGGCGCCGCCGCGCTGCTCGCCCGCTTCGGCGGGCTCGACACCGAGCTCGGCCACGGCGCGGAAGGACTTTCTGCCGGGGAAGCGCAGCTCATCGCACTCGCGCGGGCCTACGCCTCGCCCGCCCGCATCGTCGTCCTCGACGAGGCAACCTCCACTTTGGACCCAGCAGCCGAGGTTCGTGCCGAGCGCGCCTTCGCCACTCGCGGCGGCAGCCTCGTCGTGATCGCGCACCGGCTGTCGTCGGCAGTCCGCGCGCAGCGCGTGCTTCTGCTCGACGGACGCGAGACCCTGCTCGGCCCGCACCACGAACTCGTCGCCGCGGCACCGCGGTACGCCGAGATGATGCGGGCGTGGCTGCCGGAGCCACCACAGCCATTGCCGGCGAATCCCCTCGAGGGCTGCTCGGTCAGTGGGATCCGGTGAGTTCGCCCCGAATTCACCTTCACCCGTTCAGTCCAGCCGGCCGGGCTCCGGGCCCAGTACCTGAGCAAACACCGGTAAGGGCCCCGCGACACCCGGTAACCATCGTCACGACGCGCTCGCCGGGCCCGAACAGCGGCACCGCAGGGAGTTCTTTCGTGATAGAAACCGGGGCTGTTCCGTTCCGTGGCTCCGCGAAGGGTGTCGTGCAGGTATGTCGAGCACAATGTGACGACCACCACCGGCACTCGCCGCCGTGCCCCCTTCCCCCGCCGGGTTACCGGCTTTCGCCGAGGATGAATCATCGTGCAGAACAAGGACGAGCCCGGCAAGGCGTACGACAAGTCGATCCGGAAGAGGCTGACCCGGACCGTGCTCATCCCGAGCATCACCCTGCTGGTGCTGTGGACCGGGCTCTCGGCGTACTTCTTCATCAACGGCCTGTACGTGCGGCTCGTCGCCGTCTCCGTGCGTGACGTGTCCATCCCGGCGCTCACCGCGCTGTCCTCACTGCAGCAGGAACGCCAGGACACCCTGCAGTACCTGGACAACACGGCCGCCGGACCACAGCAGTTGCAGCAGCAGCAACGCGACACCGACGGCAAGCTCAAGGGGTTGCAGACCGCCTTCGACTCCGCCATTTCCAGCGCCCCGGACGAGATCGCGACCAAGATCACCGCGCTGCGCGCCCAGCTCGACCAGCTGCCGGTGCTGCGCTCGCAGGCCAACTTCCGCAGCATCGATCGCGCACAGGTCAACAGCTACTACAACGGTGTGCTCGACTCGGCCGCGACGCTGTTCGACACCCAGGCACGCGTCGTGCCGGACTCCCAGGCAGTGCAGGGCGCGATTTCCGCGACCACGCTCTTCCGCGCCAGCGACCTGATGTCCAGGGAAACCTCGCTGGTGTCCAGCGCGCTGACGAGCGGTTCCTTCTCGCCGGAGGATTTCGCGGCCTTCACCCGGCTCTCCGGGTTCTACCGCACGCAGCTGGACCAGATCGCCCCGTTCCTCGAGCCGGCGGTCCAGCAGCACTACCGCGCGCTCGTGGACAGTGATGCGTGGCAACGGCTCAACGCCGGGGAGACGGCGCTGATCCAGCACGGCCCGTGGACGCCGGCCGACGACGACACCGTGCCGGTCGGCGCGGCCGACTGGCAGGCCCTCACCACCCAGGTCTCGGACCAGCTGACCCAGCTCACCGCCGAACAGGCCGACCAGGTGTCGGCCGCCGCCATCGACTCCGGCAACTCGCAGCTGCGCAACGCGATCATCGGCAGTGTCCTCGTGCTGCTCGCGTCGCTGGCCGCGATCATCGTCGCGGTGCGGGTCTCGCGCTCACTCGTCGACCGGGCGCTGATGACCCGGCTGGCCCGGCTGCGCAACGATTCACTGGACCTGGCCCGCAACCGGCTGCCCGGCATCGTCAGCAGGCTGCGCAACGGCGAACCGGTGGACGTGACCGCCGAACTGCCGAAACTCGACCACGGCCGCGACGAGATCGGCCAGGTGGCCGAGGCGTTCAACCTCGCGCAGACGACCGCGGTCACCGCCGCGGCGGACGAGGCGAAGGCCCGCAGCGGCGTGCACAACGTGTTCCTCGGCATCGCGCACCGCAACCAGGTGCTGGTGCACCGGCAGCTGCAGATCATCGACGAGATGGAAAGCCGCGAGGAGAACTCGACCCAGCTCGCGTCGCTGTTCCAGCTCGACCACCTCGCCGCGCGTGCCCGGCGGACCACCGAGAACCTGATCATCCTCGGCGGCAAGCAGCCCGGCAGGCGCTGGCGCAAGCCGGTGACGCTGATGGAAATCCTGCGTGCGGCGGTGTCCGAGACCGAGCAGTACTCGCGGGTGCAGGTCGAGCAGGTGCCGGACGTGGCGATCGCCGGGACGGCGGTGGCCGACACGATCCACCTGATCGCCGAACTGGTGGACAACGCGACGTCGTTCTCCCCGCCCGGTTCGCCGGTCGAGGTGACCAGCCGGGTGGTCGCGCGCGGCGTCGTCGTCGACGTGTCCGACCAGGGGCTGGGCATGAAGGAGGGCGTGCGGGACTGGGCGAACGCGATGATGGCCGACGCGCCCGAGTTCGACGCGATGGCGTTGCGCGCGGACTCCAGCCTCGGCCTGTTCGTGGTCGCTCGGCTGGCCTCGCGGCTGGGCATCACGGTCACCTTCGACCCTTCGCGCTACGGCGGCACCAGGGCCACCGTGCTCGTCCCGTCCCAGCACCTGGCCGGCGAGCACCCGGACGGCGAGCACGAGGACGAGACCCCGGTGCTCGCCCCGGTGGGCGGCCCCGCCGAACCGGAGGAATCCCCGGGTTCCGCCGCTGCGCTGCCCGCTCGGGTACCGGCTCGCGCCGCCAAGCCCCGGCCGTACCCGGCACGTCCGTGGCCTTCCCCGGAGACCGCGGCGGCCGCACCGGATTCCGCTGCGGCCCCGTCGCGCCCCGCGGAACCCGTCGCACGCCCACCGCGGCACGCGGAACCCGCCGCGGGCGAAGAGGATCTCAGCCGCCTGCAGGGTGACCAGCGACCCCGGCTGCCCCGCCGACAGCCACAGCAGAACCTGGTCGCCCAGCTGCAGGACGATCCGGGCGCCGAAGCGGTCGACGTCGAGGGCACCGGGGAGACCACCGCCCGCACGCTCACTGCGTTCCACAAGGGCACACGCCGTGCACGAGGCGGCCCGAATGACCGCTGAGGCCGCCCGCGACCGCGATACTGCACAGAGCACACCGCCACGAACCGAAAGTCAGGGTCTGTCCGCATGAACGAGTACGGGACCGCCAAACCCGACCTCAACTGGCTGCTCGACGACGTCGTCAACCGCGTCGTCGGCGCGCAGAACGCGATCGTGCTCTCCGCCGACGGGCTGCTGCTCGGCAAATCGGCCGGGATGAGCAAGGACGACTCCGATCAGCTCTCCGCCATCGCGTCCAGCCTGCAGAGTCTCGCCAAGGGGGTGAGCAGGCAGTTCAACCGCGGTCCGGTGCTGCAGAACATGATCGAGATGGAGCGCGGCTACCTGTTCGTCTCGGCCGCGGGGCAGGGTGCCTGCCTTGCCGTGCTCGCCGGTGCCGACGTGGACGTCGAAATGATCGCCTACGAGATGAACCGGCTGGTCAAGCGGGTCGGCGACTATCTCGCCTCGGCGCCGCGCGAGGCCGCGAACCTGTTGCGGGAGGCCACGTGAGCGACGACAACTGGTACGACGAGGCGGCCGGCCCCCTGGTCCGGCCCTACACGATCACCAGCGGCCGGACCCCGTCCGAGCACAGCACGCTCGACCTGTCCACCCAGGTGATGACCCTGCAGACGGACTCCGCGCCCCGCGGGCTCGGGCCGGAGCACCTGACGATCACGCAGCTGTGCCGGCGTCCGTTGTCGATCGCCGAGATCGCCGTGTACGTGAAGCTGCCACTCGGCGTCGTCCGGGTGCTGTGCGGCGATCTGATCGACCGCGGACTCGTCATCACCCGTGCCCCCTCCCAGCGCCCGGCGCAGGCGCCGGACCACGAAACTCTCCAGGCGGTTCTCGATGGACTCATCAAGCTCTGAGCACCGGGGAACGGACACGGTCCCGACCCCGGTCAAGATCATCATCGCGGGCGGTTTCGGTGCCGGGAAGACCACCATGGTCGGCTCGGTCAGCGAGATCCCGCCGTTGTCCACCGAGGAGGTGCTGACCGAGGCGAGCGCGGGCGTCGACGATCTGTCCGGTGTGGAGCGGAAGAGCACCACCACGGTGGCACTCGACTTCGGCCGGATCACCATCTCGCCGCGGCACGTGCTGTACCTGTTCGGCACGCCGGGCCAGGAACGCTTCTGGTTCATGTGGGACGACCTGGCCCGCGGCGCCATCGGCACCATCGTGCTGGTCGACACCCGTCGGCTGGAGACCAGCTTCGCCGCGGTCGACTTCTTCGAACGGCGCAAGATCCCGTTCATCGTCGCGGTGAACTGCTTCGACAACGCGCCGCGCTACACCGCCGACGAGATCCGCGAGGCGCTCGTCGTGCCGGACCGGGTACCGCTCGTGATGTGCGACGCCCGCCAGCGCGACTCCAGCAAGATCGCGTTGATCCGGCTGGTGAAACACGCCATGACGATCGTGCCGCAGCCCGCCTGACCTTTCGTGCGTGAAGGCCTCCCTCGGGGAATCCGGTTCCCTGAAGGAGGCCTTCGCGGCGTTTCGGGGCTGGGTCAGGCCGCGGGGGCCATGCGCAGGTTGAAGTGCCGCAGGAAGTCCGGCGCGTCCACGATCCGGTAGCCGGGCACCCGTTCCGGGTTCTTCGCGATGTCGGCGAGGACCTCGGCCACGTAGTCGTAGTGACCCTGGCTGTAGACCCGCCGCGGCAGCGCCACGCGCACCAACTCGAACGGTGCCGGGGTGACCAGCTCGCGGTTCTCGTCGAGCGTGCCGAGGTAGAGCGAACCCAGTTCCACGCACCGGATCCCGCCCTCCAGGTACAGCTCACAGGCCAGCGAGTGGCCGGGGAACCGGGAGGCGGGCAGGTGCGGCAGCAGCCGCCCGGCGTTGAGGTAGAGCGCGTGGATCCCGGCGGGCTGCACGATGTCCACCCCGGCGTCGTTCGCCAGCCGGGCGAGCCGGGCCGCCTCGCCGGCGCGGGCGGCGAGGTAGTTCGGGTCCAGCACCTCCCGCAGGCCCTGGGCGACGCGGTCGAGGTCGTGCGCGCCGAGCCCGCCGTAGGTGCGGAATCCCTCGGTGGCGATGAGGTTTCCTTCGCAGCGCTGGGCGAGTTCCGGGTCGGTCAGACCGATGAACGCACCCATCGGCGAGATGCCGTCCTTCTTCAGGCTCGCCACGCAGCCGTCGACGAGCTGGAACGCTTCTTCGGCGACCTCACGAGGGGTTTTGCCCGCGTAACCCGGCTCGCGTTGCACCACCAGCCACGCGTTCTCCGCGAAGCGCGCGGCGTCGAGGAAGACCGGCACCCCGTGCGCGCGGGCGAGTTTCGCGGCGGCGGCGAGGTTGGCCATGGACACCGGCTGGCCGCCACCGCCGTTGTTGGTGATGGTGATCAGGACCTGCCCGACCCGGCCGGCCTCCGGACCGGTGAGCAGCGCTTCGAGCGACGGCAGGTCGATGTTGCCCTTGAACGGTTCGAGGCTGTCGAGGTCGGCGAACTCGGCGCACGGCAGGTCACGAGCCTCCGCGCCGGTCAGCTCGACGTTCGCGCGAGTGGTGTCGAAGTGCGTGTTGCTGACCGAGATCTTGCCCGGCGCCAGCACGGTGGAGAACAGCACGCGTTCGGCGGCGCGGCCCTGGTGCACCGGAAGGATGTGCGGGTAGTGGGTGAGTTCGGCAAGGATCTCGCGGAAGCGAAAGAACGATGCGGACCCGGCGTAGGAGCGGTCCGCCGCCGCCGCGGCGGCCTCCTGCCGGGTGGAGACGGCACCGGTGCCCGAGTCCGTGAGCAGGTCGATGGTGACCTGGTCGGCAGGCAGGTTGAAGGCGTTGTACCCGGCTTCGGCGAGCGCGCGCTCACGCTGCTCGCGGGTGGTGATCGGGATTTCCGCCACGACTTGGGCGCGGTACGGCGGGAAGGTCCGCATGCGTTGTTCCTCCAACTTGGTTCGACCGCCGGCGAAACTACCGCAGCCCGGCCGGTGCGCCGAGCACCGGGCGTTTCCGCGGAGGCAGCACCTGATAGGCCTCCGAGGACAGGTAGACGGTTATTCCGGAACCGAACTCACCCATTCTCAGAGACACGTGCGCGAGCAATCCGACACCATTCCGCAGCGGTCGATTGGAGACCGCGTCGAGTGCGTTGTCGAGAACAGTTCCGTCCACGTCGAATTGGGCGAGAATGGCGTGCACGCGGGCGCGGGCCACCTCGTCGTCCGGCACGTAACTGCGAATGGGCAGGTAGAGGCTGTAGTTGCCGGGCCGCTGCCCCGAACCCTCCACGAAAGAATAACTGGAAACCAGCGGCCTGCCGTCGAACGGGCCCTTGCGCCCGCCGAGCACGGCGAGGAATTCCCGGATCAGCTCCGGGTCGGTTCCTGGCACCAGTTCCGCCGCACGTTCCACATCCTCGGACTCGGCCGCTTCGTGCGAGATGTAGACCTTGACCCGGGAAAGCGGGCCGTCGTCGAGGTCGAGCGCGAAGAAGGTGAAGTTGTCCCGGTCGCCGCGGCGCAGCGCGCTCTCGATCACCGGCTCGAAGCCGCCGGCGATACCCAGCCGCCGGAACCCTTCGCTGACCAGGGAATCCGCCATGGTCGCCCCGCTGATCTGCGGGTTCAGGTAGACCTTGATCCGCGGCCGTGAGCCGGGCCGGAAGATCAGCGAGTACCACAGGGTGAACGGGCCCTGGCGCTCCTCGTGCGGCAGGAAGAGGTCGGCCACCGCGTCCAGCCGGTCGGTGACCAGGCCGTACTCGCCGGCCACCCGGTCGAGGAAGTCCCGCGGGCGCGGACTGCCGACCGCCTCGCCGAGCACCCGCACCACGCACTCACCGCCGGCGTCGAAGGCGAGCGAGAATTCGACCGGAGAAGTGTCGTCGGCCACATTGCAGGCCGTCGCCGGTGGTTCGGTAATACTGATTTCCCCAGCGTTTCCGAGTAATCCCCGGAGAAGGTCCAGGTGCCGGCGTTCCGCGGGATCGAATCCCACCGCCCGGCACAACCGGTCGAGTTGTCCGCTGGTATGGGCATACATCGACACATCAGCCATCGACACACTCGCTCCGACCATGGCTCAGGAGGTCACCGTTCATTAGTGCGTTCGGCCCAGCCGGCGTTGCGCCGCCCAGCGGATACCCGCCCCGGACCGTCGAACAGATTAATCGGAAAATTAGTCCGGCGATACCCCCGGCAGAGCGACGAGCGGGCCCGGAAACCGTGTCCGAGTGTGCCTGCCGCCGCGATGATTCACCTGAATTCCGCATCGACACAGGCGCATCGGACCGCTACTGGCCACCGCCGCCGTGTGGCCTAGACCACTGGCCTGGGCGCGAAGTCGTCCTTGCACCCACGGCGGCAGGTCCGGTTCTCCGGAAACTGTCGGTGCCGGGTGCGACGCTGTGCCTCATGGACCGGATCCCGCGGCACCTGTCGCCCACCGCCGCCGGCGAGCGCGCGGCGATCCCCCGGCTCGCCGACGAGCGCGAGACCTTGCTGAGCACCCTCGATTGGCATCGGCAGACGTTCGGGCTGAAGTGCGCGGGTCTCGAACAGAAGGAGCTGTCCGCCCGCGCGGTGCCGGCGTCCACCGTGTCGCTGCACGGGCTCGCGCGGCACCTCGCCGGCGTGGAACGCTGGTGGTTCCGCATCCAGTTCGGCGGCGCGGACCTCCCGCTGCTCTACTACACCGACGACGATCCGGACCAGGACTTCGACTCCCTCGACGGCGACGCCGAAGAGGCGCTGGCCGTCTGGCGCGCGGAATGCGCCCACGCCCGGGCGATCGCCGTCGCGGCGGAGTCACTGGAGGCGCGGGGGACCTCGAAGATCACCGGGGAGCCGTTCACCTTGCGCTGGCTGCTGCTGGACATGACCACCGAGTACGCCCGCCACCTCGGCCACGCCGACCTGCTGCGGGAAGCGATCGACGGATCGGTCGGCCGGTGAACACCCGACCGGCACGGCGAACTCGGCACCGCACCCGGCAAACTCGACCTGGCAGTGGGCACCGAGCGCCGCCCCGCCTGTGCGAGGTCGTGGGCCCGGCGAGCGGGCGGACGCGTGCGATGCTGAGGACCATGAGCGTCGACCCTGATTCCGGACTGCTGTCGCCGGTGCGAGCCGGCACGCCGGCCGAGGAGACGACCGGTGATGTCGCGTTCGCCGTGGCCATGCTGGAGGTCGAGGCCGCGCTCGCGCGTGCGCAGGCCCGGCTGGGCGCCGTGCCCGGGGACGCCGCGGAGCGGATCACCGCTGCCGCGCGCCGGTTGGCGGGTGAGCTGGACGTGGTCCGGCTGGCGCGCGAGGCTCGCGCCACCGCGAACCCCGTGGTGGCGCTAGTACGCGCGTTGTCCGCCGCAGTGCCCGAGGACGCCGACCACGTGCACCGCGGCTCGACCAGTCAGGACATTGTGGACAGTGCGATGATGCTGGTCGCGCGGAACACCCGTGAACTGATCGTCGCGGATCTCGACGCCACGGCACAGGCGCTGGCCGGCCTCGCCCGCGCGCACCGGGACACGGTGATGCCCGGCCGTACCCTCACCGCGCACGCAGTACCCACCACGTTCGGCCTGAAAGCTGCCGGCTGGCGGCAAGGAGTGCTCGAAGCCCTGCGGCAGCTGCGTTCCCTGCAGCTGCCGGTGTCGATCGGCGGCGCCGCGGGCACACTCGCCGCGTACGTCGAGTACGGCGACGGCTCCGCGGACTACCCGGAACGGCTCGTCGAGGCGTTCGCCGCGGAGACCGGCCTGGCCGCGCCGGTTCTCCCCTGGCACGCCGACCGCGCGCCGGTCGCCGAACTGGCCGCCGCACTGGCGCAGACGAGCACCGCGCTGGGCAAGATCGCCGTCGACGTCCAGGTCCTCACCCGGACCGAGATCGGCGAGGTCACCGAAGCCGCCGGAGGTGGCTCGTCGGCCATGCCGCACAAGCAGAATCCCGTGCTCTCCGCGCTGGTCCGCTCGGCTGCGCTGCAGGTGCCGGTGCTCGTCGCCGGAGTCACGCAGTCCGGTCTGGCCGAGGACGAACGTTCGGCCGGCGCCTGGCAGGCCGAATGGCAGCTGCTGCGCGAATGCCTTCGCCTCACCGGCGGTGCCGCGCACACCGCCACCGAGCTGACCGCCGGCCTGCGCGTACACGCGGGCCGGATGCGGGAAAACGTCGACCGCACGCACGGCCTGATCGTCTCCGAACGCCTTTCCGCCACGCTGACGCCGCTGCTGGGCAAGGCACGCGCGAAGGAACTCCTGACCGCCGTGTCCCGCCGCGCGTTCGAGGAAGGCCGTCCGCTCGCCGAAATCCTGGCCGCCACGGAGGAGGTCACCACCGTCCTGTCCCCCTCGACCCTCGCCGACCTGCTGGACCCCGCGCGCTACCTCGGCGCGGCCGGCCGCATGGTGGACCGCGCCCTGACGTCACCGACCGACTGATGCGAACGTTTCACCTCGTCCACGACCGCTCCACCTCCACCGCGCCACCGGAAGCGATGTCTCCGCCCGGGCAGAGACAGAAATGACGCGGCCGCCCGACGATCGGGCGGCCGCGTCGTGGCAACGCCTCAGTGCGCCAGGCCGCGCCCGTGCCGGCCGGTGGCGGACGGATCGGCCGCGGGCAGGTCTGCGGTGGGTGGGTCGGCCGCGGGCGGACGGGCCGCGGACCGACCGGCCGCGGGCGCATCGGCGGCAGGCGGACCGGCAGCGGTCGGGCCTGCGGTGGGCGAACCGGCAGCAGACGTACTGCCCCCAGACGGACCGGCCATCGGCTGACCGGCAGCAGACGGATCGGCCACGTGCTGCGGCTGGTCGTCCTCCGGAAGCCGGACCCGGCGGCGGGCGGGCAGCACCGCGATCAGCAGGCCGACAACCGCGATGCCCAGGTGCAGCCAGGTGTCGGCAGTGCGCAGGTCCAGCGGGTTGCCCAGGCCGGAAACCGGGTTCGTGGTGATCGTGCCGGTGAGCACCAGGCCCCAGACGAACAGCACGCCGTAGCCGATGAGCAGCACCCAGCCGAACGTCCGGGCGCGGCCGGAGC
This sequence comes from Amycolatopsis jiangsuensis, assembly GCF_014204865.1. Taxonomy (NCBI): domain Bacteria; kingdom Bacillati; phylum Actinomycetota; class Actinomycetes; order Pseudonocardiales; family Pseudonocardiaceae; genus Amycolatopsis; species Amycolatopsis jiangsuensis. The sequence goes on from NZ_JACHMG010000001.1 coordinate 4,791,037, forward strand.
CGAAGGCCAGCAGCAGGCCGATCACGCCGGTCACCACGTGCACCAGGTTGTTCAGCGGGTTGGCGGAGAACCGCCACAGATCGGCGTCGTGGTGGCCGGTGAAATCACCGAACCCGGACTTCACGAAACCCAGGATGCCGTAGGCGAGGAAGAGGAGCCCGAGGATGGCGGTCAGCACCTGGGCGGGCTGCAGGCCCTCCACCCGCATGCGGGGTTCACGCGCACGAGTCATGACTTCGGTCCTTCCGTGCGAAGGTTTCGCCGGGGCATACCCGCGGGACCCGGCGCGAAACGCCGGCCCGCTCGCAGAAAAGAGAATTGCCCGCAACCAAGTTGTCCACGAGGAGATATCGAGCACTTGAGTTGCTACACCGGCGGGGTTTCCGGGAGGATGGAGGGTTACCGGCCGACCAGCGAGGAGGAGCCCATGACCAGCCCGGATCCGGGGGAGACCGGTTCGCTGCTGCTCGACGACCAGCTCTGCTTCGGACTGTACTCGGCGTCGCGTGCGATCACCTCGCTGTACCGCACCCTGCTCGAACCACTGGATCTCACCTATCCGCAGTACCTCGTGATGCTGGCGCTGTGGGAGGAGGACGGGCGGCAGGTCAAGGAGCTCGGCACCGCGCTGAACCTCGACTCGGGCACGCTGTCGCCGCTGCTGAAGCGGCTGGAGAAGTCCGGTCTCGTGACCCGCGAGCGGCAGGCCGACGACGAGCGCTCCGTCCGGATCCGGCTCACCGAAGCGGGCACCGCGCTGCGCGCGCGGGCCGAGCGGATCCCGCCGCACATCGGGGCCGCGATGGGCTTCGACTCGGTGACGTTGACCCGGATGCGCGCCGCGATGGACCAGCTGACCGCGTCGGTGAACGCCTATCGGGAGTCGTTTCCCCCGGCTTGATCTCCGCGTCCGCGCGCCGTGGCTAGCATGGACGGGCGATGAATTCACGAGACGACGCACTGCAGGCGATCGAAGCGAGCCTCGACCGGCCGTCGGCCGCCCGGGTCTACGACTACTTCATCGGCGGGAACACGCACTACGCGGTCGACCGCGAGTTCGCCGAGAAGGTCCGCAACCGGTTGCCGCTGATCGGTGACTACTGCCGGACCAGCCGCCAGTTCCTCGGCCGGGCGGTCCGCCGGTGCGTGCGCGAGGGCATCCGGCAGTTCGTCGACCTCGGCTCGGGCCTGCCGACCACGGGCAACGTGCACGAGGTCGCCGACGACGAGCGTCCGGACCACGACGTGCGCGTGCTCTACCTCGACAACGAGGCGGTGGCGCTGGCGCATTCGGAAATCCTGCTCGCCGACACCGCGGACCCGGACCGGCACCAGGCGCTCGCGGCGGACCTGCTGCGTCCCGGTGACCTCTGGGAACGGGTGCTCGACTCCGACGTGATCGACGCCGGGCAGCCGATCGCGCTGATCGTCAACGCGGTACTGCACTTCATCCAGGACGACCAGGATCCGGACGGGATGCTGGCCACCTACCGTGAACAGCTCGCACCGGGGTCGCTGCTGGTGCTGTCGCAGATGACCAACGAGAACCCGGTGGACGACGAGGAGAGGCAGGCGCTGGCCGACCTCGTCGAGTACTACAAGTCGACCACCAACCCGGCGGTGTTGCGCACCGTGACGGAATTCGAGCGGTTCTTCGGCGGCTGGCCGATGCTGGAACCGGGGCTGGGGTACGCGCCCGCGTTCCATCCGGACGCCGCCACCGTGTTCGCGGACTCCCCCTCGGAGTCACGCGTGATCGGCGGGATCGCGCGCAAGCCGCGGTGACGTCACGAGGCCTCGCGCAGCAGGTCCAACGCGTTGTAGGTCGCGTCGCGCCCGAGCTCCACCGCCTTGCGCAGCACGGCCGGATCACGCTCCAGCACCACCACGTCCGGCGCGCCCGCCGGCGGGCGGATGCTGGCCAGCCGCGGATCGTCGGCGAGCATGCGCTCGTCGTCCAGATCCCGCTGGTACTGCGCGTGCCAGGCCTCGACGGTGCCCGGCGCGTGCCGGCGGAGGAACCGCGGCACCACGACGTCCTGCACCCGCGGCGTCGGCAGCGGTGGTTCGTCCGCCCGCCGGGTGCGCAGCACGAGCACGTCGGTCGCGCCTTGGGCGAGCGCGGTGCGGAACGGCAGCGGCTCGGCGATCCCCGCGTCCACGAACCGCCGCCCGCCCATGGCGATCGGCGGCCCGGCGAGCACCGGCATGCACGACGACGCGGCGAGCGCGGTCTTGATCCCGTCGACGTCGGTGATGAACGGGTGCAGATCGGTCGACTCGCCGGTGTCGGCGTCGGTGGCCAGCGGGTGGAAGGTGACCGGATTGGCCAGTACCGCCGGGAAGTCCATCGGCTCCAGCACCGAGTAGACCTGGTGCACGAGGTACTCGAGGTCGATCACCGCCCGGCCGCGCAGGGTGTGCAGTGGATTGATGATCCGCCGCATCACGACCGGGTTCCACCAGGTGCGCACCCCGGTCTGTGAACGGCCGGACAGCAGCCAGGCCGCGTTGAGCGATCCGGCGGAGGAGCCGTAGACCGCGTCGAACGCCGGCGTGGCCCCGAGCTCGTCCAGCGCGAGCACCATTCCGCTGGAGTAGGTACCCCGGCTGCTTCCCCCTTCGACGGCGAGCGCGAGCCGCCGCCCGTCGGTCCGCCTTCCCGGCTCGCTGCCTGCCGCCATCCGCTCGTTGATCAGCTCCAGAACCGGGTGCACAGATCCATCCTGGTCGTTTCGCACGATCCGTCGACCCGATTTGCCCACCCCGCTGGGTGATCAGCCCAGCTCTTCGGCCAATCCGACGATGATGCCCTCCGGACCACGCAGGTAGCAGAGCCGGTAAATGTCCTCGTACCGCACCACCTCGCCGACGAGCTCGGCGCCGTGGGCCAGCGCACGGGCGACGACCTCGTCGACGTCGTCGACGGCGAACATCATCCGCCGGATGCCCAGCGTGTTCGACGGTGTCTCGCCACGCTCCCCGCCGATCGCCTTCGGCGTGTGGAACATCGCCAGTTCGACGCGGCCCTGTCCACCGGGGACGCGCAGCATCGCGACCTCCTGCCGGGCGCCGTCGATCCCGATCACCCGGTCCACCCAGGACCCCTCGACCGGGTTCCGGTTCTCCAGCTCCATCCCGAGCTCGACGAAGAAGGCGATGACCGCGTCGAGGTCTTCGACCACGATGAGGACGTTGTCCATCCGCTGGATTGCCATGCGGCACCCTAGCGCGAGAGTGACCTCGCATGCACTGGGTTGCACTGCACCCAGTTGCATATGACACTGCCCGATATGGCACTGGAGCACGCGATCCTCGTCTCGCTGTCCGAGCGGTCCGGGTCGGGTTACGAGCTGGCGCGCCGGTTCGAGAAGTCCATCGGCCTGTTCTGGAGTGCTTCCCACCAGCAGATCTACCGCGTGCTGAAGCGGATGGTGCGGGAGGGCTGGGTGGCCGCCGACGTGGTCGCCCAGGACGGGCGGCCGGACAAGAAGGTGTACACGGTCAGCGCACCGGGGCGGGCCGAGCTGCGGCGCTGGCTGGCCGAACCGTCGCCGGCTGCCGGGCCGCAGGAACTCGCCGTGAAGCTGCGTGGCGCTTCCTTCGGGGACGCCGGGGCGGTGGCAGCCGAGATCACCCGGCACCGGGACGCGCACGCCGCGCAGCTGGAGCTCTACCGCCGGATCGAGAAACGGGATTTCCCCGGCCCGGACCGGCTTCGCGGACGTTCGCTGCACCAGTACCTCGTGCTGCGCGGCGGAATTCGCGTGGAGGAGGGACAGGTGGAGTGGCTCGAGGAGATCCGGGCCGCCCTGCACGCCGACGAGAGGGACGACCGATGACGACGCCGTATCCGAATCTGCTGGCTCCGCTCGACCTCGGCTTCACGACTTTGCGCAACCGGGTCGTGATGGGCTCGATGCACACCGGCATGGAAGACCGGGCGAAGCAGTTCCCGCAGCTGGCCGAGTACTACGCGGAGCGCGCACGCGGCGGCGTCGGCCTGATCGTCACCGGCGGGTTCGCGCCCAGCCGCACCGGCTGGCTGCTGCCGTTGGCCTCGAAGCTCACCACACCCGCCGAGGCACGGCAGCACCGGCAGCTCACCGGCGCCGTGCACGCCGAGGGCGGCAAGATCGCGCTGCAGATCCTGCATGCCGGCCGCTACGCCTATCACCCGTTGAGCGTGTCCGCGTCGAGCCGGAAGGCGCCGATCAACCCGTTCCGACCCCGTGCGCTCAGCGGTTACGGCGTGCATCGCACCATCGGCGCGTTCGCCGACACCGCGGCGCTGGCCCGCGAGGCCGGCTACGACGGCGTGGAGATCATGGGTTCCGAGGGGTACCTGATCAACCAGTTCCTCGCCGAACGCACCAACCGGCGCACCGACGCCTGGGGTGGTTCGCCGGAGAAACGCCGCCGGTTCGCGGTCGAAATCGTGCGCCGGACCCGGGAGGCGGTCGGCCCCGACTTCATCATCATCTACCGGCTGTCGCTGCTCGATCTCGTCGAAGGCGGACAGAGCTGGGACGACGTCCTGGCGCTCGGGAAGGAGGTGGCGGCGGCCGGCGCCACCGTCATCAACTCCGGTATCGGCTGGCACGAGGCCCGCGTCCCGACCATCGTCACCTCGGTGCCGCGCGCCGCGTTCACCTGGGTCACCGCGAAACTCCGGCCGCACGTACCCGTCCCGGTGGTCACGTCCAACCGGATCAACCTGCCGCACGTGGCCGAACAGGCGCTCGCCGACGGGGACGCGGACCTGGTGTCGATGGCCCGCCCGCTGCTGGCCGATCCGGACTGGCTCCGCAAGGCCGAAAGCGGCCGCGAGGACGAGATCAACGCCTGCATCGCCTGCAACCAGGCCTGCCTCGACCACGCGTTCGCCCGGAAACCGGTGTCCTGCATGGTCAACCCGCGGGCCGGGCACGAAACCACGCTGCGGCTGCTGCCTGCTCGCCGGGCCAAGCACATCGCGGTGGTCGGGGCCGGCCCGGCCGGGCTGGCCACCGCGACCGCACTCGGGCAGCGCGGGCACCGGGTCGAGCTGTTCGAGGCCGATTCCGAGATCGGCGGCCAGTTCGGCATTGCCCGGCGGATCCCGGGCAAGGAGGAGTTCGCCGAGACCGTCCGGTACTTCACCCGGCGGCTGGAGGTCACCGGCGTGAAGACGCACCTCGGCACCCGCGCGAACGCCGAGGACCTGACCGGCTTCGACGAGGTGGTGCTGGCCACCGGCGTCGTCCCGCGGGTGCCCGCGCTGCCCGGCATCGACCATCCGAAAGTACTGTCCTACGTGGACGTGGTCCGGCACGGGAAACCGGTCGGCCACCGCGTCGCGGTGATCGGCGCGGGCGGGATCGGCGTGGACGTGAGCGAGTTCCTCACCCACACCGGAGCACCCGCGCTCGACCGCGACGCGTGGATGGCCGAATGGGGGGTCACCGATCCGGCACTCGTCCCCGGCGGGCTGACGCGACCGCGCCCGGCGCCGTCCCCCCGGCAGGTCTACCTGCTGCAACGCAAGAAGACCCCGATCGGCGCCGGGCTCGGCAAGACGTCCGGCTGGGTGCACCGCGCGGCGCTTCGGGCCAAGGGCGTGGAGCGGATCACCGGCGTCGGCTACGAGCGGATCGACGACGCTGGCCTGCACCTGAGCGTCGACGGCAGGCCGCGGCTGCTGGCGGTGGACACGATCGTGGTTTGCGCCGGTCAGGAACCGGTGCGGGAGCTGGCCGGCCGGCTCGGCGACGTGCCGGTGCACCTCGTGGGCGGTGCCGAGCAGGCCCGCGAACTGGACGCCAAACGCGCCATCGACCAGGGCACCCGGCTGGCGGCCACGCTGTAGCGGCTTGCGTGCACTGGCAGGATGGCTGCGTGCGAGACGTATGCGTGATCGGGCTCGGGCTCATCGGCGGATCGGTGCTGCGGGGCGCCGCGGCGAGTGGCAGGACCGCGTGGGGCGCCACTGTGTCCGAAGTGGACGCGGACGCGGCCAGCCGGAGCGGTTACGAGGTGACCGCGAACGTCGAGGCCGCTCTGCACCGCGCTGCCGAGGCGGACGCGATCGTGGTCGTGTCCGTGCCGTTGCCCGCGGTGGAGAACCTGTTGCGGCTGGTCTCGCAGCACGCGTCGCACTGCCTGCTCACCGACGTGGTCAGCGTGAAGGGCCCCATGCTCGAAGCTGTCCGCCGGCGCGCGCCGTACACGCGTTACGTGGGCGGGCATCCGATGGCTGGCACCGCGGATTCGGGCTGGGTTGCGGGCAGCGCCGAGCTGTTCCGCGCCGCGCCGTGGGTGGTCGCGGTCGAGGACGACACGGACCTGGCGGCGTGGGCCGAAGTCGCCGAACTGGTCCTCGACCTCGGCGCCTTCGCCGTACCACTGCCCGCGGATTCGCACGACGAGACCGTCGCCCGGATTTCCCACCTGCCCCACCTGTTCGCCGCGATCCTGGCCTCGGTCGGCGCGCAGGGCGGCCCGCTGGCGATGTCGCTGGCCGCAGGCTCGTTCCGCGACGGCACCCGGGTGGCCGGATCGTCGCCGGAACTCGTGCGGGCGATGACCGAGGGGAACCGCGAGGCACTGCTCCCGATCGTCGACGACGCGCTCGGCCGCCTCGGCGCCGCCCGTGGTTCGCTCGCCTCCACCGGCGGGCTGGCCGTGACGATCAACGCCGGGCACGAAGGCGCGCTCGCCCTCTCCGCGGAACGCGACGCGTTGCGGGCAGGTGTCCGCATCGACCTCACCGCGCCGGACGCCCGCGAGGGCCTCATCGCGCTGGGCGAACGCGGCGGCCGGATCACCGGCTTCGAAGGCAGCGTCGCGCTCGGCGAGGTGTCCTGACCGATTCGCCAGGACTTGCCCGGACCGCCGGTTGTGTGACGATGGAGCCCACACTGTCGGCGGAAACGGGGAGGCCCGGAATGGGCATCAATTTCGACGAGATCAAGGACAAAGCGACCGGCGCGCTGCGCGACAACAGCGAGAAGATCGAACAGGGGCTGGACAAGGCCGCGCAGTTCGCGAAGTCGCGGGTCGCCGGCCACGATTCGAAGATCGACGGCGGCGTGGAAAAGGCCAAGGATCTTCTCGGCAAGGTCAGCGGCAAACCCGAGGACGGCGACCAGCCCGGCCCGAAGCCTCCGCAGTAATCCGGCGCCGGGGTGGCCTCGTGGTGCGGCCGGCCGGAACCGGCCGCACCACGCACGAGACCGGTGGTACGTGCGAGGTCAGGTGCGCCGGTGGTAGGGCAGGAACCGGCGCATCAGCCGCAGCGGCGACTGTTCCACCAGGTCCGGGCCGCGGACCGCGTCGAACGTCGAGCCGAGCTGGTCGGCCACGCCGGCGAGGCGTGGGTTGTCCGGCATCGGCATCGAATCCGGGTCGCGTTGTTCACGCACCGCGGTGGCCAGTTCCGCGAGCGCGGCGGTGACCAGCTCGATGTCCGCGGGCGACGGCGACGGAGTGCCCCTGCCGATCGTCACGCCGACCTCGGTCACCGCGTCGGTCACCCGTTCCAGCCCGGCGATCACCGGCCACCACGCGACCGCCTGCCGTCCTGCCGGCGACGGCTCCACGATGACCTGCTGGAACGCCGTGCGCAGGTCGGCCAGCGCCCGGTACGCCGCCCGCCGGGCCCGCGAGCGGGCCAGCCGCGCCTCGTTCGTCGAGGTGCGCACCATGGCCGCGCGCACGTAGGACGCGACCTCGTCGAAGCTGTCCGCCAGCCGTCCGCCGACCTGCGGACGGCGCGAACCCGGCCAGAGCAGGTAGCCGATGACGAGCACGATCAGGCAGCCGGTCACGGTGTCCACGAGCCGGGCCAGCACCACCGGCCAGCTGCCCGTCCTGGCGAGGTCCATCTGCAGGATGATCAGCGGCGTGACGAAGGTGCCGAGCATGCCGTAGTTGCGGACCTTGCCCACCGCGGCCCCGCCGGCGAACGCGGCGATCAGCACCACGAGCACCCAGCCACGCGCGCCGACCGCGAGAACCACCGCGCCGATGCCGACGCCCGCGACCGTGCCGAGCCCACGCAGCACCGCGCGGCCGAACACCGAGCCGAAGTCCGGTTTCAGCACCACGCCGACGGTCAGCGTGATCCAGTACGAGCGCTCGAACGGAACCAGCAGCGCCACCACCTCTGCCACCGCCACGCACACGGTGAGCCGCAAGGCGACCAGCCAGGTCAGCGGGCCGGAGATCAGCGACCCTGCCCACTGACGTACGCGTCGCAGGGGCGAAACCGGCTCACGACGCTGCCGGTCGTCGCCCTGCTCGATCCGCTTCAGACCGGTGTAGAGCGCGGCCGACAGCGGGTCGGGGTCCTGCTCCGGGAGCTCGGGCGGAGCCGCCAGCGGCTGCGCGGCGAGCACCGAAGCGGCCACGCCGGTGAGGTAGTCGATCACCTCGTCCGGAGCGCGGCGTCCGGCGTTCACCATCGCCACCGCCGCCTCCACGGCCGGGGTCGCCGCCGAGAGCCGGTTCAGCAGCCGCCGGTAGGTCGCGTCGCGGCCGGACAGCCACGAACGCGCGATGAGCAACCGGTCGTACGCGGTGCTCATCGCGGTCGTGAGCTGATGGCGGGCGACACGCGAGGTCGGTTCGTCGGTGGCCGAGAGCATGGCCGCGAGTTCGATGTACACCTGCGCGACCGCCGAACGTTCCGGGCTCGTCGCCCGCACCGTCCAGGTCACGAGTGCCACGAGCAGCGCCCACACCGCACCCACGCAGAAGTAGCCGAACAGCACTTCGACCCGCAGGCCCGTGGCATGCTGCGCGGTGCCGAGCACGCAGAAGACGAACATCTGCAAAGCCGCCACCGACGCGTTGCTCCCCGCCGCGCTGATCAACGCCGACACCGCCGCGACGAGCACGACCGCCGGAACCGACCACGCCGGCATGCCACCGGTGAGCAGGCCGATCAGGTAGCCTCCGGCGGCGGCGACCGTCGAACCGCCCAGCCTGCGGGCCCGGTAGCGGTAGGTGCCGGCCGCCTCCGACAGCACGACCGGCAGCGCACCGGTGGACATCAACGCGCCGACCGCGATGTCCCCGAGTGCGTAGGCGACCGCGAGCGGCGTGGCGAGCGAGATCGCCGCGCGGATGACCATGTTCCACGGAACGGGCACCTGTTTCGGACGCAGGAGCTGCACCAGCCAGTGCGGTGCGGCGAAATCGGGGCGGCTCACGCCCCCATCTTGACCTACCGGCCCCGCGCGGGATTAATTATCCACCTGCCAACAACTTCTCTCGGGAGGACACCGATGCGCGGACGCAGGTACTCGTTCGAGGTCAACCGCGTGAGCACCGCGTCGCCGGCCACGCTGTTCCGGCTGGAAACCGACGGCCCGCAGTGGTCGAGCTGGGGCCGCCCGTTCATCGTGCAGGCCCGCTGGGCCGAACGCGGCGACGACGGCGGCGTGGGCGCGGTCCGCGAACTCGGCCTCTGGCCGGTCCTGATCCGGGAGAAGACCCTGGAGTACGAGCCCGACCGGCGGCACGTCTACACGCTCGTCGGTCCGGCCCCGCTCCAGGACTACCGCGGCGAAGTGCTCTTCACGCCCAACTCCGGCGGCGGCACCGACCTGCGCTGGACCGCGGCGTTCACCGAATCCGTACCCGGCACCGGTCCACTCCTGCGGACCGCGTTGCGCGGGGCGATCGGGCTCCTCTCCGCCCGCCTGGTGAAAGGCGCGGAGAAACGCTGAGCCGGCGGGTTCTCTTGCACGCGAAGCGTCCCGGGCGCTGTCCGGAGGCACGGGCTCCGTGGGCTCCGTGAGGCACGGGCTACGCAGACTTCACGCCCTACAGCTCGCGGGCACCGCGGGTCACGGCTCGCGGGCACCGCAGGCCACGTACCCCACGGCTCGCGGACTTCATGCCCTACGACTCGCGCGCTCTACCGGGCAAGAGTCCGTGGAATCCACTTTCTCGCGCCAGAATTTTCTCAGTGTTCCTTCCGGGCCTGCCCCTCAACCGGCGCCGAGGCACACGAAAGGGCGGCGCAGCGGGTCCACCGCCACCGCGTCGGCCAGGGCCTGCGCGGGTGAGGTGCCGTCGACGAGCCTGCGGTGCAGGTCGGCCATGGTGTCCGCGGCGGCCCGGTCACCGACGCGGGCCACCGCGCCGATCACCGTGCGGGAGCCGCTGGCCAGCAGCGTGCCGGCGAACCCCAGCGCTTCCTCACCCGGCCGGATGTGGCTCATCGCCAGCTCGCACGCGGCCAGCACGACCCGCTCCGGCGGGTGCACGAGCCGCGTGGTCTCGTGCGCGAAGAGTGGTCCGTCGACGAGTTCGACCCGGGAGAACAACGCGTTCGCCGGCTCGTGCGCGCCGTGCGCGACCAGGTGCGCCAGCCCGGCGCCTTCGAGCGCGGACAGGACCGCGGCGCTGGTCGCGTCGTCGCCCTCGACCAGCTGAGCGTCGGGGTAGACCGAGCGCAGCTTGCTCACCTCGCCGACCGCGCCCGGCACCCCCGGGCCGCCGGTCAGCAGCACCGGTCCGTCCCCGGTCGGGCGCTGCGCGGTGATCCACGCGGTGGCCGACGGCGCGATCGACACCGGATGCCCGCGCAGCGAAGGCAACGCACCCCACGGCATCGCGTACAACTGTCCAATGGGGACGATGATGATCTCGCGGTCGTCCAAGGTTTTCACCAGTGGCGCGGAAATCAGCGCGTCGAGCTTGTCCGCACGCCGGCGCGCGGACGCGGCGACCGTCTCGGCCAGCATCGGCGGCAGCTGGTCCGGCGCGAGGGCGTCGAGGTCGGCGTGCAGCTGCCGGGCGGTCTCCACGATGTCATCCAGCGGCCCGAGTTTCAGCAGCCGGAACGTGCCCCGGTCGACGACCAGCGAGTACAGCTGTCCGTTGTAGGACACCAGGCTCAGCAGTACCCGGTCGCCGAGCGCGGCGACCACCTCGTCGGGGGTGGCGACCGGCCGCGGACGGCCCCACCGGCTGGTGTACCAGCCGAGCCGGGTCGCCTCCCGCTGCAGGGCGACGTAGCGGGATTCCAGCGCCCGCACCGGTTCTCCGGCCAGTCGGGCCCGCTGGATCGTGCGCTGCACATGCCGCATTTCGCCGATGTGCTTGGCCAGCACGGGATCCTCGATGACCGGCAGTGGTTCGTAGCGGTACACCTGCGCCCGGGTGCGTTCCAGCCAGGCGAACATCCGGCGGGCACCGGCCGCGTTGCGCCGCGCGCGCCGCAGCACCAGCCGCATCGCCAGCCTGCCCAGCTCCGCACCGTGCACGGCGGTGCCGCACAACAGGTCCAGACCACCCATCCGGTCGCGGATAGTACCCAGCTCGCGCAGCCCGGCCCGGGCCTGCGCCAGCGCGGACCGCGGCCGGTCCTCGGCCACCGCCAGCTCCGCCCGGCACAGCCGGAACAGCATCCGGTGGTCGACCGGAGTCGTGGCGCGCGGACGCGGGACCCGCGCGAGCACCTCCGCCGCTTCTTCGGTCTCCGCACGTCGCAGCAGCAACCGCACGGCGAGCATGCGCGCGACCGCGACTTCGTCTCGCAGCCCCAGATCGGCGAGCCGTTCGGCCTGCGCGACCAGTGCGGCAGGCAGCCGCGGCGGGCAGCGACTGTCCGGAGTGGACAGAATCCGGTGCACGTCGGCCCGCAGCCGGGCGAGCCCGGCGATCTCCGCCCACGTGTGGTTCCCACGCCGCAGAAACCGGCGCCGGGCCTCGGAGGCGCAGCTGCGCGCCAGGTCGAAATCGCCCTCCAGCAGGGCGGCCGCGGCGCGCGCCACCTGCACTTCGGCGATGTGCTGCCCGGAACCGTTGGCACGCAACTGCGGCAGCGCCTCGTCCAGGTGCCGCGCGGCCTCGTCCGCCAGACCGGCGGCGAGCAGCGCCCTGGCCTGGTCGTAGCGGATCAGCGGCAGCGAGCCGGGTGATTCGACGACGAGGATGCGCGCCGCCTGCTCGTAGTTCGCCAGCGCCTGCGGGATGTCGCCGACGAGCTGGGCGTGGGTGCCGAGGTTCTGCCGGAGCTTGCCCTCCAGCCGGGCGTGCCCGTGCCGGCGCGCCAGCTCGAGCGCGCGGTGCAGATCGGCCTGCGCGGCATCCAGGTGATTCAGCGACAGGTGCACGAGAGCACGGTTGTTCAGGGTGCGCACGAGCGCGACGCGGTTGTCGTCGAACTCCGCTTCGATCCCCGGCAACACCGCGTCGTGCACCGCGAGCGATTCGGTGTACTGGCCACCGCGCATCAGCACGACCGCACGCTGGACGGTCAGCAACAGCGCCAGTTCCCGGTTGCCCGGGAGCCCGTCCAGTACCCGTTCGGCGGTTTCGAGGTGCGCCAGACCGACCTCGGTGGAGGTCACCTCGGCGGCTGCCGCCCCGAGACTGATCAGGACCCGGACCCGCAGCTCGTCCTGCGCGGAACCGGATTCCGGTGCAGGGCCGGCTTGCGGGGCGGGACCGGCTCCTTGTGCAGCACCGGCTTCACTCGCCCGGTCCAGCCGGGCCAGCGCCCGCCGGAACAAGCGCACCGCGGCGCCGGGCCGTTGATCGAACGCCGCGGCCCGGCCCTGGGTGTAGAAATCGTTTGCCGCGCTGGTCGGATCGAGTACAGGCGGCACAGGCACGCCGTCCATGGGACCACACCTCTGCCGCCGACGTAACCGCCCGTCCAGGTTCAGAGCACGACGGTGGGCGTCACCACCGTACGGCGGTGTTCACCGGAGCCGACGTGCACGAGGATCTGGGTGGTGCCGCCGGGTACGTTGTCGAGCACGAACCGGCCGCCCTCGTCGGTCGTGGTGGCGAAGGTGCCCTGATCGGCCACCCGCACCTCCACGTCGTACTCGCCGGCCGGCGCGAGCCAGCCGTCGATCCGGTGGGTCTTGCCGACCCTGGCCAGGTTGATCATCACGGTCAGGTCGCTGACCGTGAACGTGATCGTGCCGGTCGCCGTGCTGCGCACCCCGGCCAGCTCGTCGAGCCGTTCCCAGCGCGCGACCTCGACGTCGAGGTTCTCGAGCTCGATCGCGAACTGGACCCGCTGCACCAGATCGTCCGGCGGCGGGTCCAGCTCGTCGAGGTAACGGCCGAGGTCGTTGAGCAACGTCTCGTCGTCCGGCAACGCGCTGCCACCGCCCGGCCTGCCGATGTCGTTCACCGGACACCCCCTTCTCCCGCGAGGAGTTCGCGCATCGAGTCGAGGCAGCGACCTCTGGTCGGTCCGACGCTGCCTCGCGGCATCCCCATCGCCTCGGAGACCGCCTGGTATTCGGCCCGCCCGGCGAGCACGGTCAGCCGGAGCAGTTCCTGGCAACGTGCGGGCAGCCGGAGGAAGGCGCGCCACACCCGCCGGTCCCGGTCGGCGCGCACCGCCTCGTCGTCGGGCCCGGGCTGGGAACTCTCGAGCGTGGCGGCGACCTCGTCGCTCAGCGGTACCGGCTGCGCCCGTCGCCCGAACGGCCGGGTGGCCTCGCGGCGGGTGGTGGTGATCAGCCAGGCGGCCAGCGCCCGCGGATCGCGCAGCTTCTCCAGCTGGCTGAACAGCGCGAGCCACACGGTCTGCACCACGTCTTCGGCGACCTGCCGATCCAGCCCGTTGGCCCGAGCCACGTGCCAGACGAGCGGCGTCAGCTCGTCGACGAGCTTCGCCATGGCCCGCCGGTCACCACCCCGCGCCGCCTCCATACAGGCAGCATGCAGATCGGCGCCGGTCAAGCCTTCCCATGGCGGGTCTACCTCAGTGGTACGCACGTCGGTCACCGTAGCTGCCTCACTCCGAAGGTGGGTCGTCCCGAGCAACAGTGTCGTAGGTTCGATCTTCGTCGGTCTGGTCAAGGTCACGAAAGTCATGAGGTCTCGCGGGGAGGTCGTAGGTAGTAGGGCCCTTGACCATGAAGAGCGACGAGACGGCGCCCAGATACATCGAATCGGAATTTCGGCCGGATTTTTTTCCGGCGGAGTCGCAGCCCTGGTCAGAGGGGGCGACGCCGCGGTCGGACGGCAGGGGCGCGGTCTTGCCGGTGGTGCTGCCGCGGACGAGACGCCGGGACCGCGGGCTTGCCGATGCGGTGTCGCCGCGGACGGGACCGCGGGCTTGCCGACAGGGTCGCGGACATGCCGGCACTGCCACCGCAGTCGAGACGACCGGGCCGCAGGCGCGCCGCTACTGCCTCCGCGGCCGGGATGACAGGGACGCCGCGGTGGTTCGGGACCGGCTTGTCAGCCGTCTCGGGTCCGCTTGGTCAGCCGTTTTCGGGCTCGCCCTGGCAGCCGTATCGAGCTCGCCCGGGCAACCGTATCGAGCTCGCCCTGGCAGCGGTGTCGGGCTCGTCCTTTCGACCGTCTCCGGGCCGGGCCGGGCAGAAGACGGTCGGGTCTGGTCGGTCTGGTCTGGTCTGAGCCTCGGCCGGTGCGGTGCTGCCCAACTCGTCAGGGCGGTCCGGTGTCCTGGCCAGTCATCCCCGGACGGAGGGGCGTCGCCGGATCTTGCACGCGGAGCGTGCCGGGGTTCGGGCTGGCCTCGGGTGGTGACGACCGCAACCCGCATCCGCATCCGCACCCGCACCCGCACCCGCACCCGCACCCGCACCCACACCGAGCCTGCACCAGCGGCGCGGCAAGCGAGTGCCGGTCATGGGGCGGACGGAGCACACCGGCCGGCACGAGTCGATGCTCGCGCCGACCGATGCTCCCCTCCCCCGCCGGGGCCTGCTCCCCTTCAGGCCCGCCGGACGGTTTCCTCCCCGAACCCGTCCGGCCGACGGCGTCCGGCAACCCCCTCGGCTACCGGGCACCGCCCGTCTGGACTACTTGGCGGGCACCGGGTCGTCGAACGGCTCGTGATTGGTCGGGTGCACTTCGTGGCCCTGGGAGAACGGCGGCTCCTCCGTGGCCGGAGGGGCGGCCGGAACGTTCGGCTCGGGCTTCTCCTGCTGTTCGATCGACATCGGTGCCTCCTTGCTCCATCAGGTCGCCCTATATGACGCAACCAGAGTGCACCCGGATACACGGAGCGCAGAACTTTTTCGGCCCTTTTTCAAACCACCTGGTCAAACGGATGGGGCGGATCCCCCGAATGCCGACGGACCGTGACGGCTGGTAAGCCCTCCGCAAGGACCCGGGCCCATTCCCGGTAACCGGCCGGACCCGGGTGAAACCCATCCACGGCGAACAGTTCCGGACTCAGCAGGTCTTCCGCGAACGGCGTGTACGTCACCGCGGGCAGCCGGTCCAGCGCGCGGACCGCCCGGTCGAGCGCTGAGGCCCGCGCCCCCAGCACATCCTGCAACGGCCGGGGCAGGGCGGGAAAACTCCCGAGCGGTGGGACGCCCGCCAGCATCACCGGAACATCACCGAGCCGGCGCCGCGCAGCGACGACCACCTCGAGCAGCTCGCGACGAAAACGTGCCGCCGAATGCAGCGCGAGAGTGTCGTTGACGCCCAAGACGACGACCAGTACGTCGGCGGGCTGCAGCCGCGGAACCAGCTCGTGCAGAACATTCCGCGCGGTGGCCCCGGTGCGGCCGACCGCCTGCCATCGCACCTCCCGCCCGGCCTCGGCCAGGAGCCCGGCGAGCTGCCCGGTGAGCGCTTCGGCGTGCGTGGGCGCCCCAACTCCGTCCACGGTCGATTCACCGAGGACTGCGATCCGCAGCGGATGACCCGCACCGACGGCGCCCTTGGCGGGCCCCGCCGCGCCGGGCAGACGAGGGGTCGCCCGGCGCACCCGAACCGCCTGCACGACGAGCACGGGCGCCAGCAGGACGAGGACGAACAGCCGGAGGAATGCCATGGGTCAGACACTAGCGAGAGACACCGACAGAACCGGTCCGCTGCGCGGAGTTGTCCACAGGCGTATCCAGTTGTGGACAACTGGGCGCGGCCACGACGAACGGATGCGATTCCAGCGCGCCCTACTACGTCACCAATTGCAGACGAATACTCCGACGGTTATCGCGTGCACCTGCGCATCAGCGATCGCGGCGTCCCATGGGTGTCACCAAGTGCGGACACGGAGCACGACACGCACCACGACGAGCTGACCGTGAGCGCCGACGGGCGTTCCAGCGGTTTCGAGCTGAGCCGGAATGGCATCGCTGACCTGGCGCTCACGAACAGCGGCGGGTGTCAGCAATCGATAACAGGTTCCTTGCCGCACCCCGGCCTTGACCTCGGCGTCAAGGCCAACCGGACTCCGTGCGTGTCAACAGCTGTAAACACCGCAGGGTGCCGAAAACGCACCGACATGGCCGAAGGGCGAACGCGAAGGGTTGTCCACAGCTGCGGACAGTGGCGCGGACAGTGGCGCGGACAAGGCCCGGTCGCAGGAACGGCCGCCCGGTCGGCGCGATCGTCGCCGGTCAACGCAGTCCTCCCCAGTCGGCGCGATCGTCGCCGGTCAGCGCAGTCGTCCCCAGTCAGCGCAGTCCACGCCCCGATCGACCGTCCTCCCGGTCGGAGAGACTCGACCCGCAGCCCGTCAGGAGTGGCGCTTCCCCCGGCGCTCCTGCCAGCGGGCGAACAGGTCGTCGAGTTCCTCGAGCATGAACGCCAGGAAGTCGCGCATTTCGGCGACGCGCTTGCCGGCCGGGGAGTCGGCGCCGAGCGCCTCGATTCCCTCCTCGGACGCGTCGTGCCAGACCATCAGGAGGCGGTCGCGCTTGAGGAACGTGGCGTACCAGAGGTCGTCGTAGAGCCGGTAGTGGTCGCGGCGTTCGCCGGGTTCGCGGACCTTCGTCACCATGCCGACGCCCTCCAGGTACCGCACCGCACCGGAGATCGCGGCCGGGCTCACGGACAGCTGCTCGGCCAGCTCGCCCGCGGTCAGCTGCCCCGCGTCGGTGGTCATCAGCGCCGCGAACACCCGTGCGGCCATCCGCTGCATGCCGATCTGCGCCAGCACCAGAGCGAGGCTCTCGACGTAACGGCGGATGGCTTCGTCGTCACGTTCGGTCGCCATCGGTCCATCCTCCCGTAACGCCCCGCCGAAGATCATCCAGACATTTTCTGAACTTCACAACTTCATGAAGCGATCATAGCGGCTCGGCCACGGGAGGCCGGAACTCAGCGCGCGTCCTGGCGGAAGCCGGTCGGGCCCAACGACGTCGGAACTCCGGACGGCACGGATGGTGTCACCGGCACGGTGGCCGTCGTGGTGCGAACCTCGGCCGGGGGCCGTTTGGTGACCGTGATCGGTGGCGGAGGCGCGTGCGTGACAGTCTCCGTGACCGGCTGCGCGGGAGCCGGCGTGCTGCTCGGCGGCGTGGACACCGGCGCGGATCGGGATGCACTCCCAGCGACGAGGAGCGCCGCGACCAGCAGGCCGCCGGCAAACCCGGCGAGTCCGGTCACCACAACGTATCCCCAGGTGGGAGCCGTATCTGACATCCGGCACCTCCTCGCCGCGCCACTGCCCGGCTCCGAGGATCAGGTCGTGTCGATCATAAGCTCCGTTACCGACCGTGCAACTTGAGTCGAACCGACTCAAGTAAGGCATAGTGGCCGAGTGCCGAAAATCCTGCAGCGGCCCGACTTCCGCCGGCTCTGGCTCGCCGACGCACTGAGCCAGCTCGGCACCCGCGTGGATTTCCTCGTGCTCCCGCTGCTCGCGACCACGACACTGGCCGCGTCGGTGGTTCAGGTCTCGCTGTTGCGGACACTGAGCACGCTCCCGTACCTGCTGCTCGGCCTGCAGGCGGGCGCGTGGTGCGACCGGATGCGGAACCGGCCGGTGCTGATCACCGCCGACCTGGCCCGAGCGCTGCTGATCGGCTCGGTCCCGGTGGCCGCGCTGTGTGGCATGCTCACGCTCGGCCACCTGTTCGCCGTGGTCCTGCTGACCGGCGTGTGCACGGTGTTCTTCAACGTCGCGCACCAAACTTACCTGCCGCTGCTGGTCGAGCGATCCGCGTTCGCGGAGGCCAACGCGGCCCTGCAGACGAACATGTCGGTCGCCGCCATCGCCGGTCCGGGACTGGGCGGACTACTGGTGCAGGCCGCCGGAAACGCAGGCGCGATCGCCGTCGACGCGCTGTCCTACCTGTGGTCTGCGCTGTGGCTACGCCGCATCCGCACACCGGAGGCGGCACCCGAGGCGGCGGAGCGGAATCTGCGCCGGGAGATCACCGAAGGACTGCGCACTGTGCTGCGGCAGCCGATCCTGCGGTCGACCGCGGCGTATGGCGCACTGTCCAGTCTGTTCCAATCGATGTACCTGGCGGTCTCGGTGGTGTTCCTCAGCCGCGATCTCCACCTGGCACCCGGGGTGATCGGCCTTCTCAGCGCGGTGTCACTCCTCGGAGCGCTGCTCGCGGGCGTCGTCGCGCAGCGCATCGGGGCCCGGTTCGGCGCGGCGCGGGCGCTGCTCTTCGCAGCGGTGGTGTACGGCGGTTCATTCCCCCTCTACGCGTTCACCACCGCGGGCTGGGGCCTGACCTGGTTCGTGGCAGCCGGGCTCGGTTCGGGCTTCGGGATCATCCTGCTGAACGTCTACACGACCAGCTTTCGTCAGGCTGTCACGCCACGGCCGCTGCTGGGCCGCGTCACCTCGGTCACGCAGACGGTGCTGTTCGGCGCCGCCCCACTCGGAAGCCTGCTCGGAGGCGCGATCGCGGAAGCGGCGAACATCCGGGTCACGCTCTACGTGTGCGGCTTCGGCCTGCTCGCGTCGACGGCGATTCTGTTCGCCACGCCGTTGCGTCGGCTGCCCGGCTAGCGCAGGCCGTCCAGCAGCACTCTCACCAAACGCTGGTCGCCGGGCGAATGCCGCTCTACGGCAAGGGCCGCGATGATGAACGCGCGCAGGTCGTCGCCGTTGATGTCGCTGCGTACGATCCCGGCCGCCTGCCCACGTTTCAGCAGCGCGGTGAGGTTCTTGCGGAACCGTTCGCCGACCTCCGCCTTGTAGGTGGCGCCGCCCGCCTCGCCCAGTGCTTCGCAGATCGCGCGGTTCCGGGACGCCTGCTCGATCACGCGGGGGAAGTACTCGTAGAAGGCCTCCGCCGGCGCCTCAGCGTCGATCAACTCCTGCGCCTCGTCCGCGTACTGCTCCAGCCGCTCCGCGACAACAGCCTGGAACAGCGCCTCCTTGCTGGGGAAATGCCGGTACACCGTGCCCGCGCCGACACCCGCCCGCCGGGCGATGTCGTCGAGCGGCACGGCCAGGCCGTCGGCCGCGAACGCCTCCTCGGCGGCCGCCAGGACCCGAGCCCGGTTCCGTCGCGCGTCCGCACGCAGCGCTGACTTGTCCACCGGAAGCCTCCTTTGCTGACCAGCGGAACGCTCGTTCCGTAGCGCCGGAAGCGGGTGCACCGTTCCGATTCACGTCCATTCTCCTGGCGCTGAGGGAACGTTTCCACTCGATTGCCGGTCGGCGCCGGATCACCAAGGTCACGGGGTCGCCGTCTGCGCGTCGGGCGGGACGAACAGCTGCTCCGCGGTGCCGGCGAGCCAGTCCCACACGCCGGGCACCAGGAGTACCGCCGCGACCGCGAACAGCGGGAAGACCAGCCGGGTCTCCACCTTCTTGCCGGTACGCAGCCGCAGGGGCTTGGGTGGGCGGATCTCGTACCAGGTCTCGCCCGCGATGGGCAGCGGGAACAGGAACGGGCAGCCCGACTCGGTCAACGAGTCACCGAGGCAGTGCACGAAGCAGCCGGCCGCCACGGCCACGCCCAGCCAGCCGGAGATCTCCGCCAGCTGGCCTTCCCGGTCCGGTGGGGCGGTGAAGAACCACCAGGCCACCGCGCCGCCGTAGACCGGCAGCAGCCAGTCGCCCAGTGCGGACTCGGCCAGCAGCAACCCCAGCAGCAGCACGGCGAGCACGGCCCACAGTCCCCCTGCGGAACAGCCCGCTGACGTCGCCGCGCCGAGTCCGGCGGCGAACAGGACGGTGTGGGACAGGTGCCGGTGCGTGCCGGTCACCTTCTCGTCTCGGGGGCCCTTGGTCAGCGCGTACACCCCGGCGGACAGCCGGCGCAGCAGCCAGGACAGCGCGCCGGTCAGCCAGCCGAACAACCGGGACGCGCTGGCCCCCGGATGATCCAGGTCGGGCAGCAGGGCGAAGCCGGCCGTGGTGGCGGCGAAAACGACTGCCTGATGCACTGTGCCGGCACCGACCGCGGGCGCCAGGGCAAGGCCCGCGCACCAGCCGGTCAGGGCGTGCGTGCGCCCCATCATCGTGGTCGTCCCCCAGGTCGCGAGCGATTTCCGCGCCGCGACCGTACCGGGGGATCAGGACTGCGGGTCCTCCGACACGCTCAGGTGCTCGGCTACGCCGGTGAGCTCGATCACGCGGCTCACCGCAGGGCTCGGCACGACCTCGAGCTCGACGTGGCGCTCCCCGGCGTCGCGCTGGGCGTGCAGGACGACGTTCAGCGCCGAGGAGTCGAAGAAGGTCACCCCGGTCAGGTCGGCCACCACCCGGTGGGACTTCTCGTCCGCGATCAGCCCGGCAAGGGTTTCCTGCAGCTGCGGACTGGTGAGCAGGTCGAGCTCACCGGTGACCACCACCCTGGGTTCGGCGGCCGCGGTGTCGAGCGTGATGCCGAATCCGGGCGGAGTGGCGTTCTGGTCGGCTGCGGGCATGCAGTTTCTCCTCGTCAGGCGCTGCTCCTGCGCCGGTACGCGCCTGTGGTCTCAAGCGGCAACCGTGTCACGGTTCCAAGGCATCTGGAAACTCAACCCTAACCCAGTGGGTGACCGCCGCTGCGGCGGCACGGCTTCCCGCACTCGGCGACCCGGGACCGCACACGCACTACGAACCCCGCGTGCCACTTCGCACGCGGGGACAGCCGGGGACGGGTCAGGCGGTGAACGCCTTGCGCTTCGCCCGTCGTTCGCGCATGAACAGCTCCCGCCGCTCGATCTCGCCGAGACCACCCCAGATTCCGTACGGCTCCTGCACCGCCATCGCGTGGCTGCGGCACTGGGCCAGGACCGGGCAGCTCTGGCAGATCGCCTTCGCCCGTGACTCGCGGCGCTCGCGCGCGGAGCCCCGCTCGTTGTCGGTGTGGAAGAACAAGCTGCTGTCCGCACCTCGGCAGGACCCGCGAAGCTGCCACTCCCACTCCTCGGCGACCACGTTGGGCAGCCGGCTCACGTCAGCCATCTCGTCCCACCTTTCCCGGGATCGGCACTCCGACCGCTACATGCCCGCCGGTCGCACGGGTCAAACGCGGGTTTGGTTTGCTCACACCCCGGGCATGTGCAGACCGGGCACCACAGAAGACGGCGTAGCCCGCCGGAGAGAGGACAGCACGTGGAGGAGAACGCCCCGCTCGAGCGCGAGGACGCCCAGCTCATCGAGGTGCGGACGGCAGCCATCCCGCACGTGGTCCCGACCTTGCGCACGATCGTGGCCGACATCGCCATGCGGCAGGACTTCGACCTGGACGCGGTCGAGGATCTGCGGATGGCCGTGGACGAGGCCTGCTCGATGCTGCTGCCCGCCGCGGCGGACGGCAAGCTCACCTGTGTCTTCTCCTGGATCGAGGGCCGGATCGAGGTCACCGTGTCGGTGCTGTCGGACGAGGCCGACCACGGCGACGACACCGGCCTGTCCTGGCAGCTGCTCACCGCGCTCGCCACCTCGGCCCGGCGCACCGTGACCCCGGCGGACGGGCGGTATCTCTCGCGGGTGCAGCTGGTCCGGGAGAGCGAGGCGGCCCCCTCGTGACCGAGCCCGCCGGCGGCGACGAGCCCACCGACGTGGCGGCCCTGTTCCACGAACTGTCCACTCTGCCGGCGCAGGCACCGCGCCGTGAGGAGATCCGCGACCAGCTGGTCCGCGAGCACCTCGAACTCGCCCGCAACCTGGCCCGCAAGTTCCGCAACCGGGACGAGGCGATGGACGATCTGGTGCAGATCGCCACGGTCGGCCTGATCCACGCGGTGGACCGCTACGATCCCGGCCAGGGCACCGATTTCCTCGCCTTCGCGGTGCCGACGATCTCGGGCGAACTACGCCACCACTTCCGCGACAACAGCTGGTCGGTCCGGGTACCGCGGCGGCTCAAGGAACTCAACGCGACGATCTCGGCCGCCCGCGAGGAACTCACCGTGCGGCTTTCCCGTGCGCCCCGGCCGAGCGAGCTCGCCCAGCACCTCGACGTCCCGATCGAAGACGTCTACGAGGGGTTGAGAGCCGGGCAGGGCCGCTACGGCGCGTCGCTGGACAACCTGCTGGAGAACTCCGCGCACACCCGCTTCGGCGCGCCCGACGCGAACCTCGGGCAGGCGGAGCTGCGCGAGGCGCTCCGGCCGATGCTGGACAGCCTGCCCGAACGCGAGCGCAAGATCGTCGCGCTGCGGTTCGGGTCCGGGATGAGCCAGTCGGACATCGCGCGTCGCGTCGGGGTCTCGCAGATGCAGGTGTCCCGATTGCTGGCCGCTACGCTGGCGAAACTCCGCACCGGACTGTCCGAGACAGACATCACCGAAGGCACCTGATTCGCCTCGGACGCGGTTGGGTAAACACCACAGTGCGAGACACGGAAGAGGCTGGGAGGTGGGAAGGCCATGACGACGTCGAAGCTGCCGGCGATGCGCACCACTGCACCGGACCCGGTGCGCTTGCACCTCCCGGATGACGTCACCGCGCCTGCGGTCGCCCGCCACAAGGTACGGACCGCGCTGGCTTCGATCGACCTGCCCGGGCACCTGCGTGACGACGTGCTGCTGGCCACCTCGGAGCTGGTGACCAACGCCGTCGAGCACGGGGAACGGCCCGAGCGGCTGGAGCTGATGCTGACTACCGACGAGCTGGTGGTGTCGGTGTTCGATCGCGGTTCGAAGATCCCGGAGCTCAAGGAGCCCATGCCCGCCGCGGCGCGTAGCCGCGGTCTCCAGCTGGTGCACGCGCTGTCCGCGCGGTGGGGGTACGACCCGGCCGAAGGCGGCAAGTGCGTGTGGGCGGCCTTCGCCCTGTGACGCGTCCCGGCCGGTTCTAGGATCGGCGGATGGAGACTCGTGAGATCGCCCGTCTGGGCCGTGCGGTATCGGTCGTCGGGCTCGGGTGCTGGCAGCTGGGTGGGGACTGGGGTTCGGTCGACGAAGCCGACGCGATGAGCGTGCTCCACGCGGCTGCCGACGAAGGGGTCACGTTCTTCGACACCGCCGACGTCTACGGCGACGGGCGCAGCGAGACGCTGGTCGGCCGGTTCCGGAAAGAGCGTGGTGACGACGTCTTCGTCGCCACGAAGATGGGCCGCCGGGCCGAGCAGGTGCCGGAGAACTACGTGGCCGCGAACTTCGCCGAGTGGAACGACCGGTCGCGGCGGAACCTCGGGATGGACACCCTCGACCTGGTCCAGCTGCACTGCCCGCCGACTCCGGTGTACTCGACCGACGCGGTGTACGACGCGTTGGACGATCTCGTCGAGAAGGGCCGGATCAACGCCTACGGCGTGAGCGTCGAGACCTGCGAAGAAGCCCTCACCGCGCTTCGCCGCCCGAACGTCGCTTCCGTGCAGATCATCCTCAACTGCCTGCGGCTCAAGCCATTGGAGCAGGTCCTGCCGGCCGCGGCCGAGGCCGGCGCCGGGATCATCGTGCGCGTTCCGCTGGCGTCCGGCCTGTTGTCCGGCCGGTACACCAAGGACACCACCTTCTCCGACGACGATCACCGCACCTTCAACCGGCACGGCGAGGCTTTCGACGTCGGCGAAACGTTCGCCGGGGTGCCTTTCGAGGCAGGCCTGGAGGCGGTGGACCGGTTGCGCGGCCTCGTACCCGGACAGCAGACGCTCGCCCAGTTCACCCTTCGCTGGATCCTCGACCAGCCTGGCGTGAGTGTCGTGATCCCGGGCGCGCGCAACCCGGACCAGGCACGCGCGAACACCGTCGCGGCCGGGCTTCCGGCACTGTCGGCGGAAGCTGCCGCCGGCGTGCGCGCCACGTACGACGACCTGATCCGGCCACTCGTGCACGACAAGTGGTGACCGGGCGCTCGCCTCGTTCCGACCGGTGCCTTCCTCCGGGCTAGGCCGGGCAACGTCGCAGCATGTCCTCCAGCG
The DNA here is from genome assembly GCF_014204865.1 of Amycolatopsis jiangsuensis. Lineage (NCBI taxonomy): Bacteria > Bacillati > Actinomycetota > Actinomycetes > Pseudonocardiales > Pseudonocardiaceae > Amycolatopsis > Amycolatopsis jiangsuensis. The sequence continues at coordinate 4,815,036 of NZ_JACHMG010000001.1, forward strand.
CGGACTTCTCCCCGATGGTGATCGTGAGCCCGTAGTAGTGCTTCACCGTGATCCAGTCGGTCGCGTACGTGCACCAGAACGACACCAGCGGCGGCTTCCACTCGTCCGGTGCCTTGTCGCTCTTCTGCTGGTTCAGGTTGTCGGTCACGGCGAGCAGCTGCGGGCGCGTCAGGTCGTTCGCGAACTGCTCACGCTTGTCCTGTGGCCAGTCCCGCGCGCCGCTGGCCCATGCCTGACCGAGGGGAACCATGTGGTCGATGTCCAGGTCGCCCGGCTTCGTCCAGGTCTCTCCGTCGTAGACGCTGTACCAGGTCCCGGACTTCGGGTTGCAGTCCTTGCCCGCCGTGACGTCCTTGCCGTCGCGCTTCAGCACTGATTCGCGCGTGTTGCAGCTGTGCCCCTGGCTTGCCCAGTGCGGGAACTTCGTGCGCGAGTAGCCGGACATCGACGTGCGCGCGGCGATCTGCAGCTCGGCCAGCTGCTGCCCGGCGTCTCCGTCCGGCACCGGTTCGGCATCCACCTCACGGCCGGAGTACCACCAGATGCCGGCCACGGCGAAGACGAGCACGACCACGAGCGGCGCGATCCGCTGCACGGAGAAAGTCCGGGACACAGTCCGGCAGTATGCCCGCCACCACCGACAACAACGCGCGGACACCCGGCTCGCCGCTGGGTACCCGCCGCTCATTCCGGAGGAAACCGTGGGCTACCAGGAACGCCGGGTGGCACTGATCGCCAAGCGGGCCGCTGCGCACCTCGAGCCGGGTGAACGCATCCAGACCGGGTTCATCGCGCAGACCGGTTCGTTACTGTTCACCGCAAAGATCTGGACCTTTGTGGTCACCGACCGCGCCGTCCTCATCGTGGGCGGCAACCAGGTCCAACGGCTTCCCCGGGATGTGAGCTTCGGCGAACCGAACGGGATGTACCACCGCATCGAACTGGATCGCCGGTACAAGGTGCACCGGCAGTACTACCCGGAGATCACCGCGGCGAACGAGGCGCTGCGCGCAATGCGCTCCGGCGAGCAACCGGAAGGGCACTGACCACACGGACTTCGGACGGTGCAGGAAGGCGCTTCGCGAGCCTGGGGTTCGACCATGCCAGCCGACGCCGAGGGCGAGCCCGGAAGCGGTGTTCCGACGAATTCGGGGACAAGCACGCGTTTCTGTTCTTCGCCCTCGAGGCTGCCTGATCACTTCACCGGGGCTATTTGTGTTAAAGCGAGGGACGCCAGGCAGGAATGGTGCGGTCCAGGGCACGCTGGACGATCCACGACGGTACGAGAAAGAAGCGGATGTCGGCGAATGCGCATTCGAGCCACAGGTTGACCAGCACGGTCAGACCTGCGGAACCGCAGAACGTGACCCCGGCCAGGTCGGCGACCAGGTTACGGGGACGGCGCCGCAGCGCGTCGGCGAATTCCGCCTCCAGTACCGGTTTGCTGATGGCGTCCAGTTCGCCGGCCACCTCGAGCGAAACGGTTCCGCCCGCGGACGTCGTCACCACGGACACGTTCAACGGGGTGAAAATCGCCACGGTCAGCCTCCCTCGCACACACCACACCGGAAGCACCACTGTCCACGGGGCGGACAGCCGAAGGCGGGGAGGGAGATTCTCGATACGCACAGCCTGAGACCGACGCGACCTGGCGAAACCTCAGGCCGGCGTGCTCACCGTCCCGTGCGGACACCGTCTCCGGTCGCCGGGATCGCGGGCATTGGTTATCGTGTCGGGCACGCCGGGTGGGACCGGCACAGACCTGGGCCAGGCAACCGATCCCACCCGTGCCGACGTCGCACGGCGTCCGGTACACCCGGGGCACGGATCAGGAGTGTGCAGCTCTATCCGTGCTCCGGGGTACCTCATGGCGCTGACGCGAACCGTCGGACTCCGTGCCTCGGCCTGCCTTCCGCACACACTGCGGGCGGCCTCGGCAGGAGACTCAGTTACCCTGCAGGCTTCCGCCGTCGATGACGCCGCCCGAAGCGCAGTTGTACGGGGACTCGCCGGACGCCTCGTTCTCACCCGGCGACAGGATCGGCACGCCGATCCCGTTCAGGGCGTTGCGAACCGGAACCTGGACGCCGAGCACGTTGACATCGTTACCGCACAGGCCAAGTGTGCCGTTCACGTTGTGCAGCGCGTCGATGTTGTTCAGGTTCACGAGGCCGACCTGGCCCTGGTCCCCACCGCCGTGGTGACCGTGGTGGCCGCTGTCCTGCGTGTCGGCGGCCGCGATGCCACCGAACATGAAGGCGCCGGCCGCCATCGTGGCGGTCACGAGACCGATCTTCTTCAGCATTCGAACTCCTCTGGGGCTTCGATGATCGAAGTCGACGATCACCGACTCTGACGATTGCGTCCACGGATTCGGCAATGAAGGTGTGTAATCCGAACCGCGTGAGGGAAACGTACCGACCGATGGTCGCCATTTCCACCGCACGCCACCATCGTGTCAGCTGCCGACCCGTTGACCGGCCTACAAGACCTCTTTCGGGTCGTCCGCCGCGTTATTGTATGTCGGACAACAAGATTCACCTCACGATGACATCAAGCTCGTTGCGGGACAAGGCGTTTCGCTACGATCGGCACGATATTCTCTTACGCGCGCACGGAAAGACCCTGCATCGCCGGGATCAGGCGATACAGAGCCGCAACGGGAATTCGGGTAGCGCTACTCCGGCCAGGCCTCCGCTTCCGCCGCGAGAGCAGTGGCGACATCCAGCTCGCTCGAACGCACCTGCGAGGCCAGCGATCCCGGCTGCGGCCGGAGCAACAGCCAGCCGGTCACGTCCCGATCGGTGTAGCGCGGTGACTCGTCATCACCGATGCCCAAGGACGCGAAGTACTGGCGTGCGGCCCAGGTTTCCGGAACCCAGGCACGCGCCCAGCGCAGCACGATCCGTGCGAGGTCGTTGCGTGCGTCGGCCGGATGGATGAGCCGGTCGCCGGTGATCGCCACCAGGCGCGGCGTGTAGGCCGCGCCCGGAGCGCCGATCACGAGATGACTGTCCATTCCTCCCCCGAGTCCACCGAGCCGGATGTGTGGCGGTCCGCCCACGCGCGGGAGCGTAGGCGTTACCAGGGAAGGACAGCTGCCGGCGGACGCTCCCCCGGGGGCTCGTCCTTCCACGGCTGCTTACTGAACCACCACTAATGGTACGGATCCACCGGATGCGGCGAAACTCGACCCGCCGAAACGGAATCGGACCGGTAAACGATCATCCGCTCCGGTTCCGGAAACCGCTCTTCACGACTCGGCGGGCATGGGGATCGAACTGCGAAAACAGCAGCCATGACCGGCCTCAACAGGCAGATCCGGCAAGAATCGTCCGGCTCGCGCCGCGATCCGGAACGCCGTGGCGGCCCCCGTCGAGAACCTCCCGGCGGGGTGATCCCGCCGAGAAGTCCTCCGCCACCAGGGATGCGGCCTCTCCGGCGCCTTGGTTGTCAGGTCCCCGGCGCCGGGAGCGGTCGGCCGCGAAGCCGCCTCCGAGGCGCTTCCCCGGCACCCGAGAGAATACCGACCCCACAGCCGTCCGAACAGTTTCCGCACGGAATGACCGTCCTACGAGTGGCTGTCCGGTCAGGTGGAAACCCCCGTGGCTACCCGAATTCCAGAAGGCCAAACATCGGGATCACGGGGCGCCGGCGTCCTGCATTCCGCCCGGCCGCGATGACACTGAAGAGTGGCGATGACTGCGCCTAGTGATATCGATCAGAGCAGGCCCTGCTACTGCCTCACGCTAATGCCAATTTCTGGGACGAATGGAGCAATGCCATACGCGGAGCGGTACCAGTCGTTGCCTGCTTCGCCGCAGTGACCGAGATCGCCGTCGCGCGTCGCCCGGGGGCCGTTGCTGGACGCGAAGGTGGGCCGGTGCCTTCGCACCAGCCCACCTTCGCGCTCCTCGGCGTCCGATCAGTCGACGTCGTGTCCGCCGACACCCGTCGAGGTTTCGGTGCTGTGGCTGTACGCCCCCGTCGGGCCGGCCGCGACGTCCCAAGTGCGGAACGCGGCCGCTCCCGGTACTGCGAGTGCGCTCGTTCCACTCGAAGTAGCGCCTTCCGGCCCCGCGGTGAGCGAGGAGGCGGCGTATGCGGCGTAGTCACGTCCCGCGGAACTCGCCACGTTCGACGAGGCCGCCCCTGCCGGGCCGGCGGACGTGGTTCCCTGGTGGTACGACGACGAATCCTGAACGTGCCGGCTCGCCCTGTCCGGGCGAGTGCCGGAGCGCTGGTGTCCGGCCTTGGTCGTCCTCGGCTCGGCGGCGCTGACCGCGTGCGCCGGAGCAGCCTTCTTCACTGGTGTGACGGCTTCCTTACGCCGCAACGCCGGTTCGGACTTCGCCGGAGCCGCATGCCGCTTCGCGACCTTCGCCCGTACCGGAGCCGCGACCGGAGCCGAGGCCGAACCCTGGTCGACAGCGGGGGCGGAGGCCGAACGTGATGTGCCTGCCGGCCGAGTCGCGCTCGCCGAACGTGCCGGGTCCGTGGTGGCGGTGGGGCGGCTGTCGCCCCGTCCGCTTGCCTCGCTCTCGCCGTGCAGCACGGCCGCACCGCCGATCCCGGCGACGCTGCCGTGCTGCTCGTTCCACACATTTCCCCATCCGTCGGTGCCGGATTCCTGGTGCAGGACGCCCGCTCCGCCGATTCCGGCGTAGACCGCCGAGTCCTCCTGGCTGCTCGCGCCGCCGGGCCACCAGCCGGTGGTGAGCGGGAGCGTGTGCGCCGGCTCGGCGGCGACCGCGGCCGTGCCGGTCAGCGCCAGGCACAACGGGACGAAGAGCACTCCGGACAGCAAGGTCCGCTTTCTCGACATGACAGTGTTTTCCTCTCAAGGAAAGGCGCCCGAGATGAAAGCCGAAGTGCCACGAGCGAGCGCCGGGATGACCGGGCGTCCTGCCCGCCGAACTGACGTTACCCGGAGAACGACCGGCGGTGCCCCGAAGGGAAAGCGATCCGCCCAGCCGTGTTCCTTCCCCTTCGCCCAGTAACGCCGCGATTGCGCACCTCACCTGGGCTTTCGCCCGTCACGAGGGTAAAAACCCGGCCACTGCAGGGTGACTGCGCTTCGCAGCTTTGACGGTGGCAGGCGCCCCGGGTTCAGATTTCCGGGGGCGAATCCGTTCCCCGGCACCCAGAATCGTCGGCATGTCCATTCTCCGCCGCACGGGGTCCGCCGTCGCCGCCGCCGTTCTGCTCGCCCTCGTTCACTCGCCGGCCGCGCTGGCGGTCAGCGCGCCCCGATTGCTGCTGGACCAGGATTTCCCGGACCCCGACATCGTCAAAACCGAATCGGGATATTTCGCTTTTTCGACGAACACCGGTTCCGGGAAGATCCCGGTGGCAAGCGCGCCGGCACCCGGCGGTCCGTGGCAGGTCGTCGGTGACGCACTCGCCGCCGTACCGAAGTGGGCCAAACCGGACGGCGGGCTCTGGGCGCCGGACGTCACGACGCTGCCGGACGGGACTTTCGTGTTGTACTTCGCCGCGCCCATCGCACCGGACGGACCGATGTGCCTCGGCGTCGCGACCTCCTCGCGACCGGCCGGCCCCTATCAGCCCGCCGGTGACGAGCCGCTCGTCTGCGTGCCCGCCGACGACGGAGACATCGACCCGCAAACCTTCCTCGATTCCGACGGCAGTCGGTACCTGCTGTACAAGGCGGACGGCGCGACCGTGGGACCGCCCGCGGCGATCTGGTCGCAGAAACTCGGCTCCGACGGGCGAACACTGTCGGGGCCGCGGACCGAGCTGCTGCGCGCCGACCTCACTTCGGAGAAGAACGTGGTGGAGGCGCCTTCGGTGGTCAAGACCTCGTCGCAGTACCTGCTCTTCTACTCCGCCGACACGTTCCAGAGCTCCGGATACCACACTGGTTACGCCTCGGCGCCGACCCTCGCCGGACCGTTCGTGAAGGCGGATGCGCCGCTGCTGTCGACCGATCTGCTCGACGGCAAGGTCGACGGGCCGGGCGGCGCCGATGTGGTCGACGGGTACATCTACTTCCACGGCAGGCGGACCAGCGGGGAACCGGCACGTGGTCTCTACCAGTTGCCGATCACGTTCCCCGGTGGCGTTCCGCGGCTCGGCTGAGCCTCACCGCCGGGACCCGCGCCGTGCGACCCGGTTGATCAGCTGCGCGGACAGGTCGTAGACCTTGACATTGGTGCGTTGCGAAAGCCGTCTCAGCATTTCGAACGCCTCGTCGGAGGAGACCTCCTCCCGCGCCATCACGATTCCCTTCGCCTGCTCCAGCACCGTCCTGGTTTCGAGGGCCTCGCGCAGCTGGAGGTTCTCCGCACGCAGGTACCGGACGAGTTCCGCCGGGGTCGCGTCCTCCCGTGGCCGGGGCACCGCGGGCGGCTTCCAGTACGCACCGTTTCCGTTCGCCTCGCCGGCGCGAGCGGCCCCGATGTGCTCCTGGGCTTCGTCGAGAGTGTCGTAAACCCTGATCAGCGAGTCGACACCGACGATCTGCAACGACCGGCGCACCGTCGTGGACGCCGCGACCGCCAGCTCCAGACCGCGTTCCCGTGCCTCGCGCACCATTTCGAGCAGGACCGTGATTCCCGCGGAACCGAAGAAGGTGACGCCGGTCGTGTCCGCGAGCACCACCGGGGCGGTGACCCCGGCCTGCCACAGCCGGCTCCACGCCTCCCGCCACACCGACGTCGTCGTCAGGTCGACTTCACCCTTCGCGGTCACCGTGGGGATCGGCTGCCCACTGTCGACGCCGACCGACAGCGCCGCGCTCATCTCAGGTCGTGAAATGTTCAACGGAATTCTCCCAGCGCGTACGACGGATGGCTGCGGCGCACTGCTTGACCGTTCGAGAGACCAACTTACCGCGTCCGGAGGGAAAAATGCACATCGCACGTGCACCAGCAAACGCAAACGCACGCGCCACCGTGACCGGGCCGAACGCTGGTCGCCGGAAAGGTGCGCCACATGAAAACGGCCGTCGTGTGCGCTATGCACACGACGGCCGTCGTCTGACGACTGCGCGAACCGCCCTACCAGGTCGTTACCGGATTGACCGGCTGCACTGGGCGGGTGCGGGGACCCGGACCGGAACCGGGAATGTCAGGACTCGGCTCCGGTCCGGACGCCGCGCGGCTCGAACCCGAACCGCCGGACTCCGCGCCTCAACCGGACTCCGCCCACCACGGGCGGCCGGGCGCGAAGACTCAGTTGTGCTGGAGGCTGCCTCCGTCGGCCACGCCACCCGAAGCGCAGTTGTACGGGTTCTTCCCTTCCGCGGAGTTGGCGCCCGGGGAGAGCACCGGCACACCGATACCTTCGAGTGAGTGCCGGATCGGAACCTGCACGCCGAGCACATTCACGTCGTTTCCACAGAAACCGAGCGTCCCGTTCACATTGTGCAGAACGTCGACGTTGTTCAGGTTCACCAGACCGACCTGACCGTTCCGATCTCCGTCACCGTGGTGGCCGTCGGTGGCCGCGGACGCGATCCCGCCCGACAACAAGGCACCTGCCGCGAGCGCAGCGGTCATGAAACCGATCTTCTTCAGCATCGGGTACTCCCGGGGATTGAGGATTGACGGGGGCGTTCCGCCTCGCCGTATGTGTGCCGAGAACGTACTGGCGCCTCACGACGATCTTCCACTTCGTTCCACGATCGTGTCGGGTCGCAGTTCTCTGACCGAGGTTTTCCTACCCTGATCGGTTGGTCTCACGAATTCTTTTTTTCGCAGTCGTGAGTGGCCACGCCGGTTCCCATCGGCGTGGCCACTCACAGGTTCTGCTCAACGGCGGCGCTGGGTGTCGTCGTCGACGTCGATTTCTTCCCTGCGGACCTGCCCGTGCACGGTCTCTTCCTCGGTGACCTGCTGCTTGTCCAGCCGCACCTTCTCCACCGGGACCGTTTCGGTGTTCACGACCGGTTTCTCGGCGTGCAGGGTGACTTCCTGCTCGCCCTCCTCGATCCGGGCCTCGCCCGGCTCGCCGCGCTCGATCGGTTCGCGCTCCACCCGGACCTCTTCGTGGCGTACCGGAACCTTCATCTCCTGTTCCTCGGTCACCACGTACTTACGCAACCGTACGTGCCCGGTTTCCACCGACTCGGTCCCCACGCGAAGCCGTTCTTCCGAACGGGTCACCTCGGCATTCTCGCCACGCGCCGCGTGCTCACCCGGGGCAGCCTTCCTACGGCCGGTGCCCGGTACCGCCCCGGCTGCGGGCTGGGCGCCCTCGCCAGGATTCTGCGCGTGCCGGCCGGACTGCTGCAGCCCGTAGTAGCGGTAGAGCTCGTCACCTTCGTCAGTGGAGAGATGGCCGTCGGCGTCGATCTGCGGCGCGTCGGAGACCTTCTGCTTCGGCACCTGGGCCACGACGTCCTCGTCCCGGAGCACCGCGCCCTGCAGGGGGACGAAACTTTCCTTGTGCCCGAACATGCCGGTCTTGACCGTCATCCACTCCGGATCCCCGGTGTCGTCCGAGAGATACACCGAGCCGATCTTCCCCAGTTTCTCACCGTCACGGTCGAGCGCGGTGCTGCCGACCAGTTGCTGAGGGTCGAGATTGCGAGTCATGCCCTGTCCTTTCCTGGGGGTGCCAGCGCCTCGCGCTGCCCTTCATGGACGTTCGTGTCCATCGGATACCCAGGTCCGGCGACCATCCCGCCGCACGACCGTCCCGCCACACCAACGAGCGACCCCCGCGTCCGCGCGACCCCAGCGCTACGCGCCCGAGCGCTTCTCGTGTGAGTGACAAGTGGGGTGTCAGCAGAACCCGATGCGGACCATCCCACGGTCGCGCGCCGGACCGAACACCGCCGGCTGACAGGTGGTTTCGAGCACGGACATCCACAGGTCGCCGTCGGGGTCGACCTGGTTGCGCCGGCTGGTCATCAGGGACAACGGGACATGCACGAAACGGCGCCGCCACCGCGCGACCGCGGCCTCGGTACGACCGGCCATGGCAGCGTGCACCGCGGCATGGGCCAGCCGCAGGCAGTAAACGCTGTCGTAGGCGTTGGCGGCGATGCTGCGGACCGCGTAGCTCGGGTCGATGTAGCGCATCGTCGGGGACAGGCCGACCGCGGTCAGGTGCGCGGTGATGCTCGCCTGCAGCAGGCCGCCGATGTCACCGAGTTTGAGGTTGCCCGAGGCGTCGGTGCCGCGTCCGTTCTGCTGCGGCAGGCCGTGTTCTTCGAGAAGCTCCTGCCCCGCCCCCTCGGCGAGGACGATGACCACGTGTCCCTTCGTGCGTACGTGCTGCTCGACGTGGGCCAGCAGGCCGTCCGGTCCGCCGAGTGCGAAGGGAATTTCGGGGATCAGCACGATGTCCGCGGCATTGGCCGCCAGCGCGGCGTAGCTGGCGATGAATCCCGAGTGCCGGCCCATCAGCTTCACGATCCCGACGCCGTTGAGGCCGGCCGCGGCTTCGACGGCGACCGCGGAGATGAAGTCGGTGGCCCGCGCGAAGGCGCTCTGGAAACCGAACGACTGATCGGTGAACGGCAGATCGTTGTCGATCGTCTTCGGCACCCCGATGACCGCGATGTCCAGCCCCCGCGCGCGGATGGCCTCGCTGAGGAACGTCGCCGCGCGCATTCCCCCGTCGCCACCGATGACGAACATGATGTCGATGCCTCGCGAAACGAGGGTGTCGACCATTTCGTCGGCGTCCTGGCCACCACGCGAGCTGCCCAGGATCGTGCCGCCGGCGTTGTGGATGTCGCGCACGCGGTCCGGCGTCAGTTCGATGGTGTCGTCGCGGTGCGCGGCGGTCAGTCCCTGCAGGCCGTTGCGGAAGCCCAGCACCTGTTTGACCTGGTAGTGCACGTAGATTTCCTGGACGAGACCGCGGATCACGTTGTTGAGCCCGGGACACAGCCCCCCGCAGGTGACGATGCCCGCGGTCACCTGCGAGGGATCGAAGTAGATCTTCCGGCGCGGCCCGGCGGCCTCGAAACTCGGAATGCGGCCGAGGGGCAGACCGTGGTCGGCGAGCATGGAAACGGTGTCCTCGAGCAGGACGCGATCGCCTTCCGCGACGTAGTGCGGGGACGTCTGCTTGGTGGACAGCGTCTCGGAGAACGGCGAGTCGTAGCGGCATTCGCCGAGCCGGCGAACGCGGAGGTCGTCCAGATGCAACGTCACCGGATCTCCTTGATCGTGATGGTCCGTTTCGAGGCGGTTCACTGCCTACTCGAAGGTGGTGTGCGTGATGTGCCGGACTTCTCCCCGGGAGATCAGGAGCGATTCGGCGATCGTCGTGCCATTGCTTTTCCGCGGACGTCCGACGAGTGGGCCGCCGTTGACGCCGGTGGCGACGAAGAAGGCATCGCCTGCGACCAGTTCGGCGCCGGTGTAGACGCGGTCGAGGGACAGACCTGCCGCCCGGATGTTGTCCGCTTCCTCGTCCCGCTGCGGGGCCAGCCTGCCCAGCATGCCGCCACCGAGCGCCTGGACCGCAGCGGCGGTCAGCACACCCTCGGGCGTGCCGCCGACCCCGATGAGCAGGTCGATGTCGAGCGTCGGCAGAAGTACCGCCAGGCTCCCCCCGACATCACCGCCCGCCGGGGTCTGCACGGCCGCGCCCGCACGCACCACACGGGCGATCAGCTCCTTGTGCCGCGGCTTGTCCATGATGACCACGCGGAGTTCGCCGACCTGCTTGCCGAGGGCCTTCGCGACGTTGGCCAAGGTCTGCTCGGGCGGGTCGTCCAGATCGATGACGTCCTTCGCCCGGGGCGGCACCACGATCTTGTCCATGTAGAACCCCGGGCCGGGCGACCAGAACGTTCCCGCGTCGCCGAACGCGATCGTCGCCAGTGCGCCGGGCAGGTCGTGCGCGCAGAACGAGGTTCCCTCGAGGGGATCGACGGCGATGTCGAAGTCCGGTCCCTGGCCGTTGCCCACGATCTCGCCGTTGAACAACATCGGGGCGTCGTCCTTCTCGCCCTCCCCGATGACCACCCTTCCCCGCCCGGGTGCGTCGGCCAGTGCCGCGCGCATCGCCGTGGTCGCCGCCGCGTCGGCGGCTTTCTGGTCGCCGCGGCCCACCCAGGGATAGCTGGCCAGCGCGGCACCACGGGTCGCGGCCAGCGCCACCGACTCCAGAGTGTGGAGATCGCCGGAAGTCCGCGGCGCGACCTCGCTCCGATACTGCATCTGGGGCTCCATTCTCGTCGGTGGCATCAGGACGCCGGAGTTCGCGATGACGGTGCAATCACTCGAGATTCGCGTGCAGCCGCCACAGCTCGCGGGCCTGCGTCCCGCTCGTCTGCCACAGCGTGTGGAACAGCGCGTCGGTGATCAGTAGCACGGACTGTTCGAACAGGCTGCCCGCGTACTGGACGGAGGCGGTCCCGTCGAAGTCCTGCTTGTCCGCGGCCGGGATGATCAGGACCTCGGTGGCGGCCTTGGCCAACGCCGAATCCGCGGCCGTGGTCAGCGCGATCACGTTCGCGCCCTGGTCACGGGCGGTCTGGGCGGCCCGCACCACGCGGGCGGTCGAGCCCGAGCCCGAAGCCGCCACGAGCACGTCGCCCGAACCGATCGCGGGAGCGGTCACCTCCCCGACGACGTGGGTGGGAAGCCCAAGGTGCATGAACCGCATCGCGGCCATCTGCAGGGCGAGCCCACTGCGCCCGGTGCCGATCGTGAACACCGTCGGTGCCTTGAGCAACAGGGCACCGGCACGAATCCAGGCGGGCGAGTGCACGCCCGCGCTCACCTTGTCCACCTCCCCGACGACGGCCCGCGCCGCGTCCGAGAACTGGCTGGAGTCAAGCTTTTTCGTGGTCGACTGCGTCAACGAGATCTTCCTCCACTTGCCGGGCGGACGGCATTCGCCGGTCACTTCGCCGGGTACGGTGCACACGCCATCGCGCGGATCGTGTCAGCGGCACCGATGAGCCGCTCAGACCACGATGATTCTCGACATTCGCGGTGCCCGGCAAGGCTTACGACATTGGGAAGCACTATCCCGTAATTGGCATAACGAATGCTGGCCGAAAGCACGACAAGGCGGCCCCGGCAGACTTGCCGGGGCCGCCGGTGCGAACGGCCGGTATCAATTCGGTCGCACGGAACGCACACTTCGTCGTGCCGCTTCGACCACGGCCTCGGTCGTGATGCCGAACTCGCGGAACAGGGTTTTGAAGTCCGCCGAGGCACCGAAATGCTCCAGCGACACGATTTCACCGCTGTCGCCGGCGAATCGGTGCCACGGCTGCGCCGTGCCCGCTTCGACGATCACGCGCGCGCGGACCGACGGGGGCAGCACCCGGTCCCGGTACGACCGGTCCTGCCGGTCGAACCACTCCACGCACGGCATGGACACCACCCGCGTGGCCACGCCTTCGGCTTCGAGGATTTCCCTGGCCGCCACGGCGAGCTGGACCTCGGATCCGGTGCCGACGAGCACCACCTCGGGGCTGCCCGAGGACGCCTCCGCGAGCACGTAACCGCCGCGCGCCACGCCTTCGGCGGAGGTGCCCGCCAGGATCGGCAGGTCCTGACGGCTCAGCGCCAGCCCTGCCGGACCGCTGGTGTCCTCCAGCACGGCCTTCCACGCGTGCGCGGTCTCGTTCGCGTCGGCCGGGCGCACCACCGACATCCCGGGAATGACGCGCAGCGAGGCCAGCTGCTCGACGGGCTGGTGGGTCGGGCCGTCCTCACCGAGGCCGATCGAATCGTGGGTCCACACGTAGATCGTCGGCAGCTTCATCAACGCGGCCAGGCGCACCGCCGGACGCATGTAGTCGCTGAAGATCAGGAACGTACCGCCGTACGGGCGGGTTCCCCCGTGCAGCGCGATGCCGTTGAGGATCGACCCCATCGCGTGCTCGCGGATTCCGAAGTGCAGCGTCCGGCCGTACGGGTTGGCCTGCCAGGCGTTCGTCGAGATCTCGGCCGGACCGAAGGAGTCCGCGCCCTTGATCGTGGTGTTGTTGCTCTCGGCCAGATCCGCCGACCCGCCCCAGAGTTCGGGCAGCACCGCGCCGAGCTCGGCCAGCACCGCGGCCGAGGCCTTGCGCGTGGCGACCGCCTTGCCGCCGGTCTCCCAGCTGGGCAGGCCCGCGGCCCAGCCGGCGGGCAGCTCGCGCTTGCTGATGCGGTCCAGCAACGCCTTGCGTTCCGGATTGCCCCGCGCCCATGCGTCGAACTCGAGCTGCCACTTCTCGTGATCGGCCCGGCCCCGTTCGGTCACCGCACGGGTATGACGCAGGACCTCGTCGTCGACCTGGAAGCTGCGCTCCGCTTCGAAACCGACGGCGAGTTTGACCGCCGCGAGCTCCTCGGCGCCCAGCGCGGCGCCGTGCACCTTGCCGGTGTTCATCTTCGTCGGTGCCGGATAGCCGATCACGGTACGCAGCACGATCAGGGTCGGACGGGTGGTCTCGGCCCTGGCCTGCTCGACCGCGTCCAGGAATCCGGTCACGTCCTCGCCACCGTGGACCGTGACGACGTGCCAGCCGTAGGACTCGTAGCGCTTCGCGGTGTCCTCGGACAGCGCGATGCGGGTGTCGTCCTCGATGGAGATCTCGTTGCTGTCGTAGATCACCGTGAGGTTGCCGAGCTGCTGCGTTCCGGCCAGCGACGAAGCCTCGGAGGTGACGCCCTCCTCGATGTCGCCGTCCGAGGCGATCACGTAGACCTGATGGTCGAACACGCTGCGGCCCGGCTCGGCGTCCGGATCGAACAGCCCGCGCTCGCGGCGGGCGGCCATGGCCATGCCGACCGCGTTGGCCAGGCCCTGGCCGAGCGGGCCGGTGGTGGTCTCGACGCCGGTGGTGTGCCCGTACTCGGGGTGGCCAGGGGTCAGCGAATCCCACCTGCGCAAGGCTTTCAGATCGTCGAGTTCCAGTCCGTAGCCGGAGAGGAACAGCTGGATGTAGAGGGTGAGGCTCGAATGGCCGGCCGAGAGCACGAACCGGTCCCGGCCGATCCACTGCGCGTCACCCGGGTCGTGCCGCAGGACCCGCTGGAACAGCGCGTAGGCGACGGGCGCGAGACTCATGGCCGTGCCGGGGTGCCCGCTGCCGCAGTTCTCGACAGCATCCGCGGCCAGCACCCGTGCGGTGTCGACCGCGCGCCGGTCCAGCTCCGTCCAGTCCTCGGGAACTCGCCTGGTGGTCAAGCGAGCGACGTCGTCGGTCGATTCGATCGCCCGGTGTCTCGGGATCGATTCCTGTGCTGCCATGGACGCGCACTCCTGATGAATTCGGTGTTTTCGGGAATTCGCGCTCTCGGCGCGGTGTGGGGTCAGGCGGTGGCGTGTTTTTTGAGTTCTTTCGCGGCGGCGGCGGGGTCGGTGGCGTTGTAGATCGCGCCACCGGCGACCGCGACCTTCGCACCCGCCTCGCGCACCGACCCGATCGTGTCGATCTTCACCCCACCAGCGATCGAGAACGGCACCCCCGCCTGACGACCATCCTCGAGCAACGTGGCGATCGTGTACCCCGGACGGGCCTGCTCGTCCAGACCCGCATGAATCTCCACGAACGACACCCCCAGCTTCGCCACCTCACGAATCCGCGCCACCCGACCCTCGGTCACCGTGATCATGTCCGCCACCACACTCTTGCCGTACTTACGACCCGCCGCGACCGCACCCCGCACCGTGTCATCATCAGCGGCACCCATCACCGTCACCAGGTCCGCACCCGCCTCGAACGCCAACCCCGCCTCCAACTCACCCGCATCCGCCGTCTTCAAATCCACGAACACCAGCTTGTCCGGATGCGCAGCCTTCACCGCACTCACCGCACCGATCCCCACCGACTTCACCAACGGAGTCCCCAACTCCAAAATATCCACAAACTCCGCCACCTGATTCGCCAACGTCAACGCCGACGGCAAATCCACCACATCCAACGCCACCTGCAACTCCACAACACCCTCCACAACACTCACAACCAACAACGGACACGCCACCAGCCTCACACCAGCAACCCCCACAACAATTCCCCCCAACCCCACCACCCACAACACCCCACCACATGCAAAAACCCAATCCACCAATACACACAACAAATAGCCACCGGGTTCGCCGGCTGCTTTACGCTGAGTTTCGTGACTAAGCAGCCGTTGATCGCGCCGTCCATCCTCTCCGCCGACTTCGCCCGGCTCGCCGACGAAGTGGCCGTGGTGGAAGGGCAGCAGGGCCGAGGAGCCGACTGGCTGCACGTGGACGTCATGGACGCGCATTTCGTGCCGAACCTGACGCTGGGCCTGCCGGTCGTGCAGTCACTGCTGGCGACCACCGGACTGCCGGTGGATTGCCATCTGATGATCGAGAATCCGGATCGCTGGGCGATCGGTTACGCGGAAGCGGGTTCCTACAACGTGACCGTGCACGTCGAGGCCGCCGACGACCCGGTCAAGCTCGCGAAGAACCTGCGGGCCGCGGGTGCGAAGGCGGGGCTGGCGATCAAGCCGGACACACCCCTTGAGCCCTACCTCGACGTGCTCAAGCACTACGACACGTTGCTGGTCATGTCCGTGGAGCCCGGTTTCGGCGGCCAGAAGTTCATCGCCGAGGTCCTCGGCAAGGTGCGCACGGCGCGGACGATGGTCGACACCGGCCACCTGAACCTGGTGGTGGAGATCGACGGCGGCATCAACACCGGCACGATCGAACAGGCGGCCGAAGCCGGTGTCGACTGCTTCGTGGCCGGTTCGGCCGTCTACGCCGCCGACGACCCGGCACGTGCCGTGGCGGGGCTGCGCAGCCAGGCGGCGGCCTCCTCCACGCACCGCAGGCGTTGATTCCCGCCGGAACCCCTTGTTCGGCCCGATGACGGCCGGTGGCTCACACCCCGAGCATGCGTCGCAGCTCCGGGGCGTGCCGCCGGGAAACGGGAACGAACTCGTGTGAACGGGAGTCCATGATCAGGAACAGTTCGCCCTTGATGCCGCGCTCCAGCTCGGCGACCCGGCGGAGGTTGACGAGGAAACGCCGGTGCACCCGGCTGAACCCGTAGGGCGTCAGCAACCGTTCGACGTTTTCCAGGCCGCGGGTGGCGGCCTGGATCCTGCCCCGTTCCGTGCTGAGCCACACGATGTTCCGGTCGGCCTCGGCATAGCGGATCTCCGACGGAGCGAGCAGGACCAGCCGGTCGTTGCGCATTCCGATGACCCGTCTTGGCAGTGGACCGGCCGCGGCTTCCGACGGGCTCTCGTAAGGTTCGCCTTCCTGCACCCCGAAAGCGCACAGCATGCCCACCACGTGGTTCGCGTCGACAACGGGCCGCATCGTCAGCGAGGTGGCGTCCTCGCCGGGCCCCATCGGCAGACACGCGTAGCCGCTCCAGTCGGTGGCCGCCTGTGCCCGGTCCTTGGCCCACCGCACCACGCCGGACAGCCCGGAGATCTCCGGCATCCAGCGTTGCGCCGGTTCGATCGCCCCCGCGGCGATGGGGGTCTCCCCGGTCAGTCCGAGCAACGAGACCGCCGCTTCGTTGGCCGCGACCACGTTCCCGCCACGGTCGATCGCCATGAACGGACCGCTGAACTGGGCGGATTTCCGGTTGAACTCGAAGATGACCTTGTCGGCCTCGTAGACAGCGCGCCGGTAGATCTCCTGCTCGACGCAGGCGACCGCCGTCGTCAGCCACGCCGGGACGAGCTCGGACAGCGACGCGTTCCACCGCGAGATGTTGATCGACGCGACCGGTGAACCCGTCACCACGTCGCGGATGGAAATGCCCGCGCAGGCCCACTGGTGGAAGGCTTCACACCAGTGCTCCGGCCCCGTCACGGTCACCGGGCCGGACATCTCGAGTGAGGTCCCCATCCCGTTCGTTCCGGTGCACTGCTCCGACCACGACGACCACGGAGCCAGGTTGTGCAGTTCGGCCCGGCGCTGCGCGGTCGGGTCGCCCCAGCTCCCGAGAACGCGCCCGTCCCCGTCGGTGACCGTGACGACGGCGCCGTCCCGCTCCACTTCCTTGCCCGCCAACGCACCCAGCCCGCCGAGCGCGGTGAAGATGACACCGTTGTCGATGCGTTCCGCGGCCTCGCTGCGGGCCCCCGGCGCGACGTCCAGCGTCCGGTCCACGTCGTACCGGTCCCGGCACCGGTACCAGGAGGCCAGTATCTCGGGCCGTACTCCCGTTTCCACGTCCTCACCGGCGGCGAAGCTTTCCCACGCGCGAGCCACTTCCCTCGCGGACGACGTGGTCACCAGCGAACCACCGGGCCCGCGGTCACGACCGCTGCGCCTGCTCGGTGCGATCGCCAGCGGCGGCACTGTCCCGGTCATCGCCACCTCCTTGTCGCCTGGCGCGCCGGGGTTTTCTGGGACCACCGGGCGGTGACGGAAAAGCCAACGTAACCCCGCGCCGTACGACATTGCAAGACATGTTCGTGTCGTTCAACCACTTGCCTGTAGACAATCAAGATCGGCTGTCGGTCGCCGGAAAAACCGGGCAATCCGTCGGACGGACAACCACGGCGGACGCCTTCACAACACGTGGTCGATCAGCGAAACATCATGCGGCACAACAGCAATGCGGGTCAAGCCGGGCATACTGGAGGCCGCGCACCCGAACACCGCGCAGCGACCGCTGGTGTGCCGATGGCCACCGGTCGTCGCCGTCGCGCGACCGTTCGTCAGTCGTTCGCGCGCGGTCATCCCAGTTCGCTTGCCCTCGGCTGACCGGAGAGCTTAGCTTCGGCGACGGCCAAGCGACGGGGCAAGGCCCGGCACTCCAGGCGGTACACGAGCGGTCACCGAAACCGCGCGCGAGTACGCCATCCGGGTTGGCGACAGACCAAAGGCGGTCTCACATGGCACAGGTACGCCGGCTCGAACCGACCTCTCGCGGCCGCGGCGAGGCCACGGTGCACGGCGCCTGGGAGCGGTTCGTGGCGGGCGGGGACGACCTCCGCGGCGTACGCCCCGAGATCGCGATCTCCTGGCACCGGTGCCGGGACCAGTACCGGGTCGACCCGTACCTCACCGAAGCCCCGGTGGCCGTCGCGGAAGTCGACCACGCGCTCGAGCACGACGGCGTGATCGCCGAGCTCGGCTTCCGCGCCGCCTCGCTGGCGCACGAGGTCAGCACTCTCGGCGGCATCGTGACCATCACCGACGCCGGCGGCCGCGTCCTGGCCCAATGGGGAGACCAGGCCACGCGCACCGTCGCCGACGACGCCAACCTGGCACCGTGGTTCTGCTGGTCGGAGGGCGCCACCGGGACCAACGGCATGGGCACCGCGCTGATGTCCTACACCCCGGTGCTGATCCGCGGAGCCGAGCACTGGTGCCAGGCCTTCCACGACTGGACCTGCGCCGGCGTGGCGGTACGGGACGTGGTGACCAGGAAACCGGTGGCAGTGCTCAACATCTCGTGCTGGCGCGGCGAGCTCCCCTCGGCCGCGGCAGCGTGGCTCGGCAACGCCGCCACGGTCACCCAGCGCATCCTGCGCCGGCGTGCCCAGGACGACGGTGCCGAGCTGATCGCGGCCTTCAACGACGCCAGGTCGCGCTCGAGCGCGGCACTCGCGGCCGTGGACTCCGCGGGCCGGGTGGTGCTCGCCGACGACACCGCGGGCGTGCTGCTCGGTATCCCTGGCTCCACGCCGGCGCCCGACCCCGCGGTGCGGTGGAAGCCGGAACTGCCGGAATTCATCCGGGCCGCCGGATATGCCGCGAAACAGGCCACCCGCGATCCCGGCTGGGTCGGCTCGACCCAGATCTTCACCCGGCTCGCCAACGAACCGATGTCCATCAGCTTCCGGCCGGTGTTTCTGTCCGGGCACCTGGTCGGCAACCTCGTCTCGTTCGGAGTATCCGGCGGGGATCCGTTGCCGCGCACGGGTAACGACAGCCCGATCCAGACGCAGCCGCACCGGGTCGTCGCGATCCGCGGCAACCGGATGGTCCTGCTGCAGCTCCCGGAAGTCTCGTTCGCGCAGTCGGACGGCAACGACGTGTGGCTGTCCACGGACGAAGGACGGCTGCGCTCCGCCTCGCCGGGCCTCGACAAACTCGAGACCGAGCTGAGCGATTCGGGCTTCCTGCGCGTGCACCGGCAGTACGTGGTGAACCTCAGCCGCATCCGCGAGGTCGAGCGCCGGTTCAAGGGCGAGCTGTTCCTGGTCATGGACGACCAGGAGAAGACGATGGTGCCGGTTTCCCGCCGGAACACCCCGGTGGTCCGGCGGGCGCTGAACATCTGAGACGCTTCCCGGCTACGGCAACCCCGCGGGGTGGTTCACCCTCGGTACCGGTGCACGTCGCACACGCAGTACATGAGACGACAGCTGAAGCACGCGGGCTTGTCCACGCAGGTGATGCACGGCCCGCAGCGCACCGGCTCGGTGTGCCGCGCGACGTCTTCGGGCCCGTAGGCCTCCCCGCAGTACTGGCACGGCAGAAGCCTGGGTCCGTTGTCCTGCTGGGGCACCGACGACTGGTTCATCAGATCACCTGTAGTTTCCGTCCGCTGGTTCCGCACGGCCGGGTGCGCATGCGGGAACCCGCCCGTGCTCGGGCCGTCCCACGGACGGCCCGAGCACGGGCGGGAAAAGGAGTTACCTCGGGCCTCGCTCAGTACGCTTCAGTCCCGTTCCCGAGCACAGCCGTTCCCGATCACAGGGCGAACGTGATCAGCGCGGCACCGTGCCCCTGCCCGGACAGGCCGGGGACGATGCCTTCCAGCCAGCCGCCCCAGCCGACCGGCACCGAGATGTACTGCTTGCCCTCGACGGTGAAGGTGCTCGGGCTGCTGTGGTGCCCGCTGCCGCACTGGAAACTCCACAGCTTCTCACCGGTTTCGGCGTGCAGCGCCAGGAACTCGCCCGCGGGCGTACCCGCGAACACCACGTTCCCCGCGGTGCTCAGTGTCGACGCGGCCATCGGCATGTTGGTGAGCCGGTGGCGCCACTTCTCCTCACCGTGGGAGTCGAACGCGCTGACCGACCCGGCCATGTTGTCGATGTCGACCTCGACGGCGGCACCCCAGTACGGCATGCCTTCCTTGAACTCGCGTCGACGCCGGGTGGCCGTGGCGCCCACGTCGGCCACCGGGACGTAGAACAGGTCGTGGTCCGGGTTGTACGAGGCGTGCGTCCATTCCTTCGCGCCGGCGGGGCCGGGGAAGAAGTGGCAGGGCTCGCCCTCCTTGTCCGGGTATTTCCGGGGCAGGAACTTGCCGTCGCGGGTGATGGCGCCCCAGTCGATCCGGTCGACGAACGGAGTGACGTGCTGCAGCTCGCCGTTGGTGCGGTCGAGGACGAACATGTACCCGTTCTTGTCGAAGTGGGCGAGCAGCTTCTTGCCGTCCCGCTCGAACAGGGTCATCTCCATCGTGGAGTCGTAGTCCCACAGGTCGTGCGGGGTGAACTGGTAGTGCCACTTGATCTCGCCGGTGTCGACGTCGAGTGCCACCACGCTGTCGGTGTAGAGGTTGTCGCCCTCCCGGACCTCACCGTCGAAGTCGGGAGCCGGGTTGCCGGTGCCCGCGAAGTAGAGGTTCAGCTCCGGGTCGTAGGTTCCGGTGACCCAGTGGTTCGCGCCACCGCGCTGCCAGGCCTCGCCGTCGGCGGGCCAGGTCTCCGAGCCCGGCTCACCGGGCTTCGGCACGGTGTAGGTGCGCCAGCGCTGCTCACCGGTTTCGAGGTCCCAGCAGTCGATGTGACCGCGGACGCCGTACTCGCCACCGGCGGAACCGGTGATGAGGGTGTCCTTGATGACCAGCGGAGCCAGCGAAGCACTCTCACCCGCCCGCACGTCACCGATGGTCTTCTGCCAGACCTTCCGGCCGTTGGTGGCGTCGAGCGCCACCAGCTGGGCGTTCTGGGTCACCATGTAGACCTTGCCGTTCGCCACCGCGCAGCCGCGGTTGACGTTGGCACAGCACAGCGTCACGTCGATCGGGATCGCGTGCTTGTAGCGCCACAGCTGCTCGCCGGTCTTGGCGTCCAGCGCCCAGAGCCAGCCGTCCCAGCCGGTCACGAACATGACGCCGTCGACGACGAGCGGGCAGGCCTCGAACGCATACGTCGAGGTGGAGGCGATCATCCCGGTCGCGCCGGCCTGGAAGATCCAGGCGACCTTGAGGTTCTTGACGTTGTCGACGTTGATCTCGTCGAGCAGGCTGTGCCGCTTGCCGTCGTAGTCGCCGTAGTAGGTGATCCAGTTCTGGGATTCACTGCGCGCCTGGAGGATGCGCTCGTAGTTGACGCCGCGCGTCACGTCCGGCGCGCTGTGCGGCAGATTGGAGAGCTGACCGTGGTCGAACGCCTTGCCGGCATCGACGTATTCGAGTGTCATGGGTGGTTCCTGCCTTTCTACGGACGCGGCTGGGCGGGGCGGTCGAGCTTCGCTTCCGGCGGCACCTCACCGGTCACGACGATGGCGGCCTGCAGGCCCCGGCCCTCGTCGTTGCCGGCGGGCGAGCCGTACCAGTAGCAGCCGGGGCCGTCCAGTTCGAGGGTCGCGCTGCCCTTCGAGTGGTTCAGCAGGCCGATGAACTGCCGGTCGCCGTTACTGGGCAGCAGGCAGGCGTGGGTGTTCTTGTCGTCGTTGATGATCGTCAGCTCGAGAGTGCCGCCGTGCGGCAGGATCAGCACGCCCGGCTCCCAGGCCATCGCGTCCTCCGGGATCCGGATGGTCGCTTCCATCGTCCCGTCGGCACGCTCGACCGCCTTGGCGATCGAGCCGGTCCCGAGCACGGCACCGATCGTCGCCCTGTTCTGTCCGCCGAGCTCGGCCAGGAGATCCTCTCGTTCCTGGGCAATCGTCATCGGACTTCACCTCCTCGTCAGCAAAAATGCAGGTTCTGACAGAATTCGCGGAACACGTTGATTTCCCGAAAGCGCCGGTGTCGTTGTTCTGGTCGACGTGGGCGCGACAACCAAGGATCTCGATTGTCCTGATCCGTCACCCGAAAACCGATTTCCTGGCTGGTGACGAGTTCGAACTCTACACCGGCGCAAGCCATTCGGATATCCATCGCCACCGACCGGCCCGGCCCCGCCGTTCCCCCGCGATGAGCTACCGTTCGTGCGCTCTCGCGCCGGACGATCGGCCGCGGCAGCCCGCACATCGAGCACGTCCCCTGCCGCGTCCCGCCGGCCGCGGGAGCGCCGATTGTGTTGCTGCAGAAGGGTTTCGTCCGGGTTCATCGGTGCCGCCACGGCCGGGGGAGATCGAACCGGTCGAGTTCCATGACCTTCACCCACGCGGAGACGAAGTCCCGGACGAACTTCCCGCCCGCGTCCTCGCTCGCGTAGACCTCGGCGAGCGCCCTCAGTTCGGAGTTCGAGCCGAAGACCAGATCGACGCGGCTCGCGGTCCACTTCACCGCACCGGTGTCCCGGTCGCGGCCCTCGTAGACGACGGCCCAGGTGTCCCCGTTCCGGCTCGGCGCCCATTCCGTTTTCTCGTCCAGCAGGGTGCCGAAGAAGTCGTTCGTCAGTGTTCCCGGCGCCGAGGTCAGCACGCCCACCGCGGAACGCCGGTGATTGGCTCCGAGCACCCGCAGTCCGCCGATCAGCACGGTCATCTCCGGCGCGCTCAGGGTCAGCAGGTCCGCCCGGTCGATCAGCAAATGCTCCGGGGGCATCCAGAAGCCGTCACCGAGGTAGTTGCGGAATCCGTCCGCGACGGGCCGCAACGCGTCGAACGACTCGACGTCGGTCCATTCCTGAGTCGCGTCGGTGCGTCCGGGACGGAACGGAACGTCGAGGACGTGGCCACCGGCCGCGGCGGCGTGTTCCACCGCCGCACAGCCGCCGAGCACGATCAGGTCGGCGATCGAGACGCGCTTGTTTCCTTGCTGGGAGGCGTTGAACCGCTGCTGGATCGCCTCCAGCATGGCCAGGACGGCACCCAGCTGCGCGGGCTCGTTGACCGCCCAGTCGCGCTGCGGTTCGAGCCGGATCCGCGCCCCGTTCGCCCCGCCACGCTTGTCGCTGCCGCGGTAGGTCGAAGCCGACGCCCACGCCGTGGAGACGAGTTGTGCCACCGTCAGGCCGGATTCGAGGATTTCGCGTTTGAGGGCGGCGACGTCGGCGGCGTCCACGAGCTCGTGGTCCACCTCCGGCACCGGGTCCTGCCAGATCAGCCGTTCATCCGGGACGAGCGGCCCCAGGTAGCGCTGGATCGGGCCCATGTCGAGGTGGGTCAGCTTGAACCAGGCCCGCGCGAACGCGTCCTCGAACTGCTCCGGGTGCTCCATGAACCGCCGCGAGATCGCCTCGTAGCTCGGATCCTGCTGCAACGACAGGTCGGTGGTGAGCATGACCGGATGGTGTCTGGTATCCGGGTCGAAGGGGTCCGGCACGGTGCCCTCGCCCTGGCCGTCGCTCGGCACCCACTGCCACAGGCCCGCAGGGCTGAGCTCGACGTCCCAGGTGTAGTCGAACAGTGTCTCGAAGAACGTGTGGTCCCAGGTGACCGGTGTGCGGGTCCACATGCCTTCCAGTCCGGTGCTGACGGCGTCCGGCCCGATGCCGCTGCCGTACCCGCCGATCCAGCCGAGGCCCTGGTCGGTGAGCGGCGCCGCCTCGGGTTCGGGGCCACCGGTCACGTTCGGATCCGCCGGGCCGTGCGTCTTGCCGAAAGTGTGCCCACCCGCGATGAGCGCCACCGTTTCCTCGTCGTCCAGCCCCATCCGCTTGAAGGTCTCCCGGATGTCGCGGGCGGCGAGCACCGGGTCGGGGTTGGTGGCCGGGCCCTGCGGATCGACGTAGACCAGTCCCATCTCGGCGGCTGCCAGCGGTGCGTCGAGCTCACGCAGACCGCTGTACCGTTCGTCGGACAGCCATTTGCGTTCCGGGCCCCAGTACGTCTCGTCCGGCTCCCACACGTCTTCGCGACCGCCGCCGAACCCGAAAGTCCGGAAACCCATCGACTCCAGTGCGCGGTTTCCCGCGAAGACCATCAGGTCGGCCCAGGAGATCCTGCGGCCGTACTTCTTCTTCACCGGCCACAGCAACCGGCGTGCCTTGTCCAGATTGCGGTTGTCCGGCCAGCTGTTCAACGGGGCGAAGCGCAGCATTCCGGCGCTCGCACCACCCCGCCCGTCGAAGATCCGGTAGGTACCCGCGGCGTGCCAGGCCATGCGCAGGACAAGGGGACCGTAGTGACCGAAGTCGGCGGGCCACCAGTCCTGCGAGGTCGTCAGCACCTCGTCGACCTCACGCGCCAGCTCTTCGAGATCCACCGTCGCGAACCGCGCGGCGTAGTCGAAGTCGGCGCCCAGCGGATTGTTCGCAGACTGGTTGCGGCGCAATGCCTTCAGGTTGAGCCGGTGCGGCCACCAGTCGTTGGCGTTGCCCCCCGCCACCGGATGATTCCGCCGCCGAGCCGGCCGCGTCTCACCCAGCACCTTGTCGTACGTGCGGTAGACGTGGGTATCGGGATTCTCGGGCATCAGGATCCTCCCCGGTGTTGCCGGACCTGAGGCGTCGTCAGTCGAAGACCAGCGGCAGCAGGATTGCCGAACCGAGGAGCGAGATACCGCAGAGCAGGTCGGCACGGATCCGGATGACCTTGGCGGCCATCCGCCCCACGAAGAGCCCGGCGAACGACATCACCACCGTCATGGCGCCGAAAGTCAGCATCGGGACGATGAGGGAGAAGCCCGCGATCCCGAGGCCGGCACCGGCGACGAAGTTGTCGATGCTCAGCGAGAGTGGCATACCGAAGAGCGTCACCCAGGGATGGTCCAGGTCGTCCTCTTCCGGCTGCGGGTTCCGGATCGCTCCGACGATGAAGTAGATACCGTACAGTCCCAGCGCGGCCGCCCCGATGTAGTCCGCCCAGTCTCCGAGGAACTCGCCGAGGAAGTGTCCGATCAGTCCGCCGAGCAGCGGGCTCAAGGCGTCCCACACCCCGAATACGATCGCCACCTGGAAAGCGCGGAGCCAGCCGAAGGGGATCGTTCCGATGGCGATCGACGAACGGAAGTTGTCGAGAGCGAGGCCGAAAGCGAGCGCGATCAGCGGAAGAAACTCGAGTGTCACCTTTGAACCACCTCGAATGCATGACCAGGGGGACCGGGAGATCGGCAGGGAATCACGTTTCTACGGCGCGAAATTCACTTCTCACCGGGAACGGAGCACTTGCCCGCGCGAGGCACGCCGGCCCCGCTTTTCACCGAGTGACGCAAAGGCCCCTGGACGATCGACTCGTGAATCCAGGGGCCTTGCGTCGACCCGGGCGTAGTCCCGTCGCAGGCCTAGCCACCTGCCGCGACTACGAGAAATCGAGCAGCACAGGCCACGGGGCCCCGGCTGTCAGGCCCGGTAGAAGTAGCCGGTGGCCTCAGCGCAGACCTCGACCACCGTGTACTGCGGAGTTTCCCACTTCATATGTTCCTCCTCCTGTTGGCTGCGCCCGGCGACCGGGCAAATACCGGACATTCGTGATCCGCGCAATTTCGAGGACAACCTCCCGAAATACCGCGGTCATGAAAGAGCATCTTCGATTTAACGCGGCCCCCGCAACCGACCTGGCACCAGTGGTCGGTAACCAGTGCCGAACGGCGTCCCGGAGCCGACGAGTGGGCCGGGCCCGCACACCGGCGGCGCACGGCGGGTCAACGGACCGTGACGACGGACGACGGCCTGGTCAGAGCCGTGCAGCCGATCTCGTCCGGACCATCTGCGCCCGGACAGTGGCCGACTGAACCGAGACAGTCCGGTGCCCGTTGCCGTCCGGCGTTCGACCGTGGCCGTCGGGTCGCCGCGCTCACCCATCAGTATCCACCACAATTCCACAGCCACCGCCCAAGACTCGACCTTGACCACCGGACAATGCGCTCCGGAAATACCTCGTCTGCGTCCGGACAATCTCGCGAACTTCACTTAGAATGGCGTGCGTGCGCATCTACCTCGGCTCTGATCACGCTGGATTCGAACTCAAGAACCACTTCGTCACGAGACTTTCCGGTCTCGGCTACGAGGTGACCGACGTCGGCCCCGCCGGCTATGACGCGAATGACGACTATCCACCGTTCTGCGTCGAGACCGCACGGCGCGTCGTCGCCGACGAAGGCAGCCTCGGCATCGTCATCGGCGGCTCCGGGAACGGCGAACAGATCGCCGCGAACAAGGTGCCCGGCGCCCGCGCCGCGCTGACCTGGAATGTGGACACCGCCAGGCTGGCCCGCCTGCACAACAACGCGCAGCTGGCCGGCATCGGCGCCCGGATGCACACAGTCGAGGAGGCCGAACGCATCGTGGAAGCGTTCCTCACCACCCGATTCGAGGGCGGCCGTCACCAGCGCCGGATCGATCTGCTCTCGGATTACGAGCGGTCCGGTGAACCGCCCGCGCTGCCAGGAGAACCCGTGCGCTGACCCATCCCCCGGCCCCGCACGGGTTGTGCCGTCCGCACGGGGCGCGGCAAGCGTCCCACTGGAATGCCGCGCGGTGGCCATCGACTACAGCGATGGCCACCGCGCGACCGGCAAGGGCGGCTTCAGTGTGTCGCTTGTGCCGGAAGGGAAACTCCGAGCTGCCGTTCGATCCGGTCCCACACGCCGGCGTCGTCGGAGACCGCGCGACCGGCGTCCCTGGCCGCCCACGCCATGGTGACCACAGACTGCAGCAGTGTGCCGTTGTCGCCGGCATCCGCCATGCGCGGTACGGCGTCCGGCCCGAGTTCGACGAGGTACTCGCGCGAGGTGGTGTGCAACGGCAGTCCGGGCGTGCGCAGTCCGCTCAGGTCGGCGGCGACGTACGTCGGACGCGCGGGCCGCTCGGCGAAGGCGAGGTCCCGGAGCCGGGAGGCACCGGTCAGGACGAAGAGCGAGTCGAGGCCGGAAGCGTTGGCGCCCTTGATGTCGGTGTCCAGCAGGTCCCCGCACACCAGAGTGTCCGGCCGCTCGGTACCGAGCCGGTCGCGGGCGAGGTCGAAGAGCGCGGCCTGCGGCTTCCCGACCACGTGCGGCGAGACACTGGTCGCCGTCTGCACCAACGCGACCAAGGCCCCGTTGCCGGGCGCACGCCCGTACGGGGTGGGCAACGTGAGGTCGACATTCGTGGCCACCCAGGTGGCCCCGGCTTCGGCGAGCCTGCTGATCGCCGAGAGTTCGCGCCAGGTGATGTCGAAACCCAGTCCCTGCACCACAGCCTCGACCGGTGCGTTCTCCAGGTCCGCGGCGCGTACCGCGGTCAACCCGGCTTCGGTGAGCGCGTGCGCGACGCCTGGCCCGCCCACCGCGCAGACGCGCGCGCCCGGGGCCAGACGCGCCGTCAGGTACGCCGCGGCCGCCTGAGAACTGTTGACCACCGACCAGCCTTGCTGGGTGACGCCCAGCCCGCGGAGGTGGTCACCCACCTCCGCGGGCGGACGGGACGCGTTGTTGGTCGCGAACACGACCGGTACGCCGTCCTCCGCCACCCGGTTCAAGGTTTCCACCGCATGGGGAATGGCCACCGCGCCGCGGTAGACCACACCGTCGAGATCACAGATCAGCCCGCGGTAACGGCTGATGAGCGACTCGGCCCGGACGGACGTCGTCTCACCCGTCATACGGACCGGTGCTCCTCGTGCCACCGGAGGGCCGGTGTTCGGAGGTGACGATCCGTACCGTGTTCGCCTTGGCGCACATCACCATGGACTGGGTGGTGGTGCGACCCGAGTGGTGCTGTACGCCGCGCAGCACCTCGTTCCCGGTCACCCCGGTAGCGCAGAACACCACGTTCTCGCCGCGTACCAGGTCACCGGTGTGCAGGACTTCACCGAAGCCGGTTTCGGCTGGTCCGGGAGTTTCGGACCGCAGCCGGGCCTGCAACGACCCACCGAGGCAGGACAGGGCAGCCGCGGCGACGACGCCCTCCGCCGATCCTCCGGTGCCCAGCATCAGGTCCACCGGGCTTTCGGGGCGCGCTGCCGCGATCGCACCCGCGACGTCGCCGCCCTCGATCAAGTGAACCCGTGCGCCGGCGTCACGGATCTCGTGCACCAGTCGCCGATGCCGTGGCCGGTTGAGCACGGCGACGACGAGGTCCGACACCTGGGCGTCGCCGGCTCTGGCGACTGCGCGAAGGTTGTCCGCCACCGGCAGGCGAATGTCGACCACATCGACGTAATCGGGTCCGACGGCCAGCTTCTCCATGGCGAGAACCGGCGACGGGTCGTACAGCGCACCGGGCTCGGCAACAGCGATCGCCGCGAGCGCGTTCGGCACGTCCCCGGCCGCCGAAAGGACGCCGTCGCCCACGCTGATCCCGATGTCACAGGCCGGTCCGGTCCCGTCTCCGGCGGTCTCGCCGTTGAACAGCACCGGCGTGTCCCGCTCCGTGCCTCTGCCGATCACCACTACGCCGCGCATCGGCACCGACCTGATCAGTTCGTGCATCACGTCGGCAGCGGCCCTGCCGCCCTCCTCGTCGCCGTGTCCGGCCCACCTTCCCGCGGCGATCGCGGCGGCCTCGGTGACCCGCACGAGTTCGAGCGCGAGCCCGTCACCGGGTCCATCGGTGCCGGCGTCGCGTTCGTCCACACGGAGACCTCCGGCAGCCCCGGAGATGCCCCATTCCTTGGCCTTCATCACTTTCACTCCACTCCGACGAACGGGGCCCGAGACCGCCTTCGATACCTACGCTCAGCGGGCGGCGGCGTTCGCCACGGCGCGCGCGGAGAGCACTTCCTGTGCGGCGACCCGCTTGCCTTCGTCCCCGCGCCAGGTCTCCAGCGCGGGACCGACCAGCGCCCGTCCGAACGAGTACGTGAGTTCCCAGGGAAGCGCATCGAAGTTCTGCATCGCCCCGAGGTGCTCGGTCGCCGTTTCCGGGCTTTGCCCACCGGAGAGGAACGCGATACCCGGCACCGACGCGGGCACCGTGGCACGCAGAGCGTCCACAGTGGCCCGGGCGACGTCGGCGACCGCCGGCTGCTCCCCGCTGCCGGACCCGGCAACCACCATGTTGGGCTTGAGGACGATGCCGTCGAGCTGCACCCGCATCAGCTCGAGCTCCTCGAACAACGACTCAAGCACCGAAGTCGTCACCTGCTGGCACTGCGCCAGCGAGTGGGTGCCGTCCATCAGCACCTCGGGTTCCACGATCGGCACCAGGCCACCTTCCTGACAAAGACCGGCATACCGCGCCAACGCGTGGACGTTCGCCTGCACCGCGCGAGCCGACGGCTGGTTGTCGCCGATCGTGAGCACGGCGCGCCATTTGGCGAACGTCGCCCCAAGCCGCTCGTAGCCGGCGACCCGTTCGCGCAGTCCGTCGAGCCCCTCGGTGATCTTCTCCTCCGGAGAGCCGGCCAGCGGCTTCGCTCCGGTATCCACCTTGATCCCGGCGAGAATGCCGAGATCGTCGAGGAACTCCGGGAACGTGCGGCCGTTGTCCAGTTCCTGGTGGAACGTCTCGTCGGCGAGGATGACACCGCTGATCGATTCGGAGAGCCGAGGGGTGGTGACGATCAGTTCCCGGTAGATCCGGCGGTTCTCCTCGGTCGGCTCGACCCCGACCTTCTCCAGCCGGGACGACATCGTCCCGATGCTCTCGTCGGCCGCGAGAATACCGCGCCGATTCGAGACGAGCGTACGCGCAATCTTGTTCAGAGCTGACATCTAACCTTGATCCTCCTGCGCTCGACACCGGATGGGGTGGCAATTTCACGACTGGTTCGGCAATGAGCCCCGGCCGGACAGACCTGTACCGGGTGTTCAGCTTGCGATGATGGTGGTTTTCGCCTCCGCGAGCCGGCTGCTCTTGATCTTCTGTCCAGGAACGAAAACGGGCATCGGGCTGCCCTTCGCCGCGGCGATGTCCACCAGCTCCCGCGCATACTCCGGAAGACCACGGCGCTCACTCCACGCCGCGTAGATCGGCTTCGCCGGCATTTCCTGGTCGACGGTCACCAGATTCAGCCGGCCCTCCTCGAGTTCGGACCGCACGGTGGAAATGTTCAGCACCGTCACCCGCTGGCTGGTCGCGACCGTCTGCTTGACCGCGGCGCTGGAGGGGAATTCGACATAGCTGTGCGGGGTGCGTGCGGTGCCCAGCAGTTCGTCCGTGAACTCCCGGATCCCCGAGCCACGCTCGCGCAGGACCAGTGGAGCGCAGGCCAGCTCCCGCACCGTCAGCGGGCTGGTCCGCCTTGCCCACGGGTGTTTCGCACCGACCACCACGGACAGCCTGTCCTCACAGATGTAGCGGGTGGCCATGTCGTCACCGAACTGCTTCTGCACGTGGTTGCCGGCCTGGCACCAGCCGTCGATGAACGCGAGATCGATGTGGCTCGCCCGGATCAGCTGACGCAGCGTGTCGATGCTCCCTGACTGCACCTCGACCCTGGCCTCACCGAACGAGAACCCCGACCGGTTCAGCCATTCCGGGATCAGGTGCTCGGAGATGGCCGGACTGCCCGCGACCCGCAACCGTTTCGCGGCGGCGGGCTGGGAACCGGAGCCGAACTCCAGCAGCTCCCGCGCGGCACTCATCACGTTGCGGGCGTACTTCGCCAGCATCTCACCTTCCTCGGTGAGCTTCGAACCGGTGGGAGAACGCTCCAGCAGCCGAAGACCGAGGCGACGTTCCATCGCGCTGATCCGGATGCTGGCGGCCGGCTGGGAAAGACTGTGCGCCTGCGCGGCCTTTCCCACGCTGCCGTAGCTCTCGACCGACAGCAGCAGATCAAGATCGGCGAGCTGAGGCATCTTTGACGGAAGAACCACGATTTCACCTCTCGCTCCGGACGACGTCGTGCTGTCACCTGTGGTCAGAATGCGCGGCATGCGCGGAACGCCGGAAGACACTTGTCGGTTACACCGGCGACTCGCGGTGTTCAACGAGATTGCCTGGGTGCCGTACGTCCGGTCAATCTGTTGGACACGAACGCGCACCGCACGGGCATGAACGGCCGTCACGGTGCCACCTACGGGCTTTCTCCGGAATCGTGCGGCTTACTCGTTTACTGTCACCTGATCTTCGTTTCCCGCCGCGAATTTCGGTACGGCCGACCACCTGGCGCCGTCCCGCTCATGGCAGTATCAGCGCCGCTCGTCACCGATTATCCGCCAATTGTCCGTCCCGGGTTGCGACATTTCCGAGTTTCCGTCGATAGTTTGCCGCGACCTGCCGGATTCCCGCGATCGCGGTGGCTGACCGGCAACCGCGGGCGGACCCCCAGCCGGCGCAGGACTCCGGCATGCACCGGCACCGGAGTCTTGCGCCATCCACTGTCCGGCCCACTCGCCAGCACGCTTTGCGTGACGTGGATGAAGCGAGGAAAGAGGGCACACGCGAACGCCAGCACGAACCCGGGTGCGGCGGGGCCCCGCCGAACTCTCCGACGCACAGCCCGGATTTTCCTTCCGAACGCGTACTCGGGTGCGAAATGTAGTCGTCGCGAAAGTCCGCTCGCCGGCGGTTACCTCGAGTTCGACCGCATAGTGAACGTCGGAGAGCGCGCCGCCTCGCCGCGCGTCAGCTCACCTCACGAAACGAGCGGACCTTCGCGTCGCACCCTCAGCGGTCGCGCGCCGGCACCGTCGGGCGGCGGTAGACCAGCTTCTCGCGCAGCACCTCGGCGTCCACCGCGACGACATCCTCGTTGGCGCCGACGAGGGCTTCCTGCACCAGGTGGTGATCGGGCGAGTGCATGCACACCGGATCGGTGCGCGCCGCGTCCCCGGTCAACGCGAAGGCCTGGCATCGGCAGCCGCCGAAATCGATCTCCTTGCGTGGACAGCTCTGACACGGATCGGGCATCCACGCCGTTCCCCGGAACGCCTGGAAGGCCTCGGATTTCGACCAGATCCACGCGAGGTTGTGGTCCCGAACCGACGCGAAGTTCATCGTCGTGATCTCGGCCGCCACCGGACACGGATACACGGTGCCGTCCGGTGCGACGGTCAGCGCGTTCTGCGCCCAGCCACCCATGCAGGGCTTCGGATAGGGCTCGTAGTAGTCCGGGAGGATCCAGAGCAGTTCCATGCTCTCCGCGAGCTCGGCCTTCCGGCGTTCGTAGACACCGACCGCCTCGTCCAGCTGGACCTTGCTCGGCATCAGCAGACCGCGGTTGCGCAGGGCCCAGCCGTAGTACTGGGCGTTCGCGAGCTCCAGCCGTTCGGCGCCCCACGACACACACACGTCGATGATCGCGTCCAGCCGGGACAGGTTCACCCGGTGCAGGACCACGTTCATGTTCAACGGCAGCCCGGCCTCGCGGATGATGCGCGCGGCGATTTCCTTCTTGTCGAACCGTTTGCTCGCGGCGACCAGGTTCGTCGACTCGGCGGCGTCACCCTGGATGCTCAGCTGGGCGCTGTTGAGGCCCGCCGCGACGAGCGAGCTCGCGCGGCTCTCGGTCAGCCCGAGGCCACTGGTGATCAGGTTCGTGTACAGGCCGAGGCGGCGGCACTCGGCGACGAGCGTCTCCAGATCGCCGCGGACGAGGGGTTCACCGCCGGAGAAGTGCACCTGCACGACCCCCAGCTCGGCCGCCTCGCCGATCACCCGCACCCAGTCCTCGGTGGCGAGCTCGTCCTGGCGGCCCATCAACTCCAGCGGATTCGAGCAGTAGACACAGTGCAACGGGCACTGGTGCGTGACCTCGGCCAGCAGGCCGTACGGTTGCGGCGTACCGCTCATGTGACCACCACCCAACCCCGTCCGCGGGCATCGTGCAGGAACGTCATCACGTCGTTGGCGAGTTCGGCGGCCTCGAAATCCCGCTCGAGCTGGTCGACCACCTGCCGCACGGTCCGGCTGCCGTCACACAGACCCAGGATCGCCGCGCCGGACTTGTTGAGCAGCACGACCCGTTCGGGCAGCAGCAGCAACTCCACGTCCCGGACGTTGTCGTGCTTGAGCATCGCCTTGGTCGCCAGCTTCGGGACCGCCGTCAAATCGGTTTCATCCATCATGAGCTCTTGCGGTAGGCGAGTTGCACGGCATCCAGCAGGCTCCAGAGGACGTCGCACTTGAACTCCAGCGCCCGGGCACAGGCGTCCTGCTGGTCCCTGGTCTTCGCGTTGTCCAGCACGAGTTCCAGCAGGTGCGCGATGTCCTTGGGCTGCTGGGTGAGCCGCGCCCGGAAGTACTCCAGGCCCTCGGAGGCGACCCACGGATAGTGCTGCCGGACGTCGGTGATCCGCCGGCTGAGCAGGTCCGGCGCGAACAGTTCGGTCAGCGCCGACGCCACGGCCTCCAGCCACGGCTTCTCCCGGCAGAAGTCCACATAGGCGTCCACGGCGAACCGCACGCCGGGCAGCACCGTGTCGACGTCGTAGAGTTCTTCGCGGGTCAGCCCGACGGCCGCGCCGAGGCGGACCCACTTCTCCATCCCGCCCTCGTCGCCGGTCCGCCCGTCGTGATCGATGATGCGCTGGATCCACCTGCGCCGGTCCTCGCGGCCGGGCAGCTTGGTCAGGATGAACGCGTCCTTCTTCGGAAGGTTCATCTGGTAGTAGAAGCGATTTCGTACCCAGCCGCGGAACTCGCCCTCGGACAGGTCGCCCGAGTGCATTCGCTCGTTGAACGGGTGCAGATGGTGGTAACGTTTTTCGCCGATCGCCCGTAGCCGCGCCTCGAACTCCTCAGCGGACCAAGCATTCATACTTCCACCTCCAAGCCTGCTCGACCGATCTCGATGCCCAGGTCCGTGAGCCGGCGCCGCTCGGCGGAATCCTCGTCGAGAATCGGGTTCGTGTTGTTGATGTGGGTGTAGATCTTGCGCTTCGCCGGCAGCGCGGCCAGTGCACCGGCGGAGCCGTCCTCGCCGCCGACCGGCATGTGCCCCATCGACCGTCCGGTACGGCTTCCCGCGCCCTGACGCGACATTTCGTCGTCGGTCCAGAACGTGCCGTCCAGGAAGACGCAGTCAGCCGAGGCCACCTGCTCGGCGAACTTCTCGTCCCATCGCGGCAGCGTCGGTGCGTACACGACGATCCCGCCGGTCTTCCTGTCCTCCAGGCGGTAGCCGACCTCCCACTCCGACGACGGCCCACGCAGCTGGGAAGTGCCGACGTAACGGGGTGCCTTGGCGCCGGTCATGAACGGGGTCACCCGCACCCGATCGTCCAGGTCGAGCGGCTTGCCGGCCTCGACCACCGACCAGGTGAGGTCCGCGTAGTCGCTCAGCAGGTCCCGGATCGGGAACCACAAGGTCAGCGCTTCCAGCACCGGGTAGGTCCCGTACACCGTCAGCGACGACTCCTCCCGCAGCATCAGCAGGCCGATCGTGTGGTCGAACTCCGCGTCGGTCAGCAGCACGCCGGCGACCGGCGTCTTCCGGATTTCCGGACCGGGATGCAGCGCGGAATCCGCCGCTATCTGATGGTGGACGTCCGGGGTGGCGTTCAGCAGGAACCACTGTTCGCCGTCCCCGGAAACCGCGATTCCCGCGTGGGTCGTGGCGGCTTCGGGTTTGGCGCGGCCCCTGCGACACCCGTCGCAAGCACAATTCCACTGCGGAAAACCGCCGCCTGCCGCCGCTCCGAGGCAATGTACGAACACCGGCGTCCTCCTTCGGATTCGACCTCTCGCCGCGGCCTTACGACAACAGGTTTCACAGCTTCTTCGCCCACTCCCGGCCTGGCAACCGATCACGAACGACCGGCACCGAATCACCGACGAACGGCGCCCGCGCCGTCACGAACGGACCGCCGTCATCCAGCCTGTCACCACGCCCGCCTCGTCCCGTTGAAAAGTCCCCCTGACCAGCGCATACCCGCCGCGTAAGCGACTGACTGCACGCCCAAGGCGGCAGCCCCCACGCCTCTCCACCCCGCCGCCCCAGCCGCCCGACCCCCGGCACGTACGCGCGAGGCCACGTCCCGGGCAGGTTATTTGTTGTGTGTATTGGTGGATTGGGTTTTTGCATGTGGTGGGGTGTTGTGGGTGGTGGGGTTGGGGGGAATTGTTGTGGGGGTTGCTGGTGTGAGGCTGGTGGCGTGTCCGTTGTCGGGTTGAGTGTTGTGGAGGGTGTTGTGGAGTTGCAGGTGGCGTTGGATGTGGTGGATTTGCCGTCGGCGTTGACGTTGGCGAATCAGGTGGCGGAGTTTGTGGATATTTTGGAGTTGGGGACTCCGTTGGTGAAGTCGGTGGGGATCGGTGCGGTGAGTGCGGTGAAGGCTGCGCATCCGGACAAGCTGGTGTTCGTGGATTTGAAGACGGCGGATGCGGGTGAGTTGGAGGCGGGGTTGGCGTTCGAGGCGGGTGCGGATCTGGTGACGGTGATGGGTGCCGCTGATGATGACACGGTGCGGGGTGCGGTCGCGGCGGGTCGTAAGTACGGCAAGAGTGTGGTGGCGGACATGATCACGGTGACCGAGGGTCGGGTGGCGCGGATTCGTGAGGTGGCGAAGCTGGGGGTGTCGTTCGTGGAGATTCATGCGGGTCTGGACGAGCAGGCCCGTCCGGGGTACACGATCGCGACGTTGCTGGAGGATGGTCGTCAGGCTGGGGTGCCGTTCTCGATCGCTGGTGGGGTGAAGATCGACACGATCGGGTCGGTGCGCGAGGCGGGTGCGAAGGTCGCGGTCGCCGGTGGCGCGATCTACAACGCCACCGACCCCGCCGCCGCCGCGAAAGAACTCAAAAAACACGCCACCGCCTGACCCCACACCGCGCCGATGAACGGGCATCAGCCGTCGTTTCCGGACACGCTGATGAGCCGCGGCGGGAGACGAGCAGAAAGGAAGGGAGCCGGCGTGGGAAGCCAAGAGCCGAATGCTCGAGCCGATCGGGCACCAGCCGCACACGATTCGTACTGCGCCTTGCTGCTGCAGGCCGCGGGAGTGGTGCGGTTGCGCTACGTGCAGTGCGGCCGCGACACCGGCCTGTCTCCGGCCGCGGCGGCCGAACTGGCGAACGTCTTCGACGGTCTCGCCAACGGCCATCCCGACTTCGACCAGATCGATCCCAAGGAGGCGATCGCACTGGCGCATCGTCTGATCGACGACGACCAGCCGGAGCTGTCCGGGATGTGGCCCAGGACCGGCTGACCGGCGAGAGTCCACTGTGGCTTGAAGGTTTCGCTGATGTCCTTGACCACGGACGGATTCCGGTCACCTTCCGCCCCGCCGGCCGGACACCGTGGTCTGGCGCGTTCGGCGTCCGGCTCGGTCACCGGCCAGGCCCGCCGTTTCGTCCCGGTGCCGGTGACCGAGCGGGCCCCGACGGCGGGGTGCTGCCGTCGCGTCTCCCCATTTCTCTGCGGCACACCGATTCCGGGCTGCCGCCCGACCTGACCGAACTCGAGGATCATCCGCAGCTCAACGAGGAGTATCCGATGACCACTGACGTTGCCGCCGAAACCGAAGCCCCCGCCCGGTCCGCTCCGGCGGGCGATCCCGCCCTGATCGGCGTACCGACCTTCATCGTCGGCGCGACCGCACTCGGCCTGGTGCTGACCGGGTACGTCCCGGCCGATGCCGTCGGCGCCTCGATCGCGATCATCCTGCCCGCGACCGGCCTGGGCCAGCTCATCGCGGCCGTGTGGGCAGCGGCGCTGGGCCAGAACGCCGTCGCCTCGGTGTTCGGGATCTTCGCCGGTTTCTGGATCAGCTACGCGGCACTCGTGCTCGGCCTGGCGCACAACTGGTTCGGCATCTCCGCCGACGCGGCGATCGCCACCCAGGGCCTGTTCCTGATCGCCTGGCTGATCACGATCGTCCTGCTGACCCTGACCACCTTGCGGATGCCCGCCGCGTTCACGCTGCTGTTCGGCTTGATCGACATCGCACTCGCCCTCGTCCTCTACGGCACAGTCGGCGGTTCCACAGCAGCCACCACGGCAGGCGGTTACGTGACGTTCGCGTTCACGGCAGTAGGGGTGTACCTGTACGCCGGCGCCGTCTCCGCCGCGACCGGCGGCCGTCCGCTCCCGCTGGGCCGCCCGGTCCTGACCTGAGTCGACGCCCGGGTGGGCACCTGTCCAGCCCTCCCACCCGGCGTCGGCTCATCGCCGGCCCCGCACGCCGTCTCCGGACGGAGTGCGGGGCCGGCCAAGTCGTGCGACACCCACGAGTCAGCGCCTCCCCGCGATCCGGCCGGCAGTCAGGATCGTCCGCTGGGCGAGGTGAGGAGGCGGGTCTGCAGCTCGATCGTGAATCGCTGGGCGGGGTCGTCGAGGTCGACGGCGCACAGGGTTTCGATGCGCTGCAGCCGGTAGCGGAAGGTGTTGCGGTGTATCTGCAGTGCGGCGGCGGCGCGGGTGGCGTCACCGCCGGCGTCGAACCAGCATCGGCGAGTGGCTCCGGGTGGTCGTCGACACGCAGGTCGGCGACCACCTCGTTCCACGGTGCCGGACCACGACGGCCCGACACCACCTTCAACGCGGCCGACTGCGAACCACGCACGTCTCCCCCGGCGCCGTCCGCGGCCAGGAGCCCGGCGAGGATGCGGTCGGCGAGGTCGCCGTCCGCCGACTCGAAGGCGGCGAGCGCGACCCGGCACACGTCGTCAGCGGCCAGCATGTTGCCTTGCACCGTCACCTGATGTCCCCGGGCGAAGGTGGCGTGTGGCGCGCAGGACTCGCCGGTGTACGTACCGACCGAGCCATGGGCGTCGACGATTCCCAGCTGGCGGTAACCGGAATCCGGGTCATCCGCCACCAGCAGGTCCACAGTGGACGGTGCTGGTACGCCGGCCCGCAACAATTCCAGGCCACGAGGACCGTAGTCGACGTTGACGAACGCCTGCGTGGCCACCGCGCCGACGCCCGCCTCGGCCCAGGGCAGCAACGTGCCGACGCCGAAGAAGTGGGTCTGGGCGCCGATGCCGAGCGATCCGGTGACCGGATCGCGCGCGACGATCGAGTACGTCACGACGCCTCTCCCTCGGCACGGGCGATGTGCGTCCGAAGGAGATCCGCCACCTGGCCGGGCTCTTCGAGCATCGGCAGATGTCCCGTCCCGTCCAGCACTTTCGCGATGCCGCCAGTGGTCTCGGCCAGTTCTCGCGACATCGAGGGCGGGCAGGTCGGATCCTCGTCGCCGGCCACCGCAAGCACGGGAATCGTGGACGTGGCGACCTTGCCGGCCAGGTGCCGGATGTCGGCACCGAAGGCCCCGTACAGGATCTCGGCGACCACCGCCTCCGGCCGGGTGCCGACCGCCTCGGCCATGACCTCCTTGAGGTGAGCCGATTCCCGATGTTCGCGGCCCACGATGTCCGGCACCAGCCCGGCGAAGTACGCGGCGGTGCCGCCGGCTTCGAGTTCACTCACCATCGCACCGATGGCCTCGGCCGGAACACCGGTGCCCAGCGTCGAACCGAACGTGGTGACGCTGAGAACCCGTCTCGGGTACAGCGCGGCCAGCGCGACACAGATCGTGCCGCCGAGCGACCCCCCGGCCAGATGCACCTCGTTCACTCCGAGGCTGTCCAGTACCGCGAGGACGTCTGGCACATAGCCCTCCTCGACGGTGAACGGGCCGGTCAGCCCGGAGTCGCCGTGCCCGCGCAGGTCCAGCGCCACGACCGGCCGGTCGAGCCGCGCGGCGACGTCGGTCCAGACCACGGCGGCGGAATTGATCGGGTGGATGAGCACGAGCGGGACCCCGGGCCGGTGACCGGAGGTGCGCAGCACCGACAACCGTCCCGTCCGCCCCTCGACGCCCAGTCGGTCCAGTCCCATCCTCACTCCGTACCGTGCTTGGGCATCTGCGGATCCTGGACGCTGACGTGCATGTGCCAGATCCGCCAGTCCGGGGCGCCCTTGCCGTCGTCGAGACGGAAGAACTCCGTGGTGCGGAACGGAGTCGGCACAGCGTCCTGCTGTCCGGGGGCCAGCACGTCCGCGATCCCTTCCGCGGTGAGCAGCGCGACGTCACCGAAGACCTGGACGTCCGGGCCGACGGTGTCCTTGATCGCGGTGATGCTCAACCCGATCTTCGCGGCGTTGACCCACAGCCGGTGCTTGTCGAGCACGCCGTGGTAGGTGTGGCCGTTGAGGTTGAACTGGTGGTATCCGTTGCCCTCCGGGAAGTACCGCAGCATCCGGTCGGCGACAAGGCCGACGTTCGCTTCGTACCAGCCTCGGTGCACTTCGAGGATCCGCTCGAGATCGGTGCTCATGGTCGTGCCCTTTCAGTGGGTGAATTCGCCGGTCAGTTCACCGACGGCGGCGACGGTCTCTTCCGCTCCGTCCGCGACGACGGTCGCGATGGCGACGTTGTCCGCGCCGGCGTCGAGGTAGTCCTCGATGCGTGCCCGTGCGGTGTCCTGGCCGCCCACGATGCCGAAGACGTCGATCCAGGAGTCCGGCATCTCCGCGGCGACCACCTCGGGGCCGCCGCGGGAGAGCAGGTCCGCGAGTTGTTCGTTGGCACCGACCGCGTCGAACAGCGGGCCGGGACCTGTTGCGGCGAGGTAGAAAGCGAGGACCGTTTTGAGCGCTTTCCGCGTCGCGGCCACTTGGCCGGGGTCCCGCGTGACGTTGGCCGCGGTGAGAACCGTGATCGCGATCCGCTCGTCGCGTCCGGCGGCTCGGGCGGCCTCGTCCAGTTTGCGCCGGGCACTCCGCACGTACTCGACCGGTGCGAGGGCGCTGACGAGCAGACCGTCGGCCAGCCGCCCTGTCAGCTCGAGCCCCTTGTCGCCGAGTACGCCGGTGAACAGCGGCACGCGGTCAGGAACCGGGTGGGCGATCGCGACCTGACGGAAGGTGGCGAACCGTCCCTCGGCATCGACCGTCTCCCCGTTCAGCAAAGCCCGGACGCCGGTGAGGGTTTCGCGCAGGGCGCTCATCGGCGACCGCTGGGTCAGGCCCATCTGCCCGGTCCAGCCTGGGACGCCGTGCCCGATTCCGGGGATCAGCCTGCCGGGGTGGGCGCGGGCGAGGGTGCTGATCTCCATGGCCAGCAACGCCGGATGGCGCGCGACCGAGGACACGACCCCGATGCCCACCGGAATGCGCGCCGTGGCACCGAGGGCGAGCGCGGCGCCAGCCACGCCGCCGAGGAAGAAGTAGTCCTCCGGGAGCCACAACAGACCGCCACCCGCGCTTCGGGCACGGCGCCGAACCGCGAAGGTCCTGACAGTGCACCGTGCACGACAGGCTCGAACCGACTCACGGGACCGGCGATGTCACCTCGATGGTCGCCGTGGCGGGTTTTCGCAGCCTGTTGTCAACCAGGATGAGATCGCGCCATTCTTTCTGAGAGTTCGTACGACATCGAAGAGATTCCGGCCCGCGAAGCGCACCATAAGCCGGGTGAGCTTCGACCTCACGTACCAGGGGACGAAGCCCGGGAAACTACGGTCGGCAGGCACCCGGCAGAAACAGTTCGACATCACCGACGCCGCCGGAAACGACGTCGGCCGGTACGTGCTCGAGCTGACCGCTCGCCTGCCGCAGCCGCTCGCCACGCTGGTCGTCGTGGCTCCGCTGGCGATCGATCTCGCGTTCAACGTGAACCAGGCCGGATACCGGGCCCTGCACCGTTGAGGGCGACTTCTACCGGGAAGTCCTTCAGCTGTTCCTGCGGTGGCGTGCGATTTCCCCGGCGAGGGCGGCAGCGAGTTCTTCCGCTGTGACGGTGTCCGTGTAGTGCGTGACGTAGTCGCCGTCGGGGTTCATCAGGAAGGTGAACGACGTGTGCGGCACGGTGTAGTCGTCCAGTTCGTCCGCACGCCTGGCGAAGACGTGATAAGCGCGCTTGGCTGCTTCGATCTCTTCCGCAGTACCGGTCAGCCCGGTGTAGCGGGGATGCCGGTCGCGGAGGTATTCGGCGAGCACCTCCGGCGTGTCGCGGTCGGGGTCGACAGTGACGTAGAGCGGCCGGATTTCGTCGGCGTCCCGCCCCAGCAGCTCCAGCGCCCGGCTGTTTCGGCTCAGCACGGCAGGACAAATCTGTCCACAATGAGTGAAACCGAAGAAGACGAGCATGAACTGCCCGCGGTAGCACTCGGGAGTGACGCGCTCGCCGAAGTGATCGATGAGCTCGAAGTGGCCGCCGACGCGGGCTTGCGAGGTTGGCATGCGAGAGACCTCCGTGTTCATGACCAGCGCAGGGCAAGTGTCGTCTCGGAATCGAGCGCGGTGCTGAGGTGAAGGGTGTCGCCGTCCGCGACGACACGCACCGCTGAGGAGTGCTCCGGACCGTCACTGCCGGCGACAGCGATCCCGTCGACGCTCAGCGTCCAGGGACGAGGCAGCGCATTGGCGACGGTCAGCGAAAGATCGGTCGGTTTGCCGTCGCGCGGGCGCGCGGTGAGCAGCAAAGTGCGGCTGTCGCGGTGATAGTAGGCGCGACGCAGGTCAAACGCGCCCTCCTGCGAGACCACACGCGGTTCGGCGAAGTGCTCGGCGGTCCACGGCCGGTTGTAGAGTGCCCAGAGCCCGTCCGGGACGTTGAGCCTGCTGTAGCCCAGCAGGACGTTGCCGGTCATGGTGTCGACGCCGGTCCGGTTGCCCTCGCCGTCCCACGCCCTGTCGTTGCGTGGATAGTACAGTCCGCCGTTCTCCCAGGTGGGGTTCATGAACCGGTCGGCGTGGGCGCGCAATCCACGCACGCGCTCGTCACCGAGTTCGGACAACGCGGCCGCGATGTACCCGAAAGTCGGATCCGTCGACAGGTCGGTGGTGTCGTGCGGAAGGTCCGCGGGCTCGCCGGCGTCCAGCGCGGCCCGGACCTGCGGGACGACAGACGGCGAGTAGTGCGAGAGGGTGCCGTCCGGCCCGGTTTTCAGCGTGCCGCGCAGCTGCCGGGGGAAGACTTCCCTTACGACGTCCCGATTCCAGGTGTTCATCACCGACGCCACCCACGCGTCGCCCGCGATGCCGCCCGGCGGGGCCAGCTGGTCCTGCTTCACCATCAGGAACGGGTGGAACGAGCCGTTGCCGGCATACATGCCCCGCCGCTCCCATGCCGCCGCGTAGGCGCTGGTCGCTTCCTCGGCGCGGGACGTCCCCTTGCGCAGGTCCTCGAACCGGAAACCCATCATGGGGAACTGGTTGCAGACGATGAAGATGCAGTTGGGTTCGCAGGCCACGCCCAGCCACCCGTTCTCCACCATCTGCCAGTAGATGACCTCGCCGAGAGTCGACCGCTGATACACGTGACTTTCCGGTGCCAGCCCCTGGAAAACCGGATCCCATTCGAACGTCAGGGCCCCAGGCGTGTCATAACGGTCGTCATCGAACAACGCCGCGTGCATACCGGTCATCATGTACAGGTGCCCGCTGTACATGATGTTCTCCTTGACCACCGGGTCGGTCCAGGGTTCGCGCAGCGCCGTGATGTCCGGGTCGAGGACGCGGGCACCACGGCTGGTCTCCTTCCAATAGCTCCAGACGTCGCGGCGCAGCATTTTCTCGACCGTCTTCTCGAAGGTCGGCTTGAGCGCCGACGGCGCGGCGGGCAACCAGTGATACTGCGCGAGCCCCAGCGTGTACGCCATGTATGCGAGCTGGTAGCGGTAGGCGTCGAACAGCTCCTGCCCGGGATCGACCCCGCCCATCTTCGACCAGTCACCCGGCAACTGGTTCGCGAGATTCTCGATATGACGCAGGTGGCCGATCTGAAGATCGTCGAGGGCCGGGACCTGGTCCGGATCGATTCCCGGCCCCGGATCACGAGCAACGAGTTCGGATGTCATGGCTTCCTCCTTCGTCAGTGCTCGACGGCGGCACGGAACGGACGAAGTTGACGGCTGTCAACACAGTATGACTCGGCGATTTGACAGCTGTCAACTACACTGGGGAGTGATGACGAGGAGCAGCGGCATGACGGGTTCACCGGATTCATCCGGGCAGCGGGCAGGCTCGCCGACGTCGGTACTCGGCGGCGATCCGGCCGAGACCGAACAGGCCATCCTGCGGCGGGGCCTCGACGCCTTCGCCGAGCTGGGCTACCAGGCGACCACGGTGCGCGTCCTCGCGCAGCGGCTGGGAGTCAGCCACAACTTCATCAGCGTGCGCTACGGCTCGAAGTTCGCCTTCTGGTGCGCAGTCGTCGATTTCGCTTCCTCGGAGGCGCTCGAAAGCGGAGGATGGATCTTCGCCGAGGACTACGAGGACGACCAGGAGCTGATCGCCGCCTCCGTGCGCAAGATCTACCGGGTGTCCGCCCAATTGCCCCAGCTGCACCGGATCGTGGCCGACGAGGCGGCCCGGGACTCCGAACGGCTCGACTACCTTTTCGAGCGCTACCTGCGCCCCTTCATGTCGAACGTCGAACCGAGCATCCACCGGCTGGTCGCCAAGGGGATCATGCCGCCGGTACCCGTGCATCTGCTCTACTTCGCGGTCATGGGGCCCACCAGCGGGCTGATCCAGCAGCCGCTCGCCCGCAAGTTCGGCCGCCCGGAACCGTCCTCGGACGACGAGGACATCCAGTACGGGCAAACACTGGCCGGCCTGCTCCTCAGCGGGATCATGCACAAGCCGGGAGCGTGACCGGCGCCGCCGAGAATCGCACGCGGCCGGGCGGGGTCACGGCCGGTCGTCCACGAGAGCGGTTGCGCGCGTTTCAGGAACTCCGAGCATCAGCAGGCTCGTGATCGTCGCTGCTCGGGAGCCGAGGGGCCCGTTCGACCGGTCGCTGTCCGCGATCGTGAAAACAGCGCCGTAGGCAAGCTGACTCAGGATGTCTGCCGGCAGATGCTGGGCGAACACGTCGCTGTCCTGGCCCTGTTTCACGAGGTCGGCGAGGAGTTCATCAACCGGCCCGAGCAGGCCGTGGATCGCCTCGCCGTACTCGCCACGGCGAAGCGCCAGCAGGACTCGGTACCGGTGCGCCACCGGCCAGACGCGGGCGATGAATTCGACCCACGTCACGTCTGCTTCCGAGTGGGAGGCGTTGGCTTCGGTGAGCACGGTCGTCATCTCGGTGACGGCCCGTTCCGTGAGTGTCCGAACCAGGTCGAGGCGCGAGGGGAAGTGGCCGTAGACGGTGCGGCGGACGACGCCGGCGGCGGCGGCGATGTCGCCCATTCCGGCGTCGGGGTTGTCTCCCAGCAGATCGAGGGCGACGTCGAGGATGCGATCGCGTGTCTCGTTCATCGAGCGCGCGCGGGAGGACTCGGCGGGCACGGCACCATTGTTGCACACTGGTGTGCAATGACGTAGCTTGCACACCAGTGTGCAACGAAGAGTTGCGCTGTGCTTCGAAGCTCAGGAGAGAAGAAGGCAATGACCGCACCGACCCCGCCGACCCCGCCGACCTCGACCCTCGTCCGCCCGTTCACCGTCTCGATCTCGGATGCGGAGATCGACGACCTGAAGCGGCGACTGGCCAGAACCCGATGGCCGGATCCGGAAACGGTGGGCGACTGGTCGCAAGGGGTTCGCGTGGCGAACGCCAGATCTCTGGTCGGCTACTGGGAGCACGGCTACGACTGGCGGCGCTTCGAGTCCGAGCTCAATCGCTTCCCCCAGTTCCGGACCGAGATCGATGGGCTGGACATCCACTTCATCCACGTCAAGTCCCGGAATCCCTGCGCGATGCCGCTGATCCTCACGCACGGATGGCCGGGCTCGATCGCCGAGTTCCTGAAGCTGATCGGCCCGCTGACCGATCCGGTTTCGTTCGGAGGAGACGCCGCCGATTCGTTCGACGTCGTCATCCCGTCGCTCCCCGGGTTCGGGTTCTCCCAGAAGCCCACGGAGACCGGGTGGACCGTATCGCGCATCGCCAGCGCGTGGGTGGAGCTGATGAAGCGTCTCGGCTACCCGAAATGGGCCGCGCAAGGCGGCGATTGGGGTGCCGTCGTCACCACCGCACTCGGAGCCATGCACCCTGAAGGGCTGCTCGGAATCCATTTGAACACCCAGTACGCCCTTCCCGCGCAGATACCCGGCACCTTGTCGCCCGAACAGCGCCACACCGTCGAGACCCTCGCCCTCTACACCGGTGAACTCGGTGGGTCGAACCACCTTCAGGGCACGAAACCGGAGACTGTCGGGTTCGGCCTGGCGGACTCTCCGGCTGGGCAGGCAGCCTGGATCTACGAGAAGTTCCAGTCCAAGACCGACAACCACGGGCTCGCCGAGGACGTCCTCGGCATCGACGACATGC
The DNA here is from genome assembly GCF_014204865.1 of Amycolatopsis jiangsuensis. Lineage (NCBI taxonomy): Bacteria > Bacillati > Actinomycetota > Actinomycetes > Pseudonocardiales > Pseudonocardiaceae > Amycolatopsis > Amycolatopsis jiangsuensis. The sequence continues at coordinate 4,859,968 of NZ_JACHMG010000001.1, forward strand.
TGGACGCGATATCCCTCTACTGGTTCACCAACAGCGCAGCGTCGTCCGCCCGCATCTATTGGGAGAACAAGTCGCTCACTTTCGCCGGCCCGAAGCTGTCGCTTCCGGTCGCGGTGACCGTCTTCCCGAGGGACATCCCACGCCTGCCACGAAGCTGGATCGAAGACACCTACCACAATCTGATCCACTACGGCGAGGCCGACAAGGGCGGGCACTTCGCGGCCTTGGAACAGCCCGAGCTCCTGGTCGGCGAAATCCGCACCGGGCTGCGCACCCTTCGTTCCTGACGCCGACGCGCGAGCTCAGGCATGGCCACCCGGCCGTCGGACGAGGGCCCCGAGCGGAAGTGGCTGTCCCGCCCGATTCAGGCCGGGCCGGCGATCTTGTCGCGGAGCACCTCGGCTCGCTTCCGGACCACGGCGGCGGTCTCGTCCGGGTCCACCCGCACGTCGATGACCGTGGAAAGCCGTGCCGCCGTGGCCTCTTCGACGGCCGCGCGCAGGTCGTCGACGGACTTCACGGTGCGGGCCACCGCTCCGAGGCCGGCGGCCACGCTGCCGACGTCGATGCTCTGGCCGAAGAGGTTCCACGGCTTGGACTCGCCGAAGACGATGACCTCGCCCGCGTGGACCATGCCGTGGCCGCCGTTGTTGAGCACCACCCAGATCACCGGGATGTCGTTGTCCACCGCGGTGTGGATCTCCGCGCCGGTCATCGCGAATGCGCCGTCCCCCATCAACGCGACGGCCGGACGGTCCGGCCGGGCGAGCTTCGCGCCGATCGATGCCGGACCCGCGTATCCCATCGACCCCAGACCGAGCCCGACGAAGTACGTTCCAGGCTCCCGCACCCGGTGGCATTCGCTCGCCAGCCCCATGCAGTTGCCGATGTCGACGAACAGCAGGGTGTCCGGCGACAGTGCTTCGCACACCGTCTCGACGGCGGCGCGAGGAGACAGCATGCCTTCCATGCGGTCGGCGTCTCTGCGCACGGCCACGGGCAGGGGCTCGAATTCCCGACGTGGCACCACGTCACCACCGAGCACCGCCAGGCTCTCGAGCGCTGCGCGGGCATCCGCGATCACCGCGACGTCGGTCCGGTAGGTGCGGCCGATGACGTTCGGGTCGATGTCGATCTGCACCACGGTGCGGCCGGCTCCGAGGGCGGGGGCGTAGCCGCCCGTCTGGAACTCACCCAGGCTGCTGCCCACCACCACGAGCACGTCGACGTTCTCGCCGAGCAGGTACGACTCGGCGGGGGCGTCACCGCCGAACCCGAAAACCCCCAGCGAGAGCGGGTGGTCTTCGGGGAAAGCACCCTTGCCTTTCGGGGTCGTGGCAACGGGAATCCGGAACTGCTCCGCCACGGCACGCAATGCCGCACATGCGTCCGCGACGTACACGCCGTGACCGGCGAGAATCACGGGGCGCCGGGCTGTGGCGAGGATGTGGGTGACGGTGCTCATCGCGGCCTCGTCCAGCGTCGGCGGCTCGGCCTCGTCGTCCACCCGCGGCGACACCGGACAGGGCGCGATCGCCACGTTGTTCGGCACGCTCAGGTGCACCGGACCACGCCGTCCGGCAAGCGCCTCCCGCACCAGGTCGCTCGTCAGCGGACCGGCCTCGTCGGGGTCCATGACCAGCTCCGAGCGCTTCGCGAGGTGCCGGTACAGGCCCACGATGTCCAGCGGTCCCCCGGGACTGCTGTCCTGGAACGCGCCGCGACCGAACTGGCCGACCGCGACCTGGCCGGTGAGCACCAGGACCGGTGCGCAGTCGTGCCACGCGGCCGCGACGCCCGTCACGGCGTTGGTGGCGCCCGGTCCCGAGGTCACCGCGCACACCCCGAGCCGGTGGCCCGCCTGGGCGTAGCCCATCGCCATGAACGCCGCGCCGTTCTCGTGCTTGGCGAGTACCACGCGCAGGCCCGCCGACTCCGCCGCGAACAGCAGCGGCGTCACCGCCCCGCCCGGCACCGTGAACACGTGCTCGGCGCCCGCTTGTTCGAGCGCTCGGACGATCGCGTCGGCGGCCGTCTCGATCAGCGTTCCTGCCTTTGGCGACATGGCCTTCTCTCTCCGGCTGTGGTGGTACCTCACTGGTCGCCGGAGCCGATGATTCCCTTGTCGATGAAGACCTCCCGCGCGACGCGGGTGGCGGCTACGGCTCGCGGGAACCCGACGTACGCGGCGGTGTGCAGGATCGCCTCGACGATCTCGTCCGGCGACAACCCGGTGTTGAGCGCCAGGCCCAGGTGCACGCGCAGTTCTTCGGTCTCACCGAGGCTGATCAGACAGGACAGCGTCACCAGATGGCGGCGCTGCGGGTCGAGTCCGGTGCGGGAGTACAGCTCGCCGAAGACGAACTCCACGACGAAGCGCGCGAGGTCGGGCGTGACCTCGTCCGCTTGCGCCATGGCACGGGACAGCGCGGGATCACCTCCGGTGAGCCGGCGCATCGCCGCCTCGCCACGCAGGAAACGCTCCGAGCCCGCGGACGAGTCCGCCATGCCGCCACCTCTCCGCCACCCTCGTCCCGGTAAGCCTCGTCGCGGTGAGCAACGTCCCGATGGGCAAGGTCAGACGATATCGGCCGCCGACCGCCACTGGTAGCCGATCGGTAACAACGGGTAACCTTGGTGCCCGTTGATCCTTTTCCCTGCGACCGACTCGTGACGACGGGTTTTCGGGGATATTCCGGCGAAGAGGGCCGCGTTGGGGTCGGGCTGGGATCGGACTGGGGTCGACTGCCCGCACTTCCGCGCCGACGTCACCGGCACTGATGCCGATGGAGACCCTGTGGCAGATCGCCTCAGTGCTCGCCGCCGGCGGCTGCCTTGATCTGCTCGAACCGAGCACTCATCTGCCGCGCAACCGCCTCGGCCGCGCGCAACGGGCGGACCATCACCATGAAGTCGGCGATCCGGCCGTCGGCGTCGTACTGCAGGAAGTCGCAGCCGGTGACGTCGAGCCCCTCGACCTTTGCCTCGAAGACCAGTGCGTGGTCGACGCCGTTCGGGTCGCGGATCTCGCGGATGTAGTGCAGGTCCTCCAGCAGCTGGATCACCTCGCGAAGAATGGCCGAGGTGATCGCCTTGCCCCGGTAGGGCTTGAACGCGACCGGGCTACGGAACACGACGTCCTCGGCCAGCAGTGCGTCCATCGCAGCCGGGTCATGCGCCTCGACAGCCTCGCGAAACGTCCGCACAGCCACTCCCCGCTCCTGCACATGATCGAACATCGCCGACCCTATGGTCGGTCTGTCGTCGTGTCCAGCGAGGTGAACTCGACTCACGGGCCGCCTCGACAAGCAGGCTCCGGGGCCCGCCGCGGCGCAAGACAGGAGCGGCGCCCTACACCAGGCCGGCCGCGTGCGGCTTCGCCTCCAGGGCGGCGGTCACGAACGACGCGACCAGTGGCCGGCGGTCCTGCTCGTTCCAGGCGAGTACGAGACGGCTGGGTGGCGCGTCGGTCACCGGGACGCACTCCACGCCGACCTGCATCGGTTCGATCAGTGAGCGGGGCAGCACGCCGACCATCCGGCCCACCTTGACCATGTCGACCAGCTGGACCACGTCGGCGACCTCCGGGCCGGTGCCGGCACCACCGGGAACGTCCTTCCAGTGCGGCAGGGTCTCGCCTTCCAGGTCGGCCATCCGGACCGACTTCCGGCCGGCCAGCCGGTGCCCGAGCGGGAGGATGGCGACCCGGTCCTCCGTGCGGAGCGTCTCGTGGGCCAAGCCGTCGAGATCGTCGAACGGCGCGTAGAGCAGGCCGACGTCCGCCCTTCCGTCGCGCAGGAAGTCGGTGCGGTCGGCAGGACCGCTGAACAGGACGTTGACCCGGCGGGCGCCCGGCTGCTGGGCGTACCCGGCCAGGATCCCGGACAGCAGACCGCCATCGCCGCCCGGCTTGAGCACGAGCCGCAGGGGAGCCTGGGTGTCGCCGGCGCGACGGGCGTTCCGCACCGCCGCACCTACCGCGTTCAGCGCGTGCCTGCCGTGCTCCCGCAACGCCTCCCCAGCCGGGGTGAGCGACACCTGACGGCTGGAGCGGACGAACAGCGCGACCCCGAGTCGTCCCTCGATCCGCCGGATCGCCTTCGACAGCGCGGGCTGGGCGATCGACAGCCGGGCGGCCGCCCGGCCGAAGTGCAGTTCGTCGGCGACCGCGATGAAGTACTCGAGCTCCCGCGTCTCCAGCTCAATCATGCCTCCAGGTTATCGCCGAATGTCCAATCGGTCTTGGACGGCGGCGGCAGGACAGGCGAAGAATCGAGGCATGCTCACACATACGATGATCGTTTCCTTCAACGAGCCCCTTCCCGACGCCGAGCTCGACCAGTACCTCGCGGATATCGAACAGGCGATGTTCGACACGGGTTTCGCGCAGTCGGTCGCGACTCGGCGGCATGTTCCGACCCCCGGTGAGGAGGCCATCCCGGCGCTGATCGCCACCGCGATCGTGCAGGTCGCCGTGGCCGACACAGACACGCTGGCGAAAGCGTTCACCTCGCCCAGCCTGCACCAGATGATCGACCGCTGGCAGTCGCGGCACCCGTACAGGGTCGCGTGGGCAAACCACGAGCCGCTGTCGTGAGCGCCTTTTCCGGGAAACGCGGACTGGTGACGGGCGCGGGCAGCGGAATCGGCCGCGCGGCGGCGATCGAGTTCGCCCGGCAGGGCGCGTCGGTCGCCGTGCTCGACGTCGACGAGGACGCCGCGGCCGAGACCGCCGCGATGATCGGCAAGGACGGCGGCGAAGCGCTGGCCGCAGCCGTCGACATCGCGGACGAAGAATCAGTGCGAGCAGCCGTCGACCGCACGGTCGCGGGGTACGGCGGCCTCGACTTCGCGGTCAACAACGCCGGCATGTCCTCGCGCGGGCTGCTCGACCAGATGCCCCTGGACGGGTTCGAGCGGGTGGTCCACGTCAATCTCGCGGGAACCTTCCTGTGCCTCAAGCACGAGTTGCCCGCGCTCGACCGCGGCGGCGCGATCGTCAACGTCGCCTCCAACGGCGGCCTGGCCGCGATACGCAACGCGCCCGCCTACGTGGCCGCCAAACACGGTGTCGTCGGACTGACGAAGGTCGCCGCGGTGGACTACGCCGCGCGAGGCATCCGCGTCAACGCCGTCTGCCCCGGCCCGACCCGCACGCCCGGCTTCGAGAAATGGGCGGCGAACACGGAATTCCCTTCGTCACCGGCACCACCCTGTCAGTAGACGGCGGCCGCCGGGCCTGATGGCCGCGCGCGAGTGGCGTTCTGTCATCGAGACATAGGCAGGGCCGGTCGTTCAACTCGGCGATGACGTGGGCGACCGATCCCCGGCTCCTGTGCTGGGTCCCTCGGGAGAAGTACGCGTGGGGCAGACCGTGGGAAGCACTCCGTTCGATGGTTCTCGGTGATCGCGTCGCCCGGAGCGGGAGTCTGCTCGACGGATTCTCTGGCTTGAACTTGATGTCGATCTCGACTCGGCCGTTGCCCGCCCACTACGAGGTGCTGCACGTGTCACCGGGCCCCGAGGCTGACCCGATGGGCGCGGGAGACGGACCACGTCAGTGGAACGGGACCAGTCCGAACCGTCCCCACGCGACGAAGACCACCCCGGTGAGGAAGAGCAGGTCACCGAGAAGTTCCTTGTACTCGGCTCGGCGCATCCGCTCGGTGGCGGCGCCCGCCATGTACAGAGCCATACCCGAAGCGGCCACCGGCACGAGGACGGGCACGATGTTCAGCAGGCCGGGAAGAACCAGGCCGAGCCCGCCGAGCACCTCGATGGTTCCCATGAACTTCACGTTGCCGGAGGTGAAGTCCTCGGGCCAGTATTGCCTTGCGGCGTATTTCTCGTACGGCCAAACGAGCTTGACGACGCCGCCGACAATGTAGCCGATGGCGAAGAGGCCGGCGACGATCCAGAGTGCGATGTTCATGGTTGTGCTCCCGACTGCGATCACGCTTCCGGAAGTGAGACGGGATAGCCTCCGTCGGCGTGACATCGCCTCGGCGCCGGACCGACGTGTCACAGCCCGAAGCGCTACGCCGTCCTGTACCAGAGGGTCTCGTGAAAGGTGGGAAGCGTAGAGGTGGCACGACAGTTCGCAGATGCTCAGGACCGAGCGGCGGAGTTCGAGACGCTGCGCCCGACGCTCTTCTCGGTGGCCTACCACATTCTCGGCAGTGTCACTGAAGCCGAGGACGCGGTCCAGGAGACGTGGCTGCGCTACGCGACCACGGACGTCGAGCCGGACTCTCCGCGGGCGTACCTGTGCACCATCGTCACGCGCCTGTCCATCGATGTTCTCCGCTCGGCGCGGGCGCGACGGGAGACGTATGTGGGGCCGTGGTTCCCCGAACCGCTCCCGACCGACGCCGGCGACAGCCGGTCGTGGGGCACGGCCCCGGCCGTCGATCCGGTGCAGGCGGCGGAGTTCGCTGACTCGGTGTCGATGGCGGCGCTCGTGCTGCTCGAACGACTCAGCCCGCTGGAGCGCGCGGTGTTCGTACTGCACGACGTCTTCGGCTTCGAGTACGCCCGGATCGCCGTGATCGTGAGCCGGTCCGAGAGTGCGTGCCGTCAACTCCGCTCCCGTGCCCGTCGCCATGTCGACGCCGGACGCCCGCGCTTCGAGGCCGACCGTCGCGAACGGTCAGAACTCGCCGATCGGTTCTTCGCAGCGCTGCAGGACGGCGACGTCGAGGCACTCGAGGTCTTCCTGGCCGCCGACGTCGCGACGATCAACGACGGCGGCGGCATCGCCGGTGGCGCCGGTGGGGTCTATGGCGCACGGCGCGCCGCGCGGCTGCTTGCGAACGCAGTCTCGCCACTGCTCGCTCTGGACGCGACGCTCCGGCAGTGCGAGCTCAACGGACAGCCCGGAGCGGTCGTCCGTGACCGCGACGGTCGCGTTCTCGCCGCGTGGGTACTGGAGATCCTCGACGACCGGATCCAGACGATCCGTTCCGTGACGAACCCCGAGAAGCTGGCGCACCTCGGGCCCGTCGGCGATCTGCCCGCGACCGCACGCGAACGCAATCGCGCCCGAAGGTCCGACCGGCGCGACAGCGACTGAACGGTGTGCCGTTCAGTCCCTGCCGACGGCAGTGCGGACGATCTTGCGCCGCCGGGTGGAGCTCGGCGCGGAACTGATCGATACCGCGCAGGACCACGACCGGGTCACGGCGTCGATCCGGGTCGGCGACGAGATGCACATCGTCCGGACGCGCTCGTTGGCTGCGACCGCAGCGCAGCACCGGCGCAAGCAGGCCAGGATCAGCTTCCTCGGGAGACCTGGGATAGGCAGCGCATGCTCTACGGACCCACTTGTCAATTGCGGCAATGAGTTCCGTCTTCGAGGCGTAGCCGCGCCGGTAGTTTCCTCGTGTTCGAACGTCGACCAGAACGACTCGGAAGTGCTGTTGTCCCAGCAGGTCCCGGTCTCGCCCATCGACCGCCGCAGTCCGTGCCCGAAGCACGCACGCGCTGTCAGATGGGCGGTATATTCGGCCGCCCCGGTCGGAATGCGGGATCGTGCCACGACACGGCCACCGCGGCGTCGATGGCGTCAGTGACCATCGCGGCGCTGATGTGGCCAAAGATGACTCCGCGACCATGGCGAGGTGATCACAGCGAAGACCGCGGCCAAGATCATGGCCGGGTTGGGCTCGAGGGCATGAGCCCACGCACCTTCGAGGTCAAGACGAGAATCACTCTCCGTGATCAAAGATCGGTCTCGTTGAACCTCACGGAGAAGGCCGGAGTACCGATCAGCATCCTCAGCCTGTGGGCCGGGCACTACAGCCCAAGCTTCACGTACGAGCCAGCGAGGGCGATCCGGCCGCAGCGATGCGGGCTCAGGCCGAGCTGCAGAGGTCGACCTGATCTAACAGTACAAGCGTACGTGATAAATTGTGAGATAGTTTCCCCGCGAGAGACAAGTAGGGGCCTTGTCTCTCAAGAGAGACAAGGCCCCTGACCTGCTTATACTGTCTCGACCAGACAGTGCGCCCGAAGGGATTCGAACCCCTGACCTTCTGATCCGTAGTCAGATGCTCTATCCAGCTGAGCTACGGGCGCGTGTTCAGTTGTAACCTAGCACCTGCCGGAGCAGACACCAGCGGAGGCTCCGGGATTTGAACCCGGGAGGGGGGGTTACCCCCAACCGCATTAGCAGTGCGGCGCCATAGACCAGACTAGGCGAAGCCTCCTGGGTCCACACGACCACTGCTCAGATAGGTTACACACCCCCACCACCCACCGTGAAGGTACCCCCCTCAACGGTGCAGCAGGCGGCGCATCCAGGGAGAACGGCCGCCAAGGCCCTCGGCCTCGAAGGTGGCGATGCCGACTCTCGGCAGGGAACCCACGCCCGGGTACACGAGGTAGCGCGGGACCCACCGGGGCTGGAACTTGGCGTTGAACCGGTACAGGCTTTCGATCTGGATCCACCGGGAAAAGAAGTGCAGCACCTTCGCCGACAGCCTCGCGACCGGGCCCGCGCCGATGCGCTGGCCCTGTTCCATCAGGGCACGGAAAGCGGCGAAGTTCAGCGACACGTGGTCGACGCCGTGTTCGCGGGCGTACAGCAGGAGCTCCGAGATCATCAGCTCGTTGACGCCGTTGTCCACATTGCGGTCACGCCGCATCACGTCCAGCGACAGGCCCTTTTCGCCCCACGGCACGAATTGCAGTACGCCACGGACCCGGCCGTCCTGTTCCGCGGTGACGATCATCGAGCCGGCGTCGCCCATTCGCCCGAGTGCCATGGAGAAACCGCGTTCGGTCTCCGTGCCACGCCAGGCGGCGGCCAGGTCGCTCAGCTCGGGCAGTTCGCCAGGGCGCAGGTCCTCCGCGTGGCGCACCAGCACCTTGTACCCGGCCCGCTTCGTCCGCGACGCGGCCTGCCGCACACCACGCATGGTCCGGCCCTCGAGGGTGAAGTCCTGGGTGTCGACGACGGCCTCGTCACCGATCTCCAGCACCTCCAGGCCGAACCGCGCCCACACCGTGGCACCCAGTTCGGAAGCCCCCATCGCGGCCGGCACCCAGGCGTTGCGGCGGCAGATCTCCAGGTACTCCTCGATCGCCCCTTGCCACGCCTCGTGGTCGCCCAGGGGGTCGGCCGACGTCAGCGCGACGCCGGCGATCACCCGGAACGTCACGGCCGCCTTGCCGGACTTCGAGAAGACCGCGAACTTGTCCCGCCGCAAAGCGAAGTAGCCCAGCGAATCGCGATCGCCGTGCCGGCGCAGCAAGGCGTTCAGCCGCGCCAGCTCGTCGTCGGACAGCTCCGGCGCCGGTTCGGCCGAGCGCAACAGGAAGTACGCGGCCAGCAGCACCCCGCCGAGGCTGAACACCAGCCCGACGGTCGCGGACAGGTCCTCCAGCCACTCCTCGCGGAACACCGCCGGCCCGCTCACCCCGGTCAGCGCCAGCGCCGACTGCGTGAGCCGCTGTGGGAAGGGCAGCGGGTCGAGCATGCGCGGCGAAGCCATCGACAGCAGCAGCACGTTGATCACGAACCCGGCCAGCAGCAGCTGCGCGAAAACCCGCGCGGCCCGCCACCGACCGACCGTCGGGTCCGGACGGGCGATGAAGTACGGGCGGGTGGCGAGCAGCCCGGCGAGCAGGATGACCGAGACCAGCCCGGCGCCGAACGAATGGCGCAACCCCAGGTGTGACAAGGTCAACAGCGCGGTGAAACCCACCGCGAGCTGCCAGGCCCGGCGCTTGCGCCGGCGCAGCCCCGCGGCCAGCAGGATCAGCAGCACGCCGATGACGATCGCCACCGCGGCCGCCGCGGTCGTCGCCTCCTGCGGCAGCTCGAGCCATTTCGCCAGGTGACCACGCAGGTCACGGCCGATGGGAACGACGACGCTCACGATCGTCATCAGGCCGACGAGCCGGGTGACCCACGTGATCGCGACGACCGACGTGACCCCCGCCACCTGCCAGGTGTGCTGCGCGCGCGTCCCCGTCACCACGCGTGCAACACGTACAGCCGAGCCATGCTTCCCCCGTTTTCCTCACTCCACGGCGAGCTCCACGAACGGCGTCAACGCGGCCGGGTTGGCCAGCGCGTCCTTGCTCACCGCCCGCTCCGGCGCGACTCCGGAGAGGATCTTCTTCACTGGTACCTCACACTTCTTACCGTTCAACGTACGGGGGATCTCGGCGACCACCACGAAGCGGTCCGGAACGTGTCGTGGCGACAGCGCGCTGCGCAGCTGTTTGCGCAGCTCGGGCTCGATTTCGGCGAGGGTGGCTCCGGGGGCGATGACCAGGAAGCAGAGCAGCCGGCCGTCCTCGTTGCCGACCGCCGAGGTGTCCACCACCAGCGAGTCGGCGACCTCGTCGAACGCCTCGACGACGCGGTAGAACTCGGCCGTGCCCATCCGCACGCCGCCGCGGTTGAGAGTGGAATCACTGCGGCCGTAGATGACCGCGGAGCCACGCCGGGTGATCTTGATCCAGTCCCCGTGCCGCCACACCCCCGGATACATCTCGAAGTACGCCTCGCGCAGCCGCGAACCGTCGGGGTCGGCCCAGAAGTACACCGGCATCGACGGCATCGGCTCGGTGATCACCAGCTCGCCGACCTCCTCGACGACCGGTTCGCCCTTCTCGTCGAACGCCGCCACCGCCGCACCCAGCGCGCGGCAGGAGAGTTCGCCGAGCCACACCGGCACGTCCGGCGCCGCGGCGACGAAGGCCGCGCACAGGTCGGTGCCGCCGGACACCGAGCAGATCTGCACCGACGGGCCGATCTCGTCGGCGATCCAGCGGAATCCCTCCGCCGACAGCGGCGCCCCCGTCGACCCGAGCGCGCGCAGGGCGCCGAGGTCGTAGCGCTCCGCCGGTTTCAGTCCCGCCTTGAGGCAGCTCTGGATGAACGGCGCGGACGTGCCGAAGTAGCTGATCCGGTGCTGCTGCGCCAGCTGCCACAACACGTTCAGGTCGGGGTGGCCGGGACTGCCGTCGTACAGCACGATCGTGGCGCCCACGGTGAGGCCGGAGACGAGGAAGTTCCACATCATCCAGCCGGTGGTGGTGAACCAGAAGAACCGTTCGCCCGGGCCCAGACCGGACTGCAGGCCGAGCGCCTTGAGGTGTTCGACGACGATTCCGCCGTGCCCCTGCACGATCCCCTTCGGCAGGCCCGTCGTGCCCGAGGAGTACAGCACCCACAACGGATGCGCGAAATCGACCGGTTCGTAGTCCAGCGGTCCGCCGCAGTGCTCGGCAAGCAGTGCGCTCCAGTCGATCGCGCCCTCGACGGTCCCCTCGCCGGCGTAGTTCACCAGCACGGTGGCTTCCAGTGTCGGGATCTGCTCCTGCAGCAGTCGCACCGTGTCGCACACATCGAACGAACGCCCGTTGTAGGCGTACCCGTTCACCGCGACGAGCACCTTCGGCTCGATCTGGGTGAACCGGTCGGAGACCGCGCGGATGCCGAAGTCCGGCGAGCACGACGACCAGATCGCGCCGAGCGAGGCCGTGGCGAGGAAGGCGATCAGGGTCTGCGGGCAGTTCGGCGCCAGTGCCACCACCCGGTCGCCCTTGCCGACGCCCAGCGCGGCCAGCCCGGCTCGCGCGGCGGCGACGTGCGCGCGGAGGTCGCCGAACGTCAGCTGCTCGGCGAACCCGTCCTCGCGGTGGAAGATCACGGCCAGCTCGTCGTCGGCCTTCGCCGCTCCGGCCACGCCGGGGCTGAGCGCGTGCTCGGCGTAGTTGAGGGTGCCGCCTTCGAACCACTTGGCCGTGGGCATGGCTCCGGACAGCACCTCGCGCGGCTGCTCGTGCCAGCGCACGCCGGAGAACTCCGCGACCGCGGCCCAGAACTCCGGCACGTGTTCCACCGAGAACCGCCACAGCTCGTCGTAATCGGCCAGCTCGACGCCCTGGCGCTCGCGCAGCCACTCGCGGAAAGCCTCGATCCTCGTGCCGGCGACCTGGCCGGGTTCGGGTTGCCACAGCACTTCGGGAACATCAGCGTTCGGGGTCACGCACCGAAGCTAACTGTGGCCATCACCACCGGCAAGAGCTCACCGCAGGTGTGCGTCGAACCAGTCCAGGGTGCGTTGCCAGGCCTCCTGCGCGGCTTCCGGATCGGCGTCGAAGCGGTGGTTCGCACCGGGGTAGTGGACGACGTTGGTGGCCACCTTCGCGGTCGACGCGGCTTCTCGCAGCTGCTCGACCGTGGCCTCGCCGTCGGCGTCACCGGCGTCGCCGTACATCCCGAGCCACGGGCTGGTGACCTGGCCGGCGATCTCCAGCAGCCGCGGCAGTTCGGCGACCGCCTGCCCGCCGACGCTCACCGCGGCGCCGAGCTTGCGACGCGACGCCACCAGCAGTGCGGCCGTGCCGCCGAGGTCGAAGCCGACGACGCCGAGCAGGTCGGCCTCGACGCCGCGGTCGAGGAGCCATTCCAGTGCCCGGTCGGTCGCGTCGAGGAGGTCCTGCTGGGTCAGGTCCGCGTCGCGTTCGAGGTGCGGCGTGACCGCGAGCCAGCCCTCCCCGGCGAGGCTCTTGACCAGCAGCAGCACACCGTCGGTGACGCCATCGCCCTCGTGGAGCACGATCAGGCCGCCGCGGCGGGCACCCTCGGGTTCGGCGAAGGTCAGGCGCACCGCGCGGCCGTCGGTACGCTGGTGATCCAGGGTGGTCGTCGACGTCATCGCCTCATGCAATCACCTCGGGGTGAACATTGGGAACCTTTGCGGATCCGCGGAGGCGAGATACGGTGACCGAGCCGTCCCAGCCAGCCCCCAGGAGACCGACGATGCCGTCTCTCGCCCCCCGTTCCGACCTCGATTCGTTGCCGAAGTACGTCCCCGGCCGGACGATCGAAGGCGCGATCAAGCTTGCGAGCAACGAGGTACCCGGGGGACCGCTGCCGAGCGTGCAGCAGGCCGTCGCGGCCGCGATGACCAGCGTGAACCGCTATCCGGACAACGGCGCGCAGGCGCTGCGTGAGCGCCTTTCCCAGGAGCTGAAGGTGGGTCAGGAACGGCTCGCCGTCGGCTGCGGTTCGGTGTCGCTGTGCCAGCAGCTGATCCAGGCGGTGTGCGGGCCGGGCGACGAGGCGCTGTTCCCGTGGCGCTCGTTCGAGGCTTACCCGATCGTCGCCCAGGTGGCGCACGCCACCGGCGTGAAGGTCCCGCTCACCCCGGAGCACGGCCTCGACCTCGACGCGATGCTGGCGGCGGTCACCGAGCGCACGAAGCTGGTCTTCGTCTGCAATCCGAACAATCCCACCGGCACCGCACTGCGCCGCGACGAGATCGAGCGGTTCCTCGACGCCGTGCCGCCGCACGTGCTGGTGGTGCTTGACGAGGCCTACCAGGAGTTCGTGACCGATCCCGAGGTCCCGGACGGCGTGGAGTTCACGCGCACGCGGGACAACGTCGCGGTGCTGCGCACATTCTCCAAGGCCTACGGGCTGGCCGGGCTGCGGGTCGGCTACGCGGTGGCCCCCGAGGCGATCGCCCAGGCACTGCAACAGGTCTACGTGGCGTTCTCGGTGAACTCGCTGGCGCAGATCGCCGCCATCGCCTCGCTGGACGCCGCGGACGAGCTGCTCGCCCGCTGCCAGGACATCGTCGCCGAGCGCGAGCGGGTGCGGAACGCGTTGCTGGACATGGGCTACGAGATCCCGCCGACGCAGGCGAACTTCGTGTGGCTCCCGCTCGGCGAGCGCACCGTCGCCTTCGCCGAGCACATGCTCGACCGGAAGCTGATCGTGCGCCCGTTCGCCGGCGACGGCGCCAGGGTGACCATCGGAACCCCGGAGGAGAACGACCAGTTCCTGACCGCGGCGCGCGAGTTCGCTATTTGAGCAGCAGCTGCACCACCGCGGCGAGGCCGATCACCACGATCACGCCACGCAGCACCGCGGGCGGCAGCTTCCGGCCGATCTTCGCGCCGAGCTGTCCGCCGACGGTCGAGCCGAGCGCGAGCAGCCCGATCACCGGCCAGCTGACCGGGGCGACGAAGGCGTAGATCACGCCGGCGACCACGTTGACGACCGCGGAGAGCGCGTTCTTCACGCCGTTGAGCCGCTGCATGGGTTCCGAGAGCAGCATGCCCATCACCGCCATCATCATCACGCCCTGCGCCGCGGTGAAGTAGCCGCCGTAGATGCCGATCACGAAGAGCAGTCCGAACAGCAGCGGGCCGGGTTTGTGCTCGCTGCCGCTGGCCTCCCGGCGGCGCTGCACCCACTTGGACACCCGGGGCTGCACGATGACCAGCACCACGGCGAGCCCGACGAGCACCGGCACGATGGTCTCGAAGGCATCGCCGGGCAAGGTCAGCAGCGCAGCGGTGCCGCCGATCGCCCCGAGGAACACCGAAACCGAGAACCGCGCGACCTGCGGCCAGTACCCGACGAGCTCGGCACGGTATCCGTAGGCGCCGCTGATGGTGCCCGGCGCGAGTCCGACGGCGTTCGAGGTGGTCGCGGTGACCGGCGGATACCCGAGCGCCACGAGCACCGGAAAGGTCACCAGCGTCCCGGATCCGACCACCGTGTTGATCCCGCCCGCCCACACTCCGGCGACGAAGATGATCAGGGCGTGCCACCACGTCATAGGGGGACCCTAGGCACCCCACCGGCTTCCGGCGACGCGATGTGTCCGGACCGACACCCAGGAGCACGGTTCGCGGCGGGCGACCCGAACCGGCTCGCACGACCACCTCGGCTGAGGCCCTGCGCGTACCTGCGATCCGATCTGATGCCGCCGTGTCGGAATCGCGCTACTCTCTTCACAAGTTTGTGAAGACCGTGCAGCCGGGGGTCGTCCATGGAGAAGGTGCGGTTCACCGAGGAGAAGGAAACCATGCTGGGCACGCTGTACGGCCGTGCCCTCGATGCCCGCCGGGCCGACTCGGTGCTCGCGGACACCGCGGCCGACGAAGCGGTGCGGCGCATCGACTACGACTTCGCCCGGCTCGGCGTGAACCAGGACACCGCCATGTCCGTGGTGATCCGGGCGCGGGCCATCGACGAACTCGTGCGGACGTGGCTGGCCGAGCACCCGGACGCGGTCGTGCTGCATCTGGGCTGCGGGATGGACTCCCGGGTGTTCCGGCTCGACCCGCCGGCGAGCGTCAGCTGGTTCGATCTCGACTATCCGGACGTGATCGCGCTGCGCGAGCGGCTCTACCCGCGGCGTCCCGGCTACGCCACGATCGGCTCGTCGGTCACCGATCTCGCGTGGCTGGACCAGGTCCCGGCGGATCGGCCCACGCTGATCGTCGCCGAAGGCCTCACCATGTACCTCACCGCCACGACCGGCACGGAGCTGGTGCGCCGGCTCGTCGGCCGGTTCCCGTCCGGCAGGCTCGTCTGCGATTTCTTCAGCACGCTCGGCGTCAAGGCGCAGGTGGTCAATCCGGTGGTCCGCCGGTCGAAGGCGAAACTGCACTGGGGCATCGACGATCCGCACGAGCTGGAGCGCTACGGCCTGCGTCTGGTGTCCTGTTTGGACGCCACCGACTGGGCGCCGCCGGACGTGGTCGCCCGGCTGCCGAGGGCGTCGCGCCTCGCGCTGCGGGCGAGCGCGCTCATTCCCCCGCTGCGCCGGATGGGCCGGATCGGCGAGTGGACGTTCTGACCCTCCACTTCGGACGCTTCGCGTGGCTGCGCAGCACCATGTGCGGTTTCTGCGCGACCACGCACTCGCCGGCCGGCATCACGCTGTTCAGTGGTCGCCACGGCGGCCCCGGATGCTGGAGTCCCGGCAACCGCACCGGCGCCGCGGACGAGCCACCGCTTTTCGCCGTGGCTGCTGCCGGTGGGTGACGACAGGACGGTTTCGCTCCCCGGCCCGGGAACCCATACGATCGGCGGCGTGCACGGGAAGACGGCGGGGCGGTTCCGGCTGGTTCTGCGTACCAGCCTGGGCTTCGCCGGGCTCGGGATCGGCTCTAGTGTCGCCGGCGCCGGGGTCGTGGCTTTGCTGCTGCTCCTGCAGGGGCTGCCCGGCGACGTCGGCGACCGCGGCTGGATCCTGGGCGTCACCGCGGCCGGCGTGGTCGCGCTGAGCCTCCTCGCCGGCACGCTCTGGACGGCGTACCTGCAGCGGCGCACGGTGGTCTGGTTCACGCTCGGCCGGCCACCGGCCGAGGACGAGGCCCGGCGGGCGTTGCGGCTGCCGGTGGACATGGCCGTGGTCAGCGGCACGCTGTGGCTGCTCGGCGCGCTCACGCTCGGCGTCCTCGCGGGGGTACTGGGCTCGGGCGAAGACGCAGCAGGGATGGCGCTCACCATCGGGCTCGGCGGGCTCACCACCGTCGGGCTGACGTACCTGGCCGCGGAATGGGTCGCCCGCCCGGTGATGACGATGGCGCTCGACGTGCTCCCACCGCGGGGTTCGCTGCCGGTCACCGTGCTGACCCGGCTGATCGTCACCTG
Organism: Amycolatopsis jiangsuensis; assembly: GCF_014204865.1. Taxonomy (NCBI): domain Bacteria; kingdom Bacillati; phylum Actinomycetota; class Actinomycetes; order Pseudonocardiales; family Pseudonocardiaceae; genus Amycolatopsis; species Amycolatopsis jiangsuensis. The sequence goes on from NZ_JACHMG010000001.1 coordinate 4,876,385, forward strand.
GGCGCTGGCCTGCGGGGTGCCGTTGATCGGCGTGCTGCTCGTGGCCACCCCGCCGGACCTCGGCCGGGCGGATCCGACGCCGAGCCTGGTCGTGCTGTCGGTGACCGGGCTGGCGACCGGCGCGATCGGCACCGCGCTACTGGCCCGCGCGGTCGCCTCGCCCCTGCACCGGCTGCGGATCGCGCTGGACCGGATCGCCCGCGGCAGCACCGACGTCCGTGTGAACGTGGACGACTCCAGCGAGATCGGCATGCTGCAGACGTCGGTCAACGACCTCGCCGCCGGGCTGCGGGAACAGGACCGGATGCGGGACCTGTTCGGCAGACACGTGGGCACCGACGTCGCCCGGCACGCGCTCGAGTACGGCGCTTCGCTGTCCGGCGACGTCCGCGAGGTCACCGCGTTGTTCGTGGACGTGGTCGATTCCACCGCGCTGGCGTCCCGCACCCCGCCACAGGAACTGGTGGACAAGCTGAACCGGTTCTTCGCCAGCGTGGTTTCCGCGGTCGACGCCCGCGGCGGGCTGGTGAACAAGTTCCAGGGCGACGCCGCGCTGTGCGTCTTCGGCGCGCCCACCCGGCTGTCCGACGGTCCCACGATGGCGCTGGCGGCCGCCCGCGCCATCCGCGACGCAGTCGTCTCCGACGGCGAACTGGACCTGGGCATCGGCGTGGCGACCGGTTCGGTCTTCGCCGGTCAGCTGGGCACGTCGAGCCGGCTGGAGTACACCGTGATCGGCGACGCGGTCAACGAAGCCGCGCGGCTCACCGAACACGCCAAAGCCGCGCCGTCGCGCATCCTCGCCGCCGAGGTGACCGTGAAAGCCGCGCTCGGCGGCGAGCGCGAGCACTGGCGACTGCACGGCGAACTGCACCTGCGCGGCCGCCACCAGTCCACCCGCGCCTGGACGGTGCCCCCACGTCCGTGAAGGCCGCCTCACGGGCCAGGACTCAGGGCAGCTCCGGCCAGGTCAGGACGGTGGAGCCCCAGGTGAGACCGGCGCCGAAGGCGGTGAGCAGCACCCGGTGCCCGGCCGACAGGGTGCCGTCGGCGGCCGCGTCCGACAGGGCGAGCGGGATCGACGCGGCACTCGTGTTGCCGACCCGGTCGATGTTGGCGACCACCGCGTCCGCGGGCAGGCCGAGGTGTTTCGCGGTCGCCTGCAGGATGCGGATGTTGGCCTGGTGGCCCACGAACCGGTCGACATCGCCGACCATCCAGCCCACCTCTTCCAGCACCGCGCGCGAGGATTCCGCCATCCGCGCGCAGGCCTGCCGGAACACCGCGGTGCCCTGCATGACGAGGAACCGCTCCCCCGGATCGTCCGGCACGCGGCGGCGCGAACCACCCGCCTCGACCCAGAGCAGTTCGGCCAGCTCACCCTCGCTGTGCAGGTCGAACGGGCCCAGCGCACCCGGTTCCCCCGGCGCACCGGCACGCAGCAGCAACGCACCGGCGCCGTCGCCGAAGATCGGCACCGTGGCCCGGTCGCCGGGGTCGATCAGCGAGGTGAACACGTCGGCGCCGATCACCAGCACGCGTTCGGCGATCCCGCCGGAGATGAAGCCGCTCGCGGTCGCCAGCGCGTAGACGAAACCACTGCACACCGCGTTCACGTCGAAGGCGGGCACCGTGCCGAGGCCCAGTCGTGCGGCGACCTGCGGCGCGCTCGCCGGGCACATCTGGTCGGGAGTGGAGGTGGCGAGGACGAGCGCGTCCGCGCGGCCACCGCGCAGCGCGGCACGGCCCGCCTCGGCCGCCAGGTCCACTGTGGACTGGCCAGGGGCGGCCTGGCGGCGCTCGCGGATCCCGGTACGGGTGCGGATCCACTCGTCCGTGGTGTCCAGCCGGGCGGCGATCTCGTGGTTGGTGACCACCCGCTCGGGCAGCGCACCGCCCCATCCGGCGACCACGGCGGCACGCCCCGGCGACACTCCTGCGGCACTCACGACGGAACCTCCCAGACCGGGTGGGCGGCGGTTTCCCCGGGCTGCCTCTCTTGTATGGGCTACCCCTTAGTAGACCGGTGAGTTGTGTTGCAGGTCACTAAGAGACCTCTTCCACATTCGCTCGATAGGAGGTATTGCGGTGCGCCATGCCGGTTACCCCTGCCGGGCGGCCGTAAAGACGAGGCGCCCGGCGCGTCCGCCCGGTTAGCCTGGGGCGTGCGCACTCCCGACCTCGACCAGCTGGACCTCGCCATTCTCGCCTGCCTGCAGGCCGACGCCCGCACCATCGCCGAGGTGATCGGCGCCAAGGTCGGCCTGTCCGCGGCGGCCGTGCAACGGCGGATCAAGCGGCTGCGCGAAACCGGGGTGATCGAGAAGGAGGTCGCGGTGCTGTCGCCGGCCGCGCTCGGACTGGACATGACGTTCGTGGTCATGGTCGAGATGGAACGGGAGACCCTGGGGGTACTCGACGTCTTCCGCCGCCAGGTGGTCGCTGAGGGCTGCGTCCAGCAGTGCTACTACGTGACCGGCGCGGCGGACTTCGCACTCGTGGTCACCTGTCCGGACATGGCCGCCTTCGAGGCGTTCAGCCGGCGGATGTTCGTCGACAACCCGGACGTCCGGCACTTCACCACGAGCGTCGCGATGGACCGCGTCAAAGTGGGGCTCACGCTGCCGCTCGCCTGACCTCGGGCGGGCACAAGGGTTCTGTGTCCGGCGTTACGCCACAGAGGACAGATGCAGCCGATCGCGTGAACGTCGGAGAACCGCCGTCACGGCCCGCGGGTTCGGTCATCTCCTTGCCGACCAGTTCGCAAGGCGCGAACGACCGGAGGACACCAGGAGCAGCCGTGGACACCGACGCGATTCACCAGACCCAGTTCGTCCTGCTGAACGAGAGCACCACGCCGGTGCTGTCCCGGCTGTCCTTCCACGCCGGGGAGCCCTTCGCGGTCACCGTCGCATTCCGGACCGAACGCGGACGGTGGATCGAGTGGACGTTCGCGCGGGAACTGCTCGCGACCGGCCTCACCGAACCGTCCGGGATCGGCGACGTACGGATCCGCCCCGACCTGTCCGAGGACGAGGAACTGCTGACGATGGAGATCGAATCGCCGGACGGCTACGCCTCGTTCGAACTGGAGCGCGAGGACATCCGGACGTTCCTGGAGTCCTCCTACGAGCTCGTGCCGCTCGGCGCGGAGAGCGAGCACTTCGACGTCGACCGGCTGATCGAGGAGATCAGCAACGTGTGAGGCCTGCCGATCCCGCGGCACCCAAGGGAAAAGAGCGGTTCGAGTGCGCTGGAGGTACTCGAGCCGCTCTTTTCCTTTCCCGCACGGGTGGACGCGACGCCCCACGATCGGGTTGCCCCGAAGAGAACAACCGCACTCCGGCGCATACCGCAGGCGATCTTGGGCATCTACCCGATGACCTCGAACGACGTGGGTCACGATCACCGGGAAGAGGAGAACATTCGGATGTCCACCACCACGCTCACGCGAGTGTCCCTCGGCGCCGCGGCCATCGCCGGCGTCTTCACCCTCGCCGCCTGCGGTTCGACACCGGATGCCGCCGCGCCCGCCACCTCGGCGGCGCCCAGTGCCTCCTCGTCGGCTCCCTCCGCGTCGGATTCTTCCTCGTCGGATTCCGCGCCCGCCGCGGATTCCGGCGGCTCGCCGGACGCTGCCGAAACGAAGAAGCCGGCCGGGCCCGGCAATTCCACGCCACGCTGCACCACCGATGACCTGTCCGTCTCGCTGGATGCGCCGAAACCGGCCACGGGAGCGGGAGGGAACAGCGGCCAGGTGGAACTTGCGTTGACGTTCAAGAACACCTCGTCCGGCGACTGCGCGCTCTACGGCGTGCCCGGCGTCGACCTGAACGGCCCGGACAGCAAGCCCTACGGCTCGGTGTACCACCTGCCGCGTCAGGACAACGGAGTCGACCACAACGTCGTCGGACCGGGCAAGACGGCGACCGCGTCCATCACCACGCTCAAGGCGGACCAGGGCGCGGGCTGGACGCCGACCGAGGTCACGACCATTCCGCCGGGCCAGACCAAGGCCCTGCACGCCGACTGGCCCGCCGGCCTCGCGATCACCCGCCAGGACGGGGCCACGCACCCGGGCACCTTCGTCAACGGCATTCTCGCCGACCCCGCCTGAACGTACCTTTCCTTCTGGTACACGGAAGTCCGCACACCGACCGTGGGGAAGGCGACGGCCGGAGTGCGGACTCCCGCAGGGGGACTACTGCGCTGAGCGCGCGTGCGCAGCGTCCACGAACCGGGTGGTGTAGGTCTGCGAAAGGTCGATCTCGTCCTTCCTCGGTTTCACGTTGCTGGACGAGGAACCCAGCACCTCGAGCACGTTGCGCGCGCCCGCCGGGTCCATCCGCCCGTCCTCGGTGAACATCGGCAGGCTGTCCTTGAGCGACTTGACGTACAACGCCTTGTCCCCGCCCGCGAACGAGGGCGGCATGATGTCCGCGACCTGCTCCGGGGTGTGCGAGGAAAGCCACTTGAGCGTGTCGACGTAGGCGTTCGCGAGCTTCTGCACCACATCGGGGTAGCGCTTCACGATCTCGCAGCCCATGTACAGCGAGCTGGCCGGGTAGAGCCCGCCGAGCGCGGCACGGGTGCCTTCGACGGTGCGCATGTCGTAGAGCACCTTGGCCTCGCCGGTGTTGGTCAGCTGCGCGATCGTCGGATCGGTGGTCATCCCGGCGTCGATCGCCCCCTGCTGCAGGTTCGAGATGAACGTCTGCCCGGCACCGACTTTCACCGGCGTGTAGTCCTTCCCTCCGACACCGCCGCGCGAGGCCAGCGCCTTGGTGAGGAAGTCGGTCGACGAACCCAGCGACGTGACGCCCAGATTCTTGCCCCGGAAGTCCGCACCGGACCGGATCCGCCCGGCCTTGCCGGTGGCGACCATCTCCGCCTCGCCCGGCACGTTCGAGAACTGCACGACGCTGGTCAGGCACTGGTCCTTGGCCTGCAGATCGATGGTGTGGTCGTAGAACCCGACCACGGCCTGCACCTCACCGGCGAGCAGTGAGGTCTCCGCGTTCGCGCCGGAGGGCTGGTCGTACAGCTCGACGTCGAGGCCCTGCTTGCGGTACTCGCCGAGCTGCTGCGCGAGCTGACCGGGCAGGTAGATCACTTTGGACAGTCCGCCGACCATGATCTTGATGTGCGGCCGTCCGCTGTCGCCGAGATCGATGTTGCGGGAATCGCGGCACGCGGTGACCCCGCTCAGCGTGACCAGTGCGGCCGCGGCCACCGCGAGTGTCCTTTTCAGCCGCATCAGATGCCCCGATTTCCTTCGTCGGTACTCATTTGCGGACGCCAGCGCAGCAGTCGTCGTTCCGCGGTCCCGATGGCCCACTCCGCGAACAAGGCGACCACCATGACGATCAGCATTCCGCCGTAGACGCCGGCGGTGTCGAACGTGCCCTGTGCGTTGGCGATGAGGAAGCCCATCCCCGCCTTGGCCCCGGTGTACTCCCCGACCACGGCACCGATCAGCGCGAACCCGAACGCGACGTGCAGGGACGAGAGGATCCACGAAGTCGCGCTGGGCAACACGATCGACCGCAGCACCTGCCATCGCGTGGCACCGAGGATGCGTGCGTTGTCGATCAGGTTGCGGTCCACCTCGCGGGCACCGGTGAAGGCGTTGAAGAACACCGCGAAGAACACCAGGACGAACACCGTGGCGACCTTCGAGGAAAGCCCGAGCCCGAACCAGATCACGAACAACGCCGCCAGCACGATACGCGGCATCGCGTTGGCTGCCTTGATGAACGGCGCCAGTACCTCGGCGAGATACCGGCTGCGGCCCAGCACCACACCACAGAGCACGCCGGCGATCGCACCGAGCACGAACCCGATGAACGCCTCCTCGACGGTCACCAGGATCTGGTACCAGATGGACCCGAAATCGGTTCCGGTGGTGAACCACTCGGCGAGCCGCTGCCAGATCTTCGAGGGCATCGAATAGAAGAACGGGTCGATCCAGTACCGGCCGGCCAGCTCCCAGCTGCCCAGCCACACCACCACGATCGCCAGCCGCAGCAGCCACACGTTGCGCCGGTGCCGCGCGGCCGAACGCCTGGCCCTGGCCAGCACGTCCTGTTCGGTCTCCAGGACCGGCAGCTGTTCCGCGGCCACGGACGGAGTTTCAAGCGACATTGCTCGCCCCCTTCTGCCGGGCCTTGTCGACCTCGCCACGCAGCGATTCCCAGATGTTCGAGTACAGCGCCCGGAACTCCTCGGTGAGCCGCAGTTCCTCGACCTTGCGCGGACGTTCCAGCGGGATCTCGAAGACGTCCTTCACCGTCGCCGGGCCGGTGGTCAGCACGACCACCTTGTCCGACAGCGCGATCGCCTCGTCGAGATCGTGCGTCACGAACACCACCGCGGCACCGGAACCGGACCACAGCCGCAGCAGCTCGTCCTGCATGAGCGCGCGGGTCTGCACGTCGAGCGCGGAGAACGGCTCGTCCATCAGCAGGATCTTCGGTTCGGTCACGAGCGTCTGGGCCAGCGCGACCCGCTTGCGCATCCCGCCGGAAAGCTGGTGCGGGTAGTACTTCTCGAAACCTGCGAGGCCGACGCGGGAAATCCAGTCCGCCGCCTTCGCCCGTGCGTCGGCCTTGGACTCGCCGCGGAATCGCGGTCCGGACGCCACGTTCTCCAGCACCGAACGCCACGGCATCACCGCGTCGGTCTGGAACATGTAGCCGACACCGTCCGGAATGGACTTCACCTCGGTGCCGTGCACCAGCACCCGTCCGGCCGAGGCCGGCTGCAGCCCGGACACCAGCGACAACGTCGTCGACTTGCCGCACCCGGTCGGACCGACCACGGCGACGAACTGCCCCGGCTCGACGGTCATGCTCAGCTCGCGGACCGCGGTGTGCACCGAACCCGAGCCACTCGGGAACCTTTTGGTGGCTCTGATCAGTTCGATCAAGGGTGGGGCCATGGCGGTGACTCCTTCGTCACGGTGGGGACGCTCACAGGGCTGCCAGGGAGGGTAAGAGGGCCGCGCACGACCGGGAAGCTTGTCGACGTTCTGCGTGCGCTCTGCGCGTTCTCCACGTTTTGCTCGTTTAGCGCACCGCGTTGAGCTGGGGGTATGTTGCCGGGCATGCCGAAGTGGGCGCTCTTTCCGCGGATGCGGTTCACCCGTCAGGTCCTGCTGCTGCAGATCGGCGTGGTGGTGCTCGTGGTCGGCCTCGGCGTCGCGCTGGTCAGCTCGCTGCTGCGTTCCGTGCTCACCGAGCAGTACGGCGAACGGGCGCTGGCGATCGCGAGGTCAGTGGCAGCCGATCCGGTGGTGGTAGCCGGCGCCGCGGCCCGACGGCAGGGCGGGCCGCTCGAGGTGCGGGCGCAGGCGGTGACCGCGTCGACCAACGCGTTGTTCGTAGTGATCACCGACGACAAGCAGATCCGACTCGCACACCCGACCCCGAGCGAGGTGGGTAAGCAGGTCAGCACCCGGGCCGACGACGCGCTCGCCGGCAAGGAAGTGGTGAGTGCCGTGCAGAGAGGCACGTTGGGCGTGTCCGTGCGCAGCAAAGTGCCGATCTGGCAAGGAAAACGGGTGGTCGGCGAGGTCAGCGTCGGCTTCGAGGTGGCCGCACTGACCGGCGAGGTCAACCAGCTCATCGTGCTGACCTCGGTGTTCGCCGCCGGCGCGCTGCTGCTCGGCGCCGGGGCTTCGGCGTTGCTGAACCGGCGGCTGCGCCGGGTGACCCACGGCCTCGAACCACACGAGCTGACCGAACTGCTCTACGAACGCGAGGCCGTACTGCACGGGATCGGCGAAGGCGTGCTGGCCGTCGACGCGCAGCAGCGGGTGACCGTGCGCAACGACGAGGCCGAACGGCTGCTCGGCACGCCGCTCGCGGTGGGGACTCCACTGGCCGAGCTGGACCTCTCGCCCCGCGTGCGCAAAGCGGTCGCGGAAGGGCTGCCGGTGGACAATCTCCTCGCCGTGGCCGGGGACCGGGTGCTCGTGGTCAACTCCCGCGCGGTGCGGCGGGAAGAACGTCCGCTCGGCACCGTGCTGACCTTCCGCGACCGGACCGATCTGGACACGCTCACCCGGGAACTCGACGGCATCCGGTCGCTGTCCGACGGTCTGCGTGCGCAGCGGCACGAGTTCGCGAACCGGCTGCACACGCTGTCCGGGCTGCTGCAGCTCGGCCACCACGCCGAGGCCGAGGAGTACCTGCAGACGCTCACCGAGACCACCGGCGCACGGGCCGAACCGCCGGGTGAGCAGGTCGCCGATCCGTACCTGCAGGCGCTGCTCGTCGCGAAAAGTGAGCAGGCGCAAGAAAAAGGCATGGAACTGCGGCTGTCCGACGACACCCTCGTGCTCGCCGCGGTGACCGATCCGGTCGCGGCCGGCACGGTGATCGGCAACCTGGTCGACAACGCACTGCACGCGGCCCGGATGGGACCGCGCCGGCCGGCCGCAGTCGAACTGGGCCTGCTCGCCGACGGGACGACCTTGCACGTGTCTGTTGTGGACAGTGGTCCGGGCGTCCCGGAATCACTGCGGGACAAGCTGTTCGACGAGGGCGTGTCCACCAAACTCGCGCCGGGCCACGGGCTCGGCCTGGCGCTGGCGCGGCACGCCGCCCGCGCCCACGGCGGCGACGTGTGGCTCGCCGATCCCGGCGGCGGCGCGACCGGCGCGCTGTTCGTCGCCAAGCTCCCCGGCCTGCTGAGCGGGCCTGCGTCGTGAACCTGGAGGTTCCCCGTTGATCCACACCCTGATCGTCGACGACGACTTCCGCGTGGCGGGGGTGCACGCCGGTTTCGTCTCGGAGGTACCGGGATTCACCGTCACCGGTGTCGCGCACACCGCCGCCGAGGCGCGTGCCCGCGTGCGCGAGCTCGCGCCGGATCTGGTGCTGCTCGACGTGTACCTGCCCGACGAGCCGGGGCTGTCCGTGCTGCCCGACCTGCAGACCGACGCGATCGTGCTGTCCGCGGCCACGGACGCCGCGTCGGTGACCGCCGCGATCCGGGCGGGGGCGCTGAACTACCTGATCAAGCCGTTCACGACCCGGCAGCTCGCCGAGCGGCTCACCTCCTACGCGCGTTACCGCGGCCTGCTGACCACCGAAAGGCCACTCAACCAGGACGACGTGGACCGTGCGTTCCGCGCCCTGCACGACCAGGACCGCGCTGCCACCCCGAAGGGCCAGTCGAGCGCCACCGCGCGGCTGGTCTCCGAGCGGCTGCGCAGTTCACCGGCTCCGCTCTCGGCCGCCGAGGTGGCCGGCGAACTGGGCATGGCCCGCGCGACGGCGCAGCGCTACCTCACCGCGCTGGCCGAATCCGGAGCAGTGGAGATGCGGCTACGCTACGGCGCGACGGGACGGCCAGAGCACGAGTACGTGTGGGTCGGTTGAAGCTCAGCGCAGCCCGGACATCTTCTGCGCCAGCTCCGTCCACGGCTGCCACTGCCGCCCGACCTACCGCCGGAAATCCCTTCGGGCCCGGCTGAAGCTCAGCGCAACCCCGACACCCTCTGCACCAACTCCAACCACAGCCGCCACCGCCACCCGACCTACCGCCGGAAACCCCCTCGGGCCCGGCTGAAGCTCAGCGCAGCCCGGACATCTTCTGCGCCAGCTCCGTCCACGGCTGCCACTGCTGCTCGACGTACTGCCGGAAGTCCTTCTTCGGCGCCGCACTGGTGGCGGGCGCGGGCTTGGGGGCGTCCGCGCGAGCCTCGTCCTGGTCCGAGCGCTCCGACGGTGCGGAGGCACGCGGGGTGGTCGGCCGGACGGTGGCATGCTTGCTGGTCGGCTCGTCGTGCGCGGGCACCGGCACGTAAACGGTGACCGGCGCGGCGGCCTTCGGCGGGGCGGGCGGCGGCGACTGGTGCTGCGGTGGCGGCGGAGCGGTCACGACGCGCTGGTCGGCCTCCGCCACCGCGTCGTCCTGCTCGTGCCCGAGCACACCGCCCGCGACGAGGCCACCGCCGAGCCAGCCGAGCGCGATCAGCGCGAGCGCCACGCTGCCGGTGGCCCAGGACCGCCGGCGCCGACGCACGGCCACCGCGGACTCCGCGGTGTGCAGGCCGGTGACGACCGGGATCGGCCGGGTCTCCTCGCAGCTGCTCTCCTCGCCTGCCTCCTCCGGGCTCTGCCTGCTGCGCGGCACGCTCGCCGCGATGATCCCGGTTCGGTCGGCCAGCTCCGTGGCCGGGCGGCTTCCGGCCGGCCGGCTCTCGACGAGGCGCAACATCGGGGTTACCTCCGGGATACGGGCACACGGATGGACACCCGCATTCTGGTGCATTTCCGACGGTTCTGTCAGAAAAGCAACTCCATCGAGTGATCATCGCTTTCCGTGACTGGCATCGGATCAGTTCCGGTCGAGCCGTTTCAACCCGGGACGGGCCAGCAGGGCGAGTGGTCGCTGGTAGGCCGAAGCGAGCACGCGCGGGATCGCGTCGATCACGTAGGCGTCCGGTCCGATCAGGATCCGGGCGGAGCGCCGGCGCACCCCGCGCAGGATCGTCTCGGCCGCTTTCTTCGGTGTGGTCAGGGCAATTTTCTCGAAGCCGGCCGCGGCGGCCTCCTGGTCGCCCTCGTGTCCACCGCGTGCGTGCCGCGCGATGCCGGTCTTGACTCCGCCCGGGTGCACGCAGCTCACGCCGACCGGACGACGGCCGGCCAGCATTTCCTCCCGCAGCGACTCGGTGAATCCGCGAACGGCGAACTTCGCCGCGTTGTACGCACTCTGCGTGGGCACTCCGACGAATCCGAACACGCTCGAGAGATTGACAACGTACCCGTCGCCGGAAGCAATGAGGTGCGGCAGGAAAGCCTTGGTGCCGTTCACCACCCCGCCGAGATTGACGCCGAGCAGCCAGTCGAAGTCCTCGAAGCGCATCTCCTCCACGGTCGCGCCGAGGGCCACACCCGCGTTGTTCACCACGAGGTTGGCCTGCCCGAAGTCGGCGACCACCTCGTCGGCGTGCGCGAGCACCGCGGCCCGGTCGGCGACGTCGAGCGGGTAACCGCGCACCTCCGCCCCGCGCGCCCGAACCTCGGCGACGGTGGTTTCCAGGCCGGACTCGTCCAGGTCGGACAGCGCCAGCCGGGCCCCGCACACCGCCAGCTCGTACGCCAGCGCCTGGCCGATCCCCGACCCCGCTCCGGTGATCGCGGCCACTTTGCCCGTGAAGTCCTTCATCGCGGCTCCCTCGCCTCGGCATGCGGATCCTGGTCGCGCACGAGCCCGTACGGTCCGTGACATGATGCCGCACATGAGCGACCCCGTGCGCGACGTCCACATCACCGGTGCACCGATCAAGCTGGGCCAGTTCCTCAAACTGGCCGGCCTGGCCGAGGACGGCGCGGACGCGAAGGATCTCATCGAGGCAGAAGAGGTCACGGTCAACGGCGAGACCGAAACCCGCCGAGGCCGCCAGCTCACGGCCGGCGACGTGGTCGCACTGGGCGACGACCGCGCCCGCGTGACCACGGGTTGAGCCGGACTCGATCGTCCACGGCTGCCCCAGCCGACCAGTTGAGCTCGACTCGCTGGGCCACGGCTGCGCGCGCACCATCTGAGCTCGATTGGCTCGGACACGGCTGCGCACGTACAGGCTGAACCTGGCTCGGACACGGCTGCGTGACCACAGTCGAGCCCGGTTCACCCGGCCGAACCCCGTGCCAGCCCACCCGATCACCCCAGCGTGGCGACAAGGGGTCCAGCCGGCCGACCACACACAGCGAGCCGCAGCCCAGCCGGCCGGAGCGAACAGGCCGCTACCCCACCGTGGTCAGCGGGGGCAGGCTCAGTTTCAGCGCGAGCGAATCCAGCTGCCGGCGGACCGAGGCGGACAGGGGCACGCCCAGCGCGCGGCACTGTTCGAGGTACTGCGCCTCCCGCCAGCCGGGGTACCGGATCGGGCCGCCGCCCTCCCAGCCGAGCATGCTGCCGAACAGGGCGCTCGCCGCGCGGTAGAAGCCGTCCGCGCTGCGGAGGGTGGTCGGGGCGATCGCCATGACCAGCAGGCCGGTGTCGTGCTCGTGGTCGGCCACGCCGGAGAGCACACCGGCCAGCACGTCCACCATCAGCGCGAAACCGGCGAACTGCGGGTTCCTCGCCGCGTCACCGAGATCCACGTCCAGCATGAACTCCGGGTACGCCCCGGCGGGGGCGGCCATGCCGAGCGGATGCGCCGGTTGGTCCTCCACGCCGCCGGCGGCCAGCACGAGCCCGATCATCCCGTGCGGCAACGCCCGCGCCGCGTGGTGCCCGGCGCGGCCGAACGGGCCCGCGCCGCGCATGGACACCAGTCCGACACCGAACCGGCCGGCCCGGACGACCGCGCGGTCCATCGCGTCGCCGACAGCCCACAATCCGCTGGCGCGACGGTAATCGATGAGCGCGGCCGCGCCTCGGTCCGCGATCAGCAGTGGTTCCGCGCCAGGACTGACGAAACCGCTTTCCACGGCGGGCAGATGGAGCTGGAGCAACTGCTGCACCCCGGTGTCCGGCGCACCGGTGAGATCGCCGTGGCACAACGCTTCCGCGGCCATTCGCGCGCGGGCGTCCGGAAAGCCGTGTGCCGTCAGCACCAGGGAAACGAGCGTGACCAGTTCGTCGGCGGGAACCCGGTGCCACGCCTGTTCGGGAATGCGGGTGTCGGTGGGAGCGGTGGACGGGGCGGGACGGCGGGACCGAGGTCTGAGGGGCACTTCACCGAGAGTGCCGGGCGGTCTCTCGCCGCGTCAACGAGGATGGCCCGAGAGTGTGATGCGAGCGTCCGAAGAGCACTACCCTGAACCACATGTGCCGAAACATCACCACCCTGCGCGGCCTGCAGCCCGCCGCGACGACGGAAGAGATCGAAGCCGCGGCACGCCAGTACGTGCGCAAAGTGACCGGCGTGCAGTCCCTTTCGGACGCGACCCGCGACCCGTTCGAGGAAGCGGTCGCGGAGATCGCCACGATCACCGCCCGGCTGCTCGACGAACTGCCGCAGCGCCGTCAGCCACCGGCCACCGTGCCGCCGCTGCGCCGCCCCGAGGTCCGCGCCCGGATGGCGTTGCGGGAGCTCGAGAACCCCTGACCGGCGCTCAGTCGACCCGGCGGAACCCGAAGCGTGGCTTGATCTCCAGGTTCAGGTACCGCCCGTGGCTCTCCGCGGCCAGGAACTCCCGGTGCACGCGGGCGGGCACGAGGAAGTACTGGTAGACCACGCCGGAGTGAAAGCCGACCTCGCACACGCGACGAGCCGGGTCGTACCCGACGTCACGGATCACCGACGACTCGACCGGAACACGGCGCACACCACACGGTAACGCTGCCCGGCAACGAAAGCCCGGCCCCGACGAACCACCCTCAGCCGATCCCGGTCACACGCACACCGCTCGCCGCGCCGGACGACCCGGGACGACGAGCGGCGGGGCGCCGGTACCGCCGGAGCGGAAGCGGAGGGATTTGAACCCCGGTAGGTTTCCCTACGGACGCTTTCAAGCTGAACGGGGGTTAGCGCTGTGCTCGCCTGGCTTTTACCTGGACAGACGCACTCTAGCAGCGAACGCAACCGCCCTAGGCGACTGGACTGGGTTTGATCTTCGCCGCTCAGCCGCGGCCCGAACGTGTCCAACCTCGACCGGAAAGCCACCGTCTCCGGGCTGAGCTGGATCGCCACCGCCGGCATGAAGTCGGTCAACCTCGACACGCTCGCCGTCAACCGCGGCGACGCCGTCGCATTCGCCGGGCTCACCACCGGCAGCGGCACCGCACCGAGACTCGCCTCAACCACACTCCCCACCGGCGCCGGCGCGGCCGCGCTACTGAACGAAACCCCGTACAGCGTGTACCGGTCCGGGCAGGTCGCCCCGTTGCCGTTGACGCTGAATCTCAGCGATGCCGCGTGGAACAGGGCTAATCAAAAGTTCTGGGGCTCACTGCGATGAGCAGGCGGTCATGCCAACACCGGCCAGCAACCAGCAGGCCACCGCGAACAGTGTCCGAGGCGCAGACGGCGGCTCTTGATTACCGATTTGGAACGGGGCAGCGGGTTCATTCTGATTCGTTCTCCGGCACCAAAACCCGACGCACGACTACTTCTTGATGAGGTGGCACCCCGTGGTCAAGGACATGACAGTGTACTTTGCTGACCCTACGGACAGCTCCGCACCAAGCTGGTCCGCGAGGTTGAGTTCGGCGTCGCCGGCCTGGTTCGTGTCAAGAGTTATGGTGGTGAATCCATACCCGCCGGCGACCTCCCGCACTACCTCCTTGACCTTCGCCCACTGAGGCAATAGGGAGGTCTGCGCGTACCACCGTGGCAAGAACTTTTTGCCGGCCTCTTGCTCCGTCACGTCCGGAAACTGTGGGGCGCAACCGCGGTAATCGTCCGAATTGGGCTCCTCAGTCCATTGTGTGACCCCGAATTCGGCAGTGAGGCGCTCGCGGAGCGCGGTGCGGAGCTTCTCGTAACCAACGACAGCCTTGTCGAGCGTCGGCCGAGTCGCCAGTTGAGCGTGCTGTTGTTGCTTCGACATCGATGGTCCCGGGGATTGAGGGTCAAGATACTCGTGGCCGCCGGAGCATCCGCCCAGCAGAATTGTACCAGTCAACGCTGCGACGATCGGCCATGCTCGTGAAGACAAGTTGATCGGCTTTCTACCTTGCAGGGATCGTGAGCTGCGGTTTTCCGGCCACCACCGCGGCGATGTTGTGTTTGCTGGTGCTATCTACACCGTTCGGCGCGGTCATCGCGTACTCACTGTGGCCATGGGAGGCCACGAACGGGCCGGAAGCATCGGCGGAGAGCTGATTCACGCCGTCCATCGTGTACGGCGCAGCCCCGTAACGCCATATTTCCGGTACCCACTGCGCGACAGGATCGCCGTCTGCCTTGATGTTGTAAACATGCCCATCGGGCACCTTAAGGTCATGTGCGGTGTTGTCGATGCCGAAATGATCTGCGACGCCAGGTGAGCCGAAGACCACTGCGTCGTCGACACCGGTACCCGGGTGAGCGAGGCTGATGCCAGTCACTATCGACCCTTGAGAGTGGCCAAGAGCAGTCAGGTGTGGCTCAACAGGCCGCGATGCGTTGATACCCTGGTCGAAACGAGCGAGCTTGTCGCCGCCAATATCGACGTTTTCCGCAGTACCAAGATCAATCAGCGACGATAGGTCGCTGAAAGAGGAAGGTTCATAGCCTAGCCAAGTGACCGTAGCGACGTTGGACATATCACCAGCGCGGCGCAACATGTCCTCCGCGCTCTTGCCAACACCATCCATGTCGTGGACGTAGCCGTTCATATTTCCGTCAACTGTTGAGTTCATGCCGGGCGTGAACACTGCCACATGCTGTGCGGTATCCACATTGCCGGTAGCGATGGCCGCCTTTGGGTGATCGCCCGTAAGGTCGAGAGACATAAGCTGCCTATTAGGGTTAAGAGTGCCATCGGGGTTATGCATCATACCAGTGATCGCATTAATTGCCTTGAGTCGTTCCTCGAGCCGAGCAATCTCGTCTGAGTCACCATCTTCTCGCCTCAACCGGTCCAGGTCAGTAGTGAAGCTTTGCTTCTCCTTCTCCAATAGAAGGAGGTTTGCCTTACTACGGTCCGCGGCTTTCACCCCATCCCGGTTACCAACGAGTTCGGGATGCTCGGCAATCATCTGCTGTCGCTCCCTATCAGACAATGCCGCCCACCATGCCGCGTTCATCGACGGGTCTGCATCGACCGGCGGAGGCGATAGTACCGACAGCCCAGCCGTGAGAGCGCCCGAGTTACCCGCGGCAGCCAAGCTCACCTTGTCGTTATCGTCGGCGGTGGCATCGATGGTATGTCCAGAAAGGATGCGGTCGAGCACAATGCAAAAGTCGTTGTCGACGTCTGCGGCCTGCCGAAGCACCTCCTCGACGCGGTCGGCCAGCTCGACCGCTACGCGTTTACGTTCATCCGCAACAACCTCTTTTTGATTGTCGGGGGTGTCCGGTGGCGGTCCGGGATCCGTAACGCTTCCATCATCGCCAATGGTCATATGATGCGAGGCCGCAATTGCCTGCGCCTCTCGGACACCATTTTGCACCCCGGCGATGGCATCACCGACATCGCCGGCACTGCGGCGCAGCGCTGCGACCTCGGCGGCATGCTCTTCCAAACCGTCGATGATCTGGCGGACCTCTTGAGTAGCGGCGTCTGCGGCGGTGCCTCGCCAGCCGTCCGGCGTGTTGATGTCGCGCAAATCGTCCGAGCAAGCTACGAGCTTGTTGTAAGCCGCATTGATCGGCCCAACCGCATCGTTGAGCACAGCCGGATTCCAACGAACGACCTCAGCCCAGTTCACCATTAGACGGCCTTGCTAACGCGACTGACACCAGTGGCAGGTATCAGGTCCGCCGCCGCTACCGCCTCTTGATGGGCATATAGATCAGCAGCTCGGCTCACATTCGCCGCGTGTGTGCTGAGCCGAGACTCAAAGCCCTGTTCTCGATCCTCGATCGCTCGCCGGACCTCGCCCATCTTCCCCACTGCCCGGGCACCCGGCATGCCGAGATCACCGCTCGGCACGACGCTGCCACATGCCGCGCCGCGCAGGCCGTCCGCAACCCGCCCCGCTGCCCCTCCTGCGTGGCGGATCTTCTCGATCACCACCTGGTAACGACCGTCCACAGCCCCTCCCCGCTTTGGTAGTCGGTCGATCACCCTACGGGAACTGAGGGGGGCAATTCAACACCTGAGACGCGCGCCAACCTGCCTAGTACTCCAGCCGTAGATCGTGATGTTCATGGTTCTCGGGTGGCTTGTCGCTGGTAGTGGGCCTGCCGTGCTCGGTATTGGTGTTGTCTGCGCCAGATCGAGCAGCGTAGTCGGTGCGCGATGTCGGTGATCGGTGTGATGGCGAGTGTGGCGAATAGGTGCTGGACTTCGTTGCAGGTCAAGGAAATCCAGTCGGTCGAGGTCGCTTGCCGGGTGCGCTCGGTGGCGGCAACGATGGTGAGGAAGGCGTGGGCGAGCATCGCCAGGATGGTCCAGCGGTGCCAGGAGGTCCAGCGGCGGACTTGGTGCTGGTCAAGTCCGGTGAGTCCTTTGCTGGTTTGGAAGGATTCCTCGACGCGCCATCGGGTTCCGGCCACCCGCACCAGAACGGGCAGCGCGGTGGCAGTGGCTGCGAAGCAGCGGTAGAACGCGAGTTCTTTCGTGCGGCGGTTGCGCCGGATCAGCAGCCACCGGTGTCCCGCCGGTGTGGTGTCAGGGTCGATGTCGATCAGGGCCCAGTCGTAGTAGCGGTGTCCTTTCGCGCCCGCACCGGCGGAGAAGCGTTGCCACACGTGTTTCGGCAGCCGTCCCGCGAGGTCGTCGGGGCGGAAGGTGCCGACTCCGGTCGCGACGCGGCGGTCGCGTCCGATGGCCAGCACGTAGCCGGCACCACGGTGTTCCAGTTCCGTGCGCAGGTGCGGGTCGGCGCCATACACTTCGTCGCCGGTCACCCAGGACGCCGTGATTCCGGCGTCGAGGGTGCGGGCGATCATCTCGGTGGCCAGCGCCGGTTTGGTCGCGAACGCGATGTTCTCGTCGATTCCGGCCGCGTGGCAGCGTTCGGGGTCGCTGGTCCAGGACTTCGGCAGATACAGGGCCCGGTCCACGAAGGCGTGTCCCGCGGTGGTGGCGTAGGTCAGATAGACCGCGACCTGGGAGTTCTCGATCCGCCCAGCAGTGCCCGTGTACTGGCGCTGCGTCCCGACCGTGTGGCTGCCTTTCTTCACATCCCCGGTCTCGTCCACGATCAGGACCGCGTCAGTCTCACCGAGGTGCTCGACCACGTAGTCACGCAGGTCGTCGCGTACCGCGTCGGCGTCCCACACCGCCCGCGCCAGCACATGCTGCAACCTGTCCGGGCTCGGGTCCCCGACATACTCGGCGATGGTCCAGCAATTCTTCCGCGGCAACTCAGACATCAACCCCAGCAACAACTTCTCCGCCCCACGACGCGGTTCGACCCGCCCGAACCGGCCCGCGATCCGCCCCATGAGCTCATCGAACATCGCCCGCCACCGGACAGGGTCTATGCTCACACCTGCGGCCGTCAGGCGATCTTGGGAAGTCCACACAACCAACCATGATCAACTGTCGGCCGCACCCATCTCCAGGCACCCCCCCCACCAGCCCCGATCACGAAGTCCGGCTGGAGTACTAGACGACAAGACCGGCAGTTCTACATACAGGGGTCTGAGTACAAATACTTAGAGCGTGTCTCACTTGGTTGTTGGTTGAGGTGTGGGCATGATCATGAGCTGTGATGGACGAGTTGTCGCGACGGCTGGTGCCCGACGAGTTGTGGGCGCTGGTCGAACCGTTGATCCCGCCGGGAAAGACGCGCCCGCAGGGTGGCGGCATGTCACGAGTGGGCGACCGGGCGGTGTTCACCGCGATCGTGTTCGTGCTGACCAGCGGCTGCGCCTGGCGACATCTGCCGCCCAGCTTCGGGGTCACCGTGCCGACAGCGCATCGGCGGTTCACCGAGTGGACCAAGGTCGGCCTGTGGCGCGATGTGCACCGGGCGGTGCTGGACGAACTTGGCGGCAAGGGCATGATCGACTGGTCGCGTGCGGTCCTGGACGGAGCATCCGTCAGGGCCAAAAGGGGGGCGGTCTGACCGGTCGGAGCCCGGTCGATCGCGGCAAGCCCGGCTCGAAGATCCATGTGCTGTCCGACCGGGCCGGACTTCCGTTAACCGTTGGGATCTCCGCGGCCAACACTCACGACAGTCACGCGCTCAGACCCTTGGTCAACGCGCTGCCGCCGATCCGGTCTCGCCGCGGACCGCGCCGCCGGAAACCGGCCAAGCTCCACGCCGACAAGGCCTACGACATCCCAGCCCTACGCGACTGGCTCCGCCGGCGCGGGATCATCCCGCGCATCGCCCGCAAGGGCATCGAATCCACCGAGAAACTCGGAAGACACCGGTGGGTGATCGAACGGTCCATCGCCTGGCTGACCAGCTACCGGCGCCTGACCATCCGCTACGAACGCAAACCCAGCCACTACCTCGCCTTCCTCACCCTCGCCGCCACCATCACCTGTTACAAGAAACTCGCCAAATGAGACACGCTCTTAGCCGTCTCCATTGGCTTGGGGATGCTGTATTTCGCCTGCGTGCTCGGGTTGCGGCCCCCCGCGGACTTGTGCGGCAAGCGCCTCGAGCCGTGCGGCCAGCTCCGATGTGGTCTTCGGCACGGTACCTTCGCCGATCGATCGGCGAAGTCGGTCTGCTGCCTCTTCAAGGTCGGCCGCTGCAGCATCCAAATGCCCAGCGATCAGGTAAGGAGGTACCTCCGCTTGCATATCGAAATTCCCCAATTCAGAGTAGGACGGTAGTCGTTGATGACCTCGGGGGCCGGTGACCCGATACGTGTCAGGCGACCAACTGGAGTTGTCCGGTTGCGCTGGCGTACTCGAGTTCGTCCTCGACCCAGCGGAAGGCGGCCAGTTCGATTGTCTGGTCGACCAGGTCGCGACCGGAGGTTCGCCAGTATGCCTCGAGGTATGGACGTGCCCCCACAACGTCAGGCGGAAAATCGTCCCGTACTCCGCCACGGTGGTCGTTGGCAGGCGCCGCGGGCAGCGGCGGAAAGGTTGCCCTTCTTGGTTCGCCACTACTAGCAGAGCGGCAGCCTCTTCCTTTTTCCACGATTAGCGCGTGACGTCCCGTATTTGACGCGAACGCGAAGCAGTAGAGGAACAGGCCAGTTAGACTCATTAGCGTTACTGTGACGACCAGTCCGACAACGGTTACAACGTGCATAACGTATCCCCGCGATATAGTTCCGTTAGCATTGAAATACTCCTCGCGCACCTGGAGGAAGCCAAAGGCTTCCGGGTGTCGGTATTACGAGTTTTGGCGCGCAACGGTTGGCCGGATGTGGCAGATTGAAAATTATTTCGTCGACCACTTCGACGACAGCGCCGTCTTTCCACCACACGACTTGCTTTCGGTCCGAGAGGTCGACGCCGTCCTCGAGACGGCTGCGACACGCTGTCGCATCGCCCTCGTCCCGAACGATGACCTCGTCCATAAACGGTTCATCCCAGCCGCGCGTATACAAAAGACACTCGGGGTGCCCCGGTGAGCCCGCAATCTCCATGCCGTGGAAATTTCGTTTCATCAACTCTTTGAGGGCGTCTTCACTCGTCCACATTTAGCTCTCCCTCGAGTGCGACCACATACACACCGACCGCAAGATTGAGCGCCTGCCAAACGAAGCGATGCAATTTGATTGCAGGAACTCCAATCAGGATCGCACTAGCCGATAGGGTTGCAATCAGCACAACACGCGAGTAGTCGCCGAAAATTGCGACGATTGAAGCAACGAAGAACAGTGTTGCCAGTGTAAATAATTTCCCGAACCCCATTGCCCACCAGTAAGCAATGTACAGCGGGCGAATCTCCTCAGTGAGCGAACGACGGACCGTGGCGCGGTCGCCCTCCGAGATGGACGCTCCCGCGCGCGCGAAGACATCGCCGGTGGCAGCCACTTTCCGACAGGCAGCCGTGCCGGTGGACCGTGGCGAGTGCGAGGGGCCGGAGGGCTCACGCCCCGCACCCGCCACGAATTCGAGGGGATGACCAGCCATGCTCGCCGGCTTCCGGCCGTTGTGGTCCGTCGGCGGTCCTTGCTCGTCAGCGAAACGCGCACGGTCACGGCGAACGCGCCGGACGTACGGGACCACTGCCGAGACCAGGGCACCCCCAGCCGCGAGCGCGACTACGACGTGCACGACGATTTGGTCGACACTCACGACATGCACCAGCTTGCGGTGTCGGGCCGGCGCCTCAACGTGCCATTGTCACCCTGCGCTACCTCGTCCATGCACTGAGCGTCCGCCGAAGAGGTTCCGTAGAAAACGACAGCTACGCATGAAATCCGGCGATCGAGCAGGCTTAACGTCGGATCTCATACATTCGATGTATGGAACTTGCAAACTAGGGTGCTGACTCACATACACTTCGCCGTGAGCGAAGGGTGACCAGGTGCGAATAGCGGCGCGAACCTGCGAAGCGTGTGGCGCGCGCTTGGCGCGCGACCGCGTTAGCGATCACTGTGGCCCTTGCACTCGCCGCCTGATCTCGCATGAAGCGCAGCCGCAGACCGATGCGTTCTGGGAAGCGGGGAGCATTCGTATCGCGCTCCAGGCGCGCCACTTCGGCAGCTTCTTTGCGGCCTACCGCCAAGAACACAGACCCCGTGTTTCGCAGGCCACGCTCGGCGTTTGGCTCGACCTCACACAAGCGCAGGTGAGCCGCCTCGAGGCTCCCGGCGCCCGGCCTCCGGCCGACCTACACAAGCTCGAACGTTGGGCAAGGGCTCTACACGTGCCGCGCTCGATGCTCTGGTTCAGCGTTTCCGATACACCCGAAGAATCGGCCGAGCCGGCAGGCGAGGTTAGCCTCGATGACGTGCAACGGCGACAGTTCTTCAAGACCGCAGGCGTAGGCGTCACAGCGATTGGCGCGTCATTGCTCGGCTCGACTCCGGGGGCCGCCTCCGGACCAGCCAAGCCGAGAAGCACCGACGCCGAGATCGTTCGCCACATGACGGAGACGTTCCGGCAGCTCGACAATCGATTCGGTGGCGGACACAGCCGCGGAACGACTTCGATCACGAGCTACCTCACCTCAAGCGTGACGCCGATGCTGAACGGCACGGGCAGGACAGTGACGGCCCGCAACGAGCTACTCGCGGCCGCCGCCGAGCTGCACCAGGTCGCCGGCTGGAGTGCTTACGACGTCGGCAACGCAGCGGAAGGGCAACGGCACTTGCGGGAAGCGTTGAAGCTGTCGCAAGACGCCGGCGACGACGCGCTCGCGGCCGAGATGCTTGCCGCCATGTCGCACCACGCCGCGTTCAACCGGTCTCGCGACACCGCCGTCGACATGGCGCTCGCGGCCAGGCGAACGGCGAAACGATCCGGTCTGGTCGCCCTACAGGCAGAAGCCGCGGTGCTGGAAGCTCACGGTCAGGCGCTCAAGGGCAACACCGCAGCGTGCTTCGCGGCGCTCGGCGAGGCCGAACGTGCTTTCGAGCGGTTCGTGCCCGGCTCCGGGCCGACGTGGCTTAGCTACTTCGACAGCGCCTATCTGTCGGCCAAGTTCGCTCATACCTTCCGCGATCTCGGCCAACCTGCGAAAGCCGAGCAGTTCGCTCGTCGGTCGCTCAGCATGAGCGACGGGTACGACCGAGGTCGGTTGTTCAACACGGCCCTTCTCTCATCAATCCTGGCTGATCAAGGCCATGTCGACGAGGCGTGCGCCGAAGCAGCGAAGGCACTGCGGATGAGTGAAAACGTTCGGTCGATCAGAGGTGGCGCCTACCTCGCCGACGTCGGCCGGCGCCTTGCTCCCTACCGAACCGACCACCGAGTGCGCTCGGTCTACGCGCAGATGAGTGCAGTAGGCGTCCCCACGCCGGCGTGAGCCTTATCGGTAGAACGCGAGGATGTGGAGTAGCGCGACCTGCGAGGCCGCACCGACAATCTCCCCCTTGGTGATGCGTTCCCGGACCGTGTCTAGCGGAATCCAGGCGACCCGCTCGGCTTCGTTGATGTCCTCGGGCTCACCGATGTACACGGACCGTCGAGCCACATACAGCAGGTTCTCAGCGTCCGCACTGCCGATGATCGGTTGCAACGAGCCGAGCGGCTCGACGTCGAGCGGCCGCCAGCCGGTCTCCTCCTCGACCTCGCGCGCCGCTGTCACCGCGGGGTCTTCGTCCGGATTGACGTAACCGCCCGGCAACTCCCACACCCAACGGTCGATGATGAACCGGTGCCGCCACAGCATGAGCACCCGGTCCTGACCGTCAAGGACGGCCATCATCGCAGCCGGGCGGATGCGGAACACCCATTGCTCGAAGGTCATTCCGTCAGGCAGTTCGACCGAGGCGATACTCACCCGGTCGCGGCGGGTGTCGTCGACTAGTCGCTCACTGTGGATCTTCCAGCGCGTCAGCTCTTGCCCGTTGGGTTCCGTAGCCACGTGAGTAGATGCTACGGCGAACGGTCCGTTCGCCGCGCCGGACATCACGCGACCGGCCGCAGCCGTGGCCTGATCAAGCCCGCGGCCTGGTCGCTCGCCACATGCCCGCTGCCGACAGGTCATCGGCTACCCTGGCTCGCGGTAGCGTGTCCGAGCGGCCTAAGGAACATGTCTTGAAAACATGCGAGGGTTCTGCCCTCCGCGGGTTCGAATCCCGCCGCTACCGCCAAGCTTCCTCGGCCCGCGAAAACTAGCTGGTCACGTCCTTTTTTTGGCGAGCGAGAGCGCTGCGCAGAGCGAGCGCCGAGAAGTGGGCCTTCCGGGCTGACTCGGCCCGCTCTGCCCGTTCACGCGGCGGAAGCTCCCCTTCCGGGTCGACCTGCTTCTCGAAGCGATCGTGTGCAGCCTGCCGAGCAGGTGCAGTCCGTGCCGCACGGTCCGAGGTGTTAGCCCAAGACGTGTGCGCGGCAATCTTGGCGCGCGTGGTGCGCTGTGTCGGTGTCAACCCTTCCGGTTCCATACCACCGAGCACAGCGCACCCCATGTCACCAGCTAGACACGATCGCCGATGGCGAGCGCACGAGCGGACTTGTGCGCTCGTGCCACTGCCGCGCTGGCGCCGTACCGATTGAGCATCTCGCGCGACTTCCACCCCATGATCCGCATGAGGTCGTTCTCGTTGCCGCCGTCAAGCTGCCAGTAGTGCGCGAACGCGTGTCGAAACATGTGCGGGTGGACGTGGCCGATCCCCGCCTGCTTCGCCCGCCGCTCAACGATCGCCCGAATGCCCTCGTCGGTGAGACCGCCTTGGCCCGTCGACCCGAGCCACAATGCCGGTAGCGCCGCCTGAGGATGCCGACGGCGTGCTCGCAGGTATCGACCAATCGCCCTCCCGGTCTTCGCTCCGTAAGGGATCCTGCGGAGCTTCCGCCCCTTACCGAATACCTCAACTTCGTCGTAGTCCTGGTCCACCGACTCAAGCAGCAGCCCGGCGACTTCGGCCCGACGTCCGGCCGACGCCCAGAGAAGGCGCAAGATCGCCTCGTCCCGCCGGTCAGCGAAATCCTTACCAGAGCACGACGCCACCAAGAGACTCATCTTCTCGACATGCAAGATCGGCACGGGCGGCGGCTCGTACTCGGGTGCCTTCATGCGGTCCATGGGAGAACGGTCGATCTCTTCCTCGTTCACCAGCCAGTTGAAGAAGGTCCGCAGCGTCCGGAAATGGTTGTGCGCGTTGCCGGCGCTAGTCGCGTCGAGGACTTTCTTCATGTAGCCGCGCAGCGTCTCGGTCGGGCCGTACTGCTCGTCTTGCGCCATCGCCCAGGCGCCTGCCTGGTAGACCACACCGAGGTAGATCACCACCGTGCGCACAGATTTGTTGTCTGCTTCAAGGGACCGACGCCACTCTCGCGCCAGCTCGCCCCACTCCCCGGGTGCGTACTTGATCGGGTCTTTCATGCGCTCCAACCTGGTCTTGAAGTGTCACCAGGCGACTGCACTGGAAGCGCTGTGCTCGCTCTTCGCCGTACTTGCTGACGGTCTCCTAGACCACCTTTGCGCTGGTCAGGAAGTCGAATCGGAAGCGGCGGGGCTCTCGGCGAAGGTGGATTTCTCCACGCTCGCTTTCAAGGCGTCTGCATTCGGCCGCTCTGCCACGCTTCCTTCGCGCTCAGGGTATCGCGCCTCGTTCAGGCCTCGTCCAGGTGTTCGAGGACTCGGGTGAAGACGGTGCCCACGGTGGCCTGTTCCGCCGGGGTCAGCAGGTCGATCAGGTGCTCGCGGGCACCGTGCACGTGGGTGGGCGCGGCCTGTTCCAGCAGGCGGCGGCCGGAGGTGGTCAGTCCGGTGAGGACGCCGCGTTTGTCGTCCGGGTCCGGACGGCGGCGGACCAGTCCGGCGGCCTCCAGTTTGCTCATCTGGTGCGAAAGGCGGCTCTTGGTCGAGCCCAGCTGGCCCGCCAGCTCCGTCATCCGGGCCGTCCCGTCGGGGACGAGGTCGAGGCAGACCAGCACCTCGTAGTCGACGAGCGAGATCCCGTGCCCCTCGGTCAGCTCGCGGTGCAGGCGCTGCCGCAACCGCAGCGAAGCGACGATGTAGGCCCGCCAAGCGTGCTGTTCGGGCCCGTCCAGCCAGCGCACGCCGTGGTCGTCGGTCATCCACGAAGCGTAGTTGGCGCGGCCGTCCGGCCGAACTTCGCCCGAAGGAGGGGTCACGAAACGGTTGAGACTCGGCGCGAAGAAGCGCATCCTTCTTGTGAGCGGAGGGTGTTTCGGGTATTGAGCGCGCCGCAGGGGTACGCTCGTCCGGGCCGCCCGCGTGGAAGGGCCAGGTGATGGCATGGCAGGTGATCCCCGCGGTTGACCGCCCGCTGTGTCCCCGCGGCCGGCACGGCCTCGATCCGGTTCGGTCGCGACTGTGAACAGCACGAGCAGGCACTACCGGTGCGCAGGCATCGATCGCGCGCACCCCGGCGTCGCTCTGGCGCTGTTTCTCTTCGCGGACTCGGTACCGCGAAGGCATCGCCGGACGCCGGCCCGGCCGGTGGCCAACCGCCATCCGAAACCTCGGTAGTACCTGGGTGTGGTCCCGCAGCGCGCGGGGCCGCACCCAGGATCTTTTTCCCGGCCACAGTTAGGCTTTCGCGGTGCGATTCGACGACAACGCGGGGCTGGACACCTCCGAGGTGCAGGACCTGCGGGGCAGCGGTGACGGTGGCGGCGGGGTCGGCGGGCGGGTGGCGCTCGGCGGCGGCGGTCTCGGGCTGGTCGGTCTGGTGATCTACTTCCTGATGTCCCAGTTCGGCGGCGTGAGCACCGGGCCGGACACGGCGAGCGGCTTCGGGCTCGGCGACCTGGGCTCCGGGCAGCAGGTGGACGCGGGCACGCTCGCGCAGAAATGCCACACCGGCGCGGACGCGAACCGCGACCACGACTGCGCGATCGTCGCCGTGGTCAACTCGGTGCAGGACTACTGGAGCCAGGAACTCGCCCGTTCCGGCCAGACGTACCGACCGGCCACCACGCGGTTCTTCACCGGCGGCGTGCGCACCGGCTGCGGCAGCGCCACCTCCGACACCGGCCCGTTCTACTGCCCTGCCGATGCGCACGTCTACATCGACCTGTCGTTCTTCGACGAGCTGAAGTCCCGCTTCGGCGCGGAAGGCGGGTTGTTCACCGAGGCCTACGTGCTGGCCCACGAGTACGGCCACCACGTGCAGAACCTCCTCGGCACTTCGCAGCGCGGCACCGGTACCGGACCGACCTCCGGTTCGGTGCGCCTGGAACTGCAGGCCGACTGTTACGCGGGGGTCTGGGCGAACCACGCCACCACCACGCCCACCGAATCCGGCGAGCCGCTGGTCCAGGACGTCACGCAGGACGACATCTCCCGTGCGCTGGACACCGCGTCCCGGATCGGCGACGACTACATCCAGACCCGCCTCGGCGGCGGCCAGGCCGACTCGTCGAGCTTCACGCACGGCACGTCGGCGCAGCGGGAAAAGTGGTTCACCACCGGGTTCCAGAGCGGGCAACCGGCGCGCTGCAACACATTCAGCACCTCGAGCCTCGGCTGAGCACGACGGTCCCGGCGGGGGCTACAGTCGGGCCCATGCACGCGATCACGATCCGCGATCCCGGTGGCCCCGACGTTCTCGAGTGGACCGAGGTGCCCGACCCGAGTCCTGGTCCCGGCGAGGTTCTGCTGGATGTCGTGGCCGGCGCGGTGAACCGGGCCGATCTGCTGCAGCGCCAGGGAAACTACCCGCCCCCGGCGGGCGCCAGCGCGATCCTCGGCCTCGAATGCTCCGGTGTGATCGCGGAGCTCGGCGAAGGCGTCGAGGGCTGGCAGGTCGGCGACGAGGTGTGCGCGCTGCTGGCCGGCGGCGGGTACGCCGAGCGCGTCGCCGTACCCGCGGGTCAGCTGCTCCCGGTGCCCGGCGAGGTGGAGACGCTCACCGCGGCCGGGCTGCCCGAGGTGGCCTGCACGGTGTGGGCCAACGTCGTGATGCACGGCGGTCTCGCCGAAGGACAGGTGCTGCTGGTGCACGGTGGCGCGGGCGGGATCGGCACGCACGCGATCCAGGTCGGCAAGGCACTCGGCGCCACGGTCGCGGTCACCGCCGGTTCGGCCGAGCGGCTGGAAAGCTGCCGCCAGCTGGGTGCCGACATCGCGATCAACTACAAGGAGCAGGACTTCGTCGAGGTGCTGCGGGCCGAGACGAACGGTGCCGACGTCATCCTCGACAACATGGGCGCGAAGTACCTGGACCGCAACGTCGACGCGCTCGCCGCGGACGGCAGGCTGGTCGTCATCGGCATGCAGGGCGGCGTCAAGGGCGAGCTGAACCTCGGCAAGCTGATCGGCAAGCGCGCCAGCGTGTTCGCCGCCGGGCTGCGCGGCCGTCCGCTGGAGCAGAAGGCGGCGATCGTGGCCGACGTGCGGGAACGGCTGTGGCCGCTGGTCGAACAGGGTTCGGTGGCGCCGGTGGTCGGGCAGGTCGTGCCGATGGCAGAGGCCTCGTCCGCGCACCGGATGCTCGAGGAGGGCACCGTGTTCGGCAAAGTCCTGCTGGCCGCCAAGTCCTGACCCCCTCGTGAGTGGTGAGAACGGACCTTGCCACTCACGAGGTGTCAGCGGAGCTCTTCGAGCACCCGCACCAGCTGGTTGATCTCGAAGACGTTCGAGTAGTGCGCCAAGCCGATCCGCACCGCACCGCCGACCTCGGCGACGCCCAGCGAAGCGAACACGCCGCCGGAACCCTCGTCGGCGAACGCGCACAATCCCTGCGCGGCCAGGTAGTCCGCGATCTCCGGCGCCTTCTTGCCCGCGACGGTGAAGGCCAGGGACGGGATACGGCGCATCGCGTCGCCGATCACCATCACGTGCCGCAGCGAGCGCAGTTCGGTGGACAGCTGCGCGAGCAGGCCGGCGTGGTACGACTTGGCGGAACCGAGCGAGGTCACCAGGCGTTCGCGGCGGGAACCGGCCGCGGCGTCGTCCAGCCCGGCGAGGTAGTCGATCGACGCGACCAGGCCGGCGAGCAGCGGATACGGATGCGGCCCCAGTTCCAGCCGGGCCACGCCGCGGGCGTTCGGATCGAGCGAGACCGAGGAGATCCGTTCGAGCAGCTCCGGATCACGGAACACCAGCGCACCCACCGACGGGCCGCCCCACGCCTGCGCGGACACGACCAGCACGTCCGCCCCCAGCTCCTGCAGGTCCAGCGGCACGAACGGGGCCGCGTAGGTCGCGTCCACCACCACCAGCGCACCCACGCGCTTGGCGAACTCGATGACCGTCGACACGTCCGGGCGGGTGCCCACGGACCCGGACGCCAGCGTGACCGCGACGGCTTTCGTCCGCGCCGACACGAGGTTCTCGTACTGCCAGGCGGGCAGCTCGCAGGTTTCGATGTCGATCTCGCCCCAGCGCACCACGGCGCCGACGCGTTTCGCGGCCCGGCACCACGGCGCGATGTTCGCCTCCTCGTCCAGGCGGGACACCACGATCTCGTCGCCGATCGTCCAGCGTTCGGCGAGCGCGTCGACCAGCCGCCGCAGCAGCACCGGCGAGCTGGGCCCGAGCACGACGGCCCCCGGTTCCGCGCCGACCAGGTCGGCCACCGCACGGCGCGCGGCGGTGACGATGCTCTCCGCGCGCTGCGAGGCCGGGAACGCTCCGCCCGGCCCGGACACCGGCGCCCGCATGGCGGTGGAGACCGCCGAGGCGACCTGTTCCGGGACCAGCATGCCGGCGGCGCCGTCGAAGTGGATCCAGCCATCACCCAGTGCGGGGAACAGTCCACGGATACGAGCGACGTCGAACGCCATGGAGGACACCGTACGGACGTGCGGTTTCGCCGTCACCGCGGGGTTGGGCAGAACTGCACCCGGGTACCCGGGTGCCGGGTTGCCGCTACGCTCGGACCTGAACCGCAGAGTCAGTTGACGGGGATGGAGCACATGAGCGAGCCGAACTTCCGCGTATCGGGCGCAGACGGTGACGATTCGGCACCGCACGTGATGGTCGTGGGTCCGGACGGGGTGCCGGTCGGCAGCGCCCGGATGATGCCCGACGGCGAGGCCGGTGAGCCCGGCGACGTCGGCGACCTGGTCGAGGAGCCGGCCAAGGTGATGCGCATCGGCACCATGATCAAGCAGCTGCTGGAAGAGGTCCGCGCGGCACCGCTGGACGACGCCAGCCGCGACCGCGTGCGCGAGATCCACCAGACGTCGGTGCGTGAGCTGGAGCAGGCGCTGGCCCCGGAGCTGCGCGAGGAGCTGGAACGGCTGGTCCGCCCGTTCACCGAGGAACACACGCCCTCGGACGCCGAGCTGCGGATCGCCCAGGCCCAGCTGGTGGGCTGGCTGGAAGGCCTGTTCCACGGGATCCAGACGGCGTTGTTCGCCCAGCAGATGGCCGCGCGGGTCCAGCTGGAGCAGATGCGCCGCGGGCTGCCCGCGGGCTCGTCACCCGCGACGCCGGGCCACGCGGGGGAAGCGCACGGCCCGAACCTCGGCGGCGGGCAGTACCTCTAGCGACCTCTAGCGACCTCCAGCGACCTCTAGCGACCACGGAAGAACACGCGCAGGTCACCGATCAGCGCGTCCGGCTGTTCGAGTGCCGGGAAATGGCCACCGGCCGGGAACTGCGTCCAGTGGACGATGGTGTCGGTGCGCTCGGCCAGCGCGCGGACCGGCAGCCCGATGTCGCCCGGGGACACGGCGACGCCCGTGGGAACCGTGCAGTCCGGCAGGGGCGCGCCCCATGGGCCTTCGAGCGCGGCGTAGATGCGGGCGGACGATCCCGCTGTACCGGTGAACCAGTACAGGGAGACGTTGGTCAGCAGAGTCTCGCGGTCGATCAGGTCGTGGTCGGCGCCGGAGAACGCTCGGAACTTCTCCGCGATCCAGGCCAGCTGACCGGCCGGGGAATCGGTGAGCCCGTAGGCAAGCGTTTGCGGCTTGGTGGCCTGGATGATCGCGTACCCGGTGCCGGTGCGCTGGAACGCCCGCGACTTCGCCAGCGACCGCTCGGCGGTGGTCCGGTCCGCCCCGCTCAGGCCTTCCAGGTCCGCCTCCGCCCGCGCCACGGCGGTGGGAAGCATGGTCACGTGCACCCCCACCACCCGCTCGGGGAACTGGACACCCAGCTCGCGGGAGATCAGCGCACCCCAGTCACCGCCGTGCGTGCCGAACCGCTCGTAGCCGAGCCGGCTCATCAGCTCCGCCCAGGCTCGCGCCCCGCGGACCGGCCCCCACCCGTGCTCGCGCGGCGGCCCGGAGAAGCCGAACCCGGGAATCGACGGCACGACGACGTGGAACGCGTCGCGGGGATCCCCGCCGTAGGCACGGGGGTCGGCGAGCGGCCCGGCCACGTCGAGGAACTCCACGATCGACCCGGGCCAGCCGTGGGTGAGCAGCAGCGGGGTGGCGCCGTCCTCGGGTGAGCGGACGTGCAGGAAGTGGATGTTCGCGCCGTCGATCTCCGTGGTGAACTGGGGGAATCCGTTCAGCCGTTCCTCCGCGGCCCGCCAGTCGAACCGCAGCCGCCAGTACTCGGCCAGCTCCCGCATCTCGTCCACCGGGATGCCCAGCTCCCAGCCGGTGTCTTCGGGTTGATCCGGCCAGCGCGTCCTGGCCAGGCGGGCGCGGAGGTCGTCGAGGTCGTCCTGAGGGACGTGGATGCGGAACGGGGTGACGGTCATGCCGGACACGCTAAAGCTGATCGAGGACAGCCCGGGCCCGCGATCGCTGCCGAGATGCCCGGCCGCCCGCAGTCAGAACGACGCCAGCACGTCCAGCACCCGGTCCGCGCCGAGTCCGTCCACAGTGGACGCGGCCGTGCGGCTCAGCCTGGACCGCGTCGCCGCGTCCGAAAGCAGTCCACGCAGCACCGCGGCCGCCTCCGGGATCCGCTCCGCCAAGGTGCCCGCCTCCCCCAGCGGGCAGGCGAGACCGAGGTCGAGTGCGGCGTGGTAGCCGGCCGCCTGGTTGTCCACGAGCTGCAGCGCCGCCGTGGGCACGCCAAGGCAGCACAGCTCCAGGAACGTGACTCCCGAAGCACTGACGGCGACGTCGGTCGTGGCCAGGAGGTCGAGCAGCCCGGCATGCGGAGCGGCGAGGCGGATTTCCTGCCCGTCCGCAAACTCCGGCAGCGCAGGCGTACCGCGGACGAGCGCGTCGGCAATGAAGGGCAGTCCGGTGTCGCGGAGTGCACGCAAGAGAGAAGTCACCGTCGAAGCCCACTCAGCGCCACCGCCGAGGACGACCGTCACCTGCGGTGGATCCGACGGCGCCCGTGCAGCACGGCGCGACCGCGCGCGCAGTACGACGTCGCGAAGCGCGGTGTACTCGACACCGCGCAACAGCACGCCCGACCCGTCAGCGGGACGCGAGCCGGGTACGAATCCCGAATCCACCACAACATCAGCGGGACGTCGACCGAACTGTCCGTCCTCGATGGACACCAACAGTGCCCCGGCGGCATTGACCTCGGCCCGTACGTCACCGATCGCGTAGTGGTCGATCAGGACGGCGTCGAAACCGGAGAAGTCAGCCGAAGAAACCCGCGGAACCGACAGCTCGCCGAAGCGCGCGGCCAGCCACTCCGCGTTGTCCGTCCGGCCTGCAAAGCTCACTTCCCAGCCCCGCGCGACCGCGCGCTCCGCGTACGCGACAACCCGCGAGACGTGCCCCGCGCCGATTGTCGGCGACGCGTCGGCACGCAGGAGCAGCCTCACCGACCGACCTTCTTCTGCTCGACGTGCGCGTTCAACGCCACGAGGTCCGGCCGTGCCCGCAGCAGCGCCACGACGGAACGCCAGTCGCCCGGCTGATCGCCCAGCTCACCCACCAGTGCCGAAATCAGCTCCCAGTCCTCCGCGGTGTCCAGGGTCACCCGCAGGTCGTCGGCGGGCGGGCTGACGACCACCCCGGTGCAGTCGTAGCGGTCCGGCTGCCGGTAGATCGCCGACGTGACGTGCTCCCGGTCCGGCCCCGACGCCGTCTCGACCTGCTCGGTCAGGACCTCCGTACGTACCAGCTCCGCGTCGAAGCCCCGCGGCAGCGTCCGCACCAGCGTGGTCGACACGTAGTCCAGCGACGGCTCGGCCCGCCACACCGCGGCCAGCCGGCCGATCAGCACCGGATCGAGCAGCGGGCAGTCGGCGGTGAGCCGGACCACCGCGCCGGCCGGGTACTGCGACGCCGCGAGCCCGAACCGCGCCACCACGTCGTCCAGCGGGCCCCGCACGACCCGGGCCCCGCACCGGTCCGCCTCGGCGGCCACCGGGTCGTCATCCGTGGCGTCCGAAGTGGCCACGACCACCTCGTCGACGCCGGGTGCGGCGGCCGCCGCACGCACCACCCAGCCGAGCACACTGCGCCCGGCGAGCGGGCGCAGCACCTTCCCTGGCAGCCGCGTGGACGACGCCCTGGCCTGAATCACGGCGTTGACGCCGGGACCTGCACGCATGGGTGACATGATGGCCCGAGCCCAGAAACCCCGAAACGCGGAGGTCATCGATGTCCGAGCTGGATGGCTCCAGCATCCTGCTCACCGGCGGGACCGGCTCCTTCGGCAAGGCGTTCATCGCGCACGCCCTCGCCGAGCTCAACCCCAGCCGGCTCGTGGTGCTCTCCC
Organism: Amycolatopsis jiangsuensis; assembly: GCF_014204865.1. Classification (NCBI taxonomy): domain Bacteria; kingdom Bacillati; phylum Actinomycetota; class Actinomycetes; order Pseudonocardiales; family Pseudonocardiaceae; genus Amycolatopsis; species Amycolatopsis jiangsuensis. The sequence continues at coordinate 4,909,040 of NZ_JACHMG010000001.1, forward strand.
GCGACGAGCTCAAGCAGTACGAGGCGCGCCAGCTGTTCGCCGACGACCCGCGGCTGCGCTGGTTCATCGGCGACGTCCGCGACCGGCGCCGGCTCGAACGCGCCATGCACGGCGTCGACTACGTGGTGCACGCCGCGGCGCTCAAACAGGTCGACACCGGTGAGTACAACCCGTTCGAGTTCGTCCAGACGAACGTGATGGGCTCGCAGAACGTGATCGAGGCGGCGATCGACACCGGGGTCAAGAAGGTCGTGGCGCTCTCCACCGACAAGGCGTCCAGCCCGATCAACCTCTACGGCGCCACCAAACTGTGCGCCGACCGGATGTTCATCAGCGGCAACCACTACGCGGCCACGCATCCGACCCGGTTCTCGGTCGTGCGCTACGGCAACGTGATGGGCTCGCGCGGCAGCGTGATCCCGTTCTTCCGCAGGCTCGCCGAGCAGGGCGAATCGCTGCCCATCACGCACAAGGGGATGACCCGGTTCTGGATCACCCTGCCGCAGGCGGTGCGGTTCGTGGTCGACTCGTTCGACCAGATGCGCGGCGGCGAACTGTACGTCCCGCGGATCCCCAGCATGCGGCTGGTCGACCTGGCACAGGCGATCGCACCCGGCTCGGCCATGCACGAGGTGGGGGTGCGGCCGGGCGAGAAGCTGCACGAGGAGATGATCGCCCCGGACGACGCCCGGCGCACGGTGCAGCTCACCGACCGGTATGTGGTCCAGCCGCACCTGGCCGGCTGGGGCTACGAGCCGCCTGCCGACGGGAAGGCCATGCCGGAGGGGTTCGCGTATCGCTCGGACACCAACGACCTGTGGCTCGAAGCCGACGAGCTGCGAGAGCTGGTCGAGCAGTATGGCTGAGTCCGCCGCGGGAAACAGCACGACAGCGGCGTTCCTGCCGTACGGGCGCCAGTCCGTCACCGACGAGGACATCGGCGCCGTCGCCGAGGTACTGCGTGGTGACTGGCTGACCACCGGTCCGGCGGTCACGCGGTTCGAGGCCGACCTCGCCGAGCACACCGGAGGCGTCCCCGCGGTCGCCGTCACGTCCGGCACCGCGGCGCTGCACGTCGCGTACGCAGCGGCCGGAATCAAGCCGGGCGACGAGGTGGTGGCTTCGCCGATGACGTTCGTCGCCACCGCGGCCACGGCCGCTCTGCACGGTGCCAAGGTGGTGTTCGCCGACGTCGAACCGGACACCGGCAACCTTTCGGTGGAGGCTGCGAGCGCAGCGGTCACCGACCGGACGAAGGTCGTCGCTGCCGTCGACTACGCCGGCCACCCGGCCGAGCTGGACACGCTGTCCCGCGTCGCCCACGAAGCCGGCGCACTCCTGCTCGAAGACGCCGCGCACTCCGTGGGCGGTAGCTGGCAAGGGCGTCCGGTCGGCTCGATCGCGGACCTCACCACGTTCTCCTTCTTCCCGACCAAAAACCTGACGACCGCCGAAGGCGGCGCGGTCGTGACCGCCGACGCGGACCTGCTGCGGCGGGCACAGGCGTTCCGCAACCACGGACTGGTACGCGACAAGACGGCGCAGCGGTATCCGGACGAGGGTCCGTGGCACCAGGAAGTGCACGAGTTCGGCCTGAACTACCGGCTGCCCGACGTGCTCTGCGCGCTGGGCAGCAGTCAGCTCAGTCGGCTGGGTGAGTTCAAGAAGCGCCGCGCGGAGATCCACGCCCGATACAACACCGCGTTCGCCGATCTCGACGGTGTGCTGACCCCGCCGTCGCGCGAAGGCGCCGACCCGGTGTGGCACCTGTATCCGTTGCGGGTACGGGAAGGCCGTCGCCGTGCGCTCTTCGAACACCTGCGTGGGCGGGGAATCGGGGTGCAGGTGAACTACATCCCGGCGTACTGGCATCCCGTCTTCGAAGACCTCGGCTACCGGCGCGGCCTGTGCCCGAACGCCGAGGCGTACTACGAGCAGGAACTGTCTCTGCCGCTGTTCCCCTCACTGACCGACGCGGACGTCGACCGGGTGGTGGAAGGGGTACGTGGCTTCTTCGGCGCCTGACCAGCTGCACGTTCTGCCAGATTCCCGTGACTGGATGGGCCGGGGCGTCCCTGCGGCACCGGCACATGCTGGTGCGTGGGACAGCCGGCTCCTAAGGTGGCCGGAGGCGAGAGGAACTCGATGAGCAACCCACTGGTGGCAGCGCCGGTCAGCAGCACCACGGCCGTTTCGGGGGTGCCGCTGCTGGAAGACGCCCAGGACGTCAAGTCCAGCATCGAAAGCGGCGACTGGGCATCGGCTGCACTCGGGGTCGCGGGCACCGCGATGGACGCGCTGGAGGTCATCAGCGACCCGTTCGGCGCCATCATCTCCGCCGGGGTCGGCTGGCTGATGGAACACGTCGGTCCGCTCAAGCAGGCCCTCGACGCACTCGCCGGCAATCCCGACAAGATCACCTCGTACTCGCAGACCTGGCAGAACGTCTCCCAGGAACTGTCCTCGGTCGGGCAGGAGCTGCTCGACCAGGTCAAGGCCGATCTGCAGAGCTGGCAAGGCGATGCCGCCGACGCCTACCGGCAGCGTGCCGAGGACGTGTCCACCCTGGTCGCCGCGGCAGGCGAGGCGAGCGGCGGCGCGGCGAACGGGGTGCAGACCGCCGGCGAGGTCGTCGCCGCGGTGCGCTCACTCGTGCGCGACACGATCGCCGAGGTCGTGGCCCATCTCGTGTCGTGGGCACTGCAGGTCGTTTTCACCTGCGGGATCGGCCTCGCCTGGGTCGTACCGCAGGTGGCCGCGAAGGTGGCGACCACGGCCACCAAGATCTCCGGCCTGGTCCAGAAACTGGTCAAGGCGCTGAAGACACTGGGCACCCTGCTGCGCAAGGCGCACGGCGTGTTCGACGAGGTCGGTGCCGCGCTGAAGAAGATCAAGGCGGGCAAAGCAGGCAAGGCCGATGCCCCGCACATCGACAAGCCACCGAAGACGCCGGGTGGGCAACGTCCGCGGTCCGGCCCGGGTGATTCGCCCGGCTCCGGGCACGGGGACGACTCGACCACCAGCAGCCGCTCTCTCGACGACGACCTGCGCAATCCCGAGCAGGAGTGGAAGGACAAGTACGACGGGGACGGCCGGACACACACCTCGCCGGGAGCGCCGGGCCAGAACCCGCACGGCGGTGGCACGATCTCCCAGCACACCCACGACCATGTGAACCTGGGCAACCTCAAACCCGCGAGGCCGAATCCGAACCCGAGGAGGGCCAGGCCCGCGACGTTCAGCGGCGGGCACGTCGCCACCGGCGACCTGCCTCCCGGTACGGCACCGACCGCGACGCTCGGCAACGGCATCAACGGCGGGACGCCGGTGTTCGGTCCCCCCAAGCAGAACGGCGTCTACAACATCCACGCACCGCAGACGCTCGACGGATCGGGCAATCCGGTCACCAAGCTGACCGGAGCGGGCAGGCCGGGACAGAGCACCATGTTCCCGCCCGGTACGCACACCGGGCTGACCCAGAACGTCGCCGGCCAGGCGTGGAACGGCGGTCACCCCTCCGGCGGTTTCACCCCGACCGGCAACCAGACCACCGCGCACGGACATCCCGGAAGCTATACCTGGCAGGGGCAAGGGCAGATTCCCTACACCCCGATCTATGACAAACCCGGCGGCGTTCCCGGGCCCGACCACGGCGCTCCTCCGCCCGCGGGGGAGAATCCCTACGCCGGCCAGCGGATCGACGTGAACGGGTTCGCGAACCCGCAGTACCAGCCGGGTGATCCGATCCCCTCCGCCGGCGCGCAACCGGGCTACTTCGATCCGCACGACCCCACGCAGAACCCGGCGCCGGACAAGCTGGACGTCAACCCGGCCACCTACTTCCCGCAGTAGCGCATGAGCACTCCGTTCCAGGTCGACGACGCCGTGTCGCTGTCGTTCGACGAACACCGCAGGCTCCGGATCCGGGCGCCGCGCGAGTACCTCCCGCTCGCCGCCTGGCTCTACGCGGACGCGCAGCCCAACCTCGCCGCGCTCGACGGGCTGGGGCAGCTGCTCGAACAAAGCCGCGGCGAGCAGCTGACGCTGGTCGGCAACAGCTGCCTCGTCGATTTCGTCAACGACCTGGTGCTGCTGGAAAGCCGGTACGACCTGTGGCCGCGGACAGTGCTGCCGCAGCAGGTCTTCTGGACGGTGGTCAACGGCTTTCGCCGCTACCTCGCCGACAACGCGGGCCAGCCGCTGCTCACCCGGCCCGCCGGCTACCCGGACGCGCAGCGGTACACCTTCCGCCACACCTCGGACGAGGACGGCAAGCAGTACCTGGTGGACCAGACCTATTTTCCGCGCTCGTGGTCGCCCGAGGAGGTCCGCGCCGCCGCGGACGGCGCGTGGGCCTCGCCGGAGCTGGTGCTCGACGAGCAGACCGGAGTGTGGTCGGGGATGTGGCGCGGTCTGGAGATCGCCGGCTGCTACCACTCGGGCGAGCGGGAAGTGCTGACGTACTTCCCGGTCATCTCGCCCTGAGCGCTCAGATCAGGTGCGAGGCTTCTTCGACCGCTGAGTGCCGGCACGCATCACTATCGTGTGCCACACCAGAACCACCGGCACCACGAGCAATTCCAGCACCGTCGCCGCGCGGAACACCGGATGCGGCGCACCGGCCCGGCGCGCCGAGAGCAATCGCGGCAACCCACCGACGGCAGCGGTGCCGAGCACTGTCCTGGTCGCTGCCGCGCGCTTCTCCGGGCGCTGGATCGACCACCAGAGCACGAGCCCGGCAGCGGTCCAGAAGGTGTTCACGAAACGGTATTCGCTGTCGACGCTCGGAGTGGTCCGGCCGCCGCCCGGCGCGCGTTCCGGGCCGCCGAAAATCCCACTCAGCCCGGACGCGACGGGAATCGCACCGAGGAGACCGAGAGTCATCACCAGCGCTTTCCGGGACTTCGCCTCTGCCATACGGTCGAGACTAGATCAGGTCCCAGGTCAGCGCGGTGCCCTTCGCCGCGTCCACGCGGAACGTGCGGCCCAGCACGGTGCTGAGCTCCGCCGGGGCGAGGCCGCCGGCCGGGCGGATCGAGCGGACGTTGCGTGCGGTCACTTCGTCGCCGGCCCGGACGTCCTCCACGACGTACAGCGAGCGGCGCAGGCGCAGGCCCTCCTTCTCGCTTTCCCGCGGCCCCAGCACCGGGCGGCCGAGCGCCTCCCACGCGCGGCGGCTCTCCACCACCAGCGCGGCCAGCTCCGCGGGCTCCAGCGAGAAGTCCGAATCGACGCCGCCGTCCGCGCGGGCCAGCGTGACGTGCTTCTCGATCGCCACCGCGCCCAGGGCCACCGCGGCGAGCGGCGCGCCGATGCCCGGCGTGTGGTCGGAAAGGCCCACCAGGGTTCCGGTGACCCCGCCCAGCACCGGCAGCCCGCGGAGATTGCTCTCCGACGGCGACGCCGGGTAGCTCGCCGTGCAACCGAGCACCACGAGCTGGTCGTTGCCGGCTTCGCGGGCCGTGCGCACGGCCGCGTCGATCTCGGCGACGTTCGCCATCCCGGTCGAGATGACCAGCGGCTTGCCGGTGCGCGCGCACTGCTCGATCAGCGGCAGGTCGACGATCTCCGACGACGCGATCTTGTACGCGGGCGCGTCCAGCGACTCCAGCAGCTCGACCGCGGTCGGGTCGAACGGGCTGGAGAACACTTCCAGCCCCCGTTCCCGGGCGCGGGCGAACAGCGGCTCGTGCCATTCCCACGGCGTGTGCGCCTTTTCGTACAGCCGGTACAGGTTTTCGCCGCCCCACAGGGAATGTGAGTCGCCGATGCGGAACGCCGGGCCGTCGACGTCGATGGTGATGGTGTCCGGCCGGTAGGTCTGCAGCTTCACCGCGTGCGCCCCGGCGTCGGCGATCGCGTCCACGATCCCCAGCGCGCGGTCGAGGTCGCCGTTGTGGTTGCCGGACATCTCGGCGATCACGAACGGCGGGTGCTCCGGGCCGAGCGTGTGAGCGCCGATGCGGACTTCGGACATGGGTGGTGTCCTCCCGGTGGTGCGTGCGGGTCAGCCCAGAGTCTTGCGCAGCCGCCGGAAACCGTTCCCGGCGGGCGCCCCCTCCCGGTAACCGGAACGCTCGAACAACGCGCCGGACGCCGCGTTGTCCGGGTGCACCGCGGCCAGTACGGCCACCGCGCCGCGCCGCTGGGCGAGTATCCGCTCGCCTTCGGCCAGCACGATCCGGGACAGGCCGCGGCCACGGCTCCGCGGCGCCAGCGTGATGCTGACCTCCCATTCGCCCGCGCCCTCGTGGTCGAACCGCACCGTGCCCACCGGTGCCGCGTCCTGTTCCACGACGAGCAGCATCCGGTCCCGGTCCGCCAGCACGCCGTGCAACCAGCGCTGGTGATCGGCGAGGGCGATCACGCCGGTGGACCGCGAGGCCTCGCGGGTACGTGGATCGTTGCGCCAGGACAGCAGCAGCTCGGCGTCCGCCTCCGTCGCGTCCCGCGCGGTGACGGCCGGCGGCGTCACTGCGGCGTCGTCGGCGCGAGCTGCGCGTCCTCGAGCCTGCGCAGCCGATCCTCGTACCGCGCGATCCCGGCGAGCCGGACCCGGATCTGCGCGTGCTGCCGCTGGATCTCCTCGATCAGCGAACGGGCCTCCGCGGTCTCCGCGGCGTCCGCGCGCGGGGTCATCACCAGCGATTCCCGCAACGTCTCCAGCTGGGCTTCCTGCGCGGCGATGTGCGGGATGATCCGGTCGAGCTCGGCCCGGGTCCAGCGGAGGTCACCGATCGCGTCGCCGAGGCCGGTTTCGGCCGCGTCGAGCCGGCGACGGTGGTCGGCGGTGGCGTGTTCGAGGTCGTTGACCCGGTTGGTGAGGTCCCGGATGGTCTCCCGCATCCGCTCGTCGATGCGGAAGTCGATCAGCCGGGCCAGCCGGCTGATCACCCCGGTTCTGATCTTCTGCACGGCCATGAGTCGGGTTCCTTCGTTCCAGTGGGGTTCAACGCAGCAGGACAGTGTCGCCGGTACGGGTCCAGGACTCCAGCAGCCGCCCCTCCGCGGCGATCTGGTGTTCCGGCCCCACGATGCACGAATCGCCGGACGCGTGCTCCCACGAAGTCTGGTGCGGGTTGTCGATGAACGAGAACCCGGTCAGCACGAGCTGCGCGCGAGGGAACGACGTGTGCGCGATCCAGGCCGCGAGCGTGCCGGTGGTCGACCAGGTCGGCTCGGTGCGCGTGGGCAGGCCCAGCGCGTCCGAGAGCGGCAGCAGGACCTCGCGGTTCGGCACCGGCACGAATCCCAGGTCGGCGGGCCACCAGCCGGGCAGCGCCTCGGGTTCCCAGTGCAGCCTGCCCGGTTCCACCAGCAGGTAGAGCCTGCGGTGGTAGTCGCGGAAAACGTGCCGGGTCGCCCGTACGGCGCGGTTGAAGACGACAGCGTGCACCTTACGGCCGGTCGTCTCCGGCCCGCCCGGATCGTCGGTCACGAAACCGTTGACCCGGATCACCAGGTCGCAGTCGTCCACGGCCTTGGCGCGCACCGGGTCCGGTGCCAGTGGCTGGTTGCCGACGACCGCGACCGAACGCGGCTCGGGCTGGTCGGCGTACGCCGAGAGCAGCTCGACCATCAGGCTCGCCGCACCGAGAGCAGCTGTCATAGCGCAAGAAAATACCAGGACGAACCGAGCGACCGGCCGCGTATCGGCTCTGCCGTGCTCCGATCCGGCCGGGGCGGCCCGAGCGCGACGCGGCCCATCGGTACCCTCGTCCACGTGCATGCCACCAGCACGGTGGACGCGGCCGGACCCGGCATCTCGATGCCGGTACCGCCAGCGTCGGACCGCAAGACGTTCTCCAGGGCGATCGCCGACATCAGGGACGGCCTCGCAGCCCGCGAGCTGTGGTCCCACCTCGGCTGGCAGGACATCAAACAGCGCTACCGCCGGTCGGTCATCGGGCCGTTCTGGATCACCATCAGCCAGGGCGTCATCGCGCTCGGGCTGGGGTTGCTGTACTCGCAGCTGTTCAACCTGCCCATCCAGGTGTTCCTGCCCTACATCTCCACCGGGTTCATCATCTGGGGCTTCATCCAGGGCTGCCTTTCCGAAGGCATGGAGACGTTCATCGCGAACGAGGGGATGATCAAGCAGCTCCCCGCGCCGTTGAGCGTGTACGTGCTCCGCACGGTGTGGCGGCAGACCCTGCTGCTCGCGCACAACCTGATCGTCTACCTGGTGCTGCTGGTCATCTTCTTCTCGGCGCTGGACAAGCAGTACTCGCTCGGCTCGCCGGACGGGGCCTGCCTGCCCGGGAAGTTCTGCCACCCGGGCCTGAGCTGGAACATCTTCCTCGCCATTCCCGGCTTCGTGCTGCTGGGACTCACCGCGTGCTGGGCCACCCTGCTGCTCGGCATCATCTCGACGCGGTTCCGCGACATTCCGCAGGTGATCAACTCCCTGATCCAGCTGCTGTTCTACGGCACGCCGATCGTCTGGCCGGTCGACCAACTGCTGTCCGGGGGCGCGCGAGCCGGCGTGTCCTGGGCACTGCCGTTCATCAAGGCCAACCCGCTGTACCACTTCATGCAGGTGACCCGGTCCCCGCTGCTCGGGCAGGCCGTGGGCTGGACCAGCTGGGTCGTGGTCGGCGCGATCACGATCGTCGGCTGGGGACTCGCGCTGGTCGCCATGCGCAACTACCGCTCTCGCGTCTCGTATTGGGTGTGACACATGGTCAGCATTGACGTCTACAACGCGTTCGTGGATTTCCCGATCTTCGACGCGAAGTCGCGGTCCATGAAGAAACGCGTGCTCGGCAAGGTCGGCGGGAAGATCGGCACCGAGCAGAAGGTGCCGATCATCGAGGCACTGCACGATGTCACGCTCAAGCTGAACGACGGCGACCGCGTCGGGCTGGTGGGCCACAACGGGGCCGGCAAGTCCACTTTGCTTCGCCTGCTGGCCGGAATCTACGAACCGACCCGCGGTTCGGCGCGGATCTCCGGCAAGATCGCGCCGGTCTTCGACCTCGGTATCGGCATGGATCCCGAGATTTCCGGCGTCGAGAACATCATCATCCGCGGCCTGTTCCTCGGCATGAGCGCCAAGCAGATGGAGAAGCGGGTCGACGACATCGCGGAGTTCACCGAACTCGGCGACTACCTGCAGATGCCGCTGCGCACCTATTCCACCGGTATGCGGGTGCGCCTGGCTCTCGGCGTGGTCACCTCGATCGACCCGGAAATCCTGATCCTCGACGAGGGCATCGGCGCGGTCGACGCGGCCTTCCTCAACAAGGCCCGCGACCGGCTCAAGGACCTGGTGAAGCGCTCCGGCATCCTGGTGTTCGCGAGCCACTCGGACGAATTCCTCTTCGAGCTGTGCGATTCGGCCATCTGGATGGACGAAGGGAACCTGAAGCAGCAGGGTTCACTGCGTGACGTGCTCACCGCGTACAAGGGCCGCGATCCGTTCGAGAACATGAGCCAGGAGGGCCTGGAGCGCCTCGGCATCGAGCCCGCGACGGTGAAGAACGGCGGCGCGTGATGACCGGCGAGACGCGGGAGGTGCCCGAGGGCGCCGTCGTCGGCGTGGTGGTCACGCGGCACCGGCGTGAGCTGCTCGCGGACTCGCTGAAGATCATCGCCGCGCAGACCCGCCAGGTCGATCACCTCGTGGTGGTGGACAACGGGCCGGATCAGCCTGCCCGTGAGGTGGTGGCGGGGTACCCGCTGCCGGTCACGTACCTGCCCTCGCACCGGAACCTCGGCGGTGCGGGTGGTTTCGCGCTCGGCATGCTGCACGCGCTCGCGATGGGTGCGGAGTGGGTGTGGCTGGCCGACGACGACGGCCGCCCGGCCGACGAGCACGTGCTCGAAATTCTCCTCGAGGAAGCCGAAAAACGCGGCCTGGCCGAGGTTTCCCCGGTGGTGGCGAACATCGACGCCCCGGCGAAGCTGGCGTTCCCGCTGCGCCGCGGGCTCACCTGGAAGCGTTCGTCGGCCGAGCTGGGCACGGACTTCCTGCAAGGGATCGCCTCGCTGATGAACGGCGCGCTGTTCCGTGCGTCCACTTTGGACGTGACAGGAGTGCCCGATCTCCGGCTGTTCTTCCGCGGCGACGAGGTCGAACTGCACCGCAGGCTGGTCCGCTCGGGGCTGCCGTTCGGCACCTCGCTGCGCACGACCTACCTGCACCCGGACGGTTCGGACGAGTTCAAGCCGATGCTGGGCGGGAAGTTCCACGCGCAGGACCCGGAGAACGAGGTCAAGCGCTACTACACCTACCGCAACCGCGGCTATCTGCTGTCCCAGCCCGGGATGCGCCGGATCGGCGCGCTGGAGATCCTGCGCTTCGGCCTGTACTTCGTGGGGGTGAAGCGTGATCCGAAGGCGTTCATGCAGTGGCTGAAACTGGTCCGCCAGGGCCGGGCCGAGCGGTTCTACCGCTACTGACCCGGCCCCGCGGGCGGTCCTATTCGCCGATCACCGGAGGGGCCGCGCTGCCGCCACCGAAGACGCTGTCCTCCTCCGGCTCGTCCATTTCCAGCTGGAAGCCCGACTGCGGGTCGTCGTCGTAGGACGAGCGGCCGAAACCACCCATGCCAGGACGGGCCGGTGCGCCACCCATGCCACCCGCTGCCGCCTCGGCCGCTCCGGGCGCCGCGGCCTCCTGGCCAGGACCGAAACCGCCGCTGCGGCCGATCTTCGTCTGGTGCTCCTCGTCGCCGCCGAAACCGCCGCCGCCCATGCCCATTCCACCCATCGGCATCGCGCCCATGCCCATCCCGGACGACGACGAACCCGCGTTGCCACCCGGATGCGCGGCCGGCTGGGTGTAGCCGGCAGCGGTGGTGGAGGCGTCCGGCATCGGGGTGTGGACCGCGCCGGTGTACTGCCCGGGCGCGCTCAGGCTCGGCGCGCCCGCGCCGCTCGCGCCGCCGCCACCCAGCGCGGCGTGGTCGCCGGCCGGCGCACCACCCGAGGAGGAGTTGTCGTGGTTCAGGTCGCCCGAGGGCATGGTCGGCGCGGCCGGCCCGTCCGAGGCGGTGGCGAACTTCGGCGGCTCGGCGAACGTCGGCTGCTTCGAAGCCGCTTGGTGCAGCGAAGCGTCGTAGTTCGACATCGTCTCGGCGGCCTGCTCGTGCGCGTTTTGGCTGTCGTCGCGCTTCTGCAGCGTCGAGCCGATCGAGTCACCCAGGCCCATCGGACCGGCGTCGACCCATTTGTCGAACTCCTCGGACCAGTCGAACGGCACGGCGTCCGGCATGGTGTTCTTCGCGGTCTGCGCCGCGGCACGCTGCTGCTCGATGGTCTCCGCGGCCAGCTTCGCGTTCTGCGAGTTCACCTCGGCCCACTCGCCGAGGTTCTCGAAGTACGCCTGCGCGCCGAGCGCCGCGTCGCCGCTCCACGCGCCCTTCGCCTTGCGTACAGCGTCGCCCAGCTGCGTCGCGAAGTCCTCGAACGCCTTCTGCAGCTCGGTGTAGGCCTGCGACACCGCGGACACCTGCTCGACGTCGAGGTTCGTCTCCACGAACGACTTGAGCTGCTGGTGGTCGTGGCCCAGGTAGTCCGCATCGGACGGGGCCAGCTCGTGCTGCGGGATGTGCGTGGTCATTCGGCGCCCTTCACGGTGCGGTGGGTGTCGATGGCCTGGTCTTCGTTCTCGGTGTAGACACCGGCCGCACGCGCGAGCGCTTCGTCGGCTTCACGCAGGAGCCGGCCGAACTGGTCGAGCACGTCGGTGGCGGACCCGGCCGTGTCCGCGCCGCTCTTGCGGTCGTGCTCGGCCACGATGTGCCCGTACGGGTGGCTGCCCAGCTGCGGTGGGGACGCCAGCACCTGCGTTTTCGGGCGCAGGCCTTCGAGCCGCGTGACCATGTCGGTGAGCGCCTTGCGCAGGTCGCCGAGCGCGTCGCCGTCGATGGTGAAGCCGCCGGACTTCGCGGAGTCGACGAGTTTCCGCGTCTGGGTCGCGGCTTCGGCGACGCCCTTGGCGTCCAGTCCGCCGGCCGCGAGCGCGTCGGTACCCGGAACAGTGCTCATGCGCCGGAGTGTACTGACCGGCGGCGCCCGGGTCAGGCGTTTGCCGAAGACCCTTCCAGCTGGGTGAACAACTGCTGGGCAATACGGGCATTGTCGGCAGGCGCGTAGGTGAGCCAGCGGCTGCCGTCGGTGGAATCCCGCGTGCTGAGCAGGTAGCGGCCGGCTTCGGTGTCGAACCAGGCCACCGGCGGCAACGCCAGCTCACGGCCGTTCTCGTCGCGTACGTACGGGGTGAATTCGCCGACGCCGAGCCGGGGCTTCTCGAAGATCCGCTCCGCCGCACGCAGCTGGGGGTTGTGCGTGCGCGGGGCGCTCACCCCGGCGAACGGGTCGTAGCTGTCGCCGCGGCGGGCCTTCTTCGCCGGACGGGTGACCGTGACCGACTGGCCGGGCGCCGCGGGCGTGAGCGGCAGCAGGTCGACGATCGCCGGGACGATGTTGGTCGGCCGCACCTCTTCGAAGGCGAACATCCCACCGTTGTGGCGGGCCAGCACCGCGTACTGACCGGTGGCGGCGACCCGCGCGAACAGCTGGTCGCCGTGCAGCTGCGCCGCGGCGGAAACGGCGACGGCGGGCCGGACGAAGGTGGTCAGCGCCAGCGCGACGTCGTCATCGAGGGAGCCGCGGCGCAGCAGACCACGGCCGTCGAGGTCGCGGAACACCGCGTCCCGGATCGCCGCGCGCTCCCCGGTGGTGATGCCCACGTGCGGCACCACGAACGGCGCCGGGGCCCGGCCCAGCCCCAACTCGGCCAGCAGCAGGTCGACTGCCGCCGGCGACAGCGAAAACGAGTACGGCACGGCTCACCCTGCCCATCACTGGTTCGGTCTCCGCGGAAACGGTAGTGCACCCGCGGAACCGGCCGCCAACCGCTCCGCTGTGCGCGAACCCGCTTGCGGCGGGTGATCCACCGCTGCTGCGATGGAACCATGGCAGATCCCAAACCGGCACTCGTCCTGCACCTCGCCGCGGGCGGCGAACCGTTGCTGTTCCCGCTCACCGCCGAGGAGTCCCCCGCTGTCGAAGAAAAACTGGCCGACCTCCTGAAGCACGGCGGAGTGCACTCCGTACGCACCCGCGACGGCAACACCGTCTCGGTGAACTTCGCCCACGTGGCAGCCGCCTACGTCGACGACCTCAGCCGCAAGGGCAAGTTCGGCCTCTCGGTGTAGCGGCGCGGGTGACCGACGGCACGGACCCACCGGGCCGCTCACCGAGTCACAGACGGCACGGACACCCGAGGTCACTGACGGCCGAGGTCGCCCACCGAGTCACGGGCGGCAGGCCAGTGCGAGCAGCTCGTCGCGGATTTCCGGGCGGCTGGCGGCCACCAGGAGGAAGGTCGCCTCTCGGATGAGACGGCCCGCGTGCCCGCCGGTGAGTACTGCGCGGCTGCCGGTGGCCACCGCGAGGGCTCCCGCCGAGCGGTAGGCCAGGTCGGAACCGGCGGCGCGGGCGGACGGCAGGGTCGCCGGGTCGGCGAGGCCGGCGTCGAGGCGTTTACGGATCCCGTCCTGCTCGGCCCGCAGCGTGGCCGCGGTCTCCGCCTGGCCGGAATCCTCGATCAGCCGCGCGCAGCGTTCGGCGAGGCCGAGCGGCGCGCAGCCGTTGAACCGCGAGGCGAAGGTGTTGCCGCTGACGAACTGTGCGTACTCCACCTCGGAGAACACCTGCTCGTCGGGCACGAAGTAGTCGTCAAGAGTCAGCCGGACCGTGGCCGTGCCCTGCGCGGCGACCAGCCGCAGCGGCTGGGCGGCCACGCCGTTCCCTGGCCGCGCTGCCACCACGGCGTTGACCACCGTGTCGCCGTCGCGGCCGGAAAGCTGGAGCAGGTCGATCGTGCCCCAGCCGCTCACGAACGGCGCGTCCCCGTCGAACCGGTAACCCCCGTTCACCTTGCGCGCCCGCACCCGCGGCGGGGTCGGAATCACGCCGGCGTAGGCCGAACCACCCCGCAGTGCCCCGCTGATCAGGTCCGGCAGATACCGCTCGCGCAGGCCGGCGCGGTCCGAACCGGCCAGCCCGGCGACCAGCCCGTGGTGCTGCAGCCAGGTGAACCCGGTGCTCAGGCAGCCACCGGTGATCGTCTCCAGCACCTGGACCATCTCGGTGAACGCGAGGCCGGGACCACCGGCCTCGGCGGGTGCGGCCAGGCCGTACAGGCCCTCCGCGGCGAGCGCGTCGAAGTGCGAACGCGGCACCACACCCCGTTCGTCCACCTCCGCGGCAGCGGGAAACAGCAAGTCATCGGCGAGTGCCCGGGCACGGGCGACGAGGTCCAGCACGCACCCAGGCTACGTGGACGTCACCGCCGCGGGGCCGAAACGCCGTAAGGCCTCCTCCGGAAACCCGGAGGAGGCCTTACGGACTTCGCTACCGCAGGGAGTTACAGCTCGTAGAGTCGCTTCCAGTTCTCGCGCGAGGTGAGCTCCGGCATCGCCTGCTTGTACTGCGCCTGCACGCCCGCGCCTTCCTTGCGCAGCCGCTGGATCACCTTGGCGCCGCGCTTGGCGAGGTCGAACATCCTGATCTTGTCGTAGCTGCGCACCCGCACGCCTTCCTGCGAGGCGTCGGTGACCACGACGGTGTCGAACAGCGCGATGTGCCACCAGTGCGCCTCGTCGACCGGTACCGCGCCGAGCCCGAACCGGCTGCGGCCGAGCACCCGGTCGAGCACGCGCTTGATCAGCACGAGCCGCTGCATGCTCGGGCGCGGGGCGCTGTTGATGATGCCGATGTCGTTGGACGCGATGCCCGGCACGTCGGTGGCCTTGTGCCGCTTCGTCTCCGGGTACTGGTCGCGGATCCGGCGGATCTCCTTCATCGCCGCGACGCCGCCGTCACGCAGCATCTCCGGACCTTCCAGGAAGTCCTCGACGGCCTTGATCAGCGTGGCCGACAGCCCGTACTGCATGCCGAGCAGGTAGCGCACCAGCTGCGCCATCAGCACCCGGGACAGCAGGTTCAGGTTGAACGGCGAGTGCAGCGCCGCGGTGATGATCGAGTTGCGCAGGTTGAAGTACCGGTGCCACTCGTCCCAGTCCTTCCAGTGGAAGTCCGCGTGCCACACGCCGGCGCCCGGCAGGGTCACCGTGGGGAAGCCGTACTCGCGGGCCCGGTAGGAGTACTCCGCGTCGTCCCACTGGAAGAAGAACGGCAGCGGGTAGCCGATGGCCTTCACGACCTCGTACGGGATCAGGCAGGACCACCAGCCGTTGTACCCGGCGTCGAGGCGGCGCTCCTGGCGGTTGGGCTTGAGCGTCTCCTCGTCCACGCCCAGCAGGTCCGCGGTGGACAGCGAGTGCTGCACCGGCTGGCCCGGCTCCAGCGTGTTCAGCCGCGCGTACTCGGCGCCGACGTGCAGCTGGTTCGGGTGCAGCAGGTTGAGCATCTGGCCGCCGACGATCACCGGGTTCGCGGTGCGGTTGGAGAACGCCGTCATCCGCACCACGAGGTCCGGCTCGAGCAGCACGTCGTCGTCCATGAACAGCACGTTCGCGTGCTCGGTTGCGGTGTGCCCTGCCACCTCGTAGAGGCCGCGGGTGAAGCCGCCAGCGCCGCCGAGGTTCGGCTGCTTGATGTAGTGCAGCTTGTCGCCGAGGTCCTTCGCGACCTGCCCGAAGCCGTCGCGCGACTCGACCAGGTCGGTGCCCTGGTCGGCGACGTAGATGGCGTCGAGGGTGTCGAGGGAGTTCACGTCCGCGGCGAGGGCCTGGAGGTTCTTCAGGCAGTCGTCGGCGCGGTTCATCGTGCAGATGGTGACCGCGGTCGGGCGGATCTTCTCCGGCGCGTCGACGGTCCAGCGGACCTGCTCGACCCGCAGCGTCTGGCCGCCTTCGGTCTCCAGGTCGAGCCACAGCGCGCCGCCGTCGTGGAACTTGTCCAGCGGTGCGGTGAGCGTGACCTTCTGGCCCTTCGCGCCGGCCACCTGCTCGGCGGCCACCACGCGGGCGTCGCCCTCCAGGTCGGAGGCACCGACCGAGAGCAGCCCGTCACCGGTCACCACGGCCTCGACGGCGACCTCGGTCGCGGTGGTCCAGCGCTGCCAGTAGGTGGCCGGGAACCGGCCGAAGTAGGTGTTGCCGGTGATCTTCGCGGACGGCTCGAGCGAGACGCTGCCGCGCTC
This sequence comes from Amycolatopsis jiangsuensis, assembly GCF_014204865.1. Classification (NCBI taxonomy): domain Bacteria; kingdom Bacillati; phylum Actinomycetota; class Actinomycetes; order Pseudonocardiales; family Pseudonocardiaceae; genus Amycolatopsis; species Amycolatopsis jiangsuensis. The sequence continues at coordinate 4,925,160 of NZ_JACHMG010000001.1, forward strand.
CCGCAGTGCGTTGCCCTGCTCGACCTCGGCGTAGAGGTCCTTGCTGACGATCGGCGCCGGCCCGGCGAACAGCCACCGCTGGGCCGTCAGCCGGCCCTGGGGTGCGTGCTCGGCGAACCGCGTCTCGCCCGCGGGGGCGGTCTCGGCGACCGGGGCTGCTTTACCGGGCATCGAACTCAGTTCTCCTTTACCGGCCGTTCACGGAACACGACCCACTTGAGCATGACGAAATTGATCACCGTAGCCGTCGCCTGCGACACGACCCAGGCGAGCGTCGCCTTCCACGCCGATTCCGGCAGCACGTGCAGCATCAGCTGGTTCACGCCGACGGCGACGAAGAACGTGACTACGTAGAGCAGGACGAAAGCGCCCACCTGGGAGTTCCCGTCGCGCCGTCCGCCGGCGAAGGTGAACCGGCGGTTGAGGAAGAACGCCGTGGTCGTGCCCACGACGAAACTGATCGCGCGGGCCACGTCCACCCACGGCACCGCGTCCATGCCGACGGCCCTGAGCAGCGAATACGTGCCCAGGTCGAGCAGGGCGCAGAAGCCGCCGATCAGGCCGAAGCGGATCAGCTGGCCCAGGAGGCCGGGGCCGGCCTGCGCCATGTCGCTCTGCGGTTCTGTAGCCACCACTGGAATACCTTCTCGGCGGATTGCGTCGGTGTCCGTACAAGCCGCCACTGCGGCTCGGACGCTTGTGCCTTGATGCGCAAAGTGTAGAAGCGGCCGCTTCAGGGTCACGTTCCGGGCGCCTTTCGGCGTGGCTACCCTGGTCGAGTGACCCAAGCATCCGAGACACAGCGCCGCACGCTCACCGGCTGGGGCCGCACCGCCGGCACCGTCGCCGACGTGCTGCGGACGCGCGACGTGGAGGCCATCGCCCGCGCGGTCTCGTCCGCCGGTCCGCGCGGGGTCATCGCCCGCGGCCTCGGCCGTTCCTACGGCGATCCGGCGCAGAACGCCGGCGGCCTGGTGGTCGACCTGACCGCGCTCGAGACGATCCACTCGATCGACCCGGACAGCGGCCTGGTCGACCTCGATGCCGGCGTCAGCCTCGACAAGCTGATGCGCGAGGCCCTGCCCTACGGCCTGTGGGTCCCGGTCCTGCCCGGCACCCGCCAGGTGACCATCGGCGGCGCGATCGCCAACGACATCCACGGCAAGAACCACCATTCGGCCGGCAGCTTCGGCAACCACGTGGTCTCGCTGGACCTGCTCACCGCGGACGGCAAGGTCCGCACGCTCACCCCGGAAGGCCCGGATTCGGAGCTGTTCTGGGCGACCGTGGCCGGCATCGGGCTGACCGGGATCATCCTGCGCGCCACGATCCGGATGACCAAGACCGAGACCGCCTACTTCATCGTCGACAACGACCGCACCGACGACCTCGACGGCACCCTCGCGCTGATCAGCGACGGCTCCGACGACGACTACACCTACTCGTCGGTCTGGTTCGACACGATCAACAAGGGCACCAAACTCGGTCGTGGCGCGTTCGCCCGTGGCTCGCTGGCCAAGCTCGACGACCTGCCACCGAAGCTGCGCGCCGAGCCGCTGAAGTTCTCCGCGCCGAAGCTGCTGACCGTGCCGGACGTGTTCCCGAACGGCCTGATGAACAAGCTTTCCCTCAGCGCCATCGGTGAGTTCTACTACCGCTCGACGCCCAAACAGGGCCGTGGCTCGATCCAGAACATCACCGCCTTCTACCACATGCTCGACCTGGTCGGAGAGTGGAATCGCGGCTACGGCAGCAAGGGCTTCCTGCAGTACCAGTTCAGCACTCCGATCGGGGCGAACGAGAGCCTCCGCGCGATCGTGGAGAAGGTCGCGCACTCCGGGCACTATTCGGCGCTGAACGTGTTCAAGCAGATGGGCAAGGGAAACCGCGCGCCGCTGTCGTTCCCGGACACCGGGTGGATGGTCTGCCTCGACTTCCCGATCAAGCCCGGCCTGAGCGCGCTGTGCCAGGATCTGGACGAGATGGTCCTCGCCGCGGGCGGGCGGCTCTACACCGCGAAGGACTCGCGGACGTCGCCGGAGACGTTCGCGCGGATGTACCCGCGGCTGGAGGAATGGCGCAAGATCCGCGCCTCTGTTGACCCCGAAGGCGTTTTCGCCTCTGACATGAGCCGGAGGCTCGCACTGTGATCGACGCGGTCGGTAACCCCCAGTCCCTGTTGCTGCTCGGCGGCACGTCCGACATCGCGCTGGCGATCGCGGAGAAGTACCTCGCGGAGAAGCCGCTGCGGGTGGTGCTCGCCGCCCGGCAGTCGCCCCGGCTGGAGGCCGCCGCGCAGCGTCTGAAGGACCGCGGCGCGGAGGTGTCCACGGTGGCCTTCGACGCGAAGGACACCGCCTCGCACCCGAAGGTGCTGGACGAGGCCTTCGCCGGCGGGGACATCGACGTCGCAGTGGTCGCGTTCGGCCTGCTCGGGGACGCCGAGGAGGTCTGGCAGGACCACGCGAAGGCAGTCGAGCTGGCCACGGTGAACTACGCGTCCGCGGTGTCGGTGGGCGTGGCGCTGTCGGAGAAGCTCAAGACGCAGGGCCACGGCAAGATCATCGCGCTCTCCTCGGTGGCAGGCGAACGCGTGCGCCGGTCGAACTTCGTGTACGGCTCGACGAAGGCCGGTTTCGACGGCTTCTACCTCGGCCTCGGCGAAGCCCTCACGCCGTACGGTGTGCAGACGACGGTGGTCCGCCCCGGGCACGTCAAGACCAAGATGACCGACGGCATGCAGCCCGCCCCGCTGGCGGTGACCGCCGAACAGGTAGCGGACATCGCAGTGGACGCCGCCCGCCGAGGCAAGGAACTGGTCTGGGCCCCGGCACCGATGCGCCTGATGCTGTCGATCCTGCGGCACGTTCCGCGCCCGATCTTCCGCAAGCTGCCGATCTGAACCAGTACCGCGTCGGCGCGTCGAAAACGAACACCTCGCGGCGAACGGATCCGGAAACCGCTACCCCGGCTCTTATCGGCGCGATACCGGGAAACCGGCACGACGTTCGTTGTACTGCCGCCGCTGATTGTTGGCGACCCGGGGCCGGGGGTGGGTCTTCTCCGGAAGCCGCGGTCGCCGTCACAGTTCTTCGCGCGGCGGCCGCAGCCCTTCGATCAGCGCGCCCGCGTCCAGGTCGAGCCCCTCGGCGAATTTGAGCAGGTTGTGCAGGTTCACGTTGCGCAGTCCGCGTTCCACCTGGCTGACGAACGTCCAGTGCACTCCGGCCCGGTCGGCCAGCTGCTCCTGGCTCACCCCGAGCGCGTGCCTGCGTTCGCGAACCCGTTCACCAAGGGTCCGCGTCGCCGGGGAAAGGGGTGCTCTGGCCATCGTCGGTTAATCACACACATCCACGGCATCGAGCACCAGAGCGCGAATGATCAGATGGTGTGTGCTCAGAGCATTTATGTCTTGCCAGGTGCCGCCGGGAAACGGTGTCTCACCGGTATACCTGTCAGCACTCGTGAACGGTGGAACCGGGCGAGTGATGTTTCGGCAATCGTCGCCGACGATTCCGGGAATGGACCGAAAATCGTCGCCGGCGACCGAACTGGCACCAGTCCCTCAGCCGGTCAGGCCGACGGGACACTCACAGGTAGAAAGACAGGGCCAGGGTGACGACCCAGGCCACGCCCAGCACCTGCAGGACACGGTCGCGCAGGGCGATCTCGTCGGGGGCGCCCGCGTTGCCGCCGTCGACGTCGACCGCGTAGCGCAGTACCGCGATCACGAACGGGACCATCGAGACCACCGCCCACACCGAATTGTGCTCGGTCTGGCGGATCTCGAACGCCCACAGGCAGTAGGACATGATCAGGATGGCCGCCGACGTGGCCCAGACGAACCGCAGGTAGCTGGCCGAGTACTTCTTCAGCGACGAGCGGATCTTCGCGCCCGTGCGCTCGAACAGCATGATCTCCGCGTACCGCTTTCCTGCCACCATGAACAGCGAGCCGAACGCGGTGACCAGCAGGAACCACTGCGACATCGCGATGCCGCCCGCCACACCGCCTGCGATCGAGCGCATCAGGAAGCCCGAGCCGACGATGGCCAGATCGACCACCGGCTGGTGCTTGAGGCCGAAGCAGTAACCCAGCTGCACGGCCTCGTACACCGCGAGCACGATGGCCAGCCGCCAGTCCGCGGCGAACGACACCGCGAGCCCGGCAAGGAAGAACACGACCGCGGCGCCGTAAGCCGCGCCGACCGGCACGATCCCGGCCGCGATCGGCCGGTTCCGCTTGGTCGGGTGTGCCCGGTCGGCCTCCACGTCGACGGCGTCGTTGATGAGGTAGACCGACGAGGCGGTGAGCGAGAACGCCACGAACGCGATGAGAGCGTCGACGACCAGCTCGGTACGGTTCGTCGCCTTCGAGAACGCAAAGAACGGCGCGGCGAACACCAGGACGTTCTTCACCCACTGCTTCGGCCGGGCCGTCTTGACCACGCCGAGCACCAGCTTGGCCGGGCTCGGCGTGGCGGCGGCCGGAGCGGCAGCGGACGACTCAGGAGTGGACGACTCGGCCCTGGAGGACTCAGAGCTGGACGGCTCGGCGGACGCAGCGGCTTCGACCGGCTCAGCGGGCGATTCCGCGGTGGGCCCTGCGGCCTCGGCGGACTCGTCCGCCGTGGACACCTCGGTCTCGTTCTCGGCTCGCTCGTCGGTCGTTTCGCTCATCGCTTCTTGTCCAGCTTCCGTCGGATCAGACCGCCGATGACGCCCCCGAGGGCGGCTCCGGCCAGCACGTCGGTCGGGTAGTGGACGCCGAGCAGCAGCCGCGAAGCCAGCATCGGCGGTACGAGGGCGGGAACCAGGTTACGCCCGGTCAATCCCGAGTAGAGCACCGCCGCCGTGGTGGTGGACGTCGCGTGCGAGGACGGGAAGCTCAGCCTGCTCGGGGTGCCGACCAGGACCTCGACGCTCGGGTGGTCCGGACGGGGCCGCCGGACCACCCGTTTCACCGCGATCGAGGCGGCGTGCGCGCCGACCACGCCGGCGGAGGCGGTCAGCCAGTCCTTGCGGCGCTTGCGGTCCACCGCCGCGCCGAGGAGACCGAGTGCGAACCAGCCCGCGCTGTGCTCGCCGAACAGCGACATCCCCCGCGCGACCTGCACGGTGCCGGGCTTCTTCAGGAAACCCTGCGCCTTGGCCAGTACCGCCACCTCACCCCGGGGGGTGTCCTTCTCAAGCATCGATCGACCCGTCGAGCGGGGCGCCGTCGGACAGGTGCGGGGCGATCTTGTTGTCGAACATCGACAGCGCCGACCCGATCGCCATGTGCATGTCGAGGTACTTGTACGTGCCCAGCCTGCCGCCGAACAGCACGTTCTTCTCGCGCGCCTCAACCTTCGCCAGCTCGCGGTAGCTCTCCAGCTTCTCGCGGTTCTCCGGCGTGTTGATCGGGTAGTACGGCTCGTCGTCCTCCTGGGCGAAACGGGAGAACTCGCGGAAGATGACCGTCTTGTCCTTCGGGTAGTCCCGCTCCGGGTGGAAGTGGCGGAACTCGATGATGCGGGTGTAGGGCACTTCCTCGTCGTTGTAGTTGACGACCGAGGTGCCCTGGAAGTCGCCGGTGTCGGCGACCTCGGACTCGAAGTCCACGGTGCGCCAGGTGAACCGGCCCGCCGAGTAGCCGAAGTAGCGGTCGAGCGGCCCGGTGTACACCGTCGGCGTGCCTTCCGGGATGTTCTCCCGCACGTCGAAGTAGTCGACGTTCAGCCGGATCTCGATGTTCTCGTGCTCGGCCATCTTCTCGAGCCACGCGGTGTACCCGTCGACGGGCAGGCCCTCGTAGGTGTCGTTGAAGTAGCGGTTGTCGAACGTGTAGCGGACCGGCAGCCGCGTGATGATGTTCTCGCCGAGGTTCTTGGGGTCGTTCTCCCACTGCTTCGCGGTGTACCCGCGGATGAACGCCTCGTAGAGGGGACGGCCGACCAGCGAGATGGCCTTCTCCTCGAGGTTCTGCGCGGCACCGGTCTCGAACTCCGACGCCTGCTTCGCGATGAGCTCGCGCGCCTCGTCCGGCGTGTGCGACTTGCCGAAGAACTGGTTGATCAGGCCGAGGTTCATCGGGAACGAGTAGACCTGGTCCTTGACCTTCGCGAACACGCGGTGCTGGTAGCCGGTGAACGCGGTGAAGCGGTTGACGTACTCCCACACGCGCTTGTTCGAGGTGTGGAACAGGTGCGCGCCGTACTTGTGCACCTCGATGCCGGTTTCGGGCTCGGCCTCGGAGTAGGCGTTGCCACCGAGGTGGCTGCGCCGCTCGAGCACCAGTACCTTCTTGCCGAGCTCGGCCGCGGCCCGTTCGGCGATGGTCAGCCCGAAGAATCCGGACCCGACGATGACGAGGTCGTACCCGGCGAACTCGTCTTCAGTAATCTTGGCGGGGTTCGTGTGCTCGCTCACGGGCGCCCAGGGTACGCAGTCCTGCCACCGCGGCCCGAACCGACCTCGGCATACCGCCTGGGTTCACCCAGACCACACACAGAGAAGCATGCCTGCACCGGACACCTTCTGGAGCTACGCCGCCGGGATCGCCACCTACCTGGCCGTGCTGGCGGTCCCCGGCGGCCTGATCGGCCGGGCGGCCGGCCTGCGCGGCTGGGCGCTGGCGGGACTCGCGCCGCTGCTCAGCTACGCCGTCACCGGCCTGGCCGGCCCGTGGCTGGCGAAAGCCGGCCTGCCCTACACCGTGCTCACCGCCGCCGTCTGCACGGTGGCGCTGGCGGCGGTCGCATACGGCGCGAGACGGCTCCTCGTCGCGCGCGGCTGGCTCAGGGCGGGTGCGGAGGAACCGCCGTCGGCCTGGACCGCGCGGGAGCACTGGGCGGTCGCCGTGTGCGTGGTGGTGGCGACAGCGCTGTCGATCGCCGTGGTGCTCTCCGCGCGCGGCGGCACCACCGCGGTGTTCCAGCGCTGGGACACGGTGTTCCACGCGAACGGCATCCGCTACATCGCCGAAACCGGCGACGGCTCACTGACCGGCATGGGCACGCTCAACTGGTACCCGGACGGCTCGTTCTACCCGAACGGCTACCACCTGGTCGGCGCGCTCGTGTACCAGATCTCCGGCACGAGCATCCCGGTCACGCTCAACGCGATCACCATGCCGGTCGCGGGCCTCTTCGCAGTGTCGATGGTCGCGCTGATCCGGCAGCTCGGCGGACGTGCGGTGCATGCCGGCTGCACCGCTCTCGTCGCCGCGGGAGCGACCACGGGCGCGTACGAATCCGTGTCGAGCGGCCTGCTCCCGTACGCGCTGGGCATCGTGCTCACGCCGCTCGCGGTGGTCGCGTTGCAGCGGTTCCTCGTACGGCCGGGCGTGGACACCGGCCTGGTGCTCGCGCTCACCGCGGACGGCCTGTTGATCGCGCATTCGAGCGCGCTGTTCGGCGCGGTGCTCTTCGCCCTGCCGCTGGTCTTGCAGCGCTGGTACCGCTCGTTGCGCCGCCGGCCCGTGGACGGGGTACCGGACGGGCGCTCCGCGGGCCGCGTGCTCGGCGGGGACATCCTGCGGACGGTGCCGGTGATGCTGGTCAGCGTGCTGCTGGCCGCGCCGCAGATCTTCGGCGCGATCGGCTTCACCTCCGGGTCCTACCCGTACTACGGGTGGAATTCGAACCTGTCGATCCCGCATTCGCTGAAGCTGCTGGTCACGTTTCAGCAGGTGTTGAACCGTCCGCAGATCTGGCTCACCGTGCTGCTCGTCGCCGGGGTGCTGGCCTTCCGCACGCTCGGCCGGATGCGCTGGGTGCTGATGTCCGCGCTGGGGATTTCCGCGTTCTTCGTGCTCGTGGCCTCCTACGGCTACCTGCCGTGGGTGGTGTCGCTGTCGCGGCCGTGGTGGAACGACCGCTACCGGCTGATGGCGCTCGCCGCGATCCCGCTGTGTCTGCTCGCCGGGCACGGGATGGCGGAGCTGCAACGGTGGATCGCCCGGCTGGCCCGCAGTGGCGCGTGGGCTCGTTCACGACCGCAGGTGCTGGCGCGGCTCGGCGCGGTGACCGGCGTGGTCGTGATCGCCGCGATGGCAGTGCTGACCGGCGGGTTCTACCGCAGCGCGAACGCCACCGCGGTGTCGTTCCTGTACTACAACGGCCCCGAAGGCTCGGTCACGCCACCGGTGAGCGCGGACGAAATCGACGCCATCGCACGGCTGGGCACGATGGGCATCCCGGCGCGGGAGAAGGTGCTGAACGACCGGATGGACGGCACCGCGTGGATGTACGCGCTGAGCGGCGTGCACCCGGTCGCGGCCCACTACGACGGCGGCGGCCGGGTCTCCCCGGACGCGATGTACCTGGCCCGGCACTTCCGCGACTACGACACCGATCCGCAGGTCCGCGCCGCGGTCCACCGGCTCGACGTGCACCACGTGCTGGTCGGCAGCGGCACGATCCGCAAGGACACCCCGATCGCACCCGGGCTGACCGGTCTGGACGGCCGTGACTTCCTGCGCCTGGACTACCGGAACCCGGGCGCGGCCATCTACACGATCGTGCGGTAGCGGGCTCCTCGTGATCGCGGCTCCCCACGACCGCGACCACGAGGAGTTCCTGCCCGGCTGCCCCCACCGGGCGAGAAGACGGCTCCCCCTCGAGCCGCTCCCCCTCTCCTCACCGTCTTGACGGCCGTGCGCTGGCCGAGGTTTCCCACGACCGCCGAACCCACCCGAACGGACCAGCCACCCTGCCCGATCGGCAGGCGCAGAGCCGAGGGCCTGCCGGGCTACTCCTCGCGCAGCTCCGGCAGCACGGTGTCGACCACCTGCTCCAGCACCGATTCGTGGCCCTCGTACGGCCCGGTGGAGCGCGGCCAGTGCGCGATGACGTCGGTGAAGCCCAGCGCACGGGCCCGTTCGACACCGTCGCGGAACGCGTCCACACTGCTCAGCGAGTAGACCGGCGCCGCGTCGAGTGACAGGTGCCGCTCGATCGTCGTGCTGTCGCGGCCGGCTGCCTCGAGGCGTTCGTCGAAGACCCGCACGAGCTCGGCGATGCCCTGCCACCATTCGTCGATGGTGGTGCCGCCGCGGCCGGTGGTGACCCAGCCGGCGCCGAACCGCGCGGCCAGCGTCATGGTGCGCGGGCCGTTCGCCGCCACCACGAACGGCAGCCGCGGCCGCTGGACGGTGCCAGGCAGGTTCCGCGCGCCCACCGCGGTGTAGTACTCGCCGGAGTAGTCGAACCGGTCGGTCATCAGCAGCCCGTCGAGTGCTTCGGTGAACTCGGTGAACCGGTCCACGCGCTGCCGGGTGGTGAGCTTCGGCGCGTCGATGACCTGCGCGTCGTAGTACGCGTTGTCCACCCCGGCGCCGACGCCGAGCACGAACCGGCCGTCGGACACGTCGTCGAGGGTGATCAGCTCGCGCGCGAACGGCACCGGATGCCGCGCGACCGGCGAGGCGACGAAGGTGCCCAGCCGGATCCGTGACGTGACCATGGCCGCCGCGGTGAGCGTGGGCACCGCGGAGAACCACGGGCCGTCCACCAGGGACCGCCAGCCCAGGTGGTCGTAGGTCCACGCATGGTCGAAGCCGTACTCCTCGGCGGCCCGCCACTTCGGCTCGGCCGCCCACCAACGATCTTCCGGAAGGATCACGATGCCTGCTCGCACGCTGTCCGACCGTAGTGCCCGGCACCGGCATTCGCTCCGACGGGCGGCGCCGGAGGACAATGTCGTCGTGGAGAAACCCCGGTTGATCGCGTCCGACGTCGACGGCACCCTGCTCGGCCCCAGCGAAATCGTCACCGAGCGCACGGTGGCCGTGGTGCGGCGGGTGCTCGCGGACGGGGTGCCGTTCGTGCTGTGCACCGGACGGCCGCCCCGGTGGATCGCACCGATCTCGCAGCCGCTCGGCCTCACCGGCTACGCGGTATGCGCGAACGGCGCGGTGCTGCTCGACATCGGCACCGATTCCGTGGTCGAGGTGCACGGGCAGCTGGAGCCGATGCTGCTGCACGACCTGGCCGACGCGCTCGACAAGGCGCTGCCCGGATGCCGGCTGGCGGCCGAGCGGATCGACCTCGGCCCGGCCGACCACAGCATGCGCAACTTCGTGATCGAGCCGGACTACCACAATCCGTGGGGGGACGGTGAGGGTCGCGTCGCGATGCGTGGCGAGGTGCTCGGCAAACCGGCGATCAAGCTGCTGATCAGCCGCCGCGGGATGAGTTCGGAGGAGATGGCCGAGGCAGTCCGCGCGGTGCTGGACGACTCGGTGGACGTCACGTACTCGTCCTCCGGCGGGTTGATCGAGCTGTCCGCGCACGGGATCACCAAGGCCCACGGACTCGCCGATGTGGCCGCCCGCTTCGACGTGCCCGCGGAGTCGGTGATCGCCTTCGGCGACATGCCCAACGACGTGGAGATGCTCCGGTGGGCAGGGCACGGTGTCGCGATGGCGAACGGGCACGAGCAGGCGCTGGCCGCCGCGGACGAGGTCACCGGCCCGGTCACCGAGGACGGCGTGGCCCAGGTGCTGGAACGCTGGTTCTGACCACTTCCGTGCCGCTCGACGCGCGGGGGGGGGTGGCCGAGACGCCGAGAACGCTGGTTCTGGCCCCTCCCGCGCCCCAGACACGGGCAGCGTGGCCCAGGTGCTGGAACGCTGGTCGTGACCACACCGCGCCTCCGGACGTGGGGAGCGGGGCTGCGGCCGGGAGTCAGTCGTCGCCGCCGGGGCGGCGGTCGAGTGCGGCCGCCTCCTCCGGCGTGGGTGCGCTGCCGCCGAGGTGCGCGGGCAGCCACCAGCGTTCGGCGTCCGAGGCGGGCTTCTCCGGGTAGGTCGCCTGGGCGTGGTCGAGCAGCGCGGACATGCGGGCACGGAGATCCTTCGTGGCGACCTCGCAGTCCTCCTCGGGCCCCGGGGTCATCGGCTCGCCGACGAGCACCGAGATCGGCACGTGCCGGTGGGTCAGGTCCTTGGGCCGCCCCTTCGTCCACAGCCGCTGCGTGCCCCACAGCGCCATCGGGACCACCGGCACCCCGGCGGCCGCGGCCATCCGGACGGCGCCGGTCTTGATCTGCTTGACCGTGAAGGAACGGCTGATGGTCGCCTCGGGGAACATGCCGACCACTTCGCCGGCCCGCAGCCGGGCGACCGCCTCCTCGTAGGAGGCCTGCCCGGCGGCCCGGTCGACCGGGATGTGGTGCATCCCGCGCATCAGCGGCCCGGCCACGCGGTGGTCGAAGATCTCGTGCTTGGCCATGAACCGCACCAGCCGCTTCGAGGTACGGGCCCCCAGCCCGCAGTAGATGAAGTCCAGGTAGCTGACGTGCGTGCAGGCGATGACCGCCCCACCGCGCGCCGGCACGTGTTCCGCGCCCTCGACCCGGATGCGGTTGTCCAGCAACCGGAACATCAGTCGTGCGGCGGCCAGCACGGGCGGGTACACGAGATCAGCCATGCGGTTCAGGCTACGGGACCGTGACCAGGCCAACCTACGGACGCGTAGGTTGTCTCCGCCACACCACCTCCGGGGAACGATCCGGCTCTGACCTGCGTTCACGCGGCGGCGGTGGCCAGCGGTCATGGACAGGCCACGTACTGGAATCCGGGAGCTTCGTCGAGATCGCCGACCAGCCGCGTCACCTCGTCGGCGCGGGGGTACACCGCGATCCAGAACGGGGTGCCGGTGCGGTGGAAAGTGGCGACGCGGTAGCCGTCGAACCGGCCGCCGGTGCAGTCCTGGCTCTGCGCGTAGCCGTCGCGACCGGGGACGGTCAGCGTCGAGCGGCCCGCTCCTTGGCCGATCACCAGTACCCGGCCGCCGGCGCGGCTGGCCAGTACGCCGGGCGCGCCGGCGCTCACCACGGACCCCGGCGGCAGGTAGTGGCTGAGCCAGTCGCCGATCTCGGCCAGCTGCGCGCCGTGCGTGCGCCAGGTGTGCACGCGGCTCAGTACCTGCGGGCTCACCAATGAGGCGGCCACCGCCACACCGGCCAGCGCGGCCGCGGTGGCCGGGACGAGCCGCGAATACGTGCGTGGTTTCGGCGAGGGACGCGCGGCTGTGAGCACCCCGTACGCACCGGCTGAGGCCACCGCGAGCAACGGCGGCACCGGCGCGAGCAGCCGCCACGCCGGGTCCGGATCGTGCGCCAGCACCACGGCGAAAACGGTGAGACCGGCCGCGAGCGCGAGCAGGAACCACAGCACCGAACGCGCCTCGTTCGCCCGGTCACGGGCACGCAGCAGCGCACCTGCCGCCACCACCCCGGGCACCAGGAAAGCCAGGTGCGCCAAGGCGAACCCGGCCAGGTACGGCCAGTCCGGACTGGGCAGGTGCAGCTGCCCGGCCCGGAACTGGTGGTAGTAGGTGGCCCGCCAAGCCGTCCACGGGACGAGGAACACCAGCGCGCCGAGCGCGTATCCGACCGGCGCCCACCAGGTGTGCCGTTCCCGTGCGGCCGCGGCGACCAGCCACAGTCCGGCGACGACGGCCAGCACCAGCCCCTCCGGACGCGTCATCACCGCGCCGGCCACGAGCACACCTGCGACCACCGGACGCCGCGCCACCAGCGCGTACGCGACGGCCAGCACCAGCAGTACGAACATCGGCAGCTCGGTGCCGGAAGCGCCGTACACGGCCGGCCCGCTGGCGCCCGCGGTGAGCACCGCGGCCGTGACGCCGACCGCTCGCCGCGGTTCGGCACCCGGCGGCAACGCGAGTTCGGTGACGCGATCGGCGAGGAAGTACGCCAGCAGGACACACCCCAGCGTGGCGAGCGCGCTGAGCACCATCGCCGACGCGGGCACCGCGACCCCGAACGCGGCCCGTGGCAGCGCGATCACCACGAGCCAGAGGAAGTTCGAATAACCCTCGGTGCGGTCACCGGCGTTGAACACCGGCCCGGTGCCGTCGGCGATGTTCTGCGCGTACCGGAAGCTGACGAACGCGTCCTCCGTCTCGGCCGCGAACAGCAGCTGGTGCAGAAGCGAAAACGCGAGCGCGCACAGCAGTGCGGCAGTGCGCCACCGGCGGTCGGACGCGATCCGTCGCCAGCAGGCGACGACCAGTGCGGCGAGCACCAGCCATCCCCCCACGACCGCGTAGACCACGCGACTCCCCTGTGTCCCGCGCCGGCCGGCCCCACCCGCCGTCGCGCATCCCCGCGGACCGGGTGTCCGGTCCGCGCTTTCACCGGGGTCCAGTCAAACGCGCGTGCCGGCTTCCCGGACATAAGCCGTTCGGGTGTATGTGTGCCCGGATAGGCTGTGGCCCCCATTCCGATCCGCCGCCGGGGTCCGAGCGGATCCGCCGAGTCGAGGAAGTCCGTTGCCGAGCGAACCCACGCTGTCCTCCGCTGTCGCGAGCATTGCCGTCTGCCTGCTCGTGCTCGGCGTTCCCGGAGTGGTCACCGGCCTCGCGGCCGGCCTGCGCGGATGGCGGCTGGCCGGGCTCACACCGCTGCTGAGCTACGCCGTCGGTGGGCTGGCCGGACCGTGGACGGCGGCGCTGGGACTTCCGTTCACCACTTGGACCTTCGCGGTGACCACAGTGCTGTTCGCGGCTGTCGCGTTCGGACTGCGGCGGCTCACCCGGCACAAGTGGCCACCGAGCCCCGAACCGACGGTGTGGGCACCGCGGGCGCACTGGGCGGTGGGCGCGTGTCTGCTGATCGCCGCTGTGGCCGGGTTTTACGCCGCAGTGCGCGGAATGGGACACCTCGGCGCGATCGCGCAGGGCGGCGACGCACCGTACGCGGCCAACGGAGTGCGCTACATCGCCGCGACCGGCGACGGCAGCCTGTTCGGCATGGGCACCCTGAACTGGTACGGCGACGGGTCGCCTCCGTTCTACCCCAACGCTTACCACCTGCTGGCAGCCGAGCAGTACACGCTGAGCGGTGGGTCGATCCCGCTCACTCTCGACACGAACACCGCGCTGCTACCGGGTTTGCTGGCGTTGTCGCTCGTGGTGCTGGTACGCGAGTTCGGCGGCCGCGCGGTGCTGGCCGGTGCCGTGGCCCTGACTTCGGTGGCTCCGGTGATGGGCCTGTACGAGTCGATGAACCGCGGGCCGCTGTACCCGTTCCTGCTGGGACTCGCGCTCACCCCGCTGGCCGCTGTGGTGCTGCGCCGGTACCTCTGCCGGGTCGCGCCGGACACCGGGTTCGTGCTCGTCGCGGCCGCGGTCGGGCTGCTGTGCGTGCACTCGTCCACTTTGTTCGGTGCGATCCTGTTCGCCGGTCCGCTGCTGGTGCAGCGCTGGCTCGCCCGGTGGCGGCTGATCGGCCGCGATCTGCTGGCGCTGGTGCCGATCGCCGCGGCGTCGGTGCTGGTGGCGTGGCTGCAGTTGTTCGGCGCGCTCGGGCTGGCCAACGGCTCGCTGCCGTACCTCGGCTGGCCGATCGAGTGGCGAGCGACGAACGCTCTGGGCGCCCTGCTCGGTTTCCAGCACTACGAGTCACGGCCGCAGATCTGGCTCTCGGTGGCGTTGCTGCTCGGTTTCGTGTTCTTCGCGCGGCTCAGTGCGTTGCGCTGGATCGGCTTGACCGCGTTGGTCACGGGGCTGGCGTACATCCTCGTGGCGTCGTCGGACGAGCCGTGGGTGATGGCCCTCGCACGGCCGTGGTGGGACGACCCGTACCGGTTCATCTCGATGGCAATCGTGCCGCTGTCGTTCATCGCGGGCCACGGTGTCGCGTCGCTGCAAGCGTGGCTGCGGGAGCGGCTGCCCACGCGCGTACCCGCGTTCGCGGTCGCAGCGGTGGTGCTGCTGGGTTTCGTGGCGGTCACCAAAGGGCTTTACGCCCGGTCGAACGGCGACAAGGTCGCCGGCGGCTACCGAGCCGCCGATCCACGCACGTTGGTCATCACGCCCGGCGAAGAACGCGCGATGGTCGAACTGGGCCGGCTGGCCCGTCCCGGCGAATGGGCGATGAACGACCGCTTCGACGGCACCCCGTGGACGTACGCGCTGAGCGGTGTCCGCACAGTGGCCGCGCACGACGACGGCACCGCTCCACCGTCGGACGCCCGGCTGCTGGCCACGCGCTTCCGGGACTACGAAACCGATCCGGCGGTACGTGCCGCCGTGGCCCGGCTGAACGTCCACTGGGTGATCCTCGGGCGTCCCTCGCAGCCACCGCATCGCGCGTACTCGGGCGCCGGGCTGCTCGAGCTGCAGGGACTGCCGTTCCTGCGCGAGGCCTACCGCAACGAGGACGCGGTGATCTACGAGCTGAAGCGCTGACTCACACCGCGGTCGGAGCGGGCGCGCGGCGCGCCGACAGCCGAGCCGCGGCCGCGGCGAAACCGGCTGTGAACAGGTCGGCGACGGTGAACATCACCCGGGACGCCACCGCGAACGCCGTGGCCTGGCCGACTGTCAGCCCGCTCGCGGTGAGGACCGCGACCTGAGCCACCTCACGCACGCCCACGCCGCTGGGCAGGATGAACGCGAAGGTGCCAACGGTCATCGCCACCGCCATCGCGCCCACGCACAGGACGAAACCGCCGACTCCGGGTGCGCCGACCGAGTTCGCCAGCAGCCACAGGTGCACCCCCTGCAGCGCCCAGGCCCCCGTGGACGCGCCGAACGCCTTCAGCACCACGCCCCAGCCCAGCGGCTGCGCCAGCGGCGGACGGCGCAGCAGGCGCAACACCAGCGACGTGCCCCAGCTCAGCACGCGTGGATGCAGCAGCGCGAGCCCCACCGGAATCAACACGAACAGCCACACCGCGCGCGGGCTGTTGCTGAACACCGCGGGGGCGGCCAGCAGCGAAACCACCAGCGCGGACACCACGCTCACGGCCAGCTGGATCAGCGAGCCCGTGAAGATCCGGGCGCGGGCGAGCCCGGCCTTGCGCCCCAGCTCCATCTGCAGCAGGTAGGCCCACACCGAGCCGGGCACGTACTTGCCCAGCGACCCGACCAGGCAGATCTGCGCGCCGCGGGCGTAGCCGATCGGCTTGCCCAGGTGGTCGACCAGCACCTGCCAGCCCCACGTGGACACCAGAATCGACACCACGAGCGCGAGCAGGCTGAGCACCGAGGACTGCCAGGCGACGTCGGCCAGCGTGTGCCAGAACTCGTCCCAGTTGAGCGCCAGCTGCCGGGCCGCGAAACCGACGACAAGGAGGATGGCGACCCAGCGCACCACGTCGAGCACCCGCGCCCGCGCGGACTTGCGGGGCTTCCCGGCGGGCGGGACGTCGTCCTCCCGAACGGTCATCGAAACTGCTCCTCAGGCCTGCACGGTGACCAGGCGACTGAACTCGGCAAGCAGATCGTAACCGTCCCACACCCCGGCGAAGGTGAGCGCCGAACCGAACGGCACCACCCGGTCGACCCCGCGCCCGGCCAGCGCGGTGACGAAGTCCGTCAGTTCCGCGGTGGTGAAGCCGAACTGGCTGACCGTCTGGTCCTTGCGCCGCACGATCGGCACGAGCTCGTCGAGGGACCCGAGTGAGGCGTTCGCGAACGTGCCCGCGCCCAGCCACTCGCGCGGCAGCACGGTGGCGTCGGTGAGTTCCAGGGTGGCCAGCGCGTTGCCGTCGAACCGGATCTCCGACACCAGCCCGTCGACTGCCGCGCCGTAGGCCGACACCCGCTTCTGCACGGCCATGGCCGGCTCGACGACGTGCTGCTTGGCCGCCAGCACCTGCCCGAGCAGCTCGCGGAACTCAGCGCCGGCTGCCCGCGCGGCCGCCGCGTCGCCCACCCAGAACACCGCTCGCGGCGACGAGCAGGCGGCCTGGTCGAACCAGTACGAATCGTTGTAGAAGCCTTCGGCCGCGGTGCGCCGGGCCTCCGGCGTGGCCTCCTGCCAGCCGCGTACCGACGCGATAGCGAAGGATGAGCGGTCCGGGAACGTGAGGTCCCGCGCGTGCGGCGCGAGCGGGTACTTCCGCAGCGCGGCCACCGAGGCGTCCCCACCCCAGATCACCCGCAGGTCCGCGGCCAGCGACAACGCGCCGCTGACCTCGTCGCTACGGTCGTAGGTGACCATCCGCTGAGTGGCCCGGATGGTGGCCGCGGTATCCGGCGAAACGTCGTCGAGTGCCGCGTTCAGCGCCTCCAGCACGGCCTCAGCCGCCCCGGCCGAACGCGAAGACACGCGCACCACGTTGTGGTTCCCGGCCAGCGCGGACAGCGCCCAGGAGTACACGAAGATGGTGTCCACATTGGCCGGTGGCACGTGGAACACCAGCCCGCGTGGGAACCGCAGCACGCCTTCGGCAGTGTCCAAACCCGACAGTGCCCGGTTCAGCTCTCCCTTGCGCAGGAAGAAACCCAGCGAGGCCAGTTCCGGGAAGCGGCGGGCCAGCGCGGGTGCGAGCAGCTTGCGCGCGAACTTCGTGACGAACTCGACCACCCGCGGGTCACCGACGCGCAGCCGGCCACCGGGCGGCTCCTCGCGCAGCCCGTCCAGCAGAGCGTCCACGCCGATCGGTTCGGCAGCGGGGAAACGCTGCTCCAGCGCGCTCATGCGGCAGCTCCGCCGAAGGTGTCCGAACATCCGCGGGCCTCGGCCTTCGGCAGCCTCCCGAGCACCGAGAAGTGCTTACCCGGCCAGTCACCGTCGTCGATCCCGTTGTACACACCCAGATCCTCGGTGAGCAGGACGTGGCCGGGGTACGAGCGCGGCAGCGTGCTGACCACCTCGATCACACCCGGCTCACCCACCGGCTGCTCCTCCCAGGTCTCCGGGTTCCGGATCACCACGTCCGCGAAATCGGGGCAGTACAAGGAGTTCCCCGACGGGCCTTCCAGGAACACGGTGCCGATCTGCTCGATCATCCCGTAGTAGTTGTGGATCCGGGTGAGCCCGGTGTCCTCGGCGAACCGGCGGCGGAACTCGCCGTTGTCCACCGCGCGGTCGATGAGCTTCTTCCAGCCGCCGGAGTGGATGAGGATCCCGTTGGACAGGTCGAGCCGATGCTCCCTGGCGACCTCGTACAGGTACTGCCACACCATGAAGGTGAAGCCGAAGATCAGGAATGGGCGGTCCCCGTACTCGGCGAGGAACCGCCGCACCGCCTCGACGTCGGGCTGGTCGTTCTCGTCGAGCACGTAGGTGTGCTTGCGGCCGAAGTTCGCCATGCCCAGCACACCGGCGCCGCGCGCGGAGAACGACCGGCGGTTCTTGATGATGCCGATGGTGTCGACCATCAGCATCGGCAGCCGCTCGCCGCCCAGCACCTCCTGCAGGGTGGCGCCGAGCTGCTTGGTCTGCGCCCCCGCCGCGGCCTTGTCCAGGTAGATCCGCGAGGCGCCTGCCCCGGTGGTGCCCGACGACGTGAGCGTCTTGAAGACCTCGTCGTCCGGAACGGATTTGAGGTCGTGGGTCTTGAACATCCGCACCGGCAGCCACGGCAGGTCGGCGATCGCGCCGAACGAGGCGTCCGGCGCGAAGCCCAGTGACCGCAGGATCCGCTCGTACCCGGCGGAGTTCGCCCGGTGGTGCGCGGTCAGCTCGGTCAGCTCGGGCAGCAGCGCCGCCTCCCGCTCCGCCTGTGCACGCGTGAACACGCTCATGCCATCGCCCCGCTCCGCGAACCAGTGTCGAATCCCTTGCGGTGCATGATGTTTCGCTCGCGAGCGGCGCTCATACCCGTCCTCCCAGCAGCCGGTAGTCGATCTTGCCACTGGCCAGCAGCGGCACGGTGTCGATCGGACGCACGTCGAACCCGCTGCTGTGCAGGTGCAGCCGATCCGACAGCGCCCGCGCGGCGTCCTTGCAGATCGCCTTCGCGCCATCGCCCTCGGGCAGCTCGGCGAACAGCACGACCTTGTCCCCTGCCGGCACCGCGGCGACCACGTCGATGCCCACCGCGGCGGCTCGCACGGCCTGCTCCAGGTCGTCGAGGCTCACCCGGTTGCCGAACACCTTGCCGATGCGCTTGAGCCGGCCGGTGATGAACAGGTACCCCTCCTCGTCGAGGTACCCGAGGTCGCCGGTGGCCAGTACGCCACCGCACTCGTCGCCCGCGGCCAGCCCGGCCTCGTCGTCGGCGTAGCCCATCATCACGTTGACCCCGCGGTAGACGACCTCACCGACGATCTTCGGATGCGTGGTCTCCGAACCGTCGTCACGGCGGATCGCGAACGCGCCGCCAGGCAGCGCCGGACCGGCCGAACCGAGCTTCTCCGCCAGCCGCTGCGCGGGCACCGTGGTCATCCGCGGCGCGGCCTCGGTCTGGCCGTACATGACGTACATCCGGCCGCCGACCGCGAGCATCTTGTCGTTGAACTCGGTGATCAGCTCGTCCCGCAGCTTGCCGCCCGCCTGGGTGAGCGTACGCAGCGTCGGGTACTTCGCCGGGTCGAACTTCAGCCGCCGCAGCATCTCGTAGTGGTACGGCACGCCGGACAGCGAGGTGATGCCGTGTTCCGCGACGGCGTCCCAGAATCCGCGGCCGAGCACTCCGGAGGGTTCGATCACCACGGTCGCGCCCCGCAGCAGATGCGAATTCAGCACCGAGACGCCGTAGCTGTAGTGCAGCGGCAGGCAGGTCGGCGCCACCTCGGCGGAATCGATGCCCAGTACCTCGGCAATGGCCGCGGCGTTGGCCAGCACCGCCTCGCGGGACAGCCGGACGAGCTTCGGATTGCCGGTGGACCCGCTGGTCGGCAGCAGAATCGAGAGGTCGGGATGCGGTGCGACGCCGTCCGCCGACTCCCGCACCCAGTGCCCGCCTTCGACGCGGTACCCCGCCGGGGCCTCCGCGTCCGGAGCGGCCAGCACGGCAGCCGGCCGGAACCGCTCGATCAGGCCGGCCAGCACGTCGGCGTCCAGCGCCGGATCGATCAGCGCGATCGCCCGCCGCGCCTCGATCGCGCCGAGATAACGCAGCACGCTGTCGAGGTCCACCGACATCCGCGCGAACAGCACGCCCACCGGCAGCGCGCTCAGCGCCCGCGCCGACCGCGTGACCTCGGCGGTCAGTTCGTCGCCCGCCAGCGTGCGGGCACCGGCCACGTCGACCAGCCGGGCACCCTCGCCAACCACACTCACCGAATCTCCTCTGCTTCGCGAATGGCCGGGCCGGTTCCCACCGGCCTCGCCACTCACAGCACCAAGCCGCCGTCGATGCCCAGGACCTGGCCGGTGACGAACGCCGCGTCGTCGCTGACCAGGAACCGGATCGCTTTCGCCACGTCCTGCGCGGTCCCGAGGCGACCCAGCGGTGTCTTCGCGACATTGTCCGCCTTCGCCTCGTCCGACAGGCCCGCGGTGAGGTCCGTCTCGATCACGCCGGGCGCCACCGCGTTCACGCGGATGCCGGAGCGGCCGAGCTCCTTCGCGGCCGAGCGGGCGATGTTCGCCACCGCCGCCTTCGACGCCGCGTACACCGTCTGCCCGGCGCTGCCGTACTCACCGACGACCGAGGCGAGCACGACGATCGCGCCGGTCTTCTTCCGCATCATCGCCCGTGCCGCGGCCTGCACGGTGTGCAGCGTGCCGGCGACGTTGGTGTTCAGCGTCGTGGAGACGCTCTCCTCGCGGATCATGCCGAGCAGCGCGTCCTCCATGACCCCGGCGTTGGCGACCACGACGTCGAGCCTGCCGTGTTCCTTCGCCACCCCGCGGACCAGCGTGGACACCGCCTTGGCGTCGGTCACGTCGAGCGCCAGCCCGGCGGCCGCCCCCACCGCGGTGGCCGCCTCCTTCGCCCTGGACTCGTCGCGGCCGGTCAGCACCACCGTCGCCCCGGCCTCGACCAGTGCACCGGCGGTGGCCAGGCCGATCCCGCGGGTCCCGCCGGTGACGAGCGCGACGCGGCCGGCCAGATCAGTCATTCTTCGACTTCAGCTCGGTCACCATGTCGGTCGCGACCTTGAAGCTGGACATGTCGATGACCTGGTCGGTGTCGAACTCGACGTCGAACTCGTC
Organism: Amycolatopsis jiangsuensis; assembly: GCF_014204865.1. Taxonomy (NCBI): domain Bacteria; kingdom Bacillati; phylum Actinomycetota; class Actinomycetes; order Pseudonocardiales; family Pseudonocardiaceae; genus Amycolatopsis; species Amycolatopsis jiangsuensis. The sequence goes on from NZ_JACHMG010000001.1 coordinate 4,946,009, forward strand.
CTCGATCGCCGCGACCAGCGCCATGTGGCCGACCGAGTCCCACGCCTCGATGTCGCGGTACTTCAGGTTTTCCACGTCCACGTCGCCGTCCAGGTCCAGCGCCTCGACGAAGACCTCGCGCAGTTTGGGGGCCACTTCCGGCCCCGCGGCCTGAGCGTCAGACACAGTCATTTCTCCGTCCTTACTGTTCCTCGCGCGGGCGGGCGTCCCACGCCTTGACCAAGGTAGAGAGGTCGCCGGGCAGCGCGACGTCCGGGAGCCCCGCCTTGCCCTTCAGCCACGGCCCGAGCACCTCGATGGTCTCCTCGTCCACGCCGCGCCGCGACAGGCCCACCACGTTGACGCCGGTGACGCGTGCCGGGTTGCCGACGGCGATGGTGAACGCGCCGATCTCACGCCGGACCGCCGAACCCATCCCGATCATCGCGCCGGGACCGACCACGACCTTCTGGTGCAGGATCGCGCCCATGCCGAGGTTGGCCCCGTCCCAGATGTGGCAGTGGCCGCCGGTGACCGCGTTCGAGGCGATCGTCACGCCGTCGCCGACCAGGCAGTCGTGCGCGATGTGCGAGTTGCGCAGGAAGTAGCCGTCGCTGCCGACCGTGGTGGTCCGCCAGGTGCCCTGGTGGACGCTGACGTACTCGCGGATCCGGTTGCGGCTGCCGATGACGACGCCGTTCCCGTCCTGCTCCGGGTCGCCGGCCGGCGCGGTGTCCCATGCCGCAGGGTGCGGGCCGCCGCGGTCCTCACCGGGCGTGCCGATGCTCACGTGCGGACCGATCCAGTTGCCGTCTCCGATCCGGACCGGCCCGACGATGACCGTGTACGGTCCGATCACATTGCCTTCGCCGATTTCGACCCCGTCGCCGAGAACAGCGGTCGGGTGAATGCGGTTGGTTCCCGGCCTGGCGGCCTGAGCGTCCGACACTGTTCGCGTATCCGTTCGTCGGCGGCTGGGTACTGGGCGCGGTGGCGCGCCCGGTAACGTGTGGCCCGCGTTGCTGCAGGGCGGCCGGGCGCAGAACCGGCGGCCCACTGTACCGGACGCATCGAAATCGCCTGCCGAGAGAGACTGCCGATGATCCCCATTACCGTGGTCGACGTCCGTGACGCGGAGGACCTGGTCGTCGAGGTGCTGCGATCCGGCGCGATCGCACAGGGGCCGATGGTCAAGCGCTTCGAGGAAGCCTTCGCGCACGTCGCGGGCACGAAGCACGCCATCGCCGTGAACAACGGCACCACCGCGCTGGTCGCGTCACTGCAGGCGCTGGACCTGCAGCCGGGGGACGAGGTGATCACCTCTCCGTTCACCTTCGTGGCGACGCTGAACGCCATCCTGGAGGCCGGAGCCACGGTCCGGTTCGCCGACATCCGGCGCGACGATTTCGCGATCGACCCGGACGCGGTCGCCGCCGCGGTCACCAGCCGGACCAAGGTCCTGATGCCGGTGCACCTCTACGGCCAGACCGCGGACATGGGCAAGCTCGCCCCGTTCGCCGCCGAGCGCGGGCTGCGGATCATCGAGGACTCCGCGCAGGCGGTCGGCGCCTCGTTCGAGGGCAAGCGGGCAGGCTCGTTCGGCATCGGCTGCTTTTCGCTGTACGCGACCAAGAACGTGACCACCGCCGAGGGCGGCGTGATCACCACCGACGACGACGGGCTGGCGGACCACCTGCGCGTGCTGCGCAACCAGGGCATGCGGGCGCGCTACCAGTACGAGATGGCCGGGCACAACTACCGGATGACCGACCTGCACGCCGCGGTCGGCATCCCGCAGCTGGAGAAGCTCGACCAGCTCGCCGCGGCGCGGCAGGCGAACGCGAAGCGGCTGTCCGACGGGCTGGCCGGCACGCCGGGCCTGAGCGTGCCGCAGGTGCTGCCGGGCCGCGAGCACGTGTGGCACCAGTACACCGTCCTGGTCGGCCCGCACGCGATGCTCTCGCGGGACGAGCTGGCCGCCGCGCTCACCGAAAAGGGCATCGGCAACGGCATCTACTATCCGAAGGTCGTGTTCGACTACGACTGCTACCGCGGCCATCCGCTGATCCCGGACGCAAGGGTCGCGGACTTCCCGGTGGCCAAGTCCGTCGCCGACCAGGCGCTGTCGCTGCCGGTGCACCCGCATCTGACCGAGTCCGATCTGGACCGGGTCGTCGAGACGGTGCGCGAGGTGCTGGGCGCATGACACTCCGGATCGCCCTGATCGGCACGGGCAACATGGGTTCGCTGCACGCGCGCGTGCTGGCGGGCAACGAGCGGGTGGACCTGGTCCGCGTGATCGACCCGCGTGAGGAAGCAGGCCGCGCGGTCGCCGAGCGCTACGAAACCCGGTGGACGCCGGAAATCGGCTCGCTGTCCGATGTGGACGCTGTCGTACTGGCCTCGGCCACCGAGGCGCACTACGGCCTGGCGCAGGAAATCCTCGGCCAGGACAAGCCGTTGCTGGTCGAGAAGCCGGTGTGCAACAGTCTCGAACTGTCCCAGGAAATCGTCGCGCTGTCGGCGAAGAAGGACGTCCCGCTGATGTGCGGGCTGCTCGAGCGCTACAACCCCGCGGTGATGACCGCGCGGGCGCTGGTGCACGAGCCGGTGCACCTGATGGCCCGCCGGCACGGCCCGTACGCGCCGCGGATCCGGACCGGGGTGGCGTGGGACCTGCTGGTGCACGACGTCGACCTGGCAATCCAGTTCTTCGGCGGGGCAACACCTTCGCGGGTCACCTCGGGCGCAGGGTACTTCCACCCGCAGTCGGCCGAGGGCGCCGAGGACACCATCGAAACGGTGCTGTCCTTCCCGACCGGGCTGGCCACGGTGTCGGCGTCCCGGCTGGGGCAGCGCAAGGTCCGCTCCCTCGTGGTGTCCGAACTGGACCGCATGGTGGAGATCGACCTGCTGCGCCGCGACGTGACCATCTACCGGCACGTCTCGCACGATTCGGTCACCCCGGACGGCCTCGGCTACCGGCAGCAGACCGTGATCGAGATTCCGGAGCTGATCACCGCGCGTGAGCCGCTCGCCACCCAGCTGGACCGGTTTCTGGACCTGCTCGAGGGCAAGCTCGACGCGGCCACCGAGCGTGAGCTGATCCTGCCCTCGCACCACGTCGTTTCGCAGGTGCTGGAGCAGGCCGTCTGACTCACCGGGTCAGCCGTTTCCCGTCCGCGGTGTAGGCGACCAGCGGGGTCAGCCGCGCCGCGGACGGCACGTCCTTCGGGTCGAACCAGAACATCACCACGTCCGGGTCCTTGCTCCACCTCGCGGTGTGCGCGGCGAGCGTCCGGCCGCCCACCGTGGTCGTGATCTGCTCGGCCGGTCCGCTGAAGTAGCCGAACACCGGTATCCGGGTCCGGCCGACGATGGTCCCGCCCGAGGTGCCGTGGAAGCCGAACGAGGTGTCCGAACCCTTCGTCTCGTTGGCCAGGTAGAGCGGCTGCAGCCGGTCCGCGGTGCGCAGGCCGGCCATCACCCCGAAGTCCACCCCGGGCACCTGGTCGACCTTGGCGAAGTAGAACACCAGCTGCCCGTCCGGAGTACGCAGGTCGGTGGTGATGACGTCGCCGATCGGCTGCGTCGGCACCGGCGCGACAGGGGTGGTCGGCGCCGGGGTGCCGAGATCCGAAGCGGTGGGCGGCGCGGCGGCCGGTACCTGCTGCGCCGGCCCGGGCGTGCGCAACCACACCGTGCCGAAGACGACGGCGAGCACGGCCACCACCGCGGCCGCCGCACCGGCCCCGCTGAGAGCCCGGCGACGACGGCGCAACCGCTTGCCGTCGGCCATGATCCGGGTCAGGTCGGGCGGGGCGAACTGCTCGGCCGGAGGTTCGTGAAGCGCAGCACGCAGCCGTTCGATCTCGTCGGGCACGCGTCACCACCCGACCAACGAGCCGTCGTCGACACGCAGTTTGGTGAGCGCCCGGGAGTTCGTGCTCTTCACCGTGCCGACGGACACGCCCAGCTCCGCGGCCACCTGGTGTTCCGGCAGGTCGAAGAAGTGCCGCAGGACGATGACGGCGCGTTCGCGGACGGTGAGCCGGGCCAGTGCGGTGGACAGCCACTCCCGCTGCGCGACGGCCTGCGCGAGGTCCGGCACCGGTTCCCGCTCGGGCAGCTCCTCGGTGGCGTACTCCCGGATCGGCCGCCGCCAGCCGTCGATGACGTAGTTGGCCAGCACCTGCCGCGCGTAGGCGTAGGGGTCCTTGCGGCGCACCCGCGACCAGGCAGCGTAGGTGCGGGTGAACGCGGTCTGCGCGGCGTCCTCGGCCTGATGACGGTCGCCGGTCAGCAAGAACGCGGCATGGGTGAGCCGGCCCGAACACGCGTGGACGAACTCGGCGAACTCGTCGTCACTGCGCACCGGGCCAGGTTACGACCGTTGGCCGCGCGCGTCGATCAACGCGTCGAGGTCCAACTTCACCGTCGTACCGGCGAACTCGAGCGCGGCGCTGCCGGTGTGCTCACCGAAGTCCGCGTAACCGCCCTCGACGAGGCGGTAGGCACGCAGGCTGACCGGCTGCTCGAGGTCGATGATCCAGTAGTGCTCGATTCCGGCGGCGGCGTACTCGCGGAACTTGTCGTGCTCGTCCGTGCGCTTCGTGCCCGGGGACAGCACCTCGACGGCCAGCGGAACCTCCGCCACCCCGATCCGCGGCGGGTTCGCCTGGATGAGCGACGTCGGCGCGACCAGGACGTCCGGCGAGCGCACCGTCAGCGGCACGGTACGGACGACCATCTCCATTTCGTTCACCGCCACCAGGTCCGTGGGCAGCTGCCTGGTAAGCAGGTAGGCCACCCGGCCCAGCACGAGCTGGTGCAGCGGGAATGGACGCGGCGACACGGCGAGAACCCCTTCGACGACCTCCATGTGGAACTCCGAGGTCTCCGGCAGTTCCGCCCAGTCGTCGAGGGTCAGGAGCTGCTGCTGAGGCCACTCGAGGGCACTCATGACTTCTCCTTCACGTTCAGTGACCGGAATCAGTGTTCCATGTTATCCGACGCTTCCACCAGCGCGAAGCTGTAGGTCATCACTTCGCTACTCGCTGAAGTCACCCGCCGGAGAACCCCAGCCGGACGCATCATCGGAGAGTTCCCGGCGGCGGGCGTTCTCCTCGCGCACCCGCCGTACCTCCGACTCGATGTACTCCTCGTCGTAGCGCTGGAACACCCTTGCCGGATTGCCCGCGACCAGCGTGCGCGGCGGCACGTCCTTGGCGACCACCGAATTCGGTTGCACCGTGGCGAAATCGCCGATGGTCACGCCGGGCATGATCACCACCAGGCCGCCGATGAAGCAGCCCTTGCCGATCTTCACCGGCTTGCGTTCGATCAGGTCGCTGCCGGAATGGTTCTGCAGTGCCATGTTCGCCAGCCAGCTGGAATGCGTGAACACCAGCGTGTTCAGCCCGATACTGGTGTGCTCGCCGATGTCCAGGCCACCGCTGGCGTCCAGGGCCGCGCCCTCGCCGATCCAGCAGTGTTCCCCCATCCGCAGGTTCTCCGGGCTGACGATCTTCACCCGCTCCCGCACCCGGCAGGTCTCCGGCAGGCCGTAGAACGCGGCGCGTTCGGCGTCGTTCAGGTACTGCGCGACGACGTCGGTCAGGATCTGCGGCCGCAACCGGTGCGAGCGCTCGTCATCGAAGAACATCGTTGTCCGCCACCAGTTTCGCGAGCACCCGCAGATGCTCCTCGGCCACCACGTCCAGACCGAAGTTGTCCCGCACCATCGCGCTCTCCCGCTCCGCGATCCGCGCGCGCCGCTCCGGATCGTCCAAAAGCGACAGTACCGTGGCGCCGACCGCCTCGGCGTCGTCCGGCCGCACCAGCAGGATGTTCTCGCCGTTGCGCAGTTCGATGCCCGGGTAGTTGTCCTCGGTCACCGACGCGATGGTCGCGGTCCCGGACAGCATTGCTTCCAGCGACGCGGTTCCGCAGCCGCCGTTGAGATCGTGGGTCACGATGTCCGCGGCCGCGAAGTAGGCCGGCACGTCCTCCTTCGGCACCGCGCCGGTCACGATCAGCGCGTCCGCCACCCCCAGTTCGGCGGCCCGGCGCAGGAACGCGTCGTGATACACCCGTCCGACGACCACCACGCGCACGCCCGGATGCCGCTGAAGGATCCCGGGCAGGGCTTCCACCAGCGGCAGCCGGTTGCGCAGCGGGATGACGTGTCCGAGCGACACGATCAGCGGCGCGTCCCCGATTTCCAGCTCCGCGCGCACGTCCTTGGTCACCGGCTTGGTGAAGTGCCCGGTGTCCACGGCGATCGGGAAGTACTCGGAGTTCTCGTCGCCGGTGCCGTACCGCTGCTCGCAGTAGTCCACGCCGAGCTTGTCGAGCAGGACGTAGCGCGGGCGCAGGTAGTCCAGCACCGGCTTGACCAGCGCGGCGTCGAGCATCCGGAACACCCGGCCGTACAGCTTGTTGTCGCTGATCAGCAGGGTGTGGATGGTGAGCAGCACGGGCAGCCGGTGCCGGCGCGCGTAGATCCCGGCCATCCAGGACAGGTCGAAGAACTGGCCGTGCAGGTGCACCGCGTCCGGCTTGAACCCGGCCAGCAGCTTCCACAGCCGCCGCCAGTTTCCCGGCCGCAGCGAGGCGAACGCCATGTCGAAGTCGATCGACAGGCCCAGCTGCGGCATCTTCACCGCGGGCAGCCGGACGACGCGGTAGCCGTCGCGCTGCTCGTCCGCGGGAGCGTCCGCGTAGGCCGCGGTGATCGCCAGGACTTCGTGCCCGGCCGCGGCGTACTCGGCGGCCAGCGACGCCGCCATGTGCGCGCTCCCGCCCACCCGTGGCGGGAAGAAGTTGTTCACCACCGCGATGCGCATGGGAGTCCCTTCGGCAGGCCCCGCAGCGCTGACTCGTGAGTGGCTACGCCGGTGAGAACCGGCATTGCCACTCACGAGTCCCGCACCAGCGCCCGCATGCCCTCTTCGACGGTGATCCGCGGCTCCCAGCCCAGCACCTCGCGGGCCCGGCCGATGTCCGCGGCCCGGCGGGAGACCAGCACGTCACGCTCGTTGAACTCCGGCTGCACGTCCACGCCGACCGCCTCGATGAGGATCTTCGCCAGCGCCGCGATCGAGGTGTCCACCCCGGTGCCGATGTTGATCGGCACGTCGGCCCGCTCCGACTCCAGCGCGGCGACCACCGCGCGGGCGAGGTCGGACACGTGCACGAAGTCCATCGACTGGTCGCCGCGGCCGTCGATGACCGGTGGCTGCCCGGCCCGCAGCCGCTGGATGAAGTGGTTGATCACCGAGGTGTAGTAGGCCTCGATCTTCTGCCCGGGACCGTAGACGTTGAAGAACCGCAACGCGTTCCAGGACAGGCCCTTGGTGCGCTCGTAGAATCCGAGCAGATCCTCGCCGGCCCGCTTGGAAATGCAGTACGGGGTGAGCGGGCGCAGCTCGTCGTCCTCGTGCATGGGCAGTCGCTTCGGTTCGCCGTACACCGAGGCGGTGGAGGCGAACACCAGGCGCTCGACGCCCTCGTCGGCCGCGGCGGCGAACACGTTGTGGTTGCCCGTCATGTTGATGTCGATCGACTCGTGCGGGTCCGCGATCGATTTGTTGATCGACACCGTCGCGAAGTGGATCACGTGCGTGCAGCCGCGGATCGCCTCGCGCACCGCGCCGCCGTAGCGCACGTCCTGCTCGACCAGTTCGACCTTGCCGGTGGCCACGAACTCGTTGACCCGGGAGCGGTCGCCGCGGGTCATGTTGTCGAAGATCCGTACCGTGTAGCCCCCCTCGAGCAGCAGCGGGATCACGTGCGCGGCGATGAACCCACCACCGCCGGTGAAGAGGACCTTCTTCTCGGACATGGGCGCTGGTTCTCCTCGTGACTCAGGAAACGGTACGGACGGCTTCGCGCACGGTGGCCACCACGCGGTCCACCTCGGCGTCGGTGAGTTCGGCGTGCATCGGGATCGCCAGCTGACGGCGAAACGCGTCCGCGGACACCGGCAGCGGCTTCTGCTCGCCGTAGACCGGCTGCAGGTGTGAGGCGTAGGTGCCGAAATTGCACTGCACCCCTTGCTCCCGGAGGCGCAACGCCAGCGCGTCCCGGCTGAGCTCCGGGGCGACAGTGAGCAGGTAGGCCTGCCACGGATGCTCGCGGTCGGGCAGCTCGGCGGGCACGGTCAACGCGTCGACGTCCGCGAACGCCTCGTGGTAGCGCTTGGCGACCGCGCGCCGGGCGGCGAGCAGGTCGGGCAACCGGTCCAGCTGCACACCCATGATCGCGGCCTGGATGTCCGACAGCCGGAAGTTCCAGCCCAGCTCGTGGAATTCCGGTACCGGCAGCACGTCCGAGCCCTCGCGGCTGATGGCCGGTTCGATCCCGTAGGTGTGCAGTTTCCGGGCCCGCGCGATGAGTTCCTCGCGGTCGGAGACGAGTGCGCCGCCCTCGCCCGCGGTGATGCCCTTGCGACCGTGGAAGGAGAACGCGGCCAGATCGGCGAGGCTGCCCGCCGGACGGCCGCGGTAGGTGGCGCCGGCGGCGCACGCGGCGTCCTCGAACAGCCACAGGCCGTGCGCGTCGGCGATGGCGCGGTATTCGTCGAAGTCACCCGGCTGGCCTGCGACGTCGACCGCGAGGATGCCGGCCGTACGGGGCGTGATCAGCGCTTCGATCGCGGCCGGGTCGGCGCTGAAGACGTCCGGGCGGATGTCGGCGAACACCGGTGTGGCGCCGGCCTGCAGCACGGCGTGCCCGGTGGCGGGGAAGGTGTAGTCGCCGACGATCACCTCGTCGCCGGGCCGCACGCCGAGCACGCGCAGGCCGAGGAAGAGCGCGGCGCCGCAGCTGCTCGTGGAGAGCGCGTGCGCCGTGCCGGTGACGCGGGCGAAGCGTTCCTCGAACTTCCGGCAGGCCGGTCCGGCCCCGGCCAGCCAGCCGGAGCGGAACACCTCGGCGACGGCGGCCAGTTCCTCCTCGCCGACGGTCGGCCGGCCGAGCAGCACCGGTTCGCCCACTGTCCATCTCCTGTGAATCGACGGCCTCGCGTTGCGCGGGGGCCGCGCCGAAGTGTATAGACGTCCCGGCCCGCAACCCGCCGTGGGGACGAAACCTCCGGGTAACCGACCAGGCCCGTGCCGGCCTCGTTCAGTGCCGTCCGGACACCTTCACGGCAATTAGGCTGTCCCCATGCGGATCGGGGTGCTGGGGGCGGTCACGACATGGGACGCCGCGGGCGCGCCGGTCGCCGTGGGCGGGGCCCGGGGGCGGACGCTGCTGGCCCTCCTCGCGGCGGAAGCGGGCCGGGTCGTGTCCGCGGATCGGCTCATCGACGGCCTGTACGGCCAGCACCCGCCGGACGGCGCGGCGAACGCGTTGCAGTCGCAGATCTCCCGGCTGCGCGGCGCGGTAGGGCTGCCGGTGGAATTCACCTCCGCGGGTTACCGCCTCGTGGTGGAGCCGGACGACGTCGACGCGCACCGGTTCGAACGCCTCGCCGGTGAAGCGCGCCGAGAGGCGGGTGATCCGGCGCGCGCGAGCGCGCTGCTCGGCGAGGCGCTGGCGTTGTGGCGTGGCCCGGCGTTCGCGGACGTTCCCGCGGCGGCCACCCACGCCACCAGGCTGGAAGAGCTGCGTGCCGAAGCCGCCGCCGACCGGGTCGACGCGGAGATCTCCCTCGGCCGCGCGCAGGACGTACTCGACGAGCTGCGCACGACCGTCGCCGAGGAACCGATGCGGGAGCGGCCGCGTGCCCAGCTGGTCCGCGCGCTGCACGCGGCCGGCCGCAACGCCGAAGCGCTCGCCGCGTTCGAGGACGCCCGCCGAGTTCTGGCCGACGAGCTGGGCGCCGATCCCGGCCAGGAGCTGGCCGAAGCCCACCTTGCGGTGCTGCGAGACGAGCCGGGCACCGCAGCCGCACCGTTGCCCGCGCAGCTGACCAGCTTCGTCGGCCGGGAGGGCGAGCTGCATCAGGTCGCCGATCTGCTCCGGCATGCGCGGCTGGTCACCCTGCTCGGTCCCGGCGGCGCAGGGAAGACCCGGCTGGCGGTGGAGGTCGCGGCGAACGCCGGGCCTTGCGCTTTCGTGGAGCTGGCGTCCCACGTCGCCGACGACGTCGAGGCGGCCGTGCTCGGCGCGCTCGGCCTTCGGCAGACCGCGTCCCCGCTGCGGGGCGCCGGCGGGCCGGAGCCGGTCGACCGGATCGTTTCGGCGTTGCGGGACCAGGCGATGGTGCTGGTACTGGACAACTGCGAGCACGTCGTGGCCACCGCGGCCGGGTTGGTCGCGCGGCTGCTGCCGGTCTGTCCGGGGCTACGGGTGCTGGCCACGAGCCGGGAACCCCTCGGCATCACCGGCGAGCAGCTCGCCCCGATCCCCCGGCTCACCGTGCCGCCGCCCGGCACGCCTGCGGCCGAGACGCTGGGCTACCCGGCGGTGCGACTCTTCGCCGACCGCGCGCGGGCGAGCGATCCGGCGTTCCGGGTGGACGAGCACACCGCCGGTGACGTCATCCGAATCTGCACCGCGCTCGACGGTCTGCCGCTCGCGCTGGAGCTGGCCGCTGCACGCGTACGCACACTGCCGGTCGCGGAGATCGCGGCCCGGCTCGACGACCGGTTCCGGCTGCTCGCCCGCGGCAGCCGTACCGCCCAGCCGCGGCATCGCTCGTTGCGCGGCGCGGTGGAGTGGAGCTGGGATCTGCTCGACGACGACGAACGCCGCCTCGCCCGGCGGCTCACTGTGTTTTCCGGCGGTGCGACGCTGGCGTACGCCGAGGAGGTCTGCGGGGTACCGGCCGAGCTGCTCCCGGAGCTGGCCGACAAGTCCCTCGTCGAGCATTCCGCCGGCCGGTACCGGATGCTGGAGACGATCCGGGCGTTCTGCGCCGAGAAACTGGCCGGGGCGGGGGAAACCGAGCAGCTGCGGCAGGCACACGCGCAGACGTTCCTGCGGCTGGCCGAGGAGGCCGATCCGAAGCTGCGCACCGCAGCGCAACTGGCGTGGCTCGACCGGCTCGACGCGGAGTACGACAACCTCGTGGCCGCGTTGCGCTGGGCGGCCACCGCGGACCTCCCCACCGCATTGCGGCTCGTCGCCGCGCTCACGCCGTACTGGTGGATGCGCGGGCGGCGTTACGAGAGTTCCGTGCTCTCCCTTGAGGTCCTGCGGCACTGCGGGACCGAACCACCGGAGGGCGAGCCGTTCCTGATGTGCCTGCTGGCCGCGACGGCCGGCCAACCCGGGCACGAAGCCGTCCGGCCTTACCGATCCTATGTGGACGGATACCTCGCGGACAGCGGCTGGGCGCCGGAACGGCCGATGATGCTGATGCTCTCAGCCGTGGTCCTCGGTCCACCGGAGGACGACGCGGTGCGGCTCGCGCAGACCCGGCTCGCGCAGCAGTCCGATCCGTGGCTCACCGCGCTCATCCCACTCGGCGACGGGCTGCGCGCGATGCTCACCGGAGATCTGGATGCCGCCGAGCGCGGACTACGCGAGGGCCAGGACCGCTACCGCGCGCTCGGTGAACGCTGGGGACTTTCGATGTCGCTGGACCATCTGTCGCAGGTACTCACCTGGCGTGGCCGGCACGAGGAAGCAGCCGCCGCGATGACCGAGTCGATGGCACTCATGCGGGAAATCGGCGCCACCGACGACTACGCCGACCTGCTCTGCCGTCGCGGCGACAGCCGTGTCTGGCGCGGCGACGTCGAAGGTGCCCGCGCGGATTACGAAGAAACCGTCGCGCTGGCACGGCGGACCGGGATGCCGGAAACCCGCGCCGCCGGATACGTCGGACTGGCCGGGCTGGCTCGCCGGGCGGGTGACCTCGCCGGAGCACGGGCACTCGCCGAACGCGCGCTGGCCGAATGCACCTCGGGTTCGTTCGCGGTCGCCCTGGTGCGGACAGCCGCGTCGGTCGCGCTGGCCTGGATCGCGGTGGCCGGACACCGGCCGGACGAGGCCCGCCGCCGAGTCCGGGACGCGGTGGAGACCGCATATTCTTGGCACGACAATTCGTTACTTGCCTCAGCGCTGGAAGCGGGCGCGGGAGTCGTGGCCGAGGAGGAGCGGTTCGCCGAGGCGGCAACGCTGCTCGGTGCGGCGGAAGCCCTGCGTGGCAGCGCGGTACCCGGGCAACCGGACGTCGCCCGGGTCGCCGAGGCCGCCGCGACGGCCCTGAGCAGCGGTTTCGCCGAAGCCCAGGCGGCAGGCCGGGAGCTGGGGCCGGATAAGGCGCTCGCCGAGGCCGGGCTGTCCGCGGCCCGGTAACCACGCGGTCGGGGACTACGCACGCCACGCCGGAGCGCGTACGCTTTCCTGCCGTGCGGAACGTCGTGGTGGTCGGTGGGGGAATCGTCGGGCTGGCCGTCGCCTGGGAGCTGTCGCAGCGCGGTCAGGACGTGACGGTGCTCGAAAAGGAGAACCGCTGGGCGGCGCACCAGACGGGGCACAATTCGAACGTGGTGCACGCCGGGCTGTACTACAAGCCGGGTTCGTTCAAGGCGCGGATGTCGGTGGCCGGCAATCGGTCCATTGTGGATTTTGCCAGGCAGTACGGGGTGCCGGTGCGGGTGTGCGGCAAGCTCGTGGTGGCCACCCGGGAGGCGGAGCTGCCCGCGCTGGAAACGCTGTCCGAGCGGGCGGAAGCCAATGGCGTGCCAGCGAAGCGGATCTCGCCGGCCGAGGCCCGCGAGTACGAGCCGGAGGTCTCCTGCGTCGCGGCGCTGCGCGTGGAGTCCACCGGGATCATCGACTTCCCCGCGGTGTGCACGACCCTGGTCCGGCTGCTCGACGAGGCCGACGCCGACCTGCGGCTGCGGACGCCGGTGCTCGGCATCCGCGCGGGCCGCGCCGGCGGGGTCGAGGTGGCCACCGGCACCGATGTGCTGCGGGCGGACGCGCTGGTCAACTGCGCGGGCCTGCAAGCCGACCGGGTGGCCGAGCTGGCCGGGCTCACCCCGTCAGCGCGGATCGTGCCGTTCCGCGGCGAGTACTACGAGCTCAAGTCCGAGCGGCGGAATCTGGTGCGCGGACTGGTCTATCCGGTACCGGATCCGGCGCTGCCGTTCCTCGGCGTGCACCTCACGCGCATGCTCGACGGCAGCGTGCACGCAGGCCCGAATGCCGTACTTGCCTTGCGCCGTGAGGGATATCGCTGGGCCGATGTGTCCATGAAGGACCTCGCGGACGTCGCCCGCTTCCCCGGTTCGTGGCGGCTGGCCCGCAAGTACGTCTACCCCACCGGTCTGGAAGAGGTGCTGCGGTCCTTCTCGAAGAAGCGATTCGCGGCCAGCCTCGCCCGGCTCGTCCCCGCGGTAACCGAAGACGACCTCGTCCGGCACGGCTCCGGCGTCCGAGCGCAAGCACTACGCCCGGACGGCTCACTGGTCGACGACTTCCTCATCGAATCCACCCGCGACCAGGTGCACGTACTGAACGCCCCCAGCCCGGCCGCCACCAGCGCACTGGAAATCGCCAAGCACGTGGCCGACCGGGTGTCCGCATAGCCGTCCTCAGTGGAGGATTCAGCCGGGTAAATTCCCGCTGACAAAGGGAATTCCGGCTTTGATCGCGTCACAGGACTTGTTCGGGTCGTCGAGGTTGCCGCTCACGAGCTGAATCGACGAGGTATCCGACACCGCCAGCCCGGCCGCGCAATTCACGCCGTCGGAATCGTTGAAGTTCGCGAACAGCGACCACTTCCGGCCACCCGCGTCGATCTGCTGCACCGGTGATACGTCCATGCCGGGCCAGCTGGTCATCGGCTGGCTGGGACCGAGCCACACCTCGAACGGCTTCTGCCCGCGGTCGCCGTCGTTGTCCTTCCACAGGCAGTAGGTGGCGCCGGGAACCGCGGTGGACTGGTCCTTCGCGCCCTGCGGTTCCACTGCCAGCTGCTGCGCCTGCTCCGGCTTCAGCAGCGTGCACGGGTCGAGCGAGGCCAGTGGTCCGGACGGTGGCGCGCTCGACGAGGCCGAAGGCGGCGTCAGCGAAGGTGCCGGCTGCCCGCCCGGCAGATGCGACGCGACCTGCGGCGCGGTCGTCTTGGCCAGCTCACAGGCCTTCGCGTCGTCCGGATAGGACACACTGACGAACGCGAACGACTTGCGGCCGAGGGTGGTGTAGAGATCGCAGCTGCCCTCGATCAACGACGCGTAGCGCGTCCAGGAAAGCCCGCCGAGCTGGGCAGGCGAATCCTTCTGGAGGGCACCCTGGAGGTAGTCGTCGAGCGACAGGTCGACCGACCGGCCGACGGACATGACGATCAGCTCGCCGCCCTCGTCGTCGCGGTTCCACAGGCACATCGCCGGCGCGCGCTGTTCCTTGCTCGCCTTGACCGACCGGCCCCCGCCCTCGTAACCGAGCCCCGCCAACTGCTGCGCGTCGAGCAGCGAACACGCGTCGACCGCCTGCGCGACCGGCCCCTGCCCGGGCACGGAAGCGGCCACACCCCGCACCCGCTCGGTGCACCCGGCGAGCAAGAGCACCACCCCGGCGACCACCGCGGCGAGCCGCACTCGGTTGAACCCCATCGTCGTCCTCCTCGGCCCGCACCCTACTGACCGCGCGAGCCCCGCACCCGCGGAACGAGGAGGAACCCCGGATCAGCGTTTGACCGGCTCCAGCACCTCGAGCCCGCCGAGGAACGGCCGCAGCGCCTCCGGCACCCGCACCGAACCGTCCGGCTGCTGGTGGTTCTCCACGATCGCCACGATCCAGCGGGTGGTGGCGAGCGTGCCGTTGAGGGTCGCGGCGATCTGCGGTTTGCCGTTGTCGTCGCGGTAGCGCACCGAGAGCCTGCGGGCCTGGAAGGTGGTGCAGTTGGACGTCGAGGTCAGCTCGCGGTAGGTCTCCTGCGTGGGCACCCAGGCTTCGCAGTCGAACTTGCGGTAGGCGGACGTGCCGAGGTCGCCGGTCGCGGTATCGATCACCCGGTAGGGCACCTCGATCGCGGCGAGCATCTCCTCTTCCCAGCCGAGCAGCCGCTCGTGCTCGGCCGCCGCCTCGTCCGGCTTCGCGTAGACGAACATCTCGATCTTGTCGAACTGGTGCACGCGGATGATGCCGCGGGTGTCCTTGCCGTACGAGCCTGCCTCGCGGCGGAAGCACGACGACCAGCCGGCGTACCGGCGCGCACCGGCGCCGAGGTCGAGGATCTCGTCGGAGTGGAAGCCCGCCAGCGGCACCTCCGACGTGCCCACGAGGTACAGGTCGTCGTCCCGCAGGCGGTAGACCTCCGACGAGTGCGCGCCCAGGAAACCGGTGCCTGCCATGATCTCCGGGCGCACCAGCGACGGCGTGATCATCGGCGTGAAACCGTTCGCCATCGCCTTCGCCATGGCCATGTTCAGCAGCCCGAGCTGCAGCTGCGCACCCACCCCGGTGAGGAAGTAGAACCGCGAGCCGGACACCTTCGCGCCCCGCTCCATGTCCACCGCGCTCAGTCCCTCGAGCAGCTCCAGGTGATCGCGCGGGGTGAAGTCGAACGGCCGCGGCTGCCCGACCGTCTTGAGCACGGTGAAGTCGTCCTCGCCGCCGACCGGTGCGTCCGGGTGCACCAGGTTGGGCACGGTGCGGAACAGCTGGTCGAACTCCTCCGACGCCTCGGCCTGCTCCACCTCGGCGGCCTTGACCTGCGCGGACAGGTCCTTCGCCCGGGTCAGCAACGCGGGCTTGTCCTCCGCCGAGGCCTTCGGCACCTGCTTGCTCACGGACTTCTGCTCGGCCCGCAACCGATCGGCGTTCGCGATCGCGGAACGGCGGCGCGTGTCGAGACCGAGGAGCTTGTCGACCGCCCCCTCGTCCTCGCCACGGGCACGCTGCGACGCGCGCACGGCTTCCGGGTCTTCACGCAGAGTCCTGGGGTCAATCACCCGCAAAAGGGTAGTCGCAGGCCGGACACCAGCTCGACTCGGTTTCCCGTACACGTATCCCGTACACACTGTGCGGCCGGCCGCGGACTACCCGACAGTCTGATCGTTGTCGCCCGATTCCCACGCTCCGCATACTCGCCAGGACCCCGAGCGAGGAGAACGCCATGACCGACGACCTGCTCAAGCGCCATCGCGCAGTGCTCCCGTCCTGGATGTCACTGCTCTACGACGAGCCGATCGAGATCGTGCACGCGCAGGACCGCCGGATCACCGACTCCCAAGGCCGCACCTACCTCGACTTCTTCGCCGGTGTGCTGACCAACTCGATGGGCTACGACGTCGCCGAGATCAGCGACGCGGTGCGCAAGCAGCTCGACACCGGCGTGCTGCACACGTCCACGCTCTACCTGATCCGCTCGCAGGTCGAGCTGGCCGAGAAGATCGCGCAGCGCTCCGGCATCCCGGACGCCAAGGTGTTCTTCACCAACTCCGGCAGCGAGGCCAACGACACCGCGCTGATGCTCGCCACCCAGTACCGGCGCAGCAACCAGGTGCTGGCCATGCGCAACTCCTACCACGGCCGCTCGTTCGGCACGGTCGCGATCACCGGCAACCGCGGCTGGTCGGCGTCCGCGCTGAGCCCGGTCAAGGTCAACTACGTGCACGGCGGTTACCGCTATCGCAGTCCGTTCCGCGACCTGTCCGACGCGGCCTACATCGACGCCTGCGTGGCCGATCTGGTGGACGTGCTGGACATCGCGACCGCGGGCGACGTCGCCTGCCTCATCGCCGAGCCGATCCAGGGGGTCGGCGGCTTCAGTATGGCGCCGGACGGACTGTTCAAGGCGATGAAGGAGGTCCTCGACTCCTACGGCATTCTCTTCGTCTCCGACGAGGTGCAGACCGGCTGGGGCCGCACCGGCGAGCACTTCTGGGGCATCCAGGCGCACGACGTGATGCCGGACATGATGACCTTCGCCAAGGGGCTGGGCAACGGCCTGACCGTCGGCGGAGTGGTCGCCCGCGGCGACGTGCTGGACTGCTTCCAGGCGGAGTCGTTCTCGACCTTCGGCGGCAACCCGGTCTCCATGCAGGGCGCACTGGCCGTGCTCGACTACATCGACGACCACGACCTGCAGGCCAACTGCGCCGCCCGCGGCGACCAGCTGATCAACGGCCTGCGCGCGGCGGGGCACCCGCTCGTCGGCGAGGTACGCGGCAAGGGCCTGATGATCGGCGTCGAACTGGTCGAACCGGGTACGACCACCCCTAACGTCCGCGCCGCGAAGCAGATGCTGGAGGAGACGAGGAAACGCGGCCTGCTGATCGGGAAGGGCGGGCTGCACAAGAACGTGCTGCGTATCGGTCCCCCGATGACCCTGACCGAATCCGAGGCCGACGAAGGCCTGCGGATCCTGCTCGACTCCCTGGCCGCCGTCTCCTGACGCTCGCCCGCCACGCCCCGTCCGCGCAGGGCGGGGTCAGCGGCGGACGAAGCGGGCCACGTGCTCGGCCAGCACCTCGCCCGCGTCCTCCTGCAGGAAGTGTCCCGCGCCTTCGATGGTCGGATGGTCCAGACCGGCGGCCCCCTTCATCCTGCGCTGCAAGATCGGGCCCATCGCGCCGGTGATCGGATCGCCGTCGGAGAACGCGCACAGCAGGGGGACGTCCAGATCGGTCAACGTCCGCCAGGCGGCCCGGTTCGCTTCCGAGGCCGGGTCGTCCGGGCGGGTCGGCACCAGGCCGGGCATCGCGCGCGGACCCGCCTTGTACATCTCGTTCGGGAACGGGGCGTCGTAGGCGGCCCTGACCTCCTCGGACAGCTCGGTGCGGCAGCCGGCCTGCACCGAGCGGCCGACGTCGAGCACCTGCGCGTTCTCCACCGTCTCGCGGAACTTGTGCCAGACCGCGGGCATGTCCGTGTCCCCGGTGGGCAGTCCGGTGTTGGCCGCGACCACGCCGGCGAACCGGCCGGGATGCTCGGCCACCAGGCGCAGCCCGAGCAGCCCGCCCCAGTCCTGCCCGACCAGGGTCACGTTCTGCAGGTCCAGGTCGTCGAACGCGAACCGCCGCACCCATTCCACGTGCCGCGCGTAGCTGTGGTCGACGATCTCGGCAGGCTTGTCCGACCGGCCGAACCCGACGAGGTCCGGGGCGATCGCCCGCAGCCCGGCGTCCGCCAGCACCGGCAGCATCCTGCGGTACAGGTAGGACCAGCTGGGCTCGCCGTGCAGCAGCAGCACCGGCGGCCCGTCCACCGGGCCGGCCTCGACGTACCCGACCCGGATCAGGCCGCCGTGGGGGTCGGCGAGATCCGTGTACTTCGGAGCGAAGGCGAAATCGGGCAGGTCCGCGAACCGGTCTTCCGGCGTCCTGAGCAGTCGCACAAGACCCACGTTAGTGGGACGATCCGCCCGCGGCAGTGTGCGGAAGTCACGAAATCGCCACGGCCACCACGAGGCCGAGGCCCAGGTGCGCGGCGGCGACCACGACGCTCGCCGGGGCGAACTTCTCGCTCTCGATGGTCGAGCCGACGTCGATGCGGGTCGCCCACTCCAGCAGCCGTACCGCGAGCACCTGCACGATCACCCCGATCAGGCCGTAGACCAGCGAGGTGATCAGGCCCTCGGTGAGATCGCTCGCCGAGTTGAAGATCGCCACCACCACGATGAACGCCATCGACAGCAGTCCGGACGCGGTCACGATCACCGCGTTCGGCAGACCGCGGGTGACCAGCTTCGACAGCTTCCCCGGCGTGGTGAAGTCGATCGCGTAGAACCCGGCGAACATCAACAGCAGGCCGACCACGCCGTACAGCAGGATCGCGCCGATCCCCCGCACGAGGTCGGTGCCGAACGTGTCGGACAACGCAAGAGTCGAGGTCACCGGGTGCTCCCTGCACGATCAGCGCGAAACGCATGAATCAGACAGGCAGCGTTGTATCACGACTCGCGGATCCGGTGGGGGACGAACGCCGCGCCGTCGTCGGTGACCAGCCCGCTGGTCTCCCGGATGCCGAGCCCGGCCGAGGAGTCGCCGACGATCCAGGCACCCAGCGCGGGGCGGTAGCCGTCGAACTCCGGCAGCGGGTCGAACGCCTGGTAGACGAACCCCTCGGCGCCGTAGACGCCGTCGGTCTGGGTCTCGTAGCCGGTGGCCACGATCTGCACGTTCGCGCCCTCGCGGCCCAGCTTCGGCTTGCGCACGTACTCGGTGAGCAGGCCGGGGTCGTCGGTGAACGCGGGCAGCAGGTTCGGGTGCCCGGGGTAGTTCTCCCACAGCACCGCGAGCAGCGCCTTGTTCGACAGCAGCATCTTCCACAGCGGCTCGACCCACAGCGTGCGCGGCATGGTCTCCACCGCGAAGCGGCCGAACTCCTCGTCGACCACCCATTCCCACGGGTACAGCTTCACGACCGTGGCCATCTGCGCTTCTTCGAGATCCACGAAGCGCTTGAGCACCGGATCCCAGCCGATCTCCTCGATCGACAGGCCCACCGTGTCGAGCCCGGCCTCGGCCGCGGTCTCCTGCAGGTACGCGGTGGTCACGTGGTCCTCACCGGAGGGGTCGGCCGAGGACCAGGTGAAGTGCAGCTCCTTCGACGGCAGCTTCTCGCCGATCTCGCCCCAGCGCTCCACCAGCTTCTCGTGCACCGAGTTCCACTGGTCGTCGTCCGGGAACACCTCGGTCTTCCAGTGCCACTGCACCACCGACGCCTCGAGCAGCGTGGTCGGCGTGTCCGCGTTGTACTCCAGCAGCTTGGCCGGCGACTTGCCGTCGTAACGCAGGTCGAACCGGCCGTACACGTGCGGGTCCTGCCGCTTCCACGATTCGGCGATGTGCGGCCACACCCACTCCGGGATGCCGAAGCGCCGGTAACCCTCGGTGGTCACGACGTTGTCGACGGCCTCCAGGCACATCGAGTGCAGCAGCTCGACGTCGGCCTCGATGGACAGCACCTCGTCCATGTCGAAGACGTAGTGCACCGACTCGTCCCAGTACGGCCGGGCCTTCCCTGCTCCGTCGCGGGCCGGGGTGCCGTACACCAGGCCCTGCTCCTCGACGGTCCGCTGCCAGTCCCGGCGCGGCTGCTTGCGGTCCCGGTACACCTACGAGCCCCCGCTCTTGCCGGTCCCGCCGATGCCACCGGACTTGCCGCTGATGCCGAACCCGCCGCGCTGCACGCTGGTGCCGGACTTGGTCGAGACGTTGGTGTTGCCCGACGGTGCGGTGAAGCTGCCGCCGGACACGCGCTGGCCGACCGTGCCGGTGCCGCCATAGTTGTAGCGGTACTGCGAGAAGCCACCGCCGGGCAGCGGGATGAACCAGAACCCGCCACTGTAGTGCCCACCGTGGCTGGCGGCGTAGCTCTCGTCGCAGTACTGGTCGTTCTGCACGACCCCGCTGGCATCGGTGCAGACCGCGGTGGTCTCGGTCGGTTTGGCCACCGTGTAGTAGGTGGAGATGAGTCCGGCCAGCCCGACCGTGACACCGCCGCCGATCAGGACCTTGCGCTTGGTGTCGGCCTTCCGCTGCGCGACCGCGCGGGCCGCGGCGGCCTCCTGCTCCTCGCGCTCGCGGTCGGCCAGCGCCTGCCTGCGGGCGCGCTGCTCGGCCAGCGAGGGCTCACGAGGCTGCGTGTTCCCGTCCTGGAAGCGCATCGAGCCCCGCTCCTGAGGCTGCTGAGGCTGCTCCCCGGTGTTGTCGTCCTGCGTCATGTGCGCTCCGTAATCCCCCGGCACGGTGAAACCACCTCCACAGTAGCCACCCGCCACACGCAAGGCTCACGCGGCGCGGGCATCATGGGTACCGATGTCCCGAGGTGCCGAGCGGTTCCCTCCGCAGATGAAGACCCTGACCACCCGCGTGGTGATGGCCGGGGTGTTCCTTGGTGCCATCATCGCGCTCGCGCTGAGCGTCACGTTCTCCTGGACCTCGGCGCTGGCAGGCGGCGAGGAGGGCGAGCTCAACGAGGCCGCTCAGCAGGCCTTCCACTCCCCGCCCGGCAGCTGCCTGACCTGGAGTGCCGCCGACGCCTCGGACGCGCACGTGGTGCCGTGCACGCGACCGCACCTGTTCGAGGTCACCGGCAGCGTCGACATCGGTGCCCAGTTCACCGAGGACGCGCCGTTCCCGAGCCTGGACCAGTGGCAGCAGATCGCCCAGCAGAAGTGCAACAGCGACGTGCGGCCCTACCTCGGTCACGCGCTCGACCCGTACGGCAAGCTCACCACCAACCTGCTGCGCCCGGCCGCCGCGCAGTGGGCCGACGGCGATCGCCAGCTGCGCTGCGGGCTGCAGTGGGCCGGTCCCGGCGGCACACTGCAGCCGACCACCGGCGCCGCCAAGGACCAGGACCAGTCGCCGGTGTGGGAGCCGGGAACCTGTCTCGCGCTGGCCGGCAAGGGCGTCGGCGACCCGGTCGGCTGCGGTCGTCCGCACTCCTACGAGATCATCGCGACGCTCGACCTGGCCGGCGAGTTCAAGGACGGCTACCCGAAGCAGGACGACCAGAAGTCCTGGCTGGACACCGAGTGCACGAAAGCCGCCAAGGACTACACCGGCGGCGCCGACCTCGGCGAGAAGAAGCTGACCCTCGGCTGGGACGTGCGGGAGCAGGAGAGCTGGGACGCCGGTTCCACCAAGGTCAACTGCAAGGTCGCGGCCACCCTGTCCGACGGCAGCGGTTTCCAGGCCGTGACCGGCAGTGTGAAGGCCCAGTCCACGCCCGCCTCGTCGCAGAGCGCGCCGCCGAGCTCCACCGGGAACCGCTGACGTGCCGGTCGAGATGACCCTTGCGCGGTTCGAGGAGCTGGTCTCCCAGGCACTGGACCAGGTCCCTGCCGAGTTCGCGGCCGCGATGGACAACGTCGTGGTGCTGGTCGAGGAGCACAACGACGAGGCCCCGGACATCCTCGGGCTCTACCACGGCATCGCGCTGACCGAGCGCACCAGCGACTACGGCGGCGTGCTGCCGGACCGGATCTCCATCTACCGCGGGCCGCTGCTGGCCATGTGCGAGGACGAGGACGAGGTCGTCGAGGAAGTGCTGATCACCGTGGTGCACGAGCTCGGCCACCACTTCGGCCTGGACGACGAGCGGCTGCACGAACTCGGCTGGGGCTGACCCGGGCTGCGGAAACCCCCGCCGCTTCCGCCGTCGCCTGCTGTTCCCTTCGCCGCGTCCCGAAATCCACTGCGGAATAACCAGAAGTCACCAAACGATCACCCTGCGCCGCCCCGCCCTCTAAACTCGAGGTCACAGCACTACGGCGGGGAGGTGACCAGTGGCGCACGCGCGGACCGACGGCCGCTTCCGCTGGCTGATCGCCTCCAGTGCCACCTCCAACCTCGGCGACGGCATCGGCAAGGTCGCGTTCCCGCTGCTGGCCACCACCCTCACCCGCGATCCGGTGCAGATCGCCGCGCTGTCCGCGGTGCAGTTCCTGCCGTGGCTGCTGTTCGCGGTGCTGGCCGGCACGCTCGTGGACCGGGTCGACCGCAAGAAGGCGATGATCGTCGCGAACGCGGCGCGAGCCGCCGTGGTCGCCGCGATCACCGTGCTCGTCGCCGTGTCCGCGGTGGACATCTGGACGATCTACGTCGCCGCGCTGCTCATCGGCACCGCGGAGACGGTGGCGGACAGCGCGGCGAACGTGCTGCCGCCCGCGCTCGTCCCGGAGGACCGGCTGGAGAGTGCGAACAGCAAGCTCCAGGCCTGCGAGATCGTCGGGCAGACCTTTCTCGGCGGACCGGTCGGCAGCACCACGTTCGCGCTGTTCGCGGCGTTCCCGTTCCTGCTGACCTCGGCCGGTTTCGCGGTCGCCGCCGCGGTGTTGCTCGGCCTGGCCGGCAGTTACCGGCCGCGAGCGGAGGACAACACCCGCGTCCGCGCCGACTTCGCCGAGGGCGTCCGCTGGCTGCGCGGCAATCCGCTGCTGCTGCGCCTGCTCGCGGTGGCCGGCCTGCTGAGCCTGGCCAGCGAACTCGCCCAGGCGCAGCTGGTGCTGTACGCGCTGGAGGACCTGCGGCTGTCCGAGGCCACGTTCGGGCTGTTCGCGTTCGTGGGCGGAATCGGCGGGCTCGCCGGCGCCGCGCTGACCCCGCGGCTCGTCCGGTTCACCGGGCGAAGGCCGGTGCTGGTCGGCGGGGTGCTGTGCTGCGCGCTCGGGTTCGGCGGGATGGGGCTGGTTCGGCAACCGGTGGCCTCGGCCGTGCTGTTCGGCCTGTTCGCGGCCGCGGTGGTGGCGGTGAACGTGGTGCTCGCCACCGCGCGGCACACACTGGTGCCCAGTGAACTGCTCGGCCGCGTGCTCGGCGTCTGGCGCACCGCAGTGTGGGGAGCCATCCCGGTCGGCGCACTGCTCGGCGGCCTGCTCACGGAACTGCTCGGCTCGCCGAGCCGCACGTTCACCGCGTCCGGAGTGCTGCTACTGGCCGTGACCGGCTACGCGGCGTTCGCCCTACGCAACCACCCACTTCGGTGACGAATCGGCCTCAGCCAGGCACGGAGGGGCGGTTTCGGTGCTGGAATGACACCTCGCCCCGCCCGCCGGAGGACCGTCATGCCCACCCCCGACCCCGCATCACTACCGAACGGCGACCAGACCGCCGGTGAGCAGAGCAGCGGTGAGCAGACTCGCGGTGGCTGGACCGGTGACACCGGCGGCGGAAAGAGCAGCAGTCACCAGGTCGGCAGCGACTGGAGCAACACGGACCACAGCGAGCAAACCCGCACGGGCCGGCCCGGCGATGACACCAGCGGCGACCACACCGCCGCTGAACAGGCCGCCGCCGCTCAGACCGACCGCACCACCGCTCCGTCCCGCTCGGTACCCACCTCCCGCCGCCCGCTGGTGTTCGCCGCGGTCGCGGGCTTCGTGCTCGGCGTGTGCGTGGTCGGGTTGCTCTGGACGCTATCCGGCCAGCGTGGCGGCGCCGACGAGGACGCGGCCGCGGCGTGCGACGCCTTTTCCCGGGCGGGACGGCTGCCGGACACCACGGGCGGCTACGACGCGGCCCAGTTCACCCGCCTGGCCGACGACGCGGTCGACCGGGTCGCGGGCGCGACGGCGCTGGCCAAGGCTGCGGCCGCGTTCAACGACACCTACCAGCCGCTCGCGCGGAGCCTGGAGAACGTGAACCGCATGGTGCTGCGCAGCCGGTTCGACGATCGTGTCGCCCAGGCCGACGTGATCCGCGTGCAGCAGCTCTGCGCGCGCGGCTGACCACCCGCGGGCAGGACTCCTGGACCCGCACTCAGGCGCGGTGCACCGTCTTCACACTGAGCTGGTGGCCCGGGACCTGCTTGCCGGCACAGCCGGTGCCCGGATCCTCGACGAACTTCGCCGCGGTTTCCTGCGGCAGGTAGATCCGCAGCCCCTTCACGTCGGTCGGCTGACAGGCACTCGGGTCGAAGTTGTTCACCTGGGCGAACTGGATGTCCGCGGCCGCCGACTGCCCGGGTTCGAGCTTGATCACCGGCCCCTTGCCGCCCACGCGGACCGCGTCCTCGCCGACCTGGTCCCCGCCGGAGCCGCCGACGTAGGACACCCCGGGATAGCCCTGGATCGTGCAGGTCTTGCCGCTGGAGTTCTTGATCAGCAGCGGACGGTAGGTCGATCCCGCGCCGGCGTCGCCCTTGCCGAGCGACAGCGTGACGTCGGCCGCCTTGCACAGCCCGTTTCCCGCCGGCGGTGCGGGACTCTCCGATTCGCCGGACGAACTCGCGGGCGCGGACGTGGCCGAACTGGCCGGTGACGTCTCGGAAGCGCTACTGCTGGTCGCCGGCGGGCTGCTGGCGGCCGGTGGGGTGCCGTTGCCGCACGCGGAGAGCAGCAGCGCGCCGGACACGCCCGCCGCGGCCATCACGACCTTGGTCTTCGTGCTTGCCATCTCACTCGCCTCGCAGTGCAGGGGTAGCAATCCTTGGTGAAGCTACCCAGAAGACGTGCGAAGCACCGACCGGGTTGCGGCCTGTCCGGCCAATTCCCCACATCGTGGCCTCGTCAGCGGCCAAGCCGGTTCACGAGGGAGGCAGGACGGTGTCGACCCAGCGCAGGCATCGCCAGCCGTCCGGTTCGGCCAGCAGTTCGACCGACGCGGTGTTCGGGATGAGCGCGGCGGCGGCCAGTTCGGGAGGCACGTTCGGCGCCAGCCATTCGCCGGCGAGCCGGATCGCGCCGCCGTGGCTGACCAGCACGACCGCGCCGTCCGGATCGATCTCCTCGTGCTTGGCCCGCAGTTCGGTGACCGCCCGCAGCATCCGTTCGCGCACCTGCGCGCCGGTCTCCCCGCCGGGGATCGCCACGTCGAGCGCGCCCTGGGTCCATTCGGCCACCGCCCGCAGGTAGACCTCGATCGACGCCCGGTCGGACCGGTTCTCCAGCTCCCCGGCGTCGACCTCCTTGACCCCGTCGATCACCTGCACCTCGAAGCCGAACGCCTCGGCCAGCGGCGCCGCGGTCTGCTGCGCACGGATGGCCTGCGAGGCGTAGACCGCGACGATCGGTTCGGACGACAGCCGCTGCGCGAGCGCCTTCGCCTGCTGCTGGCCGAGTTCGGTGAGCGGCGGACCGGGCAGCGCGGTGTCCAGCGCGCCGCGCACGTTGCCCTCAGTCTGGCCGTGGCGGACCAACAGGATCCTCACGCGTCTTCTCCCTTCAGCACCGCGTCGACCCAGGCCCGCGCATCGAGGAAGTCCTGGTTGCCGGCGCCCGGTTCGATCGTGGCGGGCAGCTGGTCCGCACGCGGGTGCGACCCGAGGAACCGCAGGTGGCAGCGTCGACGCAGGGCGGTCAGCGCGTCCGCGATGCGTGGTTCGGCGAGGTGGCCCTCGAAGTCGATGAAGAACCGGTACTCGCCGAAGCTGTCGCGGACCGGACGGGCGTCGAGGCGGGTCAGGTTGATCGCGCGGCCGGCCAGTTCGGACAGCAGCTGGGCCAGCGTGCCGGTGCGGTTCTCCGCCGCGGCGACGATCGACGTGCGGTCGGCGCCGGTCGGCTCCGGCAGCTCACCGGGGCGGCGGACCAACAGGAACCGGGTCTGCGCGTCCCCGACGTCGGCGATCCCGGTGGCCAACTCCTCCAGCGGGTAGTGCTCGATCGCCACCGGGGCGGACACCGCGGCGTCGTAGGTGCCCTCCACCACCCCGACCGCGGCGGCCGCGGTGGACGACGCAGCGACCGCGGTGGCGTGCGGCAGGTTCGCCTCAAGCCATTCGCGGACCTGTGCGAGCGCGTGCGGGTGGCTGGCCACGGTGCGGATCTCGGTGGCACCGGCCCGGGCGAGGACGCTGAACCGGATGGGCAGGACGGCCTCGGCCACCGCGACCAGCGCCGAGCCGCCGCCGAGCCCGTCGAGGGTGGCCGGCACCACGCCTTCCACCGAGTTCTCGATGGGGATGCACGCGCCGTCCGCGGCGCCGTCCCGCACCGCGTCCAGCGCGAGCCGGATGGTCTCGTAGGGAGTGAGGTCCTCGCCCGGCGCGAGCGCACGGGCGGCCTGTTCGGTGAACGTGCCCTCGGGGCCGAAATACGCGATCCGCAACACGGACGTCAGGCTACTGATCGCCTACGTGGCGGGTTTCACTCGGACAGCCGGTACCGAAACCGGTTACGCCGGGTGGCGTTTTTTGCCATGCTGGACGCGTGACCGCCGAATCGGGCACACACACCGGGCGCGGTGCGGACGTTTCGCCGGGTTCGCCCCGGACGCCGGAACTGGTGTTGTGCGCCGTCGATGAACCACTCGCCACGGCATGGGCCGCCGTGGTGGCCGACCTTGCCGGCCCGGTGCGGGTGCACCGCGGATCGGTGCTCGACGTCGTCGCGCAGGCCGTGGTCAGCCCGGCCAATTCCTACGGCTGGATGCGTGGCGGGATCGATGCGGTGTACGCCCGCGCGTTCCCCGGCATCGAGCAGAGCGTGCGCAGTGCGGTGCTCGCCTCCTACGGCGGTGAGCTGCCGATCGGCGAGTCAGTGATCGTGGAGACCGGCGAGGCCGAGCCGGCGTGGCTGATCAGCGCGCCGACCATGCGGGAGCCGGGCGAGCGGCTGCCGGCCGACACCGTGCACCCCTACCTCGCCGCGCGTGCGGTGTTCCTGCAGTGGCGCGAGGGCAAGCTGGAGCAGGGGCTGGTACGCGAGGCCGTGGACACCATCGCGATGCCGGGGCTCGGCACCGGCGTCGGCGGTGTCGAGCCGGCGACCTGCGCCCGGCAGCTGGCCGCGGCGTGGCAGGAGGTTTTCGGCCGAAACGGTCACAGCCGGTGAGCGTTGCCGGCTCTGTTGCCGGCGCTGCCCGCCTCGCGTGCAACACATCACAGCGCGTTCACGAGCGGTAAGCCCTACCGTTGGACCCGCGTTACGCAAGCTGTACGGAGCCAGCGCAGGCGACGGCCGAGGAGTGTTGCGATGTCACGGGTCCGTGAACTCAGCCCCTACGTCGAGCTGCACCGGGACCAGTGGCGGGAGTTGCGGAGCTCCACCCCGCTGCCGTTGACCGCGGACGAGCTGGTCCGCCTCCGCGGCCTCGGGGAGCAGATCGACCTCGCCGAGGTCGCCGACGTGTACCTGCCGCTGTCCCGGATGATCAACCTCCAGGTCAAGGCGCGGCAACAGCTGTACGAGGCGACCACCACGTTCCTCGGCGAGGACTGCCGGGGCACGAAGGTGCCGTACGTGATCGGCATCGCGGGCAGCGTCGCGGTCGGCAAGTCGACCACCGCCCGGATCCTGCGCACGCTGCTGGCCCGCTGGCCCGACCATCCGCGCGTGGACCTGGTGACCACCGACGGGTTCCTCTACTCCCGTGACGAACTCACCCGGCGCGGCATCATGCACCGCAAGGGTTTCCCGGAAAGCTACGACCGACGGGCGCTGCTGCGGTTCGTGACCGAGGTGAAGTCCGGCGCCCAGCACGTGGCCGCGCCGGTCTACTCGCACCTGGCCTACGACATTCTGCCCGGCCAGGAGCAGGTGGTGGAGCGGCCGGACATCCTGATCGTCGAGGGGCTGAACGTGCTGCAGCCCGGCCCCCGGCTGACCGTTTCGGACCTGTTCGACTTCTCCATCTACGTGGACGCGCACACCGGCGACATCGAACACTGGTACGTCGAGCGGTTCCTGAAGCTGCGGCACACCGCGTTCGCCGATCCGGCGTCGCACTTCCACCACTTCGCCGGCCTGCCCGACGACGAGGCCCGCGAAGAGGCCCGTCACCTGTGGCGCACGATCAACGAGCCGAACCTGATGGAGAACATCAAGCCCACCCGCCCGCGGGCGACGCTCGTCCTGCGCAAGGACGCCGATCACGCGATCAACCGGGTGCGCCTGCGCAAGCTGTGACCGGCTCACCCACACGCCTCTCGTACGTCGCATGGGGTAGCTGTCGGGCTCGTTCTCATCCGTTCGGCCAGTGTGGTCCTAACCACTTGGCCGATACCGGGCGGACCACCTCGAAAGCACCCTGAAGTGGTAACCGACCGGCGAACGAGGGGAGGGCCCGATGTTCACGATCGTGCTGACGTGGGTGGGCGCGGTACTGGGGTTGACGCTGCTGGTGGCGATGGCGGCCGGCACGTTCGTCGTCGACTTCGACGAGGCACTGCGCGAACGCCGGCTGCGCTCGCCGGAGCCGGTGACCGACCAGGCCCATCCGGCCGCCTAGATGAGTGATTCCGTGAAGGTCGTGTGAAGTGGCCCCGAGTGTGGGCATGAGTGGAGGGTGCTCATGATCATTTTGTGAAGAACGACCTGAACACCCTCCTGACGGCACTGTACGTGCTCGTCGATGACCATGTGGTGCTGCCCCGGACCGGCCGGGGACGGCGCCCACTACTCACGGACAGTGAGTTGATCACGCTGGCCACTGCCCAAGTGTTGCTGCGGTATGACTCCGAGCGCCGATGGATTCGCCATCTTCATGCCGACTCCCGGTGGCGTGAATGGTTTGCTCATCTTCCTGGGCAGTCCGGCTACCACAAGCGGTTAAAGGCATCAGAACCGTTGCTGCGCAAGACCATCCTGGCCCTTTCCCTGTGCTGTCCGTCCTGGTTTGACGACATGTGGATCACCGATGCCACCCCGGTGCCGTGCGGGATGTCCCGGGAAACCGTGAAGCGCTCCGACCTGGCCGGCCACGCCAGTTACGGCTACTGTGCGTCACACTCTCGGTGGTATTGGGGGCTCAAGCTTTACCTCGTCTGCGCCGGCGACGGCATGCCGATCATGTGGTGCCTGGCCAACCCGAAACTCGGCGAACGCGAGGTCTTGGCCGCCCTGCTCGAGCACAACCACCACCTCGTTCGTGACGGCCAGACCCTGTTGGCGGACAAGGGTTTCGCCGGCAAGGAATTCAAGAAGCTGACCGCGGCGATGGGGCTGGAGTTGCTGCGCCCGGACCGCAAGGACGAGACCTACCGCAACGGCAACCTCGGCGGTGTCCGTCAACGGATCGAGTCGGTCAACCAGACCCTCAAGGGCCAGCTCGACCTCGAAGCCCACGGCGGACGCACCCCCGCCGGAGTGTTCACCCGCGTCGCCCAACGCCTGCTGGCCATGGCCGCCGGCATCTGGCACAACTGGAACACCGGCCTGACCAGCAAACGATCACTCATCGCCTACGACCACTAACACTAACTTCACGGAATCAGCCGTCTAGCGCCACCGCGGTGCGCGCAACCGCGGACCCCCGGCGCGGCCCGGCGGAGGATGGACGACGATGTCCGGCATGAGTCCGGTCAGCCGCGCCCGCAAGAAGAGTTCCCAGCCCGCCAGCCCCAGTGTCAACGGCCTGTTCAAGGACGTGCTGCGGGACTTCTCCGCAGTCGCCGCGGAACCCGGCCCGTTCGACGTCGAACTCCTCGCCTCCGAGGTGATCGGGCAGTGGGCGGAGGCCGACCCCGAGGACCGGCTCGGGCTGGAGCTGATCGCGTTCGCGCAGCGCAAGATCACCCCGGGGGCGGCCGCGCTGCTCGCCGCGCTGAAGGTGCTCGCCGAGACCGGTGAGGAGCGCGCCGCGGCTGCCGAAGCTCTCGCCGTCGTGCTCGGCCGCGGGATTCCGGAGCCGGAGTGGGCAGGCGAGATCGGCCAGGTCACTGTGGGCGAGTGCTGGCGCACCGGCGACGTCTACGGGGACGAATCGTCGTTGCTGTGCGTGTTTTCCCGCGGCGAGGCGACTCTGGGCCTGCTCGCGCTGCTCGACTTCACCGAGGGCGGCCGGGTGCGCGACCTCGTGGTGATCGAGGAGCCGCACGAGGTGCTGGCCGAAATGCGTGGCCAGGCCGAGGAGGACCGTGACCTGGTCGTCCTGGACAAGGTCGAACCGGCCGACGCGCACCGGCTGCTGGCCGAGGGCATCGCCGCGACGGACGCGCTGTCCGAACCGGAGGTCGGCGAGGACTACGCGCGCTTCCACGCCGTGGCGCTGACCTGGTGCCGCTGTCTGCCGGAACCGTCGGCCACCGAGGCGGTGGCCGCCTGGTCGCCGGTGCGGCGCACCGAGGCCGTCGACCGTTTCCTCGCCGAGTCGAACCTCAGCGATCCCGAATCCGGCCGGGAAATCGCGCGTCTGCTCGTGGAGCACGGCTGCCGCACCGAACCCGCGGACCCGCTGCGCGTGGGCCCCGAGAAGCTGGCGCGGTTCCTGGAGTCGCTGCTGGACGGCGAGACCGAACTGGAGGACGAGGACGCGGTCGCCCCCGTCGTACTGGCCTGGGCCGCGTGGGGCGCACGCCGCGCCGAGCTGTCGGACGCCGCGGCGGCCGCGCTGGTCGAGGACGTCACGGAGTACCTGGCCGAGTACCTGGCCGACGACGAGGACGACGAGGACTTCAGCGACTACCTCGACGGCACCGAATCCGCCGAGGAGGTCCTGGCGGTGGTGGCACGCCGCCGTTTCGCGGTCCCGGAGACCGCCGCGGTGATCGGCGACGAGGAACTGACCGACCTGGACCCCGGCGACCCGGAGCAACGCCGCCTGCTGGTGATCGGCGCCCACCCCGAGTACCACGAATCCCTGGCCGCGGAAGAGTTCGACGGCACCGACGGTCTGCGCCTGGCCCTGGAAACGTCCGTGGTGGACCACCTGTGGGACGACGAGCCGCCCGAGGTCTGGGAAGCCGCGCAACGGCTGACCGCCCGTGGCCTGGCCCGGGAAGCGGTGCTGGACCAGCTGGTGACGGTGCTGGAAAGCCAGCTCACCGAAACCGAGGAAGAGGACCGCCTGGACTACGACCTCGACGGCTACCGCGAGGCACTCCGGGAAGCCTGACCCTCCACTGTGGACTGTCCGTGAAGGTCCCTTTCACGGACAGTCTCAGGCCTGGGCGCGCGCGCCTTCGGTACGGCGATCCGCGCGGCCCGGATCTCCGCGACCAGCCGGGTCTTGCGGCGGTGCACGTTCACCAGCTCGGCGACGTACCCGGTGAACTCCTCCGCCGTCCCGGTGCGTTTGTGCAGGGTGCGCAGCTTCTTCAGGTGCTTGGCCGCCTCGCGGTAGGCCTGCGCGTCCTTCTGCTCGATGAGGTGCTCGACCTGGGTGCGGTACACCGGGATCACCTCGTCCGGGTGCGTTGCTTCGCGCGACGCGGCCAGCTCCAGCCGGGACGCGACCGAGCCGCCGAACCGCAGGCACGCCCGCCAGGCGTCGTCCGGACGCTCTTCGGCGAGCAGCGCGCGGACGAGTTCCTCGGCGTTTTCCGAGCTTTCCGCGGCACGTTCGCGCAGCCGGGCGACCGCCGAAACCCGTTGCGTGGTCCAGACTCCTGCCTCGATCGCTGCTTCCCGCAGCGCAGCGTACGTGCCGGACCCGGGCTGCTCGTCGAATTCCTTGCGCCGCAGGGTGACCGCCTCGTCCTTGGGCTCCGGCTTGTGCGGCGTGAGGGCCCTGGCCGCGTACGCGATGGCCTCACTGTGCCGGCCGGCCGCGCGCAGCACGCGCACGATCTTCAGGCTGACGTCCACCCGCGGCGGCTTGGCGGACAGGATCGCGACCAGCCCGTCGACGTCGCCCCGCACTTCGGCGACCTCCTCCTGCAGCCGCTGCGCGACCGTCAGCCGGTGCCCGGTGGGTGCCCCGGCGAGCACTTCGTCCACAGTGGACTTGACTCGTTCGGTGCCGGGTTCGCCGAGGGCGCCCGAGAAATCGGCCAGTTCGACCGGCCGCCCGTCGAAGGACACCTGCAGGAGCCAGTCGGCGAGCAGTTCCGGATCGGGTGGCCGGGCCGCGCACGCCCGCGCGTAGAGCCCGACCGCACGCTCGAACCGTTCCCCGAGGTCGCCGGAGGGATCCCCGTGCCGGTCGAGCATGCCGACCACGTCGTCGACCGCCCGCCGGGCCAGCGGCGCGAGGTCCGCCCGGCTGCCCGCGTCGAGCAGCCGGGCCACGGTGTCCAGGACCGCGCCGATCTTGGCCGCATAGTCCAGGTTCCCGTCGGCCACCGCGGTGTCCAGCAGCCGGTGCGCCTCACTCACCGCACCCGACTGGGTCGCCGCCCGCAGCTCGAGCGAATGCCGTAGCTCAGGGTCACGCCGGGCCTGCGCGTACAACAGGTCGGCGAGCGTCCCCACGTCCAAGCCGCGCAGGTAAGAAGACACATCGGGGGGACCGCTCACGCCTCCAGTCTGCCGTATCGATCCGGACGCGCGTGTGGGCCAACGGCGTAGTCTTTTCGGCGTCTTTTCGACCCGGTCACGCACCCGTGGTAACCAGACGCGGTGACCCTCGACGATCTGACCCGGCGCCTGCGCGAGTTCGCCGCCGCCCGCGACTGGGAGCCCTTCCACACCCCGAAGAACCTGACCATGGCCCTCTCCGGTGAGGTGGGCGAGCTGACCGCGCTGTTCCAATGGCTGACCCCGGAAGAATCCACCCGGTGGCGCACCGACCCGGCCCAGGAGTTCAACGTCGAGGACGAGATCGCCGACGTGACCCTGTACCTCCTCCGGCTCGCCGACGTACTGGGCATCGACCTCCTGGCCGCCGCAAACGCCAAGGTGGACCGCAACGAGAAGCGGTTCCCACCGTTACCGCGATGAGCCGCGCAGCCGGCTCTCTTCCTCGACATACCAGCCACCGACGAGCGCCCCCACGCCGAACACCGCTATCACGATTCCTGCGCCGACGCCGGCACCACCGAACAACGCCACCACAGTAACGAGCATCAAGACCAGTCCTCCGGCCATCAATGCACGACCTGCGAAAACGCCTCGGGGCGACGTAGCTGCGACCGCTGCGGGGCGGGTGGGCGTGGACGTACGCCGGCTCGACCCCGCGTTGCTCTCCGCTGGAGGCGGCACGGGCTCAGCTTGAGCGGTCACCTGCTCGGAGATTGGCACCGCTTCAAGTACCTGGCGTTCTGGCGCTGTATCCGGCCGACCGGTGGGTAGCGCCTTGGTCCGTGGTACGGCGTGCTCGAAGCCGAGTGCGGCCGGTGCAGCCGCCAGCTCGAGCACCTGCGCACCCAGCTCGACGGCTCTCGGAACACGCGGGTCCGTCCCCGGCACATCTGGGCCATAGACCAAGTGTGTAACCGACGCGGTCAGCTTCTTGGCCAGCTGGACCCCTTCAGCGAGTATCTGTGCGCGCAACCGGTCGGCACCGGCGCTTGCGCCCAGGACCAATACCCGGGTGGCTTTTCGCCGACCGCCAGTGGGGCGAAGGTCCATCACCACCTCCGAAACCCCGAGTGCACCGGCGATCTGATGCAACTCGCGATGTTCGTCGGCAGTGACCACACCATCCGACTCCGCCACCGCCCGCACCGCGGAGGCGAACTCGACATGGAGCCGGCGCACCTCCACCTCGGGTATCCCCGCCGCTGCGGCCAGCCGAGCGAGCGACCACCCTTCGTCCTCCGAAAGGAACTGATCGCTTACCGCCTCGGCGAGGAGATCGAGATACGCCTGGGTCGCCGTCGCGCCGGCGCCGCCGGAGTCGGTGGAAATCCGGTCCACCACGCCGGCCATCCAGCCTTTCTCCACCATGGCCTCGTCCGGTCTGCGCATGATCGTCGCGCCGCCGGCGAACCGGGGTAACGAGGGGAAACGCGGTGCCGAAGCGAACCCCAGCCCGTGCACACCGGCCAACGCGAGCACCACCTGCGCACAAGCCCGTGCAGACGGCGCAGCGAGGTATCCGGGAAAGTCCGCGATACCGAGCGCATGCGCGACGGTGGCAAGGCGGTAGTTGGGCAGCCGCAGGGTGGTCCGAGCCGCGTCGACGAGCGAAACACCGGGCAAGGCCGGCAGCGTAACCCCCAGCCGGGTCACTTCCGCGTTCAGGAAAGCTCGAGTCGACGGCAGGTCGTGCAGCACGACGATGGCGTTTCGGCACAGGTCGAGCATCGGTCCGAGGACGTCCGCGAACCCAGGCGCACCTTGGAGGTCCATGCCGGTGATCCGGTGCGGGCCACGCCATCCGGCGGCGCGGCGTTCCTGCGGGTCGACCAAGGTCGAGAACTCTCCGAGGAGGGTCCCGTCACCCCGGTACCGCACGACACCGACCTCGATGATCCGCCCGCTACGCAGACCGGTGGTCTTCACGTCGATCGCGGCGAACTCGAGATCTTGGGCAGAAATCCGGCCGCTCGGGATCAGCGGCACTACTTCAATCAAGTCGGCCATCGTGCTCGCGCTTCCTCTCCGGCGATTCCGGAAAATATCGCCCACGTCCGCTGATTCGTCACCACATCCGGCTCGAAAACCAGCTTTTGTGACGGTCTTGTGACCAAATTCCTCGGCTGTTCAGGTGATGATGAACAGTTGCGCGTCTCGGGCGTAACGCCGACCTGGGTTTCCGCGAAGACCCTTCGGCACACCGAATCCAGAAACGAGGATTTCCGCCCATGCACCCGACCCCGGATCTCTCGGCACGCCCGCGGAAGCGGATGCCGAAGTGGCTGATGAGCACTCTCGGCGTTTTCGCGATCCTGTTCGTACTGGGTGCAGTCTTCGGCAAGACGCCGGAACCGGCACCGCAGCCAGTGGCCGCACCAGCCGCCTCGGCCGAAGTGATTCCGCCGAGCACCTCGGTACCCCCACCGATCACCTACCGCGTAAGCCAGGTGACCGATGGGGCCACAGTCGAACTCGCAGGCAGCGACGGCAGCCACCGCACAGTGCATGTGCTCGGAATAGCCGTCGCGACTGGGAGCAACTGCTATGCCGCGGAGACCGCCACGTGGGCCACCACGAAGCTGATCGGTTCGACCGTACACATCACCACCGACACTGCCACCGGAGTGGCGTTCAGCTTGGACGATGGCACCGATTACGCCACTGCCGCGCTCGAAAACGGTTACGCTCAGCTCGCCTCCGACGCAGCCTCGGCCACGCTGCGCGACGCGGAAACCGTCGCCCGTCAAGCAGTCAGCGGGCTGTGGGCCGCACCGTGCAAAGGGCTGATCACCGCACCGACCCCGCAACCCCCGGCCCAGCAAGCGAAGCCTGCGCCCACGAAAAAGACCACCACGCATGCGGCACCTCCTCCTCGGACGACCGAAGAAGAACCTGCGCCGGCACCCGCACCCGAATCGATCTACTATAAAAACTGCGCTGCCGCGCGAGCCGCAGGCGCGGCACCGCTTCATGCCGGCGAACCCGGATACAGTCGCAAACTCGACCGCGACGGAGATGGTGTCGCCTGTGAATAAGAGCGTGTCTCACTTGGTTGTTGGTTGAGGTGTGGGCATGATCATGAGCTGTGATGGACGAGTTGTCGCGACGGCTGGTGCCCGACGAGTTGTGGGCGCTGGTCGAACCGTTGATCCCGCCGGGAAAGACGCGCCCGCAGGGTGGCGGCATGTCACGAGTGGGCGACCGGGCGGTGTTCACCGCGATCGTGTTCGTGCTGACCAGCGGCTGCGCCTGGCGACATCTGCCGCCCAGCTTCGGGGTCACCGTGCCGACAGCGCATCGGCGGTTCACCGAGTGGACCAAGGTCGGCCTGTGGCGCGATGTGCACCGGGCGGTGCTGGACGAACTTGGCGGCAAGGGCATGATCGACTGGTCGCGTGCGGTCCTGGACGGAGCATCCGTCAGGGCCAAAAGGGGGGCGGTCTGACCGGTCGGAGCCCGGTCGATCGCGGCAAGCCCGGCTCGAAGATCCATGTGCTGTCCGACCGGGCCGGACTTCCGTTAACCGTTGGGATCTCCGCGGCCAACACTCACGACAGTCACGCGCTCAGACCCTTGGTCAACGCGCTGCCGCCGATCCGGTCTCGCCGCGGACCGCGCCGCCGGAAACCGGCCAAGCTCCACGCCGACAAGGCCTACGACATCCCAGCCCTACGCGACTGGCTCCGCCGGCGCGGGATCATCCCGCGCATCGCCCGCAAAGGTATCGAATCCACCGAGAAACTCGGAAGACACCGGTGGGTGATCGAACGGTCCATCGCCTGGCTGACCAGCTACCGGCGCCTGACCATCCGCTACGAACGCAAACCCAGCCACTACCTCGCCTTCCTCACCCTCGCCGCCACCATCACCTGTTACAAGAAACTCGCCAAATGAGACACGCTCTAAGTGAGCATTCGGTGGCGCCGGCCCGTACCGACGCCACCGACAATTCACAACGGAGCGATATTCTCCTCGAGATCGTTCAACAGCGCGTGCATCGGTCCCCAGCAGAGCATTACGCTGTCCCGGTCGAACCTAGGCTGCTCCGACAATTCTTTGCGTGGGTGCACGAAATTGCGGAAGTCGCGTACCGTGTCCACGAATTTCGCAGCATCGAGCTGAATCCAGTCCTTACCGTGCGCAAGGTCGATCAGCTCCTTGAGGCTGACTCTCCCGGCGTCTTTACGTCCACCTTTTCCGCGAGGATCCGGGAACCCTTTTTCGCGCAGTTCCGCATCGCGTTCCAGCAACAACTGGAGCAACAATCCTTCGACCAGGCTGCCAATACCGATCACAGCCATCGTATAGGCGCCCCCGGACTCGCAAATCCGGGTCTCGTCGAGCCGGCGCACCAGCATGTCGACAGTCACCGGGTCGGCGAACAACCGTTCCAGGCGGTTGCGGAAGTCCGCGGGCTCACTGAACGTCGCCCGAGTCCCGTCCTTGCTGAGCTGACCGATCACCGGCCGGCCGGACACATAGGTCACCACCAGGTCCTCCGGAGCCAGCTTGTCATTCACCGTAACCCGGAATTCCTCGGCGACCACCGCGCCGCCGTCATACTCGATCGGATCGCAGACCCGGCACAGCAACCGCTCGATCTCCGCCCGGTCTTCCCGGCGTTCCTCGATATGTTCTCGCAACCACGGAATCCGTGGAGACCCGTCGTACTCCGGCGGGTCCACCCAACCGGCGTTTGCCAGCAGCTCGGCCAGCTCCGCGCCTCGGCGTTCGTAGGGACCGCCGAGATCGGCGATCGCCTCGGCCAGCTTTCCGATCGTACGCGGGTCGAGCGGGAACATCAGTTCTCCTTCTTGTCGGCTAGGTCCTGAGCTATCTCGACGGCCCGGGTGAGCCGGGTGACGATCTTCTGGCCCCGCCGCTTGAACCCGAGCTCGGTCATCGCCTGCTGTAGGCGGACTTCCCGATCGAGCAACAACAGGTCGGACATCAACCAGAGGCAAAGCTCGATCAGCTGCGCCTCGCTGTACTCCTGGATGGGCGACCCAGCGGGCACATTCGGTCGCGGCCCACGCTCGGCAGCAGCCGGTACCACCGGCGCAGCGGGTACAACCGGTGCCGCCTCGACCCGTTCGGCATCCGGATCGGCCATCGCCTCCTCCCACGCCTTGACGATTCGGTCTGTCTCGGCAACCGGGTCGGCAAACCAGGCCGATGACCACAACCGGTGAAACCGCCACCCCAGGTGCTCGAGGTGCGCTTGCCGGAGCCGATCCCGGTCCCGCGCGCTCGGCGACCGGTGATAACGCTCGCCATCGGCCTCCACCGCGAGCACCATGCGGCCGGGCGTGCTGCGATGGGCAAGCGCGAAGTCGATGCGATATCCGGAAAAACCCCACTGCGGGTGCACCGGCACACCGCGCCCTCGCAACGCAACTTCGATGGCCTGCTCGAACCCATTGAGTTCGACCTGCTCGATGCGACCGACCTCGTCGATCCGGCCGTGCGCAGCGGCGAACTCCAAGTACCTGCGCAGCAGTTCGGTACCGGTGACCCGATCCGACGGTTCAAGGTCATGCGCGGTGAACGACGACACCACGGTCATCCGCCGCTTGGCTCGAGTGACCGCAACGTTGAGACGTCGTTCACTTCCATCGAAGTTGAGCACCCCGAAACCGGTACGGTTCACCTTCCCGGTCGCATCTCTGGCGACGCCGACGCTGAGGATGATCGCGTCCCGTTCGTCCCCCTGCACGCTTTCCAAGTTCTTGACGAAGAACCGGCGACCGACCGGCACTTCGGCAGAGAAGAACCCGGCGAGTTCCGGAGACTGCCCGCGGGCTTCTCGTAACGCTCGTTCGATCCGTGCCTGGTGGGGGGCTCCGGGAGTGATCACGCCAAGGCTCTCATCCGGCCGCGAACGCGCGTGTTCGAGCACCAGCTCCACTACTCTGGCGACTTCGGCGGGTGCTGAACCACGTTGCCCAGGCGATGCCGCACCGTCCACCACTTCCAAGGTGACCGGGCTGCCCTGGTGCGCACCGGGAAAAGTGACCAGGCGATCGCCGTAGATTTCTCGGTTGGAGAAGGCGATGAGCCGCTCGTCGGCACTGCGGTAGTGCCAGCGCAACATCTGGCTGTTCGGCAGGACCGGACGCAATGCGGTGAGCACCGACTCGTAGTCTGAGAGCTCCTCGATGTCCGCA
Source organism: Amycolatopsis jiangsuensis (assembly GCF_014204865.1). Lineage (NCBI taxonomy): Bacteria > Bacillati > Actinomycetota > Actinomycetes > Pseudonocardiales > Pseudonocardiaceae > Amycolatopsis > Amycolatopsis jiangsuensis. Next base: position 4,984,634 of record NZ_JACHMG010000001.1, read on the forward strand.
TCGTCTTCGCCGGTTTCATCGTCGACCAGCACCTTGTCGAAATAGCTGCTCGGCGGCAGTTGCCGCTCGTCTCCGGCCACCACAAGCCGGTGTCCACGCATGATCGAGGTGATCGCATCGTGTGGCCGGATCTGGCTTGCCTCGTCGAAGACCACCAGGTCGAACAGGCGCTCGGCAGGCAACATCCGGCTCACCACCAGCGGTGACATCGCCCAGCACGGCCGCACAGCCAGTAGTACGTCCGGCGCCCGCTCGACCAGTTTGCGGATGGGCAGGTGCCGAGAACGCAGACTTGCCTGCCGCTTGAGCACTTGCGCCTGTGCCGAGAAGGTGTCCCGTGCCTCCATCGCCTGCCGAGCCACGTGCCGCCGCACCCGAGCCGCGGAGAGCTGCAGGTGCGCGTGGTCGGCTTCCCGGAACTCCGCCAGCACGCGCGTCTGCTGATCGGCCACGAATTCACGCAACGCCGGTACGGTCAGGCGTAGCTCGACCTCGACCGACTCCAGCCAGGCTCGCTCGAACGCCGTCCAGGCCTGGTCCGGGTCGAGCCGTTGCTCGGCGATCTGTTTCACCAGACTGCCGAGTCCCAGCCGACCGAACTCATCGGCCAGTGCGGTCAACGTGGGCATCTGGATCAAAGTCTCGCGATCGCCGGACAGCTCGGACAGCGCACGTTCGATGTCCGGGGTGGTGCCGGTCTCCAGAACAGGACTGCAGGCCGAGGCCGCAACCGCGGCAAGCTGGCGACGCAACTCGGTGTACTGCCCCATCATCTCGGCCAAACCGGTCACGTGTGCCGGCTGAGTGTGCACGCCGCCCAGCGCGCGCCACCGGTCCCGTTGCTCGACCACCTGAACCAGACATGCGTGCAGCTCAGCGCGCTTTCGAAGACCTTGAGTGGACATCGCACGCAGTTGCTTCAAGAAAGCTCGGCGGTGCTTCCAAGACATCGTCCGCTGGTCCTTCGCCCGGGTGGCCCGATCCGCCGTCGCGAACCAGAAGGCCTCGAGCTGAGTTCCGAAAATGTCCGAGCCGAAGGCCTGCACTGTGCCCGACACCTGGTCGAGAAGTTCGAGCACCACCTGCCAACCGGAGATGTCCCGGGGTTCGGCCAGACCAGTCCGGCCCAGCAAAGCTCGCATACCGGACTTGCCGTTCTGCAACGTCTTGCCGGCGAGCTCGTCGAGTTCCACAAGCACCCGCCGCACGTCGCCCTCGGAGCGGATGTTCGCGCGGCACCAGGGCGTTTCCTCGTTGACCACCCGCAAGCCGCCAAGACTGACATACCGCCGCAGCTTGTCCTGGAGGCCGAGCACCACGTCCCGGTTCAACGCCTCGAGCTGCGCACCGCGGAACCCGGTCGCGACCGCCGGGCCGGGCCCGAGCGCCAGTAGCCGTTCCCGCACCTGATATGCGCTCAGCCCCCAGGGGTCGCGTAGTGTGTGTAGCGCGCCGGAATGGTCGAGCAGACGTTGCCGCGAATGGACCAGCCGCTCCTGCACGTGTGCGGCGTCCACCCACCCCTGCTGGGCCAGCCGGTCCAAGCTGTCCCCGAGCTGCTTGGCGACCTCCCGCTTAGTCGCCTTCTGCTGATGCAAGTCGAGCACCAGGCCATCCAGATCGACGTCGGCGAGCCGGTTCACCACCGCTTCAATGGCCGCCTGCTTCTCTGCCACAAAGAGGACTTTCTTCCCCATCGCGGCAGCTCCCGCGATGATGTTCGCGATGGTCTGGCTTTTTCCGGTACCTGGGGGTCCCTCGAGAAAAACGTGCCGCCCGGCCAACGCGGCGGCGATCGCGTGATGCTGTGAAGAATCAGCATCTTGGACGAGAAACTCCTCCGAAGGAGGTGAATTGTCGACGGACGGCGCGACGAAGTCCGTGGATTCTTGCGCCAGCTCCGTAGCCGCCTGCTGATCACCGGCCAGGGCCGCGATCAAATCGTGGCTCGCCAGTAGTTCCGTTGCCGCAGCCAGGTCCTCGACCATGGGCAACTTCGCGTAGTTGAAGACCCCGACCACCACGGCACGTTCCAGAGTCAACTCGATGCCTTGCTCCGCCGCTGTATGCGCGAGCCTGCCGAACACCGCTTCGACCTGAGCCTCCAGACCGGTCTCCTCGGCGAAGACGGCCTCGACGTGAGCTGCGAACTCTTCCGGCTCCACCGCCACTCCGTACTCTTCGTTGAGCACATGCAACAGAATCGGGTTGACCTCGAGGTCGTCGGTGGCTTCGAGGGTGTAGTCGCTCTCGGACGCGGTACGGGGCCGGATCGCCATCGGACGCAGGAGCAGCGGTGCCCGAAGCCGGAGTACCGGCTTTGCTCCTTTGTGCTGCTCAGGAGACGTGCGGACGAAGCCTGATGCCAACCGTCCGACCTCGACTCCCTGTTCCTCCTCGAACAACTGGATCTTCCGGCTGAGCGCCCGTGCGCGGACACAGGCTTCACGGTGCCGCTGCTGGTCCGGGAAGAGCTTGCGCAACGGCACTTTCTCCCCTGCCAGGACCGCCGCCGCCACGACCGGATCAGCGTCGGTGAGGTCGAGACTGCCCTGCTTCGTGTTCTTGAACGCGAGCATCGTGTTGGACGTGGTGAAGTCGATCAGCCTCTTGCGCCATCCTTCGGCGGCCCCAGCGACCAACTGGAGCCGCCGCGGATCGATCTCCGCGGTCATCCCGCTTCCCCTCGGCAGAACGGTTGTCGGACCTGGTATCGCCCAGGGCCCGTCGTTCTGCGACGAGCCGTACAGAATGACAGATCGGTGCGCCTCGGCGAAAGAGGCACCTCGGCACACCATTCCGCGACACCGAGAGAAAGGATCGCCGAAGCGGGTGGATTCGTGTCATCGATTGCACAAGATCCACTCGAACGGCCGCTTCCGGCCGCCGATCCGCAACCGGCTCCCGTGTCCTGCGGCACCACCGGCAGCCACCCCGCCGCGATCGCCGTAACCTGGACAGATGCCGATCCAGGTGTTGCTCGTCGACGACCACGAACTGGTCCGGAGGGGGTTGCGCGACCTTCTCGGTGACGAGGCGGATCTCGAGGTCGTCGCCGAGGCCGGGAGTGTCGAGGAGGCGCTCGCGGTGGCCATGCACGTCGAGCCGGACGTCGCCGTGGTCGATGTGCGGCTCGGGGACGGGGACGGCATCACGCTGTGCCGGGAGCTGCGGTCCAAGCCGAACCCGCCGGCCTGCCTGATGCTCACCGCGTTCGACGACGAGGAGGCGATGGTCGGCGCGATCATGGCCGGGGCGTCGGGCTATCTGCTCAAGCAGGTCCGCGGCCAGGACGTGGTCAACGCGGTGCGCGAGGTGGCCGCCGGCCGGTCGCTGCTCGACCCGGTCAGCACCGCACGCGTGCTCGACAAGCTGCGCCATCCGCCCACCGACGAGCTGTCCACCCTCACCGACCGTGAGCGGGACGTGCTGGAGCTCATCGGGCAGGGACTGTCCAACCGCGAGATCGCCGAACGCCTGTTTCTGGCCGAGAAGACGGTCAAGAACTACGTCACGTCGGTGCTGGCCAAGCTCGGCATGCAACGCCGCACCCAGGCCGCCGCGTGGATCGCCCGCCGCGGCAAGTGATGGCCGAAAACGCAACCCCCCCCCGTCGTTCTGGCGAAAAGTCCCGGTTGACCCGGCCTACGACCACTGGCTCACCTACCGCGTCGAGCGCCGGGTCCTTGTGGTGGCGCGCACGGTCACTACGCTGACCCGGCTGCTCGACATCTGCTCGCTGTTCGACGATGACCACCGGGTGCAGGTCGCGTTCACCTTCGCCGAGCGCGAGCGGGCGGTGTTCGCCGCTGGGCTCGAGCAGTTCCTGTCGAGCCTCGAAGCGGTGGTGCTGCCCTGGGAGCAGGCGGTGCGGACGAGGTTCGACCTGGCGGTCGCCGCCAGCGAGAACGACGCGCTGGACCGGCTGGACTGCCCAGTCCTGCTCGTACCGCACGGGATCGGGCACCAGAAGTACTACCCAGGCAGCACCACGGTCTCCGGCCTCAACCCGGACCGGTTGCGTGGCGAACACGTCCGCGTCGGGCTGTCGCATGCCAACCAGCTCGGCCGGCTCGAACCCGAGGTGGCCGCGCGGGCCGTCGTGATCGGCGATCCCTGTCACGACCGGATGCTCGTGAGCGCGCACCGCGTGCCGCGGTTCCGCCGGGCGCTCGGAGCCGGTGCGCGCCGGCACGTGGTGCTCGCCTCGACTTGGGGTCCGCAGTCCCTGCTCGGCGCGAACCCACTTCTGCCGCAACGGTTTCTGTCCGAGCTGCCACTCGACGATTACCAGGTGAGCCTCGTGCTGCACCCGGGGGTGTGGTCCGCGCACAGTCCGCATCAGGTCCGCGCCAACCTCGCCACCGCGATCCGCGGCGGGCTCACCGTCATCCCGCCGCAACACGGCTGGCAGGCGGCGATCCTGGCGGCCGAGCTGGTTGTCGCCGACTGTGGATCGATGCCGCTTTACGCGACGGCCGCGCAGGTCCCGGTGCTGCTCGGCAGTCCGGTCGCGGACACCGTGGTACCCGGTTCGCCACTGGCGAATCTGGTCGCCGCGGCACCTCGGCTCGACGATTCTCCCCTCCCGGCCCAGCTCGACCACGCGATCGCCGGCGGGCCGGTCGCCGACGTGGCCGGGCAGGCGGTGGAATACGCCGGCAAATGCGCGGAGATCCTGCGTCCGCTGTTGTACGAACTGCTCGACCTCGACGCCCCGGCGTGGCCGGCTGTGTTCCCGCCGATCGCCGATCCGGTGCCGGAACGCCAACCGGTCGCCGCTTTCCGCGTCGGCGTCACGCCCGATGGCCGCACCGTGGCCCGTTTCCCGGCGGCGGTACCCGGGCGCCCGTTGCCCGGACAGCACGTGGTGGCGCATGGCGAGCTCGCGACTCTGTCCGAATTGGAGGGTGCCGACGTGGTATATCGCGAGGCCGCCGGCGACTTCGCCTCCTGGGCGACGGAAACCGCCCACCACCGTCCGCACGCCCGGCTGATCGCGGAGATCGCGCCTGACGTGTGTCGGGTATGGACGGACGGACAGGTGGTCGAGCTGCCCACCGAACCCGGTGCCGACCCGCTGATCGCCGTGTCACGAGCACACTGGCGGACGGTGCGACGTCTGCCGCTCACGGATCAGCTGCCGAACCACAGCTTGTGATACAGCCGTGCCCGCCGCGGGTGGCGGGCAGTTTCGTATCGTTGCCAGACTCCTGACCAGTACTGTCGCGCCTGGTCCGGATCACCGGCACGCCAAGCCGCGTCGCCGAGTGCTTCGCTGATCTCGAGGTCGTACTGGTCGCTTCGGGCCTCGTTCGCCAGCCGCCACACCTCCGGCAGCAAAGCGCGCGCGCCGGCAGTCTGCCCGGTCTCCGCGAACGCCTTGGCCCGCACGAGCAGGACCTGCGCGAGATTGCGCTTGTCCTCGTCGAGCGTGTTCTGCTCGGCTTCTTCGAGCAACCCCACCGTTTCCTGCGCTCGGCCGAGCCCGACGAGCACGTTGGCCAGCATGCGAGCGTGCAGCCCTCGTCCACGGTGCCGCTTTCCTGGCACGCTGAGCCGCCGGCTGATTTCGAGCGCACGGAAATAGTAGCCGAGCGCTTCCTCGAGTTGTCCTTGTTCCCGGTGGAAGAGGGCGCGGAACTCGGACACGGACGCAGCGAGCTGCTGGTGGAGATCGGTGCCCGGGTCCGGGATCCGGCGCAGCTCGGCTTCGGCACGATCGAAATCCTTGGCGGCGAGGGCGAACTCACCGAGCAACGACAGCACCCGGCCGTGCTGGCTGACCATCCGCGCGAGCAACGCCGGCTCGGTGGTCGCGGCGATGCCGTAGCTCAGGATTGCTTCGAACTCGCGGTGTACGTTGCGGTGCAGTGGCACGATTTCCAGCGCACCGCACAGCTGCGTGAGTTCGTGGTGGAAGCCGCGCTGGTAGGCGGCCGCGGCCAGCGCACGCAAGACCGGCATCTCGGCGGCCAGCCAGTCGACCTCCGGGACGATGTCCGCACTGGCCGGGACCGCCGTGTCGTACACCCGGAACCGATCCGGATTACTGGTGTCGGCGCGAACTGCCCGCCCGACGTAAAACCGGAGCAGGCGGGCGAATGCCTCGTCCACGCCGCTGGTGTCTCCGGTGCGCAGCACCGCCTGGCGCGCCTGACTGCCGAGGCGCCACCGACCGCCCGGTTCGGCGGTGAGCAGAACCTGCGCCTGCAGCTCGATCAGCGCCTGCGTACCTGATCGTCCCAAGAGGACACTCACCAGCTCGGGTGTGAAGCTGGGGCCGGGAAAGGCGGTGAGCAGGCGGCACAACTCACCGGCCTCCGGGCTGAGCCCGGCCACCAGTTCGTCATACGCCCGGCTGACCTTGCCGAGCTCGGCACCGCCGGCAAGTTCCCGCGCGACGTCGGTGAACGGCCGCGGTGTGAAGTTTTCCCGTTGCCGCGCCGCATGTCCCGCGGACACGATGGCCGGCGGAATCCGGTCGCACTGCGCCAGCAACGCCTCGACGCCCTGTGGGTCCCGCGCCAGCAGCTCGGCGCCACACAGTTGCTCGAGCAGCTGGCGATCGGCGCCTGGTTCGAGCTGGCCGAGCGCTACGGGCGTGGAGAAGCCGAAGATGAAGTCGTCGGCCGGCCCGGACGTGAGCGCGAGGATCAGGCTCATCGGGGCGGGCGGGATCAGGCCATGGAGCTCCCCGGCACTTTCCGCGTTGTCGAAGACAAGCAGTAACCGCAAGGGTTCCAGCGTCGCCTCGTATTGCGCGGCCAGCTCCTCCCCCGTGGTGCCAAGCGTCTCGATGCCGAGCCTGGACAGCACGTACGTCATGATCCTGCTGCGCGCCAACGGCATTCCCGGGCCGTCGCGATAGTCGGCCAGGTCGACGAGGAGGGCACCATCGGGATAGGCGCCGCCCGCGCCGGTGGTTTCGGTGGCGAATCGCTTGACGAGCGCGGTTTTCCCAATCCCGGGCGGACCACACAGCACGGCGCACCCGTTTCGCCCGGCCAGCTGCCCCCACGCGCCGAGCCGGTCGACGAACGGCCCCTCGTTGTCCGCGATCCGCGGCTTGCGCCGCTTCTCCGGCACCTCGCGTTCGATGAGCTTCGCCAGGTCACTAGCCGCTTCCGGGTTCTCCTCGAGCAGACGGCGCACGGCGCGCTCCACCGCGGCCGGCTCGCGGGCCACCCGGTTCGTGAACCGTTTCCACAGGTACTCGGCGACCTTTCCGGTCGTCGTGAAAGCCAAGACGACGCTCTGTTTGACGAGCTCCGCCTGCCACTCCTCACTCACTTGCTTCCCCCTCGCACTGGTGTTCGTCATCCACGCTAGCAGCGTGCGTGGGCCACGTCACTGTCCGTGAACCAACGGAAGAAAATCAGCCTGCTGGCCGATCCAGCCTCGAGTTCCGTCACGGGTCGTTCGACCGGGGTCGGCCAGATTCACTCCATCGAGAGTCGAATGAATGTTCGATCTGCCGATATCATCGGATGCGACCCCAGAAGGGAGTGTTCGCAGATGACTCGTGAAGGTTGAGTGTCTCGTCTTAGAGCGTGTCTCATTTGGCGAGTTTCTTGTAACAGGTGATGGTGGCGGCGAGGGTGAGGAAGGCGAGGTAGTGGCTGGGTTTACGTTCGTAGCGGATGGTCAGGCGCCGGTAGCTGGTCAGCCAGGCGATGGACCGTTCGATCACCCACCGGTGTCTTCCGAGTTTCTCGGTGGATTCGATACCTTTGCGGGCGATGCGCGGGATGATCCCGCGCCGGCGGAGCCAGTCGCGCAGGGCTGGGATGTCGTAGGCCTTGTCGGCGTGGAGCTTGGCCGGTTTCCGGCGGCGCGGTCCGCGGCGAGACCGGATCGGCGGCAGCGCGTTGACCAAGGGTCTGAGCGCGTGACTGTCGTGAGTGTTGGCCGCGGAGATCCCAACGGTTAACGGAAGTCCGGCCCGGTCGGACAGCACATGGATCTTCGAGCCGGGCTTGCCGCGATCGACCGGGCTCCGACCGGTCAGACCGCCCCCCTTTTGGCCCTGACGGATGCTCCGTCCAGGACCGCACGCGACCAGTCGATCATGCCCTTGCCGCCAAGTTCGTCCAGCACCGCCCGGTGCACATCGCGCCACAGGCCGACCTTGGTCCACTCGGTGAACCGCCGATGCGCTGTCGGCACGGTGACCCCGAAGCTGGGCGGCAGATGTCGCCAGGCGCAGCCGCTGGTCAGCACGAACACGATCGCGGTGAACACCGCCCGGTCGCCCACTCGTGACATGCCGCCACCCTGCGGGCGCGTCTTTCCCGGCGGGATCAACGGTTCGACCAGCGCCCACAACTCGTCGGGCACCAGCCGTCGCGACAACTCGTCCATCACAGCTCATGATCATGCCCACACCTCAACCAACAACCAAGTGAGACACGCTCTTAACCGGCTCAATCCAGAGGGAGATCGAATGCGACGAGCGTGCCGAGGCTCGGTGAGGAGTTGATGTAGAAGCGGCCGCCGGCGGTGTCGGCGCGTTCGGCGAGGTGGCGCAGTCCGCGGGTGGCAACCCCTTGTGGGACCCCGGATCCGTTGTCGCGCACGCGGAGCTTGACACCCTCCACATCACGCGTGAGCGTCACCCGTGTCTCACTGGCCCCGGAATGCCGGACCACATTGGACAGTGCCTCACGCAGGGCGGCGCGGATGTGATCACCGCGTTCCGCCGGAATGTCGGCGAACTCACCGGAAAGTTCAAGCGTGGGAGGATAACCGAGCAGTTCCCCGGCAATGCGCACTTCGCCGCGCGCGGACTCGGCCAAATCGGTTGGCATACCGGGCTCGTGCTGCAGCGGTTCCGGTGAGCGGAGCGCGCGCACCGTGCCACGGATCTCGTCGATGGTCTGGTCGAGCTGATCGATGGCGTCGGACAGCCGGGCCCCGTCGGCCTGCGCGAATCGCTTGCGCATATTGCGCCGCACGCGGTCCAGCTGCATGCCGGTGCCGTAGAGCCGCTGCACGATCACGTCGTGCAGCTCGCGGGCGATCCGCTCGCGCTCCTGGTAGAGGGTGACGCGATGCCGCGCGGTAGCCCCCTCCGCGAGCGCGAGCACCACGCCGGCCTGCGCCGCGAACGCCGCGAGCATCTCCACCGTGCCCGCCGTAAACGGCTCGCGCCCTCGCCGTCGATACACCGTGAGCGCACCCAGCACGCGCCCCCCGGACCCGAACGGCGCCGCCGCAAAGGGCCCATAGTCACGCAATTCGTCCGGCACATAAGGCGCAGTACGCGGATCCACGAGAAAGTCCTCGGACGACACTGGTTCCCCGCCCCGAGCCACCCGCCCCGCCGCAGAGTCGGCCTGCAAGGTCAACCCCTGCAACGCCCCCACCGAACTCCCAGCCCGCGCACAACGGCGTTCGTTCGAGTCCACACTCCCAGCCCGCGCACTCCGGTGCTCGCTCCCGTCCACACTCCTGGCCTGCGCACTCCGGCGCTCGCTCGGCTCCGCACCCCCCCCCGAACCTTCGCTCCGCTCCGCGCTCCCAGCCCGCGCACTACGGCGTTCGCTCCCGTCCGCACTCCCAGCCCGCGCACTCCGGTGCTCGCTCGGCTCCGCACCCCCACCCGGACCCTCGCTCCGCTCCGCGCTCCTCCCGCCGGCGTTGTCGATCCCGGCAATCTCATCGATCCCAGCAGCGCCGCCATTCCCACCGATGCCGGCAACATCGCCATTACCGGCAACCTCACCAATCCCGGCAACGCCGCCACTACCGGCAACGTCGCCGGCCCCACCAGCGTCGTCAGTCTCCCTCGAGCTGTCTGTCTCCCCTGCATTGCCGGCACCTCCCGTGCCGCCAGGCTCGTCAGGGTCGCTTGCTTCAGCTACACCAGCAGGTTCACCAGAGCTGTTGTTTTCACCCGAGCTTCCTGGGCTATCAGGCCCGGCAGCCCCACCATGAGATACGCCCACGGCGTTGGCATCCGGATCGGCGGACTCTCCGTGCTCGCCTGCTTCTGGGTGGAGTCCGGCCTCTGCGTCGGTCGCCCGGTACGCCGCTTCGACGACGACCCGTCCGTCTTCCGCGCTGACCATGGCCAGGCCGAGGTCGGCGTCGGCCAGTTCGGCGGCTCGTGCCACGACTGTTTCCAGCACCCCTTCCGGGTCGTCCCCGGACAGCGCGGTGCTGGTGATTTCCGTAGCGGCGGACAGTGCCCGCGCGGCGAGTGTCGGGTCCATGAGCAACTCCGACCTTAGCGCGGGCCCCCACCCCGCACCCGCGATCGTGACCGTCACCAACTGCTCCCTGTCACCCCGTCACCAGCGGCGCGGCCCGGCGCAAGACCCGCCCGTCACGCACTTCGAGCACGGCGTCGGCATCGACTTCCTCGTCCACGCTATGCGTCACGTGTAACACAGTGTGACCAGCCAGCTCGGATCGAAGCGCGGTTCGCAACGCGCGTGCCGTCGGCTCGTCGAGATGGGACGTCGGTTCGTCCAGCAACACCAGGTCCGCCGAGGGCGCTGCAAGCAGTGCGCGGGCAAGCGCCACGCGCTGTGCCTGCCCATCCGACAACCCGGCGCCCGCGCTGCCGAGCACCGTCGACGGATCGAGGTCGGGCAGCTGCGCCAAGTCGAGGACGTGCCGTAGCTCGTCGGCGGAGGCGCGAGGATCAGCGAGCCGCAAATTCTCTGCCACTGTGGTCGACACCAACATCGGCTCCTGCGGCGCCCACGCCACCTTCGCCGGCGCGTCCACGACCCCCGCCCGCGGCGCGAGAAAGCCCAGCAACGCCGCCAGCAACGTCGACTTTCCCGCCCCACTGGCCCCGACGACCACCACGTACCCCCCGACCGGCACCTCCAAGTCGACGCCCTTCACCACCGCCGGACCTCCTGGCCACCCCAGCTCAGCTCCACGAACCCGCACGGCCGGCGCGCCAGGTCCGCGACCCGCCGAGCCTTCGCGATCCGCCGCATCCGCCCGCCTCGAGGACATCGCCTGCCGCGACACCGCCGCACGGCCCGACGACACCTCGCCCGAAACCACCCGCCCCGACGCCAACTCCCGACTCGACGACACCGCGCCACCCGACGCCGCCTCACCCGACACCGCCTCACCCGACGACACTCGGCCCGACGACACCGCCTCACCCGAAACCGTCCCGTCCGCGGAAACGGCTCCATTCACCGCGCTGCCGCCATTGCCGGCCCGTGTCGGTGGCGGGTTGTCCACAGCGCGTCCGCCCATCAGGTTGTCCACATGTGGATCAAAGTCCGATCCGTCCCGAGTTATCCCCACCTCAGCCAGCCGCACGCGCGCTGTGCGCAAAGTGTCCCCATGCGCGGCTGCTTGTGGAAGCAATGTCAGGACTTCCGCCAGCGCCAACGGAACCAACGCCAGCAAAGGCGCCATCACGCCGGCCAGTTCTCCCGCTGCGACGGCCCGCGCGGCCAGCATCGCGCACACCACCGCAGCTACGCCGGATACCAGGGTGATCAGCGCATCTCCAGCACCGGCACCGAAAGCTTGACGCCGGGCGGCAGCTTCGAGCTGTGTGTCCGTATCCGCCAAGGCCCGACGCCGCACACGGGCTGCGCCATACGCCAGCAACTCCGCTGCTGAGGAAAACAGCCCCAAAACCTGCGCGCCGACGTCGCGGCGGCCGGTCGCCAGTGCCGACGTCGCTCGGCGTTCCAGCCGCAACGCGACTGCCGGCGCTGCCAATCCGGCCAGAACCGCCAGCGCGAGAACCAAACCCGCCGACGGAAGTACGACTGTCTGTATCGCAACGGCCCCGATCGCGACCAAACCCACCACGATCGGCGGCGAGACAACGCGGGGCAGGAGGTCACGCACCGTGTCGATATCGTTCACCAGCCGCCGCTGGCTCTCCCCCGCGTCGAGCGTCCGGGCAGGACCTCGGCGTACGAGCGCGTTCCACAACAGCACCCGCAATCGCCCGGCTGTCCGGAAAGCGGCATCGTGCGTCATGAGCCGTTCCGCATAACGGAGACCAGCTCGGCCGAGGCCGAAGGCGCGCACGCCGACAACGGCGACAGTCAACGTGAGAATCGGTGGCTGTAGCGATGCTTTGGCGATCAGCCATCCGGACGTCGCGGTCAGCGCGACACCAGCCAGCAACGCCAGCGCCCCGAGGGCGGCGCCGCCGAGCAACCGACGATCCACCAACAGCCGCCAAGGCAGCGGCCTTTGCCGCACGGATTCATCCACAGGCGACTTTCCGGCAGGCAAAGGCTTTTCATCCACAACCGCGACAGCTGTGGAACGTTCGTGCGCGGCGATCACGGCGGCCGCACCGTTCGCGACCGCACGATCCACAGCGTCGAGCACACGCCGAGCGTTGACCTGGTCGAGGTGGGCAGTCGGTTCGTCCAGCAGTAGGAGCCACGCCCCGGAACGCACCCGCAACAGCGCCCTCGCCACTGCGACACGCTGCCGCTGACCGAGCGACAGCTCGTCGACAGGGTGGTCAGCGAGCCCGTGCAAGCCCAGTTCACCGAGCACCTCGTCGGTGTCAGCGTCGGTGTCGATGCGAGGACTCAGTGCCTCGTCAACCCCACCACCAAGGCCGGGACTGGCACCGGAGCGAGGGATGAACGCCTCGCCGGCACTGGCACCGTCGCCGGGAGCAGCGAGTTCATCAGGACTGACGCCAGGATCGGCGACAGCCAGCTCCGCGCGCACCGTGCCACCGCTGAAGACCGGGTTCTGGGGAACCCAGGCTACGGCCGCACGCCACCGGGCGAGGTCGGCCTCCGCGAGCGGCACGTCGCCGACGAGCACGGACCCGCCATAGGACGGCACGAAGCCCAGCAACGTCGCCAAAGTGGTCGACTTCCCCCCGCCGCTGGGTGCCCGCAGCCACACGGTCTGCCCACGGCGGACGGAGAAGCTCTCTCCGTCCGGAGCGAAACCTTGACGCCGGGCTACTTTTAGGTCGGTCACAACCAACGATCCACAGGGTGCGCTCCGGGTGCCTTCCGCCGGCACCGGCTCCGCGAGCACACCGCGCACCCGGCGTACCGCTTCCACCCCGTCCTCGCTCGCGTGGAACGCGGCGCCGACCGCGCGGATCGGCTGGTAGCACTCCGGCGCGAGAATCAGCACACCGAGCCCGATGGCCAGTGGCAAGGACCCGGAGACAAGCCGGACACCGATCACCACAGCGATGAGCGCGACCGACAGCGTGGCCGCCAGTTCCAGGACGAACGCCGACGAGAACGCGACTCGCAGCGTCTTCAACGTCGTCCGGCGATGCCGTTCGGAGAGTTTCCGGACGGTCTCCGCCTGTGCGCCGGCCCGCCGGAACGCGGTGAGGACCGGCAACGCCCGCACCAGTTCGAGGAGCAGGCCCGACATCCGGTGCACCGCGTCCGTCGCCCCGGACACCCGGTCCGCAGTGAACTTGCCGACGAGCACAGCGAAGAGGGGCAAAAGTGGGACGGTCCCAGCGATGATCACCGCGGACGGCCAATCCGCCCACAGGATCGCCGCGCCCGCTGCGAGCGGGACCACCGCAGCGGTGACCAGCGCGGGCAGGTACTCGCGAAAGTAGGCGTCAAGGGCGTCGAGGCCACGGGTGACGAGGGTGGTCAGCTCACCGTGTCCGTTCCGGGCAAGCCATTCCGGGCCGAGCCGCAGCGCGTGGTCGACGACGCGAGCGCGCAAATCCCGTTGTGCCGTGGCGGCGGCGCGGGCGGAAACCACCCGTACCGCCCAGCTGGCGAAGGCCCGTCCCACGACGAGCGCGAACAGGGCAGCCAGCTGGGCGGTGCGGCCTCCGACACCGGCAGCGACGATGGAGGCGAGCACGTCCGCCAGCACAAAGGCTTGCGCCACGAGGAAAACCGCGTTCAGCAGCGAGAGCACCGCGACGAGGATCAGCGCTCGGCGCGCGGCCGGACCGAGGGCCGGGAGCGCGCCGAGCGGACCCTTACCCGGCCGCGCTGGGTCCACTGTGGACCGCTTGGCGGAAAGGGGCGCGAGGCCGGGAAGTGTGATCACGGTGCGTGCACCGCCGGAATGTGCTGCACCCCGATGCGCTTGCGGAAGACCCAATAGGTCCAACCTTGGTAGATCAGCACCGCCGGCGCGCCGAACGCACCGACCCAGGTGATCACTTCCAGGGCGTACGGACTCGCTGCCGCGTGCGCGATGCTCAGCGAGTTCGCCGGGTCGCCGGTGGACGGCAGGACGTTCGGGTAGAGCGCACCGAAGAACGTCACCGCGGCCGCGGCGATCACGATCCCCAAGGCGGCGAAAGCCTGGCCGTCCCGGTTCGCGCGCAGCCGCAGCCAAGCCACCACGCCGGCCACGACACTGACCAGAAGCGAGACCAGCGTCCAGCCCTGCCCCTCGCGCATCTGCACGACGGTCAGAAACGCGACCATCGGAAGCAACGCGACCGGCAGGATCCGCATAGCCAGTACGCGGGCGCGTTCACGCAGCTCACCGGCGGTTTTGAGGGCGAGGAAAGCCGCACCGTGGACCACTGAGAAGCCGACGATGGCCAGCGCGCCGAGCAGCGTGTCCCACCGGATCGCTTCGAAGGCCGTGCCCACCCGGTTGCCCTGTGGATCGAGCGGTAGGCCGAGCACAGTCGTGGCCAGCAGCAGGCCCACCCCCAGCGGTGGCACCCACGAGCCGATCATGATCACCCGGTCCCAGGTCCGGCGCCACCGTTCGGAGTCGACCTTGCCGCGGTACTCGAAGGCGACTCCTCGTCCGATGAGCGCGAGCAGAACGACCAGCAACGGAAGGTAGGCCCCGGAGAAGAGCGACGCGTACCAGCCGGGGAACGCCGCGAAGGTCGCACCCGCCGCGACGATCAGCCAGACCTCGTTGCCGTCCCAGACCGGACCGATGGTGTTGACCATGACGCGCCGCTCGGTGTTGTCCCGACCCAGCACGGGCAGGAGCATCCCCACCCCGAAGTCGAAACCCTCGAGGAACAGATATCCCAGCCAGAACGCCGCGATGATCGCGAACCAGACCGTTTCGAGCGTCACCGCCCCGCACCTCCCCGGCCGACCGGTGTGCGCACCTGGTGGCCCTGAGTTATCCACAACCAGTCGAGTTGTCCACAGACCCGCTGTGGGTAACC
Organism: Amycolatopsis jiangsuensis; assembly: GCF_014204865.1. Classification (NCBI taxonomy): domain Bacteria; kingdom Bacillati; phylum Actinomycetota; class Actinomycetes; order Pseudonocardiales; family Pseudonocardiaceae; genus Amycolatopsis; species Amycolatopsis jiangsuensis. The sequence continues at coordinate 4,999,740 of NZ_JACHMG010000001.1, forward strand.
CGCGAGAGCGACCCCACGGCTACAGCGGGTGTGAACAGATTTCGGTGCAACCTGCTCGAATCCGCTCACGACCACGGCGGCCCCAGCCATGACGGCCGCAAAGCGGCCAACTGCCGTGGTCGAATGAGCTCCAGCAGCCGCAGCCCCTGTCCAGCCCGCCGTAACAGCCGGATCACGCTTGGCCACCGGAGTTGGAACGTCCCCTGCGGGCACCGCCGAGAGGTCCTCGGCGGCCACCAGCTGAACGTCCCCTACGAGCACTGCCGAGGGGACCTTGCCGGCCACGACCGGAACATCCCCCACGGGCACAGCCGAGGAAACCTCAGCGACCACGATCGGAACGTTTCCTACGGCCACCGCCGAGGGGACCTTGCCGGCCACGACCGGGACGTCCCCCACGACCTCCGCCGAGGTACCACCGACCGCCACGGCCGAAGCGCCCCCAACGACCACCGACGAGGAACCCTCAGCGACTACCACCGGAGCGTCCTCGATCAGCGCAGCCGAGGGAACCCCAGCGACCAAGGGCGCAGCGCCGCCGATGACTACGGCCGCGAGATTCTCAGCTACCGCCACTGGAGCGTCCCTGACCACCGCAGTCGAGGAATGCCCAGCGGCCAGCCGCGCACGATCCTTCGGGAGAAGCACCGATGTCCGCGCGACTTCGGCCCGCCCGTTCCCGGCGACAGCGGTCACCTCAGGTGCAGCGGCGACAGTGGTCGCAACGTGGGCCGCGGCGACAGTGGCGACAGCGGTCCCAGTGGTCCCGTCGGGCGCAGCATGGGCCGGTGAGGCGGGTTGCACCCAGGCCCGCCTCACCGGGTCAGTAGGCGAACGAAAGGGCTTCGTCATCGGAGTCTTCCTTCGAGGAGGACGGAGCGGGGGGCATGACCGCATCGACGCCACCGCGGACGTACTTGCGCATCAGGTACAGCTCGACCACGCCGAGTACCAGGTAGAGCACCGTCAGGGTGGTCAGCGACGTCACCACCTCACCCACCGTCAGCTTCGACACCGCCTGCGCGGTGAACATCCACATGCCCTCCACGCCGGTCGGGTTGGGCGCGACCACGAACGGCTGGCGACCCATCTCGGTGAAGATCCAGCCCGCGCTGTTGCCGATGAACGGGGTCGCGATACCGCCGAGCGCCATCAGTGGGAACCAGCGTCCGGCCGGGATGCGGCCGCGGCGGGTGAGCCACAGGGCCAGTACCCCGATGCCGGCGGAAATCGCGCCGAACCCGATCATCACGCGGAATCCCCAGTACGTCACCGGCAGGTTCGGCACGTAGTCGATCGGCTGGCCGGCGAGTTCGCCGAGTGCGGGGTCGTCCGGGTAGGTCGAACCATACTTCGCCTGATACTCGCCGACGAGGTTTTCCACACCCTTGACCTCGGTGGAAAAGTCGTTGTGCGCGAGGAACGACAGCAGCGCCGGCACGGTGAACGTCTTGACGTCCTCACAGTTGGCGCCGCGGACGTCGCCGATCGCGATGATCGAGAAGCTCGCCGGTTTTTCCGTGTGGCACAAGGCTTCGGCCGAGGCCATCTTCATCGGCTGCTGTTCGAACATCAGCTTGCCCTGGGTGTCGCCGGTGATCGCGAGCACGGCGAACGCCACCACGCCGACCCAGCCGCCCAGTCGCAGCGACGAACGCCAGACCTCGCGGTGCTCGTCGGACGCGCCGCGCTTGCGCCACAGGTGCCAGCCGGCCACCCCGACCAGGAACGCCGCCGCCACCGAGAACGCACCCGCCAGTGTGTGCGGGATCGCGGCCAGTGCGGTGTTGTTCGTCAGCACGGCGCCGATCGAGTTCATCGTCGGCTTGCCGTCCACGAATTCGACGCCCACCGGGTGCTGCATCCACGAGTTCGCGGCGAGGATGAAGTAGGCCGAGGCCGCCGTCGCGAGGGAGAACGCCCACGCGCACGCCAAGTGCACCTTCTTGGGCAGCCGGTCCCACCCGAATATCCACAGGCCGAGGAACGTCGACTCGACGAAGAACGCGACGAGCCCTTCCATCGCGAGCGGAGCACCGAAGACGTCGCCGACGAACCGCGAGTAGGCGCTCCAGCTCATCCCGAACTGGAACTCCTGCACGATGCCGGTGACCACGCCCATGGCGAAGTTGACCAGCAGCAGCTTGCCCCAGAACTTCGTCATCTTGAGGTGCCGCAGCTTGCCGGTGCGCACCCACGCCGTCTGCATGGCCGCGACGAGCACCGAGAGTCCGATGGTCAGCGGGACCATCAGGAAGTGGTAGACGGTGGTGATGCCGAACTGCCACCGCGCGAGCTCAAGGACATCCACGTGTCCGATCCTCCGCGCGGGCACGTGCACCAACCAGTTCAACACGTCCTGAACAAGCCGGGACCAACGTCCCGCACTGCTCGGCTGGGACGGACCTAGCCATCTGTGCACAACCGGGAACGGCTGTGCACAACCAGGTCCGGCTGAGGACAACCGGGACCGTTTGCGCACAACCCGGATCGCCTGCGCACAACTGGGACCGTCCATGCACAACGCGGTTCGTCTGTGCACAGCCAGGTCGGCCGAGGACAACCGGCTGGTCAGGTGGTGGTCACCGCTCCCGGCCGCCGCTCAGCGCGTCTCCTCGACCAGCCACGCCAGGTACCGCGGGCTGCCGCCGACGATCGGCGTGACCACCACCTCGGGCACGTCGTAGGTGTGGCGCACGTTGAGGAACTCCTCCAAGGCGCCGGACCGGTCCGCGGCCGTCTTGCACTCGATGCGCCACTCGGTCGCGGTCTGCACCTCGCCCGCCCACCGGAAGACGCTGGTGATCGGCCCGACGATCTGGGCGCACGCGGCCAGCCGGGCCTCGACCGCGCTCGCGGCGAGCGTACGGGCGGCGGCCTCGGAGTCGACCGTCGTGATGACGACGACGTGGTCAGCAGACATGACCCGCACCGTACCGCAACCCGTTTCCGAATTTCGGCATGCCGAAAAAAATAATCAGTCCGTCCGGCCAGCACTATTCACGAGACCACATCCGGCAATTCGAGAAACCCATCAGCTTGCCTCTTTCCGCAGCACCCCTTTATCGTTGCAGTGAAAGGGGTGCCACCAGGTCATGTCTCCTGCTCTTGTCGCTCTCGCCAGCGCGTTCGGCCTGGTGCTCGCCGTCGAGCTGCCGGACAAGACACTTGTCGCGACACTGGTGCTGACCACTCGTTTCCGCGCCTGGCCGGTATTCGCCGGGGTGTGTGCGGCATTCGCTCTGCAATGTGTTATCGCGGTCGCGTTCGGCAGCGTGCTCACGCTGCTTCCCGACGCTCTCATTTCGATAGTGGTCGCCGTCATGTTCGGTATCGGCTCGTTCATGTTGCTGCGGGAGGGCTTCAGCGAAGGCGACGAAGCGGGTGAGGACGCGTCGCGCTCCGGTCCCGCACCGCTGACGTTCCTGCGCTCCGCTCTCACGTCGTTCGGCGTGCTGTTCGCAGCGGAGTGGGGCGACGCCTCGCAGCTGGCGACGGCCGGGCTCGCAGCGCGCTTCGACAACCCTTTCGCAGTCGGCGTGGGCGCGTTCGCCGCGCTCGTCTCCGTCGCCGGGCTCGCGGTGTTCCTCGGCGCCAAGATTCGCAGCCGCATCCGGCCGAAGCTCATCCAGCGCGTGGCAGGGTTCGTGTTCGCCGGCTTCGCCGTGTTCGCCTTGGCGCACCTGATCTGGTGATCACTGAACCGAGTTTTCACAGGAACGGCGGGTAACCTCTGCGGAACCCGTGGACGAGCGCAAGGTGAACCCGCGATGAATCGAGGCCCTTGTCCTTTGCCATGACCGCAGAGGAGTACCCGTGCCGAGGACCGCGATTCCGCGCCCCGCCGTCTCCCCGGTGCACGGACGGCTCGCGCTCGTCGGCATCGGCGTGGCCGTGCTCATCGCCGCCGATCTCCATCTACGGCTGTCCACGCAGGTCAGCCCGGTGTGGCAGACGTTGTCCGAGTACGTCTACGGCCGGCTCGGCGACCGTTCGGCCGCGCCGCTGTTCGGCGCGATGTGCCTGGCCCTCGCACTGGGGTCGCTCGCGCTGCTGGCCGGGCTGGTCCGGGCCCGCCGCTCGCCCGCGGTGGTGGCTTTGCTCGGCGTGTGGTGCGCCGGGCTGACGGTGTGCGCGACGGTCCCCGTCGATCCGGACGGACAAGCCCGTTCCTTCGATGGCCAGCTACACAATGTAGCCGCGCTCACGGCGTTCCTGGCATTGCCGACCGCCGCCTGGCTGCTCACCCGCCGCGGCCGGCCGTCCTGCCCGTGGGAGCCGCGTCGGACGTCGATCAGGCGATGGGCTGTGGGTAGTTTCCTGAGCATCGCCGTGGTACTCGGTGGGTTCGTCCTAACCTTGCTCACCAGGCCGGCCGGACAAGAAGTGACGCTCGGGCTGTTCGAGCGTCTCCTGTTCACCGTCGACCTCGCGCTGCTGCTCACCATGGTCCGGCCGCTGCTGGCTGCCTCCCGCGAGGACCGCGACTAGGCCTCGACCCGGAGCACCTCGGCGAGCCGGGTCGCCGAGACCACGACCCGCGGGCCCACCTTCCCGGTGTCGAACGGCTCGAGCGAGATGACGCCGACGCTCGCTCGTAGCCCCAGCACCCCGCGGACCGGCGCGGCCACCCCCGACGCCCCCGCCTCGAGCTCGCCGGTGGAGCTGATCCAGCCGTCGCCACCGGGCCGCAACGCCATCGCCCGTCCCGCCGCACCGGCGTTCAGCGCGTGCCTGCTGCCCACGCGGTAGGCGACGTGATAGCTCGTCCATGACGGCTCCACCACGGCGACCGCCTGCGCCTGATCTCCCTGCGCCACCGTCAGATGCGCCGTGGCACCCACGTCCTCCGCGAGCGCGCGAAGCACCGGGCGGGCGGCTTCGCGCAGCTGGGGAAGCACCTGTCCGGCCAGCCGCAACACGCCGATGCCCAGCCGTACCTTCGCGCCGTCACGCCAGATCAGCCCGCGCTCGGTCAACGGCACCAGCAGCCGGTACACCGCCGCCCGGCTCGCGCCGATGGTGACCGCCAGCTCGGAGATGGTCGCCGCCTGCTCTCCCGCATCGGCCACCGCCTGCAACAGCGCCAGGCCGCGGTCGAGGGTCAGCGACCCCTCCCTGCTCACAACAGCTCGAGTTCGCCCAGGTCGGCCACCGGTTCGTCGAACGAAGCCGCGGCGTACGACGCGAAGAGCTCACGAACCGACTTCGCGGCCGGCTCCGGCAGCGAGCGGGCCTCGTCCGCCAGCGCCTTGCCGTCCGTCGTCTCGAGCGCCTCGCGCACGTCGCCGCCGGAGAGGCAGCGCGCCGCGGCGACCAGAAGGTTGAGGAAACCGTGGTGGGTGAATCCGCTGTTCGGGTCGACGTGCCGGACCGCGCGGTGCAGGCTGTTGGTCGCCTTGAACGAGGCCCCTGGCGAGCCGCTGACCACCGACAGGAAGTCGGCGACCTCGTCCACGCTGGGGAAGTTCTCACCCGCCTGGCCGCCGCAGCGGATCTTCGGCCAGCTGCCGTGCTCGATCACCTTGCGCACGCCGTCCAGCCAGCCGACGCCGCGGCGCGGCTCGACCACACGGATCACGTCCTCGGGCACGAACTCCGAAACCCGTTCGAGCCACACCTCGTCGACGTCGGACGGCGCGGGCATCTCCACCATCCGCAGGGACAGCAGCTCGCTGCGCGATTCGACGATCGAGATGGCCTTCGGCACGCCACCGAGACCGGTGTCGATGATCAGCGACAGCGGCAGTGGCTCCTTCGGCTTGATCTTGATCAGCTCGGTGATCAGCTCGGGCAACCGCGAGGCTTGGCAGAGGAAAACTCCGAGCACCCCGGCGTGTTCTCCGGTGCGCGAGGCGAAGTGCGCACGGAGAGCGTCGGGCATGGCGGCGTCGGCGGGCGGGAACAAAGCCGAGTCGTCGACGAGCCGCGCGAACAGGGGAGGGATTCCACGAGGGCCGGGGGGTGTGAGTTCCACAGCGCTTGACACGACTGACACGCTAGTAGCGTACGACTAAGGGACAAAATCGTTCGCTCTGCGGACGCCTCTGAGGGCGGTTTCCGAAGCGGCACGGATGTTTTATTACCGGCGAGTAGCAGGCTTTTCGTCACCGATGACGCCTGTCCGCCGACGAAACTGACGGGCGTCGAGGACTTCCCCGCCTTCGGCGCTGCGATGCCGCGTCGACTTGCCGACAGCGGTCGTACCCGTTCTCCGTATCAGCCCAAGGGCTTTGACGGCTGAACCGATCGCCGGGAGGGGCGCACCGTTCTCGGACCCGAACTTCGCGCGCGAACGCGGATGTCGACCAGCTGACGTACGCCGTCCATAGCAAAGGCGAGCCCCTCACTGCATCGGGGTCGGGTCGCCGTCCCTGCGTCCACCAGGCCGTGGACCTGGCCGGGGCGGGGCACAAGGGCAACCGTCCGACTTCGGTGTCCACACTGTGGATCATTGCCGTGATCGTCGTTGGGCTCTTCCCAACGAAGCACGGTCAGGTTAGGCTCACCTAAGTAGGAGGTGACCCGTGACCGAGGCCCCGACATCCGTCCGCCGCCCACCCGCGCCGAACCCCGCCGAGCGGGCCAAGACGATCGCGACGCGGAACGGTCCGGCGACGATCATGCCGACCGTCGAACGCGCCGACTGCGAAGCCGAACGCGTGGAGCCGGTGATGCACCACGTGCACCACAGCGGCAGCGTCAGCATTCTTCTGCCGGACGAGCACCCGATGGTGCGCGCTTCCCGGCAGACTCAGCGCGGCGAGCTCGCCGTCATGGTCGAGCTCGCCGACCACGCTCCCGTACCGCTGCGGGAACCCATCCGCGGCCTGCTGTGGATAACCGGGTGGCTCCGGCCGTTGACGGTCGTTTCGGCGCGCGCCCGCGCCATCGCGATCGCCGACGAACGGCCGGACCACCGCCTCCTCGACGTCGGACACGGCCTCACCCTGCTGCGGCTCACTCCGGCGTCCCTGGTGCTGGCGGATGCGGAGGGCACACACTCGCTCCGCCCGCACATGTTCAGCGCGGCCCCGCCGGACCCGTTCCACGACTACGAGGCCGAGTGGTTGCGGCATCTGGAAAGCGACCATCCGGACGTCGTGGAGCAACTCGCCCGTCACCTGCCACCGGACCTGCGCGGCGGGTGCATCCGCCCGCTCGGCCTCGACCGGTTCGGTCTCCGCCTGCGCGTCGAGTCCGACACCGGCGACCACGACGTGCGGCTGGCGTTCTCCCAGGCGGTCGACAGCCCTCCCCAGCTGGCTGCCGAGCTGCGCCGGCTGCTCGGCTGCCCGTTCCTGCGCCACCAGCACTTCGGGGTCTGAACGCCCGGCCGCCGGCTGATTGTCCCCATGGGGACAACCTGTCCCGATTCTGTCCCCATGGGGACAGGTCGACCCGGCTTTGTCCCCATGGGGACAACTCGACCCAGTTCTGTCCCCATGGGGACAGAACTGGGTCCGGCGCCGGTGTCAGTCGTCGGCCAGCTCGGGCGGGAAGCCACCGGTGGCGATCGGGCCCCACCGTTCGATGGTGATGCGGATCAGGCTCTTGCCCTGCTCGCGCATGGCGTGCCGGTACTCGTCCCAGTTCGGGTGCTCGCCCGAGATCGCGCGGAAGTAGTCCACCAGCGGCTCGACCGAGTCCGGGAGGTCGATCACCTCGGCGGTGCCGTCGACCTGCACCCACGGCCCGTTCCACTCGTCGGACAGCACGCACACCGACGCCTTCGTTTCGCGACGGAGGTTGGTGACCTTCGCTCGCTGTGGATAAGTCGCGATGACGATGCGACCTTCCTCGTCGACCCCGCAGGTGTTCGGCGACAGCTGCGGGCGCCCGTCGGAACGGGTGGTGACCAGGATCGCGCGGTGGCGAGACTTCAGGAACTCGACCAGCTCGGCCCGCTCGACCTTCGTGTTGGTGGCGATAGTTCTCGGCATACCCCGACGGTAGCGTGCGTTCATGAGCACCACAGAGCGATCGGGCCTGCGCGGCTGGTTCCGGCCCGGTCTGCCGGATTTCCCGCGGCAGATCACCGACCCCGACGAGCGGCGCGCGGTCAAGTTCGAGCTGGTGCTCGTCTTCGGCATCACCCTCGGCCTTTCCGGCGCCCACAGTCTGCTGTCCCTTGTGGACTCGCTGCTGCGCCCGGCACCGCTGGCGCAGCAGCAGGCGCAGCTGAACGTCCCGCAGGCCGCGGCGAGCCTGCTGGACCTGCTCCAGCAGCTGGTGAACGCGGCGCAGCTCATCGGCTGGGGCGGGCTCGGTCTGTACCTGCTCTGGCGCGCCGGTGTAAAGCTGCGGGACCTCGGCCTGGACCGGCGGAAACCGCGCTTCGACATCCTGGTGACCCTCGGGCTCGCCGCGCTGATCGGCATTCCCGGCCTCGGCCTGTACTTCCTCTCCTACCACCTCGGTTTCAGCCTCGCGGTCCAACCGTCCACTTTGGGCGATACCTGGTGGCGGCCGATCGCGTTGACGGCTTCCGCCTTCGGCAACGCTTTCGCCGAGGAAGTCCTCGTCATCGGATACCTGCTGACCAGGCTCCGTCAGCTCGGCGTCCGGGAAAACGCCTCGCTCTTCGGCGCGGCCGTGCTGCGCGGCTCGTACCACCTGTACCAGGGCTTCGGCGGCTTCGTCGGAAATCTGGTCATGGGCCTGGTGTTCGGACGGGTATGGCAACGCACGAACCGGCTGTGGCCGCTGATCGCCGCGCACACGCTGTTCGACGTGGTTTCCTTCGTCGGGTATTCGCTGCTGAAGGGGCACATTTCCTGGCTCCCGTGACCGGTGCTCATTAGGCTCGCCTGGTGAGCGACATGACGGCACCACCCAGGGTGGACAGCGAAGTCGGGCCTCTCCGTGCGGTTCTGCTGCACCGACCGGGTAATGAGCTCAAAAGGCTCACTCCTCGCAACAACGACCAGCTCCTGTTCGACTCGATCCCGTGGGTGGACCGAGCCCAGCAGGAACACGACGCGTTCGCGGACGTGCTGCGCGGCCGCGGCGTCGAAGTACTGTTGCTCTCCGACACGCTGCGTACCGCGCTCGAAGACCCGCGAGCACACGCCGCGGGCGTGCACGCGGCTGTGGATGACCGGAGGCTGGGGACAGATCTCGCGGATTCGCTTAGGTCGCACCTAACGAGCGTCGACGCGCACACCCTCGCCGAGGTGTTGATGGCGGGCATGACGTTCGAAGAACTGCCGTCGGCCGAGGGCGCGTCGCTGGTGCGCATGATGCACGGTCCACGCGACTTCGCCGTCGACCCGTTGCCGAACCTGTTGTTCACCCGGGATTCGTCGGCGTGGATCGGTGACCGGGTGGCGATCTCCTCGCTGACGATGCCTGCCCGGAGGCGGGAAACGGCTGTGCTCGACCTCGTGTACGCATACCACCCGCGGTTCAGGCACGCGGCGCGTGCCTACGGTGCGCATTCGGCGCCGATCGAGGGTGGCGACGTGATGTTGCTGGCGCCGGGCGTGCTGGCCATCGGGGTGGGCGAACGCACGACCCCCGCCGGAGCGGAGTCGCTGGCCCGTTCCGTTTTCGCCGACGACCTCGCACACACTGTCGTCGCGGTGCCGATCGAACAATCGCGCGCGACAATGCATCTCGACACCGTGTGCACCATGGTCGATGTCGACGCCGTGGTGATGTATCCACTCGCTCGCGATTCTCTTACCGCGTTCACACTCCAGCCGACCGGCGATGGCGGCGTGAAAGTGGCCGGCCCGGCCCCGTTCCTCGACGCGGCGGCCGAAGCAATGGGTATCGAACGGCTGCGCGTGATCGACACCGGCCTCGACCCGGTCACCGCGGAACGCGAACAGTGGGACGACGGGAACAACACGCTCGCACTCGCGCCCGGCGTGGTCGTGGGATACGAACGGAACGTGGAGACGAACGAGCGGTTGACCGCGGCGGGTATCGAGGTACTCCCGATCACCGGCTCCGAACTCGGCTCCGGCCGCGGCGGGCCGCGGTGCATGTCGTGCCCGGTCCTGCGCGGGGCCACGCGCTCAAGTTAGCCTTTCCTAATTAAACGTCCGCAATTAAGGCGAGGCTAACCGAAATGAGCGTGGGATTCGTTAGGAATGGTAACCCTAATGGGGTGGAGATCACCAGTTTAAAGTGGAAAACAATGACTTGATGTCGTACCGTGATGGACATGGCCCTCACGAAGAAGGAACCGCGCTCGAAGTTTTACGAGCTGCTGCAGGCGCAGATCCAGAATGAGTTCAACGCGTCCCAGCAGTACATCGCGCTGGCGGTCTGGTTCGACAACGAGGACCTGCCCCAGCTCGCGAAGCACTTCTACAAGCAGTCGGTCGAAGAGCGCAACCACGGGATGGCCCTCGTCCAGTACATGCTCGATCGCGACCACCACATCGAGATCCCGAGCACGGGCGAGGTCCGCAACGACTTCTCCACCCCGGTCGATCTGATCGAACTCGCACTGGCGCAGGAGAAGGAGGTGGCCGCGGACATCTCCACGATGGCGAAGGCCGCTCGGGCCGAGGAAGACTACATCAGCGAACAGTTCACGCAGTGGTTCCTCAAGGAGCAGGTTGAGGAGATCTCCCAGATGTCCACGCTGCTCACCGTCGCGCGCCGCGCGGGTGACAACGTGTACGAGATCGAGAAGTTCCTGCACCGCGAGTCCGTCGGCGACAGCGGCGCCGACTCCGGCATGCCACCGGTCGCCGGTGGCGCGCTGTAAACGCTGCCAGCAGACCTCGGAGCCCGGGCCGTCCCCAGCGGACGGCCCGGGCTCTTCTCGTACCGAAACCAGTTACCTGCATCGGCAACGGGTTTGCTCGCTGTTCGGACGGCATCCTCATCGCGGACGGGGTTGCTCGCGCGCTGGCAGGCAAAGGTTTCCACCGACAGGGTCGGGGTCATGGGTTCCAGAGCGCGCGGTGTTGGGCGCGCGCCCCCACCGGCGAGCAGAGCCACTCAGGCCACCGGCGGGCAGAGCGGCCGTCCACCGACCTAGGAATCCACAGGATCACAGGCAGAAAGAGCACGCCATCAGCGGGGCGATGTGGGACGGGCAGTGCACGAGCCACCGGCAAGCTGAGCCGCACCATTCACCGACAGGCGGTCCACGTCCTCACCGGCTGAGCAGAGCAACGCACACGCTCACGGGCAGAACCACGGACCGTTACCAGCGAACGCAGCACACCCGCGCTGACAGGCAGAGCCAACCACACCATCGGCAAGCAGCGCCACGTCCTCACCGAAAGGCAGAGCCGCCCACACCACCGGCAAGCAGGGCCACGCACCCACCAGCGGGCAAAGCCACCTCCCCACCGGCCGAGCAAGGCCGTGCGCCCACCGACATGCAGAGCCGCCCGCACCGTCTGCAATCAGCGCCACGTCCTCACCGGCAGGACAGCCCGGAAGCGTCCATCGCCTGCGTCACCACCGTCAGGCCCGGCACAACCCATCCGAGCCGAACGGCTGGATCCACCTGTGCACGGGCCGATGACCAGCACGCTCCGCGTGCAAGAGGCGGCCAAATCGGCCCGGCGTGGTCTCGGACCTCCTGAGCCATGCACGGAGGTTGTCCACAGGCTGACGACTCTGTATGGGCTCGGCCTAATCAGTCCGACTGGCCATGTCGACGCGGCCGTCGCCTCGCTTCCGGGACAGGCAATTCCGGCGAATCAGGTCAGACAGTCCTGGGTCGCGGTGCGGACCTCGATACTGGCCACCGCGCCGTCCGGGCTGAGGCTGAAGCGGTAGGTGCCCTGGTCACCGGTCGGCGAGACCAGGGCGCCGGCCGTTTCCGACGTTCCCGGATAGGTGGCCGCGACCTCGTCCTTGGTCGAGCCGTCCCCCACACCTTCCGGGGTGTGCGCGGCTCCGACCGGTTTCACCGCGACCACACCGTTGTCGGGCGACACCACCGCAGTGGAGCGTGGAATTCCCGGCCCGGCAAGGGCGAAGTACCGGCAGCCGGGCGACTCCTTCACCGGCAGGAGAGTGACGCCGTTGTCGGTCAGCTGCTGCTCGCTCATCCCCAATTTCACGCCGGCCAGCCCATCCGCTGTCACCAAGGCGCCGGACGTCGCCTGCGCAGTGGCGCGGCCGGACGGGGATTTCGACTTCCGCGTTCCCGACGGCTGGCGAGAAGAGTGCGTTTCTTCCGACGGCGGCGTCACGGCCGGTGGCGGCTCTGGCACGTCCGATGTGCTCGAGGGGGACTCTGCCGACGGCGGGACAGCCGGAACGCGACTGTCCGTGATCGGCTGGGCGGACACTGCCACGCCGTTGTCCGGCGCGCGTAGCTGGAAGGCCACGACGCCCGCTCCGATCGTGAGCACGCACACCACCCCGGCGGCCGTGGTCAGCGTCCGCCGCCGGCGTCGGCGCTTGCGTGCGCCGGCCGCGATCGCGGAAGCGGCATCGTCGGCTGGTTCGACAGCGAGGCGGTCGTCGGCGAAGAGAGCACGCAACCGCTGCTCCAGCTCGTCCTCGGACCCGGTCACTCCTCCTCACTCCCTTCCCGCTGCCCGAGTTTCCTCCGCAAGGACGCGATTGCCTTGCTCGCTTGGCTTTTCACCGTCCCCTGACTGATGCCCAGCGTCTCGGCAATCTCCACTTCGGACAGACCCTCGTAGTAGCGCAGCACCATCACCGCGCGCTGCCGCGGCGGCAGGTCCCGCAAGGCCTGCCACAACGGTTCGTGTTCGAACGGGTCCTTCGGCGCGCGTGAGCCGGTGTCCGGCAGATCCGCGACGAGGTGCTCACGACGCGTTCGCCGCCACCGGCTGACATGCGCGTTCGCCATCGATCGGCGCACGTAGGCGACCGGATCGCCGGTCTTCTGGTAAACGGCGGGCCACCGTGTGCCGATCTTCTCGAGCACCGTCTGGACCAGGTCGGCCGCGTCGTGCGGGTTGCCGGTGAGCGCATGCCCGTACCGGAGGAGCCCGGGCAGCGCGGTGCGCACGAAATCGGCGAAATCCGCGTGCCGGACCGCGCCGACCCGCCGATCCATCCACATCCGCCCATCGTCCGCGACAAGCGGTGCCGCTGCCGTCACCGTATCGCCCCCTCCCGGGATGACCTCTCCGGACCGCGGTTCCCCATCCTTTCCAGCACGCATCAGCGCCCCCGCAGGTTGTCCACAGCCACCCACTACTTTCCGTGCCCTGTGGAGAACTCTCAGCGCACCGAAAGCGACGCGGGCAGCTTCCGAGAGCCGTCCGGCTCGACTGGAAAATCGTGAACCGCGACCACGGCGTTTCGCGGAATGGGTCCGTAGACGTGGGGGAACCAGATCCCGTCGCGACGCGGCGGCACTCCGTCCTCCCAGCGGACCGGCGAATCGACCTCGGCCGGGTCGATCTCGAGCAGCACCAGGTCGGTGTGGTCGCGGTAGACGTCGTTGGCCGGGAGGACGACGGTGCCCGGATCCGAGCAGTGGATGAACCCGGCGTCGTCGAGGGAAGGGGCACGGTAGGCACCGTCGGCGGGCACCGCGGCCCATTCGCCCCTGCTGCAGATGTGGAGGATCACGCTGTGATCGTCCCATCGAGTTGTCCACTTGTGGGTGGCTGCGCGCCATCCACAAGTGGACAACTCGGGTCAGCGAATGGTGAGCTGCCGCCCGACCAACCCGTCACGGGCGCGGCGCTCGACGGCGTCGAGTGGTTCGGTGTCGAGCGACTTGAGTGCTTCCTCCAGGCGGGCGCCGAGTTGCTCCTTGGGCTCGGCCCATTCTCGCGCGTGCGCCTCCGGGTCGAGGTCCCAGACCGGGACCAGCAGGCCGTGCGCCCGGAACGAACCGGCGTACCGGGTGCCATCACCCAGGCCGAGTGTGCCGGCCGCGGACAGTCGCGCAAGCGCTTGCAACAGGAGATTCTCTGGTTCCGACCGGACCCAGCGCAGGTGCGCCTTCTCGCCGGCGAGTACCCAGTAGGCGCCGGCGCCCAGCCGATCGGTCGGCATGATCGCCGCGTTCGCGCGCTCGAGCGATACCGCGACGTCACCGGTCGCGTCGGCATCCTCGGGCAGCCACCACCCGAAGTCGTTGTGCAGCGCGATTTCCAGTTCCGCACTCGGCACGAGCAGGTCCTGCAGCCGGCTGTGCTCGTCCGGATCGGCGGGCGTCGTGGTGTCGGGCACGGACAGGACGTCCCCCGGCTTGGCCTCCAGCAGCCAACGCAGTGAACGGCCGAGGTCGCGGCTGATATCCGAAGAACGGGTCTGCACCTGGAGCCCGAGGTACCGATGGCCGTCCGACCGGACGAACGCGGCCGCGGCCATGGGCAGCACGGTGCCGAGCGTGATGTCGCCGCCGTCGGCCAGGGTCAGCTTCGCCGTGGCGGACGGGACGAACTCCCGCAGCGCGATCAGCTCCGGTTCGGCCGCCAAGCCCTCGAAGGGCTGGCCGACGAAGACGTCGCGCACCTTCGGTTTGCGGTCCTGCTTGGGACCCTTCTTCCGCGCGCCCTTACCCACTTAGCCTCCTCCAAGCTCGACGCACGACGCTATCGAAGCGGCCGGGTGCCGAGCCGCCCGGGTTAGAGTCGGCCGGTGTTCGACCCTCGCGATCCCGCATTCCTCGCCGACCCGTATCCCGCCTTCGCCGCCTTACGCACCGACGGGGAGGTGCACCATCACGATGGGCTCGACCTAAAAATCGCTGTTTCCCATGCGGCGTCCGCAGCGGTGTTGCGCCATCGCGGGCTCGGCCGGATCTGGACCGACGCTCAGCCACTGGAGCGATTCGCCTCGTTCAACCTGCTGCACCGCAACTCTCTGTTGGAGAATGAGCCGCCGGCGCACACCCGGTTGCGCCGGGTCATCGCCGGCGAGTTCGGGCGCGGTCACGTGCAACGGCTGCATCCGATGGTGGCCCGCGTCGCGGAATCCATGGTGGACGAGCTGGCCGACACAATCGCCGCGGACGGGAGTGCGGACCTTCTGCAACACCTGGCACAACCACTACCGGTCGCGGTGATCGCCGAGCTGCTCGGTGTTCCCGTCGAGGACGGGCCCCAGCTTGTGACCTGGAGCAACGCCATCGTGAAGATGTACGAGTACGGCCTCCCTGCGACCGGACGCGACGCTGCCGAACAGGCCGCCGCCGACTTCGTCGATTACCTGCGCGACGTCGTGCGGAGTGCCCCCGGCGGCATCGTGCGGGACTTGATGGCCAGCGAACTGAGCGCGGACGAGGTGGTCGCCACCGCGGTTCTGCTGCTGATGGCAGGCCACGAGGCAACAGTGAACGTGATCGGCAACGGCGTGACGGCACTTCTCACCCACCGTGATCAGTGGGTTCGTCTTAGGTCCGACCCAGCCCTGCTCGATCCGGCTGTGGAAGAACTGATCCGCTTCGACGCACCACTGCAGTTGTTCGAGCGCACTGCGACCGAAGAAGTGGAGATCGCCGGTGCCCGGGTGGCCAAGGGCGAGAAGGTCGGTGCGCTGCTGGGTGCGGCGGCGCGCGATCCGAAGGTGTTCGAGGACCCCGACCGACTGGACATCGGCCGGACGCCGAACGCGCACCTCGGCTTCGGCATGGGTATTCACTACTGTGTCGGCGCGCCACTGGCCCGAGTCGAAATCGCCGCGGCACTCGCGGCTCTGACGGCCCGGCTGCCCGACCTCCACCTGGCCGCGGAACCAGAACGGCGACCGGAATTCGTCATCCGTGGCCTACGGACGCTGCCGGTCACCGTATGACGTTTCACCGCCCGGCTGGCTGCGCTCCCGCGGTCTTGCACGCGGAACGTGCCGCGTTCAGGTGGCGTGCCGCGCTCGGATGGCGTGCCGCGCTCGGGGTGCTTGCGCTGCCTGCGTGGCGTGCCGCGCTCGAGTGGCTTGCGCTGCCTGCGGAACGTGCCTCGCTCGCCTGACGTGCTGCGCTCGAGTGGCTTGCCGAGCTCGAGTGCCTGCGTGACGCAGCGCTCGGGTGGCGTGCGGTGCCTGCGTGACGCAGCGCTCGGGTGGCGTGCGGTGCCTGCGTGACGCAGCGCAGGCGGGAACTGTGGCCGGTGGACGTCCAGCGGGCTGGTTGGCGGCAGTGCTCGACATGGCTCGCCGACCGCAGCGTCCGGAAACCTCCGGAAGTCGCGATCGGTCACGCTTTCCGGAAGCAGCGTCCGGGCACCGGAAACGGCGACCAGTAACGGTTTCTCGTGGCTGTGTCCAGCCCAGCGTCCGGGCCGCACTCGGTAGCAGCAACCCGTAGCGACGGCCGGCGTCGTTGTCCGGCAGCGCCTATCCGTGGCGGCACGCGATGAAGCCGAGCAGTCAGCGGAGGCCGGCGAACAGGTCCTCCTCCAGGCCGGCCGGGGCGGGAAGCGTCGTACGTGCCAGGTGGTACTCCTCCCAAGGCCAGGCACTCCGTTCCAGCTCACGGGAGTGCGCGAAGAACGGATGGGCCGGATCCGACTGTGTGGCGTGGGCGTGCAAGGCATGGTCGCGGGTGGCGAAGTGCTGTTCGCAGCGGATGCGGGTCGTCACGGTGAGCCGGTCGACCGGGGGCAGCTCCTCGAGCACCGGCCCCATGAGCGACTCCTGTCCGGCAGCGATCGTCGCGTCGTGCATGGCTTGGAACCAAGCGCGGCTCAGGGTGGCCAGGTAGTAGAGCTTTCGCGGCCCGCCGTTGTCCACAGCCTCGAACGCTGCGCGGGTGATTTCGTGCGTTCGGATGTGGTCCGGGTGTGGATAACCTCCGGTCTCGTCGTAGGTCACGACCACCTGTGGACGGAACTCCCGCATCAGTTCGAGGAGGGGTTCGACCGCGTCGTGCAGTGGTAGTCGCGCGAAGCAGCCGTCGGGCAGTGATTCGGACAGACCGGAGTCGACGTGACCGAGGAACTGCTGCCGTACGCCGAGAATCCTTGCCGCCTCGGCCATTTCGCGGCGGCGGACGGCCGGGAGGTCCTGCCGTACTTCGGCGCGGTCCAACGCTGGGTTGAGCACATCGCCGCGTTCGCCGCCCGTGCAGGTGGCGACCAGCACGTCGACACCTTCTTCCGCGTAACGTGCGAGAGTCGCCGCTCCCTTGCTCGACTCGTCGTCGGGGTGGGCGTGCACAGCCAGCAGGCGCAGGTTCATGCGCGAACTCCTTTCGGGAAGAGAACGGCGGGTACGAGGCTCAGCACAGAAAGCCCGAGTGCCCAGCCGAACGTAGTTCCGAACGCCGCGGCGCCCGGTGGACAACTGTGGAGGACGGACACAAGCAATGCGGTGCCGAGCGAGCCGCCGATGCGGTTGATGACGTTGATCGCGCTGGCCGCCCGTGGGATACGGCTGCGGTCGAGGGACGTGTAGAGCATCGTCATGCCCGGGGTGGTCGTGGCGCCGAGCCCGACGCCGCGTACGAACAACGACACGGTCAACAGTGCCGGACTCGGTCCGGCACCGAGCTGGGTGAAGGCGAGCGTGCCCATCAGGGACAGTCCGATGCCGGTCAGCATCACCGTGCGTGGGCCGAACCGTTCGAGTAACCGCCCGCCCGCCGCCAGCACCAGCGCAGAACCGAGAGCCTGGGGTGCGAGTAGCAAACCGGCCGTCAGCGCGGACGTGTGCTCGACCTGCTCGTAGTACAAGGGCAACAAGAGCATCGAGCTGTAGAGCGACGCGCCGAGCAGGAAGGTACTCGCACTGGCGACGGCAAAAGCCTTGTGCGAGAACAACTTCAACTCCAGCAAGGGGGCTTTCGCGCGGTAGGCGTGGAACCCGTACCCGATCAGCAGCGCGGCGCCCGCCCACGCGAAGGAGACGGCGCCTTCGCCCAGGCCGTAGCCGAGTGCCCCCAGCCCGGGCGGCAGCAGCAGGAGCCCGCGGACGTCCAGTGGGTCGCGCACACCGTTGGGCTCGGCACGGGGCAGCAGCCGGCGGGCGAGCACCAGCGTGGTGACACCCAGTGGAACGGTGCCGAAGAACAGCCACCGCCAGCCCAGATCCTGGACCAGGGCGCCACCCAGCATCGGGCCGAGGACCGGCGCGACGGTGGCGGGCAGCGTCACGATACCGATCATCCGGCCCAGCCGCGGGCCCGCTGCCTGCGCGAAAATCGCCTGTCCGACGGGTTGCATCACACCCCCGCCGAACCCGTGCAGCATGCGGAACACGATCAGCGCCGGGGCTGACCAGGCGAATCCACACAGCAGGGTGCCGATCGTGAACAACCCGACGGCCGCGATCCACACCCGCCGGCCACCGAAACGATCGGCGAGCCAGCCGGACAACGGGATCGTCAGCGAAGCGGCCAGCAGGTACCCGCTCGCGACCCACTGCACGGTCGGGAGCGAACTGTCCAGGTCACGGGCTATCGCACCGATCCCGACCGACACGATCGTCGCGTCGAGAACCGACAGCACCGCACCCATGATCAGGACTCCGCCGAGACGGCGAAGTGCGGCGTCGGTAGCCGGTGCTTGCGTGGTCATCCACATCTCCCTCGGTGATTAGGTCGGACCTCATATTATGTTCAACCCATTGAGTGGGTCAAGCACAAAATTAGGACAGACCTAGTAAGCTGGGTGGGGTGAGCCTCAGAGAGCAGAAGAAGCTGGAGACCCGGCGCACGATCTCGCACGTGGCGACCCGGTTGTTCATCGATCGCGGGTTCGACCAGGTGACGATCGCGGACGTCGCGCAGGCGGCGCGGGTGGCCAAGATGACCGTCACCAATCACTTCAGCCGGAAGGAAGACCTCGTCTTCGATATCCGGACCGACTTCGTGGACTGGCCGACGAACCTCGTGCGTGCTGCACCGTCGAGCCCCGCCGTCGTTGCCGTGCGGGACGGGTTCCTCACGGCGCTCGGCGAACGGAGCGCGATGCTCGGGTTCGCGGAACTGCCGTTCATCCGGATGATCCGGCAGAGCGAGACGCTCTCGTCGGCGCTCACGGAGATGCACCTCGAGCGGGAACGGGTTCTCGTAGCCGCGTTGCTCGACCGGAAGCCCGAGCCGGAAATGCTGTCGCGAACCGCGGGGGCCCACCTCACGTCCGTGCTGCGGCTGCTGTTCGAGGACGTTTGGGACTGGACGTGGGCCGACGTCCCACCGGAGGAGCTCGTCTCGCGAGTGCGGAAATCGGCAGGCTTGGCGTTCGCGCAGCTGGAACCGGCGATCGGCACTCTTTGAAGGGTCGTAAGCGCGGCGTGGGTGGTTGACCGGCGTGTATCGGCGCTGCGCAGGTGCAGCATGATGCCGGTTTGGGTGCAGTTCTGCATAACGGTAGTGAGTGGGGCGCTGTGCCGGACAGCGTGATCCTGGCGGATCAGCGCACAGCACGCACAGCGCGGGTTCAACCGCCACGCAGGTTCAGGCGGCCCGGGCCTCAGCGCGGCCAAGCACCCAGCGCGGCCAAGCACCGAGCGCGGCTATGGATTCAGCGCAGCCCGACGCCCGGCGCGACCAAGACTTCAGTGCGGCCAAGACCCAACCCGGCCAGGGCCCCGCGCGACCAAACGCCCACCGCCGCCAAGATCCAACCCGGCCAGGGCCCCGCCCGTCCAAACGCTCGGCGCGACCAATACTCCAGTGCGGCCAGGGGCTCGGCGCGACGACGAACCAGACGCGACAAAGGCTCTACCGCAGCACGAGTACGTGGGCGCAGGTCCGCCCGCGGGGGCACCGGTCCGCCCGGCGTAAGTCAGCGGGCGGCGCCGACCCGGCAGTTAGTGCCGAGCCGTGGCGCAGGTCAACGCTCAATACCAGCCGAGCCTGTGGTGCCGAGCCGTAGCCCAGGCCAACGCGCGACGCCGACCCAGCATGCGGCGCCGAGCCGTAGCGCAGGCAAGCGCGCGACGCCGACCCAGCCTGCAGTGCCAGGCAGTCGCGCAGGTCAGCGGGCGGCGCCGGCCGGGCGTGTGGGGCGGAGCTGTGGCGCGGGAGCTCCGTTGACCTTGAGGACGCGCAGGTCGCGGAGGTGGTCTGCGGCGATGGGCATCAGCAGGCTCGAGAAGCGTCGGATGACCAGCGCCGTGCTGATCGCGAGGGCCGCGGCGGCTACGTCGGTGAGTGCGACCAGGACGACGCTGTCTGCCATCGCCTGGATGCCGGAACGGGTACGCCAGATGATCGTGACGGCGAGCAGCGCCCAGTTCACCAGCCACGCGACCCACCAGACGAGGACCAGCCGGCTCGGTGTGGGACGGTCGTCCCGGGGGCGGCGGAGGATGGCGTGTTCCAGTTCGCCGAGCACGGAAAGCGCCAGTGGCAGGTTCGCGATCGGCACCAGGACCCCGACGAGTACCTGCCAGATCGGGCGCGCGGGCGCTTCGCCGGCCTCCTCCGCGGCGGCCTGGCGGGCGACCAGCAGCCACCACAGTGACAGTCCCGCGGGCAACAGCGACAGGATCGTGGTGAGCAGGCCGGCCGTCACGACGAATGCGTCGGAGAAGGCGACCACTCCCGTGTTGAGCGCGGAACTGCGGCTTTGCACGACGAGGACGTAACGCCAGACCTCCGAACCGGCGGCGGTCACGGCCAGGATCGCGAACGTCCAGAGGACCATGACGAGGCTCTGCGCGAGGACCGGGACGCGGTCGATCGGCCGGACCAGACCGGAAGCAGTACCGGGCACGGCGGTCGGGCGGCGCCAGACGAGATTCGGGAACCCCCAGCGCGGCGGCACCGGATACGACGGCGGACCGGTGTACGGCGTCACTGGTACGGCGCGGCGGCGGCGAAGCGTTCCCGGCGGCGGCGAAGCGACCCAGCGCAACCGTGCCGGCCGCCGCTGCGGCGAACGTGGAGTCGCGGTGCGGTGGAGAGCGCCTTGCGGGGCCGAGGTGAATGGGTGGACCGAGGGGGCGGGGTTCGGCGAGTGGCCGGAACGGCCGTAGTCCGGCGAATGATCAGGACGGCCGTGGTCCGGCGAGTAGCCGGGGTGACCGTGGTCCGGCGAATAAGCGGGATGGCCGTGGTCCGACGAGTAGCCAGGATGACCGTGGTGCTGGGGATAGGCCGTGTGAGGCTGCTGGGGATAAGTCGCCGGAGCGTGCGGGGCGGGGTGACTCGGATGCGGGCCGGCGAAGTGCTGGTGGTGGCCTGCGGGCGGGGCGGACGGTGGCTGCGCAGCGTAAAACGGCGCGGCAACCGAGTGACTCGGCTGCCCAGGATCGGAGTTCGCGGAGCCGGCCGGCCGGCCACCGGGAGTACTTCCCAACGGACCCGGCTGGCCACCAGAAGCGAACTGCGGAGAACCGTGCAACTGGCCACCGGGAACAAGGCCGGCCGGGTCACCTGAAACAGAGGTCGCGGAGCCGCGCGGCTGATCATCGGCAACGGAATCCGCGCGGCCATCCGACTGACCACCGAGCCCGCCGCCGGAACCAGCACCGCCGGAAGCGTTCAACCGGCCACCGGAAGAGGGGCCACCGCCCGACTCTCCCGTCGACCTATGCGATCTCCCGGACACCGAGGACGGCGAGGACCCCGACGACGGCGGCGGCGGCGAGGACGAGGACACCGACCCTGCCGACGACACCGGGTCCAAATCCGCCGAGATGCCCGCCCCGTCACCAGACCCCGCGGCCTTCGGAGTGCCGGCAGCCTCCGGACGGCTGCCGGGGACGGACGGAACAGCCCCACCGTCCCCACCGGCACCGTCCGGTGGCACTGCCGGCCCGGAGTGCGGGCCGGGCTGGTCGGGTGGGGGGTGGGGCGAGGACATCCGTCAGCGGACCTCGGGGGTCGCGCCGGGAGTTGCGGCCACCATGGGACGGCCTTCGCGGGCCCAGGAGCCCATGCCGCCGGCTACGTTGACCGCGTCCCAGCCGCTGGCGTTCAGCCAGGCCGCTGCGCGAGCTGAGCGTCCGCCGCTGCGGCAAATGACGTAGACCGGCTGGTCTTCGGGCAGTTGAGCCAGCTCGTCGACTCGGGACGGGAGTTCGCCGAGGGGGATGTGCAGTGCCGCGGGGGCGTGCCCGGCAGCCCATTCGTCGTCCTCGCGGACGTCGAGCAGGGCGAGGCCGTCCTTGGGCAGGTCGCGGACCTCGGCGGTCGGCAGTTCAGAAGGGCTCACCACAGTTCCATGCTCCCATGTCGTGACGTTGTGCGCGTGTGAGGAAACGCTAGCCCTCCCGCTCCACGACCACGGACGGCTACCCCCTGCGGTGCCGTCCCCGTCCGGCGCGCGCTTTGTCCTCCACCTGCCCGAACCGCGCGACCGCCCGGTCCCGCGTCAGGCCCAGCGGGTCCGGGGCGTGCAGCCGCAGCATGATGTCGTTCACCAGGTCCGGTCGTCCGGAGCGGGTCAGCCGGCTCACCACGTAGGTCACCAGGAACGCGGCCGGCACCGTGATCAGCGCGGGCTGCACCGTCCACCACGGTGGCACCACCCCGGTGTACCCGCAGGCGATGTTGAACACGAGCGCCGCCAGCACGGTGCCGCCACCGACGATCATCCCGGCCAGCGCGCCCGGCCAGCTGAGCTTGCGCCACCAGATGCCCAGCAGCAGCAACGGGCTGAAGGTCGAGGCGGCGAGCGCGAACGTCATCCCGATCGAGATCGAGATGTCCTCGGTGCGCAGCAGCAACGTCAGCCCCAGCGGGCAGACCGCGACGATCGCCGTGGCGAACCGGAAATCGCGGACCCGGCCGGGGAGCAGGTCGGTCGACACCACGCCGGCCACGCTCACCAGCAGCCCCGACGAACTCGACAGGAACGCCGCGAACGCACCGGCCGCCACGATCGCACCGAGGAGCTGCCCCGGCCACCCGGGCAGCAAGGCGTGCGGCAACATCAGCACGGCCGCGTCGGTGTTGCCGGTGACCAGCAGCTGCGGCACGTACATCCGGGCGAGCGCGCCGAGCATCGTCGGGAACAGGTAGAACAGGCCGAGCAGCAGCAGCACGTGCACGGTGGTGCGGCGCGCGGCCTTGCCGTCCGGGTTCGTGTAGAAGCGCACGAGCACGTGCGGCAGGCCCATGGTGCCGAGGAACAGCGCGAACATCAGCGAATAGATCTGCAGCAGGTCGGTGAGTTCGCCGGACGCCGGATGCAGCCAGTCGTCGTTCGTCGCCGGGACGTCGGTCGTCGCCGGAACGTCGCTGACCACCGGTACCGGGGTGCCCGCCGCGAAGTTCAGCGTGGTGCCCTCGGAGACCTTGTGCGGTACGGCAGGCGACCAGTGCGCCGCGCCCCGCGCCGGGCCGCCGTCGATTTCGCCGTAGGCGTAGAAATAGGTCTCGGTGGTGACCTTCACCGTCACGTCCGTCTTGACCGACACCGCTGTGTCGTTCGGGAAGACCGGCGGTGCCGGCGTGCCCAGCGAACGCACTCCGCCCGGACCTCCGCCGGCGAAGAACACGATGCACAGCACGAAAGTGGGCACGGCGATCGCGAACAGCTTGAGCCAGTACTGGAACGCCTGCACGACGGTGATCGCACGCATTCCGCCGAACATCACGTTCGCGGCGACGAGCAGCGTCACCACCGCCGCACCCGCCCAGGCGGGTACGCCGGGCAGCACGTCACTGAGCGTCAGCCCGGCGCCCTGCAGCTGGGGCACCATGTAGAGGACGCCGATGAACACCGCCATCGCCGTCGCGAAGCGACGCAGGCCGAGCGAGCCGAGCCGCGCTTCCACGAAGTCCGGCAGCGTGTAGGCGCCGGACCGGCGCAGCGGCGCGGCGACGAACAGCATCAGCGCGAGATACCCGGCGGTGAACCCGATCGGGTACCAGGTGGCGTCGGCGCCGTCCTTGAGCACGATGCCCGCGACGCCGAGGAACGAGGCGGCGGAAAGGTACTCACCCGAGATGGC
Source organism: Amycolatopsis jiangsuensis (assembly GCF_014204865.1). NCBI lineage: Bacteria > Bacillati > Actinomycetota > Actinomycetes > Pseudonocardiales > Pseudonocardiaceae > Amycolatopsis > Amycolatopsis jiangsuensis. The sequence goes on from NZ_JACHMG010000001.1 coordinate 5,023,497, forward strand.
GGCCGCGTTGCGCCGCGAACGCACGGTGCGCCGGGCGACGAGGAAATCGTGCGTGCTGGTGGCCGAACGGGACGAGCGGTGCCCGAGGTAGTAGGTCGCCACTGCGACCAGCACGATGCCGGTCAGCGCCCACGGGTTCAGCTCCACGGCTGGAATCCTCGCATGACCACACGGTTGCGCGATGCCCCGCCACCGGGGGCCTTTTCGGTGTGTGCGGTCAGTTCTCGATCATGTCCACGAAATCCCGTTCGTGTCGTTCGGCCAGCCGGTTGTACCAGAGGCCGACCACGAAGAGGAACGGAAACGGCAGCAGCCCGAGCACGATCCACGGGACCGGGATGCCGATCAGGGTGAACCGGGCGAACGCGGGCAACAGGTAGAACAGCACCGGCAGCACGCCGAGCACCGCCACCACCAGCACGGACAGCAGCACCGAGGTCCGCAGCTGCACCTTCACCAGGTCGCGGACCAGCAGCTTTCCCCAGCTGGTCTGCTCCTCCAGCTCGACCCGCCCGCGCATCCGGCCGGACGTCTGGCGGGAGTCGGCGAGCACCACCCGCTCCCGTTTCGGCCGCACATGCGCGGGTTCGCCGGCCCGCAGCGGCTCCGGGGCCGGGGGCACCGGCTCCACGACCGCCTGGTCGTCCGACCACGATCCCAGCGTCGGATCCGGTTTGCGGACGCCGTTCGCGAGGCGGTGGTAGGGGTCTTCGGACGAGGTCACGACGGGGTCAGCCACCCCGTCCGGCGCCGACCAGCCGGTCCTTCAGCGCCCGGGTGTGCCTGCGGCTGACCGGCAGCACCTTCTCCTCGTTGCCGATCACGACCTGATAGCCGCCCTGGCCCATCCGCAGTTCGGTGATCAGCGGCAACGCGACCAGGAACGACCGGTGGATCCGCACGAACCCGGCCTTCTCCCAGCGTTCCTCCAGCTGGGCCAGCGGGATCCGGACCAGGTGGCTGCCCTCGGTGGTGAACAGCCGGGCGTAGTCACCCTGCGCCTCCACCCAGCGCACCGACGAACGCGGGATCAGCTTCGTGGTGCCGGCCAGCTCGACCGGGATGACCTCGTCGTCGTTCTTCACCGGCTCGCCTGCGGCCTGCCCGGTGGGCGGGCCGGTGGCCGAGCTGAGCTTCTCCCGCACCCGCGCCACCGACCGGTCGAGCCGATCCTGCTGGAACGGCTTGAGCACGTAGTCGACGGCGCCGAGGTCGAAAGCGTTCACCGCCTCCTCGGCGTGGCCGGTGACGAAGACGAGCACGGGCGAGGGATTCATCGCCGCGATCACCCGCGACATCTCCATTCCGGACAGGCCGGGCATGTCGATGTCGGCGAAGACCGCGTCGACCGTCGGCAGGCCGCCTGCCCGCCGGGCCGCCAGCTCCGGGTCGTCGTGCGAGAACAACCGCAGCGCGTCGGACGCGTCGGATGCGCTGAACACCCGGTGCACGTGCGGGTTGTTCCGCAGGCCGTAGGTCAGTTCGTCCAGCCCTTTCAGCTCGTCGTCCACAGCCAGGACGATGAGCTTGCGGGTGTCTTCGTGAGCACTCACAGTGAACTGCATCCTGCCGACTGCCGGGTGCGATGTCCACCCCCCGCCACCCGCACAGACCCTTCGGACACCGGGAGTTCCCCCGTTTGCCCGCCGGCCTTACAGCCCGTACCGGGACCAGGCCGCCTTGGTGCTCACCGCGTCGAGCAACGCGCTGGCCGCCGCCGGGGCACCGAGGCCGAGCCGGGCGAGCAACGGCTTCTTCGGCTCCGCGACCGTGATCTCCGCGCCCGGGTACCGGTCCTCGACGATCTGCCGGAGCGAGCCGACACCGTCGACCAGTCCCAGTTCGAGTGCCTTCCGGCCGAGCCAGACGTCGCCGGTGAACAGGTCCTCGGACGTGCTGAGCCGGTCGCCGCGGCGTTCGGTGACCCAGCTGACGAACAGGTCGTGCAGCTGACTGTGCATGCGCTTCAGCCACTCGACGTCCTCCGGCTTCTCCGGGGTGAACGGGTCGAGCCGGGACTTGTTCGTCCCGGCCGTGTGCAGCCGGCGCTCGATGCCGAACCGCTCGAGCAGGCCGGTGAACCCGAATCCGCCGCTGATCACCCCGATCGAGCCGACCATCGACGTGCTGTGCGCGTAGATCTCGTCGGCCGCGCACGCCAGCCAGTACCCGCCGGAAGCCGCGACGTCCTCGGCGAACGCGAGCACCGGCACGTTCTTCTCGTCGGCCAGCTGGCGGATGCGCTCGGCGACCAGCCCGGACTGCGTCGGCGCGCCACCCGGCGAGTTGATCTGCAACGCGACCGCCTTGAGCCGGTCGTGGCCGAACGCCCGGGTGAGTGCCGACTCGACCGCGGCCAGGTTGATCGAACCACGGGCCAGCGGCGAAGGCGTCGGGGTGATCACGCCGTGCAGCTTCACGACGGCGACCACGTCCTTGCGTTCGATCCGGTCCCCGAGCACGGGCAGCCGGGAACTCAGCTTGTCGGTAACGCTCATTCCTCCAGGCTAGCCACTTCAGTGCGCGGGCAGCATGCCCGAACGCGACCCGTGCACCGCGTCCGGCTCCTCGGCGGCCGGCGCCTGCTGCGCGGGCACGTCCGCGGAGTAGTCCGGCATGTTCGGCCGCACGCCGAGCTTGAACTTCGGCACCCGCAAGGTGACCTTCATCCCGGCACCGGGCGCGGTGTCCACGGTGAGCGCGTAGTCCTCCCCGAACACCTGGCGCATGCGCTGGTTGATGTTGCCGAGCCCGACGTGCGCACCGGTCCGGTGCGCGTTCTTCAAATCGGTGAGCTGGCGCGGATCCATCCCGATGCCGTCGTCCTCGACGCTGATCAGCGCCTCGTGGCTGTAGTCCTGCGCGATCACCGTGACGCAGCCGCCGCTGGGTTTGCTGGCCAGGCCGTGTTTGACCGCGTTCTCCACCAGCGGCTGGATGATCAGGAACGGCACCACGACACTCAGCACCTCGGGCGCGATCTTCATCCGCACCTCGAGCCGGCCGCCGAACCGGGCGTTCTCGATCGTGAGGTAGCGGTCGATGTTGCGTAGCTCCTCGGCGAGCGTGGTGTACATGCCGGAGCTGCGGAACGAGCAGCGCGTGAAGTCCGCGAAGTCCTGCAGCAGCTCGCGGGCCTCTTCCGGATCGGTGCGGATGAGCGCGGAGATCGTGTTCAGCGCGTTGTAGACGAAGTGCGGTGAGATCTGCGCGCGCAACGCCTTGATCTCCGCCTGCTGCAACTGGTTGCGCGACTCCTCGAGCTGCGCCAGCTCGAACTGCGTGCACACGAACTGACCGACCGCCTCGGCCATCTGCACGAGCTTGCCGCGGGTGCGCCCGACGACGATGAGCGTCGCCTGCGCCTCGCCCTCGACGAGGATCGGCACGATCGCGGCGGTCTTCATCTTGCAGGTGCCGCGGTGGTTGCACGGCATCTGGTTGTGGTTCGCGACGGCGCGGCGGTGCTTGCGCAGCGCGGTGCCGATGTCCTCCACGAGGTCGAGGTAGTGGTCGGTCGCCTCGCCAGCCCAGGAAAGCAGCGTGCCCTCGTCGTCGGTGATCCCGACGGCGAGGCAGTCGAGCACCTCGAGCAGCTCGGCGGTCATCCGGTTGGCCGCGTCCTCCTCGAGCCCGGCCCGCAGGTTCGGCGTCGCCTTGGACATCCGGTGCACAGCCTGCAGCACGGCGTCCTGGATGACCCCCTTGGGCCGGCGCGCCTTGAAGGCGAGCACGAACACCACGAGCAGCAGGACGCCGACCAGTACCCAGGGAACGACCTGCGCGTAGGGAAAGGCGGACACGACGTCCATGCTCTGCGCTCGACCCACCGGGTGCAAGGGTTGCTTCCCACTTTCTGTCAGGTGTGACGACCGAGGGTAGGCAAAGCCTACCGTCACTGCCGGTAAGTGAGATGAGGTTGCCCTGAATGGCTTACCGACCTGGCGCGGAGTGACGATCCCGTGGCCCGGCGGTCCCTTTCGCGACGACGGTGCGTAAGGGGTGAAGGGGACCTTCATGGCTTGGCTGGTGCGGACGTTGGGGTCCTGGTGCGGGCGTTGGGGTCATCGTCTTGCCTCAGCTCGTGTCGGGAACGGCCCGGCGACGGGGACACGGTGCGGCGGACGGGGAACGCGGTGCGGCGGGGAACGCGGTGCGGCGAGAGAAGTGGAGCGGGGAGGTTGGTGACTGGCGGGGGCAACCGACACGGGTCGCTCGCGGGGCAAGCGACACGGGTCACTGGCTGGACGCCGAAGTGGTGGCCCGGATCGAGCAGCTACGCCGGGAACGAAAGTGCTCCGCCCGCCGGATCGCGACCGAGCTGACTGCGCAGGGCATCACCATCTCCGTCCGCACCGTCGGCCGGCACCAACCGACGAGGGTGGCTGGCCTTGTCGGCTAGTGCCGTGCACGAAACGTCGAGCACGTCATACCGGCCTCGTGAGTGCGCACGCCGGTTAGAACCGGTCTCGGCACTCACGAGGTCGCACCGTCACGGGCTCGCGGGAGTGGTTACTTCAGCAGGCGGGACATCCTTCGGTCCGCCAGTGGTTTGCCGCCGGTTTGGCAGGTCGGGCAGTACTGGAACGACTTGTCCGCGAAGGAGATCTCGCGGATCGTGTCGCCGCAGATCGGGCAGGGGAGGCCGGTTCGGGCGTGGACGCGGAGGCCGGAGCGTTTCTCGCCTTTGAGGCGGGCCGCGTTCTGGCCCACGGAGCGTTCGACGGCGTCCGATTCGATCTCGTGGATGGCTTCGGCCAGCACCTCCAGCGCGGACTCGGCGAGTTTGCCCACTGTCGCGTACGGGGAGAGCTTCGCGCGGTGCATGATCTCGTCCGAATACGCGTTGCCGATGCCCGCGAGCAGGCTCTGGTCGGTGAGCGCCCACTTCAGCCGGGTGCCTTTGCCGGCGAACAGCTCACGCAGCTGCGACGCGTCCACGGCCAGCGCGTCCGGGCCCAGCCGCGCCACGCTCGCCACCTCCGCCGGATCGCGCACGATCCACACCGCCAGGCCCTTCTTCGTGCCCGCCTCGGTCAGGTCGAAACCCGGACCGGACGCCGATTCCAGGTGCACCCGCAGCGAGATCGGTCCCTTGCCCGGCTTCAACGGCGCCGGGGACAACGCGTCCGACCAGCGCAGCCAGCCCGCGCGCGCCAGGTGGACCACCAGATGCAGGTCGCCGAGGACCACGTCCAGATGCTTGCCATGGCGGGTGGCGCCGGTGATCTCGCGGCCGTGCAACGCGGAGTAGGGCGGATCGGCGGTCTTGAGCACGCTCAGTGAGGCGACGTCGAGCCGGAAGACGGTGCTGCCCACGGCGTGTTCGCGCAGGTGGTGGGCGAGGGCTTCGACCTCGGGCAACTCGGGCATGACCCCAGTCTCGCTCGCCCGCGGCGTTCCGGCCAGGCCTTACTCGACCGGGTGCAGTGGACCGTCGAAATCCGGCAGCGAATGCTTCTGGATCGTCTTCGAAATCCGCTTGACCTCACCGGACACCGTGAACATGCCGCGGATCGTGCCGACCCAGCGCTCGGAGGGCCGGTCGCCGCCCACGTCGCCCTCGGTCTCCGCGACCACCGTCCACGGCCGGCGCAGGATCCAGCGCAACGGGAAGAACAGCAACACCAGCACGATCGCGAGGAACACCCACGCCGGAACCCGTACCTCCTCCGGGGTCCACACCACCAGCGCCACCGCGAGCACGACCGTGACGACGATCATCGCGATACCCGGGCCGTAGCTGCCGGCGACGTCGTGTTCGAAATCGTCCGCGGTGGCGGGTGCGCGCCACTCCATCTGGGCACGGACCACCCAGTCGCGGCCGTCTTCGCCGCGCACCAGCCGGTTCATCTGTTGCCTCCCGGGCGACGCTGAAGCTCGGTCAACGTTACCGTGCCCGCACGGTGCAGCGCGAGGTGCTCACGCACCGTGTTCACCGCTTCGTCCGTTTTGGCTGTTCAGGGCGTCGAGCTCGACGAGGAATCGGCCGAATCGGTGACGTCTTCCTCGGCCCGGTCCTTCGCCGCGGACTCCGCACCGGCGGACTCCGCACCGGCGGACTCTGCACTGGCGGACCTCGCCGGCGAACCGGTCGGCGTGGTGGTGACCGAAGGCGGCAGGTACGACTCGGGCGAGGGCACGTACTCCGACGACGACGGCACGTAGTCCGGCGGCACCTCAGTGCTGTGATAAGTCGAATCCGTCGGATCCGTCGAGTCTGTCGGCGGATCGCAGTCCGGGCTGCCCGAACCGGACGGATCCGTGTCCGACCGCGATTCGGTCGACGTGTCCTGGCTCGACATGGTCGAAATGTCGGTCGACACCTCCGTCGACACCTCGGTCGAACCGCTGGGCAGATCGTCACGCGGCGAACCGTCGGACGACGAGGACCGCCCCGCGGGAGCCGGGCCCGATCCGTCCGGCAGCTTCGGCACGTCCGCCGCACCCAGGTGCGCATCGCCGGTCTCGGGCTTCGGGTCCGCCTTGCGGGCCGCGCCGTGCAGCATCCCGGTCACGATCCGCGGGCCCTGCTGGACCTGCGGCGGCGGCTGCGACGGCTGGGGCGGTTGCAACGCCAGCTCGGGTGCCCCGCCGTCGAGGCCGACGTTCTGCACCGGATGCGAACCGAAGATCAGCGGCCCGGTGGTGAAGCTGACCGCACCGGCCGCGGCTGTCGACGCCAACGCCAGCCCGACCTTCACCTTCGAACCGAACAACAGACTCTTCATCGCCGCCGCGACCCCACCGCCGGCCTTGCTGACGCCGATCAGCGCGGGCATCGCGACGACCAGCACCTCGGCGTGCGCCCGCAGCGACGAACAGACGTCACGCAGCTCGTCCTGCGTCGCCCGGCACGACGTGCATCCGAGCAGGTGCGCCTTGATCCGCTCGGCCTCGGCACCGGTGACACTGCCCGCGGTGAACCCGCCCAGCTTCTCCACCACGGCACGGCAGTTCTCCGGACCGCGGTTCACCGACAGGTGTGCCTGCAGATACGCCGCCCGCAGCCCCTGCCGCGCCCGGCGTGCCAACGCGGCAGTGGCGTTCGCGGAAAGCCCGAAGTTGGGCGCGACCATCGCCGGCTGCTCGCCCTCGACCTCGGTCTGCCACAGCACCGTGCGCCACCGCTCGGGCAGGCTGGTGAACGCCGTGGTGATCAACGTGCGCTCGGCCGCGTGAGCGTGCGTGTCCGCACCCGCGCCCGCACGGAACGTGAGCTCGTCGTCGGTGACCGGCACGTCGCGCCGCGCACCGTGCCACTCCCACGACACCCGGCGGGCGACCGTGAGCAGATAGGCGCGGATGTAGTTCCGCGGCCCCGCGCCGCGGCGCAACGCCTGCAGCACGCGGAAGAACGTCTCCGCGGTGATGTCCTCCGCCTCGGACCGGTCCGAGGCCAGGTTCTGCGACAGTCTGCGCACCGCGCCGGCGTGCAGTTCGAACAGCTCCCCGAACGCGGCGTCCTCACCCTCGCGGAGCCGTTTCAGCAGTGCCTGCTCATCGGATTCCGAGGCCGCTGGTGGCGGCGCCGTGCCCAGCTCGGTCATCCGGCAAGGCACCTCCTCCCCCGAAGGACTCACCATTCGGTCGAATGGGGACACCATACGGAGCGAAAAGCCAGTCGTCACCCCTTGTACGCCCGATGTGACACCGAAGCACCGCGTCCCGCAGGCCGATCGGGCACCCGGGGCCCCCGAAAGTGCCGGCCGGAGCTGGGTATATAGTGTGTGCACACCGAGTACCACTCGGTTAACGCGGATGTAGCGCAGCTGGTAGCGCATCACCTTGCCAAGGTGAGGGTCGCGGGTTCGAATCCCGTCATCCGCTCAGGACCTGGTACCCGTGTGCCCACGGAGAGCGTGGGCGGGCGGGTCCTTCGCCATACTGCCCGGGGGCCGAGCCCCCGGAGCCCCTGCGGTGCCATCGGTGGCCGGATCGTACGTGGTGAGTAAAAGTCGGTGACTGATGTGGTGGCGCCGGTGACTGATGCGGTGGCGTGATCGGCGGCGGGTGGCTGGGCCGGGTGATCGGCCGAGGATCGGTGACCGGATTGACCTGGTGGCCATCTGCCGGGTGGCCGAGCTTGCTTCGGCTAGTGGGATCAGCCTGGTGACCAGGAGGTCGGCGGCTCGGGTACGGGGCCGGTGAGCGGGGGTCTCGGGTAGCGCTCCACTGGAGCCAACGTGGCCCGGGCACCACTGCAGCGACCGGGGCACGACACCGCCGGAGCCAGCGTGCCCCGGAGACCAGCGGAGCAAACGGACACGGCACCGCCGAAGCCAACGTACCCCGAGCATGGCACCGCCGGAGCCAGCGTGACCCGGGCAACCGGGCACGGCGCTTCCCGGAGGCAGTCGGAGCAACGCGACCCGGGTAACCGGGCACGGCACCACCGGCATCACCGTGACCCCGGCACGGCACCACCGAACCCAACCCGACCCCGGCACGGCCCGAGCAACCGGACATGGCACCACCGGACCCAACGCGACCCGGGTAACCGGGCACGGCACCACCGAACCCAACATGACCCGGGCACCGGCCCGAGCAACCGGACACGGCGCGTCCCGAAGCCAGATCGGAGCAACGCGCGACCTGGGAGCCACTCGAGCCGACGGCGACCCGGACATCACCGGAACCGGTGCGGCTCAGGCACCACCAGAACCAACGCCACCCGAGCACCACCACCACCCGCCACCCGGGCACCACCCGAAGCGGCGCCACCCCGAACACCACCAGAACCGGAGCCACTCGGGCACCACCAAACCCGGCACCGCCCGGACACCAGCAAACCCAACACCCCCGGCACCCCAGAGCCGGCGTGGCATCGGGGCGTGCGCGTGGGGTCTCGGTGTGGGGGTTTTGGGCGGGTTGGCGGGGGTTTTTCACGTGGTGTTCCGATGCTGTTCGCGGTTGTCACCTTTGTGAGTGACCACCGCGGATCAGGGTGGCTGCCATGACTGAACTGACTCGTCGGCGGTTGCTCGGGTCCGCGGCTGGGGCCGGGGCGGCCGCCGCCGCCACGTTGTTGCCGCCCAGTGTGCAGGCGGCGCTCGCGCAGGGGGCGCCCAAGGGTGGCTCGCTCCGGGACGTCGAGCACGTCGTGTTGCTGATGCAGGAAAACCGGTCGTTCGACCACTACTTCGGCACGCTCTCGGGGGTCCGCGGGTTCGGCGACCCCCACGCGGCCAAGCTGCCGAACGGGCGCTCCGTCTTCTACCAGCCCGACGCGCAGAACGCGGCGGGCTACGCGCTACCGTTCCACCTCGACACGCATGCCACGAACGCGCAGAAGATCCCCTCCACCTCGCACGCCTGGCAGGTCCAGCACGACGCCCTCAACGGCGGCAAGATGGACAACTGGCTGCCCGCGCACCGCGAGGCCGACGGCAAGAACGGGCCGTTCGTCATGGGCTACCACACCAGGGCCGACCTGCCGTTCCAGTTCGCGCTCGCGGAATCGTTCACCATCTGCGACGCCTACCACTGCTCGGTGCTCGGCCCGACCTGGCCCAACCGGATGATGTGGATGACCGGCACCGTCGACCCGGACGGCGAGCACGGCGGGCCGATCCTCGACAACAAGGCCCCGGCAGGCGGCTACACCTGGACCACCTACGCCGAACGCCTCGAGGCCGCTGGCGTGAGCTGGAAGGTGTACGAGCAGGACGACACCTACGGCTGCAACATGCTGGAGAACTTCGCGAACTTCCAGAACGCGCCCGACGGCTCCCCGCTCAAGGAGAAGGGCCTCACGCACGGCCCGGAAGGCCAGTTCGAATACGACGCGCGCAACGACAAACTGCCCACCGTCTCCTGGATCATCTGCACCTCGACGGCCTCGGAGCACCCGGACTACACGCCCGCCGAGGGCGCCGCGTTCATCGCGTCCAAGATCGACGCCATCGCGTCCAACCCGGACGTGTGGGCGAAAACGGCGTTCATCCTCAACTACGACGAGAACGACGGCCTGTTCGACCACGTCATCCCGCCCACGCCGAAGCCGGGCACCCCGCACGAGTTCGTCACCAAGACCTCACCCGGCGGAACCGCGGGCAACGGCCTGTCCGTCGGCGGCGGCTACCGCGTGCCCTGCATCATCATCTCGCCGTGGACCGCCGGTGGCTGGGTGTGCAGTGAGAACTTCGACCACACGTCGACGCTGCAGTTCCTGGAACAGGTCACCGGAGTGCGCGAGCCGAACATCTCCGACTGGCGGCGCCGGACGTTCGGCGACCTCACCTCCGCGTTCCGGTTCCGCGACCGCACCGCGAAGCCGCCGACGCTGCCGGACACCTCCGGCCCACTGACGCTTTCCCGCTACGAGGCCGAGCACCTGCCCGCGCCGACCTTCCCCGGCACCGACCAGAAACCGCCCCGCCAGGAACCCGGCCACCGGCCGCAGACCCCACGGCACTGACGCGCACGCTGCCCGCCGGAAAGCTCCGGCGGGCAGCGGCCACGCCTCACAGCTCGTAGGAATCCAGCACGGTCGGCGCGACCGGCGTGAGATGCGGATCGACGTGCTCGCTGACCTGCCCACGCGCCATCCGGAACACCCGGAAGTCGTTGTCGTGCTCGGGATCCTGGTCGTCCCACACGTGCAGCAGGCCGTAGGAACCCGGGGCCAGCTCGCCGACCCTGGCGAACGTCTCCAGCAGCTCGGGCGAAATCGCGCCACCGTGCTTGTCCAGACCACCCAGGTGCAGCATCGGCAGGCCCGAACTCCAGCGCAGGTCGACGAGATCGAGTGTGCCCGCGTCGCGCAGGGTGCGGTGCACGCGTTCGACGAGGCGCTCCAGCAGCGCCGCGTCGTCGTCACCGCTCGCGGTGGCGGCGATGGTCACCCAGCCGTGGTATTCGAACACGCTGGAGACGGTAGCAGCGCCGTGATCAGCGGGTCAGCGCCGAGGGCCGGCCGTCGCGACGCAGCACCGCGCCGAGCACCCCGTCGCCGTGCTTCTCCACGGCGGGCAGGAATTCGTCGCCGAACACGCAGAGCGTGCGCTCCCACGGGTGGCCGAGGGTGCCGTAACGGAAGTCTGCGGCGAGGAACAGGTGGTAGTCCCCTCGCGGGAACACCGGCACCGGCCACTCGCCGTCGCCGGCCATGCGGTGCGGCCAGAACTTGAACGACTGGTGCTGCCAGTGCAGCACCCACAGCCATTCGTCCTCCGCGACGATCTCCTTCAGCGCCGCGAGCACGACCCGCGCGACGTCGTGCTCCTCGACCGCGTACGGCCCGAGCCGGAACTCCGGGGAATCCCGGTGGTACTCCCCGGTGGAAAGGTCCCACGTGGCCGACGGAGCCGGTTCGCGGAACCCCGGCCAGTCGTGCGCGAAGGTGCTCGGCCAGAAACCGAGCTTGTCGTAGACCCAGTACCAGGCGGGTTCGTCGACCACTCGGGAGAGCGGTTCCCAGGCTGCGGCAGCGTTCACTTGTCGACCTCGAAGTCATCGGTCGGGCTCGAAACTGCGCAAAGCTTCGTGTTTGGGGGCGGGATTGTCCAGTCCACCGGCGCCGCGCAGTAGCTCCGTCACCCGACCGAGTGGAATCGCTGCTCCACCCCTTCACGCCGCGTGCCAGAGGGTGACGAACGCCGACGCCTCGCTGAACGCCCACGGCCGCAGCCGCTGCCGGTCCCGGGCCGACAGCGTGAACTCCTTGGCGCGGCGCACGTCGACCACCAGCGCCTCACCGTCCGGCAGCAGCTCCGGCATTCCCTCGGTGAGCAGCCACAACGCGAGCCGCGCCGCGTCCCGGCGCAACGGCTCCTCCTTGAAGTACAGCCAGGTGGCGAACCGGCGGCCACTGGACTTGCGCAACCCGAGCTGCGGGCTGATGCCCACCTCCAGATCGCCCAGCGAGTACCGCGCGCGGCCGACCTCCAGCAGCTCCGGATCCCGCCGGCCGAGATAACGCAGCCAGCCCTCGGCGACCTCGGTGTAGTGCGGCCGGGTGCGCTCGTCGGCGTGGTCGACCAGCGCGCGCATCGCGGCCTCGTCCTGGTGAGCGGCCCGCCCGGCACGCACCGCGTTGGCCGCACGGCGGTAGTAGTTGAACGCCGCGCGCGCCGGATCCTCGTAAAGCCGGCGCTGCCGCCGGACGAACGACGAACGCGACGGGCCGGTACTGGCGCTGTAGCCGACGAAAGTGGGCAGGGTGACGTACGCCGGTGCAGGTGAGGACATGGGCGGGCCGCCTTCCGCTGGAGGGTTCTCCCAGGACACGGCCAATCTTAGAACGTATGTACGACAGTTTTTGCCGCTCAACGGGTGACAGGCGGCCACGGCCCGGCGAGCAGCTGGCGCGCGAGCTGGCGGACCTGCTCCTCGCAGAAGCTGACCGGGGTGACGTCAGTGGGGATCCAGGTGGCGAGCATCGCGAGCCATCGGCGCAGCTCTGCCAGCACGCCCGGCCTGCCCAGCCGGGCGTCCAGTTCTTCGAACAGCGCGGCCGCCTCGGCCAGCGGGACGTCGCCACGCACCATCGCGCCGAGGCATTCGCCGAGCAGCTGCCAGCGCGCGGCATCCGCGTCCACCGGCAGTTCGATGCCCAGCTCGTCGACCACCCGGGTGAACAAGCCGGCGGCATCGCGGTCTTCGCTGCCGGCCAGCTCGGGCAGCGTGGGCGAGTCCAGACCCTCGACCACCGCGCGCATCCCTGCGGCCACGAGGTCGCGCGAGGGTACGTCGAAGCCGGCCAGCCGATCCACAGCCAGGGCGGCGAGCGCACCGCGTGCGGAGGACATACCTCGATCCTACGGATCGCCCGGCACCCTGGACGTCGCACGCGTGGCGCGGAATGATCGCGCCGGCACACGGCGAACCGGAACCTCCCCAGGACCGGGCGCGTGGAACACTATCGCCCGAACCGGTGACAGGGAGCTGTGTGATGAGCTGGCAGGAAGAGCTCCGGCGACTGGACACGGAGCTGGCCGCGGGCCGTATCGGACACGCCGAACACCGGCGCAAACGCGACGACCTGCTCGCGGAGGCCTCCGGAGGCGGCGCGCCCTCGCCGATGGCATCCCCGCAGCGCCAGACCGGTGGACCGACCGGCCCGGCCTCAGTGGCCGGCACGCGGCGGGCGCCCGAGACGACGCCCGCCGCGGGGTCCCCGTGGGCGCCGGGCGCGGCGACCCCGGACGCGGCGTGGGCGCCGGGTGCAGCGACTCCCGACGCGGCGCGGACCCCGGACGCCGGCACGACCGCAGGTACACCTTCGTCCGGAAGCACGGCACCGGCGGCAGCGCAGGGTTCAACCGGTACGACAGGAGCGGACTTGACCGAGGGCACGCCGACCGGCGCGGTGGCAGAGGACCCGGCGACTGGTTCGGCGGGGCCTGACGGGGCCGGAGGCACGGCAGCCGGGTCGACGGCAGCGGGCACGGGCGAAGACACGACGGCCGGTACGGCTGGTACGGCCAAAGGCGCTACGACTGACTCGACCACGGGCACGACGTCTGGGTCGGTCGGCGGCACGACGTCTGGGTCGGCCGAGGGCATGACCACCGGCTCGGCGGCAGGCGCGTCGGCTGACACGATGTCAGTGGGCGTGGCCGAAGGCACGGAGACCGGCTCGGCCGGAGGCGCGACGACTGGTTCGGAGAGCGCTGTCCCGGCCGATGGTGCGGCGGCCGGTCCGGCGAACGCCGAAGGGGCGACGGACTCGGCTCCCGTGAGTGGTGGGGCTGCGGCGTCGGCCGAGGCGGGGGGCAGTGCGGCGACGACGGCGGCGGGCGTTCCGGCTGCCGGGCCGGCGGGTGCGGACAAGGACGCGGGCTCGGTGAGTACTGCGACCAGCGATGTACCGGGCGCGAGCGACGCAGGTGCGCACAACGCGGGTACGAGCGACGCGGGGGCGCCGTCCATGGACAGTGCCGCGGCCGACAATTCGAGCGGCTCCGCGCTGGCCACCCCAGGTGAGCCGACGAACGGTGCACCCGGCAGTGCCGCGGCTGACAGTTCTGGCGGCTCCGCGCAAGGCGCCCCAGCCGTCCCGACGAACGGTGCACCCGGCAGTGCCGCGGCTGACAGTTCTGGCGGCTCCGCGCTGGACACCCCAGGTGAGCCGGCGGCCGGTCGTGCCGATGGTCCGGCCTTCGGCGGGCCGGCGGCCGGCGGTCCCGCGGACAGCGGGCCTGCGGACAGCGGGCCTGCGGACAGCGGGCCTGCGGACAGCGGGCCTGCGGGGCCCGCGCCGACGCCTGCGGCTCCGGCGTCCGGCGATCCTGTCGGGACTCCTCCGCCGTTCGGGACTTCGGGGTTCGGCACTCCGGGGAGCCAACCGGCTTCCGGATGGCCCGGTACCTGGGCGGGCACGGCGCCGGTGCAGTGGCACGCGGCCGGTTCCGCTCCCGGGGGGAGCGGCTGGTCCAGTGCGAATCCCGCGATGCCGCAGCAGGGGCAGCCCGGTTCGCCGGGCCAGTCGGCGCAACCGTTTCAGCAGTACCAGCCGGGGCAACCGCCCCAACCGAACGAGCAGTACCAGCCGCAACCACAGCAGTATCAGCCGGGCCAGTACCAGCCAGGCCAGCACCAGCCGAACCAGCAGCAACCCGTCCAGCAGCCGGGCCAAACCGGCCAATGGCCAGGCCAGCCGAGCCAAACCGGCCACCAGCCGGACCAGCCGAGCCGGCCGCCCGTCGCGTGGGGTGAGAACGGGGGTGGCTCGCCGGAGGGGGCGGCTCGGGCTCCGTTCGGGCGGGGGGCTCGGTGGGATTCGAGTCAGGGGCTGGGGGGTGGGGCCTCCACCACCGCGCCCAGTCCGGCGGATCTCGCCACCACGGACACGTTCAGCGTGGTCGGGCAGCCGGAGCCGCGACGGTTGTGGGAGGAGGAGCCCGAACGGCGGCGCTCGCGGCCGACCTGGTTGTTCCTGTCGCTCGGGGTGTTGCTCGTGCTCGCGCTGGCCGTGGGTGGCATCTGGTACTTCGGCAGCAAGTCCGACACTTCGGACAGCGCCGACCGGGTCTCGCCGCCGCCGGTGTCGTCGTCGCCGAGTCAGCCTGCCTCGCTCGAGGACAAGCTGCCGAAACTGGCCGGCACTCCGAGCAAGGACAACTCGACGATGGCGCTGGACAAGGCCGTGCAGCTCAAGGCCGTGTCACAGGCCGACGCGGACCTGATGCGCGCGGCCGGCGCCGACGAGCTGGTCTACCACTCCTACGCCGAGGCCACCAACGGCACGTTGCTGATCGCGGTACCCACCGGTTCGGCCGCGCAAGCCGGGCAGCTCGTGCAGGGGCTGCGGCAGAACCTGGTCACCGGCGGGTTCGACAGCGCCCCGCTCGGGCCCGCGGCCACCGACCTGGTCTACTCCGGCAGCAGCCCGGCCGGACGGGTCACCGCGTTCTGGTACACCTCCGGATCGGTCGCCGTCGGCGTCGGCGTGTCGGCGCCGCTGGACCAGGACCCGGCGGCACTGCGGTCACGGATCGAGCAGATCCGGGCGAAGGCCGTCGCCACCCTGCCGGCCGGCTGAACGACCACCGCCACGGAAGCCGACCCGCGAGGTCACGCGGGGTCGTGACCGTGCACAATGTCCACGTCGTCACCCACATCGGGTCGCGGTGACGCGCCGAAACGTCGCCATGCCGACAGATAAGGGGGGCACTGGTGTCCTGGCAGGAGGAGCTGCGCCGGCTGGACGAGGAGCTCGCGTCCGGGCGGCTGTCCGCGGACGACTACCGCATCCGCCGTGATCAGGTGCTGTCCTCGGCCGTCGGCCAGCAGGACCAGCCCGCCGCGCCGCAGCAGCCGTCCAACGCGGACTCGACCCAGGTGATCGCCCCGGTCAGCCCGCCCGGCGGCACCCCACAGCAGAGCCCGCAGCAGAGCCCGCAACAAAACCCACAGCAGAGTTCGCCCCAGCCCGTCGCCGATCCGGGTGCCGAGCGCACCCAGGCGGTGCAGTCCTGGCAGGCCCAGCAGCAGTCCGCCGACCCGGGGGGCCGCACCGAGTACGTGCAGCCCGGCCAGCAGCCGCCGCCGTACTCCCCGCCGGGTGGGTTCCAGCAGCAGGCGCCCTCGTCGCCTGCGGGTGGGTTCCCGCAGGCACCGGCTCCGTGGAACGCGCCGGAGAGCGACCAGACGCCGCCGTGGGGCGGGAGCGATCTTCCGCCCTTCAACTCCGGTGGCGGCAGTTCGGAGTGGGTCAGCCAGGGTCCGGAGTACTTCAGCGACAAACCCAAGTCGGGCAACGGGAAGAAGATCGGCGCGATCGTCGGCGCCGTGGTGGTGCTGGCCGCGATCGCGTTCGGTGCCTTCTGGCTGTGGGGCCGCGACAGCGGCGGCGACGAGCCGCAGCAGAACGCCCAGCCCCCGCAGCAGAGCTCCTCGGCGCCGAAGCCGCCCGACCCGCTGGCCGTGGCGAGCATGCCCGGGCAGGCGGAGACACACGACGAGATCACGTCGTTCTCGCAGGTCGACACCCTGACCTACCTCAACGACAAGGAGCTGTCGGCCTACAAGTCGGCGGGCGCAGGCAAGGTCAAGTTCGTCGTCTACCACCTGCCGGACGGCAACAACATCACCCTGCTGCTCGCCCAGACCTCCAGCAAGGTCACCGCGAAGAAGGCGGTCGAGCAGCTGGCCGGGGTGCAGACCGCGAATGGCGCGAAGCTCTACTCCGACACCCAGCCCGGCGTGCAGGCCACCACGATCGACGCGAAGGACGGCCAGTCCGCGCAGGTCCGCGGCCACTACGCGCACGGCAAGGTGGTCGTGCGGGTCGAGGTTTCGGGCAAGGACAGCGCGTCCACCAAGACCGACTTCGCCACCGCGCTGAACCAGCAGCTCACCGTCCTGACCGCCGATGCCTGAGCCGGGCACCACCGCCTGCACCATCGTCGCCGGCAACTACCTGCCGGCGGCGCGGGTGCTCGCCCGTTCGTACCTCGCCCAGCATCCGGCCGACCGCTTCGTCATCGCGGTGATCGACGCGCCGCGCGACGAGGCGCACCGCGACGAATCCGGGGCGAACGTCGTCGGGCCGGCCGCGTTCGGCATCACTGAGGACGACTACCTTCGGATGGCCACCGCGTACTCGGTCACCGAGCTCGCCACGGCGGTCAAGCCGTACCTGCTGCGGGAGCTGCTCACGACGTCCGCGGCGGCGATCTACCTCGACCCGGACATCGAGCTGTTCGCCCCGATCACCGAGGTCGCGCAGCTGGCCGCGGACCACGACATCGTGCTCGCGCCGCACTTCCTCACCCCGCTGCCGCAGGACGGCCTGGAGCCGGGTGACGCGGTGATCATGGGCACCGGCATGTTCAACCTCGGCTTCCTCGGGGTCGGCAAGGGCGCCGGGCCGTTCCTCGACTTCTGGGCCGGCCGGCTGCGGCACGACGCGATCGTGGCACCCGAGCAGCAGCTGTTCACCGACCAGCGGTGGGTGGACCAGGTGCCTTCGCTGTTCCGCCACCACGTGGTCACCGATCCCGGGTACGACGTCGCCTACTGGAACCTGCACGAGCGCCCGATCGGCCGGGAAGCCGACGGCACGCTCACCGCGGGTGGCGCGAAGCTGCGCTTCTTCCACTTCAGCGGTTACCGGCCGGAGAAGCCGTGGCTGCTCAGCTTCCACTGCGCGCGCAAGCCGCGCGTGCTGCTGTCGCACAACGACGACCTGCGGGCCATCTGCGATTCGTACGGCGCGAAGCTGCGTGAGGCGGGGTACGCCGAATCGCTCGACTCGATCCCGTACGGCTTCAAGGACTTCCGCGACGGCACGCCGGTGCCGAAGCTGGCTCGCCGCGTGTTCCGCGAGGGCTGGATCAAGGCCGAGCGCAAGGACAAGCCCGCGCCGCCACACGCCTATGCCAGGGACGGCGGGCAGGCGCTTCGGGAGTGGCTGGCCACGCCAGAAGACCAGGCGCAGGCCGCGGCCGGGCTGAACCGGCTCACGCACGCGATCTGGTCGTCGCGGCTCGATCTCCAGATGGCGTTCCCGCATCCCTACAGCGACGACGCGGAGAGTTTCCGCCACTGGTGCACCGGTTCCGGGGTCACCGAGGCCGGGCTGCCCGAATGGGCGCTGCCCGGTGAGCCGGCCGCCACCCATCCCCCGCACGACGAGTTCGGCGTGAACCTGCTCGGCTACCTGACCGCCGAGCTGGGTCTCGGCGAGATGGGCCGGATCGTGCTGGAGGCGATCGAGACCGGCGGCGTGCCGGTGGCCTCGGTGCTGGAGGAGAAGGCGGTTTCGAACCGCACGGGCATCGAGCGGCCGGCCACGGTCGGCGATCCGCGGTTCCCGATCAGCGTGCTCGCGGTGAACGCCGACCAGACCCGCACGATCCTGACCAACCACCCCGAGGTGGGTGCCGGGCGCTACCGGATCGGGCTGTGGGCGTGGGAACTCGAGGACTTCCCGCAGTGGCAGCACGAGGCGTTCGGCATGCTCGACGAGGTCTGGACGGTCAGCGAGTTCTGCCGCCGGTCGATCGCCGCGCACGCATCGATCCCGGTCAAGACGATCCCGGTGCCGGTGCGTGATCCGGGTGAACCGTCCCCGCCGGCGCGGGAACAGGGCGAGCCGGTGCGGTTCCTGTTCGCCTTCGACTTCAACAGCGTGGCCGAGCGGAAGAACCCGTGGGGCGCCGTCGAGGCGTTCCGGCGTGCCTTTCCCGGCCGCGACGACGTGCGGCTGACGGTCAAGGCGATCAACGCGAAGCTGCATCCGAACGCCGCCGAGCGGCTGCGTGCGGTGGTGCGCGGGGACGATCGCATCGAGCTCGTCGAGCGGTATCTCAGCGTCGCCGAGCTGCACGAGCTGTACGAGAGCAGCACCTGTTACGTGTCGCTGCACCGCAGTGAGGGCTTCGGCCTCACCGTCGCCGAGGCGATGGCGCGGGCGATGCCGGTGATCTCCACGGACTACTCCAGCACCACCGAGTTCCTCGACGCGAGCACCGGCTGGCCGGTGCCGTACCGGATGGTTCCGGTGGGGCCGGACAGCCACCCGTACCACGCGGGCGCGACCTGGGCCGAGCCCGATCTGGACTCGGCCGCGGCCGCGATGCGCCAGGTGGCCGACGATCCGGACGAGGCCGCGAAGCGTGGCCGCCGGGCGCGCGAGGCGGTCCTGCGCGATCGTTCGATGGCGGCCGCCGCCGAGTGGATGCGCAAGGAGCTGGGGCAGGCGTACCGGACGTGGCAGGAGCGCCGGAACACCGTCGACGCGCCACCGTCCGCGCATCCGCTCACGCCGCTGCAGGAGGCCACCGAGGCGTTGCGCTGGCGGCCGGAGGCGGGCACCCCGTCGCGGCTGCCGCTGGCGCCCGCGCTGCGCAAGGCCGTGCTGCGCGCGATCGACCACTACGACGTACATCAGCGCACCGTGATGGGCAGGCTGCTGGAGGCGACCGAGGAGAGCAACCGCAGGTTGCTCGACCGGGTCGAGGGTCTCGAGCGCGACCTCACCGAGACGCGTCGTTCGGCGGCGATCGTGCACGGCATCGGCGAGCGGTTCGAGGGACTGCGCACCACCGTCGAAGAGCTGCGGCACCGCGCGCCGGACACCGAGCTGGCGCTGCGCAACCTCGAAGGCGACGTGGCGAAGCTGCGCGAGGGCTACGGCGGCATCGGCTCCGAGATCGAGGCGAGCACCGCCTCCGTGCACGAGATGTTCTCCTCCCGCGACGAGCGGCTCGACGCGGACGAGAAGGCGATTCAGCGGGTCACCCTCGACGTCAGCGCGATGCGTGAGTCGGCCCGCATGGCGCACACCCCGGTGCCGCGCGGGGCCGACGTGGTCCCGTGCGACGTCGGTGCGCTGCTGATGCCGGTGGACGAGGTCATGCTGCCGTGGATCGTGTTCCACCGGTCCTGGGAGGACAGCGAGGCCGAGCTGATGGCGAAGCTGGCCGAGAGCGCGTTCCTGGACGTCGGCGCGCACGTCGGCTACCACACGCTGCGCCTGCTGCGGTCCACTCCGGACGTGACGAAGGTGGTCGCCGTGGAGGCCGACCCGGTCAACGCCGGATTCCTGCGCCGCAACGTCGCGGTCAACCTGCCGGCCGCGGTGGCCGACCGGGTCACGGTGGTCGAGTCGGCTGCCTGGGACGCCCCGGGCACGGTGCGCCTCGCGCAGGCGACGCCGGGCAACAGCGGCGACAACCGCGTGACCGCGGACGGGCCGGGCGTCGAGGTTCCCGCGGTGCGGCTGGACAGCGTGCCCGAGGTGACCGCGCAGCGGATCGGGCTGGTGAAGGTCGATCTGCAGGGCCGCGACCACCGGGCGCTGGCCGGGCTCACCGAGGTGCTGCGCCGCGACCGGCCGCACGTGGTGTGCGAGTTCGACCCGGGCGCGATCACCGAGCTGGGCGACGATCCGGCAGCGGTGCTGGCCGGCTACCGCGCGTTGGGCTACACGCCGAAGGTCGTGACCGACGATGGCCCGGCCGCGGGCACCCCGGACGACGCGGCGCTGATCGCGGCGGCGAAGGCGGATGAGAAGCAGTTCGTGACGCTGTGGCTGGCACCCTGAGCTCCTTCGCCGGAGTCAGGGTGCCAGGTGCGCGATGGTCATCAGGTACGCGCCGTACCAGCCGCTGAGTACGGCGGCCGAGGGCAGCAGCACGGCCAGGACCCGGTTGGGCAGCTTCGCCAGCGCCAGCGCCAGCGGCACGGTGAGCACGAAGGCCGGCAGCAGGAACCGTGCGCGGGACTGGAAGTAGTTCGACGAGCACAGCGCGATCACCACGGTCAGCGTGCCGTAGACCTGCCACGGCAGCGGCAGCCGTGTCGCCCACGTCCACAGCTGCAGCGCGACCGCGACCAGCACGATCAGCGCCGTCACGGTGATCCAGCTCGCCCGGTCGACGGTGAGGCCCTCCTTCACCTGCTCCCAGGTGAACTGACCGAAGTCGAAGTGCATCTGCCAGGCGTTCTGCAGCCAGAACCAGCCGTCCGCGCGGCCGGTGCGGATGCCGACGTAGGCCAGGTAGCCGAGCAGCCCCAACGGCGCGAGCAGCCCGCCCAGCCACGGCCGCCAGCCGTCGCGGCGCTGGAAGACCGCCACCAGCGCGGCGACTCCGACCGCCGCGACCAGCGCGCCCGCACTCGCCCTGGTCAGACCGGCGAACAACGCGAGCGCGCCCGCGAGCACCCACTGCCGTCGGGCCACCGCGACGAGCGCCCACGCCACCAGCGCCACCAGCACCGCTTCGGAGTACGCCAGGTGCAGCGCCGCCGAGCCCGGGCCGACCGACCACAACACCGCCATCAGCAGCCCCACGCGCGGGCTGGCGAAGTCACGGCCCAGCACGAACAGCCCCCACGCCGCGGCGCATCCGGCGAGCACCGAAACCACGAGCCCGGCCGGCAGCGCCGGAATCCCGAACAGCGTGAGAATCGCCACCAGGCCCGGATAGAGCGGGAAGAACACCAGGCTGTTCTCCCCCGGCGCCCCGTCCGCGCCCGCCACGACCTGCTGGTCGTAGCCGTGCTGGGCGACCGAGAGGAACCAGCTGGCGTCGAAGTCGTCGACGAACCGGCCGGGCGAGACGTCGGCCTTCCAGCTCATCAGCCACAGCAGCCCGAAGGAAACCACCTGGAAGAGCAGGTAGAGGCCCACTGCGGGCAGTGCCTGCCGGACGGCCGTGCGGAACGGGGACGAACGCTCGACGGTGACGTCGAGGGTGGACTGCGGCACGCTCCCCGGACTCCTGCACTACTCGCGTGTGTTCGGACGAATTCCCTCCCGATCGTACCGGTGGACGGCATATCCCGAGGCCAGAACGGGTGCCCGTGATCGAATCGCCGGAAGCGGCCATTTCCGGGGAGTGGTCCGCGGCGGCCGGGCGAGGCGCTACCCTGCTCGAAGCAGTCAGGCCGGAAAGACGGGGGTGGTCGCGCTGGCCGAGCAGACCTCTGCCGCGCTGGCCGAGCAGCCACCCGCCGAGCCCAAGAAGACCCGGATCGTCTTCATCGACATCGGCCGCGGCCTCGGCGCGCTGCTCGTGTTCTACAGCCACATCGCGCACCCGTGGGTGATCGCGAAGAACGACAACGCCCCGTACGTGACCTTCATCGAGGCGCTCACCAGCGATCCGATGCACATGGCGAAACAGGGCATCGGGCAGATCGCGGTGCCGTTCTTCTTCCTGGTCAGCGGCTTCGTGGTGACACCGATCGCGCTGCGCCAGGGCACCGGCCGGTTCGCGGTGAACCGGTTCATCCGGGTGTACGCGCCGATGTTGTTCGTGGTGCTGCTCACCGCGGTGCTGCTGCTGGTGAACCTGCACCCGCCCTCGACCGGCCAGCCGCAGGAGCTGACGCCGCTCACCGTCCTGACCAACACCTCGCTGCTGAACTACCTGATTTATCCGCAGATCGTGCTGGTGCCGGTGGCCTGGACGATGATCGTCGAGGTCATCTTCTACGTGCTGCTGATGGCCGTGCTGCCGCTGCTGCGGCGGTGGACGTGGCTGGCGATCGCGGTCGAGCTCACGTTCATCTTCGTGGTGATGATGAGCCGTTCGCAGCTCGGTCCGTCGTGGTCGCTGTTCGCGGTGAACGTGTCGTATCTGCCGGTGATGGTGATCGGGCAGACGATCTGGGCCACCACGGCGAAGAAGATCCCGCTGTGGACGGGCGCGCTGTACGGCGGGTGCGCCTGGGCGCTGTACGTGCTGGCCGACATCATCGACGTCGGCCGCGTCGACTCCTCCTACAACCTCGCCATGGCGTTCGCCGTGGTGTGCTTCCTGCTGGGCATGTTCGCCGAGGACAAGCTGAAGCAGCGCAAGATCTGGACCCTGCTCTCGGAACGCAGTTACTCGATCTACCTGCTGCACATGACGGTCACGTTCGTGCTGCTGCAGCTGCTGCGTCCGGCGGTGCCGCTGCCGATCGCGCTGCTGATCCTGATCCCGGTGGTGTTCGGCGTGGTCGAGGTGAGCTACCGGTTCGTGGAGCGGCCCAGTCACACTCTGGCGCGGCGGCTCTCGCACAAACCGAAGCCGAAACCATCGCCGAAACCGGAGCCGGAGCCGGTCGAGGACCTGGAAGAGCCCGTGGACAGCGAGGTCACCACGGAGATCCCCCGGGTTTCCCGGCGGCCCGACCCGCGGGTGCGCCGGCCGGCGCCGCCCCGTGCCGATTCACCCCGCGCTGACCCGCGCCGTGCTGACCCACCGCGGCCCGGGCCGAACGGCCGGCTGCCGCGGAACGGTGGCCGTCCCCAGCCGCAGCCGCCGCGCGGTGAGCAGCGCACCATGGTGACGCGGCCGGCCGGCGGTGCGCACCGGCCGCGGCCGGACCAGGCGCCGGACCGCGGCGCGGAGCCGCCGGTGCGCCGCCCCGCGCCGCGGCGGCGGCCGTCAGCTCCGCCGGAGCGCAACCACCAGCCGGACCAGGAACACCACGGCCAGCGCGGCGACCAGGAAGACTTCCCACGCCATTCGAGTTCCTTCCGCCGGTCCCCTCGCTGACTGCCGATGCTCTGCCGATGCTCTGCCGATGCGGCGGCCGAACGGGGGAGGTCGCGCACCGACACGGCCGGACTCACACCTTCGAGCGAGTCCCGGGCGAAGTCCGTGGAGGCATCACCGGCGCGGGGTGACGAGACCGGATTCGTAGGCGAGCACCACCAGCTGCGCGCGGTCCCTGGCACCGATCTTCGTCATGATGCGGCTGACGTGGGTGCGTGCGGTCGCCGTGGAGATCACCAGGTGGGCGGCGATCTCGTCGTTGGACAGCCCGCCCGCGACCAGGGCCAGCACCTCGCGTTCCCGCTCGGTCACCGCCGCCACCGCGGACGGGTCGACGCGCCGGTGCTCGGGACGGCTGACGAATTCGGCGATGAGCCGCCGGGTGACCGTCGGCGCGAGCAGCGCCTCCCCTGCGGCGACCACGCGCAGCGCACGCAGCAGCTCGACCGGCTCGGTGTCCTTGAGCAGGAATCCGCTGGCGCCGGCACGCAACGCCTCGTAGACGTACTCGTCGACGTCGAAAGTGGTCAGCACCAGCACTTTCACCTCGGCGAGGTCGGGGTGGCCGGTGATCCGGCGGGTCGCTTCGAGCCCGTCGGTGCCCGGCATCCGCACGTCCATCACCACGATGTCCGGCCGGTGTTCGAGCGCGAGCGCCACGGCCTGTGCGCCGTCGCCGGCTTCACCCGCCACCTCGAAGCCGTCCTCGGTCTCCAGCAGCACGCGGAACCCGGCGCGGACCAGCGCCTGGTCGTCGGCCAGTACGACCCGGATCGTCATGTCTGTTCCTCCACGGGCAGCTCGGCGCGGACCTCGAAGCCTCGTTCGGTGGCCTCGGCCTCGACGGTGCCGCCGAGTGCCGCCGCGCGTTCGGCCATCCCACGCAGGCCGTGCCCGGGGACCGGCCGGCCGGCGCCGTGACCGTCGTCGCGCACGGTCAACGCGAGCTTGCCCGGCCGGCGATCGAGCCGCACCTCGACCTGCCGGGCACCGTCCGCGTGCCGCACGACGTTGGTGAGCGATTCCTGCAGGATCCGGTACGCCGCGCCGTCGACCGGGGCGGGCAGCTCGCCGGCCTCGCCGTGCACGGTCACGGCCAGGCCTGCGGCGCGCGCGTGGTCGAGCAGCTCACCGATCTGCGCCAGGCTCGGCGCGGGTGCCCGGTTCTCCCCGGAACGCAGTACCGCGAGCGTGGCCCGCAGGTCGCCCAGCGCCGACGCACTGGCTGCCTTGATGTTCAGCAGCGCCTCTTTCGCCTGCTCCGGACGCCGATCCGCGACGTGCGCGGCGACGCCGGCCTGCACGTTGATCATCGCGAGGCTGTGCGCGACCACGTCGTGCACCTCACGGGCGATCCGCAGCCGCTCCTGCTCGGCCATCCGGTGGCGGTGCTCGTCGGCCTGTCCACGGCGCGCCGCGATGGCCGCGAGCTGATACCGCACAGCCGTCGCGATGCCGATCACGGCCGCCGTCCACAGCACGACGAAACCGGCCGAAACGCTGATCGCAAACGTTTGCCATACGATCGCGTGCACACCATAGGCCGCCGCGAGCACCGTCCCGCCGACCGTGCCCGCGACCACCGGCCCCTTCCGGCGGGTCAGCAGGAACAGCGCGATCGTGGGGACCACGATGACCGGCCCGCCGGGCTCGGCGGAGGAGTAGTAGGCGAACACCGAAGCGGCCGTCAGCACGAAGATCGGCAACGGGTAGCGGTCGACCACCAGCAGCGTGAGCACCGTCGCGGCGAGCCACAGCGCACCGCCCGGGCTGAGCGGCTGCCCCGGATGCTGCCAGCGCCCGGCCGCGCCGGTCGCGCCCAGCACGAAAGCGAGCACCACGACGGTCCGGAACACCCGCCCGAACCACGGGTTCCGCTCCAGCCACCACTGCCGCATGGGCCAGAAAACTACCCGGCGAACCGGCCCGGCGCGTCCGTCCGCAAGCGGTGGATCGCCCTACGCGCGGCGCGGTACCGCCCGCGTACCGCGTTTCCCGACGCGGCGAGATCCCGGAGTCCGGAACAGGTCCGGTTCCTCCGGGATCTCGTCGGGGAGGCGACCGAGCCGGGCAGCCGGACGCGACGGTCGCCTGCCCGCTCAGCTCACCGGCTGGCTTTCGCCCACAGCAGATGGTGATCGGACACCCCGACCGGAACCGCGTCCGCGCTCAGCGCGCGGTATTCGCCGGAGAAGAACAGGTAGTCGATCTTCCCCGCACCGTCGGTCCCGCCGTGATCGGTCGTCGCCTCGCCGGCGCGGCGGCCGCAGCGTTCGCTGGCCGCCTCGTAGAGCTCTCCCGAGCCCTTCGGTCGGTAGCAGGACGCGAACATCGGATCGATGGTCTTCGCCCGCGGTTCGGTGTTGAAGTCACCGCCGACGATCACCCGGTAGCCGGCCGAGGAGAACTCCTGCGTTTTACCGGCGACGAACTCGATCTGCTTCTTTCGTTCCTCCTCGTACTCTCCTTTGGACAGATGGGTGACACAGGCCATGGACTTGTCCTCGGTGGCTGCCACGCACAGCATCCGCCGTGGTTCCGACTCGTCCGAAATCTTCGGCAGCTGGTAGTTCGCGTATTCGCGCACCGAGTTGTGCACGAAGATCGCGTTGCCGTACTTGGTGCCGTTGTCACAGGTCGGCCCGGTGGGCCCGGCGGCCGAGTCGTATCCGTCGTCCGCCAGCCGTTCCTTCAACCGGGCGTACTGCGACCCGCACACCTCGTTGAGCGTGACCACGGACGGCTTCCGATCCTCGACGCTGTTCGCCACCGCGTCGGCAACCGCGGTGTCCCCGCCGTGCTGCGTGTTGCCCGCCATGTTGAACTGCAGGTAGACCCGTTCGGTCGCGGCCTGCGCGGTCGCCGGTGCCAGTGCCGCCGCCGCGGCCACAGCCCCCACGAGACAGAGGTGTCTCCGTTTCACGTTCGCTCCCCTCGGACGCCGATCAGCAGCTGGGCACCCATTTGTGCGAGCTGATCCGATTGTCGGCGTTGGTGCCGTTGGTGAACGTCCAGTTGGCCAGGTTCGACGCGTACTGGTGGTATCCGAGGCAGATCGAGCCACCGCCGTAACCGGCCAGCCGGTAGAACCGGACGCTGGTGTCGTTACCGCCCGCGGCAGTGCCGTTGTTCAACAGCGAGGATGCGCTGTTGTCGTCCTTTCCGGAGCATCCTTTCGAGTTTCCGTAGTCGGAGTCATTGCCCAGCATGCTGCAGATCGGCTTGCCGTCGCAGCCAGTGCCCGAGTAGGTGTGCACGTAACCGCTGTTGGCCACCTTGCTCGCGCACACATCGGCCCGTGCCCCGGCAGGTGCAGCCGCGGCGGTCGGCTCGGCGCTGGCCAGACCGGGCAGCATGGCCAGCCCGAACAGGGCACCCGCGAACACCCCGGTGACAGACTTGACGCTCATTTTCTTCCTCCTTCTCAGCCGCGGCGGTTCCGCGGCAGGCCATCAGGAATTCCGGGCGAGGAGTTCTTCGGCCCGGTTCAGCGCGTCGCGCCGGAGACGCTCGGTGGTTTCGACCTCGGAGCGGTACTGCCGGCGCACCTCGTCGCCGTACTGCCGGTCGAGGTCCCGCGCCACCTTCGACAGCGGCGTGGCCAGTGCGCAGCCGGCCTCGGCGACCGCCAGCTCCACCTCGGTCCGGTGCGCTTGCGCAGGGTTCTGACCGTCCGTGAGTTCCGGAAGCTGCCGCTGAATCTGCTGCGGGCTCGCGTAGGGCAGCCCGGCCGAGTGCATGCAGCCGGACCAGGCCGTCACGGCCCTCCGAAACCGTGGATCGCTGGTCACCTTGGGCTGGTACAGCGATGAAAGATTGCCGGTCACCACGCTGGCGCGTACCCAGGCGTCGAAGTCGCCGTAGAGCGTTCGCTGCGCCTCGGCGAGGCAGCCCGTGTCGCTCTGCCCGATCGTCGCGCCGCCGGGCACCACGGCCTCGACCGAGCTGGAGCCGGTGCCGCCGAGGGCCACCGCGGCCGCCGCACGCCGCTCCTCGCTCAGTGAGTCCAGGTAACGGGTGTTCGGGTCCTCGGCCCGCCTGTGTTCGCGCTGCGCGACGAGATCGCCACCGTAACCGTGTGCGCGTGCCCAAGCCGGATCATCGACGACGTAAGGGAATTCTCGCCGTTCGTCGGCAGTGGCGGGGGCCGGCGGCCAGTACCGGAAGCCCTGTTTCGTCATGCACTCGGCGACGAGCGTGCCCTCCGCGCGCTCGATGAGCACCGGCCCCGCGTCGCGAGCCCCGCCCGCCGACGCGGCACAACCCGCCGCCAGTACTGCGGCCCCCAGTACGACACTCCCCCGGATCATCCCCATGCCCACCAGCGTGCGCGGGCAACGCGGTCCGGCGGTACCTCAGACTTCCGAGGTTGCGATCAGCAGCGCTCGACCCACCGGTGGGACATCGGCGCGTAGGTGCCCTTCAGGTTGCCCTGCTGGTTCACGCCGGTGCAGCCCGTCCGATGAGTGGCACGGGCGAGGTCGTCGCCGGCCGGCGCGAAACCCGCGCCACGGTAGTAGGCGACGTCGTGGCGCTCGGTCCGCTCCTGGTTGTTGTTGAAGACCGACCGGACCGGACGTTCCGCGGCCCACCCGCACGTTTCGGCGCCGGCGAGCCAGTCCGGATCGTCCCCGATCCAGCTGCACATCTCCCCGGTCCCGTCCGGTCCGCTGAAGAAGCACACCGAACCCGCATCACAACGGTGGTAGCCGGAGGCCGGTTCGTCATCGCGCGTCAGATACATCGCCGCGGCGCCCAGCACGGCCGCCGTGACTGCCGCTGCCATGGCCGGCCGCTGCCACCGGAGCGGACGCAGCCGCGGCAGGCGAGCGGCACGGGTGGCCCCGGTGATCGCTTCGATCCGGCGCAGGAGCGAGCCCGCGTCGTGCACGGCGCGTTCTTCATGGGTCCGGGAGAGGCAGTCGGTGACGATCGGCCGCCAGACGTCCGGCAGATCGGGAGAAAGCCGCAGTGACTCCGTTCCCCGCGCGTAGCGCACGGCCGCGTCCCGGCGCGCCGCGGCCGTGCCGCCGGGCAGCGGGAAGGCGCCGGTGAGCACCAGATGGGCGAGCACGCCGAAGGCCCACACGTCGGTGCTCGGCCGGATCGCCCGGCCCTGTTCGCTGATCTCGGGCCACACCAGCTCGGGCGGTGTGTAGTCCAAGGTGGCGAAGGCGGGGCCGTAGGCGTGGGTCCCGGTCAGCTCGGCTGCGAGGTTGAAGTCCGCGAGCCGGACACTGCCGTCCTTCATCACCAGCACGTTGCCGGGCTTGAGGTCGCCGTGCACCCATCCGGCGTGGTGCAGGTGGTGCATTCCTTCGCAGATCTGGGCGAGCAGGACGGGCCCGGCCGGTGGCCGGGCGCCGCGGGCCAGGACGGTGTCCAGCGAGCCGTCAGCGCGCTCCAGCACGACCGCGGTCGCGCCGTCCAGCTCCGGACGACCGGGCGCGTCGACGGTGAGCACCTCGTACATCCGGATCAAGCGAGGGCTGCGCAGCTTGCTCAGCAGCGCCACTTCAGCCGCGACGAGCTCGCGCAGGTGCGCTGCCTGGCGCGGGGTGTGCGTGCCCGTTGGCAGGATCTTCAGCGCGACCACGAGCGGGAACTCCGGGTCCGCGGTGGCTCGGTGCGCGGTGTGGACGCTGCTGAACGAACCCGTGGCGAGGACGTCGCGCACCTCCCAGCGGCCCACCCGCAGCCCGGCGGCACCACTCATCGGGGGGCCAGGTGCGTGAGGTCGTGCTCGCCGACGAGGTCGAAGCGCAGTGCCAGGGACACCAGCGACGTCTTCTTGCCGTTGACCCGGGGACCGAGATCGGCCGCGTCCGGACGTGGCTTGAGCCGCATCTTGACGGCGAGGTAGTCGATGTTCCACTGGACGGTGGCCCGGGTGACGCCCGGCCACACCGGTCGCAACCGCTCGACGAGCTGGTCGACGGTCGGCAGCGGGGCGAGCGGCAGTCCGCGCAGGCGGGGCTCGCACAGTGCAGCGAGCACCAGGAAGTACCGCTTCGTCCGGTCGAGCGGGAACGCCGAGACCGTCGGTTCCCCTGCGGCGATCTCGACGTGCTCGTCCAGGTACTCGTGCCGGGGCGCCCACACGTCGAAGCTCAGCAGGTCGCCCGCGGAGGGCAGCACGACGCGCGAGAACTCGAACGGCACCGGCGCGGCGATCCGGCCCGGACCGACCTTCATGTGCTCGCCCGCCCCTTCCGGGTTCTCGACGACGTAGGTCTGGGTCCGGCTGCGGTTGGTCAGCGACCAGTGCGTGCCCGTCGCCGAGATCGTGCCTGCCCGGCGCGACACCCCGGCGTGGGCGATCCGCAGGCGACCGGCTCCGCTCGCGGCCGGTTCGCGCCCGAACTCCAGAGACTCGCCGGGGCCGAGCCGGAAGTCTTCGTTCGTGCGATCACCGGCCGCCGGGACGACGATGATACTGAACATGTGCTGTAGGAGCGTCGGCGAGCCGAGCAGATACCTCGTCCGGTGACTCAGTCGAACGTCTTCGGCAGCTTCGCCGCGGTCTCCTCGTCGGCCGGGGTGTAGGTGGACACCAGGACCTCCGAACGGCGGCCGGTGTAGAGGTAGGTGAAGCGGAAGGTGAGCAGCCCGGCCTCGGGGTGGCGGTAGCGCTTGACCGGGATCGGCTCGGCGTTGACGTCGTGGCGGCTCCACAGGTCCGCGAACAGCGGGGACTCCGCCTTGAGCCGCTTGACCAGCGACTTCCACGCCGGCTCCGCGACGTGTTCGGCCATCGCCGCGCGGAAGGCCGCGACCATCCGCGGCACGTTCTCCTCCCAGCCCAGCGTCCGCTCCCGCCACCGCGGGTTGAGCAGGCACTGCACGAGGGTGTTGCGGTCCTCGAACGGGATCGCGTCGACCTCGCCCATCAGCCAGGTGTAGCCGCGGTTGTAGCCGAGCAGGTCGTAACGCCCGTTGCGGACGGCCGCCGGGAACGGTTCGAGCTGGGTCAGCATCGCCCGCATCGACTCGGTGACCACCGAGCATTCCTTCGCCTCGGTGGGCGGCTCCGGCGCGCCGGCGAGGGTGAACAGGTGCACGTGCTCGTGCGGGTCGAGGCGCAGGGTGCGGGAGATGGCGTCGAGGACCTGTTCGGAAGCGTTGATGTCGCGACCCTGTTCGAGCCACGTGTACCAGGTGACGCCGACGCCGGCGAGCTGCGCGACCTCCTCGCGGCGAAGCCCCGGCGTGCGCCGCCTGCCGGACAGCGGCAGGCCGACCTGCTCGGGCGTGATCCGGGCGCGCCTGCTGCGCAGGAAGGCACCCAGCTCGCAGCGACGCACGCGGTGCTGCGTGGCGGGTTCGACGGCGGTGGTCACGAGTACCAGGTAAACACAACTCTCAACCTGGTACCAGGTAGTCGCAGTACCAGGATGAAGGCACACCTGGTACCAGTGTAAAAGTGGCCGGAACCTGGTGGTCATGACGACATCCACCACCGCCCCGGCGTCGGCCGCCGTCGTCTCCGGGGCACCCGCCGGGACGGCACTCACCTCCGCCGGCCTGGTCACCGTGCTGCTGGGGGCGGCACTGCCGATCATCGACTTCTTCATCGTCAACGTCGCGCTGCCCACCATCGACGCCGACCTGCACGCGTCCACCGCCACGCTCGAACTCGTCGTGGCCGCCTACGGCATCGCCTACGCGGTGCTCCTCGTCCTCGGCGGACGGCTCGGCGACACGTTCGGGAGGCGGCGGCTCTTCCTGCTCGGCCTCGCCCTGTTCACGGTCACTTCGCTGGCCTGCGGGCTCGCCCCCGACGCCGGCACGCTGGTGCTCGCCCGTGCCGCGCAGGGGGCGGCCTCGGCGATGCTGCTGCCGCAGGTGCTCTCGATCATCCAGGCCGGCACCACCGGCGAACGACGCTCGCGCGCGCTCGGCCTCTACGGGGCGACCGGCGGGATTTCCACGGTGGTCGGCCAGCTGCTCGGCGGCGCGCTCGTCGCGGCCGACCTGTGGGGGTCGAGCTGGCGGCCGATCTTCCTGGTCAACGTGCCGATCGGGATCGCCGGGCTGCTCCTCGCGCGGCGCACGGTGCCGGACAGCCGCGCGGCGAATCCGCTCGGCGTGGACCGCTGGGGCACCACCTTGCTGGCCGTCGCGCTGCTGTCGCTGCTGATCCCGCTGATGGAAGGCCGCGCGCTGGGCTGGCCGTGGTGGACCGTCGCGCTGCTCGTGCTCTTCCCGTTCGCCGTCTACGGTTTCGCTCGCGTCGAAACCCGGCTCGAACGTGCCGGTGGCACTCCGCTGCTGCCGCCGACGTTGCTGCGCACGGCGAGCGTCCGGCACGGGCTCACCGTCGCGGTGCCGTACTTCTGCGGATTCGGTTCGTTCATGTTCGTCTACGCGGTGACCCTGCAGAACGGCCTGCACTTCGGGCCGCTCGAAGCCGGGCTCGCGCTGACGCCGATGGCCGTCACGTACTTCGCCACCTCGCTGGTCAGCAGCCACCTGGTCGCCCGCTTCGGCCGGCGGGTCGTGCCGGTCGGCGGCGGCATGCTGGCGCTGGGGCTGGCGGTCCTCGCCGGGTCGGCGCTGCCGGCCTGGCCGGACGTCTCGATGTGGCAGCTCGCGCCGGGCATGGTGCTCATCGGGATCGGCAACGGGCTGATCATGAGCACACTGTTCCGCGTGGTGCTTTCCCGGGTGCCGTCCGACCTCGCGGGCGTCGGCGGCGGCGTGCTCACCACCACGCAGCAGACGTCGCTGGCGCTGGGCATCGCGGTGTTCGGCAGCCTGTTCGCGAGCCTGAGCCTGCCCGGCTCGATGGGTTTCGATGGCGCGTTCGTACTGGTCATCGGCCTGCTGGCGGTCCTCGCGATCCTGGTCAGCGGGCTGGCGCGGAAGCTGCCGGACCCGCGCTGAGAATTCACCCGACGGAAATCCCGGCTCCCGGACGACGATGGGGATGTGACGGAACCGCGGGTGCAGGGTGACCCGGCCTTCGCGCTGCTCGGCCTCTACGAGAAGGCCTTGCCAAAGGTCTACGGGTACCTGCTCGCGCGCTGCGGCGACCGCGTGCTGGCCGAGGAACTGACCTCGGAGACGTTCCTCGGCGCGGTCGCCGCCTGCCGCAAGGAGAACGCACCACCGGTGAGCACGGCCTGGCTGATCGGGGTGGCCCGGCACAAGCTCGCCGACCACTGGCGGCGCACCGAACGTGAGCAACGCGGGCTGCGGCTCGTTCCCAGCCCCGGCGTCGAGGACCCCTGGGACGAGCGGATCGACGCCCTGCGGGCACGGCAGGTGCTCGCGTCGCTCTCGGTGCCGAACCGGGCCGTACTCACCCTGCGTTATGTCGATGGCCTTTCGGTGAGCGACGTCGCCGCCCACCTGGGCCGGACCGTGCACGCGACGGAGGCGTTGCTGACGCGGGCGAAGACCGCGTTCCGCCGCAGCTACCAGGGGAAGGAGGGGCGTGATGACTGACCCGTTCGACGCACTCGCGCTGCCCTCGTCGCCGGTCGATCCCGATCCGGCCTTCGCCGAGCAGCTGCGGGACGACCTGCGCCGCCTGATCCTGAACGGAGTGGAGATGACCACCACCGACACCACCGCACCGCGTTCGCTCACGCCGTATGTGGCGGTGACCGACGCACGGGCCGCGCTCGAGTTCTACGTCGAGGTCTTCGGCGCCCGGCGCCGGGGCGAGCCGATCGTGATGGAGGACGGCCGGATCGGGCATGCCGAACTCGCCATCGGCGACAGTGTGCTGATGTTCGCCGAGGAGTTCCCGGAGCTGGGCAACGTCGTGGCCGCCGAGGGCGGCGCACTCGTGCGCGTCGAGGTGCCGGACGTGCGGCGCAGTGTGGCGCGGGCGGTGGAACTGGGCGCGGAACTGCTGCGTCCGGTCGAGGACCGGGGCTACGGATTGGGCGGCACGATCAAGGACCCGTACGGCCAGCGCTGGCTGGTCGGACAGGCGGGACCGCAAGAGCCGCGGGAAAAGCACGGCGAGGCGATCTACTTCACCTTCCAGGTGCCCGACGACGAGAGAGCCAAGGCGTTCTACGGCGCGGTGCTCGGCTGGCAGTTCACTCCGGGCAGCGTGCCTGGCGCCTGGGGCACCGAGGGCGACGGGCTCACCGGCGGACTGTGGGGCGGGCCGGAGCGGCAGACCGGCTGGAAGCTGATGTACGCGGTGGACGACCTCGCCGTGGCGCGCGAGCAGGTGCGCGAACACGGTGGTACCGCGGGCGAAGTGGAGCACCACTCGTACGGCCGGACGGCGGATTGCGTCGACGACCAGGGCATCGAGTTCTGGCTGTGGGAGCGGCCGCGCGAGTGAGATGAGTCAACTCCCCGGCGGCATCCGCGCCGCACGGGAGCACACTCGGGAGATGACTGGGCAGTGGACGCCCCGAGACGACGCCGAGCTGGCCGCCGGCTGGCGGCTGTGGCTGGAGCTGGGTTCGTGTGCCTGGCCGGGGCCGGACTGGGACGGCACGCCCGCCGAGGCGGTGCGTGGTCTGGACCGGTGCTTCAACGCCTGTGACGAGATCCTGTCCGGCTACCACCACGGCGGCGGTCCGGCCGACGCCGCGGTGGCCGGCCTGGTCCGGTCGATGATCCTGGCCGCGAACTGGACGCTGGAGCTCTGGCGCGACGACACCACCCCGCTCGACGCGGAACGCGCCGCGCTGCTGCACGCCGATCTCGCCGCGTTCGCCGACCACGCGGAGAGCGTGCGCGCCATCCTCGCCGGCGGCGGGGGCTGGGCCTCGCCGCCGACCTGACCCTCAGCGGCCGGTCGCCGCGGATGACTCAGCGGCCCACCGCGTAGCCCTGCATGCCGCGCGCGTTGGCGGCCGCGCGCAGGATGCCGCCGGAACGGGACACCGCGGAAAGCCTGCCCAGCGCCCACTCCCCGGCGTCGACCACCTGGTGCCCGCGTTCGGTCAGCTCGGCCAGGGTGGCCCGGCCGAGCCGCGATTCGGCGACCACCTCGCGCGGGTTCCAGGAGCGCGGGTAGAACGAGCTGGGGAACGCGGTGGTGTGCCAGGCCGGCGAGTCGATCGCCTCCTGCAGATTCAGACCGCCGAGCGTGTGTGCCAGCCAGAAACACAGCTGCCACTGGTCCTGCTGGTCGCCGCCCGGGGTGCCGAAGGCGAGCACGGGCTCGCCGTCGCGCAGGGCCATGGACGGCGAAAGCGTGATGCGCGGTCGCTTGCCCGGCGCGAGCGAGTTGGGCAGACCCGGTTCGAGCCAGAACATCTGCGCGCGCGAGTCGAGGCAGAAGCCGAGCTCCGGGATCGTCGGACTGGACTGCAGCCAGCCGCCCGACGGCGTCAGCGAAATCAGGTTGCCCGCCGCGTCCACCACGTCGAGGTGCACGGTGTCGCCGCGTACCTGGCCCTGCGGGCCGACCGTGGGCTCGCCGGTGGCACCGTCCCCGGAGGTCGCGCCACGAAGCGAGTCGAGGATCGCCGGCAGCTTCGGCTCGCCCGCCGCCGCACCCGGGCGCAGCTCGCCACTCGCCTCGTCGCCGATCAACGCCCGCCGCGCATCGGTGTACTCCGCGGAAAGCAGCACGTCGAGCGGTACGTCGGTGTCGCCGTACCAGGCCTCGCGGTCAGCGAACGCCAGCTTCGTGGCCTCCACCGCCAGGTGCACCGTCCGCGCCGACGGAATACCGTCCACATAGGACAACTCATCGCGGAAGCCGTTCAGCAGCAAAGCCTGCTGGGCGAGCGTCGGCCCCTGCGTCCAGCCGCCGCACTTGACGAGGCTCCAGTCGCCGAGGTCGGTGATCAGGGCATCCTCATAGGACGCGCTCCAGGACGCGAGATCCTGCGCGGTCAGCAGACCCGCGTGGTCGCGTCCGGAGGCATCGCGGAAAGCCTTGCGACAGAAGGCTTCGATTGCCTCGGCAACGAAGCCTTGTGACCACGCCCGGCGGGCCGCGTCGATCTGCGCTTCGCGCCCGGATACGGCTTCCGCCTCGGCGAGCAGCCGCTCCCACGTGCCGGCCAGCGCCGGATTCCGGTGCAGCTGCCCGGTCGCCGGCGGTTTTCCGTCCGTCAGCCACAGCGCGGCGGACGTGGGCCAGTGCTCGGTGAACAGCTCCTGCACGGTGCGCACGGTGTGGCCGACCCG
The DNA here is from genome assembly GCF_014204865.1 of Amycolatopsis jiangsuensis. Lineage (NCBI taxonomy): Bacteria > Bacillati > Actinomycetota > Actinomycetes > Pseudonocardiales > Pseudonocardiaceae > Amycolatopsis > Amycolatopsis jiangsuensis. The sequence goes on from NZ_JACHMG010000001.1 coordinate 5,059,058, forward strand.
GCTGACCAACGGCACGCCGTTCCGCGCGTATCCGATCGCATAGCCGAGCACCTCGCGCAGCGACTTCGTGCCGTGGTCACGCAGCAGCAGCAACCACGCGTCCCACGCCGCCGGCACCGTAGCGGCCAGCAGCCCGCTGCCCGGGACCAGGTCGAGCCCCAGTCCGGTGACGTGCTCGATGGTCGCCGCCGCGGGCGCCGGCCCCTGTCCGGCCAGCACCCGCGGCGTGCGGTCGTGGGCGGTCACGAAGATCCCGGGCACCTGCCCGCCCGGCCCGTTGAGGTGCGGTTCGGCCACCTGCAGCACGAACCCCGCGGCCACCGCGGCGTCGAAGGCGTTGCCGCCGTTCTCCAGCACCGCCATCCCGGTGGCCGAGGCCAGCCAGTGGGTCGATGCCACCATGCCGTGGGTACCGGTCAGCTCCGGTCGGGTCGTGAACATGCCCGGGATCGTACGCGTTGCTAACGACTTGTCACCAGGTGCCGGGCCGCCTCCGCTCCGGCTCGTACGGCTGGGTGATGACCTCCATACCGTTGCCACCCGGGTCGAGGAAGTAGACGCCCCGGCCGCCGTGGTTGTGGTTGATCTCGCCGGGCATCCCGCCGCCCGGCGCACCGAAGTAGTCCACCCCGGTTTCCTTCAGCCGCGCGAAGAACGCGTCGAAATCGGTTTCCGGGATGAGGAAACAGTAATGCTGCAAGCGCAGGTCCTCGACCGGCACGGTGGCGAAGTCGAGCCGGACGCCATTGCCGGTTTCCACCGGGATGAACGGCCCCCACTCGATGCCGATCTCCACGTCCAGCAGACGCGCGAGGAACTCGGCGGATTCCCGGTTGTCCCGGGACGGAACGATCAGATGATTCAGTTCGACAGAAACGGACACGAACAATGCCTCCAGAAGGCATTCCGGCACCTCCATGCCTCACCCAGCCGGTGACCGACACGCGATGCCACACCCACGGTAACCCGCGGGGCAACCGCGTTTCTATCCCAGCGAGATACGCAGCACGAGTACCGCCACCGAGAGGATCAGCAGCACCGCGGCCGGGGTCATTCCGTTCGCGTCCTTCTTCTGCACGTGCCGGGCGACGGCGAGCAGGAAGTACAGCAGCACGCCGATCGCCGCCGCGATGCCCAGTGCCGGCACCCAGATTCCGGCGATCAGGCCCGCCGCACCGGCGAACTCGCAGGCGGCCAGTGGCGGGAAGGCCTTGCGGGGCACGTCGACCCGGGTGAGGTTCTCCACGATCTGCTTGGCACCGGCGAGTTTGCCCGCTCCGGAAGCGATCAGCACTGCCGCGAACACCACCGCGACCACGATGTAGGGAAAGAGCACCAGCGGGCCTCCTGTCCGGTTCCGACCGGATCAGGATGCCAGAAGAACGTCAGGAAACCGCCACCTGCCGCCGCGCCGCGCGGGGGCGGCCGACGCCCTGCCAGGACAGGCCGGCGTCGAGGATCATCCGCGGGTCGAGCAGGTTGCGGGTGTCCACCACGTCGTCGCCCTCCATCGCCTCGGCCATCGCGGGCCAGTCGAGATTGCGGAACTCGGCCCATTCGGTGAGCACCACGACCACGTCCGCGTCCTTGGCCACCTGGTACGGGTCGTCGACCACGGTCATCCCGTCGATCCCGCCGGAGACCGCCGGGTCGTAGGCGGTGATCTCCGCGCCCAGCGCGCCGAGCACCGAGGACACCGCCAGCGCGGGCGAATCCCGCAGATCGTTCGTGCCCGCCTTGAACGCGAGGCCGAGCACGCCGATCCGGGCGCCGGCCAGTGTCCCGCCGCAGGCACCGGCGATCTTGGCCACCACCCGGTCGCGCTGCGCGATGTTCTCGCCGATCGCCGAGGTCAGCATGCGGAAGTCGTAGTCCACCGATTCGGCGACCTTCACCAGCGCGCTGGTGTCCTTCGGCAGGCAGGACCCGCCCCAGCCCGGCCCGGGCCTGAGGAACGTCCGGCCGATCCGCCGGTCGTAGCCCATGCCTTCGGTGACCAGGTCGATGTCCGCGCCGAGCCGTTCGCACAGTTCGGCCATCGAGTTCACATAGGACAGTTTGAGCGCGAGGAAGCAGTTCGCCGCGTACTTCACCAGCTCCGCGCTCGCCGCGTCGGCGAGTACGACCGGCGCGGCGAGGCCGGCGTACAGCTCGCCGACCCAGCGTGCCGCGGCAGGTGCGTCGGAGCCGACCACGATCCGGTCCGGATGCAGGAAGTCCCGTACCGCGGTGCTCTCACGCAGGAACTCCGGATTGGACACCACCGGCACGTCGTCCCGGCCGATCATCGCGCGGATCCGCTGCGCGGTACCGACCGGCACGGTCGACTTGGTGATCACCGCACAGCCGGACGGCAGTACGTCACCGATCTCCGCGGTCACCGCCTCCACCGCACGCAGGTCCGCGGACCCACCCGCACCCATCGGCGTCGGCACGCAGAGGAACACCCCCTCGGCGCCACGCACCGCGTCCCGTGCGCCGACGACGAACGTCAGCCGTCCGCTGCCCAGCCCGCGTTCGACGAGTTCGGCCAGCCCCGGTTCGAGGATGTCCACCTGCCCGGCCGACAGCCGTGCCACCTTCACCTTGTCCACGTCCACGCAGGTGACGCGATGTCCCAGGCTCGCGAGACACGCCCCCGTGGTCAATCCGACGTATCCGGTCCCCACCACGACGATCCGAGCAGCGCTCATAGTGCACGAAGGTGACAGCCGGAGTTGACCGCAGCGCTAACGGAAGTGGACGCGGCCGAATACTCCTCGCGACGAGGAGCGGGTGAGACGGCACACGCCTGCGCGGCGCGAACGAGCGTTAACCTTCTGGCAGGAGCCCGCAGCAGGAGGAAGGCAGCACATGCAGATCACCGACACCGCAGCGCTCGTCACCGGCGGCGCCTCGGGCCTGGGCGGGGCCACCGCCAGGGCACTGGCCGCCAAGGGCGCGCGGGTGTTCGCGCTCGACCTCGCCGCCTCGATCGAGAAGGCCGAGCAGGTCGAGGGCGTCACCTACGTCGAGGCCGACGTGACCGACCCGGACCAGGTCCAGGTGGCCGTCGACACCGCGGCCGGCTCCGGCGTACCGCTGCGCACCGTGGTCAACTGCGCCGGGATCGGCCCGTCCGCGCGCATCCTGTCGAAGAAGGGCCGGCACGACCTCGCGCTGTACGCGAAGGTCATCCAGATCAACCTGATCGGCACGTTCAACGTCCTCACGGTCGCGTCGGAAGCGATCGCGAAGACCGAACCGCTCGCCGACGACGCCCGCGGCGTCATCATCAACACCGCGTCGGTCGCCGCCTACGAGGGGCAGATCGGGCAGGTCGCCTACGCCTCCTCGAAGGGCGGGGTGGTGGGCCTGACCCTGCCGGCCGCGCGCGACCTGGCCTCGCACGGAATCCGCGTGCTGACCATCGCGCCCGGCATCGTCGACACGCCGATGCTCGCCACGGTCAGCGACGAGTTCCGCGCCACGCTTTCGGCCGGGGTGCCGTTCCCGAAGCGGCTGGCCCGCCCGGACGAGTACGCGCAGCTCGCGCTGTCCTTGATCGACCACGACTACCTCAACGGCGAGGTCGTCCGGATGGACGGTTCGCTGCGGATGGCTCCGCGCTGAGGCGGAGTCAGAGGTCGAGCATGTAGGGCACTTCGGCGTCGGCCCGGCTGGTCATCCACTCGCGCAGCGCGTGGGTGGCCAGCACGTCGTCCTCGTTGTAGCGCAGCAGCCGCTCGCGCTGGCTCTCGTCCGGGACCGCGCCGTCCATGCCGACCGCGTCGCGGTACCAGCGCATGGACGCTTCGCCGCCGGCTTCCGGGTCACGCCACGAGAACCCGGCCACCGGGGCGATCACCTTGAGCCCCTTGCCCCGGGAGCACAGGAACTGGTCGGTGACGCTGCGGAACAGGTCCACCCACTCTTCGGAATCCACAAAGGACTGAATGGCGGCCTTGGCGGGGATCCCGGGGTACGCACCGAAGCGTTCGGCCGAGCCGAACAGCCAGCGGTTCTCGGCGAGTGCGTTGTAGCAGTAGGCGCGGAAGGTCAGCCCCGCGGCGTGCGTACGTTCGCGGATGTCGGTGAACCAGGCCCAGAACTGCGCGAACGAACGTGCCTCGTCGTCGGTGGGCAGCGGATCCCAGGTCGCGAACGCGCGATACCCCTGCGGCACACCGATGTCCACTCCGGACAGCCAGGTGCCCCAGAGGTAGGCACCCGCGTCGCCGAAGCTCTCCATGTCGACGTCGATCTCGACGTCCGCCCTCGACACCCGCACCCGGGGCGCGCGGCGGACCACCGTCAGGTCGGCCAGCCACGCCCGCGCGAGCATGATCGCGTCGGTGAACGTGCCGCCGGTCCAGTTCCTCGTCGGCGCCTCGGCCGCCGGGTCGAGCGCGGCCAGCTCGTCCACAGTGGACACCCCGGCCTTGCGCAGCTCCCCGGCGTCCTCCCCGCGTACCACGAGGCTCACGTCGCGGCTTTCGGTGAGCGCCACCTCGCAGGTGGGCCAGAACGGACACCGCCGGCACTCCAGCACCCGCGAAGGGGCGGCCAGCGCCTCGGCGCCGGTCGCGGCCGCGGTGGCCACCGCGAGCCGGTCGGCGAACCGGGCGTCGTACTCGTCCAGCGCACTACGTCCGCCCGGCCAGGTGCCCGCGGTGAGGTCGTGCCACACCACCACGTCGGCATCCAGCCCGATCACACCGCCGACCGCACGGTCGGGCTCGGCCTTCCCGTAGGTCTGCAGCATCCGGCGCAGATGTGCCAGCCGCAGCTGGTCCCGCGGCTGCGCACGGACCTTGCGTGCCTCGTCCGGACCGCGGTGTGCCGGGTCCAGATCCGTGAGCACGGTGGTCGGCGCGCCTTGCCCGCGGTCGGTGATCCGGTGCCGCACCACGAGCACCGGGACGTACCCGGTCGCGGTGCGCACGAGCAGGTCCACTCCGCCGCGGCGGTGGCCGACCGGATCACCGGGCAGCAGCGCGCCCCAGATGTACTGCGCCCCTTCGGCGAAGGCCTCTTCGGTACGCAGCACGCGTTCCGCGGCCGGAAGCGCCCGCTTGATGTGCACCCAGGTGGCGTCCGGTCCGGTGGCCTCGGCGAGCTGCCGGGCGATGGCTTCGCGGTGCGCGGTGGCGTCGTCGATACGTTGCTGGGCGGTCGGGTCCGGCGGCGGCAGCGGCACGTCGCGCATGTCCGGGTCGTGCTCCAGGTGCACCCGGCGCCGGCACCGGCTGACCGCGCCCGCGTCGAGCAGCACCTCGTCTCCCATGACGATCACTCTATCCGCCGCGAGCCGACATGCCCGCCACCGCCGGGACCAGTAAGTTCGAGCCCGACACGGCGTTGGAGGTAGGGCCATGGCGCGCAAGGCCAAGGAGAACACGGCCACAGAGAGCAAGGCCAAGAAGAAGCAGGACGTGGGTGAAGCCCGGATCACCCCGAAGAAGGCGAAGAACGCGGTCGCGGTGGCCAAGGTGCTCGGCCCCGCGGTGCTTCCGGTGGTCGCGCCGTACGCGATCCGCGCCGCGGGAGCGGCCCGTGAGGCCTACGACCGCTACCAGGCGCGCAAGCTCGGCGTGGCGGTGGACCAGCTCGGCGAGTACACCGGCCGCGGCGCGGGGCTGCACGCGCGGATCGCCGGTCTCGTACAGGGGCTCGGTGAGCTGCGGAAGTCGGGGAAGGCCACCGACGCGGACCGGAAGTTCGCCGACGAGGCACAGTCGACGCTGGAGCAGCTCTCGGCCACCGTGCGCGCCGCGGAACGGATGCCCGCGCCGCGCCGCAAGGCCGCACACCGCGGCGTGACCGGCGAGCTGGCGCGCCTGGAGGACCAGCTCCTGCACCGGCTGGGCGTCTGAACACACCCGTGCAGCCGTGAAGGCCCCTTTCAGAGAACTGAAAGGGGCCTTCACGGACTTCGGGGCTATTTGATGAAGCCCTTCTTGAGCATCCAGTCGTGGGCGACGGTGCCGGCGTCCTTGCCGTCCACGTCGACCTGTTTGCACAGCTCGACCATCTGCTTGTTGTCGATCGCCGCGGTCACCTTCTCCAGCGGACCGCGAATCTCCGGATGCTGGTTCAGGAAGTCGGTGCGCAACGTCACCGCGGCGTTGTACTGCGGGAACGCCTTCTTGTCGTCCTCGAGCACGCGCAGGTTCAGCCCCTGGATCCGGCCGTCGGTGGTGAACACCTCACCGATCGGGCAGGTGCCGTTGGCCACCGCGGAGTAGATCGTGCCGATCCCGAAGTTCTCGATCTTCGGGTTCTTCAGGCCGTAGGCCTTGACCGCCGCCGGGAACCCGTCCTGCCGGCTGGTGAACTCCGTCTCCAGGCAGAACTGCGCCTGGTCCGGGTTCTGCGTGAGGAAGTTCGCCAGGTCCGAGGTGGTCTTGAGGTTGTTCTTCTTCGCGTAGGCCTCCGTGGTGGCGAAGGCGTACTGGTCGTTGAGCGGCGAGTACTTCAGCCAGGTGACGCCGAACTTCTCCGCGTCCGCCTTCGCGGTCGCGTCGTACTGCGCCTGCTCCCCGCCGGGTACCGGCAGCTCGTTGCCCTGGTAGTTGATCCAGCCGGTGCCGGTGTACTCCCAGGCCAGGTCGCTCTGCCCGTTCAGCAGCGCCTGCCGCGACGAGTTCGAGCCCTTGATGTCGGTCAGGTCCACCACGTCCGCGCCGGCCGCGGACAACGCCATCTCGGCCATGTAGCCGAGGATGATGTTCTCCGTGAAGTCCTTCGATCCGACGATCACCCGCTGCCCCTGCAGCTGGGGGATCGGCTGGATGGAACCGGGCTGGATCGAGTACGGCAGTGCGGTGTTGAGGTCGAGCCCGCAGGCCGACAGCGTCCCGGCCAGTACCGCGGCACCGGCCAGCGCGCCCGCCTTCTTCAGGACGTTCATCAGCGCAACCCCTTCGGTCCGAAGTACTGTTCGGCCACCGCGCCCAGCCAGTCGACCAGCAGCGCCAGCGCGACGGCCAGCACCGAACCGGTGATCAGCACCTTGGTCAGGTTGAGCTTGTAGCCGGTATCGATCAGGAGCCCGAACCCGCCCGCGTTGACGAACATGCCGAACGTCGCGGTACCCACGGCCAGCACCAGCGACGTACGCAGGCCGGCCAGGATCAGCGGGATGGCGAGCGGGAACTCCACCCGCCACAGCACCTTCGACGCGGACATCCCGATCCCGCGTCCGGCGTCCACCAGTGCCGGGTCCACCTGCTGGATGCCGACCATGGTGTTGCGCAGCACCGGCAGCAGCGAGTAGAAGGCCAGCGGCAGCGCGGCCACCCACAGCCCGCCGGTCGCACCGGTGAAGATGAACCACAGCACCAGCACACCCAGCGCGGGCGCGGCCTGCCCGATGTTCGCGACGGCGAGGAAGACCGGCGCGAGCCAGCGAGCCCACGGCCGGGTCACCATCACCCCGAGCGGCACCGCGACCAGCACCACGATCGCGGTGACCACGATGGTCATCAGCACGTGGTCGCGCAGCGCGGTGAGCAGCGAGGTCGCGTTGAGCGTGCCCGCCTCGGTGGCGGTCACCCCGGTGCCGAAGACGATGCCGAGCGTGACCGCGACGATCACCAGCACCGCGATCGGCTGGGCGAGCAGGCGGACGCGGTCGGCCCGGCGGGAGCCGGACTCGGTGCTGAACCCCGTGTCGACGGCCGCGGTCATGCCGAAGCCCCTTCGCCGGCGGTCTCCTCGGCGTCACTGGCGTAGTCGTCACGCAGCTGCTGGATGGTCGCGATGACCGTCTCCAGCTTGATCGTGCCGGCGTACTCCCCGCGCGAACCCGTGACCGGCACCGAACCACCCTCGGCGAGCATCGCCTCGAGCGCGTCCTGCAACGTCGACTGCAGGCTCACGATGTCGCGCAGCGGCTTGCCCACCGAGCCCAGCGACGTGGCGTTCGTCAGCTCACGCGCGTGCACCCAGCGCACCGGACGGCGCCGCTGGTCGAGCACGAGCGCGAACTGCTTGCGCTGGGTACTGAGCTTCTCGCGCACCGCGGCAGGCGATTCGTCGACAGTGGTGGTGAGCGCGTCCTGCTGCAGCTCGACGTCGCGCACCCGCATCAGGGTCAGCTGCTTGAGCGAAGCACCGGCACCGACGAAACCGGCCACGGTGTCGTCCGCCGGGTTCGCCAGGATCGACTCCGGTGTGTCGTACTGCAGGATCTTCGACTGGTTGCCGAGCACCGCGATCTTGTCGCCGAGCTTCACCGCCTCGTCGAAATCGTGCGTGACGAACACGATCGTCTTCTTCAGGTCGGTCTGCAGCCGCAGCAGCTCGTCCTGCAGGTTGCCGCGGGTGATCGGGTCGACCGCGCCGAACGGCTCGTCCATCAGCAGCACCGGCGGGTCCGCGGCGAGCGCACGGGCCACGCCGACGCGCTGCTGCTGACCACCGGAGAGCTGGCGAGGATAGCGGTCGCGGAACTCGGCCGCGTCCAGCCCGACCAGGTCCATCATCTCCTCGACCCGGTCGGTGACCTTCTTCTTGTCCCAGCCGAGCAGACCCGGCACCACGCCGATGTTCTGCGACACGGTGAAGTGCGGGAACAGCCCGGCCTGCTGGATCGCGTACCCGATCCGCCTGCGCAGCGTGTCGACGTCGAGCTTGAGCGCGTCGTCGCCGCCGATGGTGATCCGGCCGGACGTCGGCTGGACCAGCCGGTTGATCATCCGCATCGTGGTGGTCTTGCCGCAGCCCGACGGGCCGACGAACACGACGATCTTGCCGGCGGGCACGACCATCGAGAAATCGTCCACGGCCGGGACGCGGGTTCCGGAGTAGCGCTTGGTGACGTGGTCCAGCTCGATCTCGACGCCGGAGACTTCGGTGGGCTCAGACACGGACACCCCTCGGGATGGTGAATCGCTTGATCAGGACAAAGATGCCGTCGAGCACGAGGGCGAGGATGACCACGCCCAGCGTGCCGGTGAGGGCTTGGTTCAGGGAGTTCGTGCTGCCCGCGTTCGTCAGGCCGGAGAAGACCTGCGAGCCGAGGCCGGGTCCCTTCGCGTAGGCCGAGATGACCGCGATGCCCATCAGCATCTGGGTGGCCACGCGCATCCCGGTGAGGATGGCGGGCCAGGCCAGCCGCAGCTCGACCCGGGTGAGCACGGACGTCCGGCTCATCCCGATCCCGCGTGCGGCGTCGGTGATCGCCGGATCGACGCTGTCGAGGCCGACGATCGTGTTGCGCACGATCGGCAGCAGCCCGTAGAGCACCAGCGCGATCACCGCGGTCGTCGAGCCGAGGCCGGACAGCGGGATCAGCAGGCCCAGCAGGGCGAAGGACGGGACGGTGAGGATCGTGCTGGCCAGCGCGGTGGCGACAGCGGAACCGATGGCACTGCGGTACACGGCGATGCCGATCAGCACGCCCAGCACGGCGGCGATGATCGTGCACTGCACGACCAGGCTGGTGTGGAGATAGGCCTGCAGCAGTAACTTGTCCCACCGGTCCGAGATGTACTCGAAGAGGTTCATCCGTATTCGTTCTCCCGCTGCGTGTGTACTCCGCGCGTCACCCGTTCGGAGTAGCCCATCGATCGGCAGAGTGACTACCCACTATGACGGCGGGTAAACCCTGCAGCTGTCTGTGGTTGTCCACCGTTTCCTATTGCGGGCCTTACGGCAACCGAAGTAACCACCTCGGCCGGACGGTCTTTACCTGATCGAAATGGGTTCACCTGTGCGTTTCACGCCGAAGTTCACCATTCGAGAGGCTTCGGTCACCCAGCGGAGTGCCGATAGGCTTGCCCCGGTGAGCACTCCGGGCAGGTACCGCGGCGCACTCGCGGCCGCTCGCGGCGCACTGCTTGCCGTCAGTTCGGCGTCACTCGCTGTCACCGCGCACGCCGTGGCGGACGGCGGTCTGCCGGACACCGCGCTCACCCTGCTGCTCACCGCGCTGCTCGGCTGGACCGCCACCGCGCTCGCCGGGCGCGCCCGCGGACCGCTCGCCACGATCGCCGTGCTCGGCGGCGGCCAGCTGCTGATGCACCTGGTGCTCACCACACTGTCCGGGCACGAGCACGGTTCCGCGCCGGGCCGCCCGGATGGCTGGGCGATGACCGCCACGCACGCGATCGCCACCCTGGTTACAGCGCTGCTGCTGGCCCGCGCGGACGCGATGCTGCTCGGCGTCCTGCACGCGCTCCGGACGATCCTTCCCGCGCTGCCCCGGCCCTTGCCGGTCCCCGCCGCCGCGGGTGCGCCGCTGCCGCCCCGGCCGGCCGAAGCCACCACGCTCCTGCAGACCGACCTCCGCCGCATACGCCGCCGGCGTGGCCCACCACAGCACTCCTGAACCCAACGTGTGTGTCCAAGCCGGTTCGGACCGGACTCAGCACTCACGCCCCCTTTCCCACTCTCCCGGCGTGCGGCGCGTCCGTCGTCGGCTCATTCCTGTTCAGGAGCAGTTGTGTCCCCTCACGTCATCCGGCGCGCCGGCGTGCTCGCCGCCACCGTCGCGGCCACCGGCCTGCTCGGCGCGGGCATCGCGTCGGCACACGTCACCGCCAACGTCTACGGCGAGCAGCCGAGCAAGGGCGGCTACGGCACGATCTTCTTCCGCGTCCCCAACGAGGACGCCACCCAGGGCACGGTCAAGCTCGAGGTCGACCTCAAACCGGAGTACGGCGTCGGCAGCGTGCGCACCAAGCCGATCCCCGGCTGGAGCGCCGCGGTCACCAAGTCGCCGCTGGCCCAGCCGGTGACCACCGCGTCCGGCACCAAGATCACCGAGGCGGTCACCAAGGTGGTGTGGACCGCGCAGGCCGGGACGAAGATCGGTCCGGACGAGTTCCAGGAGTTCGAGATCAGCGGCGGCCCGCTGCCGGGCAACGTCGACGAGCTCGCCTTCCCGGCCATCCAGACCTACGACGGTGGCAAGGTCGTTTCGTGGAACGAGCCGACCCCCGCCAGTGGCGAGGAACCCGAGCACCCGGCGCCCACGGTGAAGCTGGCGGCAGCGGAGTCCGAGGACGGGCACGACGCGGCTGCCTCGTCGGACACCTCGTCGGGCACCGGGACCGAGGCCGCCTCGGCGTCGTCGGACACCACCGCGCGCTGGCTCGGCGGGGCCGGCCTGGTGGTCGGCGCGCTCGGGCTCGGGATCGGCGCGGGTGCCGTGCTGCGCTCCCGCCGTCCCGCGACGAAGACCGAAGGAACCAAGTGATGCGGAAAACCCTCCTCGCGCTGGCGATCGCCGGGGTGGCCCTGTTCGCCACGGCCACCCCGGCGCTGGCGCACAACGTGCTGATCGGCTCCGACCCCGGCAACGGCGCGTCGGTGGCGAAGGGACCGTCGAAGGTCACGCTGACCTTCGACCAGTACGTGCAGAACGCGGACGTCAACCAGATCGCGGTGACCGGGCCGAACGGCGGACAGTGGGCCGAGGGGCCGGTCACCGTGGAGAACAACGTGCTCAGCGCCCCGCTGCGCGCGCTCGGCCCGGCGGGCAAGTACACGATCGGCTACCGCATCCTGTCCGCGGACGGGCATCCGGTGTCCGGGGAGATCCCGTTCACGCTCACCACCGCGGGCACCGGCACGCCGGCGAGCGTGGACGCGGCCAAGGCGGCCGGTGCGCCGGCGTCGGCCGCACCGGCCGCGGATTCCTCCTCCTCGGGCGGGGTGCCGATCTGGGTGTGGATCGCCGGCGCGGTCGTGCTGCTGGCGATCGGGCTGACCGTGGCGCTGCGCACCGGCCGGGACCCGGGTGCGGAGAAGGAAGACCAGTGACCCGTGCCGAGACCACCTCGCAGGTCCGCTGGGCCACGCTGCTGTGCGTGGTCACCGCCGGGCTGCTGGGCGCGCTGATCGGTGTCGCGCTCACCGCGTCCGCGCCCGTCCCGGGTGTGGTGGAACCCAGCGAGGTGGTCTCGGCCGCCATCCCGATCGTGCGCGTGCTGATGGACCTGTCCGCGGTCACGACGATCGGGCTGGCGCTGCTGTCCGTGCTGGTCGGTTACGACCGGCCGAAACTCACCGAGCCCGTGCTGCGCAAGGCGCGGCCGGCCGCGGTCGCCGCCGCGCTGGTGTGGGCGGCCTGCTCGGTGGTCGCGCTGATCCTGCAGACCGCGGAGTACAAGCCGGGCTCGCCGACGCTCACCCCGGCCGACATCGGCGCCTACATCTCCGAGGTGGGCGCGGGCAAGGCGCTGGTCATCGTCGCGGTGCTGGCGCTGCTGCACGCGGTGCTCGGGTTCTTCGCCGTGCGCAAGGGCGAGAAGGTGCCGGCCGAGGTCCGGGTGGGCGTGGGAATGTTCGCGCTGCTGCCGTTGCCGGTCACCGGCCACGCGGCGAACTGGACCTACCACGACTACACGATGATCTCGCTGGAGCTGCACGTGATGAGCGCGGTCGCCTGGTGTGGCGGCCTCGGCGCGATGATCGTGCTGCTCGCCGCCAACCGCACGCTGCTCGGCCACGCGCTGCCCCGGTTTTCCAAACTGGCCACGCTGTGCCTGATGCTGTCGTCGGTGACCGGCCTGTTCAACGGCATCGTGGAAATCCTGGCGAACCCGACGATCGGCTTCTGGGCCGGGCTGTTCACCACGCCCTACGGTCAGCTGATGCTGCTCAAGTTGCTGTGCACCGGCGTCATCGCGCTGCTGGCGGCGAACCTCCGCTGGCGGCTGATGCCGCGGATCGTGCGTCACCAGCGGACCGCGATCGCCTCGTGGGCGACGCTCGAGCTGACCGTGATGGGGCTGGCGTTCGGCTTCGCCGTGGTGCTCACCCGGGCACCGGTCAGCCTCACCTGACGGTCGATCTCACTTTCTGTAGTGGCAAGTTGCACTATGGGATTAGCACTGCTCCGGATGGGGCGAACTGCCGGGCCGAATTTTCTGCACAGAGCACGACCGTGTCAGCCATCCACGGGTAAGCGACGAACGGTCGTCTGCAGTCTGCGAATGCACGTGCACACGGGTGTCACCGGTAGCGCGCCCACTGCGTGTCCGTACGGCCGCTGCGCAGGTCGGCGAGGCGCCGGCGCAGTTCGGACCGCACCGGCGGATGACTGCGCAGGATCGGCAGCACGCTGGTGGTCAGCTTCAGCTCCCGCACCGCACGCAGCACGGCGAACCCGGACCACGCCGTCACGTCGAAGCCGTACGCGCGGGCGAACTCCGCGTACTGCCACGGCGGATCCCCGAACCGCTCACGGCCGACCGCGAGCGGCGTCAGGTCCCATTCCGGCGGGCCGACGCAGGACGAGTCGAAATCGCAGAGCACCGGACCGTCCGGGCCAGGGATCAGGTTGCCCGGGTACGCGTCCCCGTGCACGAACCCCGTGGCCAGCGGGAAATCCAGGCCGGCCAGCCGGTCCTCGACCTCGGCGCAGCGCGCCAGCAGGAACCGCCGGTCGCTCTCGGCCAGCTCCTCCGCGTCCTGCACGCGCGCCCGCACCGTACGCAGCGGCGTCCACTCGACGAGCCCGGCCGGCGGGGCCAGATCGTGCACCCGGTGCAGCAGCTCGGCCAGCTGCGCGGGCGAGGCGGGCGGTCCGGTGACCGGGACCCGGTGCCAGACCGTGACCAGATGCCCGTCCACGTGCATCGGCTGGTCGACGCCCTCGAGCAACCGCACCGCGGGAATGCCGTGCCGGGCGAAGTGCTCGGCCACGCGCACGACCGTGCCGACGCGGTGACGCAACCGGGTGGAGCCGACGATCCGCACCACCACCGGCGCGCGGACCAGCGCGTACACGGCGTTGTTGGTGAATCGCAGCAACTGCGCACCGGACGGGTCCAGCTCCAGCCGCTCACACGTCGACGTCAGCACGCGGCGGAGCTTCCCGGGCGTGAACCGCCCGTCGGACACCGTGGCGAGGAGGATCGGCCGGCTCAGGCGGCGTAGAAGATCTTGAGCCGGTCGGCGAGGTCCCGGGCATCGGCGTTGTTCCGGCGCCGTTCGGCCTCCGTCTGCAGCGGGCGCATCCGGTCCTTGACCCGCGCGGACTTGATGCTCTCCGCGCAGTCGATCGCCTTGGCCCCGACCTTCGCCCCGTGGTCGATGTCGCCGTCGAGCAGGTGGTTGGTGGCAAGTGCGCTGAGCATGAACGTCTTGCTGCGCGCCATGTCGTCGGTGTAGGCGTCGACCGCCCTGGTCAGCGCCGGGATCGCGTACTTGGTGTGCTCCGGGTTCTTCTGCGCCAGCACGGTGTGCACGGTGCCGGTCATCGCGTAGACGTCAGTCTCGTTGAAGAACTTCACCCAGGACTCGGCGTTGGCGACGTCGGCGCGGGTGAACTCGTCCTTGCTCCGGCCGAGCAGCTTCACCGCCTGGTCCTCGTTGCCCATCATCGCGTAGGCCCACGCCTCGTTGGCGCACAGCACGGCGACCGCCAGCTCGGAACCGGATTCCTGCGCGGCGATCTGGCCGAGCTGGAAGAGCTTGAGCGCGTCGTTCGGCGCGTCCTGGTGCAGGTAGACCCGGCCCATCCGGTACAGCACGTTCGCCACCAGCGGATGGCTGTCGCCCTGTTTGGCCAGGTCCAGCGCCTGCGCGAAATGTCCGCGCGCGGAGTCCATCAGCCCGGTGTCGAACGAGGTCCAGCCCGCAAGGCTGTGCAGATCGGCGATCGCGGTGAACAGGCGCTGTTTGACCGGCTCGGCGGAACTGGAGTCGAGCATCTGCTGGCCCCAGCTCAGCTGCGCGACGACGGCGTCGCGGCAGAACCCGCCGCCGTACTGGTAGTCGAGCGAGCGCAGTGCCCTGGTCGCCGCCTCCACCTGGCGCACGTCGGTCATGCCGATGCGCCCGGGGGCGGGCGTGCGCGCGGGAGCTTCCGACCACGTCCCGGATTCCGATCCGAACACCGCCGCACCCATCGTGACCTGGGCGGCGTGCGCGAGGAACCTCCGTCGCTTCACGGACTCGTCCTCCTCAGCCTGCCGGCCGTCGGCGGCGCCGACGACCCGGGTCGCCGTGGTCTCGTCGTAGGCGAGACCCATGTATCCACGGGGGACACCCAGGCCGTCGGCGATTCTCGTGAGCACGTCGTAGGCCATGACCTGGCGACCCTTGAGGATCTCCGACACCTCGGACTGCGATTGGCCGGTCATCGCCGCGATCTGCCGCTGCGATACCCCGTGCTTGCGCAACAGGCGGTACACGGCACTGATCTCGCGGCCGGCAAGGGCCGACCGCATCTCGGGCTGTTCCCATGCCTCGGCCGGGACCGGGCTACCCGGCCGGACCTCGGCGCCGGGGAGTCCGGAACCTTTGCCAGTACTGGCGTCCATCGCGCACCCTCACCGTCTTTCGGGCGTCTGCTGGCACCCTAAGCACACTGCGAGAACCTTGTGAAACCAGTGGACAGCGGGTCTGATCGGCCGAACTGAACTCCACTGACCGCTTACCGTGGAACCCCGCCCGGTCACCGCTATGACGCGGTTTCGACCTTCTCTCGCACCCGGTTTCACCTCACTGTAGTTGTCAGATCTCCGTCACCGCCCGGACACCGGCAGCGATCACGGAGAGCGATGAACCCGACGACACAGATCTGCCGGCGGGGATGCATCCGGCAAGGTGCATCCCGGCGACGAGGAGCGTGGAGGGCCAGTGGAGTTCATGGACTCGCTCGGTGGAGGACAAGCCGGGACCGCGGTGCGGTCCGTCCGGCCGGGCTCCCCGGGCGCCCAGGGAGTCGTCACGGCGTCCCGTCCGGCTCCGGCCGTCACCGATCCCCGCACCGCGGGCGTCCGGCACTACGAGGGCGGGCAGCTCGTGTGGCGCGTGCAGTGCGGCGATCTGATCAGCCGTGAGCGGGCCGTCACGGTGTTCGTCGAGGAGGGCGAGGTCGTGGTGGTGTCCCCGCCCGGGGAGACCGCGCGTCTCACGTCCGGTCAGCTCGGCCAGCTCCGGGCCGCGCTCAACGAAGCCGCCAAGCTGGCGGAAAGGTAACGGTGAGCTTCTCCATGGATCAGGTACTCGGGCAGGTCCTGCGCAACGCGGTGTGGGAACGCCTCGACATGCTGACCGAGCTGGCGCAGCGCGCCGACGCCCCGTCGCTCGTCTCGGTGGCCCGTTCGGAACTGCCACGGCTGGCCGAGGGCTGGCGGGCCATGCTGCAGGCGCACGAACCCGACGAGCGCGGCGACTGCCCCACCTGCTCGACCCGGTGGCACCGCTGCAAGGCGCCGTGCTCGGTGTGGCAGGTGGCGCACGAACACCTCGTCGCCGGCGGCCTCGCCCCGCACGCCCTGTCCCACGGCCAGCCCACCACCGGCCCCGGCACCCGGCGCGGCCTGGTCCCCGGCCAGACGCGACGCGCCGAGCGCCCGACCCCCGCCGAGACCACCGGCAGGCACGCACTGGTGACCCCCCGCCCGGTCACCGCCTGAGCCGGTCCTCTACCCGCGCACCATCCGCACCACAGATCGGCCGGGCCCGGCCGATCACCGCAGGACCGCACCACCCGCACCGACCGATCCACTCGATCGAGCACCGCGGTACCCCCGATCGGCCTCACCCGGCCGATCACCGCACGCACCGCAGACCCGACTGCCCTGGCCGGTCACCGCAGCACCTGGACCGGCCCAGCCAGTCGAACACCCGAGACCGGCCCCACCCCGCCGGTCACCGCACCACCCACGACCGGCCCCCCTGGCCGGTCACCGCACCACCCCGTGGTCGGCCCGCCTGGCCGATCACCGCACCACCCCGAGACCCGGGCGCCGGCTGACCCCCGACCGGTCGGCGCCCGCCCCGGGGACGGTCACCGTCCGATCCGGTGACCGTCCCCGTTCCCATGGGACCGGCGAGCGCGTGGCCGTCCGGACCGCCCCTCCGGATCGCCATCCGGCACCTCGCCCGGCCGAGGGCAGTGTTCGTCCGCACCCCGGAGCGTGACGAAATCTGCCCTCGGCCACCCCAGCTTCTACGATTAATCGAGAATTTTCGCCGGAACACCTAGCGAACGCGATAATCGGGAGCTAAGTTGAAGATCATTCGCAGTCGGCGAACCCGCCGGTAGCGAAACCCGAACTCCGCGGGCCGGTGCCGTAGCACTCCCCTCCCCCGACCGGCACCGGCCCGCGGTTCCACCCGCACCCCGCCTCTGCGCAGCGGGAACCAGCGGCGGCTCAGCGCACCGACCGGACCCGCGTGACCAGTACCGCGGCCAGCAGCGTCGCGGCGGCCGACACCGCGAACAGTCCGGGGTAGCCGCCCAGCCAGCGCAGCACCAGCGTGGTCAGCAGGGGCGCGACCACCTGTGGCAGCGAGTTCGCGATGTTCACGACGCCAAGGTCCTTCGCCCGGTCCTGCGCGGCGGGCAGCACCTGGGTGAGCATCGCGAGCGCGACCGCCATGTAGATCCCGAACCCCACACCCAGCAGCGGCGACGCGACGAGCGCGACCGGCCAGGTCTGCCACACCACCAGCAGCAGCGCGGCCAGCGCCATCACCGCCGCGGACAGCAGCACGTAGGGCTTGCGCCGACCGGAGGCGTCCGAGAAGTGCCCGGCCAGCACCGCACCGATCACCAGCGCCACGCCGTAGAGCCCCATCATGATCAGCAGCCCGGTGTCCGGATCCGGGTAGTGCACCGCGTCCTTGAGGAAGAACAGCAGGTACAGCGTGCCGAACGCGTTGCCCAGGTTGATCATGAAGTGGCAGCCCCATGCCCAGGCGAAGTCCGGGTGCCGCCGCGGCGAGACCCAGAGGTTCGCCAGCACCTCCCGCAGCCGGCCGCTCGGCCGGAACGCCACCGGCAGCCGCGCGTCCGGCGTGCGCAGCACGAACGCGGCCGCGCCCACGAGCACGATCGCCGCGCACGCCGCGTACCCGAGGGGCAGCCCGGCCAGGTCGAGCATCACCACGACCACCACCGCGCCCAGGACCGTGCCGAGCATCTGCGCGATGCCGACGAGGCCGCCGACCTGCGCCCGCTGTCCGACCGGCACCCGGTCGGCGATCCCTGACATGAGCGTGGCGAGCATGCCGTTGAGGCCGGCCTGCACCAGGCACCAGCCGACGGTCATCACGACGACGTTCGGCGCCTCGGCGAGCACGAGCAGCCCGGCCGCGCCGACCACCGCGCCGGCGACCGTCCACGGGTGCCGGCGGCCGAACCGTGAACAGGTGCGGTCCGACAGCAGCCCGATCGCCGGGTTCGCGACCAGCGCGACCGCCGCGCCGATCCCGGTCACCACACCGAAGACGGTCTCCTTGTGCGCCGCGTCGAGCAGTTCGGCCTGCTGCGGAAGCAACACCTGGATCGGTGCGTAGACGCCGAGCCAGAGCGCGATGTTCGCGACGAACAGCAGGCTCATCCACCCGGCCCGCACGCGCGCGACCGGTTCGGCGAGCGCCTCGGGAAGGCCGGCCGCGGTGGTTTCACTCATGGCGCACCAGCTTCCGGTACCAGGCGAAGGAGTCCTTCGGCGTACGACGCTGGGTCTCGTAGTCCACGTGCACGAGCCCGAACCGCGGCGCGTAGCCCTTCGACCATTCGAAGTTGTCCAGCAACGACCAGACGAAGTATCCGCGCACGTCGACGCCGGCATCCATCGCCTCGCGCACGGCACGCAGGTGGTTCGCCAGGAAGTCGATCCGCTCCGGGTCGTGCACCGCGGCATCCGGACCGGGTTCGTCGGCGAAACTGCAGCCGTTTTCGGTGATCTGGATCGGCGGCAGGTGCTCGCGGTAGCGCGCGTGGAACGACACCAGCAGCTCGCGCAGACCTTCCGGCACGATCGGCGAATCGTTGCTGGTCATCGGATAACCCTCGATCGCGCGCAGCTGGAACGGCAGCGGGTTGCCTTCGCCGGGTGCGGTCACGCCCTGCGGTTCGTAGTAGTTGACGCCGTAGAAGTCCAGTGGCTGCGCGATGGTCGCCAGGTCGTCGGCGAAATTCTCCGGCAGGTGCGGGTGCACCTGCTCCGGGTAGCTGCCGAGCAGCATCGGATCGGCGAAGGTCCGATTGAGCAACGCGTCGAGCCAGGCGGCGGCCGCCTGATCGCCAGGGGTGTCGTGCGCGGGCCAGATCGGCGAGTGGTTGTTCGCGCACCCGATGCCGGTCGCGCCCGCCGCCCGCAGGGCCTGCACGGCGAGGCCGTGCGCGAGGTTCTGGTGGTGCGCGGTGGGCAGGGCGTCGAGCAGGAGCAGCTGCCCTGGGGCGTATTCCCCGATGCCGTAGCCGTAAATCGACATGACCATCGGCTCGTTGAGCGGGATCCACTGCCGCACCCGGTCGGCGAAGTGCCCGGCGAGGATGGCGGCGTAGTCGGCGAACCGGTCGGCGGTGTCACGCGAGAGCCAGCCGCCGGCGTCTTCGAGGGCTTGCGGGGTGTCCCAGTGGTAGAGGGTGCCGACCGGGGAGATCCCGGCCGCGCAGACCTCGTCCAGCAGCTTGTCGTAGAACGCGAGCCCCTCGGCGTTCGGCTTCCCGGTCCCGTCCGGCTGGATCCGCGGCCACGCGAACGACATCCGGTAGGCGCCGACGCCGAGATCCGCCATCAGCGCGATGTCTTCCGGGTAGCGGTGGTAGTGGTCGGCCGCTACCTTGGCGTCCTCGTCCCGCGCGATCTTGCCCCCGGTCGCGGTGAAGGTGTCCCAGATGGACGGTCCGCGACCCCCCTCGGCCGTGGCGCCCTCGATCTGGAAGGCCGAGGTCGAGACACCCCACTGGAACTCGGGCGGGAAGGTCGGATGGTTCACGCTGATCCCCTTTTCCTCCTGCCACCCGTCCGGGTGAACGTGAAAAGTTCTCATATGTTAGGTCGTCACTCGTCCAGGGGGAAGCCGTCGAGGGCGCTAAAGTCCCGGATCAGATGAGCGTTTCGGGAGAAAGTCCGAGGAACCCAGTGGCCGACACCCAGGCTGAGCCCACCCCGCTCCGGCGCAAGCCCGTGCAGCAGCGCAGCGCGCGGCGGGTGGAGCAGATGCTGGACGCCAGCGCGCGCCTGATCGACGAGGTCGGCTACGACGCGCTCACGACCACGCTGATCGCCAAGCGCGCCGGCGTCGCGGTCGGTTCGCTGTACCAGTTCTTCCCGGACAAGCGCGCGGTCGTGCAGGCCTTGACGCAGCGGAACCTGGAACGCTTCGTGGCCGCGGTGAACGAGCGGCTGCAGGAGCTCAGCCCGGAGCACTGGTGGAACATCGTGGACTCGGTGCTCGACATCTACCTGCAGATGCACCGTGAAGTCCCGGGCTTCTCGAAGGTGCACTTCGGCGACGTGATCGACCTGCAGCTGCTGGACGCCGAACGTGACAACAACTCGGTGATCGTCGATTCCCTGGTGGAGATCCTGCGGGCACAGCTCGACCGCCCGGCCGACGAACTGCGCTTCGCCATCGCGATCGCCAACGAGACCGCGGACGCGCTGCTGAAATTCGCCTTCCGCCGCGATCCACAAGGTGACGACCGGATCGTCGCGGAGGCGAAGCACGTGGTGAAGGGATACCTGGCCAGCCGTTTCGGGGAGTGAACGGGCTCAGCCGGGCCGATCAGCTGTCGGGGCTCGGCACCAGTCACCACTCAGCCGAAGCTTTGCCCCTCGCCGCGGTAGGTGGGCACGGTGCGTTCTCGCTGACCGCCGCTCAGTAGGTGGTAATCGGTGAACCGTTCGGCCAGCTCGCCCGCTTTCGCGTGCCGGAGCCACACCCGGTCGCCGAGGCGCAGGTCGCGGGCTGCCGCGCCGGTGACCGGCGTCTGTACCTCGCCGGCGCCCTCGAAACCCAGGAGCCGCAACCCTTCCGGCAGATACGGCGACGGTACCCGTGACGGACCGGCCGGACCGGAGGCGATGTAGCCGCCGGAGAACAACGTCGCAACGGTGCGGGACGGGCGGCGCACCACGGGCAGCGCGAACAACGCGGCGGGGCTCGGGTGGAAGCGCGTGTAGCCGTCGAACAGCGTGGGCGCGAGCAGCCCCGAACCTGCGGCGATTTCCGTGACCACGTCCTCCGCGCCGGTGGTTTCGATGCTTCCGGTACCACCGCCGTTGACGAACTCGAGGTTCGCCAGATTCCGTACGGCACGCACCACCGCGCCCCGGCGCCGGGCCAGCTCCGCCGCCGAACGACGCTGCATCCAGCTGATCACCCGGTTCTGCAGACCGCTGCCCGCCGCGTCGCCGAGACCGGCGATCTGCCCCTCGTACGCCATCAGCCCGGCGAGCGCGAAACCCGGACGGGCCACGATCTCGCGCGCGAAGGACACCGCGTCGCGCACGGTGAACACCGGCGAGCGCCGCGTTCCTACGTGCACCCCGGGAACCGGCCGCCACGACGCGTCGAGTTCCAGGCACACGCGGATCTCCGGGTGTCCGTGCCCGAGCGCGGCGTCGACCAGGTCGAGGTGCTCGGCCGAATCGACCATGATCGCGATCGCCGCCCGCGCGCGGTCGTCGGCGGCCAACCGGCGCAGTGCCTCGTGGTCGGCGGTCGGGTAGGCGACCACGATGTCGTCGGTGGTGCCCTGCTCGACGTGCCACACCGCCTCCGCCAGCGAGTAGCACATCAGCCCCTCGAAGCCGTCGCGGGCGAGCACCCGCTCCAGCAGCGCCCGGCACCGCACCGACTTGCTGACCACCCGGATCGGCTTGCCCGCGGCACGACGGCGCAGGTCGTCGGCGTTCGCGTCGAAGGCGTCCAGGTCGACGATCGCGAACGGCGGATCCAGGTCCTTGGTCGCGAGGTCGTACCCGTGCGCGGTGCTGGTCACCCGTTCACCGTACGACACGAAGCCTTGAAACGCGAATACTATTCACTTACGGTCTCGGCAACTACCGTGAGGACCACACTGCCGAGGCGACGAACGGGTGGGCGCATGACTCCGTGGACCAACTGGGCCGGGACCGCCAAGGCGAATCCGGGCCGGGTGCACCGCCCGCGCAGCACGGCGGAGATCTCCGACGTCGTACGCGGGGTGTCCACCACGGGCCGCCGGCTGCGCCCGCTGGGCAGCGGGCACTCGTTCACCGCGATCGCAGCCGCCGATTCGGACGCGCTGGACCTCACCCGCTGGACCGGGATCGAGCAGGTCGACCTCGAAACACACCAGGTCACCGTGCGTGCGGGCACGACACTGCGCCGGCTCAACGCCGCACTCGACGGCGTCGGCCTCGCCATGACGAACCTCGGCGACATCGACGCGCAGACCATCGCCGGCGCGATCTCCACCGGTACCCACGGAACCGGCGCGCGGTTCGGCGGTATCTCCACCCAGATCGTCGCACTGCAGCTGGTGCTCGCGGACGGCTCGGTGGTCACCTGCTCGGCGGACGAGCGGCCCGACCTGTTCCACGCCGCGCGCGTGGGCCTCGGTGCGCTGGGGGTGATCAGCACGGTGACGCTGCAGTGCGAACCGTCGTTCGTGCTCTCCGCGCAGGAACGGCCCGAGCCGCTGGAGCAGGTGCTGGCCGGTTTCGACGAGTCCGCGGCGGCCAACGACCACTTCGAGTTCTACTGGTTCCCCTACGGCCGCAACGCCCTGGTCAAGCGCAACAACCGGCTGCCGCTGGACGCCGAACGCAAGCCGTTGTCGAGGGCGCGCCAGTTCGTCGACTACGACCTGACCGAGAACGTGGCGTTCGGCGGCATCTGCCGGGTCGGCCGGCGGGTCCCGAGGCTGGTGCGCCCGCTCGGCGGGTTCGCCGCGCGGGTGTTGTCCGCCCGGGAGTACTCCGACCTGTCGCATCGGGTCTTCGTGACCCACCGCGGGGTGCGGTTCGTGGAATCGGAGTACGCCATCCCGCGGGAAAGCCTGCACGACGTGCTCGCCGAACTGCGTGCGCTGGTCCCCCGCCTTGCCGACCCGGTGATATTCCCGGTCGAGGTGCGCGTGGCCGCGGCCGACGACATCTGGCTGTCCACGGCGCACGGCCGCGACAGCGCGTACATCGCCATCCACCAGTTCACCGGCATGCCCTACCGGGAGTACTTCGCCGGGTTCGCCGCGATCGCCGACCAGGTCGGGGGCCGCCCGCATTGGGGCAAGATGCACGACCTCGACGTGCACACGCTCCGCACGCGCTACCCGCGTTTCGACGATTTTTTGCGAGTACGCAAGGAATGCGACCCCGCAGGCATCTTCACCAACACCTATCTCGAGCGGGTGCTCGGACCGGCCTGAGCGGTCACGACGGTTCGAACAGCGAGCTGACCGACTCTCCGTTGTGGATTCGCCGCATCGCCTCGGCCAGCGCGGGCGCGATCGACAGGACCCGCAGCTTTCCGGTGCGTTCCCCGTCCGGGATCGGGACGGTGTTGGTGCACACGATCTCCAGCACGTCCTCCTGGTCGCCGATCCGGGCCAGCGCCTGATCGGCGAACAACCCGTGCGTGCAGGCCACCCGGATCGACCGCGGCTCCATCTCCCGCAGCCGGTCGAGCAGTTCCAGCACCGTGCTGCCGCGGGCGATCTCGTCGTCGAGCACGATCACGTCGCGGCCGGTGATCTCGCCGATGATCGAGGTGATCTCCACCCGGTCGTCGGCGTAACGCTGTTTGGCGCCGGCCGCGACCTTCGCGCCGAGCAGCCGGGCGAAGTGCGCGGCCTCCTTGGCGTTGCCCAGGTCGGGTGACACGACGGTGGTGTTCGACAGGTCGTACCGGCGGAAGTGCCGGGCCAGCTCGTGCAGGGCGTGCAGATGGTCGACGGGGACGCTGAAGAATCCGTGCACCTGCGGCGAGTGCAGGGTCATCGTCAGCACCCGGTTCGCCCCTGCGGTCACCATCAGATCGGCGACCAGCCGGGCGCCGATGGAGATCCGCGGCGCGTCCTTCTTGTCCGAACGCGCGTACGAGTAGTGCGGCATCACCACGGTGACCCGTGCCGCCGAGGCGCCGCGGGCGGCGTCGAGCATCAGCAGCAGCTCCACCAGGTTTTCCTGCACCGGGCGGACCAGCGGCTGGATCAGGAAAACGTCCCGCTCGCGGCAGTTGGCCTGGAGCTGGACCTGCAGGCAGTCGTTGGCGAACCGGTCGATCCGCACCGGCAGCAGCGGCACCCCGAGCTGGGTGCAGATCTCCTCGGCGAGTTCCGGATGAGCACTGCCACTGAAAACCGCGATATCGCGCACGGTCGCCGATCCTAGAGCGCGGACACCGCGTCTTCGATCGAGTCCTCGCCGGAGATCAGCTCGAGTGTGCGCCCGGCTGCGGCCGGGGTGTCGAGCAAGGCGAGCAGCACTGCCGCCACGTCCTCACGCGGAACGCTCGCGCGGCCGGTCTTCTCGGCGATCTTCACCTGCCCGGTGCCGGATTCGTTGGTGAGCGCGCCGGGCCGCAGGATCGTCCAGTCGAGATCGCGCGTCTTCAGGTCTTCCTCCGCGGCCTGCTTCGCCCGCAGATAGGTGGCGAACACCGGGTCGAGGCCGGGCGCGTCCGGGTTGTCCGCGCCCATGGAACCGACCTGCACGAACCGGCGGACCCCGGCCTGCCCGGCGGCCTCGGCGAAGAGTACCGCGGCGCCGCGGTCGACGGTGTCCTTGCGGGATTCACCGCTGCCGGGCCCGGCGCCCGCGGCGAACACCGCGGCGTCCGCGCCCTGCAGCACCTGCGCGACCGTGTCCACATCGGACTTCTCGAGGTCGAGCACCACCGTCTCGGCGCCGACCGCGGTCAGCTCCGGTTCGTGGTCGGGGTTGCGCACGATGCCGACGGGTGCGTCGCGCCGCTGCGCGAGCAGCCGTTCCAAGTGCAGGGCGATCTGACCGTGTCCACCGGCGATGACGACTCGCATACGTCCGACTGTAATGCCGCGAGCGGCCCGGCGCCGGGGTCAGTCGGACTCGGCGGGCACCAGGTCGCCGCGCAGCAGCTGGTCGTAGGCCATTTCGTTGACCCAGCGCGAAACCGGGTCCTCCTCCAGGAGGATGCGCTCGGTGCGACCTTCGAGGTCGAGGTCGGTCGTCGCGTGCGGATCGGCGGAGACGACCGCGAGGCCGTAGGCGCGGGCCCGCGGCAGGCAGTTGGCCACGTAGTCCTCGGTCAGTACGGCGGGCGATGGGAGCACCATCGCGGCCTCGCCGTAGCGGGCGAACGGAACCGCGGAGGCCATCGCGGTGCGCCAGTGCCGGGCGACCGCGAGGACACCGATGATCTCGGCGGCCGGCGCGGGTGCGGTCGCGGCCAGCTCTGGCCAGGTCCAGGTGTCGACGGTGGCGCGATCGGCGACGGGACCGACACCCATCGCGATCCGCTCCGCGTGCACGTCGGTACGCAGCTTGGCGACGATGCTGACCGTGCGGCCGAGCAGGGTCGTCACCGGCAGCACGACGCCGTTCCAGCCCAGCAGGGCGGCGGCCTTGTGCGCCAGCTCGTCGGCGCTCGCGGGGAGCTCGATCGGCGGCAGCACCCGGCTCGGCACCGACCGGCTGCGCTTCGCGCCACCAGCCACCGTCGAGCGCTCGGTGTTCTGTGGGGTAGCCGCCACGAGTCCGCCTCCTTCACTCACCTGTTCCCGGTGTGCCCGCTGAAAACCGGCACATGACCTGACTACCAGTGCGGCGGCGGCGGATCTGCGGGTAGCGGAAGCACCTGCGATCGGCGGCGCTCAGCGGTCGGTGACCGGTCGGTGGGCGGTCATTCGACTTCAGCCCGACCGTGCGGCCAACCGAGTGAGCTGGAGGTGAGTGGTGTTACGCAGCGGCTTCGTCGGGTTACCCCCCGCCTCGGCGCGAGGTGCGGCGAAAAGCTCAGCCGGTTACCCCGTTCGGCTCAATCCTGCCCGCATCCACTGTGGACTTCGCAGGTCAAGGCCGTCACCCGGGTGGCGGTGAGCTTCGCCGCAGCCGGGTTCGGGCCGCCCGGATTAGGGTTACCCACCAGTCACACATCCGGGAGGAGCAGTATGCGTTCGCCGAAGGATTTCTTCGCCCCGCTCGCCGTGGGGGCGCCGCAGCCGGTGCGGCAGATTCCGGTACGGCCTTCGCGGATGATCCACTTCTTCGATCCCGGCAACGAGAAGATGGCGGCGAAGATCCCGTCGCTGACCGGCACGGTCGACGTGCTGCTCGGCAACCTCGAGGACGCCGTGCGCGCGGACCGGAAGGAGGCCGCGCGGGCCGGGCTGGTGTCGGTCGCCCGCGCCACCGACTTCGGGCGCACGCAGTTGTGGACCCGGGTCAACAGCCTTGATTCGCCGTGGGTCCTGGACGACCTGCTCACGCTGGTCACCGAGATCGGCGACAAGCTCGACGTGATCATGGTGCCGAAGGTCGAGGGTGCGCAGGACATCCACTACGTCGACCGGCTGCTGGCCCAGCTCGAGGCGCGTGCCGGGCTGACCGAACCGCTGCTGGTGCACGCCATCCTGGAAACCGCGAGCGGCGTGGCGAACGTCGAGGAGATCGCCGGCGCTTCGCCGCGCATGCAGGGCATCTCGCTGGGGCCGGCGGACCTGGCCGCGAGCCGCCGGATGAAGACCACCCGGGTGGGCGGCGGGCATCCGGGCTACCTGGTGCGCACCGACCCGGCCGGCGAGGACCTGAACTCCGGGCGGAGCACCTACCAGCAGGACCTGTGGCACTACACCGTGGCGCGGATGGTCGATGCCTGCGCGATGCACGGGATCCTGCCGTACTACGGGCCGTTCGGGGACATCCGCGACGTGGTGGCGTGCGAGGACCAGTTCCGCAACGCGTTCCTGCTCGGCTGCGTCGGCGCGTGGAGCCTGCACCCGGTGCAGATCGACATCGCGAAGAAGGTGTTCTCCCCGGCGCCGTCGGACGTGGCGTGGGCCCGGCGCGTGATCGCGGAGATGGGTGACGGCACCGGCGCGGTGATGATCGACGGGAAGATGCAGGACGACGCTTCGGTCAAGCAGTGCCGCGTGGTCGTGGAGCTGGCCGACGAACTGGCCGCGGGCGACCCGGAACTGGCCGCCGCGTACGACGCCGCGACGAAGGAGCTTCAGCCATGACGGAACCGCGGCCTCGGCGCTCGGTGCTGTACCTGCCCGGCGCGAACGAACGCGCGCTGGAAAAGGCGAAGACATTGCCCGCGGACGCGCTGATCCTCGACCTCGAGGACGCCGTCGCGCCGGACGCGAAGGAAGCCGCGCGTGAACGCGTGTGCGCCGCCGTGGGTTCGTACGACGCGCGCGAAGTGACCATCCGCGTCAACGGCCTGGACACCGAATGGCACGACGCGGACCTGCGCGCCGCCGCGTCCGCCGGTCCCGCCGCGGTGGTGGTGCCGAAGGTGAACTCCGCGACCGAGGTGCACAACATCGAACGCGCACTGGAACTGGGTGGCGCGCCGGAGCACACGAAGATCTGGGCCATGGTGGAAACCCCGGTCGCCATGCTGCACGCGGAGGAGATCGCCGCCGCATCGGACCGGCTGACCGTGCTGGTGCTGGGCACGAACGATCTGGCGAAGGAACTGCACGCGGAGTTCGTCCCCGGCCGGGCCCCGCTGCTGGGTGGCCTGTCACTGTGCCTGCTGGCCGCACGCGCGACCGGGAAGGTGATCCTCGACGGCGTGTACAACGACGTGAAGGACACCGCGGGTTTCGAAGCAGAATGCCGGCAGGGCAGGGAATTCGGCTTCGACGGCAAGACGCTCATCCACCCGTCGCAAGTGGAACCGGCCAACCGGGTCTTCGCCCCGTCGACGGAGGAGATCGACCACGCCCACCGGGTGATCACGGCCTTCGAGGAAGCCAGCGCCCAAGGCCGCGCAGTGGTGACCGTCGACGGCCGCATGATCGAAAACCTGCACGTGGACAACGCCCGGCGAGTACTGGCACTGGCGGAGGCGATCGAGGGGAAGTAGCCGGGCCGAGGCGAATGTCGGTGTGCCACCGTAAGGTGGGCGCATGGCGTGGCAGCCGCTGAAGAAGGTGGAGATCGAGGGGTTCACCTCGATCCGTTCGGCGACCGTCGAACTCGGCAGGCTGAACATTCTGGTCGGGGCCAACGGGGCCGGGAAGAGCAATTTCGTCCAGGCTCTCGAGCTGCTGGGCCGGATCGTGAGCGGGGAGCTCGGGCTCTTCGTCGGGCTCAACGGCGGAGCATCCGCATTGCTGAGCGACCAGGACAGTGCCGCCCGGATCCGGCTGCAGCTGGACGCTGACCCGAACTCCTACGAGGCGACCCTCCTGCCTGGCGCCGAGGACGAGCTGGTCTTCGAACGCGAAGCTACCTTTTACCACGGTGAGGGACACGATCGGCCGTTCGAGGAGGTGCTCGGAACCGGCCACCGGGAATCCCGGTTACGCGCACGAGCGCAGGAGCGCCCGCATCGGATCGCCTCGTACGTCGTGGACCTGCTCGACGGCTGCAAGGTCTACCACTTCCACGACACCAGCGCCGATGCGCCGGTCAAGCGGCTCGGCCCCACCGCCGACAACCTCGCACTGGCCAGGGATGCCGGTAATCTCGCCGCATACCTGCTCCGGCTGAAAGAAAGCGACGACACCGGCGAGCAGGCGTCCTATCGGCGGATCGTCGGAGCAATCAAGCTGGTGGCTCCCTTCTTCCGCGACTTCGTGCTGGTGCCCGAGAAGAGCGACCGCGTCCGGCTCCGCTGGCGGCAACAGGATTCGGACAGCATCTTCTCGGCCAACCAGATGTCCGACGGAACCCTGCGCTTCGTCTGCCTGGCGACCTTGTTGCTCCAACCCGATTTGCCCGCGCTCGTCGTGCTGGACGAGCCGGAACTCGGTCTGCATCCCTTCGCGATCGTGCAACTGGCCGGGCTGCTCCGGCAGGCCGCAATGCGCAGCCAGGTGCTGATCGCCACCCAATCGGTCACGCTGATGAACCAGTTCGAGGTCGATGAGCTGATCGTGGTCGAACGCAGGGCCGGTGCTTCCGAGTTCACCCGGCCGGATACCGATGCGCTCAGCGCCTGGCTGGCGGAGTATTCACTCGGGGAACTGTGGGAGAAGAACCTGCTCGGCGGCCGCCCGGTCCATGAGGGTGTCGGCGACGCATGACCTACCGGCGCTTACACCTGCTCGTGGAGGGGCAGACCGAGGAAGTCGTCGTCGGCGCAGTTCTCGGATCGCACCTCAGCCCGGAGTAAATCGTCACTCACTCGATCGTCACGACCCGGCGTCCCGCGTCCGGTGGGACACACCGCGGCGGAGTCAGCAGCTGGGGCAAGCTCGAAACCGACCTCAGGCTCTTGCTCCGCAACACCGACCTTCACGTACTCACTACCTTGTTCGACTACTACGCCTTTCCGGCGAACGCTCCGGGAATGGGCTCGCGACCGGACGGCGGCGTCCGGCGCCAGGTCGAGCACGTCGAAGCAGCGCTGGCCACAGCGATCGGGGATTCCCGGTTCGTTCCTCATCTGATGCTGCACGAACTCGAAACGTGGGTCTTCGCCGCCGCCGAACAACTCGGCGAGCTGATGGGATCGGAGAGCCTGACCAGGCAGCTCCAAGCCGACGCGCTCGCGGCAGGAGGCGTCGAGCTGGTCAACGACAGTCCGGCGACTGCCCCCTCGAAACGGCTCACGAAGTACTGCGACCGGCATTCGAAAACGACCGACGGGCCGCTTGCCATCTCCGAGCTGGGGATTGCCGAACTTCGCGCACAGTGCCCGCATCTCGACGGGTGGTTGGCCGAGCTCGATCGGCGCGCGCGGCAGCTGGGCTGATCGTCGGTGTTCAAGCCGCGAGCAGCGGCCGGTGAGCGCTGGGCCGCGACGCAGTCAGGCGCTCACCCCCCCCCCCGCTCTTTTCGGAGTTTGCCCAGGAGCCGGGAGTCCGGGGTGAGGGGGCCGGCGTTCGCCACGTCGGCGAGGGCTTCGGCTACATCCTGCAGTCCCTGGCGGACCGTTTCGAGTGCCTCGCGGAGTTCTTCGATGCGGTCCCAGGCGTTCTCGTGGTCGATGGGGCCGACGTCCTTGGCTCGCTTGACTTCCCAGGCTTCCAGGCGCGGATGCCAGTAGGCCGTCACCGGGCGCAGGACCGTGAGCACGGTCAGCGCGAGCCTGCCGAACGTGATCGCGTCCCGCCCTTTGGGCGGGCTGGTCTCCGGACCGTACTTCCGCAGGATTTCCCGTGTGCTGCCGAAAATCGTGTACAGGCTGCTCAGCGCACCGCGCGCGAGGCCCTCGTCGCGGCCGAGCGGGACGACCGAGATCCGGGTCGACAACTCGACGTACAGCTCCCAGGCGGCCTTCCGTTCGGCCTGCTGCGGAGCCCAGTTGCCACTGATCTCGCCGACGAACGGCAGCTTCAGCTTGACCGCGAGCTCCCGGGGCATCCGCTGGGCCATCAGCGCGCCACCGTCAGCAGCGAGCCGGCGCCGGCGAGTTCGGCCAGCCGTTCGGTCGCGTCGCGGAGCAGGACCTGCAGATCGGCGAGTTCCGCGCGCAGCCGGCCTGCTTCGTCCCAGGCCAGCTCGTGGTCCAGCCGGGAGACCTCCGGGGCCCGGCGGGCGTGGTGGGCGTCCAGCCGGGGGTGCCACCGGCTCAGGAACGGCCGCAGGCCCTCGTTCAGCAGCCGGAACACGACCTGGTGCAGGGAATCCTCGACGAGCGGACGCTGCGGCGGGTGCTCCGCCAGCGCTCGCCGGGCGGTCTCGAACACGCGGTACAGGCTGTCGAGCGCTTCCGACAGCAGGCCCTCGTCCGGTCCGAGGGCGACCGAGGTGATCCGGCTGGCCAGCTCGACGTGCAGTTCCCAGGCCAGGGACTGCTCAACTCGCTCGGACGCACTCATGTTCGGCATTCTAGGTGGCGGCGGCCCGACCGGCAGCCGCCGCGGAGGGAGGGCCGCGTGCCGAACTGGGATGTGTTCGTCAGCTACGACCGTGCGGACGCGGCGGCGGTGGGCCGTATCGCGGACGCGCTCGCGAAGGCGGGGCTTCGAGTTTTCCTGGACACCACTCACCTCCGGCAGTTCGGGTCCATTCCGGACGGTGTGCGTACCGCGTTGAGCGGCTCGCGGCTTCTGCTCGCCTACTACAGCCGCAGCTACGGCACCCGCGCCGCCTGTCAGGAGGAGTTCACCACCGCCTTCCTCGCCGGACCCGAGCGCGTACTGGTGGTCAATCCGGAAGCGGGCACCGAGCACCTGCACCCACGACGGGTCCTCGACGTGCTGCTCCCCGGCCACCCGGCGACGAGCACCGCGCTCGAGGCGCTGGTCGCGGCGGTCGGAAAGCAGGTCGAGGACACCGACGGCACCATCGGGCTGGCGCCCTCGCCGGAGCGGCTGACCGGCCCGGGGAAGTTCGCCGGACGGTGGGCGGAGCTGTGGCAGCTGCACGACGTGCTGAGCCACGGCGGGACGGCGGTGGTGCACGGGGTCATCGGGATCGGCAAGACCTCGCTCGCGCGCGAGTACGTGCAGCTGTTCGGGCGTACCTACGCCACGGTGCGGTGGAACGAACCGAACGGCGAGGGTGCGGATCTCGTCGTGCTCGACGACGTCACAGCGCCGCTCCACGGCTCGGCGGACGGGGTCGCTTGTCTGGTGCTGACCCGGGATCAACGGCTGGCCGCGGCCGGAGCCGGGATCGAGCTGACCGATCTGCGGGAGCACGAACTGCCGTTGGCCGCGTCGCTGCGCGGCACCGCCGAAGGCAGTACCGGGCTCGCGCGGGCGCTTGTGGAGCAGTTCTCCGGATCGGAGGCGACCATGCTCGATCGGTTGCACGGGCTGCGGTCACCGTTGCTCGAGCCAGTCATCGAACGGGTCGCGCCGGCCGTCGATCAGCTCGGTGAGCCGGCCTGGGACGCACTGCGCATCTGCTGGTCGGCCGCGCCCGCGCCGTTGACCGCCGCGCTGCTCGCCGACGTGCTTTCCGAGGTGGACGGCGGTACTCGTGGGGAACGGTTCGGCGCGGTGGAGGAGGTCGTCACCGGGTTGGTCACCGCGGGGGTGCTCGCCGGTGCGCTGCCGGGCGAACAGTTCGTGCTGCCCAAGTCGTTCCAGCTCGCGCTGCGCCGGGCCGATCCGCGCCCGGCCCGCACGGAGCGGCTGCGGGAGGCGGCACTCGGCGTGCTGGCGGACCGGGCCCGGCCGGGGCACGGGGTCGTCCGCGCGCGGATCCGCTCGACGCTGGACGACGAGGAACGCCGGGCCGCGCACCACCTCCTCAACGAGCTGACCAGCCGGGTTCCGTTCCGGGAGCTGCCTGCTGGGGAGGGTCTGCTGCGCAGCGCGCTGAGTTCACTGCACACGCTGTTCGACCGGATCCGGCAGGTCGGGAACGCGGCGGACCCGGACGCGCTCCGGCTGTCCACCCCGGTCCGGCCCGGCCTGGCGACGCTGATCCGGCGGCTGCAGAACGAGATCCTCGGCCCGTTCCTGACCTACTGGCACACCCGGCTCGACCAGCACCACGAGCTGCGTCCGCCGGGGATCGGCAGCCGGGACCACGAGCTGGCCTGGGAGCTGCACGGGCAGCTTCGGGCGGAGCTGGGCAAGGTCCGGCTTTCGCTGGCCGAGGTCGCCGAGGAGCTGGCCGTGCTCAGTGGGAATCCGTTGCGCTGAACGGCCACGGCTGCTGTGGCCCGCGGAGTTGCTCGTACGCTGCCGCGGCTTGCAGCACGGCGAGGTCGGCGAAGCGGGGACCAGTGATCTGCAGGCCGATCGGCTGGTCCGCCGGGTGGTAGCCGCAGTTCAGGGAGATCGAGGGCTGGCCGGACATGTTGTACGGGAGGGTGAAACCGATGTGCTCGAACGGGCGGGACGGGTCGTTCGTCGGCGACGCCCAGTCCGCGGGTGGGGCCGGGACGGCGCAGGTCGGCGACAGCACCAGGTCGTAGGGGGCAGTGGCGCGCAGGGCGGCGACGCTGATGCCGTCCATCGCGGCGAAACCGCGGTAGACGTCCAGGCCGGTGGCGGATTCGGCGCCGGCAGCCCATTCGCTGATCACCGGCAGCACGCGGGCACGGCGCTCCGGCGGCAGCCCGGACAGGTCGGACAGCGCGCGGACCCGCCAGAAAACATCAAGGCGGTCCAGCAGGTCGCGGGTCAGGAACGGGTCCATCGGCTCGACCACGGCGCCGGCGGACTCGAACAGGCGCGCGGCTTCCGTGACGGCGGCGGCCACGGCCGACTCCACGTCCAGGCCGACCCCGGCGGACAGCTGCAGGCCGACGCGCAGCCCGGACAGCGAACCTGGCGCGGACCAGTCGAGGGTTTCCGGCGGCAGGCTCAGGTGGTCTCGCTCGTCCGGCAGCGAGAGCACGCTCATCAGCCGCGCGGTGTCGGCGACGGTCCTGGTCAGCGGGCCGATCACGCGTCCGGCGAACGGCGGGTCCACCGGCACCCGGCCGAAGCTCGGCTTCAGCCCGACGAGCCCGCACCAGCCGGCGGGCAGCCGGACCGAACCGCCGATGTCCGACCCGACGTGCAACGGTCCGTAGCCCGCTGCGGCGGCCGCGGCAGCACCGGCGCTGGAACCGCCAGGCGTGCGTTCGAGGTTCCACGGATTGCGCGAAGCGACGTGAAAGCTCGACAGTCCTGACGTGAGCATGCCGTAGTCCGGCATCGTCGTCTTCGCCAACAGCACCGCGCCTGACTCGCGTACGCGCGCCGCGGCCGGTGCGTCTGCGACGGCTGGCGTCAGGGACGTCGCAGCAGTGCCCAACGGAACGGGCGTGCCGCGCGTTGCGATGTTCTCCTTCAGCGTCAACGG
Organism: Amycolatopsis jiangsuensis; assembly: GCF_014204865.1. NCBI lineage: Bacteria > Bacillati > Actinomycetota > Actinomycetes > Pseudonocardiales > Pseudonocardiaceae > Amycolatopsis > Amycolatopsis jiangsuensis. The sequence goes on from NZ_JACHMG010000001.1 coordinate 5,092,642, forward strand.
CACACCGTCGATCGGGCCAGCCGGCGCGCCCGCTTGCCAGCGCACTTCGGACGCCTTCGCGTCTTCGCGCGCCGAAGCAGCGTCGTACGCGTACAGGGCGTGCAGCTCTGGTTCACGGGCTTCGACGCGCGTAAGCACCGCTTCGGTCACCTCGACCGGCGAGAACGTCCGCGCGCGGTATCCCGCGATCAGCTCGTCAGCCGTCAAGTCCGCCAGTCCGGTCATCGTGTCCTCCAGTTCACGAAGCAGGTGGTTCGAAGCGGCCGTCGACTGCGGTCCAGCCACCGTCAACGGCCAGTACGGAGCCGGTCACGAACGTCGAAGCGTCCGAAGCGAGGTACACGACGGCGCCGGCCAACTCGTCCGCGCGTGCCCAGCGGCCGAGCGCGCCCTTCTGCGCGTACGCGTCGTACCAATCCGGACGCGCCTTGATCTGCGCGGTCAACGGTGTCTCGACCACGCCTGGCGCGATGGCGTTCACGCGTACGCCGGCAGGGCCGAACTCAGCGGCGGCAGTGCGGAACAGCTGCACCAAGCCGCCCTTCGTGGCCGCGTACGGGCCTTGCCCGGGCTCGACGGTGGTGCCGCGTATGGACGAGAACCCGATGATGCTCCCCCGCCCGCGCGCGACCATCGGCCCGCCGAACGCCCGCAGCACCTCGAACGCCACGCCCAGGTTCAGCTCGACGACCCGGTCGAACTCCTCCCGCGTGTACTCCAGCAACCGTTTGCGCACGTTCACCCCGGCAGTGAGCACGACGGCGTCGAGATCACCGAGGTCGACTGCGGCTCGCGCAACCGCGCCGGATTCGAGCAGGTCGATCTCGTACGCTTCGCCGACGCCGGTCCCCCGCGCGGCCGCGAGGTCCCGGTCCGCGCAGATCACCGAAGCACCGTGCGCCGCCAACGCCCGCGCGGCCTCGCGGCCGATCCCGCTTCCGCCACCGAGTACCACGGCTCGGCGACCGTCCATCCGGAACAGTTCGGCGTAGTTCACGGGCGCAGCACCGCCATTCTCGTCACGGTCAGCTCCTCCACGGCAAACCGCGGGCCTTCCCTGCCGATGCCGGAATCCTTGACCCCGCCGTAGGGCATCGTGTCGGAGCGGAAGCCGGGCACCTCGTTCACCACCACGCCACCGACCTCGAGTTCGTCCAGCGCCCGGAACGCGATCTGCAGCGATCGGCTGTACACACTCGCGTGCAGCCCGTAGCGCGAGGCGTTCACCGCGGCGAACGCCTCGTCCACATCGGACACTCTGCGGAGGCAGACCACCGGGCCGAAGATCTCCTCGTCCCAGCATTCGACCCCATCCGGCACGTCGGCGAGCACGGTCGGCTCCAGCACACCCTCGTGTACCGAGCCGCCGGCGAGCACCCGCGCGCCCGCGGCGGTCGCCTTGTCGACCCACTGCGCGACCCGCGCGGTCGACCGTTCGTCGATCAGCTTCGACACTCTCGTCTCCGCGGAGCGTGGGTCACCCACCGCCACCGAATCGAGCCGCGCGAGCACTCGTTCGGTGAATTCCGCGGCCACCGAAGCGACGACGAGCACCCGCTGCACGGAGATGCACGCCTGACCGGACGCGTAGAACCCGCCGCGCAGCACGGCATCCGCCGCCGCTTCGAGGTCCGCGTCCGCAGCCACGACCAATGCCGCGTTGGAACCCAGTTCCAGCAACGTCTTCGTCGGCGCCGCGTCGCGCGCGATCCGGTGGCCGACGGCGGCGGAGCCGGTGAACGAGACCGCGCCGATCCGCCGGTCGGTGATCAGCGCCGAGCCGACCGCGGCGTCTCCGGTCACCAGCTGCACCATCGCGGGCAGGTCGGTGCACGAACGCACGAGGTCCACCAGCCACAACGTCGCGAGCGGCGTCTGCGGTGCTGGCTTCAGCACCACCGGGCAGCCCGCGGCCAGCGAAGGGGCGATCTTGTGCGACGCCAGCAACAGCGGGTAGTTGAACCCGGCAATGCCGACCACCACGCCGATCGGTTTGCGCTTCCAGAACCCGACCAGGCCGTCGCCAGAAGGCAGCAGGTCCAGCGGCACGGTCTCGCCGTGCAGCCGGGAGACCTCCTCGGCCGCGGCCTCCCAGGTGACGATGGTGCGGGCGACCTCCACCCGGCAGTCGACCAGTGGTTTCCCTGTCTCCATAACGAGCAGCTGCTCGAATTCGGCCTGGTGCTCACGAAGCAGCCCGGCGACGTCGTTGAGCAGCGTGCGCCGGGTGCGGGACGGCAGCGCGGCCACCTCGCGGGCCACCGCCACGGCCTCGTCGATCGCCCGCGTGGCCAGCTCCGCGGTGCCCACCGGCGCGCGGCCGATCACCGAGCCGTCGTAGGGGAACACCACGTCCGCACGATCCACTGTGGACTGCCAGCCGGGGCCGACCGGCAGGCCGTCGGGGTACTCAGGCATCCGCTTCTCCCTTCAACCGGGCCAGCTCGGCACGCAGATCCGGCGCGGCGGCCAGCAACTCCCGGGTGTAGGCGTGTTCCGGCGTCGTGTAGACCTGCTCGACGTCGCCCAGTTCCACGATCTCACCGCGCCGCATCACCGCGACGCGATCGCATACGTGCCGCACCACGCCGAGATCGTGCGAGACGAAAATCAACGTGAGCGAGTACTCCTCGACCAGCCGCGCGAGAAGGTCGAGAATCTGCGCGCGCACCGAGACGTCCAGCGCACTCACCGGTTCGTCGGCGATCAGCACGCTCGGCCGTGGCGCGAGCGCCCGCGCGAGGGAAATCCGCTGCCGCTGGCCACCGGAGAACTGGTGCGGGTACCGGCTCGCCGCGTCCGCGGGCAGCCCGACGGCCGCCAGCAGCTCGGCGACCCGCTCCGGGGACCGCCAGCCGAGCGGCTCGGACACGATGTCGCGCACGCGCATCCGCGGATCCAGCGAACCCATCGGATCCTGGAACACGATCTGCATTTCCTCGCGCAGGAACCGCAGCTTCCGCTCCGGCAGGTGGTCGATCCGCTGTCCACGGAACGACACCGTGCCCGCACTCGGCCGGTCGAGCGCGGCCAACAGCCGGATCAGAGTGGACTTGCCGGAACCCGACTCGCCGACGATGCCGAACCGCTGCCCGGCAGCCACGTCGAAACTGACGCCACGCAACGCGTGCACGCCGCGCCGCGCGTACTTCCGCTCCAGACCCCGTACCTCGATCATCGCGTCGCCCCCAGGTCCGAAGCGGCCAGCAGCCGCTGCGTGTACGCGTGCTGCGGCGCGGTGAGCACGTCACGGGCCGGGCCGTGTTCCACGATCTCGCCATCCAGCATCACCAGGACCCGGTCGCACACCGACGCGACCACCGCCAGATCGTGCGTGATGAACAACAGCGAACTCTCCGCCGGCAGCGAAGTCTTGATCAGCGAAAGGATCTGGGCCTGCACCGTCACGTCCAGCGCGGTGGTCGGCTCGTCGCAGATCAGCAGCGACGGGTCGTTGGCCAGCGCCATCGCCAGCACCACCCGCTGCCGCTGCCCGCCGGACAGTTGGTGCGGATACGCCCGTGCGGTGCCCGGCAACCCGACCGCGGCCAGTAGTTCCTCGGCCGGACGGGCGCGCCGCCGGTGCGCGCGAAACGGCTCGGTGACCTGCCTGCCGACCCGCATCGCCGGATTGAGCGCCGTCATCGGCTCCTGGAACACCATCGCCATCTCACGGCCACGCAGCGGGGAAAGGTCCTTTTCGGACGCATCCAGCAGCTCCCGACCACCGAGGCGGACCGAACCGGTGGCACGCAAGCCCTCCGGCAGCAGTCCCAGCACCGACAGTGCGGTCAGCGACTTTCCCGAACCCGACTCGCCGATCAGCCCGACGCGTTCACCCGCGCCGATCTCGAACGACACCCCGCGCACGAGGTCTGCCACCTGCAGGTTGTCCACCGCCAGCGTCATACCCGCGCCGCCAATCGGGGGTCGAGACGGTCCCGCAGGCCGTCGCCGAGCAGGTTGAACCCGAGCACGGCCACCGCGATCGCGATCCCGGGCACCAGCGCCAGCCGCGGATGCGCGGTGAGCAGCTCCTGCGATTCCTGCAGCATCCGTCCCCACGACGGCGTCGGCGGCCGGGTGCCGAACCCGAGGAACGACAACGCCGCCTCGGCCAGCACCGCGATCGCGAAGGACACCGACGACTGCACGATCAGCAGCCCGGAAATATTCGGCAGCACGTGCCGGGTGGCGATCTGCGTGCGCGACCGGCCCCCGGCCCGCGCGGCCAGCACGTACTCGCTGCTGGTCACCTGCAACGCGCCGGAACGGGCGATCCGCGCGAACGACGGGATGGTCGCGATACCGATCGCGACCATCGCGGTGAGCGTGTCCGCGCCGAACACCGCACCGAACATGATCGCCAGCAGCAGCGCCGGAAACGCCAGCACCAGGTCGTTCGCCCGCATCACGAGTTCGCCGAGCCACCGCGGGGCCATCGCCGCCAGCACGCCCAGCGGCGTGCCGAGCACCGCGGCGATGGCGACCGCGACCACGCCGACGTACAGCGTGGTCCGCGCGCCGACGAGGATCTGGCTGAACACGTCGCGGCCGAACTTGTCGGTGCCGAACAGGTGCTCGCCGGAAAAACCCAGCAGCCGGTCCGGCACGTTCACCTGCACCGGGTCGTACGGCGTCCAGGCGAACGAGACCAGCGCGGCCAGCACCACGAACGCGACGAGCACACTGCCCAGCACGAGGTTTCCGTTGCGGCGCATCAGGACCCCCGCAGTCTCGGATCGAGCACCGTGTACAGCACGTCGACCACGAAGTTCACCAGCAGCACACCCGCCACGAGCACCAGCACGATCCCCTGCACGGTCAGCAAATCCCGCTGCGACACCGCGTCCAGCAGCATGCTGCCCAGCCCGGGCAGCACGAACACCCGCTCCACCACCACCGCGCCGATCAGCAGCGTGGACAGCTGCAGCCCGAGCACCGTCACCACCGGGACCGACGCGTTGCGCAACCCGTGCCGGTACAACGCCTGCCCAGGCAGCAGGCCCTTGGACCTGGCTGTGCGCAGGTAATCCTGACCGAGCGTGTCGAGGACGGCGGACCGGACGTACCTCGTGAGCACGGCGCCCTGCACCAGCCCGAGCGACAACGCGGGCAGCACCAGGCCACGAAGGAACTCGGCGGCGTTCTGGTCCGGCGGCGTCCACCCGCCGCTGGGCAGCCAGCGAAGCTGCACGGCGAAGATCTGCACCAGCAGGATCCCGGCGAGGAAAGCGGGGATCGCGACGCCGAGCTGCGCGAGGCCGGACACCGTGGCACCACTGGCTTTCCGGTGCCGCACCGCGGCGAACGTGCCGACCGGCACCGCGATCACCAGCGCCACCACCATGCCCGCGCCGACCAGCCACAACGTGACGCCGAGCCGGTCGGCCAGCTGCGGGGTGATCGCCTCACGGGTGACGTAGGACCGGCCGAAATCCCCGTGCAGCACGCCACCGATCCAGCTCAGGTACTGCGAGACCAGCGACCGGTCGATGCCGAACTCGTGCCGCGTCTTCGCCAGCAGCTCCGGTGTCGCGTTCACGCCCAGCGCCACCTGCGCGGGATCACCCGGCAGCACAGCCATGAACAGGAACACCACGATCGACGCCACGAACAGGCTCACCACGAAGACGGCGAGCCGCCGCGCAACCCGCGTGCTCATACCGGCCTCAGTCCAGTCAGGTCAAAAGACTCGGTGACCTGGTTTTGCACGAAACCGGTCACCTTCTTCTTGGCGACGATCACGTTGGGGAACAGGAAAAGCCAGTCCGCGGCGGCGTCGGTGTTCAGCTGGCGGGCGACCTGCTTCATGTCCGACACCTGCTCTTCCGGCGTGCCGCTGTCGGCCGCGGCGAGCAGCTGCCGCACGCGTTCGCCGTCGTAACCCCAGTAGTACGTGGGCTTGCCGAACGTGGTGATGTCGCGGGCCTCCACGTGCTGGATGATCGACAGGTCGTAGTCGTGGTCGGTGAACACCTGCTTCAGCCACACCGCGGGGAAGTCGAGCGGTTCGATCGTGGCGCGCACGCCGACGTCGGCCAGCTGCGACTGCACCACCTGCGCGGCCGTGACCGCGTACGGGAGGTTCGGGATCCGCATCCGCAGCCGCAGGTCGTGCACCCCCGCCTCGGCCAGCAGCCGGCGGGCCTTCGCCGGATCGTACGGGTAGAGCTTCGACAGGTCCTCGTACCACGGGTCGGTGGGCGGGACCATGCTGCCGATCAGGGTGCCCCGGCCGTTGAACACCACGTCCAGCACGGATTTCCGGTCCACCGCGTAAGTCAACGCCCGGCGCACGCGCGCGTCGTTCAGCGGGGCACGACGGTTGTTGAACGCCAGCGCCACCTCGCTGTTGGTGGTCCCCTGCCGCACGGTGAACCGGTCGTCGCCCTCGAACTGCGGGATGGAATCAGCCGAGGTGAGCGCCGAGATCACGTCGATGCTGTTGGACAGCAATGCGTTGTTCAGCGCGGTCGGATCGGCGTAGTACTTCAGCACCACCGTGCGGTACGCCGGTTTCCGGCCCCAGTACCGCGGATTCGCCTTCAGCACGATGGAATCACCCCGCACCCGGGACGCCACCTCGTACGGTCCGGTCCCCACCGGACGGTTGGCCAGATCGGCCACGCCGGTCGGGCTGAACATCGCGCCCACCCGGCCGGTGAGGCTGAACAGCCAGCCGTTGCTGGGTTTCGACAACACCACCCGCGCGTGGTCCGGCGCGACCGCGTCCACGTGGTCCACCACGTCCATCGCCGACTTGAGTGAGATCGTCCAGTCGGTCTTCACCCGCTGCAGGGAGAACTTGACGTCCTCGGCGGTGAACGGCGCGCCGTTGGCGAACTTCGCACCCGGCCGGAGGAAGAAGTCATAGGTCCGGCGGTCCGGGCTGACCGTCCAGGACTTCGCGAGCAGCGGCACGATCCGGCTCTGGGCATCGAGCTTCACCAGGCCCTCGTACACGTTGTACAGCAGCGCCTGCGGGATCGCGGCCCCGTCGGAACGGGTGAAGTCGAAGTTCGCCGGCTCCGCGGTGATCCCCACGGAAAGGGTGTCCGGGCCGGGGGAAACGCTGGCACTGGACCCGGCGGAGCAACCGGACACCACGAGCAGCAGCGCCAGCGCCGCGGCCTGCATCCGGGCTTTCATTCACCCTCCAACCCAGTACACTGGTCTGACCAGTAGCACGAGGTTCGCACCCTACGACGCCGAGGTCAAGGCATGCAGTTCGAGCCGGTGGCTCCGGTCCGCGCGTACGAGCGGATCGTGGAGCAGATCGAGGAGGCCGTGGTCAGCGGCCTGCTCAAACCCGGCGACCGGTTGCCGGGGGAACGCGAGCTGATGACGCAGTTCGGCGTGGGCCGGTCGACCGTGCGGGAAGCGTTGCGGGTCCTGCAGGCGGCCGAGCTGGTCCGGTCGCGGCCGGGGGATCCGCGGGGCCCGGAGGTGCTGGCCGCCTCGCCGGTCGCGTTGCAGCGTTCGATGCACCGGCTGGCCAGGGCCGAGCACGTCGGGCTCGGTGAGCTGGTGCAGTTCCGGATGGTGCTGGACGGTTCCGCGCATCTGCTGGCGGCGCACCTGCGCACCGCCGCCGATCTGTCCGCTTTGGACGAAGCACTGGCCGCGATGTCCACCGCGGCGGGCTACGCCGAGTTCAGCAGGGCCGACGTCTCGTTCCACGAGACCGTCGCGCGTGCGTCGCGCAACCAGCTGCTCGTGGTGAGCGGTGAAGTGGTCCGCGGGGTGGTGCTCGAGCTGATCGAGGACAAGCTTTCCCACGCCCGGGACCAGTCCACGCTGATGCGCACCTGGCTGCGGCACCACGAACAGGTGCGCGACGCGATCCGCGCCGGCGACGGTGAGTCGGCGGCGCGGCTCGCGCGGCAGGCCCTCTACGACAACTACGCCGAGTACGTGCCGCAGGAGCAGCGAGCGATGCTCACTCCCTTGCTCACGTCGTGAGGTCGGCGTACACCACGATGTTGTCGCGGTAGCTGTGCTCGGCGTGGTCGAACACGCCGCCGCAGGTGATCAGGCGCAGCTGCGGTTTGTCGGTGTTGCCGAACACGGCCTGGGTCGGAAACGTGTCCTTCGGGACCTGCTCGGTGTGCTCGACCACGAACTAGAGCTTTGCGCCGTCGCTGCGCGCGACGTCGACCTCGTCGCCAGGGCGCACGTCCTTGAGCCGGAAGAAAATGCCCGGCTGGTGGTTGCCGTCCACGTGCCCGAGCACGATCGCCGGCCCGGCCTCACCCGGCACCGGCGAAAGCCGGTACCACGCGGCCTGCATCGGAGTCTGCACCGAAGGCACCGTGATCTGCCCGTCTTTGCCGGGAAGCACGGTGATCAGCGACGACCTCGCCCCGATTTTCGGGATTTCGACCGAGGTCGGCCGCAGTCCGGCGAACGGCTTCGTGACCGGCACGTAGGTACTCGCCAGAGCAGGCTTCGCGCCCGGGTCGCGAAAACCGCAGCCGGTCACCGTGAGGGAAAGGAGCAGGGCACCGGCGAACGCGGCACCCTGCCCGCGCTTCCTGGGCATCAGGCGGCCATACCGCCGAAGCCGGTTTCGATACCGCCCTTCGGCGCGTACTTGACCTGCGAGTCACCGTGACCACCCGTGGTGCCGGCCGAACCCGCGCCCGCACCGCCGGCCGGCGGAACCGCCTCGCCTTCGGCCGGCTTGCCGCCGCAGGTCCAGTCCGCGTACACGTCGCTGACCTGGAACGAAATGCCCTCGTGACGCTGCACGATCCACGCCCAGTAGCGGCCGTCCGTCTCGTCCTGCTGCGGGCCGTCGACGACGTCGAAATCCTTCGAGCGCAGACCGGTCGGCTCACCGGCGGCGCATGCGATCACCACGAGACCCTGGTCGCCGTCGAGGTCCACACCGTAGGCGGTGTCGTCCTCGTACGGCGGCTCCTGCAGCGCGGTGGTCTCCTCGGGATCACTTGTCGTGGTCGTCGGCTCGGTCGGCTCGGCCGAGCCGGTGGGCCCGGTCGATTCGGCAGGTTCGGTGGTGGTGCCCGGTCCCGACAACGAAGTGTCCGAAGTGGACTGAGGTACCGAACTGTCCGGCGCGGTGGTGTCCGGCGTTTCGGAGGAGGCCGGCGGGGCCTCGGTGGTCGTCACGCCGGTGGACGGCGCGGTGCTGTCCGCCTCCGTCTGCGCGTTCGCGGCCGGTACGACGGCAAGGCTGATCAGGGCGCCCGCGAGCACAGCGCCCACGAGTCTTCCCGGGTTCTTCGGCACGATGTTGCCCCTCTGGAAATGCTGCGGTGACCCCCACCGCGAGCCCGCTGATCGTGCCGGATCACCGAGCCGAGGGGAATTGTTTTCCGCCGTGATCAACGGCACGGCGGAAAACGGTAACGAATGCGACCTTTCCGTCGAATACCGGTGAAGAAGTGACGGTGCTCAGCCCAGCGCGGTCAGCAAATCCCGCCACAGGTCCTCGGGATCCTCGAGGCCGACCGAAAACCGGATCAACCCGGGCGGCACGCGGTCCTCACCCGGCAGCCACGCTCGCCGCTCCACCAGGCTTTCCACCCCACCGAGGCTGGTCGCCGGGCGGATCAGCCGCACCGCCGCGCACAGCTTGTCCGCCGCATCGGCATCCGGCAATTCGAACGCGACCATCATTCCGAAACCCGGGTAACGCACTTTCGTCACCCGGGGATGCTCGGCCAGCCGCGATACCAGCAGCTCCGCGGTACGCGTTTGTTCCGCCAGCCGCACCGGCAGCGTCCGCAATCCACGCAACGCGAGCCACGCTTCCAGCGCTCCGGGAGTGGAACCGATCCGGGTTCGCGCCGCCCGCAGTTCCCCGGCCACCGTTTCGTCACGCGCGACCGTGACGCCCAGCAGGAGATCACTGTGGCCGCCGATGAGTTTGGTCGCGCTGTGCACCACGATGTCCGCGCCCAGCGAGAGCGGCTGCTGATGCAACGGCGTGGCGAAGGTGTTGTCCACGACGACCCGTCCCCGCGTGCCCCGCGCGATGGTCTCGATCTCCATCACGTCGAGCGTCGGGTTGGTCGGCGACTCCAGCCAGAGCAGGTCCGCGTCGCAGTCGAGCCACGCCTGGGTGTCGGTGGGGTCCAGCTCGGTGACGGTCAACCGGCCGAGCTGCTGTGCGTGCTGCAGCACCCCCCGCGTGACCGCGTAGCTGAACGTCGGCACCGCGATGGTCGATCCGACCGGCACCGAGTCGAGCACCGCGGACAACGTCGCGACACCCGAGCCGAACGCCGTCGCGTGCCCACCTTCGAGCGCCCCGACGACTTCCTCCAACGCGGCCCAGGTCTCCGTACCGTCCGAGCGCGCGTACACCGAGTCACCGCCGGCCTCGAACGTGCTCGTGGCCACGATCGGCGTGTTCAGCGGCGTGCCAGGACCGTGCGGCCGCCCCGCCGCGATCGCCCGGGTACGCGGAGTCCAGTCGTCCATGGCAACACGGTAACCAGGCGGTTGCCCGGCCGCAGCGACGAAAGTCACCTGCCGGCCGGGCACCGTCCTCCGCGCCTGCGCCTCGCTACTCGCGGTGCGCCGGGTACTCCACCACCTGCTGGAAAGTCGGCCGGTTCTGCGTGCTGATCTTGCCGTGCGTGATGCCGCCGAGCGGACGCTGGATCACCGTGTCCGCGCACCACTGGTCGCCCGCCGAGCAGTCGTCGTCGCCCGGGTAGACGGTGTCCGCCGGCTGGGCCGCGGCCTGGGTCAGCGAGTCGACGAGCGCGGTTCGGCACGCGTCGAGGTCACCGCCGCCGCAGTACTGCGCGCCCAGCGGGCCGGCGACCGGCTGGCCCAGCACGGTGCGCAGGTCCTTGCTCACGTAACCCCACCAGCCGTGCTGGTACGACGAACCCTGGTGTGGCTGACCGACGTGCTCGCCCGGCACCTCGTTCTGGAAACCGGACGGGCTTTCGTTGATCTGCAGCACCTTCGTCATCGCGGTGAACGCGTCGTCGCCCATCCCCGGCTTGAACTCCGCGGTGACCAGCAGCGGCCACCAGGCGTCCATGATCCGGATCGCGTCGGCGTCCTGGTACTTCTTGCTGCCGGGCTTCGATTCGACCCGCTGGTGACCGTGCTCCATCCAGGTCTTCAGCTTCGCCTCGGCGTCCGCCGCGGCGCCGGTGAGCGGGGCCTTGTCCAGCACCTGCAGCAGCAACGGAAGGATCTTCTCCGCCCGCAGGTCGGCCAGCGCGGCATCCTCCATGGCCTGGGCCAGGTTCACCCGGGTCACCTTGGTGCCGCTGGAGATCAGCGCCTTGACCCGGGAGTCGAGCAGGTCCGCGCGGTGCACGGCGGACTTGTCCGCACCGCCGGAGGCGTATTCGTCGGCCTGCGCGTTGTTCCAGCTGACGTAGTAATCCTGGTTCACCGACTGCGGATGCTCCGCCATCGGCGTGTACGCGGCCCGGTTACCCGCCGGATTCCAGCCTTGCCAGTCGAAACCCTGGTCGCCCCAGGTCGGCATCATCGGGTCGGCCTTCGGGTTGCGGACCGGGTTCGCCCCCGAGTTGAAGTAGGCCACGTCCTTCGAGTCGGCGTAGAACCAGTTGAAGGTGAAGTTGACATCGTCGGCGGCCTTCTGGAAGTCCGCCGCGGAGTGGACGAAGTCCGGATCGTTGAACTCCTGGAACCCGATCAGCGAATCCACCTCGTGGAAGTACGAGGAACGCAACGACGAGTAGGCAACCGGTTTCCCGTCGACGGTCGCCCGCGCGGTGACCGGCCCGTACTTCGTGCGGTAGCTGCGCAGCGTGTAGGACCCGGCGGCAGTGCCGTCCGCGATCGTCGGCTGCCAGGCATCCTTGCGCTCCACGGTGTCCATCGGAACGCACTTGCCCTGGTAGAGGTAGTAGTTCGAGTCCTTTGTGGCCGGTTCGCCGCTCGGCTCGCACAGCGGCAGGGCGAACGTGTCGATGATGTCCTGCGCCGAGGTCGTCGCGCTCCACGAGTAGTCCTGGCCACGGCCGAGCAGCACGTACATGCTCAGCCCGGCGAACGACGCCCCGCGCGCGCTGATGCCCGGCCCCTGAAGCTCCTGCAGCAACAGCAGCTGCGGCGCGAAGTACCCGGTCTGCGGACCGAACACGGCGACCGGGTGACCGCTGGCGGTCTTGTCACCGGACACCACGAGCGCGTTGGACATCCCGTGCTTGTCCTTGAGCATGTTCCCCGGCAGCACCCCGTTGTCGAACATGCCCCGCGCAGATTCCTGGTCCTTCGGCGCCGGCACGTCGATCTTCGCCGGGTTCTCGTCGGCGGCGGAACCGGTCTTGTCGTAGACCAGCTGCTGGCCGGTCACCGAACCCGGATCCGGCATCGCCATGCCCTGCGGATTCTCCGGAGTGTTGCCGTAGGGGAACTTCTGGCCGTCGTGCAGGGTCTTGACGGCCTCCGGGTCGCTTTCGGCACGCAGGCTCTGCCAGACCTGCTCACCCTGTTCGGCGCCGTACTTCTCCTGCAACGCCAGCTTCGCGACCGCGTTCTGCACCTCACCACCGCCACCGGCGCCGAACTGCGCACCGACCACGGAGGCGAGCACGACGAGGTCGGTGAGCTTGAACGGTTCGATGGTGCCGGCGTTGGTGATCGCGTCGACGTGCCCGGTCAGCACGTACTCGCCAGGGAAATAGCGGCCCTGGTGGGAATCGGTGATGTACTTGTTGATCCCGTCGAGGTAGGCCTGCGCGTCGGCGAGGCCCTGTTCCCCACGCGGGCCGCTGGCCGCGGCCGAGTCGATCTGCTGCTGCAGCTCTTCTTCGGTGTAGGGCGCGGCGGTGAAGAACGACTGCTCCAGCTCGCGGTTCGCGGGCGCGCCGCCGGCGTAGGAGGTCAGCTGCCCGCGGCCGACGCGGCGCATGATGTCCATCAGCCACAACCGGTCCTGCCCCGCGGCGTACCCGGCGCCGAACTCGGTGCCCGCCCGCGTGGTGCCCTTGATGTGCGGCACGCCGGTCGCCTTGTCACGGGTGATCGTCACGTCGTCGCGCGGCTTGAGCGTGCTCGCCACCTGGTCCGCCGGGACGCCGAAGGACGAGTCGTTGAAGAACTTGCCGATCGTGTCGGTGGTCAGCGTGTGGTAGCCACCGGCGAGATCGGCGTACTTGCCGAGCTGGTCGTCGGCATGCCCCGGCTGGGTGCCCAGCGCCTTGTTGGCGAGGATTTCGGCGAGCGTCGCGTTGCCGTTCTCGCCCGGCGGCAGGATGTCGTTGCACTGTCCGCCGCAGTAGTCGTCGCCGGGCAATGCGGCAGCCGCCGGCGAAGCGGTGGTGACGGCCTGCGTCAGGCCGGCCGCCAGCACGGCCAGTGCCGACATGGCCAGGAAACGGATGCGTCGTCGCATGCCGGTGCTCCCGTCGACGGTGGTCCCCCAGGTGACCCAGCGCACGCTACTTACGAGTAGGACTAGTGTGAAGACTTTTCGCGTTTATCCCACCGTTGGGAGTAGTCCGTTCGGCGCAGCCTCGAGCCCGTCGGTACGGTGCTGCGCATGACCTTGCAGAAGCCCGAAGTCGACCCGCCGACCGGCCCGCCGCCGGCCGAACTGGACATCACCGACCTCACCGTCGGGGACGGTGCCGAAGCCCGTCAGGGCAGTGCCGTCTCGGTGCACTACGTCGGGGTCTCGCATTCGACCGGCGCGGAGTTCGACGCTTCCTACAACCGCGGCGAGCCGCTGCGCTTCGCGCTCGGCGCCGGCCAGGTCATCCCCGGCTGGGACCAGGGCGTGACCGGGATGAAGGTCGGCGGCCGCCGCCGGCTGGTGATCCCCCCGCACCTGGCCTACGGCGAACGTGGCGCCGGTGGCGTGATCAAGCCCAACGAAACGCTGATCTTTGTCGTCGACCTGGTCGACGTGTCCTGACCTTCGGTCTACGGGCAGTCAGGGTGGCCGTTCGGGCACCCTGACTGTTAAACACTTTCGGAGTAATCCTTCACTCCGTTACTCTCCGAGTCGATTACCGTCTGTCTTCTCGGAGGAAGTCTTCATGCGCCTTCGCACCGCGCTGTCCGCCGCTCTTCTCGCCGCCGGGGCCGCACTGGTCTCCGCCATGCCGGCCGCCGCCGTCGCCAACGGCGCGGACGTGCCGGACGGGAAGTTCGAGTTCGCGGCGAAGCTGACCATGACCGACATCCCCAAACCGGACGGCAGTAAGTACGACAGCGCCTGCTCCGGTGCGCTGATCGCCCCGCAGTGGATCATCACCGCCGGGCACTGCTTCCACGACGTGGACCGCAACCCGATCTCCGGTCCGGTGCCGTACCCGACCTCGGTGCTGCTCGGCACCACCGAGCAGCAGGACGGGGCCGGCGAGACCCGCAAGGTCACCGACGTGCTGCAGGCCGAGACGAACGACGTCGCACTGGCGAAGCTGGACAGCCCAGTCACCGACATCACCCCGCTTTCGGTCGAGAAGTCCGCACCGACCGTCGGCCAGGAAGTCACGCTCGCCGGCTGGGGCAGCCTGACCGCGACCGATCCGGCGCCGTCGACGAAGCTGCAGCAGGGCACCATGAAGGTCGCCTCGCTCGACGACACCACGGTGGCCGTGCAGGGCGTTTCGCCGAAGAACGACACGAGCGCCTGCACCTACGACTCGGGCGCCCCGTACTTCACGTCGGACGGCGAAGGCGGCAAGCTCGTCTCGATCGAGTCGACCGGCCCGGACTGCCCCCACACCGACGCCGAGACCACTTCGCGCGCGGACGTGATCGCGGACTGGATCACCGAGCACACCGCGTGAGCCGTCGTTCGGGTCAAGTACCCGAACGACCGGATTCCTTCGCCCGACAAGGGAATTCCGCGCCGGGACCAGGCTGGTTAGCGTGGATGGCCGATCATCGGCGAGGCGCCGATGACCTGGCCGAAGGGACAGAATGCGCGTTCGCGCCGCCATCACCGCAGCAACTCTCCTCACCGCACTGACCACGTCGACCACACTGACCGCCGGCCCGGCTCTGGCCGTGGCCGGCGGTTCCGACGTGGCGCCCGGCCAGTACGGCTTCACCGCCAAGCTGGCCATGACCGGCATCCCGCGCCCGGACGGAAGCACGTACGCGAGCTTCTGTTCGGGCGCGCTCGTCGCACCGGGGTGGATCATCACCACCGGCCACTGCTTCCACGACGCGAACCGCGCCCGGGTGTCCGGCCCGGTGCCGTACCCGACCACGGTCACGCTCGGACTCGTCGACGAAGCCAAGGAAAAGGGCGTCACCCGGAAGGTCACCCAGGTACTGCAGGCCGGGCCGAACGACGTCGCGCTGGCCCAGCTGGACAGCCCGGTCACCGAGGTGACCCCGCTGACGGTGAACAAGCTCGTCCCGGGCGCCGGCCAGCGGCTGACCCTGGCCGGCTGGGGCAGCCTCACCGCCACCAACCCCACCCCGTCGACCAAGCTGCAGCAGGGCGAGGTGCAGATCTCCTCGGTGAGCGCCACCACGGCCACCGTGCACGGCGTCTCCCCGGCCGCCAGCACCAGTGCGTGCGCCTACGATTCGGGCGCGCCGTACTTCGTGCCGTCCGGCTCCGGCGGCCAGCTGATCTCGGTGGAGACCAACGGTCCGGACTGCCCGCACACGAGCCCGGAGACGACGTCCCGGGTGGACGTGCTCGCGGACTGGATCGCCGAGCACGCGAAATGAGTACCGTGGGCGGGAAACCCCGACCCGAGGAGCGCCGATGCCCGAGCCGATCCTGACCGCCGTCGCCACCGCACTGGCCACCAAGGCGGCGCAGGGGTTGTACGAGCTGGTCAAGCGGAAGTTCTCGAAGGACGAGAAAGCCGTGGCAACCCTGGAATCGGCGACCCCGGACAACCCGGCCAGCATCCAGGCCCTCGCCGAACGCCTCGACACCGAGTCCCGCGAGGACCCGGCCTTCGCGGCGGAACTGCGCACGAAGTTCGAAGTCCACCAGTCCGCAAGCGAAGGCGGCGTGAACAACCAGGTAAGCCACGTTGCCGAGGGCGGCAAGGTCGTCCAGGCACGTGACGTACACGGCAATATCAGTTTCTGATCGGCACGGAGAGCGCTCGGTAGGATCGCTCTCCGTGCCTTCATCGTCGTTCCCCGTGCCACCGAAGTGGCGCACCGTGCGAACGGAACGCACCCTGCTGGCGGTGGTCCACAACGCCACCGCGGCGACCCGGCTGCTCGACGTACTCCCGCTGTTCGCCGAGGACCCGCGGGTGCAGGTGGTGTTCACCTGCCCGGATTCGAGCGCGTTCACCCGCGGGACCGCGGAGTACCTCGCCGGGCACGGGATCCCGCTGGTGCCGTGGACGGAGGCGCTGGACGAGGACTTCGACTGGGCGTTGTCGGCCAGTTACGGCGGAGATCTGCATGAATTGCGGGCCCCATTGACGGTGTTACCACACGGAATGGGGTACAATAAATTCTTGGAAACGGGAAACGGGAAACCGGTTTTCGGGTTGTCCGAGCAGTGGTTGATGCACGAGGGCGAGGTGATCGCCGAACACCACGTCCTGTCGCATCCCGAACAGCTCGACCGGCTGCGCGAGTACTGCCCGGAAGCCGCCGAAAACGCCGTCATCGCCGGAGATTCGTGCCTTGACCGGTTGCGGGAAGCCCACGGGTTACGGGAGTCCTACCGGCAGTCCCTCGGCGTGACCGGCGAGCAGAAGTTGGTTTTGCTGTCGTCCACCTGGGGCAGGCACTCGCTTTTCGGCGCACAACCGGACCTGCCTGCCCGGATCGCCCGGGAATTGCCGCTCGACGAATTCGCCGTCGTCCTCGCTTTGCACCCCAATATCGAACACGGCCACTACCCGTGGCAATTGCGGATGTGGCTGCGTGACTGCGAACGAGCCGGGGTGCTCGTTCTCCCGGAAGAGGACCTGTGGCAGCCGGCCGCGGTCGCCGCGGACGTCACCGTCGGCGACCACGGCTCAGTGACCTACTACTCGGCCTGTCTCGGCACTCCGGTTCTCCTTGCTTCCGCCCCGCACGAGGCGGTCGATCCGGCGTCCCCGGTCGCGGCCCTGCTGCGCACCGCGCCCGAGTTGACCGGGCAAAACCTGGCAGTTCAACTCGGCACGGCCGCGCAGGCCGCGGAAATGGCCGCCGCGACCGCACTCGCCACCAGCGTCCCCGGGCAGTCCGCCGCTCTGCTGACCGAACTCGGCTACCGCACGCTCGGCCTGCCGCCACCCGAGCAGCCGGGCAGTTTCCGGGCGTTGCCCCTGCCGCGCGTCCAACGCCCGGAGCCGGGGGCCCAGTGGGTCCGGGTGCACGGCGACGAGGTCACTCGTTTCGCCGCCGCCGCAACGACCCGTCCGGCCGGCGCGCAGCTCGTCGTGCACGTCGACAGCCCGGATCCGCGCCTTCTCCGCCGCGCCGACATCCTGCTCGGCGAGCGTTTCCCCGAGCCTGGCCGGTGGATCGCGCTGACTCTCGCCGAGTTCCCCCACTGCGAATGGGTCGCCTGCCCGGCCGGTCCGGGCTGGCTGGCCGGCAGCCGCACCGGCCACGTCGTGTCCTTCACCGGTACCGACCTGCCGCAAGCCGTGCCCTCGCTGCTGTACGCCCGGGAAGGGCAGGGCCTGGGCCTGCCCGGCCGGCTGCCGTTCACCGCGGGCGGCGGCGAACACGAGACCCAGTTGACCGTCCACTACGGATAGTCAGAGCCGGTCGGTCCAGAGGCGCAGATCCACCACCTCGGCCGAGTAGCCGTGCAGCTGTGCGATGTTCAGCGCGTCCTTCGCGTGCGCCTTCGCCTGCTCGGGATAGCCGCGGGCAAGCGCCGCCTCCGCGCGCGCCCGTAAGCCGAGGATGCGTTCCCGGTGCAGCTTGGCCTTTTCCGCCGCCGGATCGAGCTCGGCCAGGTCATTCGCACCCTCGACGTAGCAGCCGGCCTCGATGAGCTTCCGGCCCTGCCACAGCCGGACCTTCACCGCGTTGTCCGGTTCGGTCCGCACTGTCTGCCAGGACTCGGCCAGCAGCTCCCCAGCCTCCTCCGGCGACACGACTTTGGCCAGGTGCATCCGGATCAAGGCGAGCCGCCGGGGATCGCCGATCTCCTCGGCAAGCGCGAGGCTGCTCCGAAAGAGCGCTTCGGCCTGTTCGAACAATTTGGCCGACTCGTCCTGTCGCCCGTTCCGGCTCGCGATCAGACCCGGCTCGAAACAGGCAAGCCCCCGTGCCTCCAGCGCGGATGCACGCTCCTCCGGGGTCGCGGCCAGCTCCGCCACCGCGGCGAACTGCTCCTGAGCGCCGGCCCAATCCCGTCGCTGCATCTGGGCGAACCCGAGCTGAGTGCGGACCAGCCCCTCGGCGAGCGGCATTGCGGCGGCCTGTGCGGCCAGCACCGCGTCCTGACTGACCGACACCAGCTCGATCGAGTAGGCGCCGCCCCGGTAAACCGGCCACAACGCCCTCGCCAGCCGGATGACGTCCTCGTGCGCCCCGGCCAGCAACGCGGCCTCTGCCGCGGCGAGCAGGTTCGCCTGCTCGGCGAACAACCAGCTCCAGGCCTCGTCGGCGGACAACGAGGCCGCAGTGAAGTCCGGCCAGATCTTGCGCGGCCACCCGGTGGGCGACGCGCACTCCGCGATGCGCAGCCCGTGCTCGGCGTAGTACCCGACCACCGCTTCGGGCAGTTCGCCGGCCAGCGTGGCGGCGTGCAGACCAGCGAGCACGGAAATCCGGTAGCGGCCGCCGAGTTCCTCGACCAGCTTGGCGGAGACCAGTTTCTGCACCGCGTCCTCGGCCTCGTATTCGTCCAGGCTGAGGACTGCCGCGATGGTGTCCGGCTGGACGTCGCCGCTGCCCGGGTGTGCGCCGAAGAACCGATACGCCGCTTGCTCGTGTTCGTTCAGCCATTCGTAGGCAACGTCGAACACTGCGCTGGCCAGCGCGCCCTTCGCCCGGATCCGCGCGACCAGCCGCTCCACTGTGCGGCCGCGCGCCGCGAGAAGCGTGCCGGCCACGTTGAGCTCCGCGGCAGAGCCGGCGCAGATCCGGATCAGCTCGTCCCGGTGCGCCGGCTCGGCCGCGAGCTTTTCCTCGCCGACCAGGTCGGTCAGCACACCCAGCGCAGCCTCCCGGCCCAATGGCTCGAGCTCGACTTCTCTGGCCGAATACCGGGTGCGCAACGCCTCGAGTCCCGAGCCGACCACGAGCACGCACGATCCGGGACAGGTCGGCAGCAAGGCCTTCACGTCCGCCGCGCTCACCACGTCATCGATCAGCAGCGCCACCTGGAACCCGGCGGTCTGCGCACGCCACATCGCCGAGCGGGCCTCGAGGCTCGCGGGCATCTCGTCCGGTCCGTACCCGAGCAGGGACAGCAACTCGGCCAGCACGTCGGCACCGGCTCGGTGGCCGACCCGCACGGAGAAGAAGCGATCGAACCGGTCCAGCTGACCGTGCAGCCAGGTTTCGCACAGCGTGGTGCGCCCACTGCCCGGAGCGCCGAGCACGAGTGCGATCGCGATCCGTCCGGTGGCCTCGTGGTGGATCTCGGTGAGCAGCTTGAGCTGCGCCTCGTTGTTCCGGTAGTGCTCCGGCGGCGCCGGCACCTGCAACACCGGCGCCTCCGGCCGCCGAGGCCCGTTGAAAACGACGTCGCCGTAGATGTTGCCCGCCTGGACGACCGCGTCCGCCTGACCGTCGAAGTAGTTCCCGCTCACCGTTCCCCCCACCCAGTCACTCCTGGACGAGGCTACCGGAAACGTAACCGTCCGTGTCCACCCCACAACACCACAGGCCCCGCCTCACGCCCCACGCTCGCTCGCTACGCCCTCCGCCCGCCCCGCCCCGCTACGCGCCCACCGCTTCGCTACGTGGGCTCCGCGCACGACGCGCCCACCGCACCGCGGGGGCCCGGGGGCTCGGCCCCCGGATACAACGACGACCGACAACGGGAAGAGCCCCCAGTCGCGCAAGCGGCTGGGGGCTCTGAACAGCGTGGGCGAGGAGGGAGTTGAACCCTCACGTCCTTTCGGACACACGGACCTGAACCGTGCGCGTCTGCCATTCCGCCACTCGCCCGAGTGCTTCTCTCTGACAGCCCGCACAGCTTAGCAGCGCTGTTCGACCGGTTTCACCGGGGGCCTGCTGAACCCTTCCTCTCCCGGATAGGATCGCTGCGGAAGCACACGTGTGAGGAGGTCAGTCCCCGGTGGGCCGCGTTGAGCGTTTCGACAGACGCCTCGAGAACCTGGTGGGGAATACCTTCGCGCGCATGTTCGGTGGCAGTGTCGTCACGCAGGAAGTGGCGGTGGCGCTCGAGCGGGAAGGCGAGGAGAACGTACGTGAGCTGGCAGGCGGTCGGCAGCTCGCCCCGAATCACTACATCGTGTCCTTGGGGTCGGCTGACCACGAACGCATGGCCGGCGACGAACAGCGGGTCACCAGGGTTCTCGCGGAAGCCGTGGCGGAACACCTCGCCGAGCAAGGCTGGGACACTTATGGTGACGTCGTCGTATCACTCGAGCGCAACGAGGCGCTGCATACTGGACAGTTCAAGACCCGCTCGTCCGTCGATCCCGACGCCCGCGCCCGCGCGGGTGGTGGCTCGTCACGGTCGGCACGACCCAGCAACGCAGGAGACCCAGCAATGAGCCAGCCCCCCGGCTACGGCCAATACGACCAGGGTGACCCGTACGGCCAGCAGGGCCAGTACGGCTACGGACAGCAGGGTGGCCAGCAGCCCGGGTACGACCAGGGTTATGGCCAGCAGGGCGGTTACGACCAGGGCTACGGCGCCCCGCAGGGCGGCTACGACCAGTACGGGCAGCCCCAGCAGGGCTATGACCAGTACGGCGGCCAGGGTGGTTACGACCAGGGTTACGGCCAGCCTCAGGGCGGCTACGACCAGTACGGCCAGCCCCAGCAGGGGTATGACCAGGGCTACGGGCAGGGCGGCTACGGCACCCCGCCGGGTGGCCAGCCCGCCTACGACCCGGGTTACGGCCAGCCGCAGCAGGGTGGCTACGACCAGTACGGCGCCCAGGGCGGCTACGGCCAGCCTCCGCAGGACCCGTACGGCCAGCAGGGTGGTTACGGCCAGCCGCCGGCTCCCGGTCGTCCGGTGGCGGCGAGCCTGCAGCTCGACGACGGTTCGAACCGCACCTACTCGCTCAAGCAGGGCGGCAACGTGGTGGGCCGCGGCCAGGACGCCGACTTCCGGCTGCCCGACACCGGGGTCTCGCGCCGGCACCTGGAGATCACCTGGGACGGCCAGAGCGCCACGCTCGCCGACATCGGCTCGACCAACGGCACCACCGTGAACGGCACCCCGGTGCAGACCTGGCAGCTCGCCGACGGCGACGTCATCCGGGTGGGTCATTCGTCCCTGGTCTTCCGAACCCAGGGCTGACCGCAGGTCCTTCACGGGGTTCCCGCAGAATTGTCGTGCGGGGGATCCGCGGTGCGCGTTGCACCGCGGCTTGCAGGCAGAGGCGGGAGCGGACACAACAAGTGCCAGAGCTGGTCGTTCAACTCACCAGAGTGGGCTTTCTCGTGCTGCTCTGGCTCTTCGTGTTCGCCGCGTTGCGGGTCGTGCGTTCGGACCTGTACGCGGCCTCCGGCATGCGGGTACAGGTGCCGTCCTTCCGCCGCAACAAAGAGAAGAAGCCGCGGGGCAGCAAGGCCCCGCAGCAGCTGCTGGTGACCCACGGGGCGCTGGCGGGAACCCGGATCGCACTCGACGGCAGGCCGATCCTCATCGGCAGGGCCGACGACTCGACGCTGGTCCTCGACGACGACTACGCGTCGACCCGCCACGCCCGGATCGCCCTGCGCGGGGAGGACTGGTACGTGGAAGATCTGGGTTCGACGAACGGGACCTACCTCGACCGGGCTAAGGTCACTGCACCACTCCGGGTCCCGCTCGGAGTCCCCATCCGGATCGGCAAGACGGTGATCGAGCTTCGCCCATGACTCTCGTCCTCCGCTACGCAGCCCGCAGCGACCGGGGCCTGGTGCGTTCGAACAACCAGGACTCCGTGTACGCCGGCCCCCGCCTGCTCGCACTCGCCGACGGAATGGGCGGGCACGCTGCCGGTGAGGTGGCCAGCAAGGTCGTCATCGCCTCGCTCGCCCCGCTCGACGACGACGAGCCGGGCGATGACCTGCTCGCCCAGCTCCGTGATGCCGTGCAGAACGGCAACGCGGCGATCGCCGAGCTGGTCAGCCAAGACCCCGACCTCGACGGCATGGGCACCACGCTCACCGCGGTGTTGTTCGCCGGCAGCAGGCTCGGCCTGGTGCACGTCGGCGACTCCCGGGCCTATCTGATGCGCGGTGGCCAGTTCGCGCAGATCACCCGCGACGACAGCTTCGTCAACGAGCTGCTGGAGCAGGGCCGCATCACGCCCGAGGAGGCGGCGGTGCACCCGCAGCGGTCGTTGCTGCTCAAGGCGCTCACCGGGCACGAGGTGGAGCCGAGTCTCACCGTGCGTGAGGCACGGGCGGGTGATCGCTACCTGATCTGCTCCGACGGCCTGTCCGGCATGGTCAGCGACGAGACGCTGGCCGAGGCGGTGCAGATCGCGGATCCGCAGGACTGCGCCGACCGGATGATCGAGCTGGCCCTCAAGGGCGGCGGCACGGACAACGTGACGGTGGTCATCGCGGATGTGGTGGACGTCGACTTCGGCGACGACGCCCCCATCGTGGGTGGCGCGGCCGGCGACGGCAGCGACGAACTGCACCAGGGGGATTCCCCGGCCGCCCGGGCCCGCGCGCTGACCCAGCCCGCGCCCACGCCGCGGGCGGAGCCGCAGGCTTTCGAGGAGGACCCGAAGACCAAGCGGCGGAAGCGGTTCCGCTGGCTGGTGGGCGCGGTGGTGGTGCTGGTGGTGCTGGCCGCGGCGGCCATCGCCACCCGGTACTTCGTGCTGAGCCAGTACTACGTGGGTGAGGGGCCGGACGAGGAGGTCGTGATCTACCGCGGTGTCCCCGGCAGCATCCTCGGCGTTCAGCTGCACACCCTGGAGCAGGGCTCGTGTCCGCCAGGGCAGTTGTGCACCGACAAGCTGCGGGTGCCCGCGCTGCAGGAGGACGCCCGTGCACTGGTGCGCAACGGCGTGAAGCGCGACAGCCTGGACGACGCACGCAAGTACATCGACGACTTCCTGCGGCTGAACAAGCAGCTTTCGGACTGCAAGCAGTCCGCTCCGCCGTCGTCGGGTGGTGCCCCGTCCAGCAGTGCCGCCCCGCCGTCGTCCGGCGCGCCGTCGTCGGCGAACCAGCCTCCGGGGAGGGACTGCGCGGCGTCGGGTACGACGCCGACGACAGGAGGCGGTAGCTGATGGGCCAGCCGCTGGCCGACCCGGTGTCCGCTCAGTTCGCCACCAACCCCCCGCGTGACCTGCCGAACCGCCGCAACACCGAGCTGATGCTGCTCGCGTTCGCCGCGGGCCTGGTCACCATCGCGCTGGTGCTGGTGGAGGCCAACCAGGAGCAGGAGCTGACGCTTTCCATCCTGTGGCTCGGCCTGGCCTACCTCGGCATCCTCAGCGCCGCGCACCTGGCCGTGCGCCGCTGGGCGCCGTACGCGGATCCGGTGCTGCTGCCGTGCGTGGCACTGCTCAACGGCATCGGCCTGGTGATGATCCACCGGATCGACCTGGCCAAGGCGGAGAAGGCACTGCAGTCCGGCAAGGAGTTCAGCCCGGAGGTCACGAAGCAGGTCCTGTTCACCGTCGTGTCGCTGGTGTTGTTCGTGGTCGTGCTGGTCGTGGTCAACGACCACCGCACGCTGACCCGTTACGGCTACACCTTCGGGCTGATCGGCATCGTCGCGCTGGCGCTGCCCGCGGTACTGCCTTCGAGCCTGTCCGAGGTGAACGGCGCGAAGGTGTGGCTGAAGCTGCCGTTCTTCTCGATCCAGCCGGGTGAGTTCGCGAAGATCCTGCTGATGATCTTCTTCGCCTCGTTCCTGGTGTCGAAGCGCGATCTGTTCATGGTGGCCGGCAAGAAGTTCCTCGGGGTGGAGCTGCCGCGCGCCCGTGACCTGGGCCCGATCCTGATCGCAGCGGCCGCCTCGATCGGCATCCTGGTGCTCGAGAAGGACCTGGGCACCTCACTGCTCTACTTCAGCATCATCCTGGTGATGCTCTACGTCGCGACCGAGCGCGTGATCTGGGTCGTGGTGGGGCTGTCCTTCTTCGTGGCCGGCTGCCTCATCGCCTACAACCTCTTCACGCACGTGCAGCAGCGCGTGGAGAACTGGCTCAACCCGCTGGGTCCGCGCTACGACGAGCTGGGCGGCTCCTACCAGCTCGCGCAGGGTTTGTTCGGTCTCGGCACCGGCGGGGTCGGCGGTACCGGGCTCGGCGCCGGCCGTCCCGACATCGTGCCCGCGGCGAGCACTGACTTCATCACCGCCTCGATCGGCGAGGAGATCGGCTTCGTCGGGCTGGCCGCGGTGCTGATGCTGTACCTGCTGATCGCGATGCGCGGAATGCGCAGCGCGCTGGCGGTGCGTGACACGTTCGGCAAGCTGCTCGGCGGCGGGCTCGCGTTCACCATCGTGATGCAGATCTTCGTGGTCGTCGGCGGCGTCACGGCCCTGATCCCGGAGACCGGGATCACCGCGCCGTTCCTGTCCCAGGGTGGTTCCTCGCTGCTGGCGAACTACATTCTGGTGGCCCTGCTGCTGCGCATTTCCGACGCGGCCCGCAAGCCGGCCACCCGGCCCAAGCCGCAGCAGCGCCAGGCCCCGATCGCCGAGGCACACACCGTGATGGTGCAGCGCCCGCCCGCCGCCGGTGAGACGAACGGGAGGACGACGTGAACACGCCGCTGCGCAAGGTCGGCATGGCGATGCTCGTGATGGTCGTGCTGCTGCTCGGCACCGACACCTACGTGCAGGTGGTGAAGGCCGACGACTACCGCACCGATTCGCGCAACCAGCGCGTGCTCTACGACGAGTACTCCCGCCAGCGCGGTCAGATCGTGGCCCCGGACGGCACCATCCTCGCCGGGGTGAAGCCCTCCGACGACAAGTTCAAGTTCACCCGCACCTACACCGACGGCCCGATGTACGCGCCGGTCACCGGCTACTACTCGATCAACTACGGGGCGGGCGGCACGGAACGGGTCGAGGACGACGTGCTCAACGGTTCGGATCCGCGGCTGTTCGTCCGCAGGCTCTCGGACATGGTCACCGGCCGCGACCCGCGGGGCGGGAACGTGAAGCTGACCATCGACCCGAAGGTGCAGAAGGCCGCCTACGACCTGATGACCCAGCGCGGCTACACCGGCGCCGTGGTGGCGATGGAGCCGAAGACCGGGCGGATCCTGGCGATGGTGTCCACCCCGTCCTACGACCCGAACGCGCTCGCCACGCACGGTTCCGATCAGAACACCGCGTGGAAGAAGTTCACCGACGATCCGGCGAATCCGTTGATCAACCGGGCGATCAGCGAGAACTACCCGCCGGGTTCGACGTTCAAGCTGGTCACCGCCACTGCCGCGCTGGAGTCCGGGATCGGCCCGGACACCCAGGTGAGCACCGCGCCGAACGTGCAGCTGCCGGGCACCAGCACGACGCTGGAGAACTACGGCGGCGAAACCTGCCCCGGCAACACGTTCAAGGACGCGCTCGCGCATTCGTGCAACGTGCCGTTCGCGACGTTCTCCGGTCAGCTCGGCGCGGACAAGATGAAGGCCGCCGCGGCGAACTTCGGCATCGGGCAGAGCGATCTGACCGTGCCGCTGAAGGTGGCGCAGTCCACCGTCGGTTCGCTCGACTCGCAGGGCGCGCTCTACCAGAGCGGCATCGGCCAGCGCGACGTGCGGCTGACCCCGCTGCAGGACTGCCTGCTCTCGGCGACCGTCGCCAACGGCGGCATGGCCATGAAGCCGCAGCTCGTGCAGTCGATCCTCGCCCCGGACCTGTCCACCATCGACGACGTCGATCCGGAGCAGCTGACCGGCAAGCCCGCGCTGTCGGCGGAGAACGACAAGATCCTCACCGACATGATGATCGCGTCGGAGGGCTTCACCAAGGGCGGCGGCAAGGACCCGGCGCTGAAGATCGCGTCGAAGACCGGCACCGCCGAACACGGCTCCGACTCCAAGAACACCCCGCCGCACGCCTGGTACACCGGGTTCGCGCCGTCGGACGACCCGCAGATCGCGGTGTCGGTCATCGTCGAGAACGGCGGCAACCGCGGGCTGGCCGCGACCGGTGGCTCGGTGGCCGCCGAGATCGGCCGCGCCGCGATCGCCGCCCACCTCGGGGGTGGATAGCCGATGCTGTCCTCGGGTCAGCTGCTGGCCGAGCGCTACAAGCTGACGAACCGGATCGCCGTCGGCGGGATGGGCGAGGTCTGGCAGGCGAGCGACACCCGGTTGGACCGGGTGGTCGCGGTCAAGGTGCTGAAGGCCGAACTGTCCGGCGACGCGGAGTTCCTGCACCGGTTCCGGACCGAGGCGCGGATGACCGCGTCGCTCAACCACGCCGGGATCGCCGCGGTGCATGACTACGGCGAGACGGTCAACGAGGACCTGTCCGTCGCCTACCTGGTGATGGAGTTCGTGGAGGGGGATCCGCTGGCGGGCATCCTCGCCCGGCACGGGCGGCTGACCGCCGAGTACACCCTGGACCTGCTGGAACAGGCGGGCAACGCACTGCAGGCCGCGCACGAGCGAGGTCTGGTGCACCGTGACGTGAAACCGGGCAACATCCTGGTCACCCCGACCGGGCAGGTGAAGATCACCGACTTCGGCGTGGCGAAGGCCGCGGACGCGGCACCGGTCACGCGCTCTGGCATGGTCATGGGCACCGCGCACTACATCGCGCCGGAGCAGGCGCTCGGGCACGACGCGGAGCCGGCCAGCGACGTGTACTCGCTCGCGGTGTGCGGGTACGAGTGCCTGGCCGGGCACCGGCCGTTCCTGTCCGAGAACGCCGTGACGGTCGCGATGATGCACATCCGCGACGTGCCGCCGCCGCTGCCGCCGGACGTTCCGCCGGGGCCGCGTGCGGTGATCGAAGCAACGCTGGTGAAGGATCCGCGGCAGCGGTACGCCAGCGGTGGCGAGTTCGCCGCCGCGGTCGCCGCGGTCCGCGCCGGCCACCGGTTGCCGCCACCGTTCGGGCTGGTGGGCGCCGGTTTCCCGGCGGCGCAGGCACCCGTGGTGCCGCCGCCCGTACCTCCCCCGCCCGCGCCGGGAGTGCCCCCGGCCGCGGCGGGCCCGATCGGACCCGGCTCCAACCCTGCGTTCCGGCCGTTGGCCGGCCCGCCCACGCCGCCGCGGAGGCGTGGCCAGTGGGGCTGGTGGGTGCTGCTGGCGGTGATCGTCGTCGTGGTCCTCGCGGCCGCGGTGTTCGTGATCACGCGGGTGGCAGCGTCCGGCAACGGAGGAACCCCGCGGAGCGTGGACACCAGGAGCGGACCGACGACAGGCAGACCGACCCCGGCCCGGACCGGACCGAGCGAGCACGACGGCGTTGCGGGCATGATGACCACACCCTGGACGGAATGGAACGGCACACAGAGATGAGCACACCCAGACTGCTCTCCAATCGGTACGAGCTGGGCGACACGCTCGGCTACGGAGGTATGTCCGAGGTCCACCACGGACACGACGTGCGTCTGGGCCGGGAGGTCGCGATCAAGGTCCTGCGTGCGGACCTCGCCAGGGACCCCCAGTTCCAGGAGCGGTTCCGCCGGGAAGCCCAGAACGCCGCCGCGCTGAACCACCCGGCGATCGTGGCCGTGTACGACACCGGCGAGACCAACACCGACGTGGGGCCGCTGCCCTACATCGTGATGGAGTACGTCGAGGGCCGGACGCTGCGCGACATCGTGAAGACCGAGGGTCCGATGTCGCAGAAGCGTGCCATGGAGGTCATGGCCGACGTCAGCGCCGCGCTCGACTTCTCGCACCGGCACGGCATCGTGCACCGGGACGTGAAGCCGGCCAACGTGATGATCACGAAGAACGGCGCGGTCAAGGTGATGGACTTCGGCATCGCGCGGGCGATGCACGACGGCCAGTCCGCGATGACCCAGACCGCGGCGGTGATCGGCACCGCGCAGTACCTGTCGCCGGAGCAGGCCCGCGGCGAGTCGGTCGACGCCCGTTCCGACGTCTACGCCGCGGGCTGTGTGCTCTACGAACTGGTCACCGGAGAGCCGCCGTTCACCGGGGACTCGCCGGTCGCGGTGGCCTACCAGCACGTGCGGGAGGATCCGCATCCGCCGTCGTCGGTGAATCCGGCGGTGTCGCCGGAGCTGGACGCGGTGGTGCTCAAGGCGCTGGCCAAGGGCCCGGCGAACCGGTACCAGTCGGCCGCCGAGATGCGCTCGGACCTGGTGCGCACGCTGTCCGGGCAGCGGCCGTCCGCGCCGATGGTGATGTCCGAGGACGAGCGCACCCAGGTGATGGACGCCGACCGCCGGATCCCGCCGCGCTACGAGGAGTACGCCGACGAGCCGGACGAGGACCCCCGGGCGAAGCGGCGGCGCCGGACCATCTTCGCGGTGCTGGCCGCGGTGCTCGTGGCCGGTGTGGTGCTGATGGTGCTGTGGCTGTCGAACGCGTTCCGCGACACCGAGAAGACCGCGCAGATCCCGTCGGTGGTGAACCAGCCGGTCGTGTCGGCGAAGGCGCAGCTGCAGAGCGCGGGCTTCTCCTCGTTCGCGGAGAACAAGAAGGTCGTGTGCGGGGTGACGCCGGCCAATCCCGGTGACCAGTCGTGCAACGAGGACCAGATCGACAAGGTGCTCGACATCGACCCGGCGGTCGGGTCGACCGTGTCGACCACCACCCAGGTCACGCTCACCGTCGGGGTGCGGCCGAACTCGGTGCAGGTGCCGGACCTGCAGGGCAAGTCCCAGGAGGAGGCCAGGCAGGCGCTGGAGTCGAGCAAGCTCGAACTCGGCGACGTGACCCCGCAGACGGTGGACGACCAGAGCGACGTCGGCAAGGTCGTGTCGCAGGATCCGACCGCGAACTCCTCGGCCGCCGAGGGCACGAAGGTGAACATCACCGTCGGTTCGCAGGTCGCGCTCAAGCAGGTGCCGGACACCACCGGCAAGACCTACGACGAGGCGAAGCAGATCATCACCGACGCCGGGTTCAAGGCGGTGCGTGAGGACCAGGATTCGGACGAGCCGAAGGACACGGTGATCGGCCAGCAGCCCAACGGCGGCAGCCTGGCGCCGGGCAGCAACGTGACGCTGACCGTGTCCAAGGGTCCGCAGGAGATCCAGATGCCGGATCTGACCGGGATGACCCAGGACCAGGCCGTGCAGGAACTGCAGAAGCGCGGCTGGTCGGGCAAGGTCAACATCCAGTCCACGCACACCGGCACCGGTCAGCCGAACACCGTGGTCAAGCAGAACCCGTCGGACGGCACGACGATCAGCAACACCCAGACGGTCACGCTGACGATCCTGGAGGACGACGGCGGGATCATCCCGACGTCGCAGAGCCAGCCGGGCGGGTTCTTCCCGGGCGGCGGCTGATCCCGAGACGAACGAGGGCCCGCACGGCACGCGCCGTGCGGGCCCTTTCTCGTGGTACTCAGCGCTGCTCGAGGAACGCCCGGACGCTGGCGAGGACCTCGTCCGCGTCGCTGCCGGCACCGCAGTCGAGGTCGAGTTCCTCGACCGCGCCGGAGCGTTTCACGGTGAGCGAGACCCGCCGCTCGTCGCGCAGCCGGCGCAGCCAGCCGAAGAGGGAACGGCAGAGCGTACCGACCGAACGGCTGCTCAGCACGACCACCACGCTGTCGCCTGCCGGTCCGGTCATCTCCGCGAGCCGTACGAACCCGGCCAGCTCGTCCTCGGCATCCAGCCAGGACGCCAGCTGCCGCACCTCGTCCGCGGACCCGTCGACAGTGATCGCGGCAATCCCGGCCGGCACAGGCTCTCCCCTCGAGGGCGGATCGGACGGCGCGAGGGTAGCCGACGCCTGGGCGGACGGGAACCCCTGTCCGTAAATTGCCGAGTGCAATATGCAGATCAAGCCCGGCCGGCGCAGACGCGTCCGACCACGACGGCGCTGAGGGCGAGTCCGGCCAGTGCGGTGCCGGTGGCCAGGGCCAGCGGACCGGCGTAGGAGGTTCCGGACATCAGCGCCTGCAGCAGCGGGTGCACGAGCGGAACCCACTTGCCGAGCAGCACCACGCCGAGCGCCAGGACGCCGATCAGGACAGTCCAGCCGATGCGGGCGATGAGCAGCCGCGAACACGGCAGTCCGATGGCGATACCGAGCAGCGCGCACGACAGGTGGGCGAGCAGCCCGGTGCCGGTGAGCGACCAGCGCAGTTCTCCGGTCAGCGCCACCGACCAGCCGACCGTCACCAGCGTCAGCACCAGTACGCAGGCCAGGACCGCCAGTACCGCACCGCCGATGGTCGCGCCGCGGCCGCGGGCGTGGCTCAGGGTGATCAGACGCTGGACCGGATCCTCGATGTCCAGCACCGCGATGGTGAGCCAGCAGCCGACGACGAGCAGCCCGCCAGCACTCACCCCGAACAGCGGGAGCACCGGCGAACTCGGGTCGGTGTAAAGGATCGCGCACAACGTCAGGTACGCGAGCACGGCGGGCAGGTACCGCTGCGAATGCCCCAGCAGCGCCAGGTGATAGCGGCTCACGGCGAGCACGGCGCCACCTCCCGCACCGACCAGCCGCCGGACAACGCCCGCAGCAACACCGCGTCGGCGCGGGCCGCGTCCACCGTCAGCACGACACGGCCCGCCTCGCCGGTCACCGTCCGCACCCCGGGCTCGTCCGCCCAGTCGTGACCCACCGGCGACGTGGACGACAGCGTGATGCGAGTGGTCTCCGGATGCGCTTCGACGCTGGTGAGCCGTCCGGAGTCCAGGCGGTACACGTCATCGGCGTGCTCCGCGACGACCGCCGGACGGTGGTCGGTGAACACCACGCTCGCGCCGCGTTCACGGGTCTCGGCGACCAGTTCGCCGAGGATCGCGTGCGTGCCGGTGTCGAGGCCCGACCACGGTTCGTCCAGGAGCAGCAGCGCCGGTTCGGCCAGCACCGCCTGCGCGAGACCGACCTTCTGCGCGTTGCCCTTCGACAGCGTGCGCAGCTGCGCGTCCGGATCGCCGACCAGCCCGAGCCGGGCCAGCAGCGGGTCGATCACCGACAGGTCCGGCACGCCGCGGATCCGCGCCAGATGCCGCAGGTAGGACCGCGCGGACAGGCGCTGGCCACCGGGAAACCGGTCGGGGAGGTAGCCGATGGCCGGACTGCCCGTCAGCACGCCGTGCGACGGCGTGGACACCCCCGCCATGATCCGCAGCAGCGTGGACTTGCCCGATCCGTTGGTGCCGAGGACTCCGATCACCCGGCCCGCGGGCACGGTGAGATCGACCTGCCCGAGCACCGGTTCACCACCGCCGTACTGCTTCCCGACGCCGCTGAGCCGGAGCAGCGGGCTCACGCAGCGGCGGCCTTCTGCAGCGCACGGGTGGACCGTTCGAGTTCGTCCACCACGTTCGCCGGCACCGGATGCCCGGCCGCGGCCAGCCAGTTCGCCAGCATCCGGTGACCGCCTTCGGTGAGCACCGATTCGGGGTGGAACTGCACTCCCTCCAGCGGCAGTTCCCGGTGCCGCATGCCCATCACGACGCCGCTTTCGGTGCGCCCGGTGACCTCGAAAACCGTGTCGTCGATCGTCTCCGGCAGCACGGTCAGCGAGTGGTAGCGGGTCGCGGTGAACTCCTCCGGCAGCCCGGCGAGCACGCCGAGACCCGAGTGCCGTACCTGGCTCGTCTTGCCGTGCAGCAGCTCCGGCGCGCGGTCAACGGTGGCGCCGAAGTGCACGCCGAGCGCCTGGTGACCGAGGCAGACGCCGAGCATCGGCGTGCGCGTCTCGGCGCACTTCGCGATCACCTCGATGCTCTGGCCTGCCCGCTCGGGGGTGCCGGGACCGGGCGAGACGAGCACCGCGTCGAACTCCGGCACGCGGTCGAGCTCCACGACGTCGTTGCGCCACACCGTGCAGTCGGCGCCGAGCTGCGCCAGGTACTGCACCAGGTTGTAGACGAAGCTGTCGTAGTTGTCGACGACGAGAACGCGCATGCGGCCAGCCTACCGGCTCCCACCTGCTGGACCGTAGCCCAGATCACAGTGTTAGTTAGCCTTACCTAACTTACCGTGGGACGGGTGAGCCGAATCCTTCGTGTCGCCGTGGTGGGTGCCGGTCCGGCCGGGATCTACGCCGCGGACCTGCTGGACAAGTCCGAAGCCGACGTGGAAATCGACCTGTTCGAGCGGATGCCCGCACCCTTCGGGCTGATCCGCTACGGCGTCGCACCCGACCACCCGCGGATCAAGGGCATCGTGACCGCCCTGCACAAGGTGCTGGACCGGCCGAACATCCGGCTGCTGGGCAACATCGACTACGGCACCGACATCAAGCTCGACGAGCTGCGGGAGTTCTACGACGCGGTGGTGTTCGCCACCGGCGCGATGGCCGACCGCGCGCTCGACATCCCCGGCATCGACCTGGACGGCAGCCACGGCGCTGCCGACTTCGTCTCCTGGTACGACGGGCATCCCGACGTTCCGCGCAGCTGGCCGCTGACCGCGACCTCGGTCGCCGTCCTCGGCGTCGGCAACGTCGCGCTCGACGTCGCCCGCGTGCTCGCCAAGACCGCGGACGAACTGCTGCCCACCGACATCCCGGCGAACGTCCACGCCGGACTGGCGGCCAGCCCGGTCACCGACGTGCACGTGTTCGGCCGCCGCGGTCCGGCGCAGGCCAAGTTCACCCCGCTGGAACTGCGGGAGCTGGACCATTCGCCGAACGTCGAGGTGATCGTCGACCCGGAGGACATGGAGTTCGACGAGGCCAGCGTCGCGCAGCTGCGCGGGTCGAGGCAGGTGGAGATGGTGGTGAAGACGCTGCAGGAGTGGGCGATCCGCGATCCCGGCTCCCGCCCGCGTCGGCTGCACCTGCACTTCTTCCACTCGCCGTCCGAGGTGCTGGGCGAGGACGGCCGGGTGGTCGGCCTGCGTACCGAACGCACCGAGTACGCCGGCGACGGCACGGTCCGCGGCACCGGCGAGTTCCGGGACTGGGACGTGCAGGCGGTGTACCGCGCGGTCGGCTACCTGTCCTCGCACCTGCCGGAGATCCCGTTCGACCACGTGGCCGGCGTGATCCCGAACGACGCGGGCCGGGTGCTGGACCTCGACGAGGACCAGGTTCCCGGCGTCTACGTGACCGGCTGGATCAAGCGCGGCCCGGTGGGCCTGATCGGCCACACGAAGGGCGACGCCGCCGAGACGGTGGCGAGCCTGCTGGCCGACGCGGACACCCTCGCCGCCCCGAAACACGCCTCCCCCGACGCGATCCTGGAGTTCCTCGCCGCCCGCGGCATCCCGTTCACCACCTGGGCGGGCTGGGGCAAGCTGGACGCGCACGAGAAGTCCCTCGGCGAACCCCACGGCCGCGAACGGGTCAAGGTCGTGGAGCGCGAGGAGATGGTGCGGGTCTCGCGGGACTGAGTCAGGCGGCGAGCTTGGCCAGTGCCTCACCGGTTTCCCTGGCGAGCTCGTGGCTGCGCGCACGCAGTTCGACGGCCTTGTCCTGCAGGTGCGCCATCGCCGGGCTGCGACCGGCCAGCGTCAGCTCGGTCTCGATGAGCGTGACGTCGGCGCCGAACACATCGGTGCCGAAGGTCCGGAGCAGGTAGGGCACGGAGTGGTCCCAGCCTTCCTGGGGCGCGCCCACGGAGGCACCGCCGCCGCGGGAGACGACGAGCACGACCGGCTTGCCGGTCAACGGATAGGTCCGCGGCCCGAACCGCGGATCGGTCCACAGCATGTCGATCCAGCACTTGACGTGCTGCGACGGACCCCAGTTGTACAGCGGCGCGCCGATCACGATCGCGTCCGCGGCCAGCATCTCGCCGGCGAGGTCTGCGGCGAGATCGGCCGCGGACTGCTGCTCCTTGGTGCGCTCCCCGGCACCGTGGGCGGCCAGCGCCGCGGTCCACACGGCCGGGGCGAGGGGCGTGGTGACGAGGTCGCGCCGATTCACGACGCCCTCGGGCGCGGTGGCGGACCAGGCCCGCTCGAACTCGTCGGTGATCTCCCGGGTCACCGAAACGTCGCCCTGGATGCTGCTGTCGACGCGGTAAAGGGTGCTCATCCGGTCTTCCTTCCCAATGTGGTCGCCAGTTCAGATAATCTTGTTTTTAGATTATTGTGTCAACAGATCATAGCTCGCGCCACCTACCGCGTTACGATGTGCTGGTGAGCACCTCCGAGAGCATCGAGACCGATCTCGGCTGCGCCCTGTTCGCCGTCGTTCGCCGCTACCGGCAGCTCACCGACGACCTGCTCGCCGACCTGCCGGCCGGGCCGCGCGGCTACCAGGTGCTGATGACCGCGCAGCTGGGCGGGCCGAAGAACCAGGTCGCGCTGGCGCAGTACCTCGGCGTCGACCGGACGGTGATGACCTACCTGCTCGACGACATGGAGGAGGCCGGACTCGTCGAGCGCAAGCCCGACCCGGCCGACCGGCGCGCACGGCGCATCGAGCTGACCGAGCAGGGCGCGGCCGCCCTGTACGACGCACACCGGCGCTTGCAGAGCGCCGAGACAGCCCTGCTCGAACCTCTGGGGCCGGCGGACAGCGAAGCTTTCCGTGCACTGCTGCAGCGACTCGCCGGCAGCGAGGCCATCCTCGGCGGCCTCACCCGGTTCGAGGCGAAGCCGGTCGCCGCGAAACGGCGAAGCACCCGGAAACGGGTCTAGCCGGCGCCGAGGTAGGCCAGCACGGCGAGCACCCGGCGGTTGGTGTCGTCGGAGGCGGTGATGTCCAGCTTCGCGAAGATGTTCGCGGTGTGCTTGCCGACCGCGCCCTCGCTGAAGTGCAGGCGGACGGCGATCGCGGCGTTGGAACAGCCTTCGGCCATCAGGCCGAGCACCTCGCGTTCCCGCGGGGTCAACGCGGCCAGTGGGTCGGAATCGTTGCCGGCCACCAGTTTCGCGATCACTTCGGGATCCATCGCGGTGCCGCCGGCGGCGACCCGCCGTACCGCGTCGATGAACTGGCCCGCGTCGAACACCCGGTCCTTGAGCAGGTAGCCGACCGCACCCGTGCCGTCGGCCAGCAGCTCGCGTGCATACAGCTGCTCGACGTGCTGCGACAGCACCAGGATCGGCAGACCGGGCATCTCCCGCCGGGCGGCGAGCGCGACCTGCAGGCCCTCGTCGGTGTTCGTCGGCGGCATCCGGACGTCCACGATGGACACATCGGGACGGTGCTCGCGCAGCGCCACGGCCAGCTCCGGCCCCGACGCCACGGCCGCGACCACGTCGAACCCGTGCGCGGCGAGCAGGTGCCTCAGGCCGTCGCGGAGGAGGTACTGGTCTTCGGCGATGACGGTTCGGGGGTGCGCGGAGGGTCGAGCTGACACGGCACCTCCACGAACGCCTCGGTCGGTCCGCCCGGCGGACTGGTGAGGGTCAACCTACCGTCGAAGCCGCCGAGCCTGCGCTCGATTCCGCGAAGTCCCGAACCCCGTGCGGCGTCCGCTCCGCCCCTCCCGTCATCGGTCACCGTGATGCTCAGCAGACCCTCGCGGTGGTCCAACGCGATCAGCACGCGCCGCGCCTCGCCGTGCTTCGCCGCGTTGCCGAGCAGTTCGCACACGGCGAAGTACGCGCACGCCTCCACCGGCTGCTCCACCCGGCCCGCCACCGTGCTGGTGACTTCGACCTTCAACGGGCTGTCGAGCGCCGCTGCCCGCACGGCGTCGGTCAGCCCACGTTCGGACAGCACCGGCGGATGGATGCCGCGCACCAGCGACCGCAGCTCGGTGAGCGCCTCCGAGGAAGCAGTGCGCAGTTCGGCCGCCAGCTGCCTCGCCGCCGCGGGATCCTGGTCGATCAACGCCTCCACCGCACCGAGCTTCATCCCCATCGCGACGAGCCGGGACTGGACGCCGTCGTGCAGGTCGCGTTCGATCCGCCGCAGCTCGGAGGCCTGCGCGACGGTCACCTCGGTGCGCGTCTGGTCGAGCCGCCGCACCCGCTGGGCGAGCAGCGCCGCCTCGGTGGGCCCGAGCAGCAGCCGGCCGAACCGCACCTGCAGCCGCAGCAGCCACGGCGCCGGCAGCATCGCGACGAGCACCGCGGCCGCCGCTGCGAACGTCATCGCCACCGCGGGCCAGGTGCCGGTCACCGCGGGCAGCCCTGCCATCTCGAACCAGCCGGAAATGACCGGCAGCGGGAGGAAAAGCCGGCCGATCCACAACGCGGCGATGCCGATCAGCCCCCAGCACGCCAGTACCGCCGACGGCACCCAGAACACCGGCGACACCACCGGCAGCACCAGTCCGGCGGCCATGTCCCGCCAGGTCGCCCGGTCCCGCAGCACCCATTGCGCACGGCTTCGGCGCAGCGGCACCCACGGCTGGTCGTAAAGCCGCTTGCCGTACTGGTAGTAGCCGTCGGCGCGGACGACCGGCGGCGACGGCGGCGGCAGATACGGCCGTGGGATGCGGAGTCCGGTCCAGTTCTCCGCCTCGCGGCGGAACGTGTCCGCGATCGTGCGGCCGTGCTGCACCGCGCCGGAGAACAGCGCCGGCGCGCCGATCAGGACCACAAGCTGGACCAGCGCGGTCATCAGGAGCGCGAGCGAGATCGCGTACAGGCCGAACTGATGCCCGAGCATTTCCGGCCGCCGCACGCGCCGGGTCCGCTGCCGGGCCGGCCGCGGACCGAGCCAGTACCGCGTCCACCGCGCGTACCCGCGCAGCGCGGCCGGGCCCGCGACCAGCGAGAACCCGGCGAACGACAGGGCGACCACCGGGTTCAGCACCTGCCAGACGAGTTCCCGGCCGGTCGCCGGATCGTCTTTGATCCACGTGAAACGTCGGTTCCAGCGGATCCACCAGTCCCGCCGGTAGAGCTGGTTGCCGTCGCGGTACCAGCCGTCCCGCTCGCGTTCCGGGTCGGCAGGGGCCGGCCGGTACGGACTCGGGATCTCCTCGCCGGTCCAGCGCCCGACCAGCTCGCGGGTGCGCCGCGACCGGCCGCGAGCCCCTTCGAGGACCGCGGGGTAGAAGACCACGATCCCGACGCAGAGCAGCACGAAGGCAGCCAGCTCGAGTACGACGTCGCCCCAGCTCAGCAGGGCGAGACCGGCCAGCTTCCCGGCCCGCCGGACAGATCCCATGGCCCTCCTTCCCTCGTCCGAGTCTGGACCGCCTGCCCGCCCCCGGCACTGCCCGCAGCCCCCGAAACGGGGTGGGCCCAGCCCCACCCCCCGGGTCAACGAAATCCCACCTGAACTGGGGTTTCCGGGTCATTCTGCCGGACGTCGCGGGTTTCTAGCGTGTTTTCCATGGCAAGCATCGAAGTCACCGAACTCCGCAAGGCCTACGCCGGCCGGACGGTGGTCGACGGCGTTTCGTTCACTGTCGAGCGCGGCGAGATCTTCGGCATCCTCGGCACCAACGGCGCCGGGAAGACCACCACCGTCGAATGCCTCCAGGGCCTGCGCACACCGGACTCCGGCACGGTGTCCGTGCTCGGCCTGGATCCGGCGCGCGACGCCGCCGAGCTGCGCCGCCGCGTCGGCACGCAGCTGCAGGACGCGAGGTTGCCGGAGAAGCTTCGGGTGCGGGAGGCGCTGGAGCTGTTCGCGACGTTCTACCCGCATCCGGCCGACATCGAGGACCTGCTGCGCCGGCTCGGTCTCGAAGAACACCGCGACGCCGGCTTCGGCACGCTGTCCGGCGGGCTCAAACAGCGGCTGTCCATCGCGCTCGCGCTGGTCGGCGATCCCGAGATCGCCATCCTCGACGAGCTGACCACCGGCCTCGACCCGCACGCGCGCCGCGACACCTGGAAGCTCGTCGAGGGTGTGCGCGACGCCGGCGTGACCGTCGTGCTGGTCACGCACTTCATGGACGAGGCGCAACGGTTGTGCGACCGCGTGGCGATCCTCGACGCCGGCTGCGTCGTCGCCACCGGCAGCCCGGCCGAGCTACTCGCCACCACCGACAAATCCACTTTGGATGACGCGTTCGTCACACTGACCGGACGCGACTGAGGGGACCCGCCACGATGACCACCTTCGGCAAACTCGCCACCACCGAAGCGAAACTGCTGCTGCGCACCCCGGTCTGGGTCGGCTTCGGCGTGCTGCTGCCCACCGTCGTGCTGCTCGTCGTCGGCTTCATTCCCGGGACGTCCGAACCCAGCGAAGCCACCGGCGGCTACCGCTTTCTCGACCTGTGGGTCCCGTCGCTGGTGGTGATCGCGCTGGCGATGCTCGGACTGCAGGGAATCCCGGCGGCCGTGGCCACCTACCGGGAACAGGGCGTGCTGCGCAGGCTCGCGACCACGCCCGTGTCGCCCGCGCTGCTGCTGCTCGCCCAGGTGCTGGTGCACGCCGTGGTCGCGCTGACCGGGGTCACCCTGATGCTCGCCGCCGCGCGGCTGCTGTTCCACGTGCCGCTGCCCCGGCATCCGCTGTCGTTCGTGCTCACCGTGCTGCTCGGCCTGGTGTCGGTGTTCGCGCTCGGCCTGGTGGCCGCCTCGCTCGCGCGGACCACCAAGGGGGCGAGCGGACTGGCCATGATCGTGTTCTTCCCGATCATGTTCCTCGGCGGGGTCTACCTGCCGCGGCCGCTGCTGCCGAAGCTGATCCGCGAGATCGGCGCGTACGCCCCGCCCGGCGCGCAACCGCTGCAGGACGCCTGGATCGGCGCCGGCGTGCGGCCGCTGCAGTTCGTCGTGCTCGCCGCGTTCGCGGTGGGTGGTACGGCGCTGGCGGTACGGCTGTTCCGGTGGGAGTGATCCACCGAAGTGGTGATGAAACTCGTTTTCCCTTGTTCGCGTCCCTGGCGCCCGGTAGCCAGGACAGGGAACCACTCACCATGGAGGTTGTCTTGTCGCTGGACGTATCGCCCGCGTTGCTGGAGAAGGCCGAGCGCGGGGAGGTCTCCGACGCGGAGTTCGTGGCCTGCGTACGGGAATCGCTGCCGTACGCGTGGGAGGTCATCACCGGGGTCATCGCCGAGGCCGACGGCGCGGTGGACGGTTTCGCGGACAACGAGACCCCGCCGCCGAGCGAGGCGGACCGCGGGCAGCTGCTGCGAGCGCTGGCCTCCGACGCCATCCGCGGCGGGCTGGAGCGGCACTTCGGCGTGAAGCTGGCCTTCCAGAACTGCCACCGGGTCGCCGTCTTCCGGACGTCCGAAGTGGACAGTGACAGGTACCGGGCGTTCGTGTCGGTGCGCGGGCAGCTGCTCAACCAGAGCCCGGAGCTGCGGGACTGCTAGCCCGCAGCGCGGGCAGCACCTCGGCGCCGATCCGCGCGATGTTCGCCACCGTGTCCTCCGGCGTACCGGATGCCTCCACGAACATGATCACGTGGGACACCCCGGTGCGCCGGAGGCTCGTTTCCAGCTTCGCCACGCAGTCCTCCGCCGGGCCGACCGGGTGCATCTCGCACAGCAGGTCGGTGTACTCCCGCGGATCGCGCGACGGACTCGGGTGCCCTTCCAGCGGCACGTGCGCACCGAGACCGTCGGCCAGCCAGCCCGGCAACGTCCGCCGCACCAGGCCCGCCGCGTCGTCGCCGACCTGGCAGAGCACCGTCGACACGTGCCCGCCAGGCCCTCCGTAGGCAGCGACTGTCGCGGCCTTCGCGTCGTCGTCCGCGTGCATTCCGAGCAGCATCGGCAGTCCCCGGTCCGCGGCCAGCCGGACCGAGCCCGAGGCCGCGCTCCCACAGGCCACCACGATCCGTGGTTTCCCGCCGGGCACCGGGGTCACCGGTACTTCGCGGAAGGCGAAGTGCTCGCCGTTCGCGGAAACCGTGCCGGTCGCCGCGGCCAGCAGCAGATCGAGCGACTCGGCGTACCCGCGCTCGTAGCGTTCGATCCCGGTGCCGAACACCTCGAGGTCCTGCCAGGGTCCGCCGCGGCCGACCCCCAGCCGCAGCCGTCCGCCGGACACCGCGTCGAGCATCGACCACTGTTCGGCGAGCGCCACCGGATGCGTCGTGGACAGCACGCTCACCGCCGTGCCCACGTCGATCCGTTCGGTGCGGCCGAGCAGGTGCGCGGCCAACGTGATCGCCGAAGGGCACACGCCGTAGGGCATGAAGTGGTGCTCGGCGAGCCAGACGTCGTCGAAACCCGCCGCCTCCGCGGCCTCGGCGGCCAGCACCGTGCGACGCAGCACTCCGGCGTCTTCCTGACCGGGAAACCGCCCGGAGACCAGGAAGACGCCGAACCGCCTCAGTTGTCCACCGACACGTCGTTGAACGGCAGCAGCGGGTCCAGCCACGGGAACACCACGAACATCAGCAACGCCACGATGCCCAGCAGCAGCACGACCGCGATGGTCAGCTTCGCCGCGAACGGTCCCGGCAGATGCCGCCAGATCCACCCGTACATCAGGCCGCACCACCGATCTTCTCCAGCAGCGTGTCGTAGTCCCCGGCCTGCGACTTCGGCACCTGCTGGGTGAGCACGGAGGTGATGATCAGCCGCTGTTTGGCGGAGAACTTCGGATGACAGGTGGTGAGCGTGAGCAACGAGGCCTCCTGCGCCTTCGGCAGCACGTCCGCCGGCTGGTACGGCACCGGGTTCACCGCGTCGCCCTGGCTCGGCAGCACGACCTTGCGGCCGACTGTGTGCTCGTACGGTCCGCCACCGGAAATGCTCGAATCGCGCAGCGTCGACACGCCCTTGCACGCCGGCTCGGCACCCTTGGCACCGCTCCAGCCGTCGACCTCGTCGTCGTAGGGCAGCACTTTGTAGATGAAGAAGTCGGTCTGCGTCTCGATCACGATCCGGTCGCAGGAGCTCAGGTTGTCCAGATCGTTGAACGGCGCGCCCTTACCCACCCGATGCCCGGCGACGGCGAAGTTGCCGGGTTCCCCCGGCAGCGAGGTGCCCTTGTAGTGGCCGGGCCCGACGGCGAGCGCGTCCTCGCCGGTGCCCTCCTGGATGGTGAAGTTGAAGTCCGCCCCGAACGACGGGATGTGGATCCGCGCGAACGCCTTGCCGTCCACCAGTTCCGGGTGCAGCGTGCGGTCCTTGGCCCAGTCGCCGGTCAGCTGGTCGCTGGCCGCGGACTGCTTCTCGGCGGAGAACAGGTCGGTCACCCAGACCTCATAGACCATGAACAGCAACACGATCACCCCGAGCGTGATGAACACCTCGCCGGCCGTGCGGATCGCGAGCCCACCCTTGCCCAACGGCGCCGGCCCCGGCTTCTCCGCCACCGCGGTGGCCCCGACCGCGGCGATCACCTCGGTCGGCTGCTCGGCGACCCCGGGCCCGGTCATCCTCCGCCGCGGTCCTGCGGTGCCTCGTTCGCCGCGGTCACCCCGTTCACCGCGGTCACCCTGTTCACCGCGGTCACCCGGTTCGCCCCGGTCGCCCTGGGCAGCTGTCGGACGTCGCGGCGGACCCGCGGCGGAACGCCCACTCCGGCCCGCGGACGTATCCCGTCGCGACCCCCCGGCCGGACGCTCCGACCGGGAAGCCACAGCTGGATCCCCCTCCGGCCGCCGACCGGTGTCCCGACGAGACTCATCCGCCACAGGAGGCACCCGACGCTCCCCCTCCGGACGGCTCGGCCCGCCCCCACGGCGCTCGCCGTCGGTACGGCGGTTCCCGTCCGGGCCACGCGTGCCGGGTTCGTCACCGCGGCGACGGGGGCCGCCCGTGCGGTCCTGCTGGGCGGGGTCGGGCCGGCCGCGGCGCGGACCGGGCTCACCCCGGTCGATCGGCCTGGGCGGTTCGGGTGATCCTTGCGGTGCGCGCCCCTGCTGTGGCGGGCGGGGATTGCCGGCGATTCTTCGCGGAGGTGGCGTGCCCTGGCGTCCGGGATCGCCCTGCCGGCGATCACCGGGTGGAGGCTGCCTGCGGCGCGGTCCTCCGGCTCCTCGTCCCGCGGCTCCTGAGCCCGCGGCTCCTGATTCCCTGGGTCCCGGACCGCCGGCTCCTGGTCTTCCGGTCCCTGGACCACCGGCTTCGGTCCCGGGGTCCCCGGCCCCCGGCCTTCGGGCTCCCGGTCTTTCGGCTCCTGGTCCGGGCGGTCCGGGCGGTCTGCGGTCGTCCTCGCCCGGCCGATCCTGTGGCGTCACGCAAGCTCCTCCCGCGCCCGCCCCGGCCGCTGCCCGGAACTCCTGGTGGCGCTCATGTCACAGTCGCTGAAACCCCGACCGCTCCCGCCCAGTGCTGCGGAGCCGTCGTTTACGTTAACGTGTCCCCGTGGCGCTGGTTGCGCACCCCGACAGCGGGACCTCGTCCAGGATGTCGCCACCGGAACAGCCGAGA
The DNA here is from genome assembly GCF_014204865.1 of Amycolatopsis jiangsuensis. NCBI lineage: Bacteria > Bacillati > Actinomycetota > Actinomycetes > Pseudonocardiales > Pseudonocardiaceae > Amycolatopsis > Amycolatopsis jiangsuensis. The sequence goes on from NZ_JACHMG010000001.1 coordinate 5,134,935, forward strand.
GCACGCGAGGAACACGATGCCGAAGTCCAAGGTCCGCAAGAAGACCGCGTACACCCCGCCGGCCGATCGCCGTACGCCGGTGAAGGTGAAGGCCGCGGGCCCGTCGAACCTGTTCTACAAAATCGTCATGTTCGGCCTCATGCTGCTCGGTCTGCTGTGGCTCATCGTCAACTACATCGCGGGCGACAAGGTTTCGTTCCTCAGCGAGCTCGGAAACTGGAACTTCGCGATCGGTTTCGCCGCGATGATCGCCGGTCTGCTCATGACGATGCGGTGGCGCTGAGGATTACTCCGGACGGCCGCTTGACACCGAATCACACCGGTGTGACTCATCCCCACTGTGGATAACTCCTGTGGATAACTACCCCACCTCGTGGGCACCGCGACAGAACGTTGTGGTAGTGGCTTGGGTCCTGACCGTGCTGCTGCTGGCCGGCGCCGTGGCGGACGGCGTCTTCGGTGACGGCAAAGGCGCCGTGCTGCTGGGTCTCGCCACGATCGCGTCCGGCGTCTTCGCCGCGCACGGGACCATCGTGCGGCCCCGGCTGACGGCGGACGCCGGAGGCCTGCTCATCCGCACGCTCAGCGGTGCGCAACGCCTCCCCTGGCCCGGCACCACCACCCGGCTGCGCAGTACCCGCCGGCTCGGGCGCGACGGCGTCACCCTGGAAGTCGAGCACGACGACCGGCTGTTCGTCTTCGGGCAGCTCGACCTCGGCGAGGACCCCCGCGACGTGCTCGACGTGCTGGACGTGCTGCGGGCCCGCTGGGATCAGCGGCCGCAGTAGTAGGCCTGTGCCCCCTGCAGCACCGCGAACTGGCACTGCACCGACGGGATCTGGGTGCTCCGCCAGATCAGCAGCCCGACGAGCGCGACCACGATGATCGCCAGCCCGACGGACTGCCAGCGGACCCGGTTGCGCTCCGGCGCGTACAGCACCGCCACGGCCACGATCGCGCCGGTCACCAGTCCGCCGGCGTGCGCCCAGATCGAAATCCCCGGGATCGAGAACGTGATGTAGGCGTTGATGGCCAGCGTGATGAGCAGCCCGGTGGGGTTCAGCCGGAGCTTGAACACGATCACCGCGTAGCAGCCCATCAGGCCGAACAGCGCCCCGGAGGCGCCGGCCGTGGCCCGGTTCGGCACGTCGAACAGCAGGACCGCCGTGGACGCGCCGAGCATCGACACGAAGTACAGGGCGAGGAACCGCGTCCGGCCGAAGACCTGCTCCAGCGCGCGGCCGATCATCCACAGCGAGAACATGTTCGCCGCGATGTGGATCGGGCCGAAGTGCAGGAAGCCCGAGGTGAAGATCCGCCACCATTCGCCACCGCCGAGGGTGGGGCTGGTGGCCAGGACACCCAGCTGTTCCAGCTCGGCGTTGCCGTTGTCGAACAGGCTCTTCGCCTGGACCACGGTGAGGAAGTAGATGACGACGTTGACCGCGAGCAGCGTCGCGGTGGCCACCACCGAGCTGCTCGGGCGGGCGCCGGCGATGGTGCGCGAGCCCAGTCCCGAACTGCGGTACTGGCGTTGCTGAGTCCGCTGCTGCTGGGCGCCGGTGTGCACGCAGTCGGTGCACTGGAACCCGACCGGTGCCTCACGCAGGCAGTCCGGGCAGGCCGGGCGCCCGCAGCGCGCACAGCTCAAACCGGTCGGACGGTTCGGGTGCCACCAGCACCCGGGCAGGGCGGACTGCGGGTACGCGGGGGGATTCGGCGGTTGGTTCACGATGTCCCCAACCTACCGAAACCCACCACGTCCTCGCGGACTCAGTCCTCGACGGTGACCTTCTCGATGATCACGTCGGACAGCGGACGGTCCGCCGGGCCGGTCGCGGTGCGGCCGATCGCGTCGACGACGTTGCGGGACTCCTGGTCCGCCACCTCGCCGAAGATGGTGTGCTTGAAGTTCAGGTGCGCGGTCGGCGCGACGGTGATGAAGAACTGCGAGCCGTTGGTGCCCGGCCCGGCGTTCGCCATGGCCAGCAGGTACGGCTTGGAGAACTGCAGCTCCGGGTGGAACTCGTCACCGAACTTGTAGCCGGGGCCGCCGCGGCCGGTACCGGTGGGGTCACCGCCCTGGAGCATGAAGCCGTCGATGACCCGGTGGAAGATCGAGCCGTCGTAGAACGGACCGGTCTTGCCGCCCTGCGCGTTCGGCTGGGTGTACTCCTTGGAGCCGGTCGCCAGCCCCACGAAGTTCGCCACCGTCTTCGGCGCGTGGTCGGGCAGCAGGTTCAGGTGGATGTCACCCTGATTGGTGTGCAGGGTGGCCTTACGGGCGCTTTCAGTCACCCCGTCATCGTGCCATCCCTTCGCACAATTGGGGGGTTCAGGGGGCGCCCCGGGCCGGTGCGCAATCGCACATCCCCAGGTGAACGGTCCTTTCTCCAGGTTTGCCATGACCCCGTCCGGGGAAGCCACAGCGGTACGCGGCGAAAAAGGGCAGGATAGGTTACAGGCAACAGAGCGGTTTCAAAACGATTGATGAGGTGAAGGCCATGACCCGGGCCGTGGATTCGGTCGACGAGTCGGTCAAGTCCGGCGCCGGCCTGCGCAAGCGAGCCAGCAGTGCCGGCAAGGCGGGCGCGGAGGCCGCTGCAGCAGGCGCCGAAGAGCTGGGAAAGCGGGGCCGTCGCGCGCAGCGGAAGCTGGCGAAGAAGACGGAGCTGACCCGCAAGGAGCTGAAAAAGAGCTCCGCCGCGGCGCGTAAGGAGGCGCTGGCCCGCGTGGCCGAGTTGAAGAAGCCCGGCCGCAAGGCCAGGAAGGCCGCGATCAAGGCAGCCAAGTCCACCGGTGAGTCCAAGCGCCGCGGCAAGAAGGACTTCAAGGCGGCGAAGAAGGAGTTCCGGGCCGCGCTGGTCGAGGCCAAGACCGCGGCGAAGGGCACGCGCAAGCGTCGCCGTTGGCCGTGGGTGGTCGGGCTGGCCGCGGTCGCCGCCGGCACCGCGGTGGCGCTGAAGTCGCGTCAGCCGGAGCCGCCGGTCGCCCCGGCCCCGCCTAAGGCGACGCCGCCCGCTCCGCCGGCTCCGTCGGCCAAGCCGGTCGCGGACGCCGAGCCGAAGACCAACGGCAAGGCACCGAACACGCCGGCTGCCGAGAAGAAGAACTGAGCAGTGCACGAAGTGGGCCCCGGGATGTGCGTCCCGGGGCCCACTTTCGTTGCGGTGCTCAGGCGGTTCAGGCCGTCGCGGCGTGCTTGTCGATCAGCTGGCCGAGGCGCGGGAGGGCCTCCTCGACGTTCTTCTTGCCGTTCGGGCGCATCTTCGAGTAGACCTTCTTGATGCTGTCGCGGCTGCTCTTGTCGGCGCGCGAGTCGGTGACGCTCAGCAGTGCGTCGGCTGCCTCGTCCGAGCGGCCGGTGAGGTAGGCGCCGAAGTCGTCGCCGCCCTTGGTCCGGTAGTCGCCGTAGAACGGCTCGAGGGCGACCGCGAAGTCGTCGAGCAGGCTGTCGACGGCGGCGGGGATGATGCCCGGCTTGATCTTCTTGACGGCCGCGAAGCCGGTCTTCACGACCGCGCCCGAGACCCCGCCCTTGTCGGAGACCTCGGCGTCCACGAGGCCCTCGAGGTCGGTGACCACGGTCGGGCGACGGCTCGAGTCGAGCAGGATTTCCTTGAGGGTGTCAGCCACGAATCTGTCCTTGTCGTCTGGATGGTGAAGTGCTGGTGGTGCCGACGGGCACCCGCCCGCGCGAGTGCTCGTCGCCTGCGCGTGCCGCACAGGGTAATACAAGATCAACTTCACTCACCCGTGTGGAGGTCATTACTCAGAGCTTCAGGGCGGAAATGGCCTCTTTCGCCACTGTGCGTGCTTTGATGCTCTGCTTTTGATTACTCGACACGATGACCGCCGCGGGCCCCTTCGCGACCGCGTACACCACGCCGTCGTCGGACGGCTGGTAGCCGCCCTTCCACCCGGCGGGCTCCGACGCGGGGTTGGACGTGTCCACCGGCGCGGCCTTGTCCACGAGTGCCGTCGCCGTGGCGCTCTCGCCCACGTACACGCGCACTGTCAGCTGCAGACCACCGTCCGGACGGTAGAAGAAGCACGCCGGGTGCGGCTGGTCGTCGGACACCTTCACCTCGGTCACGTGCTGACCGTTCGCGTCCTCCGCCTGTGCCTCCGACAGGTACGGGCACTCCGCGGTACGCGCCGGCTGCGGATCGGGCGGCAGTCCGGCGGACGAACTCGCCGAGGAGGGGGAAGGTTGCGGCGTCCCGGGGACCTGTGCGGCCGGACTGCAGCCGGCGAACAGGACCAGAGCGGGGGCGAGCAGGAGAATTCGTCGCATGGCGCGCACAGTCAACCATGCCCGGTGAGGTCACCGCGAAGCTTTCCCCGTGCGACGATGGCCGGAACTCCCCGTTCAGCCAGGAGGTCCCGTGCTCACGCCGGAGCAGTACCTGCAGGTGGTCGCCGAGCGTGTGACCCGCAGCGGCGGCCGGCTGAACACCGTGCGGATCGGGCCGGTGCAGGCCGCGGTGGGCCTGTTCACCGAGTCGATCATGCTGTCCACGATGAACTACTGCGTGGTGGCCGCGGCCTACCCGGAGATCGACGCGCAGACCCTGCACCAGTTCACCGGCCTGGCCACCCAGCACGCCCGCGCGAACGTGCAGGGCACGGTCGGCTGGACCGCGGCGTCGGTGGTGATCGCCGGACTGGTCGGGCGCGTGCACCCGGACGCAGCCCAGCTGGCGAGCGCCAAATCGGGCAACCAGTTCGGCGGCGAAACCCGGATGGTCGCGGTGGACCCGCACGCGGGCGCGACGTACGCCTGGGTGGGCGGCAAGTTCTGGGGAGCCGCGGTACAGGGCTCGGTGAACGCGAAGCTGCTGTTCTGCTTCCCCCAGCCCGCTGAGGCCTTCCAGCAACTGCAGTGGCAGGCCCGGCAACAACCGGGATACGGCGCAGCGGCACCCGGTCAGCCCTACGGTGTTCCCGGGCAGCCAGGCGTTCCCGGGCAGCCAGGTGTTCCCGGGCCAGGTGGGTTTCCCGGTCAGCCGATTCCGCCGGGGCCGCAGCCGCGGACCGGGCCACCGCCGGCCGCGGGGCCGCCCGGTCCGCATCCGCCGCACTACCCGCCGCCGGGGCAACCGCCATACGGTCGCTGATCGGGCTCACCCCGGCCGTCCGACCTGCGGCAGCCGCAGTGTCTCCGCGTGCCACCGCGGATCGTCGCCGGCTGGGTGCGGGTCCTGCCCGCCGGGCACCACGACGGTCCGGTCGGCGATGGCTGCCAGCGCGGGATCGTGCGTGATCAGGATGGTGGTGCGGCCGCCGGCCAGCCGGCGCAGTGGTTCGGCCACCCGCCGGGCCGAGAGTTCGTCCAGGTTGGCGGTCGGTTCGTCGAGCACCAGGACCGGGGTGTCCGCGACCAGCGCCCTCGCGATGCCGATGCGCTGGCGCTGACCGCCGGAGACGCCGTGTCCGTTGCGGCCGATCACAGTGTCGTAGCCCTGCGGCAGAGCGGTGATGAACGCGTGCGCGTCCGCCGCTTCGGCCGCCGCGACGATCTCGCTCATCGTGGCACCGTCGCGGCCGTAGCCGATGTTGTCCGCGATCGTGCCGTGGAAGACGGCCGTTTCCTGCGGCAGCAAGGAAATGCCGGACCGCAGGGAATGCTGGGTCAGGTCACGGACGTCGAGCCCGTCGAGCCGCACGGTGCCGGAAACCGGGTCGTCGAACCGCAGCAGCAGTTTGGCGATGGTGGACTTGCCCGCGCCGCTCGCACCGATCACCGCCACCAGCTCGCCGGGGTACACGGTCAGCGAGAAGTCCCGCAGCACCCACTGCGGCGATCCCGGGTACCGGTAGGAAATCCGCTCCAGCCGGACCTCGCCTCGCGCGCCACGCAGTTGCCGGGCACCGGGCGCGTCGGTCACGGCCGGCCGCGCGTCGAGGAGTTCGATCAGGCGCGCCGACCCGGTCGAGGCAGCGGCGACGGTGAGGGTGAGCGTGCCGAGGCTCTGCACCGGCGGGTACAGGTAACCGAGGAACGCCGCGAACGCGAACAGTTGCCCCAAAGTCATCCGGTGCTGCGCGATTTCCCACGTGCCCAAGCCGATGACGCTCAGCACGCACACGGTTTCCAGCAGGTGCACCGAAGGCGAGTACAGCGCGCCGAGTTTGACGAGCGACAGCTTCGTGCTCATCCAGCTCAGCCCGTGCCGGTGCAAACGCTCCTTCTCGGTGTCCTGCCGGTTGTACACCTGCGTCACGGCGAGGTTGGCGAGATCTTCTTCCACCACCGAGACGAGTTCGCCGTGGTAGGCACGTTCCTTCCGGGCGACGGTGCCGATCCGCCGGGAGAAGTTCTTGGCCACCACCGCGAACAGCGGCACGGCGGCGAACGCGGCCAGCGCGAGTTCCCAGCGCAGCAGCAGCGCGCCGGTCGCGAAGAACACGACGGTGAGCACCGAGGTCGCGGCTTCCACGAGCCCGGAATTGACCAGCGCCTCGACCGATTCGACGTCCGAGGTCAGCCGCGCGACCAGATCGCCGTGTTTGCGCCTTTCCAGAAAATCCGGGGAAAGCGTCTGAACGTGGGCGAAAACCCGGTCACGCAGGCGCAGGAGAAAACGCTCACCCGCCCGGGCTGTCAGGTAGTGGCCGGCGAAGACCAGTCCCCCGGAAAGCACCACCAGTCCCACCCATTCCAGGGCCGGTACCCAGAACGCGGACAGATTTCCGGTGGTGAGCGCGCCGTCGGTGATCACCGAGAACATCCAGATCGCCGCGGCGTCCCCGGCCGCCGCACCGATCAACAGCAGCGCGCCGAGGGCCAGCCATCGGCGCTCCCGGCGCGCGATCGGCCAGAACCGGCGCAGCACCGCCCGTGCCGAAAGCACCGGAGCCAGCACTGTCGCGGTCACGCCGTGCGGGGAATCCTGTTGCTGGGTCGGCATCTTCGTCCTCCCGTACGCGGTGGGGCGCCGCAGTCGCGGCGCCCCACTCCCCTCCGGTACCGGTCAGCCACGCGGGTGCGTCGGGTGGCCGGGGCCGCCGATCCCGTCGTTGCGCACGATCGAGATGCTGCCGTCCGGGTTGCGGACGATCGACACGCCACCGCTGGGGCGGGTGGGAATCGGAAGCGGGAAGGTACGTCCGCCGACCGGCTTGCCCATGGTGTTCCTCCGTTTTCTCGGTGTTCTGCCAAACCGTGTTGGCCTTGCCCCACCAGATCTACCGATGCCCCGGTATCAGCGTCCTTTCAGGAAAATAAGAGCAAACCCACAGGATCGCGTTACGGTTTCGAAACAGCGGCGCTGCTACCGTGCGGAAAAAGGCAGGACGGAGATCGCTCGTGCGCGTATTGGTCGCCGAAGACGAGAAGACCCTCGCCGGGTACATCGCGGAAGGCTTGCGGGACAACGCGATGTCGGTCGACCTCGCCCACGACGGGGACACCACACTGGACAAGCTCGGGACCGGTCGCTATGACGTCGTCGTACTGGACCGGGACCTGCCGGGAACCCATGGCGACGAGGTCTGCCGGCGCCTCGCCTCGGCAGGCGCCGGAACCAGGGTGCTGATGCTGACCGCGATGTCCGACGTGCGGCAGCGGGTCGCCGGGCTGCGCCTCGGCGCCGACGACTACCTGGGCAAGCCGTTCGACTTCGACGAGCTGGTCGCCCGGCTCGACGCGCTCGGCCGCCGGCCCCGGGAGGCCGCGCCGCCCGTGCTGCGCGGGGGCGACGTCGTGCTCGACTCCGCGCATCGCCGGGTGTCCCGCGGCGAACGGTACCTGTCGCTGACGAACAAGGAATTCGCCGTGCTGGCGCAGCTGCTGGCCGCGGCGGGTGCGGTGGTCAGCGCCGAGGAGCTGCTCCGGTCGGTCTGGGACGAGCACGCGGACCCGTTCACCAACGCGGTCCGGATGACCATGCACCGGCTGCGTGCGAAGCTCGGCGAACCGGCCGTCATCGAAACACTCCCGGGCGTCGGTTACCGGATCGTGGATCCTCCGTGCTGAGCCGTCTCGGCATCCGGGCGAAGCTGACCGTGCTGCAGACCGGCGTGTTCTTCGTCGCCGGCTGCGTCGTCGTCACCGTCATCTACTTCCAAAATCAGGTCGTGATCGCCCCGATCCAAGTGAGGGGCGGCGGGCAAGCGCACCGCTCCGTGCCCGGCACGGCCGAAGGTGTCGCGATCTGGCGGAACGACACGCTGTCCACTTTGCTCACGCAGTGGATAGTGGCACTGCTCGCGATGACCGCGCTCACCGGATTGCTGACCTGGTGGGTCACCGGGCGCGTGCTGAAGCCGGTGCGGCGGATGACCGCGCAGGCCCGCCGCATCTCCAGTGCCAATCTGCACGAGCGCATCGGCGTGCACGGTCCCCACGACGAGTTCAAACACCTCAGCGACACCTTCGACGACCTGCTTGCCAGGCTGGACAACGCTTTCCACGCGCAAGGCCGGTTCATCGCCAACGCCTCGCACGAACTGCGCACCCCACTGGCGGTCGCGCGCACCACGCTCCAAATCGGACTTGCCGGCACAGATCCGGAGCGGGTACGCCGGGTGCGCGACGACCTGTTGCAGAACAACGACCGCTGCATCGCGTTGATCAACGGCATGCTCACCCTGGCCACCTGCGAACAAGGGCTCCGCGAGCGCGACACCGTGGCGTTGGACGCGGTGGTCCGGCAAGCAGTCGGCGAGTACGCCGCGGCCGATCCAGGCGGCGGGCCGCGGATCACGCTGGTCGCCCCGGACGGCTGCCCGGTGGCCGGGGACGGCCTGCTGCTGGGCCAGTTGACGCGCAACTTGGTGGAAAACGCGGTCCGCTACAACGTGCCCGGCGGTCAGGTCCTGGTCGAGGTCGGCAGGGAGGGGCTGCTGCGCGTCACCAACACCGGCCCGGTGATCGAGCAGTCCGCGGTGGCCGCCCTGTTCGAGCCGTTCCGCCGCGGGGTCGAACGCACGGCCTCGCCGAACGGCGCGGGGCTGGGCCTGTCGATCGTGCACGCCATCGTCACCGCGCACGACGGCACGATCCACGCCCGCGCGCGGGAAGGCGGCGGCTTGGTCATCGAGGTCACCGTGCCCCGGGTTTTGTCGCCGGCGCTGGTGGCCGTGGGATGAGGGTGGACCGGCGGTCGTCGGGCGGCCTATCGTCGGGGAATGGTTTCCCTGCGTGGCTGGCCTTCGTTCCCCGAGCGGCTTCCGGACTTCGACCCGGCCGCGGCCCCGGAACGACCCGATGACTTGTTCCTCACCTGGCTCACCGAAGCCGGTGAGCACGTACTGGCACCACACGCGGTCACGCTGTCCACAGTGGATCAGGACGGTGCGCCGGACGCCCGCGTGGTGATCCTCAAGGACGTCGGGCCGGACGGATGGGCCGTCGCGACCAGCTCGGAAAGCCCGAAAGGCCGGCAGCTGAGCGCGAACCCCCGTGCCGCGCTCACGTTCTTCTGGCCGGGCCGCGGTCGCCAGGTGCGGGCGCGCGGCCTGGTGACGCCCGCTTCGGCCGATGCGTCCGCCGACGACTTCCTGGCGCGGCCGCCGGCCTCACGCGTCGAGGCGTACCTCGGCCGGCAGTCGGAAGTGCTCGCCGATCACGGACAGCTCACCGAAGCTGCCGCCGAGGCCGAGCGCTGGGTGGCGGAAAACCCCGGCACCGCACCGGAAACCTGGACCAGGTACCTCGTCCGTCCCGCGACAGTCGAGTTCTGGCAGGCCGCGCACGACCGCCGGCACCTGCGCCTGCGTTACCGGCTCGACGGGGATTCCTGGGTCCGCGAGCGCCTCTGGCCGTGAGTCCGATCAGGACAGCCGGGAGTTGGCCCGCAGCACGGAGATCGCGCCGACCGTCGCGTAACCACGCCATTCCAGCGCGGCGGCCGGGGAAAAGCTGGCGAAGTCGACCTGCCAGCCACCGTCGGCTTGCTGCCCGGTGGCCAGCCGCGTCAGGTCCGCTTCGACTGCCTCCGGGCGGAACAGGCTTCGCGCCGGTCCGGGAACCGGCGCGAAGTCCAGTGGCCGCAACACTTCCCCTGCCGAGCCTCCGGCGACCGGCACGATGCCGTCGTCGGGGATGAACCTTCCCAACCGGGCAAGCAGTTCGCCGGCTTCGGGGTAGCGGCCGCTCGCGGCATCGAGGAATCGGATCGCGAAGGACAACTCGATCGCGTGCGGTTGCTCGGTGATCTCCCTGATCGCCGACAGGCACACTTCGGTGGCCTGGACGGTCCACGGATGCTGCGCCGCCGCCGGGTCTCCCTCGGCCACCCGCAACGCGGTACCCGCGACGAACGCCGTGCTCTGCAAGGAAAACCGCGTCGGGTCGGCCGAGGTCCAGAACGGTGCGCTGGCCGTCGGATCGGCGACTGGGAAGGCGAACGGCAACCCGCCACCGGGCAGGGACACCGACGTCAGCCAGTCACACAGCTCCGCTGCGCGCGGGGTGGTCACCGGCGCGACCTCGGCGAACACCTCCAACGCGTGCAACGCTCCGCCCGGCTGGCTTTCCGGCGCACGCAGATCCGCTTCCAGACCCCAGCCGTAACCGCCGTCGGGATTGCGGTAACTCTCGACGGCGGCCAGTACGTCCGCCGCCCGCGCGGTCCCTTGCATCAGCGCGAACCGCCGTCGATCGAGCACCCGAGCGTGCCCGGCGAGAAACGACGCGGCAGCGGAGAAGTTCACAGTCACCGCTCCACCGTGACACGTTCGGCGCGAACTGTCTTGAACAGATCGGTCGCGTCCTACCGACCTCCGGCCGGCCCAGCTGCGCGTTTTTCGCGCCGCGGACAGGGCGTCTCATGGCTTGGGCGCCCCCCCCCCGGGCCAGGAGCTTGTCGAGCTTGATCGCCAGGTCGAGCTTGCCCTTGACCTTCACCTTGCCGGTCATGAAGAGGCGGCGAGCGCTGGCCTGCCCACCGACGATGGACAGGAAGTGCTCCTCGTCGGTGCTGACCCTCGTGTGGGAAGCGTCGGTCGCGCCGGCCCTCACCGTGATCGCACCGTTGTCGATCGTGACCGTCCAGGTTCCGGCACCGACGATCTCGAAGCACACGACGCCGGTGGTGCCGCCGATCCGCTCGGCGCCGCTTTCCGGTGCCATGGCGGCGAAGAAGTCCGCCGCGGTGGCGAACCCGCCCTGCTCGCGGTCGCTCATGCCCCGGCCTCCACGTGCCGGCCGATCTCCCAGCCACCCTTTTCCACGAGGTGCCGCTCGGCGTATTCGCGCGGCGCTTGCTCCAGGGTCGTCGCCATCGTGTCGTTCCACCGGTTCATGTGGCCGAAGAACGCGATGACGGCGACGATCTCGATGCACTGCTCCTCACTGAAGTGCCTGCGCATCTCGGCGAAGTCCTCGTCGCTCACCTGGTTCGGGTTCATTCCGCCGTGCCAGGCCACGCGCAGGGCGGACCGCTCCGCTTCCGAGAACAGCGGAGAGGTCTCGAACTCGTAAGCCGCTTCGATCTTCGCGTCGTCCACCTCGAAGACCTTGGCGTGGTTGGCCGTGTGCGCCTGGCAGTAGCGGCACCCCTGGGCGGCCGACGCCAGCATCGCGATCAACTGCTTGAAGCCGCCGTCGACCTCATCGGGACGCAGCACGACGAACGACCATTCCATGAATGCCTCGTACAGCTCGGGCTTCTTGGCCATCGTCAGCAGCGAGTTGGGCAAGACGCCCATGAACTCGGTCGTGGCTTCGAACTTTTCCTCGTACTGCGGCAGCGATTCTCGCGGCAGCGGGTCGATCCGTCCCATGGGAACCCCTCCTTCGACTGTCTCGCATATAGTGCACTGCAGATGCAGACTATGCAAGAGGATAATCGGAGCCATGACCCGTCCCGCACCCACGACCGCCGCCCAGCGCCGCGAAGCGGTGGCCAGGGCGTTCGGCGAGCATGGCGAAGGCGCGGCGCGGGTGGCGCGCGAACTCGGCGTGGCGCCCTCGACCGTCTACCGGTGGGCACAGAAGGGCGACGACCAGCGCGACAGCTCCGAACGGCTGATTGCCGCGTGCCAGGAGCTCGCGCATTCGTCGAGCTACGACGAGCTGACCATCGAACACGTGGCGAGGACAGCGGGCGTCGCGGTGCGTACGGCGTTCAACTGCTTCCCCACCAAGAAAAGCCTCTTCGGCGCAGCCGTGCAGGACGCCGGCGTACGGATGGTCACGGCGATGGCGCGAGAGGTCTCGCTGCCGGCAGACCCGCTCGCCGGACTGCGGGATCTGCTGGTCTCCGGACTGCGGGCGGCCCAGGATCAGCCGTCGGCGTACCTGCTGTTCGCCGACCTCGGTGTGCCGCCCGCCGATGACCAGACGTCCCCGTGGCACGAAGCGATGGTGGCGCCGTGCGAACGCCTCATCACGGCAGCCATCGCCGACGGGCAGCTGCCGCCCTACGAGGAACCGGCAGTCCAGGCCCGGATGCTCGTCGCCGCGGCCCGGTCACTGAACGCCATGGTCGTCACAGGAACGCCTCCGGAAACGGTCGAGCCGCTGATGGCGCGGCTACCGCTGCTCCTGCCCCCTGCTTAGCAGCCGACCCGCGAGGCACGCGGCTTCTTTCGCCGAGGTCGGGCGCCGGCACGAAGAAACCCTGCCCCGCTGTGACGCGCGACAGGGTTCGAACTTTCGGTGGACCTGAGGGGAATCGAACCCCTGACCCCCGCCTTGCAAAGGCGGTGCTCTACCAATTGAGCTACAGGCCCGGTGCGGACGAGGTCCGCGGGTGGGTCAGTTGCGCGAGGCGTCCGCGGCCTTGGCCGGGGTGCTGCCGTTCGACGAGATCGGGCCGGTGGGAGCGGTGGCCTCACGCCACAGGTCGGCCTCGGCCTTGGCGGCTTTGTTGCGCTTGACGACGAACAGCACGCCGCCCGCGACGACCGCGAGTGCCAGCAGCTTCTTCACCTGGAGCCCCCTTCTGCGACTTTCCCTGTGCTACTCCGACAATGCTACTGCACCCACCGAGCGGCCGGTCCGGCGGTTCGTTCCACGTGGAACGAAGCGGAATACCGGCGGCCACGCAGTGGTTGACACCACCGGGCCGGAGCGAGGGCGGCCCACGCAGAGTTCAGCCCTGCCGGTCATTCTCTTCCCGGCAGGGCTGACGTGTCGCCGGCCCATGGTCACGTCACCGGCACGTCGATAACAGGCACAGCCCGGACGATACAGCCCGGACAACACAAAGCCCGGTTCACAGAGACTGTGAACCGGGCTTGGGTGTGGGCCCACCAGGACTTGAACCTGGGACCTCTTCGTTATCAGGGCAATTCGGCCCTGCGCTGACCTTCGGAAGTACCGTTTGACCTGCACGTCTAGGTTCCCTGAACGTCCGTGCACGTCCGCCTGGTTCCGCCGTGATTGTCACTCACTTCGTCACCCACCCGCCAGGGGAAACCGGCTGGAACAGAGGGGGGTCAGTTCCCCTCTGTTCCAGCCGTCTTCCCGTCTCCGCGGTACACCAGTGACATAGAGAGAGTGTGGGACGAACGCACCACCGAGCACTGTCACTCCCCTGTCACACCTAAAACAGCAGGTCAGAACCCACAAAGTGACAGAGTGACAGGTGTGACAGGCGCGACGTGCTCCCGAGTGTCGCACCGACCCCGAAGAACCGGCGCTGAGCGCCCCTGAGCCGCTCCCCCGGGTCCAGTTACACCAGGACACCCGAGATAACCCGCCAGGAAGCGCCTCAGAGCGCACGCTATGGCCCATTCCTGCAGCCTGAGAAGGCCGCGCGGCGGCCGTGCATGCTGACCGCGCGTCGGCCCGAACCGGCCGCGCTCCGGGCACTCGGAGGACACACGCTAGTTCGCCGCCGGGCGGTCCGTAACGAGGTTCGCCGGCTTCGTTCCCTGCAGGAAAGCGGAGATCTGCTCGGCCGCTACCTGGTAACACAGCGCGTTGGTTCCGGGGACCGTACGTGCGGAATGCGGGCTGACAATCGCGCCAGTACATGACCAGAGCGGATGGTCCGCGGGCAGCGGCTCAGGATCGGTGACGTCAAGGGCTGCGCGCAAGCGCCCGGACTGCAGCTCTGTTACCAGCGCGCTGGTATCCACAATCTGCCCACGCCCAGCGTTCACCAGCAAAGCGCCGTCATCCATCTTCGCAAGGAATTCGGAGTCAACAAGCCTGAGCGTTTCGCTGGTCAACGGTGCAGTGACCACAACTATCGCGTGACCTGAAATCAGGTGAGGTAGCTCATCCGGTCCATGTACACCTTTCCGCGGCTTGCTCGCTACCAGCGTGGACCTTGTCTCGAAAGCAGCAAGGCGCCGGGAAACGGCACCGCCGATTGCGCCCGCTCCCACAATCAAGGCGTTCTTGCCCGCGAGGGTATCCGCATCGAACTTCCGGTGCGCCCAGGTATGCGAATCCTGGAATCGAACAAGCGCCGGCCACCGCCGAAATTGGGCCAGGATAGCCGACATAACCCACTCCGAGACCGGCCCAGCGTGCGCGCCACGCGCCGTCGCCAAGGAGATCGATGCTGGGACGTCGCCTGCCCACTCGTCCGCCCCGGCAGACAAGAGCTGCACCATCTTCAAGTGAGGTAGCTGCGATAGCAGTCGGATCGGCCGGTGGCTGCTTCGATATGGCGGAAGAAGTGCATCGGCAGAACGCTGCTCGTCGGAGAGCGCCTCCACGGTGGGGTCGTAGCCAACTACCTCGACACCCGCGATTCGCGCAAGCAGCTCATGCCCAACGGTATCGTCGGACTCGGTACTGACGAGCACCTTGAATTTCTCTGTCACTACTTCCCCACTTCTTCCGTCACTTGAGCGACAAGCCGACGCGCTTGGTCCACCAAGAGCTCTCCCGCCACCGAATTGTCTATGACGACATGAGGAACGGGCGGCCGGAATTCGAGGTTTACACCCTCCATGTAACCGCCCCAGTTCGCAAGCTTGGCGCCATCCCGCGGCGCGTCACGATGCTTTACGTACGTGTGCATGGTGTCTTCATCGCAGTAGACCCACACGATCGTCAGGTTCGCTCCCAGCTTCCGACAAGCCGCAATTTGCCTGTTCAACCACTCTTCGCTTGAAAATTCCCGAAGAAACGGCGCCGTTACGATCACGCTATTCCCGACCTGAACGTTCTCCGTCATCGCCTCAAGCAAAGAGGTGTATTCGGCGGGGCGAATCTTGGTCAGGTATGTCTCGGACTCCCGGTCGTTACGCGAAAGGCCCATCACCTCAAGAGCCGCCTCCACCACGAAGCGCGTCAACGAATCCTTGTCGAGCATGGCCCAGCCCGTCTCGCGAGTCAGCACCCGCCCGAGCTCCGTCTTCCCGCTCCCGGCGTAGCCGCCGATCATGAGCACCTGGGGCACCGATGTGGTCACCTCGCGACGCACCTCCTGGTTCGGCGCGTTCACGGTTCGAGCAGACCGCGTCTTGCTCACGACCAGCCCCTTCTTTGCGAGCAGGCCCATGGCCTCGTTAATCGTGAAGACGCTGACGTCCCACTCCTGAGCAAGCTCGCGCGACGAAGCGAGCCGCTGCCCGTGCCGTAGCCGGCCAGCGTGGATGTCGTTCTCGACGTTCCGGGCGATCTGCTGCGCAAGCGGCTCCGACCGGGTCAATGAGCTGCGCGGGCGAGACATGCGGACTCCTAGCTGGGCGGACGGCACGCCCGTTGGATCAACTGGTTGGTGACCATACCAGAACCTATCAGGACCGCTCAGTGTTCCCGCAGCTCAGAGACTCATTTCACTTGAATTTAGACCTAACAGTTGACCTGGTATCCATTCAACTGTTAGCTTCTTGGTGGTCCGGATCACCCCGGACGAACCCGAACCAAGGAGGAGCCCATGAGCAAGCAGGCGATCACGAAGAAGGCGCTTCGGGGCCTCGGCGGCTCTGGCTTCAAGGCGAAGCTGCTGGTACTCGCCCTGGTGGCGTTCGTCCTGTGGCAGGTCGTCACCTCGCCGCTCGAGTCCGCCCACTTCGTCGGCCACGTGTGGGACAGCGTCGTCACCTTCTTCAAGTCGTTCTGACACTCCCCTGACCTGCAACTTCTTCCGAAAGGGCTTCCTGATGAGCACCAACTACCACCGCACTGGCTTCGACCGTTTTCCGCTGTTCGCCGGCGAGATCGAGGGGGAGGGCTACTACCCGGACGGGCTAACTGAGGCGGCGATCGATGCGCTGTTGCAGGACGTGTACGGCGAGCTGGATGCCGAGGAGCACGCGGCGGAGGCCGCGTTCCTGTGCGACCTGAACGACCAGCGCCGCGCGCACCGCACCCGCCGCCGCGCCGGCCGCACGGTGTTGCGGTCGCTGCCGGTCCGGGTGCAGGTCACGGACCTGGTCGAGGACGAGGCCGCGTGATGGCGGCCCGCCTGGTCTTTCACCCCGACGCGGCGGCTCATCCCGCCAAGAACGCGCTCGCCGCGTCGGGTTCCCACGTTCAGCCGCAAGACCGTACGAAGGAGACTCCGATGGTAGAGCCCGTATCGGGTGCCGGACAGCCGGCGAGTGGCCCGGTGGCGGTCCTGTTCGCCGGTGCCGCCGCGACCGCGGTCGCGGAGCTGGCCGACACTTACGCCCCGGCGCTGCAGGAGATGGCCGATCTGGTCGAGACCGAGGCGGCCCGCCGGCCGCTGCGACACATCGTGGACATGCTGGCCGACCCGGCCACCGCGCGGTGCCTGAACGTCCTGTCCGCGGCGGTGCACCTGACCATCCTGCCGCGTTCACTGCCCGGGTATCCGTTGTACCGCAAGGTGTTCGCCGCGTTCGCGCAGCGGGTGGAGAGTCTGGCCTTCCTCGACTACCACGCCTCGGTGGACAGCGGCCAGGTCAGTGCCGCGCTGGGGATTCTCGCCGCTCGGACGCCGGCCGCGTACGCCGCGGCGGTCGAGGCCTTGTCGGCGGACCCGACGGTGGCGGTGATGGCCCGATGAACCCCCGCAACCGTAAGCAGCAGGTGACCCGGGTGTTCGACGGCCGCACGCACCACATCGCCTTGTGCCGCGGTTTTCGCGACCAGCTCCCGGTGTTCGGGTGGGGTGAGGCGCCCTCGACGCTGCTGACCACGGCCCAGCTTCGGGACGCCGGGTTGCGGCGCAACGGACAGGACCCGGTGGCGCTGTTGGTGTTTCGCCACCAACGCCCTTACGCCCGGGAGACCGTGGCGGAGCTGTTCTCGGTCGAGCTGGCCGCGCCGAAGCGGGCCGCGGCGCCGGGGCAGATGGACCACGCGATGGAAGCCCGCCGCACCTGCGTGGACTGCGCCCGGGTGCAGGACTACTGCGTCCCGACCTCGACGCGGCAGTGCTGGGACTGCTTCGACGACGAGCAGGGCGGCCAGGTGGAGGCCGCGGCATGAACCCGACACCGGAAGACCCGTGGGACCTGCACGAGCACATCACCCGCGAAAACGACCGCATCGCCCGCGAACGCGCCAAGGAGAGCAACCGATGAGTTTCTACTGCGACGAGTGCGAAGACGAGCACGACAGCTGGGACGACTGCCCCCACACGTTGCGAGAGTGCCCGAACTGCAAGGAATTCGCCGTGGAAATCCTGCTCGGCCGCGGCGACATCGGCGAGCAGGACGAGGCCTCATGCGACGCGTGCGGCTGGAACGGGTGGTGGTGAGCCGTGTCCACGTTCGAGGTCCTGTCCCGGTTCGGCACGTTGGCCCTGATTCGGCACGCGGTGACGGTGCTGCTGTTCCTGCTGCTGCACCTGGTCCGCATCCCGGTGGTGTTGGTGGCGCGGGTGATCGAGGGCGTCATGGGCGAACTCGACCGCTACGCCACCGCCCAGGCCAGCCGCGAACCGCGCGGCCCGATCAACCAGTTTTTCCCGCACGAGAGCACGAAGGAGGCCCGGCATGCGTAGGCGACACAACGACCGGATGTGGATGACCTGGCAAGAGGCCTACTGCGAAGCCGTCGCCCACGATGCGGAAGCCGCGTTGCGCGGGTGTGCGCTGCAGGTCGCCGTGCTGATCGTGCTCGTGCTGTTCGTCCCGACCGTGTGGGTCACGCTCCCGGCCGCCGCCGCGGGGGTGTGGGTCGTGGCCCGCGCAATCCGCTGGTCCCGGCTGCTGCGCAAGGCCCGTACCGGCCGGATCTACCCGCCCCGCTGAGAAGGAGGTGACCGTCATGACCACTCGACACGCACACACCCGCACCGACGCCGCGATTCAGTGGATCGTGTGGCACGCCGCGGAACTCGCGGCCGTCGCCGCCCCGCTCGTGCTGGCCGCCCTGGTATCAGGCTGGTTCGCCCTCGGCACCGTCGTGGCCGTCGTGGCGTGGGCCGGGCACGAGATCGCCGTCCGCCGCCGCCACCGCGGCCCGGAGAACGGTGCGCCGCACCAGATCACCACCACCGACACCACCTCGTTGCCGGCGCTGCCCGCCGGTAGCCGCGAACTCAAGGAGGGCGCGTGATGAACCCCCCGACCGACGCGCGGCACGTGCCGCTCACGGACGCGGACAAACTCGCACAGGACGCCGCCGCGGCGGCGCAGGTGCGGCGCCTGGCCAACCACCCGGACGTGGTCGCGTTGCGGGTGGAGAAGGTCCGCGCGCAGGTCGACGCCGTGATCTGGCTGGGGATCTTCCTGGGTCTGGCGTTCACGATGGTCAACGTTCAGCAGTTCGCCGCCGCCGGTGCGCCGGTGTGGTCGCTGGGCTGGTTCGCGGGATGGCTGCTGGACCCGATGGTGTCCCTCGTCCTCGTGGCGGTGCTGCGGGCGGAGCAGATCACCGCCCGGTACCAGGTATCGACCGGGGTATGGGCGCACCGGACGAAGTGGTTCGCGTTCCTGGCCACCTACGTCATGAACACTTGGGAGTCCTGGACCCGCCTGGACGTGGCCGGGGTGGCGCTGCACTCGGTCCCGCCGGTACTGGTGTTCCTCGCCGCGGAGACCGCTCCGGTGCTGCGCGACAAGCTCACCGAAGCCGTCCTCGTCGCCGCCGACCACACCCACACCGGCACGGCGGCCGGGGTCCGGCCCGCGCCGGCCGGGCCGTCGACCCTGGCCGCTGCGGAACTCGCCGCCGTCGCCGCACCCGTCGCGGCGAAGCCGGTCCGGGTGCGCAAGCCCGCCCGCAAGCCCAGCAAGGCCAAGCCTGCGGGCCGGAAGCTGCTGGCCGACTACGTCGCCGACGCCCGCGCCGCCTGGGCCCCCGGAACCGAGATCACCCCGGCCTGGGTCCGCAGCGTCACCGACTGCGCCCGCGGCACCTCCTCCAGCGTCGCCGCCGCCCTGGCCGCCGAACTGCCCGACACCGAACCGGCCACGGCCGACCCGGAGCCCGCCGACCTGAGGGAGGCCGCCTGATGTCCACCACCGCCGACCGCGAACGCCAGGGAGACCAGCCCGTGAACACCCCCGACGAACCGTCCGTGAACACCCCGGCCGACGCATCCGCGAACCCGGCCGTGAACACCGCCGCCGGTGAACTCGCGACCGTTCACCGCCTGCCCGCCCGCGAAGACACCGGCACCGTACTGGAAGCCGACGAGGTGCTCTCGGCAGAGGAGTACGAACGTCGTCGGTCCCAGAAGGAACAGGCCCTCGCCCGCTGGGCCGGGTACCGCAACGACGCCGTCGTGGTCGCCCGCACCGCCCGCAACGTCGTCAAGCACGACCGCACCAAGGCCGCGTTCCGGCACGTGGTGGCCTACCCGACCGCCGGGGCGAAGCTGGTTGTCCGGCGGTGGCGGGATGCGCACGGCGCGAACCGGTACGAGCGGCAGATGCGCGCCGCGGAAGCCGCCGGTGATCAGGACGCGTTGCGGTACTGGCAGGAAGCCGACGTCGCGGAGAAGCAGCGGCGCCACGACCGGGTCCAGGACTGGGTGTCCGCACCCGGGAAGGTGATCAAAACCGTTGTTGTCGGGCTGCTCGGGCTGACCGGGCTGCTGCTGGCCCTCGGGTTCATCCTCGCGGTCAAGAACGGCGACGCCGGCCAGATCCTCGCCCCGATCGGCGCGGTGCTCGACGCGATCGCGTTCACGGTGTGGTTCCTGACCACCTACGGGGTGTTTCTCCTGCTCGGGGGCACCGTGCTCGGTCTGGGTTACCTGTATCAGACCGGCCGCACCCACGGTGACATGCCGACCTGGCTCACCCCGCCGGCCGA
Source organism: Amycolatopsis jiangsuensis (assembly GCF_014204865.1). Taxonomy (NCBI): domain Bacteria; kingdom Bacillati; phylum Actinomycetota; class Actinomycetes; order Pseudonocardiales; family Pseudonocardiaceae; genus Amycolatopsis; species Amycolatopsis jiangsuensis. The sequence continues at coordinate 5,155,027 of NZ_JACHMG010000001.1, forward strand.
GGGCAGCACGATGGACGAGCTGCCGGACGAGAACACGATCCTGAACGCGTTGAAGAACCTGAACATCCCCGGGTTCAACCGCGCGGTCAAGGAAGGGTGGCGGATCAAGTTCGTGACCCTGCCGCACGTGGACGGCAAGGGCTGGCGTGCGCAGGTCGCGCTGCCCCCGGCCTGCCCGGTCGAGGAGATTGTGAAGCGCAAGACCACCTTGGCGCACAACCTGGTCCGCTATCCGCGGGAGGTGTGGCCGACCGAACCGCAACCGTCCATGTTGGACCTGTGGGTGGCCAAGCCCGGTGCCCTGTCCGGACCGGTGGACCCGTGGCCGCTGCTGGAAGACCTCGACAACGCGCAGACCGACTACTTTGCCGGTGTCCCGGTCGGAGTGACGCTCAAGGGCGACGTGGTCAACGGCCGGCTGGCCGAAGCGAACTACGCCGAAGGCGGCATGATGGGCTCGGGCAAGTCCACCCTGGCGATCGATCTCGTGCTCGGCTCGATGCTCGACCCGCTGACCGTCATCGACGTCGTGGTCATGGCCGAAAACGCCGACTACGACCCGATGAAACCCCGGCTGAACTCGCTGACCACCGGCGCCGGCGACGACACCGTGGACAAGTGCCTGAACCTGCTCTGCGAGCTCTACGACGACCTGACCGTGCGCGGGCAAGCGTTGCAGCAGCACGGGGTCCGCTCGGTCAACCGTGAAGTGGCCGAAAAGGACAGTCGGCTCCGTCCGCGGGTCGTGGTGATCGACGAGTGTCAGAACCTGTTCATGGGCAAGAACGGCAAGACCGCCATCGAGGTCGCGTCCAAGCTGATGTCCACCGCGCGGAAGTACGCAATCACCCTGATTTTTCTGACGCCGGAACCGTCCAAGGACGCGCTGCCGCGCAAGATCACCTCGGTGGCCAGCAACAAGGCGTGCTTCGCGATCGGCGATCAGATGGCCAACGACGCCGTGCTCGGGACCGGCTCGTACAAGGCCGGCATCTCCGCGGTCGGGCTCACCCCCAAGACCGACGAAGGCCCCGGCGACGTCGGCACCTGCATGGCCCGCGGTTTCACCGCACAACCCGGCCTGCTGCGCTGCTTCTACGTCAACGAGAAGGACGCCGCCCGCGTCACCAAGCGCGCCATGGAACTGCAGGCACAGACCGTGCCGACCGCCGCGCCGACCGAGGTCCGCGCCGAACGGGTCGACCACGTCGCCGACATTGCGAAGGTCATCGGCACCGAAGCCCGGATGCGCACGCAGGAAGTCCTGCAGGGCCTCGCGAACCTCGACCCCGCCACCTACACCGGCTGGACGTTCAGCAACCTGCAGGCGGCGCTGCCCGACTCCGCCAAGCCCTACAAGACCCAGGGCGTGATGCAAGTCAGCGCCGCTCGCGTCCGCGAAGCCATCGCCGAGCGTGACGAATTCGGCGGCGACGAGTCCGACGAAACCGAGGGAACCGAGTAAGGGAGGCCGCGGAATCCGGGGAGTTCTCCCTCACCACCTCCCCGGACCCACCTCCCCCACCTGACCAGCACCGACCCTGACCAGGGAGGCCAGGGACCCACCCGGCCACCACCGGCGAGAACCCGCCGAAACCCACACCCGAACACCCCGCCCGCGACTCCCTCCCCGGGACACCGCGCCGGCCGACCCATGCCGAAAACAGGCACACACCGTCACCAGACGAAGGAGTACCAATGGCCAGCAAGCCCCTCGTTCACCGCGGCTCGTCCTCGTGGTGGTCCGGCACCTTCACCACCCTGTGCGGGCAGAAGTTCCCGCTCAAGGGCTCCAAGAACCCGTGGTTCACCAACCCGCGCTGCCCCGCCTGTGAAGCCATCCACCGCGCGAACGGAGGCAAGTGATCATGGCCGACACCACGACCGTGACGGCCGCGCTCGACGCCGCGGCCCGCGGATGGCACGTGTTCCCGCTCCGGCCGGGCAGCAAGCGCCCGGCCGGGCACGGCGCCCACGACTGCCCCGGCACCGGCCGCTGCGCCGGTGGGCACCGCACCTGGGAGCAGCGCGCCACCACCGACCCCGACAAGATCCGCGCCGCCTGGACCCACGCCCCGTACGGGATCGGGCTCGCCACCGGCCCGTCCGGGTTGTGTGTGCTCGACCTCGACACCGCCAAGCCCGGCGACACCGTGCCGGACCGGTGGACCACCGCCGGCGCGACGTCCGGTGAGGACGTGCTCGCGGTACTCGCCGACGAGGCTGGGCAGGACCTGCCCGGCGACACCCTCACCGTGGCCACCCCCACCGGTGGGCTGCACCTGTACTACCGGGCGCCGGAGGACGTGGCGTTGCGCTGCACCGCCGGCGACCGCGGCAACGGACTCGGCTGGAAAGTCGACACCCGCGCATGGGGCGGCTACGTCGTCGCCCCCGGCACCATCACCGACGCCGGCCGCTACCGGTTCCTGTTCGACGGCCCCACCGCCCTCCTCCCGGACTGGCTCACCGCACGGCTCACCCCGCCACCGCTCCCGGCACCGCCGGCCCGGCCGGTACGTCCCGCCGGCGACCGGCGCGGCCGCTACCTCGACGCCGCGATCCGTGCCGAGGCCGGGAAAGTCGCCGACGCATCCAGCAACCGCAACGCCACCTTGTACGGCGCCGCGCTCGCCCTCGGCCAACTCGTCGCCGGCGGCGCCCTCACCGACGACGACGTCCGCGCCGTACTGCTCACCGCGGCCGGTCGGCACATCGGCACGAGCAACTTCACCCGCCGCGAGGCCGAAGCCACCATCACGTCCGGTCTGCGCGCCGGCCGCAACCGGCCCCGCACGGTCGCCGCCTGACCGCCCCTCTCCTTCGGAGGTAACACCATGACCACGCCCCGGCCCTTGGCCGCCGTGCCGACACCACCGCCCCGCCGCACCCGATGGACGGACGCGGAACTCATGCGAGAGGAGTTCCCACCGGTCAAGTGGGCCGTACCCGGCCTGCTCGCCGAAGGGGTCAACCTGCTGGCCGGCGCGCCGAAGCTCGGGAAGTCATGGCTCTCCCTCGGACTCGGGGCCGCGATCGCCAACGGCGACCTCGCGCTGAACGCGATCGAGGTCGAACGCGGCCCCGTCCTGTACTGCGCCCTGGAAGACACCGGCCGGCGGCTGCAGCGCCGACGCCGGCAGCAGATCTCCGCCGGTGGACGGCCGGCGCCGCTGCTGACGCTGGAAACCGCGTGCGCCAGCATGACCGCCGGCGGAGACGCGACCCTGGTCGAGTGGCTGGAAGAAAACCCGGCCGCGCGGCTGGTCATCATCGACACCTTCGAGAAGATGCGCGGCGCGGTCGCCCCCGGCGCGTCGGCCTACAGCGGCGACTACGCCGCCGGCGCCCGGTTCAAGGAACTCGCCGACCACTACGGCGTGCCGTTCCTGCTGATTCACCACGTCCGCAAACAAGGCGCCGACGACTGGCAAAACCTCGTCTCCGGAACCGCCGGACTCACCGGCGCCATGGACGCCACCCTCGTCCTCGAACGCGGCCGCGGACAGGCGGACGGCGTCCTGCACGTCACCGGCCGCGACGTCGAAGAAACCGACTACGCCATGACCTTCGACGCCCACGCCGGCGCCTGGACCAAACTCGACGGCCCCGCCACCGACCACCTCGTCGCCGACACCCGCGCCGACATTCTCCGGCTGCTGCGCGAGCACGGGACGTTGAAACCCGCGCGGATCGCCGAAGCCCTCGACGCCAACCCGGGCACCATCCGCCAGACCTGCAAGCGCATGGCCGACGCCGGCCAGCTCCACAAAAGCCCCGGGGGCGAATACAGCGCGCCCGGCCACACCACCGGTGACACCCCCGCCCCGTCACGCCTGTCACCACTGTCACTCCCGCCCGCTGACCAGCACGAACAGGAGTGACAGCCGGTGTGACACCTCCGGTACCTGTCACACCCCACCGGCCCGTGACACCCGAGACCACACCGCACCTGTCACACCCGTCACCAGAGTCACCCAACCCACCTGACCAGCGCAAATACCCGTGACACCCGATCTGGCCTGTCACGCACCGCGAAGGAGCGCGCCGTGTTCGACACCGCTACCGCCGCCCAGCTTCACGACGCGAAAGGCACCTCATGGACGCCGTCATTTCGCCGGCGCCGGTTCCGGCGCGGCACCTGTACCGCATTCCCGAAGCCATGCGTCTGCTCTCGATGAGCCGATCGGTCATCTACGAGCTATTGCGCGCCGGCCGCCTCTTCTCCGTGAAGCAGGGCCGGGCACGGCTCATCCCGGCGAAAGCCATTCAGCAGTACGTAGACCAGCTCATTCAGGAAGCAGAGGTGACCGGATATGGCCAAGCGGCGTAGTCGCGGTGACGGCGGGCTCTACTGGGACGAAGCACGGCAGCGCTGGACCGCGGAAGCGACGGTCGGCTACCGACCGGACGGAAAGCGGATCGTGCGCAAGGCGCGCGGTGTCACGAAGACCGAAGCCAAGGAGAAGCTCCGCGCACTTCTGCAAGAGATCGAGGACGGCGCGCCGACTGAGGCACGCAACTTCACCGTCGCCGATGCTGTGACGGATTGGCTGGAATTCGGGCTGCCGCGCCGAAGCAAGGCCACGCGAGACAAGCTCACGATCCTGGCGACCAAGCACGTGATCGGCCGTCTCGGTGCTCGGAAGTTACGCGAGTTGAGCGCCGACGACGTGGACAGGTGGCTGGCGGAACGCGCGAAGGTACTGTCCACGCGGACGCTACGAGAAGTGCGCTCGATCCTGGTGCGTGCGATCAACCGGGCACAGGCCCGGGAGAAGGTGAAGCGCAATGTGGTGCTGCTGTGCGAGCTTCCGGAAGGCCAGGCCGGACGTCCATCCAAGTCGCTGACCTTCACGCAAGCGGAAGCGGTCTTGGCCGCGGCGGAATACACCCCGCTGCGTGCGTACGTGGTGCTCTCGCTGCTGGTCGGTGCCCGTACGGAAGAGCTGCGAGCGCTCACCTGGTCGCACGTGTCCCTGGGCACCGAGGACGGCAAGCCACCGCACATCATGGTGTGGCGTTCGGTCCGTGAGCACGGCGACACGAAGACGCGGAAGTCGCGTCGCTCGCTCGCGCTCCCACAGCGGTGCGTCGCCGCGTTGAAGGCCCATCGGGTGAAGCAGGACTTCGCGCAGCGGCTTGCGGGTCGTCGGTGGCAGGACACAGGGCTCGTATTCGCGTCCGACGCCGGCACCCAGCTCGACGCGGCGAACGTGCGGCGGGCACTCCGCAAGATCACTGAACGCGCTGGGCTCAACCCGAGGGAGTGGACACCGCGCGAGCTGCGGCACAGCTTCGTGTCCCTGCTCTCCGACCGGGGCATGCCGATCGAGCAGATTGCCCGCCTGATGGGCCACCAGGGAACGCAAGTCACAGAGCTGGTCTACCGTCACCAGCTCCGCCCGATCGTGGAACACGGGGCAGAAGCCATGGACGAGATCTTCGGCGACGAGGAGGAAAACGGGGCAGCTTAGTCACCCAGTTAGACACCCACCACAGAAAAAGCCCGGTTCACCAGTGTGGTGAACCGGGCTTTGACCTGTGTGGGCCCACCAGGACTTGAACCTGGGACCTCTTCGTTATCAGCGAAGCGCTCTAACCGCCTGAGCTATGGGCCCGTCGAACGGTGAGAACTCTACCGGACGCCCGTGGTGGGCCCGCAACCGGGTTACTCCCGCTCGGACAGGGTGACCTCGAGGCCGCCGGCGAGGTCCGCCGACACGTTGTAGATGAACGCGCTCACCGTGGCCAGCGCGGAGATCAGCACGATGTTGATGGCACCCAGGATCGCCGCGATGCCGAACACGCGACCGGCGCTGATCAGCGGGTCCGCGGCCGCGCTCGCGCCCTCGCCGCCGACCAGCGACGAGTACGTGCCGTTCAGCTTGTCCCACACACCCATGCCGTCGAGCACGGTGTACAGCACCCCGACCGCGACCAGCCACACGAAGAACAACGCGACGCCCAGGACCAGCGCCAGCTTCAGCACCGACCACGGATCGAACCGCTTGATCTGCAGGCTCGCCCGCCGCGGGCCGCGGCCCGGACGGCGCAACGCGCTCGGCGTGGGGCGGGTACGGCCCGCCGGCGGTACGTCCCCGGCCGGCGGCTGCTCGGCGCCGAAGAGCCGGGGGGCCGCGCTGCCGGAGACGGGGTACTCGTGCTCGCTCACCCGCGATCCGTCCTGCTCATGCTCCGAGTAGACCACATCCTCGGTGGCTATTCCGGTCGACACCGTGGCCTCGGAGTCGCCGCCACCGTCCTTGGCGGTGCGCTGCCAGGGCGGAGGGGCCGACGTGCCGTCGGACTTGTCGGATGGTGCCACGTTGAGTCAGTCCTTACCCGTGCGTGGGGCGCCGCTCACTGCTCCGGCGCCGTACCGTCGTCTTCTGCGGCAGGCTCGTTCCCGGCCTGCTCGTTCCCGGCCGTCGGCTCCCCGGTCGCTTCGGCGGCCGGAGCACCTTCGGCGGCCGGACCGCCGTCGGCGTCTGCTTCACCATCAGTGACGACGTCCGAGCCCTCGTCCGCGTTGCGCGCGACCGCGAGAAGAGTGGTGCCCTCCCCGAGATTCATCAACCGCACGCCCTTGGTCTGCCGACCGGCCTTGCGCACGTCGCGCGCCGGCGTGCGGATGACACCGCCGCTGGACGTGATGGCGAACAACTCGTCGTCCTCGTCGACGATGAGCGCCCCCACCAGCCTGCCACGTTTGGTGTCGTGCTGAATGGTGAGCACACCCTTGCCGCCCCGGCCCTGCACCGGGTAGTCGGCGATCGGGGTGCGCTTGCCGTACGCCCCGTCGGTCGCGACCAGCAGGTACTTGTCCTCCTTGACCACGCCGATGGCGAGCAGTTCGTCACCCTCGTTGAACCGCATGCCCAGCACACCCGAGGTCGGCCTGCCCATCGGGCGCAGCGCCTCGTCGGTCGCGTGGAACCGGATGGACTGACCGCCCGCGGACACCAGCAGCAGGTCGTCCTCGGCCGCGGCGAGCACCGCACCCATCAGCTCGTCGCCCTCACGCAGGTTGATCGCGATGAGCCCGCCCGCCCGGTTCGAGTCGAAGTCGGTGAGCTTGGTCTTCTTCACCAGCCCACGCTGCGTGGCGAGCACCAGGTACGGCGCCACCTCGTAGTTCGCGATTTCGATGACCTGGGCGATCTGCTCGTCCGGCTGGAAGGCCAGCAGGTTCGCCACGTGCTGACCGCGGGCGTTGCGGTTGGCCTCGGGCAGGTCGTAGGCCTTCGCGCGGTACACCCGGCCCTTGTTCGTGAAGAACAGGATCCAGTCGTGCGTGGAACAGACGAAGAAGTGCTGGACGATGTCGTCCTGGCGCAGTGTGGCGCCCTGCACCCCCTTGCCGCCGCGCTTCTGCGAGCGGTACAGGTCGGTCTTGGTGCGCTTCGCGTAGCCGGTGCGCGTGATGGTGACCACCACGTCTTCCTGCGCGATCAGGTCCTCGACCGACACGTCCCCGTCGAACGGGATGATCTGCGTACGCCGGTCGTCGCCGTACTTGTCGACGATGCCCATCAGCTCGTCGCGGATGATGATGCGCTGCCGCTCCGGCTTCTCCAGGATGTCCTTGAGGTCGGCGATCTCGGCCTCGATCTTGGCCAGGTCGTCGATGATCTTCTGGCGTTCCAGGGCCGCCAGCCGCCGCAGCTGCATGTCCAGGATCGCGGTCGCCTGGATCTCGTCGACGTCGAGCAGCTCCATCAGGCCCGGCCGCGCCTCGTCCGCGGACGGCGACCGCCGGATCAGCGCGATGACCTCGTCGAGCGCGTCGAGCGCCTTGACGTACCCACGCAGGAGGTGGGCCCGTTCCTCGGCCTTGCGCAGCCGGTACCGGGTGCGCCGCACGATCACGTCGATCTGGTGCTTGACGTAGTGCCGGATGACCTGGTCCAGCCGCAGCGTGCGGGGCACGCCCTCGACCAGTGCCAGCATGTTCACGCCGAAGTTCTGCTGCAGCTGGGTGTGCTTGTAGAGGTTGTTCAGCACCACCTTGGCCACCGCGTCGCGGCGCAGCGTGATCACGATCCGCATGCCGGAGCGGCTGTTGGTCTCGTCGGCGATGTCCGAGATGCCGGTGACCTTGCCGTCGCGCACCAGGTGCGCGATGTTCTCCACCAGGTTGTCCGGGTTCACCTGGTACGGCAGTTCGGACACGACGAGCGTGGTGCGCCCCTTCGCGTCCTCCTCGACCTCGACGACCGCGCGCATCCGGATCGAACCGCGGCCGGTGCGGTAGGCGTCCTCGATCCCGGAGGTGCCGAGAATCATCGCCTTGGTCGGGAAATCCGGGCCCTTGACCCGCACGAGCAGTGCGGCGAGCAGCTCGTCGTCGGTCGCCTCCGGGTTCTCCAGCGCCCACACGACACCGTCGGCGACCTCGCGCAGGTTGTGCGGCGGGATGTTCGTCGCCATCCCGACCGCGATCCCGGAACTACCGTTGACCAGCAGGTTCGGGAACCGCGACGGCAGCACGTCCGGTTCCTGCGTGCGACCGTCGTAGTTGTCGGAGAAGTCGACGGTCTCCTCTTCGATGTCGGCCAGCATCTGCATGGCCAACGGAGCGAGCCGGGACTCGGTGTACCGCATCGCGGCGGCCGGGTCGTTGCCCGGCGAACCGAAGTTGCCCTGTCCGTCGATCAGCGGGTACCGCATCGACCAGCGCTGGGCCAGCCGCACGAGCGCGTCGTAGATCGCCGAGTCGCCGTGCGGGTGGTAGTTGCCCATGACGTCGCCGACGACGCGGGAGCACTTGTTGTACCCGCGGTCCGGGCGGAACCCGGAGTCGAACATCGAGTAGAGCACCCGGCGGTGCACCGGCTTGAGCCCGTCACGCACGTCCGGCAGCGCCCGCGACACGATCACGCTCATCGCGTAGTCGATGTAGGAGCGCTGCATCTCCTGCTGGATGTCGACCGGCTCGATCCGGTCGTTCTCCGGAGCCGGCGGCAAGGTTTCCGTCATGGGGTCCTTCTCGGTGAGCAGTCCTGGGAGGTCGGTTTCGGGGGACGCCTACACGTCCAGGAAGCGCACGTCCTTGGCGTTGCGGGTGATGAACGACCGGCGGGACTCCACGTCCTCGCCCATCAGCACGGAGAACAGTTCGTCCGCCTGCGCGGCGTCGTCGAGGGTGACCTGGCCGAGCAGCCGGTTCGCCGGGTCCATCGTGGTCTCCCACAGCTCCTCGGCGTTCATCTCGCCGAGACCCTTGTACCGCTGGATCGCGTCGTCCTTCGGCAGCTTCCGGCCCGCTTCGACCCCGGCCTGGATGACCGCGTCGCGCTCCTTGTCGGAGTAGGCGTACTCCGGCTCGGCCCGCGGCCACTTGATCTTGTACAGCGGCGGCCGCGACAGGAACACGTGACCGTGCTCGACCAGCTGCGGCATGAACCGGAACAACAGCGTGAGCAGCAGCGTGGTGATGTGCTGGCCGTCGACGTCGGCGTCGGCCATCAGCACGATCTTGTGGTAACGCAGCTTCGAAAGGTCGAAATCGTCGTGGATGCCGGTGCCCAGCGCGGTGATCAGCGACTGGACCTCGGTGTTCTTGAGCACCCGGTCGATCCGCGCCTTCTCGACGTTGATGATCTTGCCGCGGATCGGCAGGATCGCCTGGTACATCGAGTCGCGGCCTTCCTTGGCCGAACCGCCGGCCGAATCGCCCTCCACGATGTAGAGCTCGCATTCGCCCGGATCGTTGGAACGACAGTCCTTGAGCTTGCCGGGCAAGCCGCCGATCTCCAGCGCACCCTTGCGGCGCACCAGATCGCGGGCCTTGCGCGCGGCGAGGCGAGCCTGCGCCGAGGAGATCGACTTGTTGATGATCGTCTTGGCCTCGGCCGGATTGCGCTCGAACCAGTCCGAAAGCCATTCGTTCGACTGCTGCTGCACGAACGTCTTGGCCTCGCTGTTGCCCAGCTTGGTCTTGGTCTGGCCCTCGAACTGCGGTTCGGACAGCTTGATCGACACGATTGCGGCGAGGCCCTCGCGCACGTCGTCACCGGTCAGGTTGGCGTCCTTCTCCTTGAGCAGCTTCTTCTCGCGCGCGTACGCGTTGACCACGCGGGTGAGCGCGGCGCGGAAGCCCTCCTCGTGGGTACCGCCCTCGTGCGTGTTGATGGTGTTGGCGAAGGTGTAGACCGACGGCGTGAACCCGGTGTTCCACTGCATCGCGATCTCGACCTCGAGGCCGGTGCCCTTCGCGTCGAAGGAGATCACGCTCTGGTGGATCGGGTCCTTGCTGCCGTTGATGTGCTTGACGAAGTCCTCGAGCCCGCCCGGGTAGCAGTAGACCTTCTCCTTGACCCTGGCCTGCTTGCCCTCGGCGTCCCGCTCGGCCTCCTCGTCGGCCACCCGCTCGTCGCGCAGCGACAGGGTGAGGCCCTTGTTGAGGAACGCCATCTCCTGCAGCCGGCGTGAGATGTTCTCGAAGTTGTAGGTGGTGGTCTCGAAGATCCCGGAATCGGCCCAGAAGGTGATCGTGGTGCCGGTCTCGGTGGTCGGGCCGAGGTCCTCGAGCGGGCCGGGGACCTGGTCGGTGTACTCCTGGCGCCAGCTGCGGCCGCCGACCTTGATCTCGGCCAGCAGCTTCGTGGACAACGCGTTCACCACGGAGACACCGACGCCGTGCAGGCCGCCGGACACCGCGTAGGAGTCGCTGTCGAACTTGCCGCCCGCGTGCAGGATCGTGAGCACGACCTCGAGGGTCGGCTTCTGCTCCTTGGGGTGCAGGTCGACCGGGATGCCGCGGCCGTCGTCCACGACTCGCACCCCGCCGTCCGCGAGCAGCGTGACCTCGACCTTGGTGGCGTACCCCGCCATCGCCTCGTCCACGGAGTTGTCCACCACCTCCTGCACGAGGTGGTGCAGGCCGCGTTCACCGGTGGAACCGATGTACATCCCGGGACGCTTGCGGACCGCTTCGAGGCCTTCGAGCACGGTGATGGACGACGCGTTGTACTCGCTCTTGTTCTCTGTCACCGGCGTTGCTTCTCCTCGTCTCGCCCGAGCGGACGCTCGCTACTTCACCAGTGTACTTGCCCACCCCCGCTCACATGCGGCAAGGACACCTCTCATCGGGTCACAGAGGCGCGAAATCACTCTCGACCGACTCATCTCGTATCCCGACTGCCGTCAAGCGGTTCTCGGGGAACTCACCCGGCTGCCCGCAACCCGGGTCAGCCGTACGTGTCACGTGGGCCCCGGCCAGGCACGTGCCGTGGCCCTTTCCGCCAGCTCGGGGCGGTCGGACCCTGGATCCGCATCCGCTTCACCACGCCGTGGCCGACGCCGGCGGCGATCTTCGCGAGCAGCTTCCCCTGCAGCAACCGCAGCTGCGTCGCCCACGCGGTGGAGCTCGCGCGCACGGTCAGCTCGCCGTCCTTCAGCGCCACCGGCTGGGCGTGTTCGGCGACGTCCTCGCCCACCAGCCGCGCCCACTGGCCGAACACGCGAGCGTTGGTCATCGTGTCCTGCCAGCCGCTGTCGGTGATCAGCCGCGAAACCAGCCGGCCCAGCGGTTGCGGGTCGCGCGCATCGGCACCCGGCCCTGACCAGCGCCGACGGCGTGGGTGCTGGCCTTTGCCCCCGGCTCCGCCGATCCGGCCGCGGCGCAGGTTCGGCGGGGCACCCCGTTCGCGGGCCTTGGCCTTGGCGGCTTCGAGCGCGGCGTGCGCGAGGTCCCGGCCGGACTGGTTCTCCCCCACGACCCCCTCGTTCGGCCCAGTGGTCGCAGCACGGTCGGTGACCGAACGAGCCGAATCGCGTGGGTGACCGTCGGTGCGGGGGGTGTCAAGACCGCCATCCGGCCGATTCGTCACGCGCGGCGATAACGCGGGCACGGGTTTATCCACACTGTCCACAGGTTTGTCCCCAGATCGGTAGGCAACAGGTGTGGCGCCGGTCACCCGACGTGGTTGTGCTGGGTGTTCAGTCACGGTTCACCTCACCCTCTGCCACCGTGAACCGGGCGCCGGCCAGCTCCCCGGGCACGTCCTCGTCGACGGCCGCGGTGATGAGTACCTGTTCGGCACCCGCCGCGACCTCCGCGAGCCGAGCCCGGCGTTTGCGGTCGAGCTCGGCAAACACATCGTCCAGCAGAAGGACCGGTTCGCCCCCTTCGGCACGCAGGAGTTCGTAACTTCCGAGCCGCAGAGCCAGCGCGAACGACCACGACTCGCCGTGGCTCGCGTACCCCTTCGCCGGTGCTTCACCGAGGATCAGCTCGAGCTCGTCCCGGTGCGGGCCGACCAGACTGATCCCACGCTCCAGCTCATTGCGCCGTACGTCGGCCATCGCCTTCAGCAGCAGCTCACGCAGCACCTCCGGCTCCGCGCGCTCACCGCCGGGCACACCGTAGGACGGTGGGAGCGCTTCGCCCAGCGAAGAGCGGTACGCGATCTTCGCCGGCCGCGAGTCCGGCGCGACTCCCATGTACGCGTCGGCTGCGTACGGTGCGAGGTCGGCGACGAGGTTCAGCCGCGCGGCGAGTAGTTGCGCGCCGGCTACCGACAGGTGGTCGTCCCACACGTCGAGCGTCGACAGCGCGTACGGGTCTTCGCGGCCGGTACGTCGCTTGCCCGCGGTCTTGAGGAGCGCGTTGCGCTGCTTCAGCACCTTCTCGTAGTCCGAGCGCACCCCGGCGTACCGAGGCGCGCGAAGCACGAGCAGCTCGTCCATGAACCGCCGGCGTTCACTCGGATCCCCGCGTACGAGCGCGAGGTCCTCCGGAGCGAACAACACTGTTCGAAGGACACCGAGTACATCGCGCGGCCTGCCGACGGCGCCACGGTTCACCCTCGCCCGGTTCGCGCGGCCCGCGGTGATCTCGAGCTCGACTGTCAGCTCACGGTCGGCGTTGACGACCGCGACGCGCACGAGTGCGCGCTCGCACCCGTGGCGGATGAGCGGCGCGTCCGTCGCGACCCGGTGCGAGCCCAGGGTCGCGACGTAGCCGACCGCTTCGAGCAGGTTCGTCTTCCCCCGGCCGTTCTGGCCGACCAGCACGACCGGCCCCGGTTCGAGGGCGAGATCGGCTTGCGGCCAGGACCGGAAGTCGGTGACCTGGAGGTGGCGCAGATACACGGAGGGGGACCGGCCTGCGTCAGCTCCCGGCTTTCTTCACCGAGTGCCCGCCGAACTGGTTGCGCAGCGCGGCGACCGCGCGCATCGCGGACGAGTCCTTCTGCCGGGAGGAGAACCGGGCGAACAGGGCGGCCGAGAGCACCGGCGCCGGCACCGCGTGGTTCACGGCTTCCTCCAGCGTCCACCGGCCCTCGCCCGAGTCCTCGACGTAGCCCTCGAGGTCGTCCAGATCCGGGTCCTCGTCGAGCGCGCGGACCAGCAGGTCGAGCAGCCATGAGCGGACCACGGTGCCACGCTGCCAGCCCTTGATCACGGCAGGCACGTCGTCGACGACCTTCGACGCTTCGAGCAGCTCGAAGCCTTCGGCGTAGGCCTGCATGACGCCGTACTCGATGCCGTTGTGGATCATCTTCGCGTAGTGCCCGGCACCGACCGAACCGGCGTGCGAGAAGCCCTCCTCACGCGGACCGTCCGGGCGCAGCGCGTCGAAGATCGGCATCGCGCGGGTCACGTCGGACGCCGCGCCGCCGACCATCAGGCCGTACCCGTTGTCCTTGCCCCACACCCCACCGGACACGCCACAGTCGAGGTACCCGATTCCCTTGGCAGCCAAGAGATCCGCGTTCAGCTTGTCGTCGGTGAACTTCGAGTTGCCGCCGTCGATCACCAGATCGCCCTCGGACAGCAGCTCGCCGAGCTCGATGACGGTCTGCCGGGTCGGTTCACCGGCCGGCACCATGATCCAGACGATCCGGGGGCCGGACAGCTTGGACACCAGATCGGCCGGCGACGCGGAGTCGCTCACGTCCGGGTTGCGGTCGTAGCCGACCACCTCGTGCCCGGCGGCCCGCAGCCGCTCGCGCATGTTGAAACCCATCTTGCCCAGGCCGATCAGACCCAGCTGAACCATGAGATCCCCTTAGGTAGTAACGAAAATCCGCGGCGGTGCCGGACGATCAGCCCGGCAGCCGAACCGGCATGAGCAGGTAGAGGAACCCGGGGACGACGTTGCCCTCGGCGTCCGCGGGCTTGATCAGCGCCGGACGGTTGGGGGTGGTGAAGGTGAGCTCCGCCCGGTCGCTGTGCAGCGCGCCGAGCCCGTCGACGAGATAACCGGGGTTGAACGCGATGGTGACCGGATCGCCCTCGTAGTCGACCTTCAGTTCCTCCTCGGCACTGCCCTCGTCGTCCCCGCCGGCGGACAGCCGCAGGCTGCCGTCGCCGAACTCCAGCCGGACCTGGGTACCGCGCTCGGCGACCAGCGAAACCCGCTTGATCGACTCGGTGAGCGCACCGACCTCGATCACCGCGCGTGACGTGTGGTTCGCGGGCAGCAGCTGGCGGTATGGCGGGAACTCCGCGTCGAGCAGGCGCGTGGTGGTGTAGCGGCCCGCGCCGGACAGGCCGAGCAGGCCGTCGCCACTGGCGAGCGCGAGCTTCACGGTGGCACCGGAGCCCCCGAGCGTCTTCGCGGCCTCGGCGAGCGTGCGGGCGGGGACGAGCACCGCGGCGTCGGACAGGCCCTCGGCCGGCTGCCAGGTGAACTCGCGCATGGCGAGCCGGAAACGGTCGGTGGCCACCAGCGTCAGCGACTCCCCGGAGATCTCCAGCCGCATGCCGGTGAGCATCGGGAGCGTGTCGTCCTTGCCGGCCGCGGTGACGACCTGGGTCACCGCCTGGCCGAAGACGTCGCCGGGGAGTTCGCCGGCGTGCGCGGGCTGGGACGGCAGCTGCGGGTAGTCCTCCACCGGCATGGTGGGCAGGCTGAACCGGGCACTGCCGCAGGTGATGGTCGCGCGGGCGCCGTCGACGGAGATCTCCACCGGCTGGGCGGGCAGCGCCTTGGTGATGTCGGCGAGGAGCCGGCCGGAGACGAGCAGCCGCCCGCCGTCGGCGATGGTCGCGGGGACGCCGACGGTGGCCGACACCTCGTAGTCGAAGCCGGAGACGGTGAGCGCGTCGGATTCGCCGTCCGCACCCGCGTCGAGCAGGACTCCACCCAGCACCGGCACCGGCGGCCGGGACGGGAGGCTTCTGGCCACCCACGCGACGGCGTCGGCGAGCCCGTCGCGCTCGACGCGGATCTTCATGCGCGCATCCTTTCGGCAACCGAGCCCCGCGGCTCGTGAAGGGTCGGCGGGTGACGGCCGGGAGTACGCCCGAGGCGTGCGCGACCGGGTCCCCACCGGTCCGGTCCGACCCACGCGCGGGACGGACCAGGTGCAGGCATCCACGTTAGGCCGTCGCCGGGGGTGCCGTCACCTCGGCCTCCCCTTGACTTTGTCGACAAGCCGACAGCGTCTCGGGCTTGTCCCCAACTTCGTCCTTCGCCTGTTTTTGTTCTGTTCTCTCTTTCAAGAGATCTAAAGGCAGTAGCAGTAATAGGGGCTGTGGGTTGTGTGGACAGAGCTCGTTGCCGCAGGTCGTGGCGGTCGTCGGCCTGTGGAGAGCCCTGGTGGTGGATCGGTGGATGAATCGAGCGGTCGGTGGATGGTTTCGGGCGTCCCCCGGTTCATCCACAGCCGGGCGTAGTTGTCCCCATGGTTGTCCCCAGGCATGTGCCGAGTTGTACCCAGGCGATGTGGGCGTCCGGAGTGGTCCGAATCGCCCTGGCGAGTGACGGGCCACGGCTGGGGATGAAATGGGGACAACCTGGGGAATCAACGTGGACAGAGCTGGGGACAACCTGTGGATTCCGTGTGAGTGCAATGTGGACGGTTTCCGGTTCGGGCTGATCAAGGATCTGTTGGGGCTGTGGGCAAAGTACTCACACCCTGGGGAAAACCGGTTGTGTATCAATGGATTTCGGCGAGCTGCGTACAGGCGCGTACGCGTGCGTACGCAGCTTCGCGCACACAGTCGACACGAAGGCGGTGCGAAGACGTTGCGAGAGAAAGGAAAGCGCCTTCGCAGCACGTCGGCGCGCGAGAGAGCGACAGCGGCCGTGTCGCGGCTGTTGTCCGGTGAAGGCGCTGTCGAGTTAGAGCGCCGAGATAGAGCGCTGCCGAGACGGAGCGCCTAGATAGAGCGTTGTGCCGTTGAGGGCCGCACTGCCGAGACAGCGCGTTGCCGAGACAGTGCGCCGAGCTACGCGGTTACTGCCGGGCCCGCTGCTTGATGCGCGAGGTCAGCTCCTGCACCTGGTCGTAGATCCGCCGCCGTTCGGCCATTTCCTTGCGGATCTTCTTGTCCGCGTGCATCACCGTGGTGTGGTCGCGGCCGCCGAAGGTCTGGCCGATCTTCGGCAGCGACATGTCGGTCAGCTCGCGGCACAGGTACATCGCGATCTGCCGCGCGGTGGCCAGCGCCTTCGTCTTGCCCGGGCCGCACAGGTCCTCGAGCGTGACGTCGAAGAACTCGGCCGTGACGCCCATGATGGTCGGCGCGGTGATCTCCGGTGCGTGCGAATCCGGGATCAGCTCGCGCAGCACGACCTCGGCGAGGCCGACGTCCACCGGCTGCTGGTTGAGCGACGCGAACGCGGTGACGCGGATCAGCGCGCCCTCCAGCTCGCGGATGTTCGCCTCGACGCGGGAGGCGATGAACTCCAGCACGTCGCCCGGCACCGCGAGCCGGTCCTGCGCCGCCTTCTTCCGCAGGATCGCGATCCGCGTCTCCAGATCGGGCGGCTGGATGTCGGTGATCAGGCCCCATTCGAACCGCGTGCGCAGCCGGTCCTCCAGCGTCTCCAGGCGCTTCGGCGGCCGGTCGGAGGAGACGACGATCTGCTTGTTCGCGTTGTGCAGGGTGTTGAAGGTGTGGAAGAACTCCTCCTGCGTACCTTCCTTGCCCTCCAGGAACTGGATGTCGTCGACGAGCAGGATGTCGATGTCCCGGTAGCGCCGCTGGAAGGCGACCTTGCGGTCGTCACGCAGTGAGTTGATGAAGTCGTTGGTGAACTCTTCGGTCGACACGTACCGCACGCGCATCCCGGGGAACAGCCGTTGCGCGTAGTGCCCGACCGCGTGCAGCAGGTGGGTCTTGCCCAGCCCGGACTCGCCCCAGATGAACAGCGGGTTGTAGGCGCGGGCCGGCGCCTCCGCCACGGCGACCGCGGCGGCATGCGCGAACCGGTTCGACGCGCCGATGACGAACGTGTCCAGGGTGTACTTCTCGTTCAATTTCGTCTTCGAGGTCTGCGGCTGGGCCGGTGCGGTGTAGGGCTGCCCGGCGATCGGCTGGCCGGAGAACGTGGGCCAGATCTCGTGCACCGCGGCGAGTGCTTCGCCCTCTTCATCGACTTCTTCGTCGGTGTCCTCGGTGTCTTCCGCCGACGGCTTCGCCGGCTCGGGCCGAGCCGGCGGCAGGCCGTTGCCCTCGGACGGCGGGCGTGGCGGCGTCATCGCCGGCGGTGCGTTCTCCGTACGTCCCGCGTCGGCCCGTCCGTTGTCCGGGCGCGCGCCGTCCGGGAGGACCGGCTCAGTGCGCGCGCCGTCGAAGTGCCCGTTGGTTTCGTTTTCCACCCGCGAGGGTGACGGCACATAGCGAGGGGCGGGTGCGACGGCCTCGGCGCTGTCCACCTTCACCGCGAGCGAGACCGGGCGGCCGAGCCGGCGCGACAGCGCGTCGGTGATCGACGTGCGCAGCGCGCGTTCGATGGCTTCCTTCGCGAAATCGCTGGGAGCGGCCAGCAGGGCGGTGCCGTCGAGCAGGCCGATCGGCCGGGTGACGCGCATCCAGGCCCGCTGCTGCGGCGAGAGGGTGCCGTCGGACAGCTCCCGCACCACCTGCTCCCAGATGACGCCCAGATTGTGCTGGTGCTCGGACACCGGTCTGACTCCCCTCCCCTCGTCGGCGTGTACGCCCGGGTTCAGCCCACGCACGCGCGGAACACTCCCGCAAGCGTCATCCTGGCCCGATCCGCACGACGGCACAGCGATATCCACATAGTTGTCCACAGCTGTGCACTAATGTACGGCGGCCCGCAGCCACGCCACCTGCGGGCTCGACGTTCTCGCCGGGTGCCTCCACACCCCGTGGCCGACGGCGGCGGTAACCTGACGTCCACCCCGCCCGGCAGCCTGAGAGAGGCACGCTAACAAGCCCCGGTCATTGCCACAAGGCGTGGTGCCGCGCAAGCATTTCACGGTGTACGGCGTGTTGCCATTCGGTGCCGTGGCGTACCGGAGCCCGGGGCCGGACGCTGGTCGCGGTGCGTGGCGGAGGGGGCGGCTGCACGTCTCCGGACGGGGGTGCGTACCCTCGTAAGGTCTCCCGTAAGCGACGGGTGCGTTTCGCGTGCCCACGTATGTCGTCGCTCGTCGTGACGAGGCCACACGTTGGTAGGAGACACCAGAGACTGCCGTGCGACCCGCACGACATGCCGGGCGCCGGAGAAATGACCGTCGTCCGACGGCCGAGACACATGGAGAAGCAGTGAGCAAGGGCAAGCGCACCTTCCAGCCGAACAACCGTCGTCGCGCGCGGACCCACGGTTTCCGCCTGCGTATGCGTACCCGCGCGGGCCGCGGCATCCTGGCGGCCCGCCGTCGCAAGGGCCGCGCCGCGCTGTCCGCCTGATCCGGCTCGCCGAGACGCGCCGTGCTGCCCGCTGCCGCACGCCTGCGGCGGAGTGAGGACTTCCGGGTCGTCCTCCGCCGGGGGTCCCGGGCAGGCAGGCGCCGCCTCGTCGTCCATGCGTTGACCACGGACCCGCCCGTGGCCACACCCGCTGTGGCCAGGGCGGGTTTTGTGGTGAGCAAGGCCGTGGGCAACTCCGTGGTCCGCCACCGCGTGACCCGGCGGTTGCGGCACCTCGTCTCGGCCCGTCTCGGAACACTGCCCCAGGGCAGCTCGTTGGTGGTACGGGCACTACCTCCGGCGGCGACCGCGTCGAGCGCGGAACTCGGCGCCGATCTCGACGCGGCGTTGCGCCGGCTCGGTCTCGCGCCGGCCGGGCGCCCGGCCCGGGAGGATGCTCCCCGGCAGCCGCGTCAGCAGGGCGCGGGCCCCGACCACGGATCAGCGGTGTAAACGGCCATGCACGCCACCCCCGAGCACGAAACCACCGAGGCCACCGGAGTCCCCGAGGAAGCGAAGCCTCCCCGGCCCGGGCCGGTCGCGTGGGTACTGCTCCTGCCCGTCAGGTTCTACCGCAAGGCGATCTCGCCTTTTCTCCCGCCGGCTTGCCGGTTCTACCCGAGCTGCAGCGCGTACGCAGTCGAAGCCCTGACCCGCCACGGCGCGGCTCGCGGCTCCTATCTCGCGCTGCGCCGGTTGTTGCGCTGCGGCCCGTGGACCCCGCCCGGCCGCGACCCGGTCCCCGAGAAGTTCTCGTGGCGACACCGCATGCCTGAAACACCGATCGAGGAGTAGCTCAGTGCTCGATTTCATCTACTACCCCGTGTCCTTCATCTTGTGGTGTTGGCACAAGGTCTTCGGGTTCGTCTTCGGGGAGTCGTCCGCGGTCGCCTGGATCCTCGGCATCATCTTCCTGACCTTCACCGTGCGCGGCATCATGTTCAAGCCGTTCGTGAACCAGGTCCGGTCGATGAAGAAGATGCAGGACTTCGCGCCGGAGATGAAGAAGATCCAGAAGAAGTACGCGAACGACCGGCAGCGCCAGGCGCAGGAGATGCAGAAGCTCCAGCGGGAACACGGCGTGAACCCGCTCGGCAGCTGCCTTCCGATGGTTCTGCAGATCCCGGTGTTCATCGGACTGAACCACGTGCTGCGTGCGTTCACCTTCCCGCCGCCCGGTGGCGGGCCGAAGACCGAGAACTACTTCTTCAGCCAGCACGACGTCAGCTCGTACGTGAACGCCAAGCTCTTCGGCGTCAACCTCGGCGAAGCGGTCAACAACGGGGTCGGCGCGGTCGCCGGCAACGTGGCGAACGGCGGCTGGCACTGGAACGTGCTCCCCGTCGCGTTGCCGCTGATGATCGTCGCCGCGATCGCGACGCACCTCACCGCGCGGCACTCGGTGGCCCGGCAGAACGCCTCGGCCACGGGCAACCCGCAGACCGCGATCATGAACAAGCTGACGATGTACATCTTCCCGTTCGGTGTGCTCGTGTTCGGTGCGTTCTTCCCGCTCGGTCTTCTCTTCTACTGGCTGGCGAACAACGGCTGGACGCTCATGCAGCAGCGCCTCGTCTACACGCGGATCGACAAGGAAGAGGCGAAGCGCAAGGAAGAGGCCGCGGAGAAGCGTGCCTCGCTCGGTCCGAAGCCGGGTCAGAAGCCGGCCGCTCCGAAGGTCGGGCAGAAGCCGGTACAGCAGAAGAAGAACCAGCCCTCGGGTCAGCAGCAGCGCAAGGTGACCAAGGCCGGCTCGGCACACGGCTTCGCGCAGACCGCGTCGGCGGACGGCAAGTCCGGTGGCGTCTCGAGTGACAAGCCTGCGAAGAAGACCGGCACGGACGGTGCCGCCGCGACGAAGGCGTCGGACGACAACGCGGCCACGCAGGCCTCGGAGCGACCCTCGGAGCAGTCCGCGGCGAACCAGACCAACGGAGCCAACGGGAACGGGGCGCCCGGGCTTCTCAAGAACTCGACCAGGAAGTCGGGCCGGAAGCGTCGCTGACGCCGATCCGGTTCGGAGAGGAGACGGAACATGTCGGAGACGGTCGACACGATCGACGCCGATCAGGACGAGAAGGCCGAGTCGGCGGAAGTGGTCGAAACGAAGGCGGGCGGTGGCGATAGCACTCTCGTGCAAGAGGGTGACATCGCCGGCGACTACCTGGAGCGGTTGCTGGATCTGCTCGACTACGACGGAGACATCGACCTCGATGTCGAAGCCGGCCGAGCGGTGGTGAGCATCGACGGTGGCGAGGATCTGGAGAAGCTCGTCGGCCCACGGGGCACTGTGCTCGAGTCGCTGCAGGAGCTGACCCGGCTGGCTGTGCAGCAGGAGACCGGTTCGCGTAGCCGGCTGATGCTGGACATCGCGGGCTGGCGGTCCGACCGCCGGGAGGAGCTGCGCGAGCTCGGCCGGTCCACCGCGGAGTCAGTCCGGACGAACGGCGAGCGGGTGCGGCTGCAGCCGATGAGTCCGTTCGAGCGCAAGGTGGTGCACGACGCGGTCGCCACCGTCGACGGTGTCACGAGCGAGAGCGAGGGCGAGGACCCCAAGCGACGCGTGGTGATCTTCCTCGAGGGCTGAGCTCCACTGCGGGAGTACTGAGCTGAAGCGGCCCACCGGATGATCCGGTGGGCCGCTTTTGTGTCTCCCCTGGATCTGGGTTCGAGTCACGCGGTGGCGAATTACAAGCGTGGCGTTTCACGTGAAACCGGGCGCGTCGCGTCGTCCTCATCCGCTCCGCCGCGTTTCACGTGAAACGGCTGTGGACAGTTCCGCCCGCGGAGTGGACTTGTCCACAGATGCGGTCTGTCGGCTCGATTTGGGTCGGGCATCAGGGACAATCAGATGGGCGCGTTTCACGTGAAACGCGCGGAGTGAGGAGTGGACGTAGTGAGCTTGGACGGCGCCACCGGAACGGTTCGGACCGCGGCGGTGCAGGTGTTCGGTGAGCGTGTCGACCAGGCTGCGCGATACGTCGAGTTGCTGGCGACCCATGGCGTGGAACGAGGCTTGATCGGACCGCGCGAGGTGGACCGACTGTGGGACCGGCACGTGCTGAACTCGGCCGTCATCGGTGAGCAGATCGCCGAGGGCGCCCGCGTCGTCGATGTGGGATCGGGTGCCGGGCTTCCGGGTGTACCGCTCGCGATTGCTCGACCGGACCTCGCTATCGTTCTCCTGGAACCCATGGCTCGCCGGGTCGACTGGCTGGCCGAGGTCGCCGAGAAGCTGGAACTCCCGATCACCATCGTCCGTGGACGCGCGGAGGAACGATCCGTGCGCGAGCAGCTGGACGGCGCCGATGTCGTCACCGCTCGCGCGGTCGCTCCCCTTGCTCGGCTCGCGGGCTGGTGCCTCCCCCTGGTTCGTCCCGAAGGTCGACTGGTCGCCCTGAAAGGGGTGAGCGCGTCCGAGGAGATCGAGCGGGACCGCGCAGCGGTACGCAAGGCCGGCGGTGCCGACCCGGAACTCTCCGAGTGCGGGAAGGCAGTGCTCGAGGTTCCCAGCACGGTGGTGCTCATCCGTCGTCTGCCGCCGAAGCCGGCTCGGTCACGCGGCAGGCGGCGGTAGCGAACGAGAACAGCCGCGAAGTTCCACGTGAAACAACGCGGTGCGGAACGTCCAGGAATCGTCTATCAGGAGGAGGTGTCGAGACCGGTGAATCCCCCACCGTCCGACCCCGCGCAGACCGGCCACGAGTTGGGCTGGACGCCGATCGCCGAGGAAGCCGTCCGAGCCGCGAGCGTGCTGCACCCGAAGGAAGGCGCTCTCCCCCGGCCGACACGTCGCCGGGTGCTCACAGTCGCCAATCAGAAAGGCGGGGTCGGCAAGACGACGAGCACCGTCAATCTCGCCGCCGCGCTGGCGGTGCACGGGCTGAAGACGCTCGTGATCGACCTCGACCCTCAGGGCAATGCCAGCACCGCACTTGACGTCGACCACCGCTCCGGGACGCCGTCGATTTACGAAGTGCTGATCGGTGAGGTGTCCCTCGCCGAGGCCGCCGCCGTCAGCGAGCAGTCCCCGAACCTCTTCTGCGTGCCCGCGACGATCGACCTCGCCGGTGCGGAGATCGAGCTCGTCTCCATGGCGAACCGGGAAACCCGGCTGAAGGAGGCACTGTCGGACGAGTCGCTCGCGCAGATCGGCGTCGACTACGTCTTCATCGACTGCCCTCCGTCGCTCGGACTTCTCACGGTCAACGCGATGGTGGCGGCCCAGGAAGTCCTGATTCCCATCCAGTGCGAGTACTACGCACTGGAAGGTCTGGGGCAGCTGCTGAGCAACATCGAACTCGTGCAGCAGCACCTCAACCGGGAACTGAGCGTCTCCACGATTCTGCTCACCATGTACGACGGTCGCACGAAGCTGGCCGACCAGGTGACCAACGAGGTGCGCAACCACTTCGGCGAGACGGTGCTGAAGACCGTCATCCCACGCAGCGTGAAGGTGTCCGAGGCACCCGGCTACGGCCAGACCGTGCTCGCTTACGACCCGGGTTCACGTGGGGCCATGAGCTATCTCGACGCGGCGAAGGAAATCGCCGAGCGCGGCGCGAATCAGGATAGGAGCAACAGCGCATGACTGAGCGCAGAGGAGGGCTGGGGCGCGGTCTCGCGGCCCTGATCCCGACCGGGCCGGCCACCCCGGCGCCCTCCGGCGGAGAAGGCACCGCGGCCAGCGAACCGGCCGCGCGTGAGGACAAGGGCTGGTTCGCGGCGAACGGCGCGGCTGAAGGGCACGGCGGCGAGGTCGCCGGCGCGGTGTACCGCGAGATCCCGGTCAGCGCCGTCAAGCCGAATCCGAAGCAGCCGCGTCAGGTCTTCGACGAGGAAGCGCTCGCCGAGCTCGAACACTCCATCCGGGAGTTCGGGCTCATGCAGCCGATCGTCGTACGCGAACTCGGTGACGGCGAGTACGAGCTCGTCATGGGTGAGCGTCGGCTGCGTGCGTCCCAGCAGGCGGAGCTGGAGGCGATCCCCGCGATCGTCCGGCAGACCGCTGACGAGTCGATGTTGCGCGACGCACTGCTGGAAAACATCCACCGGGTTCAGCTGAATCCGCTCGAGGAGGCGGCCGCGTACCAGCAGTTGCTCGACGAGTTCGCGGTGACGCACGAGGAACTGGCCGGTCGGATCGGACGCAGCCGGCCGGTCATCACCAACACCATCCGGTTGCTGAAACTCCCCCTGCCCGTGCAGCGGCGGGTGGCCGCCGGTGTGCTGTCGGCCGGACATGCCCGGGCGCTGCTGTCACTCGAGGACCCGGACGGTCAGGAGGAGCTGGCTGCCCGGATCATCGCGGAAGGCATGTCGGTGCGCGCCACCGAGGAAGCCGTCACGCTGAAGAAGAGCGAGAAGCCGGCGAAGCCGAAACCCGCTCCCCGTAAGCCGATCCAGGCGCCCGGATTGCAGGAACTCGCGAACCGGCTGTCGGATCGCTTCGACACCCGCGTGAAAGTGGACCTCGGACGCCGCAAAGGCCGGATCGTCCTCGAGTTCGGCTCGGTCGATGACCTCGAACGCATCGTCGCCCTCATCGACGCGAACTCGGAGGGAAAATCGGCGGATCAGGCCGACGAAACCGGCTAGGGATCACCCATGGTCTTTTCGTCACGGTGATGATTGCGGATCGACACGGCTGTGCGCACTCTGCGTGGTCGGTCCGGCTGCCCACCGTCGCGTCGGTCGCCGTGGGTGTGGCGGCCGCGTGGTGTCGTCAGCGGCGTACTCCCCGGGCTCGTCGATCAACGAGTCCGGGAGACCGCGCGGGCGACGAGTTCCGAAAACACCGAACCGAGGGATGTGCCGGCGGCTTCGACTGCCATCGGAACTGTGGACGTCTCGGTGAGGCCCGGCGACAGGTTCACCTCGAGGAAGTGCACAGTGCCGTCCGCGGTGATCACGGCGTCGGTGCGGGAGATGTCGCGCAGCCCGAGCCACCGGTGTGCCGCGACGGCGAGTTCGCTGACCGCCTTCGCCGCTTCGTCGGAGATCCGGGCCGGGGTGAAGAAGTCGGTGAGGCCGGCGGTGTAGCGAGCCGTGTAGTCGTAGACGCCGTTCTCCGGCACGATCTCGACCGCGGGCAGGGCTTCGGCCCCGTTCTCCCCCTCGATGACCGTGACGGCCACCTCGACGCCGTCGATGAACCGCTCCGCGAGCACGGTGTCCCCGTAGGCGAAGCAGCCGACCATCGCCGCGGGGAGTTCCGCGGCTTCGCGCACCACCTGCGTACCCAGCGCCGAACCGCCCTGGTCCGGTTTGAGGATCAGCGGCAGCCCGAGCCGATCCACCATCGCGTCGAGCACCGACTGCGCGCCCAGCTCCCGGAAAGTGCTGTGCGGCAACACGATCCACTCCGGTGTGGCGAACCCGGCCTGCTGCACGAAAGCCTTCGCGGTCGGCTTGTCCCAAGCCCGACGGCACCCCTGCGAGCTGGTGCCGACGAACGGCACGTCGAGCATTTCCAGCACGGTCTGCACCGAACCGTTCTCGCCCTCACCGCCGTGCAGTGCGACGATCACCGCGTCCGGACGCTGGGTGCGCAGCCGTTCCAGCAGGCCGGCGTCGGTGTCCCATTCGTCCACTGTGAGCCCTTCGGCCCGCAGTGCGGCCGACAGCCGCCGTCCGGAGCGGAGCGAGACGTCCCGCTCGTGGGAAAGTCCGCCGGCGAGCACGGCAACGGTACGGTCGACCACCGTGGGAACTCCTTAGTGTTACGGGGGGCGGTCAGACCGTGTCCGGAGACGGGGTCTCAGGCCCCGGGATGGTGCGTGCACTCACGCTACCGAAGGTGCGGCCGAGGTCCATTTCGGACTCCAGCACCGCCGCGAGCCGGCGCACGCCCTCGCGGATGCGTTCCGGCGTGGGATAGCAGTAGGACAGCCGCATCTGGCGCGAGCCGAGGCCGTCGGCGTAGAAGCCGGTGCCTGACGCGTATGCCACGCGCGCGGTCACCGCACGCGGCAGCATTGCTTTGGTGTCAACACCTTCCGGCACCGTCACCCACACGTAGAAGCCACCGTCGGGGTGCGTCCAAGAGCAGCCGGGGGGCAGGTACTGCCGCAACGCGGACAGCATCGCGTCGCGGCGTTCGCGGTAGTTCTCCCGGAACTTCTTGATCTGACCCTTCCAATCGTGCGTCGCGAGGTAGCGGGACACGATCATCTGGTTGAACGTGGGCGGGCACAGCGTCGCCGATTCGGCGGCCAGCACGAGCTTCTCCCGCACCGCGTGCGGCGCGAGCACCCAGCCGACCCGGAGCCCGGAGGCGAACGTCTTCGAGAACGAACCGAGGTACACGACGTTGTCCGGGTCGAGCGACCGCAGCGCGGGGTAGGTCTGGCCGTCGAAGCCGAGCAGGCCGTACGGGTTGTCCTCGACGATCAGCACCCCGTGCTCGCGGCAGATCTCCACGATCTCGGCGCGCCGCTCGACGGCCAGCGTGACGCCGGCCGGATTGTGGAAATTCGGGATGGTGTAAAGGAACTTGACGCGCTGGCCGGCCTTCTCCGCCTGCCGCAGCGCCTCCCGAAGTCCTTCCGGCACCAGCCCGTCGTCGTCCATCGCGACGTGCACCACGTTCGCCTGGTAGGCGGCGAACGATCCGAGGGCGCCGACGTACGACGGGCCTTCGGCGATCACCACATCACCCGGATCGCAGAACAGCCGCGTCACCATGTCCAGGCCCATCTGTGAGCCGACGGTGACCACGACGTCGTCCGGGTGCGCCTTCACGCCCTCGAGAGCCATGATTTCGCAGATCTGGTCACGCAGCGCAGGCACGCCGTGTGCGGACCCGTACTGCAGTGCGACGAGTCCTTCCTCGGCGATGATCTCGCCGACCTGCGCGGACAGCGTGTCGAGCGGCAGCGCGGCCAGGTTCGGCATGCCGCCGGCGAGTGAGACGACCTCCGGCCGGCTTGCCACTGCGAAGAGCGCGCGGATCTCGGATGCGGTCATCCCGGCGGTGCGGGCTGCGTACCGCTCGAGGTGCGGGTCGAGATTGTGACGGCCGGTCTGCGGCTTGGCGGGGCGGTTCTCGGTCATCGGACACCTGAGGGTTCGGTGGTACCTGCTGGTAGATCCATCGAGTGTAACGGTGGCCTCTTCCGGATCCCCGGTCTTTCGGCCCTTGTCACATCGGCCTATCCTCGGGGTGGTTCTTCCGGTGCCGCCTGCGCTCTGGCCGGCGTCCAGGCCGGATACACGCCGCGAATGAGGGGTCGAGGGAGGTTTGCGCGTGTCACGTCGCGTGGTGGGCGTCACACTGGACAACCTCGAGCATCTGCCGAAGAACTGCCGGCAGTGCGTGTACTGGGAGCTCGCGCCGCACCTGAAGGAGCAGGCCGAGGATTTCGGCTCGACCGAGGTCGAGAAGGAAGCCTGGGTGTCCAGCGTGCTGCTGGAGTGGGGTTCCTGCGGCCGCATCGTCTACAGCGACACGCTCCCGGTCGGTTTCGTGCTGTACGCGCCGCCGAACGCGGTGCCCCGCGCCCTGGCTTTTCCGACCTCTCCACCCAGCGCCGACGCCGTCCTGCTCACCGCCTTCCACGTCCTGCCCGAATTCCGCGGCGGCGGCCTGGGCCGCATGCTCGTGCAAGCCGTGGCGAAGGACCTGACCAAACGAGGCGTCCGCGCCATAGAAGCCTTCGGCGACGCCCAACCCGCCGAAGCGGACCCCCTGGACGGACACGCCTGCGTACTGCCGGCCGCGTTCCTGCAGAGCGTCGGCTTCAAGACCGTGCGCCCCCACCGCAAGTACCCCCGCCTGCGGCTGGAGCTGCGCTCGGCGATCAGCTGGAAGGAAGACGTCGAGGCCGCCCTGGAACGCCTACTCGGCCAGGTCACGATCACGACCGCAGAACCCAGCCTGGGCCGAGCCTGACACGCGTCCGCTTCCCTCTCGCTCCCCTCGCCCGACCCGCCTCCACGCCTCGCCCGGACCGTTCCCGGTCTGGTCCCGTCTCGCCCAGGCTGCCTCCGGCTTGGTCCCGCTTCGACGGGCCCGAGCCCCTTTTGCTCGTCCTCTACCGGTCGGCCCCGACCGGCTCCGCCTAGACCGACCGTCTTCGCCTCGCCGTCTTCGCCTCGGTCGGTAGGCCCTTGGCCGGCTCCGCTTTGGCCGGCTCCGCTTTGGCTGGCTCCGCCTTGACCGGCTCCGCCTTGACCGGTCGCCGGACAATCGGCTCCGCCTTGACCGGCTCCGCGCCTAGACCGACCCGCTCGCCCTTGACCGCTCAGCCTCGACCGACCCCTGTCCTGAGCACTCCAGTCGAGCCGACAGCCCACCCCACCGCGACCCCTCGTTATCACACTCCGTACACGTCGTCCCCGCGGTATCAGACCCGTGACCAAGCCCGGCACGAGTCCCCGGTACTCCCCACCCGTCCACCCTCACTCCGCTCATCACCCGAGGTCAACCCGCCAGCCGTCATCACGCCACCCCTTCTCTCAACACCGCCACACCCACGAGCCCACGCCGCTACCTACCCCACACGAACCCGCTCCCGACGTGCGAAAAATCCCTCCACCCCCGCCTGTGCACACCTGTGGATGAACCACAAAGTTATCCACAGATTGCTGATAGATGCCGTGGAAAACCTGTGGACGACTAGACTGGATCTGGGGACGCCCCCCAGTGGTGGGTGGGGGCTGCCCCAAGGTGTGGTGTGCCTCGGCGGTGTGAGGCGCAATGTGTTGTGTGCGCCTGAAGGTGGGGTTAAGTGGGGGCTGGGCTCCGGTTTTTCTGGGCGGGGTGGGGGCTGAGGCAAGAATGTGGATGCCGTAGTGGTGGGGGATTTGCGGGGCGGCTGTGTGAGATGAGAGCGCTTCGCGACACGTCCTACTGTTACTTAGAGTGACTTTCAGCGGGGTGTGGCAAGTGCATTCTGGTGGTGTGGCTGCGCTGTCCTTCTTTGACGATTGTCAGGCGTTGAGTTCGAGGACGGGATCGATGTGTGGGTCGCAAATGGGTGTCAGGCGGCAGGGCGGAGGTCGCCTCAAAGGGGCACGCGGTGGCGCATCCACGTTCACATTTCGCAGACGATCCCGGCAACTGCGCCAACCACGATTCGAGCTCAGTCGTGGTGCGGGCTGGTGGGGTGGACCGTGGAGATGGCCTGGAGGAGGTTTTGGGGCAGGCGCGGTGGGCTCGGTCGTAGGTGGCGTGTGGTGGCCCTGATGGGGCAGGTCGGGACGTCCTTGCACGCGGAGCGTGCAGACGGTCGGAGGCTGGAAGTCGAGCCGGTTCCCCTCCTGTCGTCGGTGTGGTTTGGGGTGATCGGGTGTGCGGCTCGGGCTGTCGGGACGGGACCAGGATCGCCTGGCCGGGGCCAGGTCGGACGCGGGACCGGGACCACCTGGCCGGGACCAGGCCGAATGCGGCACCGGGACCACCTGACCGGGACCAGGCCGAACACGGCACCAGGACCAGGCCGAATTGCGGCACCAGGACCACCTGGCCGAGCCACAGAAAAGGCACCAAACCAAACGGGCCGTAGAGCTGGTCAAGCGACCGCGGTCCCTGACGTAGCGGCTCGGCACCCGGGGGCCCACTCGGGTAAGACAACCGGACCAGCAGGCGGGTCACGTCCGGCGGAGTGGTGTATGAGATCGACTCCGCGTGATCTTGGTTCGGGATTCTAGGCGGTTATTGCCTCGGTTGTCATGAGTGCCTCGCTGCCGGTCGGTGCGGCTTCGGTGGTGACGATGCGGATGCGTGAGCGGGCCAGTAGATCGAGGCCCATGTAGCGGCGGTTCTCGGTCCACTCATCACTCTGTTCGGCCAGGACGGCGCCGACGAGGCGGATCAGGGAGTCGCGGCCGGGGAAGATCCCGACCACGTCGGTGCGACGGCGGATCTCCTTGTTCAGTCGCTCTTGAGGGTTGTTCGACCAGATCTGGCGCCAGACCTCGCGCGGATATGCGGTGAACGCCAGCAGCTCATCGCGGGCGTTGTCGAGGTGCTCGGCTGCGTCGGGCCAGCGCGCGGTGAGAGTGTCGACCACGCGTCCGTACTGGGCTGTGACGGCGTCGGCGTCGGGCTGGTCGAAGATCGTGCGCACCTGCGTAGCGACATGCGGCTGCGCCGACTTCGGAACACGGGAGAGCAGGTTACGCAGGTAGTGGGTGCGACACCGCTGCCACGCCGCACCCGGCAACGCCGAGGCGATCGCCGCCACCAAGCCGGGATGGGCGTCGGAGATGACGAGCTGGACCCCGGACAGGCCGCGGGCGACCAGACCGCGCAGGAACGCCAACCAGCCCGCTCCGTCCTCGCTGGAGGCCACATCCAGGCCGAGGATCTCGCGGTGCCCGTCGGCGTTCACCCCGGTCGCGAGCAGCGCGTGCACGTTGACCACCCGGCCGTCTTCGCGGACCTTCACCGTGAGCGCGTCGACCCACACGAACGTGTACGGGCCCTGGTCGAGCGGGCGCTCGCGGAACGCGGCGACCTGCCCGTCGAGGTGCGTGGCCATCTCGCTGACCTGCGAACGCGACAGCGACTTCACCCCGAGTTGTTCGGCCAGCTTCTCCACCCGCCGGGTGGAGACACCGAGTAGGTAGGCCGTGGCCACGACGGTGACCAGGGCCTGCTCGGCGCGGCGGCGGTGGGTCAGCAGCCAGTCCGGGAAATAGGAGCCCTGGCGCAGCTTCGGCACCGCCAACTCGATCGTGCCCGCTCGGGTGTCCCACTCCCGGGCCCGGTAGCCGTTGCGCTGGTTCGTCCGCTCGCTGCTGCGCTCGCCATAGCCGGCCCCGCACTGCTGATCGGCCTGCGACGACATCAACGCGTTCGCCATCGTCGCGATCATCGTCTGCAACAGATCCGGCGACACACCCGCCGAGGCGAGCTCCTCGACAAGCTGGGCAGGGTCCACACTGTGTGGTGCGGCCATCGTGGTGGTCCTTCCTGGAGTTCCTTGGTCGGTACTCGAGAAAGATCACGCGGTGGCCGTCTCACGTCACGACGCCACGCCGCTCACCAGCGACGAACCCGTACACCACCTCCGCGGACGTAACCAGCAGGCGGGCCACTGGCCAGCAGAAAAGACCGGCCAACGAGGGAAACGGGCACCCAGACCGCCGAAGTGAGGGAGCGTCAAAACCCGCACGAGCGAGCGTCGGAACCCGCGAGAAGGAGCCTCAAATCCGCGAGGGGAGCGAACGCGGGCGACGGCGAGCGTTACTCGGCGCGGGCCAGTTCGTGGGCCAGTACGTCGGCGAAGGTGAAGGTGCCGGTGGGTTGGTCGCCTTCGCCCAGGAGGTACAGGCGTTTCACGGCGATCAGGATTCCCTCGGCGACCACGTCGCGGAAGGCGGGTTCGGCCAGTCTGCGCGCGTCGTCGGGGTTGGTCAGGTAGCCGATTTCGACGCGGACGGCCGGGCAGCGGGTGCGGGTGAAGATCTCCCACGTCTTGTAGTGCGTGCGGCAGTCACGCAGGCCGGTGCGGGCCACGACCTCACGTTGGATGAACCCGGCCAGCAGTTCGCCGACCGTCGACGTGGTGCCGTTGCCGGTGCCGAAGTGGAAGCTGGCCACGCCCTGGGCGCCGGGGGACGCGTTGCCGTCGTTGTGCAGCGACAGGAACAGGTCGGCGCCGGCGTCGTTGGCGAAGCGGGCACGTTCGAAATCCGTGGGACTGTGGTTCGGGCCGCGCGAGATCAGGGCTTCCATGCCTGTCGCCTGCATCCGGCCCTCCAGCCGACGCGCGAGATCCCAGGCGATGTCGGCCTCGCGCAGGCCGGCGGCGGTCACGCCCAGATCCTCGCCGCCGTGGCCGGGGTCGATGACGATGCGCTTGCCCCGCAGCCGCGGACCGGCCCGGCGGACCTGCTCCTGTTCCCGCAGGAACACCGGACGGCCGCCGCGCGCCCGCGGGGACGACAGGCGGTGCAGCTCCCGGATGGTCGCCGGACCGCAGATACCGTCGGGATTCAGGCGCATGTCGCGCTGGAAGGTACGCAGGGCACGCTCGGTCTGCGGGCCGAAGTATCCGTCCGGACGGCCGGCGTCGAAACCGAGCTCGGTGAGCCGCTCCTGCAGCGCGAAGACGTCGTCCCCGCTGACCGGAGCCGACAACAGGTACTGCAACGGGCGGCTGCCCAAGTGGTAGCTGGCGCCCTTCATCGAGTGGAAGGTCGCCGGGCCCACGACCCCGTCGGTGATGAGGCCACGCCGCTGCTGGAAGGCCCGGACGGCCTGCTCCACGGCGACGTCGAAAGCTGCGTACTGCTCGGTCCCCGCCACCGGCGGGAGCAGGTCCATCCCGGCGAGAATCGACCTGATCTCGGCGACATCCGAACCGGTGTCACCGCGGCGGAGTACCCGCATGCACTCCTCGCTCTTCCTCAGGCACCGAAACCTGCTCGATGCGAAACAGAAACCTGTAGGTCGGGGGTAAGCCCAGGCACCCATTGTGCCCTGTGAACTCTCGGTGAGTACGCAGACCCGGCCGGTGTGCCGCTCCCGTGGGGGAGCCTGCACGGGGGACACCCGGCCGGTACGCCTGCGTGATCACCACCACGCACAAGCCCCCCGAACGAGCGAGAACCCGGGCCCGCGGGCCGATTCCCGCAGGCCCGGGTTCTCCCCGACCGTTCGGTTCAGAGCACGTCGGACAGATCCGACAGCAGCGCCGCCTTCGCCTTCGCGCCCACGATCTGCTTCACCGGCTTGCCACCCTGGAACAGGATCAGCGTCGGGATCGACATCACCTGGTAGTCACGCGCTGTGTTCGGGTTCTCGTCGATGTCGAGCTTCGCGACGGTCAGCTTGTCGCTGTTCTCCCCGGCGATCTCCTCGAGCACCGGCGCGACCATCTTGCACGGCCCGCACCAGGTCGCCCAGAAGTCGACCAGCACCGGCTTCTCGCTGGTCAGCACGTCGTCCACGAACGACTTGTCGGTCACCTTGACGGTGTTGTTGGCCATGGTTGTCTCCTTTGCCTGGGTCAGCCGATCGGAAGTGCGGAAAAGTCAGTGCTCGCCGGCGCCGTAGCCACCGCCCACCAGCTCCGGGGCCTCGTGCGCGGCCACATCGGCATGTTCGGCCAGCCACCGCTCGGCGTCGATGGCGGCGCTGCAGCCGGACCCGGCGGCCGTGATGGCCTGCCGGTAGGTGCGGTCCACCAGGTCGCCCGCGGCGAACACGCCGGGCAGGTTCGTGTACGAGCTGCGGCCCTGCGTGCGCACGTAGCCCTCGTCGTCCACGTCCACCTGGCCGCGCACCAGCTCGCTGCGCGGATCGTGCCCGATCGCCAGGAAGAAGCCGGTGACGTCCAGCGTCTTCGCCTCACCGGTCCTGGCGTCCTCGACCTGCAGGCCGTTGACCGTGCCGTCCCCCGCGACGCCGGTCACGCGCGAGTTCAGCTGCCATTTGATCTTGTCGTTCGCTCGAGCGCGCTCGAGCATGATCCGCGAGGCGCGGAACTCGTCCCGCCGGTGCACGATCGTGACGGACTTGGCGAACTTCGTCAGGAAGGTCGCCTCCTCCATCGCCGAGTCGCCCCCGCCGGCGACCGCGATGTCGTGGTCGCGGAAGAAGAACCCGTCACAGGTCGCGCAGGACGACACACCGTGCCCGAGCAGCTCCTGCTCACCCGGCACGTTCAGGTACCGGGCAGCCGCGCCCATCGCCAGGATGACCGCGCGGGCCGCGTAACGCTTGCCGTTCACCACGACGTACTTGACGTCACCCGCCAGCTCCAGCGACTCGACGTCCTCCGAACGCAGCTCGGCACCGAAACGCTCGGCCTGCTTGCGCATCTCCTCCATCAGGTCCGGGCCCTGGATGCCGTCGCGGAAGCCGGGGAAGTTCTCCACCTCGGTGGTGGTCATCAACGCACCGCCGAACTGGGTGCCCTCGAACACCAGCGGCTCGAGTTGCGCGCGCGCCGCGTAGACCGCGGCGGTGTATCCGGCAGGACCTGAACCCACGATGATCAGGTTCCTGATTTCCTCGCCCGCCACCGTCAACCTCCGCTCGTCGTGACCAGTGCTCCTGGCTCAACACGATGGTAGGTGCCGGTGTTCCCGGCGGTGACGACCGCTACTCGACCAGCGATTACCGGCCGCCGACCACCTTGTCGAACAGCTTCGCCGGGTCGGCGGGCCCGCAGTCCGCGCCGAACGCGACGAGACGGAACTCGGCGAGCCTGCCGGTGGTGTAGATGACCAGCACACCGGCCTTGCCCGCCACGTTCACCGGACGGATGCCCTCCGGCCGCACCTTCGGATCCATCCCGGCCGCCGCCACACACACGTCCAGCCGCCGCTCGTCCCGCAACGGGCCGAAATCACGCACGCCGACGCTGCCGCCGATCAACGCCTCCGCGCCACCGCCGTCACCGGACACCGACGGGCCGGTCGGCGCCGGAGCGGCCACGTTCGGGGTGCCGCTCTCGGTGGACGTGCCCGGCACGGTGACCGCCAAGGCCACCACGGCGGCCGCGGCCGCGGTCAGGACCCCGCCGGCCCAGCCGAGTCGCCGGTTGCGTCGCCGCCGGGCCGCGGACAGATCCGCCACCGGAGCGGACGACGTCGCGCCCGAGGTGGACGACGCCGCGCCCGAGGTGGACGACGCCGCGCCTGTCTGGAACGGGGTCGCGCCCGCCTGGGACGGGACGGCTCCCGCCTGGGACGACGTCGCGTCCGCAGAGGGCGGAGCTGCAGCCAGCTGGGACGACGTCGCGTCCGCCGAAGACGGGACCGCGCCGGCCGGAGACGTGGCCACGGGATCTGCGACCACAGTGCT
Organism: Amycolatopsis jiangsuensis; assembly: GCF_014204865.1. Taxonomy (NCBI): domain Bacteria; kingdom Bacillati; phylum Actinomycetota; class Actinomycetes; order Pseudonocardiales; family Pseudonocardiaceae; genus Amycolatopsis; species Amycolatopsis jiangsuensis. The sequence goes on from NZ_JACHMG010000001.1 coordinate 5,189,411, forward strand.
CGCCGCTGGTTGCCGGGCGGCGGATTCCGCGGCCAGCGCGGCGTCCAGCCGGGCCGCGTACTCGGCGGGCATCGGGGGCGCGGGCGCGCCGGCCAGCGCCGACAGGTCCGCGGTGGTCGCCTCGAGTGCCTCGATGATCGTGCGTGCTTCGGGGTCCGCCTCGACCTGCGGCCACAGCCGCGCGGCCTCGTCCTCGGCCAGTACCCCGGCGTGGAGGTCGGCGAGCAGGTCGACAGACCAGGGCGGTCCCACGGACCCACCGGCCCCCCGGCTCTCGTCCGTCATCGTCCCTCCCCGTTCCCCGGCGAGCCCTGGGCCCGCCCGGCACTCCGGGACCCCTCCGGAGTGGCGTGCTTGCGTTTGCTTTCGTGAGTTGGGACGTCGGGCCGGGCGTCCGGGTTCCGCAGATGACCGAGAACCTTCGCGAGTTTTCCCCTGCCCCGTGCGCACCGGCTCTTCACCGTGCCCTCGGCGATACCCAGCATCTTCGCCGTCTCGGCCACCGAATAGCCCTCGACGTCGACCAGCACGATCGGCGCCCGCTGCTCCTCCGGCAGCTGGCCGAGCGCCTGGTGCACGAGCAGGCTGGTCTCCCGTTCCGCCATCGAATCACCGGGGGCGACCGGCTCGTTGAACCCGGTCTCGGGCAGCGGCACGGTCGGGCGGGCCTGCCGGCGGCGGATCCGGTCGAGGCAGGCGTTCACCACGATCCGGTGCAGCCACGTGGTGACCTGCGATTCGGCCCGGAACTTCCCGGCGGCGCGGAAAGCCGAGATGAACGCCTCCTGCAGCGCGTCCGCCGCCTCCTCGGGGTCACGCAGCGTCCGCAGCGCGACCGCCCACATGCGGTCACGATGTCGCCGGACCAGTTCACTGAACGCGTGCGGATCCCCGGCGGCGTGCGCCGCTATGAGGTCGGCATCCGTGGGAGCTGCAGCCGTCACCCGGCAGAGCCTACTGAGTCCGGCGCATCGCTCACTGCGCAGGCAGGAAGCTCAAGTCTCCGAACTCGCTGACGAAGCTGTCCCCCTCGTCGCCACCCAGCTGGGTGATCCAGACGATGAAGTACTTGCTCTCCGTCGGCTGCTGCAGCGGGATGGTGGTGTCGGTGCCCTTGAGGTCACCGCTGCCGACCACCTTGGTCTCGTCGAGATCCGGCTTCTTGCTGTCCGCGCTGCGGATCTCGACCTTGGTGCCCGGGCTGTCCGCGGTGATCTTCACCTGGGCGAGCTTCACCGGATCGTCGAACGCCACCGCGATGCCCACGCCGGGCTTCAACGCCGGCAGCTGCTGCTGGTACTCGTCGGTGCGCCAGATCGTGCCCGGATCGCCGTCGATCGTGTTCTTCGCGCGGCTCGTGTTGTCGCCCTCGCCCTCCGGGTTGTACACGGTCGCGGAGTCCGGCTGCACCGGATCGCCGACCTTCGGACCGGAGGAGGACGACGGTGGCGGCGCCGGCTGGTTCGCCGAGCCGCTCGGGGTGGGCGTGGCGGCGACGTTGATCGCGGGACCGCTGGACGAATTGTCGCCCTGGAACAGATTGATCAGCATCAGTCCGCCCCAGGCCAGGATCACCACGGTCGCCACCACGAGCACGGTCACCCCGAAGGCCAGCTTCCGCCGCCGCGCGACGTCCTTCACCGGCTTCTTCGTGGTCCAGATCGTGCCGTCCGATTCGGATTCGGACTGGCCGACCGTTTGGATCAGCTGCGTGCGCTCCTCGTTCTCGGCCACCTGGTCCAGCACCCGCAGGATCGCCGAGCTGGTGCGGATACCGCCGCTGCCGCCGTCCTCGATCGTGCGCACGGCCAGCGACGACAGCTCCGCCGGCACGGCAGGCACCAGCGACCGCGGCGGGACCACGTGTCCCTGCGGCGTCAACGGTGCGGCCGGGATGGCGGGCGGGCCGCCGGGCAACGCCCAACGGCCGGTGAGCAGCAGGTAGAGCACCGCGCCGAGGGCCTTCACGTCGTCCCGCAGCGTCGCTTCCGGCAGTGGACCGGGGAACGCCAGCTTCAGCGCGCCACCGGGCGTGAGCCGCAGCCGCTGCGGATGGTCGAGGCCGAGAACCAGGCCATTCTGGTGGGCGTGGTCGACCGCCTCGGCGAGCGCCTGCACCATCCGGGCGGCCGCACCGGGTGCCACCGGACGCTGCGCGACCAGGTCGACCAGGTCACTGCCCTTCGTCCACTCGGCCACCACGACGCCGAGCAGCCCTTCACTGGACGTGACGCCACTGCCGAGACTGAGCACGTCCAGCACGCGGGCGACGCCGCCGTGGCCGAACTTCGACGCGTGCGCGGCCCGCTCCAGCGTGCGCCGGGCGAGCCGGGCCGCCTCCGGATCCGCCGGATCGCCGACCAGCAGGGTCAGCGCCACATCCCGTTTCAGCTGGCCGTCTCGTGCCCGCCACAGGTGCGCGGCGGCTCGTTCGTCCACCCCGAACTGGGCGAGCAGGCGGTACCGGCCGTCCCCCACGACCCGCCCAGGGGCCAGCGAACCACCCCGGGCACGGATGCCCGCGCGGTCTGCCTCCCCCGCCTGAACGCTTCGTCTCGTGTCCACGCTTCTCTCCTGCTTCGCGATCCCGGATCCGAGGGTACCCGGATCAGGCCCGCGGGAAGCGTCGTGAGTCGTGAATCAATCGTTACCCGCGCTTGATCAATCGGGTGAGTCGCGAGGTCGCCGGCCGAAGTTCCTCGACCTTCAGCGCGATGAGCACCCCGAACGAGACCGCGATACCGACGATCCCCTGCAGGATCAGCTTGATCCAGGCCTGCAGCGTCGGCCCGAGTGAATCGGGCACGATCTGCCCGGCCAGCCACGCCGCGCCGATCCCGAGGACGCTGGCCACGACGGTGAACAGGATGACGCCGATCACCCGTTTGCTGCGCAGGTTGCCGAGCGTGACCCACAGCCAGATCTGCCCGAGCATCGCGCCGACCACGTAGGTCAGCGCGTTGACCATCATCACGCCGAGCACGACGTTGTCGCCGTTGAGCAGCACCGGGCACAGGAACAGCAGCGGTACCTTGACCAAGGTCATCACGATCATGATCAACGTCGGCGTGCGGGCGTCCTTCATCGCGTAGAACACCCGCATCTGCAGCATCACCAGCGCGTACGGCAGCAGCGCGAAAGCCGAGATGGCCAGCGCCTGCCCGAGCCGCTCGGCGTTCTCCAGCGACCCCTTGCCCAGGGTGAACATGGCGACGCCGATCGACGAACCGACGATCGTCATCACCGCGGAGATCGGCACGAGCGTCACGGTCGAGATCCGGGAGGCGTACGACAGGTCGCCGATCAGCTTCTTCGTGTCGCCGTCGGCGGCCGCCCGGCTCAGCCGCGGCATGATCGCGGTCAGCAGCGAAACCCCGAGTACGCCGTAGGGCAGCTGGAACAGCAGCCAGGCGTAGTTGTAGGCGGTGACGCCGCCCGCGGTGCCCTTGGTCAGCACGCGGGTGGTGATCGTGAGCCCGATCTGGCTGACCGCCACGTACCCCACGACCCACAGCGCGAGACCGCCGAACTCCTTCATCCGCCGGTCGAGACCCCACCGCCAGCGCGGACGGAACCCGGTGCGCAGCAGCGGCGGCAGCAGGATGAGCGCCTGCGCCGCGATCCCGCCGGTCACGCCGAGGCCCAGGGTGAGCACCTTCGGATCGGTGATCGAGGGATGGTCGCCGTCGATCGAACCCGGCATCACCCACAGCACCAGGATCGTGAAGATGACGACCATGTTGTTGATCACCGGCGCCCAGGCCGTCGGCCCGAACACGTGCTTGGCGTTCAGCATCGCCGAGACCAGCGCGAACACGCCGTAGAAGAAGATCTCCGGCAGCAGCAGGTACGCGAAGGCCGTGGTGAGGTCGGCGCTGGCCTGCCCGGAGGAGTCGATGTAGAGCGAGGTGAAGGCCGGCGCCGCGAGCACGGCGATCACCGTGCCGCCGAAGAGCACGGTCACTCCGACCGTCAGCAGCCGCTGCGCGTACGCCTCGCCGTGGTCGGGGTCGTCCTGTGACCGCACCAGCAACGGCACGACCACACTGGTCAGCACGCCGCCGAGGAGCAGTTCGAAGATGATGTTCGGCATCGTGTTGGCGACGTTGAACGAGTCGTTCACCACGCCGGTGCCGATCACGATCGCCAGCAGCACCTTCCACAGGAAGCCGGTGATGCGGCTGATCAGCGACGCGATCGCCATCCGGCCGCTGGCCTTCGCCACCGAAGGGGCCTTCGCGGGTGCCGGCTGCTCGGGCGCACTCGGCTCGGCCGGACGGGCGAGCGGCGCGTCCTTGATCCGCGGCATGACCTGAGTGGCCAGCGCGTCGTACGGACGCATCACGTCCGGGTCGGCGGTCGGCCAGCGCGAGGCCGGCATCGGCACCCCGGCGGTGCGCGGGATGAACCGGGTGGCGTCCGGATCCCGCATCGCCTCTTCCTGCCACGGCCGGACCGGTGCGCCCGGGCGCGGACCACGGCCGCGGTGCACCGGCGGGAGCTGCTGCGGCCCGGAGGCCGGGCCCGGCGACGGTGGCGGCGCGCTCCCCGGCTGCGGCAGCGGCGAACGGCCGGACTGCGGTGGCTTCCGCGGACCGGCCGGAGGGAGGTTCTGCGGACCGCTGGGAGGCCCCGGCGGCGGCATTTTCTGCGGTCCGGACGGCGGGATCTGCTGCGGGCCGCTGGGTGGCCCGGACGGCGGCATCTTCTGCGGAGTGCCTGGCGGCAGCGGCTGTTTCGAGGTACGTGGTGGCTGGCGGCGGGGCGGCGCTACGCCGTTACGCGTCGGGCGCTGCTGGCCGTTCGGTGGCGGCTGACGGCGCTGTGGCCGCTCCCCGCGCTGCGGTCGCTCGGCGGGACCCGGCGGCGGCTGCCCCGGTACCGGCATCCGGCGGGTGCCGTTGGGCGGGGGCTGGCGGCGTTCGGCGGGCGGCTGCCCCTGGGGCGGAGGCGGTGGCTGGCGTCGGGCGTCGCGGACCGCGCGACGCGGCTCACCACCCCGTTCACCGCCCCGTTCGTCACGCCGCGGCGGCGCGCCGTCCCGTCGAGGACGGTTCGCACGCTCGGGTGGTTGACCCGGCTCTTCGTCCACCGCGTGCCCAATCCTCGACTGCTCCTGGTCCGCCGCCATTGTGGCAGCGTCGACCCAGGGTAATCGGGAACGGGCGGGCGCACCCGGCCCGCCGGGAGGTCAGCCCGAACGGCCGCGTGCCGCCCGACTCTCCTTCACCCGCCGGTAGATGCGCCGAGACGCCAGCAGGAGCAGCGCGCAACCAGCGACGACGGTGACGATGATCGTGATCGGGCCGTACTCGGTCGAGGTCAGCTCGAAGCGTGCGGTGGAACCCAGCGTCGTTCCCACCGGGGTGGTCAAGGACACATCGACGCTGAGCCTGCCCGCGCGCAGCGCCTCGATCTGGAGGTATTCCGTTTTGCCGCCCTTGGCCGGGAAGAACCGGTTCTGCGCCTGTGCCGCCTCCGGCCGGATGCCCACGTTGTTGGTGAGCGCGATCTGCGCGTCGATGCCGACCGGCAGCTCGTTGTTCACATACACCGGCAGCGGCGACGCGCCGGACGCGAGCGCGATCGTCTGCCGCGGCTGTTCGACGGTGACCTGGTCGCGGATGGCGCTGAGCTCGGCGTTCGCGTTCGCCCCCGCGGCCAGCGGGGACGGCGGGTCCAGCGCGGCCGAGCTGCCGCGGACCAGCGCGTCGCGCACCGGCTCCACGATCGCCTTCGGCTCGACCCGGTTGGTGATGTCCGCCCGCATCGCCGACATCAGCCCGGCCGCCCGCCGGTCGAGTTCGGAGAGCTGATCGGCGACCGCGGCGCGCCCGGCGCCGGACGGGTTCCGCTGGTCGGTGGCGAAGGACGCGGACCCGGTCGGCTCGGTCCGCAGCAGCTGCGACAGCGACGATTCGGTGGTGACCTCGCTGTCGGTCAGCTCGCCGAGACCGCGGAGGAAGGCGTTCAGCTCGTCGGTCGGCACGGTCCACCGCCGCGGCGGCGCGACCAGCAGGCTGGCACCGTTCGCCGCCTCGGGACGGCCGAGCCCGGCCTCGAACGCGATCGCGGCGAGCCCGTTCTGGGTGGCGACCGCGCGCTGTGCCGCGCCGCTGACCGTGGTCGGCGCCTGCGGCCCGGGAGCGAACCCGGCGAGCGCGCTCGCGATGATCCCGTTCGACGGCTGCGCCCGCACGCCGCCGGGCAGCGTCACCGCACCGCTGACGTTCTCGGCATCGCGGCTCGACCGCAGCTGGGACCCGTCGGTGAGCACCGTGCGGTAACCGGCCTCGGACGCGGCGGACAGCGCCTGGTCGTCCAGCGGGCCACCGGGCCACAACACGCCGGTCTCCGGCTCGACGTCGAGCATGTCCCTGATCGTCGTGGCGCCGCTGAGCGCGGTGGTCATCAGCCCGGTGTCGGGGTTGCCCTCCGCGTCGCGCACCTTGCCGAGGGTGGTCAGATCGGCGTCGCCGTACGGCATCGGCACCACGCAGCGGTCCTTGACCAGCGCACGCAGCGAGCTCAGCCAGTCGCCCGCCGCGGCCGCGCCCTTGCCGGGCGAACCGGCGGCGAGGTAGCCGCGGCTCATCGTGTCGACGGTCCGCAGCAGATCGGGGTCGATCGCGAAACACAGCGAGCCGGCGATCTTCCCGTTCGACTCCGCCGCGCGCGCAGCCGACACCAGCGAGTACAGCCGTCCGGTCGGGCTCAGCTCCCGCGCGAGCGAATCGTCGGTGAGGTTCAGCCGGGTGCCGTAGGCGGCCGAAGAGACGTGATTCGCGTCGTCGGCGATCGGCCACAACATGGTGACCTTGGCGTGCCGGGCGGTCGGCGAACCGTCCTGTCCCGGCGAGGACAGCACCGGCATCAGCAGGCTCACCGCGGCGAGCCGGGCGGTGCCGCCGAACTCCGGCGTGCCGTTCACGTTCACCAGCAGCGGGTAGACGCCGGGAAGGGAGAAGTGCGCGGCCCGTTCGCCGGTGAGCGGCACCCGTACGTCGAGCCGGGCGCTCTGGCCGGGCTCCAGCGATTCGCTGAGCGTGCTGAACTCGGTGAGCGGGCTGTCCTGCACCGGCTCGCCGTTCAGGATGCCGGACATCGCCCGCGTCCCGCCGACCCGGTCGCCGACCTGGAGCCGGACCTGCGGACGGTCGATCCGGCGGTCACCGATGTTGGTCACCGTGCCCGACACCTGCAGCTGCGTGCTGGATCCGGTGATCAGGCGCGGGCTCAGCCGGCCGAGGTCGATCCGCAGCCGCGGCGACTGCGTGGACGGCTCCTCCTGCGCCCCCGCGGGCGTGCCGAACAACGCGGCAGCGGCGAGGACCAGCAAGGACAGCAAGAAGGCGGCGGGCCGCTTCACTCGGGTGCTCCCTCTCAGGCGAGCTCGTCGGGGGCGAGCAGTTCTCCCGCCTTGCGGACCAGCTTGCGCTCGTCCGCGTAGGCGAGGGTGGTCTCCAGCTCGGCCAGCCGTACCCAGGCGACCTCGGTGACCTCGACGTCCTCGTCGGAGAGCGCACCGCCGGTCGACTCGAGCAGGAAGTGGTGCACGGTCTTGTGCACCCGCCGCTGCTGGGCCACGAACCAGTAGTCGATGGTGCCCAGCGGGCGCAGTACGCGTGCTGAGATGCCGGTTTCCTCCTTCACCTCGCGCACCGCGGTCTGCTCCACCGTCTCACCGTCCTCGATGTGCCCCTTCGGCAATGACCACAGCAGTCTGCCGTGCCGGTCCAGCCGGCCGATCAGCACCGCGTGTTCCCGGTCGGCGTCCAGCACCAGTCCGCCTGCCGAGGTCTCGTCGACCGTGGTCAGCCGCCTGCCGCGCCGGTGCCTGCGCCGCCTGCGCGGCTTCGGCGCTCCGGCGCGGCCGGCAGATCCAGACATGCTGCGATGCTAGAGCAACCGGTTGCCCGGGTACTCTGGCTCTCCGTGTCCGTGTCCGCCGGTGCCCGTAGTAGTGGTGCCCATTTCGTGGTGGGATTCAAGTGAGCAACCTGGTCGCCCAGCAGAACGCGGTGACGGAACTGATGCGAGTGTCTCCTCTGGCCGACGAGCTGGCGGAGCGGTTCGCCCGTGCCGGCCACAGCCTCTACCTCGTCGGCGGCAGCGTGCGTGACGCGCTGCTCGGGCGGCTCTCGGCCGATCTCGACTTCACCACCGACGCCCGGCCGGACCGGGTGCTGGGGATCGTCAGCGAATGGGGAGACGCGGTCTGGGACGTCGGCATCGCGTTCGGCACGGTCGGGGTCACCAAGAACGGCATGACCCTCGAGATCACCACGTTTCGCGCGGACAGCTACGACCGGGTGGGCCGCAATCCGGAGGTCACCTTCGGCGACACCATCGAAGGCGACCTGCTGCGCCGCGACTTCACCGTCAACGCGATGGCCATCGACCTGGTCACGAAGACGTTCATCGATCCGCACGACGGGATGGACGCGCTGCGGCTGCGGGTGCTCGACACGCCCGCGACGCCGCAGGAGTCGTTCGCCGACGATCCGCTCCGGATGATGCGTGCCGCGCGGTTCTCCGCCCAGCTCGGCTTCACCCCCGCGCCGCGGGTGGTGGAGGCGATGACGTCGATGGCAGGGGAGATCGAGCGGATCACCGCCGAGCGGGTGCAGGCGGAGCTGTCCAAGCTGCTGCTCGCCGACGATCCGCGGCCGGGTCTGGAGCTGCTGGTGGACACCGGGCTGGCCGACCACGTGCTGCCCGAACTGCCGGGGATGCGGCTCGCGATCGACGAGCACCACCAGCACAAGGACGTCTACCAGCATTCGCTCACCGTGCTCGCGCAGGCGATCGACCTGGAGCGGCGGCACGAACCGGCGTCGGAGCCGGATCTGGTGTTGCGGCTCGCGGCGCTGCTGCACGACGTGGGCAAGCCGGCCACGCGCGAGTTCCAGCCGGGCGGTGGCGTCAGCTTCCACCACCACGAGGTGGTCGGTGCCCGGATGGCGCGCAAGCGTTTGCGGGCGTTGAAGTACTCGAAGGAGATCGTGGAGGCGGTCTCCCAGCTGGTGTTCCTGCACCTGCGGTTCCACGGCTACGGCGGTGGCGAGTGGACCGATTCGGCGGTGCGTCGTTACGTGACCGACGCCGGTGAGCTGCTGACCCGGCTGCACAAGCTCGTCCGCGCCGACTGCACCACGCGCAACCGGCGCAAGGCGGCCGCGCTGCAGGCGACCTACGACGATCTCGAGGCACGCATCGTGCGGATCCGGGAGCAGGAGGACCTGAACCGGGTCCGCCCGGACCTCGACGGCAACGAGATCATGCGGCTGCTCGGCTTGGCGCCGGGCCCGCAGGTCGGGCGTGCCTGGAAGTTCCTCAAGGAGCTGCGGCTGGACCGCGGCCCGCTGGAGCACGAAGAGGCGGTGGCCGAGCTGAGGAAGTGGGCCGCGGCGGAGGGCATCACCCCGGCCGGCTGAGTTCCACGGCGACGTGCGGGAACTGCCGGGACAGGCCGGTGCTGGTCCGGATGGCGGAACGAGGATGACGTGGGTGCTGTTCTGACCGGGGTTGCCGGGGCGCTGGCCACCTTCCGCGCCGGGGACACCGCGGGGGCCGCCGAGCTCGCCGGACAGTCCGGAACACGGCTCGGCGCCGAGCTGGCGACCTACCTCGGCTCCGCAGGCTCGGGTCCGGTGTACGACCAGCCGGCCGGGTTCACCGCGTTCATCCGCGGCGGTGGCAACGTGCCGCTCTACGAGCGGTTGAGCGACGAACTGGCCGCGCGGTACGACCGACTGCGCCCGGACGCGCTGCTGGACCTCGGGTGTGGTGACGGACTGGCGGTCGTCCCCGCGTTGTCACGCGCGCGGTTCCGGCCGGCGCGGATCGACCTCGTCGAACCGTCCGAAGCACTGCTCGACCAGGCCGAAGTACCTGGGGCGCAACGCTTTGCGACGACCGCGCAGGGCTTCCTCGCGACGCATGGTTCCACGTGGAACCTTGCGCAGTCGACGTTCGCCCTGCAGTCGATCCGGCCGGACGATCGCGCGGACGTACTGCGCTCACTGTGCCCGCGGACCGAGCGGCTGCTGCTGGCCGAATTCGACGTGCCGGCGTACGACGAGGGATCTCCCGCGCACCTGCGTTCGCTGGCCGAGCGGTACGAACGCGGCGTCGCCGAGTACGGCGACCAGGCTTCCCTTGTCGCCCAAGGCTTCCTGCTGCCCGTGCTGCTCGGCCTGGTGGCCGGTGCGGACCGGACGAACTGGGAACACCCGGCGGCGGACTGGGCCGCGCAGCTGGACACCGCGGGGTTCACCGACGTGACCGTGACCCCGCTCGTGGACTACTGGTGGTCGCCCGCGGTCCTGATCACCGCCCGCGGTTCACAGCCGGGCTAGCGCCCCCGCCTCCACGTGCTGTGCGATCGGCCGCGGCAGCAGGTACGCGGTGGCGCCGCCGGGCTGCGGACCCCACGGCGCGGTCACCCCGGTGAGCACCCGGATCGTGCGTTGCACGCGGTATTCGTGCCGCTCGCGTTCCCGGTCCGCGGTCAGCGAGGTCTCGACGAACCGCGTGCCCGCCGCGTGCACGAGGTTCCCCTTGTCCCCGCCGAACCGGACGACGGTGGTTCCCGCGGGCAGCGCGACCAGGCGCTTGCTGCGGTAGAACGACAGCGGCGGCTCGCCGCGCAGCGGCAGGATCGGCCAGTCGGCGGGCTGGTCGGATTCGGCTCCGTCGGCGGCGGTCGGCAGCATCAGCAGCGTGCCGAGCAGGTACCGCGCCGCCTCGGCGAGCGTGCCGAACGCGATCGGCTCCACCGACGGCGGACGGGAGACCTCCCAGCGGTTGTCGGCCCGGCGCAGCGTCCACACGCCGTCGGCGGGCACCTCGTTCGCGCCGATCCGGTACGCCGACGCCGGAACGCCGTACTCGGTGAGCCGCTGCTGCAGCACCGTCAACGTCTCGGCCGCACGCAGCGGCCGGCTCGGATCACCCTCGCGCAGCGCACGGGCGAGCGGGCTGGTGTCCGGCAGCTCGGCCTCCGACCGCGGTGGCCGAGGCCGTCCGAGCACGTCCGCCTCGGCACTGGCCCGCACCAGTTCGCGGACCAGCGGCGGGCGGAACCCGGCCGCGCGGATGTGCTCGACCAGCTCCGGCTCCGGCGGAACGCCGTACTTGCGCAGGTAGTGCGGCACCGCGGCGGGCCAGATCCAGGTGCCGTCGGTGTGGAAGGCCTGCGGCACGTCCGGCGGTGCGCCGGGCGGGGCGAACAGGTCCGGCTGCGGGGCCGGCCGGTGCAGCACGACCGGCGAGCGGAACAGGTAGTCGAGTACGCCGCGCACCTGGTCCGGCGGCACCGGCGGCCGGTTGACGACCGGCCGCTCCCCCTCGTTGTGCCCGTCGACCACGCGAGCCTGCCGGAAGACGAGGTCGATCGGCAGCCCGGCCCTGGTCGCGAGCCACTCCGGCAGCTGCTTCGGCGTACGGGGGAACCGGGCCAGCTCGATCTGGTAGGACTGCGGCGCCGGACGTCCGCCGTCGTTCGGCGGCAGCCGCCAGTCCGGCTCCCGGTCGGCGTCGAAGTCGAAGTCGAACTGCGATTCGTTGTCGAGGGTGAAGGTGCCCTGGAACCAGGTGCCGGTCTCCGGCTGGTACATCGCCGCGCGCAGTCGCGCGAACAGCGAGCTGAGCCGCGGCGGGGCGGCCAGCGCCACCGACACCGGGCCGTTCTCGTCGCCGATCGCGCGCACCTCGAGCTCGGAGTAGTCGCCGACCTGTCGGAACTGCGCGGCGACCTTGGTCCAGCCACCGGGCACCGTGCGCAGGCCGCGGCCGATCGCACGCAGCAGCTTGGCGTGGTCGCCGCCGGCCGTCTCCGGCTTCGGTTCCGCGTAGTCGTGGCGGGTCTGCCACAGCCCGGTCAGCTGCTTCGTCGGCACCGTCACCGAGAACTCGGTGAGCCCGAGCTGGGCGGCCCGCACCGGATCGTGCCGGGTCCAGCGCAGCGTCAGCTCGGTCCCGGCGCCCGGCGCGACCTCGAACAGCTCGTCCTCGTACTCGCCATGACTGCGCAGGTCGAACGGCGCCGGCACCTCGTTCGCGAGCACTACGCGGGCCGGGCGGCCCTCGTGCTCGCGGTCGAAGCCCTCGGGTGCTTCCTCGCCCGGCAGTACGGTGAGCAGCAGCGTCCCGTCGGTGGTCGAACGCTGGGCCGCGAACGTGCGGTCGTCCAGCGTGACGTACAGGCCGTCAGGGCGTTCGCTTGCCTCAACCCGGTAACGCACTCCGCTTCCTCCCCGAAATCCCCCGCATGAGCGGCACCGAACTTAGCCGAGACCGCCGTTTCCTGCCCGGTCGGGTGATCTCGGTCAGTGCCGGGGGTAACGCTGCGACCACGTCGCACCGAGCTGCTGCAGTGCCGAGCGGCGGTCGAAGTGCCACAGCGCGTCGGTGGCCAGCTGTTCGATCAGGTGGCGCAGCTCCAGCTGGTCGATCCACGGGGCCGGCAGGCCCGCGATGCCGACCCTGGCGCCGAGCAGCGCCCCGGTGAGCGCCCCGGTGAGCGCGCTGCGTCCGGAGTGGTTCACCCCGCGCAGCAACGCCTGTTCCGGATAATTCTCGAACCCGGACAGCGCGGCGAACGCGCGGCCGAGCACGGACAGGGTGGTGTGCCCGTCCCCGATCAGTTCCGGCATCCGCAGGTCCGGCAGCCCGTGTTCGCCGAAGAACGGCACCGCCTCCTCCACCATCGCGCGTACCGCGTCCCACTCCGGACCGGACTGCGGATGCTCATCGAGGACCTCGCGGGACAGGTTCCACACCGGGTAACTGAACGAATCCTTGGTCAGCGCGTGCTCGAACAGCCAGGCCAGGTAGCCGGCCGCGGCCAGATCGTCCTCCTGCCGATGCGTCACGGCGACCAGATCCCGTACCACCTGGCCGATCCCGCCGCTGAACCCGGTGCCGGGCCCGGCCGCGGTGAGCACCGCGGGCAGCGCCCCGACCAGCGCGGCAGGCCCGCTCATCGGACTCGCCTGCGGCGCCCGCGTGACCAGCGCGTGGTAGGCGTTGAGCTCGGCGTCGTCGGCGCCGCGCCGGACGTGCAGCTCGGGCACCTTCACCAGCCAGCCGTCGGTGTTCTCCAGCGGCGCGCCCTGGGTGTGCAGCCAGCGCAGCAGCGCCCCGCGCACGACGCCGGGGAAGAGCTTCTCGACCTCGCGTGACTCCGGCTGTTCCCGGTGCGGGCTGCGGATCACCGCCTCGGTGTAGAACAGCAGCCGCTGGGTCAGCGAGCCGATGCGGCCGGGCTGGTCGAACGCGACCGGTGGTCCGGTGACGCCGTCCGGGCCGAACCGCGCGACGATCTCGTCGAGCCGGAGCCGGTCCACCGCCGTGCCCAGCGCTTCGCCGAGCGCGAACCCGGCGTACGCCCCGGCCACGCGCTGCCAGCCGTAGCGGAAGTTCTCCAGCTCCGGCAGCGGGTACTTGCCGAAGGTGTCCAGCCGCGGCACGACGCGCCCGTCGTTGTCCCAGGACGGGGCCAGGCCGTTGGCGCTCAGGTCGTTCGGCTTGCTGCGTGGTGGCTCGGGATGCTCGAGACGCCGGAGCCAGGACTGGCCGATGACCGTCTTGCGGCATTCCTCGGCGGTGAGCTCGAAACCGTGCCGCCGGGCTCGTTCCGCGCCGGTCGTGGGCAGTTCCACCGGTGCGGTCAGTCCCATCCGCTCCGCGGTGTCCGCGGCGAGGGTTTCCAGTTCCCGCTCCGCCTCCGGGCAGCGGCCGTGCCGGTCGACCCGCGGTTCGCCGCGGGGGAAGCGCTGGGCGACGTCCGCGAGTTCGGCACCGGTGACGTCCTCGAAGGTGGCCGGACCGCCGTTGATCACCAGGTTCGGCGGATGCTCGAACTCGGCGAGCGTGGCCAGGTCCACGTGCCACCAGGCGTGTTCGCGCGCGGGCAGGTGCCGCGTCGAGCTGAACACCCGCAGCTCGTTGCGTTCCTCGGAGAAGTAGAACCGGTCGGTCGAACCGGTCGTGACGTCCAGCGGCACGAACACCTCGCAGCGCAGCAGCCCGATCAGCAGCTGCTCGCGGGAAAGCCAGCCGACGCTCGCGAACGCCAGCAGGGTTTCCAGGGTGTTCTCCGGCTTCGGGTAGCCGCGGCGGATCGGCCCCGCCCGGTACTGCGGGTTCTCCCGTTCGTCACCGGTCTGCTGGCCGTCGTTGTCCACCTTCACCCAGCCGGCGACCGCGGGCAGCGGCACGCCCAGCTCGCCGAACCCGGCCTTCACGTACTCCGGGTCCACGACCTCGCGCCAGCTCTCCTGCCCGGGGTAGGCCACCGGGGTGCTGAGCCCGCCCGGGTTCGGATGTGCCTGGCGCAGCTCACCGTCGGGTTCGCGGACGAGCACCGCGGGCGGCGGGAAGAGTTCCTTGTCCGGCCGCCCGTCGTCGAGGAAGGCGACGGTGTTGTAGGGGATCGACCAGCCTTCCGGCACCCGCAGCACGCGGGCGTGGTCGACGCGCAGGCCACCGGGGCCGGCGACCGTGGGGCCGTGCACGGCCTGCAACCACTTGCCGACCTTGTCCATCGCTTCCGCCGCTTCCACCTACTCGATCCTCTCCAGGCTTCCGTCGGACTCGTGCTCCGCGATCGGCTTGGGCAGTACGTAGGCCACCGCGCCACCCGGCAGGTTCGCCCAGGGCACCGTGACGCCGGTGATGACGTGCAGTGACCGCCGGAGCCGGAAAGTGCTGGTCACTCGCTCTCGTTCGAGTGGCAGTGACGTCGTGGCGAACCGTACCCCGCGCAGGTGAACCAGGTTCCCGGGTTCCTCCCCGAATCGCAGGACGACGGTACCTGCCGCCAACCGGGTGGGTCTCTTGTTCCGCAGCAGCGTGAGGGGAGGGTCACCCGGCACGGGCTGGACGGGCCAGTCGGCGAGTTCCTTCGCCGTCTCCAGCGGGGTTTCCCGCCCGCCGGTGGCCCGGGCCGGGTGCATCAGCAGCGCACCGAGCAGCTGCTGCGCGGCCGTGGTCAGGTCCGGGAAGTGCCGGCCGGTGCCGTCCGGCGACGTCACGGCCCAGCCGGACGCGTCCTCCTCGAGACTCCAGACTCCGGCCACGCGGTCGCCGAGCCGGTAGGCCTGCGGCCAGACGCCGAACGAGCCGAGCCGGTGTTCGAGCAGCGCCAGCAGCTGGTCGTCGTCGAGTACCGGATCGGGGTCGGTCTCCAGTTCGGCGGCCACGTCGGCACCGGTCGGCTCCAGGTCGGCCGGTTCGGGCCGGGGACGCGGACGGCCGGCGAGGTCGGCCTCGGCGGTCCGGCGCAGCAGGTGCGCCACGTGTGGCGGCTGGAAGCCCAGGTCGCGGATGTGCGCGACGAGCTCGGGCTCGGGTGGGATGCCGTGCCGGCGCAGCTGTTCGGTCACCTCGACCGGCCAGATCCAGGTGCCGTCGGTCCGGTGCCTGTCGCCGGCCTCGGCCTCGCGCTCCAGGTACTGCAGCACGAGCGGGAGTTCGCCGGTGGCCAGTGCCGGGCGCTGCTCCCCGTCGGCGGCGGGGTGGGCGTGGCGGAACTCGAGGCCGAGCGGAAGACCGGCGCGCAGCCGCCACCAGTCCGGGATGTACTCGTCGTCGCGAGGGAACGTGGTCAGCTCGTCGCGGTAGGTGTCCGGCGCGGGCGGGGTCGTCCAGGGCGGATCGACGTCGGAGAAGTAGTCGAAGTCGAACGAGCCGTCCGGCGCGAGCACGAACCGGGCCTGCAGCCAGGTGCCGAGGCCCTGGCGGTACATGCCGGCGCGCAACGCGGTGAACCGGCGGGTGATCTCGAGGTCCGCCTCGGTGTTGCCCGGCCGGACCTCGAGGTGATCGCCGACCTGGGCGAAGCCGATCCCGGCCGGCGCGGCGGGCTCGGGCCGCCGGTCGCGCACGAGCCGGCCGATCTCGACGAGCAGAGCCTGCTGCTCGCTCTCGGTGAGCGTCGGTTCCACGGGATTCGGTGGGTTCAGGAGCCGCGGCGGCGGTTCTGCGGCAGGGCTCCCCGCGGCCGCACCCGGCGTGGCGTCGGCCGGGGGGCGGGCATCGGGTGCGCCGGGTGCGTCAGGGCCTCGGGCCGCTCCGGCGATTCGGACCGCTCCGGGACTTCGGCCAGCTGCTGTACCAGCGCCTGCACGGTGAACGCGAGCTGCGCCGGTGTGGTGCGCTCGAAGGTGTCCGGGGCGAACTCGAGCCGGCCGAGCGCGCCGGTGCCGCCCGAGGTCGCGCGGACCAGACCGTCCGGCGAGGTCAGGACGGCAGGTGCGACGTCAAAACGGCCGCGATCGTCGCCGGCAGTAGTCACGATGACCCCCGGTGTCGGTTCACTGAGTTCACTCACTCGGTCGGGTTACATAATCACCCTAAGGCCGAACAGCCGGTTACGACCCGCTCTCGCCCCAACGGTTTGCGCCAGCGAATCCGCACACTCACCATCCCGACAAAAACCGCCACCCCGGCAGCCTCCCCGACGACGACCACGGCGGACCGGGAACCGGCCGCACCGCGGGGGCGGTGTCAGCACGCCGACTCACGTCAGGACGAAAGGCTGCCCCGCCACCGACCACGCTCAGATCGGCAAGAAGGATCACCCGCGTGACCGGCCACATTCAGTTCACGAGGACGGGTCCCCCTGGGCGGCCACGCTCACGTCACGAGGACGGGTCCCCGGCGACCGGACAGGGAGACGCGGCAAGAGGGGGACCAGCGCACTCGGTCGCCTCTCGGCGGCTTGGCGCAGTGTGGCTCCAGCCGGACGGTAGTCCACAAAGGCGGTTCTTCAGTGAGCCCGGGGGACACGAAGTGCGCCGGTCCACTGTTCCCAACGAGGCAGGTGGGGCTGGTGTTCCCGTGCCGGGAGGGTTTCTCGTCGCGGGAGGTGGGATCATTGTCGGCGTGCCAGCGGACGCCGAGGTCGAACCGGGAATGCTCCTGGTCGCCGCCCCCACGATGTTCGACCCGAACTTCAAGCGGACCGTGGTGTTCGTGATCGATCACCGTGCCGAGGGCACGCTCGGGGTGGTGCTGAACCGGCCCAGCGACGTTCCGGTGCACGACGTGCTGCCCGGCTGGGGCGGGCACGTGGCGGATCCGCAGTCGGTGTTCGTCGGCGGGCCGGTGGAGAAGAAGACCGCGTTGTGCCTGGCGGCGTTGCGGACCGGGGAGACGGCGGCGAGTGTGCCGGGGGTGATCGCGGTGCGCGGCCCGGTCGCGCTGGTGGACCTGGACACCGATCCCGAGGCGCTGGAGCCGAAGGTCCGCGGCGTGCGGGTGTTCGCCGGCTACGCGGGCTGGGATTCGGGCCAGCTGGCAGGCGAGATCGAGCGGGAGGACTGGGTCGTCGTGCCCGCCCTGCCGAGCGACATCCTGGCGTCCCCGGACCACGACCTGTGGGGCCAGGTGCTGCGCCGCCAGGGCGTACCGGTGGCGCTGCTGGCCACCCACCCCGGCGACCCGCAACGCAACTGAGCCACTGCGCTCGCGGCCGGGCCACTGCGCTACGCGTCTCCCCTGCGCGCTCGGCACTCCCGCACTCTGAGCCCTGCGTTACGCACCTTTACCGCGAGCCGCGAGCCCACGCTCCGCGCGCTGACCACGGGCGGATGGCCGTGAAGGCGATCTCGAGGGAACTGGTTTCCCGGGAAGCCCTTCGCTGCACGCCCGACCAGCCGGTCGGCCCCACGAGCCGAGGTCAGGCGTCGGCGGACTTCTGCAGTACTCCGCAACCGCCCGCGCCGCAGGCGCAGCCGCTGCAGCCGGCCGGGGCGGCAGGGGCGGGCGCGGGCACTGCGAGCGCCGCTCGGGCGCCGAGGCGGGCTCCCGCGATCACCATCACGAGCAGGGCAAGCAGGCCCACGACGGCCGCCGCGACGAGACCGGCGGTGGCCGGCATGGCCAGCCCGGCCAGTCCGGCGACGACGGCGGCCGCGCCACCGGTGAGGGTCGGGATGCCGGCCACCCGGTTCGCCAGCTTGAACGCAGCTTCGCTGCGTAGCGAAGCCTCCGTGCGGACCCCGGTTCCGCCTGCCCGGGTCAGCCGTTCGCGGACGCCGAGGAAACCACCCCAGCCGACGACGGCACCGAGCACGATCGGGACGAGCGCGATTGCGAACACTCCCCGAGGATAAGCGTGACCTCCCGGCAATGTGATGGATACCCTCATCGGCTGTGCTGCAGGCCATGTCTTCGTCTCACCGCCGCCGGATGCTCGCGACCGCCGGAATCCTCGTCAGTGCGCTCCTCGTGGCTCCCCCTGCCGATGCCGCGCAGCGTCCGGTCCGGCTGCTCGGCGAGCGGATCGTGCCGAACGGGCTGCAGTTGCTGGGCAGCACCGTCGGTGGGCTTTCGTCGATCGACTACGACCCGCGCACCGGCGGATACGCCTTCGTCTGCGACGACCGTTCCGCGATCGGTCCGGCCCGCTTCTACACCGCGAAGTTCCCGGTCGGCCCGCACGGCGTCGGGCCGGTCACGTTCACCGGCACGCACCCGCTGCTGCGTCCGGACGGCACGCCCTACCCGCCGCTGACCGGCAACGATCCCGCCGCACCGCAGAACGAGCAGACGATCGACCCCGAAGAACTGCGCGTGGATCCGTGGACCGGGCACTACGTGTGGTCGCAGGAGGGCGACCGGCTGACGGATCCGCCGGGCCTGATCCAGCCGTCCATCCGCGAGGCGAGCCGCGACGGCCGTTACGTGCGCGAGCTGCCGCTGCCGGCCGACGAGCGGATGACGCCGGACGCCGGCCCGCGCCGCAACTACGTCCTCGAAGGGCTTGCCTACACCGGCTTCGGCACGCTGCTGGCCAGCGAGGTGGAGGCCCCGCTGCTGCAGGACGGTCCGCCGCCCACGCCGACGTCGGGAGCGCTGTCGCGGATGACGCTGCAGACTCGCGGCGGCCAGGTGCTCGCGCAGTACGCCTACCCGCAGGAGAAGCTCTTCGCCACGCCGGTGCCGTCCGACGGGTTCGCCGACACCGGCGTCTCCTCGATGCTCGCGGTCGACCAGGCCGATCCGACGAAGTTCCTCATGATGGAGCGTTCCTTCGTGACCGGCGTCGGCAACAAGGTCCGCGTTTACGAGGTGGACACCACCGGCGCCACGAACGTGCTGCACACGCCGTCGCTGGCCGATGCCACGCAGGTCCAGCCGGTGCGGAAGAAGCTCCTGCTCGACCTTTCCGACCTGTCCGTGTCCACGGTGGACAACATCGAGGGGCTGACCTGGGGCCCGCCGCTGCCCGGCAGCGAGCGCAGCCTGATCTTCGTGAGCGACAACAACTTCTCCGCCACGCAGGTGACCCAGCTCATCGCTGTGGCGGTCCCGTCGGAACGGCTTTGACCAGGGCGTTAAACTGACCACGTGAACATGGCTCGGCTGCTCCTTGGCCGGCCGCGCTAGCTGGGCAGGACCTGGCAGGCGCGGCGGACCCCTCATGCCCTCGAGGCTTGGGGGGTCGAGTTGTTTCTGGGAGTGGCTCGACACGGAGGAAGACGGCGATGACAGCGGCAGGCGAGACCAGCGCGGCGGAGCACCGGACCGGCGACGAGCACGTTCCGCCGTTCCGCTACACCGCGGAGCTGGCCGGGCAGATCGAACAGCGCTGGCAGGACCACTGGTCCGACCACGGCACCTACCACGCGCCGAACCCGGTCGGCCCGCTCGCCGCCGAGGGCGAGCCGGTTCCGTCGGACAAGCTGTTCGTGCAGGACATGTTCCCCTACCCGTCCGGCTCCGGCCTGCACGTCGGGCATCCGCTGGGCTACATCGGCACCGACGTGTACGCCCGCTACCACCGGATGATCGGCCGGAACGTGCTGCACACGCTGGGCTACGACGCGTTCGGCCTGCCGGCCGAGCAGTACGCGGTGCAGACCGGCACGCATCCGCGCACGACCACCGAGCAGAACATCGCCACCATGCGCCGTCAGCTGAAGCGCCTGGGGCTGGGCCACGACGAGCGTCGCTCGATCGAGACCATCGACCCGGACTACTACCGCTGGACGCAGTGGATCTTCCTGCAGATCTTCAACTCCTACTACGACGAGGACGCGCGCAAGGCGCGGCCGATCGAGGAGCTGGAGAAGGCCTATGCCGCCGGTGACCGGGCGACGCCGGACGGCAGGCCGTGGAGCGAGCTGAGCCGGGTCGAGCAGCGCAAGGTCATCGACGAGCACCGGCTGGTCTACATCTCCGAGGCGCCGGTGAACTGGGCGCCCGGGCTGGGCACCGTCGTGGCGAACGAGGAGGTGACCGCGGACGGCCGCAGCGACCGCGGGAACTTCCCGGTGTTCCGCAAGAACCTGCGCCAGTGGATGATGCGGATCACCGCCTACGCCGACCGGCTGGTCGACGACCTGGACCTGCTGGACTGGCCGGAGAAGGTCAAGTCCATGCAGCGCAACTGGGTGGGCCGCTCGCAGGGCGCGCGGGTCTCGTTCGCCGCCGGCGACGAGCGGATCGAGGTCTTCACGACCCGGCCGGACACCCTGTTCGGCGCCACCTACATGGTGATCGCGCCGGAGCATCCGCTGGTGGAGAAGCTGACCGCCGCACAGTGGCCCGGCGAGCACCCGGAAATCTGGACCGGCGGGGCCGCGACCCCCGCCGAGGCGATCGCGGCCTACCGCGCCGCGGCGTCCCGCAAGTCCGATCTGGACCGGCAGGAGAACAAGGAGAAGACCGGCGTCTTCACCGGTACGTACGCGGTGAACCCGGTCAACGGCGCGGAAATCCCGGTTTTCGTCGGGGACTACGTGCTGATGGGCTACGGCACCGGCGCGATCATGGCGGTGCCCGCGCAGGACCAGCGCGACTACGACTTCGCCAAGCTGTTCGAGCTGGACATCGTCCGCACTGTCGACCCCGGCGAGGGCTTCGACGGCGAGGCGTTCACCGGTGAGGGGCCGGCGATCAACTCGGCCAACGAATCGGTGAGCCTGAACGGGATGGGCGTCGCGGACGCCAAGAAGACGATCATCGCCTGGCTGGAGGAGCACGGTCACGGCGAGGGCACCGTGCAGTACAAGCTGCGTGACTGGCTGTTCGCCCGGCAGCGGTACTGGGGTGAGCCATTCCCGATCGTCTACGACGAGTCCGGCCGGCCGATCGCGTTGCCGGAGGACCAGTTGCCCGTGGTGCTGCCGGAGGTCGACGACTACTCGCCGAAGACCTTCGACCCGGACGACGCCGACTCCGAGCCGTCGCCGCCGCTGTCGCGCGCCACCGACTGGGTCGAGGTCACCCTGGACCTGGGTGACGGGCCGAAGAAGTACCGCCGCGACACGAACGTGATGCCGCAGTGGGCCGGTTCCTGCTGGTACCAGCTGCGTTACGTCGACCCGGTCAGCAAGGACGTGTTCTGCGCGCCGGAGAACGAGGCGTACTGGATGGGCCCGCGCCCGGCCGAGCACGGCGGCGAGGACCCGGGCGGCGTCGACCTGTACGTCGGCGGCGTCGAACACGCGGTGCTGCACCTGCTGTACTCGCGGTTCTGGCACAAGGTGCTCTACGACCTGGGGCACGTGTCCTCGAAGGAGCCCTACCGGCGGCTGTTCAACCAGGGGTACATCGAGGCCTACGCCTATACCGACGACCGCGGCGTCTACGTGCCGGCCGACGAGGTCGTCGAGCGGGACGGCAAGTACTTCCTTGGTGCCGAGCAGGTGCACCAGGAGTACGGGAAAATGGGCAAGAGCCTGAAGAACGTCGTCACGCCGGACGAGATGTCGCAGACCTACGGCGCGGACACCTTCCGGCTGTACGAGATGTCCATGGGCCCGCTGGAGCAGTCCCGGCCGTGGGCGACCAAGGACGTGGTGGGCGCGCACCGGTTCCTGCAGCGGCTGTGGCGCCTCGTCGTCGACGAGCAGACCGGGCAGCTGCGGGTCAGTGCCGACGAGGCGACCGAGGCCGACCGGAAGCTGTTGCACCGCACCATCTCCGGCGTCCGGGAGGACTACGCGGAGATGCGGTTCAACACCGCGGGCGCGAAGCTGATCGAGCTGAACAACCACCTGACCAAGTCCTACGGTTCGGGCGCGGCGACCCCGCGCGAGCTGGCCGAACCGCTGGTGCTGCTGCTGGCCCCGCTGGCCCCGCACGTCGCCGAGGAGCTGTGGAGCCGGCTGGGTCACGCGGACTCACTGGTGCACGGCCCGTTCCCGGTGGTCGACGAGAAGTACCTGACCGACGACTCGGTCGAGTACCCGATCCAGGTCAACGGCAAGGTCCGGTCCCGCATCACGGTTCCGGCGGACGCGGGCGGCGACGCGGTGCAGGCGGCCGCACTGGCCGACGAGAAGATCGCCGCGCTGGTGGGCGACACGACGCCGCGCAAGGTGATCGTCGTTCCCGGCCGGCTGGTCAACATCGTGCTGTAGCGATCCCCGTGTCCGGCCCGGGATCCCGTGGTGGGTCCCGGGCCGTTCCGTGTCCGTTGTGGACGGAGAACGCGACGGCCGAAACGCGCCGGTGCCGGCTGTCGCGAACCGCTTTCCTTGGACCAGTACAGGTTCCAGGAAAGGACGGACATGACTCTCGACGGCAAAGTGGCGCTCGTGACCGGCGGCAGCCGGGGAATCGGCGCGGCCACCGCGGTGCGGCTCGCCGAGGACGGCGCGGACGTCGTGCTCACCTACGTGGCCAACGCGGACCGCGCAGGCGAAATCGTCGACCGGGTGAAGGCGCTGGGCCGGCGGGCCCTCGCCGTCGCCGCCGATCACGCCGACTCCGCGTCGGTCACGGCGGCCGTGGACGCGGCAGTCGCCGAGTTCGGGCGGCTCGACATCCTGGTCAACAACGCGGGTATCGGCTACGTCGCGCCGTTCGCGGAGACCGGGTTGGCGGAGGTCGGCCGGGTTCTCACGGCGAACGTGCACGGCGTCTTCGCGGTCACCCAGGCCGCCGCGGCGCACCTGGGCGAGGGTGGGCGGGTGATCACGATCGGCAGCTGCGTCAGTGATCGCGTGCCGGGGCCGGGGATGGTGCTGTACGCGGTGAGCAAATCCGCGCTGACCGGTTTCACCAAGGCGCTGGCGCGGGAACTGGCACCGCGTGGCGTCACCGTGAACCTGGTGCACCCCGGACCGATCGACACCGACATGAACCCGGCGGACGGTCCGTACGCGGCGGATCAGGCGGCGATGACCGCGCTCGGCCGTTACGGCCGTCCGGACGAGGTCGCCGCCACGGTCGCCTTCCTGGCGTCCTCGGCGAGCTCATACGTCACGGCCGCGACGGTGTCGGTCGACGGCGGGCACGCCGCCTAGCGGAACTGCGTGTCACGCACGGTGGCTATTTCTTCCGCAGAACAGCGGTGGTGTCGACGTTCGCGATGGCGCCGTGCGAGTCGGTGGGGCGTAGCTCGGCGAGCGGCAGCCCGCTTTCGTCCACGAGGACGGAGTGGTGCTCGCCGGGTGCGAACGCGTGCTGTTCGCCCCACTGACGCATCGCCACGATGACGGTGAAGAGGTCGCGTCCCGCGTCGGTGAGTGCGTAGAGCTGCCGACGTCCTGACGGTGCCGTCTGCCGGTCGAGGAGTCCGCGCTCGACCAGGCGCCGGAGGCGGTCGGTGAGGATGTTGCGCGCGATTCCGGTCCGGTGCTGGAAGTCGGTGAACGAGCGCGCACCGTCCATCGCGTCGCGGATGATCAGCAGACTCCAGCGTTCGCCGACGAGGTCGAGGGTGCGGGCGACCGGGCAGGTGAGGTCGGTCCAGGGCGCCGCGTCGGCGGGGCCCGGCGGTGGTGTCATACCTACTCCCGATGAGTTGCGAAGTGAAACCATTCTGCCGTACGGTCCAGTTGGTTGCAAACTGCTACTGATTGGAGGGCTGGTGGGCCTCACGTTCGGCCGGCGGACGCTGCTCGCCACGACCTGCTCCGTCACCGTGGCGACGATCTACGTCGCACAGCCCGTACTCGCCCAGGTCGGACGCGACCTGGGGGTCCCGGAAGCGGACCTGGGATGGCTCGTGACGGCGGGACAGCTCGGCTACCTGGCCGGCCTCGCGCTGCTCGTTCCGCTGGGAGATCTGCTCGACCGGCGTAGGCTCATCGCTGCCCACCTGCTCCTCGCCGCGGCCGGCATGCTGCTGACAGCGGCCGCGACACGGCTCTGGCTCCTGCTCGTCGGACTCGCCGTCGCCGGTCTGTTCGCTGTCGTCGTCCAGACCACCGTCGCGTTCGCTGTCGATCTGGCGACGGCAACCGATCGGGGCCGCACGCTCGGGGGCGTCACTTCCGGCGTCATCATCGGGATCCTCGGCGCGCGCGTGGTCGCGGGGACTCTCGCCGGCCTCTGGGGATGGCGAAGCATCTACGCGGCACTCGCCGTGCTCCTCATCGTGCTCACGCTCTTCGTCCTGAAGCTGCTGCCGGCCGACCACCGTTCCGTCCGGACGACGTATGGCGAGAGGCTGGTCGCGCTCGGTCGTCTCTTTCGTGAGCGCCTGTTCCTCTCGCGTGGGCTGACCGCGTTCTTCCTCTTCGCTTCCTTCGGCACGCTCTGGAGCGGACTGGCGCTACCACTCGCGGCCGCACCGTGGCACCTGAGCACAGTGCAGATCGGCCTCTTCGGCATCGCCGGACTCGCGGGTGCACTGGGAGCCGCGCGAGCGGGGCGATGGGCCGACGCCGGTCGTGCCGAACTCGTCACGGGAGGCGCGCTCGTGCTCCTGGTCGCGTCCTGGCCGGCAATCGGACAGGCGAACCGGTCACTCTGGCCGGTCGTCGCCGGTGTCCTCGACTTCGCGGTCCAGGCTGTGCACGTCAGCAACCAGCACCTGCTCACCGGCGCGCACCCGCACCAGACGAGCAGCGTCGTCGGCGGCTACATGCTCTTCTACTCGCTCGGGTCCGCACTCGGAGCGACCGCCACGACCACGATGTACTCCGCCGCCGGGTGGACGGGATCCAGCGTGCTCGGAGCCGCCTTCGCGCTCTGCGGGCTCCTCGCCTGGGCCGTCAGCCGGCGGAGAGCCCCACGTCTCGGGCCAGGTCGGTGAGCATGGCCTCGAACAACACGTCCGGTTTGGACACCGGGATCGGGTAGTTGCCGAACACCTCGAGCGTGACGTGGCCGTAGAGGCGGGCCCAGAACTGGATCATCAGGTAGGTCAGCCCCACGTCCAGCTTGTCCGGCGGGATCTCGCGGCCGGACTCGGCCAGCACCGCCAGCAGGTCGCGCTGGAAGGCGACCAGGTCGTCGCGCAGCTCAGGGGGCACCACGTCGTTCGGCGGCATCACGAGGTCGTGCTGGGCCAGCACGTGCCCGGCGGTGACCAGGAAGATCCGGCCGAACGGCTCGTCGAGGCGGTGCAGCGCGCTGCCGGAGGTGGTGCCGACGCCGCCGGTCGGCGACGCGAACACCAGCGTGAACTCCTTGGTGTGCGTGATGGCCCAGCGCCGGAAGCCCTTGCAGATCGCGAACAGCTGGAGCATGCCCTCGGCCGGCAGCACCGCGATGTCGTCGGCCAGTTCGGCGGCCAGATCCGCGCACACGTCCAGGCGGAGGTTCTCGAGCAGGTCGTCGCGCGATTCGTAGTAACGGTAGAGGGCCGGCGCGGTGATCCCCAGCTCCCGGGCGATCGCCCGCAGCGTCACTGCTTCGGGACCCTGGTCGACCAGGAGCTTTCGGGCGGTCCGCCGGATGTCCTGCTCGGTAGCCGCTCGCGCGCGGCCCCTGCGCGTGGGGCTGCTCATCCCGGTATTCTAGGTCGTCACGGTGCGCGATCCCGGCAGTGGCGCGTCCGGCCGTCACCGGGCTGTGACCAGGTGGAACCGCCCGCGCCCCGCCGAACGGGTAAGCAGAGCCGCCGGTCGTTCTGCCACACTTGCCCGAAATGAACTCCTCGTCCACGATCACCGTCCGCTATCCGGCCCCGGTTTCCCCCGAGGACCTACGGCTGGCCACTCTCCTGTTCGTGGTGCCGGGCTTCGGCCTGCTCGCCTTCGGTGGGCTGCTGATGCCGGGGAGCGTCGCCGGCCTGGTCGCCGGCTCGATCCTCGCGGCGCTCGGGCTGGGGCTCTTCGTCTGCGCGGCGATCGGGCGGCGCGGCATGCGCCGGGAGATGCTCAGCGTGGAGATCGGGCCGGACGGATTCGGCTTCCCGGTGCGGGACGCCCGGATGATGCTGCGGTGGACCGATCTCAGCCAGGTCGTGCTGGTCGAGAAACGCCGGCGCACCGAGGTCTGCCTCGCGCCCGCCGAGCACGCCGAGCGCCGGCTCGCCGGCCGGTTCAGCCTGCGGACCGCACACGGTTTCGTGCTGTCGACCGCGTTCGCCCCCGAAGAGGCCCATCGCCTGGCGAACGCGGTGGAACGGGCGGCGCCGGGGCTCGTGCGCTGGCCTTCGTTCGAGGTTCGGCGCGGTGGGCTGGGTATCGAGCGGACCGTGGCGATGGTGGTGCGCCGGGGCGCGCGGCCGGTGCCGTTGGGCGCCGGCGTGAGCGTGACAGTGCGTGCGAACCAGGCTTCCGGCCGGCGCAAGGCGGCGATGTGGGGCACGGCCGTCGCGCTGGCCGCGGTCCTGATCGGACAGGCGTGGCTGCCGATCCTGGGGCCCGGGCTGGGGTTCGTCGCGCTGTGCCTGATCGCGCTGGTGTGCACCCGGCACCGCGGTGCGCTCGGGGTGTTCGTCGTGGACGGCCGCAGTGTGTCCTGGCATCCCGACGGCGGGAAGCCGGTGGTGGTGCGCCGCAAGGAGATCAGCCGGTTGGTGGCCGAAGGTGGGGTGCTGCGCGTACTGCCCCGCCGCGGTGCGGCCTACCCGTTGGCGGAGGACGTTTCGCCGGCCGCGGCCAGGGCCGTGGTCAGACGGATCGGGGCGCCGCCGGCGTCGATCACTCGGGGGGCTACGTGATCGGCGCCGGCGACCCGATGCCCTTTCCGGTGCGCTTCCGGTCCGGGCAACGCCACCGGCTCTAGGTCAGTGACGCTTCAAGAGAGCGGAGCCCGTGTCGGAAGTGACGCTTGGGGGATGAGTACCCCCCGATCGAGTGACGGGCAGCCACTACTCGCCTGATTGTCGCATCAGACGGCCACAAAGTTACAAAATTCTTCACTTTCGGGCAGGAACCATGGGCGGACCGGCCCATCCGGACGCATGGCAGAGTGCTCACCATGAGCGCTGTGCTGGTCGTGGGGTCCGCGAACGCCGATCTGGTGGTGCCGGTCGAGCGCCGTCCCGCGGGCGGCGAAACCGTGCTGGGCGGGGACACCACCGTGTCCCCCGGAGGCAAGGGGGCGAACACCGCGGCCGCGGCCGGCCGGCTCGGCGCCGACGTCGCCCTGCTCGGCGCGGTCGGCGACGACGCGCACGGCCGCCTCCTGCGCGAGTCGCTGACCGCCGCGGGCGCCGGCACCCAGTATCTGCGGACCGTCGACCGGCCCACCGGCATCGCCTACATCACCGTCACCCCGGACGGCGAGAACTCGATCCTCGTCTCCCCCGGCGCCAACTCGGCGCTGGAGCCCGCCGACCTGACCGACGACGTGTTCGACGGTGTCCGCGTGCTGGTCACTTCGCTGGAGGTGCCGTTGCCGACCGTCGAACGCGCGGTCCGGCAGGCGCGGTCGAAGGGCGTGCGGGTCCTGCTGAACCTTTCCCCCGCCGCGGAGCTGTCCGGGGAAACGCTGGCCGCGCTGGACGTGCTGCTGGTCAACGAGCACGAGGCCGGGTACCTGCTCGCCGAGGAGGACGCCGATCCACGCCGGCTGCTCGACCTCGGACCGCGCGCCGCCGTGGTCACGCGGGGCGCCGCCGGGGCCGTGGTGGTCGAGGACGGCAAGTCGACCACCGTCGAGTCACCGCGGGTCGAGGCCGTGGACACGACCGGTGCCGGAGACGCGTTCGCGGGCGCGCTGGCCGCGTCGCTCGCCAGGGGTGCCGACCTCGTCGAAGCCGCCCGGCTCGCGGTACGAGTCGCGGCAGTCAGCGTCACCCGCCACGGCGCGCAGCCCTCCTACCCCACGGCAGCCGAGCTGGAATGATCCGCGGCCGGACCGTGTCACGCCGCGGACGATCCGGCCGGCCCGCGGACCCGGCGGAGGCGCGGGTATTCCGGCAGACTCGACGTGACCGCGTGCTCGGTATGGCGCCGGCGTGGTGGCACGAGGAGGTGGTCGGTCGTGGCGGGACTGTCCGAGCGAGGGCTTCCGCCGGTTCGTGAGATCGCGGGCTGCGTGCGATATGGTCTAGACCATGTCTGAGAGTGCGGCCACTCCGGCCGAGCCGAGCACGCACCGTTCGCCGCTGACCGGAGTCGCGGTGAGCCCGGGGCGGGCCAGCGGTCCCGTCGTGCGGGTCG
Source organism: Amycolatopsis jiangsuensis (assembly GCF_014204865.1). Lineage (NCBI taxonomy): Bacteria > Bacillati > Actinomycetota > Actinomycetes > Pseudonocardiales > Pseudonocardiaceae > Amycolatopsis > Amycolatopsis jiangsuensis. The sequence goes on from NZ_JACHMG010000001.1 coordinate 5,217,721, forward strand.
CCGAACCGCTCGGCGAGCCCGCGAGCACGCCGGAGCCTGCCGACCCCGACGCCGAGGCGGCGCGGATCGAGCCCGCCGCCCGAGCGGTCGCCGCGCGGCTGGAGGCCCAGGCCGAGGCCGCGACCGGCGAGGCGGCGACGATCCTGGTCACCACCGCCGCGATGGCCGCCGACCCGGCGCTCGCCACTCAGGCCCACCAGCTGGTGACGGCGCGGAACATTCCCGCGGCCCGCGCCGTCTACCAGGCTGCCGAAGGATTCGCCGAAGCACTGGCGGCCGCCGGCGGGTACATGGCCGAGCGGGTCCGCGACGTGCGCGACGTGCGCGACCGGCTCGTGGCCGAGCTGCTCGGCGTCGCACCGCCCGGCGTGCCCGAGCTGACCTCGCCGAGCGTGCTGGTCGCCCGTGACCTGGCCCCCGCCGACACCGCCGGGCTCGACCCGGACAAGGTGCTCGCCCTGGTGACCGAGGAGGGCGGCCCGACCAGCCACACCGCGATCCTCGCCCGGGCGCTCGGCATTCCCGCCGTGGTCGCTGTCCGCGGGCTGCTGGCCTCCGACGCGAAGGCACTGGCCGTGGACGGTGACACCGGAGTGGTCGCCGTCGCCGATCCGTCCGCGCCGGTCGTCGCCGCCGTCGCGGCCGGCCCGGCCGAGTGGAACGGGGCCGGCGCGACCTCCGACGGACATCCGGTGAAGGTGTACGGCAACGTCGGCTCCCCCGCGGACGCCCAGGCCGCCGCGGACGCGGGCGCCGAGGGCGTCGGCCTGTTCCGCACCGAGTTCTGCTACCTCGACGCGCCCACCGAGCCGTCCGTCGAAGCGCAGCGGAATGCTTACACCGCGGTACTTTCGCCGTTCCGCGGCAAACCGGTCATCGTGCGCACCCTGGACGCCGGCGCGGACAAGCCGCTGGCCTTCCTCTCGCCCGAGGCCGAGCCCAACCCCGCGCTCGGCGTGCGTGGCCTGCGCGTGGCCTTCGACCGTCCGGAGGTGCTCGACCGGCAGCTGGCGGCCATCGCGGGCGCGGCGGCCGAATCCGGTGCGGAGGTTTCGGTGATGGCCCCGATGGTCGCCACCGTCGAGGAGGCCGCCTGGTTCGCCGGACGCGTTCGCGCGGCCGGGATCGCCAGGGCCGGCGTGATGATCGAGATCCCCGCCGCCGCGCTGTCCGCACGCGAGATCCTCGAAGCCGTCGACTTCGTCTCCGTCGGCACGAACGACCTGGCTCAGTACACCTTCGCCGCCGACCGGCAGCTCGGTGCGGTGGCGAAGCTGAACGACCCGTGGCAGCCAGGGCTGCTGCGGCTGCTGAAGCTGATCGGGGACGCGGCGAGCGCCACCGGCAAGCCGGCCGGGGTGTGCGGTGAGGCTGCCGCCGATCCTCGGCTCGCACTGGTGCTGGCCGGGCTCGGGCTCACCAGCCTTTCGATGAACGCACCGGCGATCCGCACTGTCGGGGCCACCCTGGCCACGGTGTCGCTGGCGCGGGCGCGCGAACTGGCCGCGGCGGCGCTGGCCACCGCGGACCCGGTCGCCGCACGCGAGGCCGTGGCCGGCGCGCTCGCCGGCTGAGCCGCACGGGAGCGCCGGACCCGGCCGGAGAAGGGGAGGACCGGATCCGGCGCCGGAACGCCGGTCAGCCGAAGATGCCCCGCCGGGGGTGGCGGATGACCAGCGAGCCTCCGACGATCCGGCCGGTGATGACGTACCGCGGGTTGCCCGGGCCGCCGTTGGTGCCGGTCTTGTCGTCGAGCGAGCCGAGCTTGATCTCGGTGATCGCGTTGTAGTCCACCGCCGCATCGCGCGGGATGATCAGCTCGACCGAACCCCACTTCGAGTCGAGTTCGATCTGCACCACCGGCGTCGAGACCCGGGCCTGGGTGAAGTCGAGTTTGGTGCTGCCGTACTTGGTGCGCACCACCACCGCGGGCGGCACGATCCACGGGCCGCTGCGCTGCAGCGAGGAGTACTTGGCGTTGAGCTCGAGACGCTGCCCCGGCGCGTAGCCGGGCACGCCTGCCGCCTGCTGGGCCGGGGCGGCCTCCGGGTGCAGCAGGCCGGGCAGGTCCGCGAGCACCGTGTTCAGCTCGCCGCGGGTCCGCGCGGCCAGTGCCTGGTCGGTGCGCTCGGTGAACTCGTCGAGGGTGAGCATGCCCTGGCCGATCGCCTTCTGCAGCACGCCGACCACGTGCTCGCGCTCGTCGTCGGACACCCGGATGTCGCGCGTGGTCAGCGTCTTGGCCTCGGTCGCGGACGTCTCGGTGTTCGTCTCTTCCTCGCTCATGCCGTTCATGGTAAGAGACGGACCGCGCTGCCGGATCGGGGAAAACCCTGAACGATCCCGTACTTCGCTCGGCTACTCCTGGTCGAGGCCGTGCTCGATCGCGTACCGGGCCAGCTCCACGCGGTTGTGCAGCTGGAGCTTCCGCAGCGTGGACTGCACGTGGTTCTCCACCGTGCGGTGCGAAAGCACCAGCCGGTCGGCGATCTGCCGTGCGGTGAGCCCCTTCGCGACCAGGCGCAGCACGTCGGTCTCGCGGTCGGTGAGCCGCGGCGGCTCCGGAGCACCGGCGGGGATGTCGGCCATCCGCCGGTACTCGCCGAGCACGAGCCCGGCCAGGCCCGCGGTGAAGACCGGATCGCCCTCGGCGGTACGGCGCACCGCGTCCACCAGTTCGGTGGCCGACGCCGATTTGACCAGATAACCGGAAGCGCCTGCCTTCACCGCTTCCAGTACGTCGCTGTGCTCGCCGCTGGCCGAGAGCACCAGCACCCTGGTGTCCGGCACCGCGGCGGTGATCTCCCGCGTCGCCTCGACGCCGGAGGTGCCGCCGAGGTTGAGGTCCATCAGCACCACGTCCGGGCGGACCGTCCGCGCGATGCGCACGGCCGCCGGTGCGTCCGGTGCGGTGGCCCGCACCTCGAACCCGTTCTCCGCGAGGTCGCGGGCCACGCCGTCGCGCCAGATCGGGTGGTCGTCCACGACCATCACGGTGATCGTCCGCGCCGTCATCGGCCACCGCCCTTGCGCACCCGCACCTCCCATTCCGTGCCGCGACCGGGTGCGCTGTCCAGCAGTGCGGTCCCGCCGAGTTCGGCGACCCTGCCGCGGATCGACTTCACGACGCCGAGCCTGCCCTCGGCCGCGGCGTGCTCCAACCTGCCCCGCTCGATGCCCGGTCCGTCGTCCCGGATGCTCACCACGACCTCGTCACCGAGGTCCTCCAGCAGGACCCAGGCCCGCGCGCCGGGACCGGCATGCTCCTCCACATTGGACAGCGCCGCCCTGGTGACCGCCACGAGCTCCGCGGTCAGGTGCGCGGGCAGTTCGACCGTACCGGCCGGCGTGGACACCTCGACCGACGTCGTGGCGAGCAGGTGCAGTGCCGAGCGCAGGTCGGCCGTGCCGCCGTCCCCCGGCGGGCCCGGCTCGCTGCTCACCAGCGCGCGCAACGCGATTTCCTGTTCACCGGCCAGGTTCGCCAGCTCCGCCGCCTCGCCGCCGGCTTCGAGGCCCCGCTTGCGCACGCGGGCGAGGACCTGCAGCACGCTGTCGTGGATCGAGCGCGCGAGCCGTTCCCGCTCCGCGGTCGCCGCTTCGGTGCGCAGCGCGCGAGCGAGTGTTTCGGCGGAACTCCGCGCGAGCGTGGCCGCCATCCCGACCAGCAGACCGCTGGCGCACAACAGCACCGCGTCGCGGAAGACGTCCAGGTCGAACGTCTCCCTGGCCAGCCCGGTGCCGACCGCGACCACGAGCCCGGCCAGCACCCCGCCCCGCGCCCCGAAGCGGGTCGCCGCGGCGAGTGGGCCGACCGCCGCCCAGACTGTGGTGATCAGCGGCGCGGACGCGGCGTACTGCGCGTCCGAGAGGATCCACGGGGAGGTGAGCATCAGCGCGGTGGTGAGTACGACGTCGAGGACCACCAGCCCCCGGCGCCTGCCGCGTTCCCGCGTGTAGGCGAGACTCGACCCGAGGGTCCACGCGGCCATCGCGCCGAGCACCGACCAGGCAAGCCACGGGCGCTGGAAGTCCGCCCGGTGCGCGATTCCCACGCCGAGGGCGAACACCCAGGTCACCACGCGAAGCAGGACCACTCCACGCCACAACGGCGTCGCCGGGTCCCGGATGAGTGGCGTGCTCACTTCTCCTCTTCGTCGCCTCGCTCGTCCGGCTCGGGTTCCCTGGCGTGTTCGGCCACCTCCGGGACCCGGCCGTGCAGCGTGTCGATCGTCGCCGGGTCGAGCTCGGGTTCGTGCAGCAGCGAACGGATCCCGGCGTTCAGCACGGCCAGCAGCGGCACCGCGAGCAGCGCGCCGGCGATCCCGGCCGCGACCAGGCCGATGGCGATCGCGAGCACCACGGCGAGCGGGTGCAGCTTCACCGCCCGACCGAGCAGCAGCGGCTGCAGGATGTGGCTTTCCAGCTGCATCACGCCGATCACGATGGCCAGCACGATCACCGCGCCGATCAGGCCCTTGGTAACCAGCGCGATCAGCACCGCGACCCCACCGGCCACCACCGCGCCGATGATCGGGATGAACGCGCCGAGGAACACCAGCGTGGCGAGCGGGACCACGAGCGGCACGCCGACCGCCCAGAGCCCGATGCCGATGCCCACCGCGTCGACCACCGCCACCGCTGCCGTCGCGCGGATGTAGCTGACCAGCGAGGCGAACCCGCGCCGTCCGGCCACGTTCACCCGCGCGCGGACCTGGTTGGGGACGCCGCGCACCAGGAACGACCAGATGTGCTCGCCGCCGGCGAGGAAGAAGATCGTGACGAACAGCGCGAGCACCAACCCGGTCAGGATCTCGCCGACGGTGCTCGCCGTGGTCAGTGCGGTGCTGGTGATCCAGGACTGGTTGTTCTGCAGGAAACCGATGGCCTGGTTGATGAAGTCCTGGATCTGTTCCTGGCGCAGGTGCAGATCGTTGATCAGCCAGTCGCGGATCTGGTTCAGGCTGTTGGTCAGCTGCGCCTGCAGCTGCGGCAGGCCGCTGGAGATCTGGGTGACCACGAACGTGAGCAGCCCGCCGAGCACCACGATCGCGGCGATCAGCATGATCGCTGTCGCCAGCCCACGCGGCACGTGCCAGCGCACCAGCCTGGACACCGCCGGGGCGAGCAGCGCGGACAACAGCAGCGCGATCGAGACCGGGACGACCACCGAGGACAGGTAGCCGAGCAGCCACAGGATCGCCCACAACGCGGCGATCACCACGATGAACCGCCACGACAGCGCGGCGGCCACCCGTAGTCCGCGGGGGATCAGACCGGTGACGTCGGCGGTTTCGGAGAGGAACGGGGGCTCGCGCCGTTCACGCCCAGGCTGGCTCACCGGTTCACCGTATCGGTCCGGATCCGGCCTGCCGACAGGAATCGGGCGGATCAGGGGGAACCGGGTGGGCCGCCCGTCGCGGACCGGCGCCGATCGGTGAACCGGTAATTGACTCCGGAGTAACCGGCAACGTCCTCCGGCGATGACCCACGGTGAGATCCGGCTACACCCTGTGTTGTTCACACGATGGTGGCATCAAGTCGTGTCGAGGATGCGCGGCGGACGGCAAGTTTGGTTCTCTCGGTTTCACACCGAAGCGCGGAATTGTCGTTGACGTTCCGCCCGCGAAAAAACGAACGCATTTCCCGTCCGAGTCAGTCCGAGGAGAAACACCTGTGACGAACGTTGCTGCGCACGAGAGCCGAGGCGCCACCCGCGCCCGTCGGTTCGCGTCGCGCGCACTGTTCGTCCTCGGTGGCGCGGTCGCCGCCACGGCCGCCGCGTGGGTGGTCTCCGGGGCCTCCGCGTCGGCCGCCACCGCCGAGCCGGATTCCGGTGACACGGTGAGCGCGAGCATCACCCCGGTCACCGACGCGACGGTGGCCGGCCTCGACGACGCGACCCGCGGCGTGTCCCGGTTCACCGGGCAGGTCGCCGGCGCGGCCGCCGGCGCGGCGCAGGAGCTGTCCGCATGCGGGCAGAGTGCCACCACCTGGTCCGAGCCGGGCACGTCCCGTCCGGACTGCGCGCTGGACATCCACGGGGCGCGGGACGCGGAGCGCACCACGGCCGACCACGAGGTGTCCGGCCGGGTCAGCGACGCGGTCGCCGATCTCGGCGAGAACGCCGTGCTCCGGCCGGTGCAGCGCGGCCTCGGCTCGCTCGAGCACATCGTGCGCAAGCCGGCCGACACCAAGCAGGTGATCACCGAGGCGACCACGCCGTCGCCCGCGGCGCAGGAGTTCGGCCGCAAGATCTGGGCACTGCTCGACCCTGGCCAGACCGGGAACCTCGTCGACCTGCCCGGTCTGCCGGTGGTCCCGGTCCAGCCGGACGATGCCGGATCCGCGGTCACCGGTGCGCCCGGCGAAGCGGAGCAGAACCTCGGTGCCGCGGCGATGTCCACTTCGGACGCTCTGCAGTCGGTCTTCCCGGCCGGCGGCGCGGTGCGTACCGACGTGCCGTCCGGCAGCTCCGGTGTGCCCTCGCAGGACGGCCACCACGGCGATCTGCCCGGCGCCCCGTTCTCCCCGGCGCAGCTTCCGGTCGCGCCCCCCTCCATCCCGACCACGCCGGGCGGCAGCGGCAGCACCGCGCCCGGTGGTCACCTCGACGGCCTGAACCTGGGTGTGCCCACGTGGGTCACCGCCGCCGTCGACAACGCCGTCGCGGGTATGTCCCGCGGCGCCGTGCGGCACACGCCGTTCACCCCGGGCGAGCAGCCCGGCGTCACTCCTGACTGACCCACTTCACCCGCGGGGTCGTTGACGCGCGCCTCGAGCATTCGTGCTCGGTCCGGTGCGGCCAACGGCCGGCCCCGCGGGTTTTTCGCGCGACGCGCCTTTTCCGCGCTCGCATCCCCAGTGCGCCCCGCGCACTCCACAAGCCCGCAAGGGAACCCCGAATAAAGGAGAAAAACCCCATGCAGACCTGGGCAAAGCGCGGACTCCAGACCGCGTTGGTCACGGGTGGGTTGCTGATGCTGGGTACCGGCATCGCCTCGGCAGACGAGAACGTCAACCCGGACACCCCGGCCTCCCCGCTCGACCTGAACGTCACCGTTCCGATCGACACCAGCAACAACGCCATCGGCACCCCGCTCGGACAGGTGGACGTGCCCGCCTACAAGGGCGAAATCAGCACCAAGCCGGTCACCTCCGCGGCCAAGAAGGCGCTGTCCTCGGCGAAGGCTCCCGCCGGTGCGGCGAGCTCGCTGACCGGCAAGCTGCCGAAGACCGAAGCGCCGCGTGACATCACCCCGACCGACGACGCCCTCAAGGGCAACAAGGTCTCCGGCGACCTGGTGGTCCCGGTGCAGATCGTGGACAACGCGGTGGGCGTGCTGGGCGACGCACACGTCGAGGGCACCTCGCACGAGCAGAACTACAACCACAACCAGGACGTCGCCACCGACGGCAAGGACTCCGGCCTCGCCGGCAACGTCGTGGCCCTCGACTGGGCGCTGCCCGTGCAGATCGCCGGCAACGGCGTCGGCCTTGCCGGCGGCAGCGGTGCGGTGCACGGCGGCTCGGCCAGCCAGGACGTCAGCGAGACCGGCAACATCGACACCACCGGCAAGGGCTCCGGCCTTTCCGGCAACGTCGTGGCAGGCCAGTTCGCCACCCCGGTCCAGGTGACCGGCAACGCCGCGTCCTGGATCCTCGGCAACGCCTACAGCGAGTACTCCGCGGACACCTCCGCCACCTCCGGTGGCTCGGCGCTGACCGACGGCAAGGGCTCCTCGGCGAGCGGCAACATGGTCGGCGCGCCGATCGCGCTGCCGGTCAAGTTCAACGGCAACGCCGGTGGTGTGTGGGGCTCGGACGCGGACGCGAACTCCAGCTCCGTGGCCGACGCCAAGGCGGGCGACAAGCGCACGGGCAGCCTCGCCGACACCCCGACCTACCTCGAGACCGACGGCGACGGCTCGTTCCTCGGCGGCAACGCGGTCGCCCCGCAGCTGAGCCCGGTCGCCAACGTGGCCTCGGTGGCCGGTTCGTGGATCGGCAACGCCACCACGGGCAAGGCGCTCGACCGCGCGTCCTCCAGCCACTCCAGCACGGTCGACTCCGGTGGTTTCATCAAGACCACCGGTGAGGACGCCGCCGGTGCGGGCAACGTGGTCGACCCGGCCGTGGCGCTGCCCGTCGAGGCCTGCGGCGTCGGCGCGACCTACATCGGCAACGCGCACGCCGCGTGCGACAACACCACCGATGTCAACGCCGGCAACGGCAGCTACACCCGGGGCAACGACACGTTCCTCGGCGGCAACATCGTCAACAGCCAGATCGCCGGCGCCCCCGAGGTGCACGGCATCGGCGCCAGCCACATCGGCAACGCGTCCGGCACCTCGGTCGAGGACAAGGTCGTCACCGCCGGTGGCTACGACGGCAGCCAGGGCAACGACTCGTCCGGCTCGGGCAACATCGTGCAGGTGCCGGTGGGCGTTCCGGCCGAGGTCTTCGGCGTGGGCGGCTCGTTCATCGGGCAGGGCTCGGGCGACGCCACCGAGACCAAGGTCGTGCAGGGCGGTGGCGGCGGGAACACCGCCGACGACAACGGCTTCCTGAGCTCGAACCTCGGCACTGTCCCGGTGTCGGCCCCGGTGCAGCTGTTCGGCATCGGCGGCGCGTTCGTCGGCCAGGGCCACGGCACGGCCAGCAACGACACCACCTCGGGTGCCGGTTCGGACGTGCACGCGACCGGCCCGAGCGGCGCGGGCGCGGGCAACCTCATCGAGGCTCCGGTGTCGCTGCCCGTGCAGGGCCACGGCGTCGGCGGCGCGCTCGCCGGCATCGGCACCGGTTCGGCCGACAACCTGACCGACTCCACCGCCGGTGGCGACGCCAGCACCGACGGCACCGCGGGTGCTCTCGCCGGCAACATCGTGAAGGCGCCGGTCGCCGGTGCGGCCACGATCTTCGCCGACGGCGTCGCGGGTGGCGCGCTGGGCCACGGCGTCGGCACCAACGACGTCACCTCGACTGCCGGTGGCGACGCGGAAACCGCGGGTGACGCGGGCGCGATCGCGGGCAACATCATCGGTGCGGACCCGCTCGCGGTCGCGCAGGTCTTCGGCGACGCGGTGTCCGCGGCGGGCGTTTCGTCCGGCGACGGCATGAACAGCACCGTCGTGACCAACGCGGGCGACGACACCACCTCGGGTGTGGAGGGCGCGCTCTCCGGCGACATCCTGGACATCCCGGCCACCGCGGTGGCGCAGGTGTTCGGCGACGCGGTCGCCGTGGGCGGCGTCGCGCACGCCGTGGCCGACAACCAGCTGACCGCGACCAACGGTGGCACCCCCACCACCGACGGTCCCGGTGACGCGCTGTCCGGCTACAACTTCTACCACGACCTCGGCGCTGTGGTGCAGATCTTCGACGTGCCGCTGGAGCTGGTCGGACAGGCCACTGCCGACGCGACGGACGCCACGCAGATCGTCGAAGAGCCGCAGATCAACGTGCCGGTCGGGGGCGAGATGGCGGCCGACGAGCTGCCCGCGCTGCCGAGCCTGTCCGCGCTGCCCAAGGGTGCGGGCCTGCCGGGCCTGCCCACCGGTGCGCTGCCCGCCCCGTCGCTGCCCGGCGTGCCGGCGCTGCCCGGTGGCGAGCGTGCGGACCTGCCGCAGGTCAGCGGACTGTCCGCGCTCGGTCAGCTCAACCAGCTGAACGGTGCGTCGGCGCTGCCGTCGGTTTCCGGGCTGAAGGACGGCGTGACGCTGCCCTCGGCTCCGGCGCTGCCGAACCTGCCGGGTGTGCCGGCCCTGCCGATCGCCGGTGAGCGTGCCGACGCTCCGGTGCCGACGCTTCCGCTGAAGGCTCAGCTGCCGACGCTGGAGCAGCTGCCGGCCGTGACCGCGCTGCCGACGCTGCCCACCGGGCCGACCACGCTGCCGACCCAGCTGCCGACGGCTCCGGCCGCCGGTGCGCAGGGCCCGCTGGCCGCGGTGCAGAACCTGGCCGCGAAGGTGACCGGCTTCTTCACGAAGTAAGTCGGGGATGACCCGGACGGGCCCGGAAGCCGATCGGCTTCCGGGCCCGTTTTCTGTGTCCGGTCAGGAGAATTCGAGCGAACGCTTGGCAAGGCCGTACCAGAAACCGTCGATCACGGTGCGGCCCGCCCCTTCGGCCGAGCTCGCGCCGAGTGAGACGAAAAGCGGCGCGAAGTGCTCGATCTTCGGATGCGCGACCGCCGCGGCCGGCGCTGTGTGCTGGAAGTCGAGGAGTGCGTCGAGGTCGCCGGAGCGGAGGGTTTCGGCACCCCACTGGTCGAATTCCGCCGACCACTGCGGCGGGGCGCCGTCGCTGGCGTCGACCTGGCGCAGCGCGCTGAGGTTGTGGGTGAAGAAGCCGCTGCCGATGATCAACACGCCTTCGTCGCGCAAGGGCGCCAGCTTCCGGCCGACGTCGTAAAGCACCCGCGGATCGAGCGAGGGCAGCGAAATCTGCAGCACGGGCACGTCTGCGGCGGGATACATCTCCACGAGCGGCACGTACGCGCCGTGGTCCAGGCCACGTTCCGGGGCGTCGCGCACCGGCGTTGCCGGGGAGTGCAGCAGTGCGCGTACCTGCGTGGCCAGCTCCGGTGCCCCGGGCGCGGCGTAACGCACCTGGTGATAGCGATCCGGGAAGCCCCAGAAGTCGTAGACCAGCGGAACCGTCGTGGTCGCCCCCAGCGTGAGCGGCGCCTCTTCCCAGTGCGCGGACACGACGAGGATCGCCTTCGGTTTCGGCAGCCCGGCGGCCCATCCGGCCAGCTGCCGCGTCCACGTCACGTCATCAGCGAGCGGCGGCGCACCGTGACTGAGGTACAGGACGGGAGTACGGATCGCCATCACGGCCTCCAGGTGAGTGAAATTTCAACTACCAGAGTACGTGACGTTTCCGGGTGAGGCGGTATTCCTTGCTCAGCGCGCGGACTGCTCCCGTCCTGTCCGGACCGGAAGAGCTCCTCCACCGCCTCGCCACTGACGAAGGTCGAATTCGAACCTGCCCGACCAGGTCCGGTGTGGGCGCGGACGTCGCGGCTTTCCCGGACGTGGCAGCCGCGTCACAGCAGATGCTGGTCGACCACGCGCTCGAAGGCTCGGGCTGCCGCGCTGGGGGTGCGGTCGCCCGGCGTGGCCAGCGAAATCGGCCAGTTGAGGTCCGCGCCGGTCACGGGCAGCGAGACGAGGTCGTCGTCGGACTCGGTGCTGCCTCGGGGCAGCAGCGCGACGCCGAGGCCGTGGCGGACGAAGTCGGCGCCTGCCCCGATGGCGGTGATCTCGATGGCGACGTGGCGGTGCAGCCCGGCCGCGGCGAAAGCGCGGTCTGTCACGGCGCGGTTGCCGTAACCGGAGGGGAAGTCGATGAACGTCTCACCGGCCAGGTCGCCGATCGCCACCTGGCTCTCGCGAGCAAGCCGGTGCCCCGCGGGGACGACGAGGTCCAACGGCGTGGCGGTGAGATCTCTCCACCGCACGCCCGGTGGCGGTGGGCCGGGAACCGAGACGAACGCGAGGTCGAGCCTGCTCTCGGTGAGCGCCTTGAGGAGCCCGGGTGAGCCACCGCTCGATGCCGCGGTGGCCAGGCGCACCGAGACGACCGGATGCTCGCGGTGGAAGCGACCCAGCAGGTCGGGCAGATCGATCACCCCGAGAGAACTCAGCGTCCCGACACGCAGGGTGCCGCGGACGCCACCGTTGACGTCGTCGACGGCGTCCCGCGCGTCCCGCACGGCGTCGAGGGCTGCCCGGGCTTTCGGCAGTAACGCGCGGCCCGCGTCCGAGAGGCTGACCCGCCTTGACGTGCGCTCCAGCAGTCTGGCGTGCAGCTCCCCTTCCAGAGCCGCGATCGTCGCCGACACAGCCGACTGCACGACGTGGAGCCGGGCGGCGGCGCGAGTGAAGCTCGACTCCTCGGCCACCGCGACGAAGCACTCCAACTGGCGCAGTTCCATCTCCCCACTATCTACCTAGGTGATGGTTGCGAGCAAAATTATTCGTTGGACGTGATCTGGTGGGACGTGGAGCGTGGAAGGCGTACGAGCCCACTTATCCAGGAGCCGACCTTGACCACCGCACTGTCCGACCGCCGCCACGTCCCCCGTACCCATCGCGAGATCCGGCTGGCGGGCCGTCCAGCGCCGGGGGCGCCGGTCACGGGTGATCTCTTCGAGATCGCCGAGGTCCCGACCCCCGCTCCCGAGCCCGGCCGGCTGCTCGTCCGCACCCGGGTGATGAGCGTGGCCGCCGTGATGCGGACGCTCATGGACGAGACGATCGACGTGCCGATGTGCCCCTTCGCGCTCGGTGAGCCGCTGTACGGCCCCGCGATCGGCGAGGTCGTTTCCGCGCCCGGTACCGATTTCACCCCCGGTGACCTCGTACATCACGATCTCGGCTGGCGGGAGTTCGCCCTGCTGGACGCTGCCGACGCGCAGCGCGTCGACCCCGACCTGCTACCGGACCCGGCCGCCTACCTGTCCCAGGGCCCCACCGCATGGATGGGCGTCACCCGCGGAGCCGAGGTCCGGCCAGGGGACACGGTTTTCGTCAGCGGCGCCGCCGGCGGTGTGGGCTCCCTCGCCGGGCAGGCCGCACGGCTCCGCGGAGCTGTGCGCGTCATCGGCAGTGCCGGCTCGCAGCGCAAGGCCGACTTCCTGCGCGAGCAACTCGGCTACGACGCCGTGATCCTGCGCGGCGTGGGCTCAGTCGAGGAGCAACTGCGCGCCGCGGCTCCCGATGGCATCGACGCGGTGATCGACAACGTCGGCGGCGAGCAGCTGCAGGCGTCCATCGCCGTCGCGAACCAAGGCGCCCGCATCGCGATCGTCGGGGCACTGGGCGCCCAGCTCGCGGCCTCCGGCTCCCCGACGACGGCGATCGACACCTTTGCGCTGTTGACCCGGAGCATCACCGTGCGCGGAACCGTCCTGCACACGGACCACCTCGACCTGATCCCCGAGTGGTACCGCCAGTTCGGCGCCGGACTGCGCGACGGCACACTGACTTTTCCGCACTCCCGGCTGGACGGCATCGAGAACGCCCCCAGGGCGCTGCGCGAACTGGTCGAAGGGCAGCACGTGGGAGCGGTTCTCGTGCAGCTGTGAGGCCCCGGCTTCCCGGAAGCGCGCCGGGCTGAAGTGGCCGCGTGCCGCAGGTTCGCAGTCGACGTACCCGACGGCGCCCAGGGCCGGATTGCCAGCCGACCCTGGGCGGCCACTGTGGCTACTCGTGGGCGAGGTCGGCGAACCGGCTGTAGTGCAGCTGGTGGGCGACCACGATCGTGCTGGTCGGCCCGGCGCGGTGCTTGGCCAGGATGAGGTCGGCCTCGCCGGCGCGGGGGTCGTCGCGTTCCCAGGCGTCCGGCCGGTTGATCAGGATGACGATGTCGGCGTCCTGCTCCAGCGAACCGGACTCCCGCAGGTCCGACAGCATCGGTTTCTTGTCGGTGCGTTGTTCCGGACCACGGTTGAGCTGGGAGATCGCGATCACCGGGACCTCGATCTCCTTCGCCAGCAGCTTCAGCTGCCGGGAGAACTCCGAGACCTCCTGCTGCCGCGATTCGACGCGTTTGCCGGACGTCATCAGCTGCAGGTAGTCGACGACCACGAGCTTGAGGTCGTGCCGCTGTTTGAGCCTGCGGGCCTTGGCCCGGATCTCCATCATCGTCATGTTCGGCGAATCGTCGACGAACAGCGGCGCCTCGGACACCTCACTCATCCGGCGGGCCAGCCGGGTCCAGTCGTCGTCGGACATCTTGCCGCCGCGCATGTCGGCGAGCCGGATCTTGGCCTCGGCCGAGAGCATGCGCATCACGATCTCGGTGCGGCTCATCTCCAGTGAGAAGATGACGCTGGTCAGGCCGTGCTTGATCGACGCGGAGCGGACGAAGTCCAGGCCGAGAGTCGACTTGCCGACACCGGGCCGTGCCGCGACGATGATCATCTGCCCGGGGTGCAGGCCGTTGGTCAGCTCGTCGAAGTCGGCGAACCCGGTCGGGATGCCCTGGGACTGCCCGCCGCGCGAGGCGATCGCGTCGATCTCGTCCATGGTCGGCTGGAGCAGGTCCTCCAGTGCGACGTAGTCCTCGCTGGTGCGCCGCTCGGTCACGTCGTAGATCGCGGCCTGCGCGCGGTCCACGACCTCGTCGATGTTCGCGCCGTCGGCCGCGGCCGCGCCGTAGCCGTACTGCACGATCCGGGTGCCCGCCTCCACGAGCCGGCGCAGCACGGCCTTCTCGGCCACGATCTCGGCGTAGTAGCCCGCGTTGGCCGCGGTGGGCACGGTCGCGATGAGCGTGTGCAGGTACGGCGCACCGCCCACCCGGCCCAGCTCGCCGCGGCGCTCGAGCTCCGCGGACACCGTGATCGGGTCGGCCGGTTCACCCCGGCCGTAGAGGTCGAGGACGCAGTCGTACACGGCCTGGTGCGCGGGCCGGTAGAAGTCGCCGGGGCCGAGCGCCTCGATGACGTCCGCGATCGCGTCCTTGGACAGCAGCATGCCGCCCAGCACCGACTGCTCCGCCGCGAGGTCCTGCGGCGGCTGCCGGTCGAATCCCCCGGGACCGGCGTCGCTCGGCCCCGGATCGGACTCCGCGTACACCGGACCGCGGTCGTCGGTCAGCGCCACCGCTGCGGACACCTCCTCGCCCGGCCGGAGAACCGGCCGGCCCCTTCTCGTCGTGTGCTCGTCGTTTCACCGGCCCGCCGGACCACGTCCGGCACCGGACGGACCCGTGGGACCCGCCGGACCCGTGGGACTCGGCGGACCCGCTGGTCTCGCCGGACCCGTGGGACTCGGCGAATCCGCCGGACCCGGCAATGCGAACACCTGTTCGAGTATGCCGGAATCCGTCCGGCTTTCCCAGTCCCGATCCGGGTCCTTCCCGATGATGGACCGGCGCTCGTACCGCGCCGAATCACCACGCCGGAGGCCACCGTGCGTACTGGCCGAGCCAGCACGCTAGATCCCCCGGAAGGACGAGCGCAATTCCGGCTGTTGACCGTCCTGTGGACAGCCTGTGGATGACTGGGGCCAACTAGTCACAGGTGTCGGTCAGCCTGTGGACAAGGTGGGGACAGTGCTCGCAGGCCCCCGAGAAACCGCAGGTCAAACCCTGTGTAGAGACTGTGGAGAACTTCGCTCGAATTCGTTCGGCGTGTCGCGCGGACCGCGTTCTTCGGCGTGTCGGGCTCGGTGGTGCACGGCCGCCTGTGGATGGTTGCTACGGACGGTAGAGCTCGCCCACGATGGGCTGAACGAAGGATGTGGCGGTCCGGCGAGCCGCTGGTGGCTGCGCTCCGTGAGTGAGTGCGGAAAGGTGCAGGTAGCCTCGCCGGAACAAAAATCCGGGTGGAGTTCACCGGCCGGTCATCGGTGCGATGCCGTGCCGGGAACTCCACCCGGAGTGATGGTCGCCGGTGTCAGCTCAGTGCGCTCTGCGCTGCCCGGAGCCGTTCCGAGATCGCCTGCCGGGATGCGGGGGTGTAGACGATCAGGGATTCGCGGCCCGGCCGCTCCTCCATCAGCCATCGGCCTTCGCTGATGTCGACGAAGTTGACCGGCTTGGGAATCCGCCGGCGGGTGCCGTTGGCGGGCCGGGCCGCCACGTACAGCGCCCCGGCACCGGTGCGTTCCGCCTTCATGATCCGCTGGATCTCCTTCAGCGGGGACGCCTGCTGCTGGTTGCGGCTGGGCCCGGACTGCATGATCGAGCCACGCGGTTCGTCGGCGTTCGCCACCCGTCCGCTCTCGTACTCGGCCCGGCTGGTGACGAGTGTCTGCCCGGAGGGGGTCCGTGCGGCCGGGACGATGTCGAGGAACGTTTCGAGCAGCCGTTCCGGCCGTTGCCGGGTGACCGCGACGGTCTGCTGGCCATTGACGCGGACGAGCCCGAAGCCGCCGCCGTTGCCGCTGCCCACCAGCGCCGAGAAGTTGGCCGGGCTGCCGTCTTCGAACTGGCCGTTGAACCAGCCGTAGTACTCGAGGTGCGGGTGGGAGATGGATTCGATCAGCGCGAGCAGATCGCGGTCCATCCCCCGGGGTCCCATCAGCCCGGCCTGCATCAGCCCCGCGTTGACCGACTCGTCGAGCTTGCGCTCGTCCTCCGGCACGTAGAACGCCGCGGTCTCCCCGATGACCTGGTGCGGTTCGGCACCGCGTCGCCGGATGAGGTTGCACAGGGTGTAGGCCGTGAACGTCACCGGCCGGTCGAGAGTGATCACTTGTCGGGCCTCATTCACCGATCACGGGCGGCACGGTCAGCTGGTCGGAGCCGAAGAGTTCGTTGTTGTCCTCTTCCACCAGGTACTTCGTCTGGTGCTCCTGGTCCTCCTCGCCCTTCTTGCCGCCGCCACGGGCACCACCCATGCCGCCCATCCCGGACGAACCGGCCTTGCCCGCCGCACCCGCGCCGCCCATGCCGGCCCCACGCATCCCGCTGCCGGCGCCACCGGCGCCTTCACCCGCGGCCGCGCCGGAGCCCATGCCCCCGGTGCCGAACCCGCCCGGCCCGAAGCCCGCCGCACCGAACCCGCCGGCGCCGGAACCCGATCCGCCGCCACCGGGACCGAACCCACCGGCGCCGCCGCCACCAGGCCCGAACCCGCCGGACCCGCCGGAACCCCCAGGCCCGAACGAGCCGGGATTCACCGAAGGCGGCACGTAACCCGACGCCGAGGTGTTGTCGTTGGGCGGGGTGTAGCTGGGAACGTCAGTCTTGGGCGGGGTGTAGTTCGGCGTGTTCGTCTTCGGAGTGTCGAACTTCGGCGTGTTCGCGTTGACCTTCGGCATGTTCGTCTTGGGCGGGGTGAAGCCACCCGCGCCGCCCCCGCCGAAGCCGCCGCCGCCATTACCCACACCACCGGGCCCGACGCCTCCGACGTTGGGGTTGCTCCCACCGTCGGAGATGTTGTTGCCCTGCCAGACGTTGTACTGCGGCATCCCGCCCGCGTTCTGGTTACTGGAACCGTAGTACGCGGTGTAGGCCTGGACGTTGGTCTGGCTGTCCTGGTTGTACTTGTTGATCTCGTCGTCTTTGTCGCTGAAGGGCTGGTGGTCGTACCACTCCATCTCCGGCGGCTCGTCCGGAAGTTGCTGGACCTTGCCGTGCACGTCGTGGAACGCGTCCATCTGGTTGGTGATGAAGCTGCGGCTCTTGCCCAGGTTGTTGGCCGAGTCGTCGTGCCACATCTTCAGCGCGCCCGCACCGCCGGTCGCCGCGGACGCGCTGTTGCCCTGCCAGGCTTCGCCCATCTTGTTGTTCAGGGCTTCGATCGAGTTGGCTCGATCGCTGTGCGTCCTGCCGAGCGTGTCGGACTCGGACTGGCCATGCTCAAGCGAGGTGGTGTTGCCGGCGCTGATCTTCTTGTAGATCTCGGTCGCGGTGATCGACCCGCCGCCGACGTTGGCCTGCGCGTTCTCGGCGGTCGGACCGCCGCTGAATATGTGGACTGCCGCACCCACCAGGCCGCCGACCGCAGCGCCGACGACCGCGCCCTCGGGCCCGGCGATGGCACCGTAGGTGGCCCCGATCGCCGCACCTTTGGCGGTGTCCTTCAGGGCGCTGCCTGTGTCGTCCCCATTCCCCATGATGAGACTCTTCCTTCCAGGCCTGCTAGGGCCGCGCAGCAGTCACTGCGCTGTCTTGAGATGGTTGATCATGGCCTCGCCGACCTTGCCCGCAGCACCGCACGGGTCGTCGTGGTTCTTTCCGGTCGAAATCGAGGTGCTGATCGAAACTCCGAGCTGGTCAGTGACGCCGACCACCGCGTTGCACACACCTTCTGAGCGATCGTCGCCGAGCGTGGATCCGTACACCGCGGGGTAGCTTCCGATCGTGGTCGGCTCGAAATAGGCGTAGCCGGCCTTGTTGGAGTAGATGTCGCCGAGCCCGTTCTTGTTCGGGGTGACTGGCGTGATCCCGATCACGTTCCCGGCGAACTGGGTGGACTGCCAGTCGCAGCCGGGCGGTGATTGACCGCTCGGGCTCCCCGGTGACTTCAAGCCGAGATCCGCTGCTTCGTCGGCTCCGAGAGCGGTGCACGGATCGGCGATCAGCTTCTGGGTCGGCAGCGGCGACGGTACTTTCGGGGCGCCGGAACTGGTGTTCGGTGCGCTGCTGGAGTTCGTGGCAGCAGGTGTATCGCCCGTTCCTTCGGTCTTGCCGGTGCACGCGGTGAGCAGACCAAGAACGGCGAGTGTTCCGACGGCGAGTCGCGCGATGTGGTGAGACATGTGGTGTTCAGAACCCGCCCTTGTCTTGCTGAGCCAGCCGGTCGCGGTTTTCCTGCTCGTTGACGGTGATCTTGTTCTTGGCCGCGGTGAGTGCAGTGATGAAGTTCTGGGTGTACTTGACCATCTTGTTGTGCTCGTCCAGCAGGCTCTTCCCCGACGGATTGGCACCCTGGTTGATGAAGGTGTGGCTGGCGACTTCATCGGCGGGCGGTTTCACGTCGGCGATGTTCTGCGCGTGCACACGGTCCTTGGTGAGGTCGGTGAGCAGGTCCTCCCACTGCTTGATGACCGCGTCGACCTCGTCCTCGCTGAACTTGTAGCCGCCGGAGCTCCCGTAGCCACCGACCATGATCGGCGGGACTTCGGGTACGACGGTGTCCTTCAGCGGGTCAGGTGCAGGTTGTGGTTCGGCCATCTCAGTGGACCCCCTAGTAGCCACGGCTCGCGCCTCAACGTCGAGATCAGCAGCTTGGATGGTAACGCACGGCGGTTGGTTCCCGCTCGGAATCGGGCACTTTGCGGACTGCTGGACGGCACCCTTGCGCGCGACTCTCGTTGCGAGTGTCACTGCAGGTCAGGGCTCTGTCGCGGGCTGCTGGTGAATGCTGTTCCAGAGCGCAGCCGGCCGGAACGCCGGAAAGCCGGTACCCGCCCCGTGAAGGGCAGGCACCGGCTTTCGGTGGTCTTGCACGCGGAGCGTGCGCCGGGGAGGGTCAGGCCGAGGCGGCCTTCACCTCCAGGCGCACGTCCACCTTCACGTCCGGGTGGAGGCGGGCGTTGACCGAGTGCTTGCCGGTCGTCTTGATGTGGTCGCGCACGTCCAGGATGCGCTTGTCCAGCAGGGGGCCGCCCTGTGCCTTGATCGCGTCGACGATCTCGCCGGCGGTGATCGAGCCGAAGAGCTTCTTCGAGCCGGCCGCGGCCTTGCCGGTCAGCTGGATCGGGCCGAGGCCCTCGAGCGTCGCCTTGATCTCGCGGGCGTGGTCGAGGTCGCGGATGCGGCGGGACTCCTGTGCGCGCTGGATGGTGCGCACGTTCTTCTCCGCGCCCTTGCTGGCCACGATGGCGTAGCCACGCGGCAGCAGGTAGTTGCGCGCGTAGCCGTCCTTGACCTCGACGATGTCGCCGGGACCGCCGAGGTTCGCCACGTCGGTGGTGAGAATGATCTTCGCCATGACTCGGGCTCCCCTCAGCGCGCGGTGGACGTGTAGGGCAGCAGCGCCATCTCGCGCGAGTTCTTCACCGCGATGGCGATGTCGCGCTGGTGCTGGCTGCAGTTGCCGGTGACGCGACGGGCACGAATCTTGCCGCGGTCGGAAATGTACTTCCGCAGCAGGTTGGTGTCCTTGTAGTCGATCAGTTCCGGACGGCCCTTCTTCTCGGCCTTGCAGAACACGCAGACCTTCTTCTTGGGCTTGCGAATGGGTGGCTTGGCCACAGTAGTACTCCTGGAATTCTAGAAAATTGAGATCAGAACGGGGGCTCGTCGGAGAAGCCGCCGCCGCCACCGCCCGCGGGCGGGGCGGAGCCCCACGGGTCGTCGGCCGGCGCGCTGCCGCCGCCACCGCGGTTGCCGCCGCCACCGCCGAAACCGCCGCCGCCACCGCCACCGCCGAAGTCACCACCGCCGCCGCCACCGCGGCTGACCTTGTTGACCTTCGCCGTGGCGTAACGCAGCGAGGGGCCGATCTCGTCGACCTCGAGCTCGACGACGGTGCGCTTCTCGCCTTCCTTGGTCTCGAACGACCGCTGCTTCAGCCGACCCTGCACCACCACGCGGGCACCCCGCGTGAGCGATTCGGCGACGTTCTCGGCCGCCTGCCGCCAGATGTTGCAGCGCAGGAACAGTGCCTCGCCGTCCTTCCACTCGCCGGTCTGCCGGTCGAGGGTGCGCGGGGTGGACGCGACGGTGAAGTTCGCGACTGCCGCACCGGAAGGGGTGAAGCGCAGCTCCGGGTCGGAAGTCAGGTTCCCGACCACGGTGATGACGGTGTCTCCAGCCACGGATGGCGTCCTTTCGGATCAGGCCTTGGCGGGCGCGGGCTTGGCCGCGGCCTTGACCTCACGGCGCATGACCTTGGTGCGCAGGACGGTCTCCTGCAGCGACAGCTGCCGGTCGAGCTCCTTGACGGCCTCGGCCGTCGAGTTCAGGTCCAGCAGCGCGTAGATGCCCTCGGCGTGCTTCTTGATCTCGTACGAGAGGCGCCGACGGCCCCAGACGTCGACCTTCTCGACGCTTCCGCCCGACGTGCGGATCACGTTGAGGAAGTTCTCCAGCGTGGGGGCGACCGTGCGCTCGTCGAGCGTGGGGTCCAGGATGACCATTACCTCGTAATGGCGTGACACAACCACTCACCTCCTATGGGCTCGCGGCCACGGCGGATCCGTGGCAGGAGGGTTTGTCCAGGTAAGCGTACCCGGCGGCATCGGCGCCGCGGTGCGGTGGGGGGCGCTGCGGTCAGGACACCCGGCGCAGCACCCAGGTGCGCACGAGGCCGGCGCTCACCCCGGCGAGCACGATCACCGCGAGCAGCATCGGCAGCTGGACCTCCGAGCCGCCGCGGGTGGCCAGTGCTTCCGCGTTGCCCGCGTTGCGGATCTCCGGGTTCTGCCCCTGCGGGCCCTGCCCGGCCGAGGTCTGCGGCACGGCGCCGGAGCCGGGCAGCGCGCCGCCGTTCGGGTAGCGCGCACCCGGGGCGACCGCGGTGCCCGGGGTGGCGGTCGGGATGCCGCCGTAGTCGCGGCGCGGTGCGGTGCCGGTGCTGCCGGGCTGGTAGTTGCCGAGCGGGCTGCCGTCCGGCGCGGTCTGACCGCCCTGGTCCGGGGTGCTGCTGCCGCCGGTGGCGGGCGAACTGGACGACGGCGCGGAGTAGTTCGCGGCCACGGTGGTCAGCCCGCACGCCGAGCTGACCTTGTCGCTGATGGCCGCCAGCACCTTGTTCCGGGTGTCGGGCAGTACGCCGAGACCGTTCGCGCCTTTGAGGTTCTTCTCGACCACTGCGCCGATCGCGTCGCCGCCGATGCTTCCGCCCGCGGAATCGGGAATCTCGCCGACCGCGAGGTTGCCCTTGTCCGCGATCGTGTTCGCCAGCGCATCGGGCCACACGGAGAGGAAGTTGAACAGGCCCACCTGCTCGCGCGCCGCCTGCCGGACGACCTCCTTCACCGAGGAGCCCGGCAGCGCCACCGAGTCGCCCATGTTGCCGCTGACCGCGCCCGTGCACTGGCCGGCCAGCGTGGTCGCGGCGGAGGCGGTGCCGGCGCCCAGGAACGAGCCGCCGGTGACGAGGGCGGCCAGTGCGGTGACAGTGAGTGCTCGACGAGTTCTCTGCCAGGTGGGGGTGTTCCGCACGAGCTTTGTCCTCCGGGGTCCGCGGGCGTGAGCCATTGCAGGGGGTACAACGAAACGGTACCGAAGAAGATACTGGTGAGTCGGCCTAATTCGCAGCGGCCATCCGGCGGAGCACCCAGGTGCGGACCAGCCCGGCGCTGACTCCGGAGAGTGCGATCACTGCGACCAGAACGGGCCAGTCCAACCCGTTCGTGTGGTCGGCGCCGGTGGTCGGTAACGCCTGGGCCTGCCCGGCGTTCTGCACGGTCCGGTCGCCGGCGGAGCTGCCGCCGGTGCCCGGAAGTCCGTACTGCGGTGCGTACCCCGGGATCTGGCTGCCGTAGCGCAGCGCGGGCGACGGGGTGAACAGCCCGGCCATCGCCATGGGGATCCCGCTGTAGTCACGCATGGGTGCGTACCCGGTCGAGTAGCCGAACGGCAGGCTGCCGAAGTTCGGCACCAGCGACGACAGCGGCCCGGCGCCGCCGCCTCCGCCCGCGGGCAGCAGGGGGCTGTTCACTCCCGGGATCGGGCTCTGCCCGGCCGGGGCGCCGCCCTGGTGCGGGGCGCCGCCGGGCGGTGGCTGCTGCGGGTTCGGCCCGGGGTTCTGCGCTACCGGCTCGCCACCGAGCGCCTTGCCCGCCGCGGAAAGTCCCTGCTGAGCGGTGTCGGTGGTGCCGGCGACGACGCCGTTGACCGCACTCGCGGCCGGGGCGCCGATTCCCGGCACCGGCGCGACGACCGCGTCCACCACGTGCACGGTGACGTGACAGACCGTGCCCAGTACCGCGTTGATGGTCCCGGTCAGTACTCCGGAGACCTTGCCGACCACACCGAGGTCCAGCGGCAGCCCGAGCAGTGGGGTGGTCGCCTTGACGTGGTCTCCCGGCTTGGCCGTGATCGTGGATCCGCACTTCGCGGTCAGGGTCTCCGGGGCGGCGGACGCCGTGGCGGGTGCGGCGAGCGCGGCCGAACCGGCGAGGACGAAAGCGGCGGCGCCCAGCGCGGTCGCTTTCCGTGTCCGATCCTGCATGGGCCGGCCCCTTCGCCGTGTCCGAGTCCCTTCCCAGGACAACGACGGTAACGAACCCGGGTGACGCCCGCTCCGTGTCCGATGTCGGGCAATCGGGTGGAACGGGTGATACGCACAGTGATCAGGCGGGCTTGCGGCGGAGCCAGGCACGCACCAGCGCCGCGGCCACGATCGCCAGCGCGAGCACGGCGAGCAACAGCGGGAGCCGGGCAGGCGGGGTCGCCGCCGGCAGCGCCTGCGCGGAACCGGACTTCTTCTCGTCGACGGTCGGCGGCACCGGATTCTGCGGCAGCTGACCGGGGATGACCTGCGTGACCACGGGCGCCTGCACGAAGGAGGCGGGCAGCATGGCGGCACCGGTGAAGATGCCGGAAATCGAGGTGAGGTCGTCCGGACCGCCGGTCTTCACCGGGTCCAGCGTGCCGCCGGGAGCGGGGGTGGAGCCGCCCGGCGGGGTCGGTTCCGTGCCCGGCCCGGGTCCGGGACCGGGGTCCTCACCGGGGCCGTCGCCCGGCGGGGTGCCCTGCACGCCGCCGACCAGCTGCTGGGTCGTGTTGCCCACGCCGTTCGCGACGTCTTTCGCGACCGGGCACACCCCGTCCGCCGCGGCGTCGCCGACCACCGGGACCTCGCCGACGCCGAGCCCGCGTGCCAGATCGCCCACCGGCACGGTGAGCAGCGGGTTCTTTCCGTCCGCCTGCTCGGACTTCGAGTCGAGGCCGACGGTGACCCGGTCGGGAGCGTTCAGCGGCGCGCCGGCGTCGAGGGTGAGGCCCTTGCCGTCCTTGCCGTCCTTGCCGTTCTGCAGCGTGGCCGCGCAGTCGCCGTCGAGCGTGGGACTCGGATCGGCCACCGCCGTGCCCGGGAACGCGAACGCGGCCGACAGCACCGGTACCGCCACAGCGACGCCCAGCGACGTCTTCCGGCCAGCGTGCTTCCCCATGTGCCCCTCCGACGGCCCGACCTGGATCACGGAACGCGCTCACGGTACTGCACGAGCGTGACCAACTGGCCTCGAAGGGCCCGATTCACCCGGGGGTAGCGTCGTGCCCATGCAGATTGGCGCCCACGTCCGCGACGACGATCCGCTGGAGGCTGTCGCCGAGCGGAAAGCCGACGTCGTCCAGTTCTTCCTCTCCGACCCGCAGGGATGGAAGGCCCCGAAGCCGCATCCGCACGGGGAGTCGATCAAGCAATCGCCGGTCGAGGTCTTCATCCACGCGCCGTATCTGATCAACGTCGCGTCGCTGAACAACCGGATCCGCATCCCATCCCGTAAGAACGTGGCCCAGCACGCCACCGGAGCCGCGGCGGTCGGTGCGAAGGGCCTGATCGTGCACGGCGGGCACGTCGGCGCCGGCACCGAGATCGAGGACGGCCTGGCCAACTGGCGCAAGCTCTTCGAGCGCGAGGCGGACAAGGGCGGTTTCGCGGTGCCGGTCCTGATCGAGAACACCGCCGGCGGCGACCACGCGATGACCCGCGAACTCGACGTGATCGCCCGGCTGTGGGACCAGGTCGGCGAGTTCGGCGCCGGCTTCTGCCTGGACACCTGCCACGCCTACGCGGCGGGCTGGGACCTGTCCACCGCGGTGGCGAAGGTCAAGGCGATCACCGGACGGATCGACTTGGTGCACTGCAACAACTCCCGCGACGAGGCCGGCTCCAACCGCGACCGGCACGCGAGCGTGGTCGACGGCGCGGGCACGATCGACCCGGAGCTGCTCGCCGAGGTCGTGCGCCAGGCCGGTGCGCCGGTGGTGGTGGAAACTCCCGGCGACGGACAGGCGGCCGACATCGCCTACCTGCGCAAACAGCTCGGTTGAGGGATTCCGCCGGCCCGGCCACCGCGAACCCCAGCCACAGCAAGCGCCCCAGCCGCTGAGGCATCGCGGTAGCCGGGAGGCGGGTCAGCAGAGCCCCTCCGGTTCGGCGGGGCTCTGCTGTGCGGGGCCGGTCGTGGTGGTCCGGTGGCCGCGGAAGCCGGGCAGCCGCAGCCGGTCGCGGGCTCGGTCCAGTACGCCGCCCGCGGGGTCGTCGTCGCCGGAGAGCCGGACGAGGTCGGTGCGGGGACGGTAGATCTCGCGCAGGACCAGCACGCACAGGCCGGCCACCGCGAGGTCGCGGATCACCACCGTGCCGAGGAACCAGCCCTCGGGCAGTCCTTTGTGGTCGATGCCGAGGTAGTAGAACATCCGCGGCACCCACACCAGCGCGTCGAGCACCATCCAGCCGAGCAGCGGGCGCCAGCGCGGGATGGCCAGCACCGCCAGCGGAACCAGCCACAGCGAGTACTGCGGGCTCCACACCTTGTTCGTCAGCAGGAACGCGGCCACCGCCAGGAACGCCAGCTGTCCCAGCCGGGGACGGCGCGGGGCGGTCAGCGTGACGTAGCCGATTCCCGCGCAGCAGGCCAGGAACAGCACGGCCACCACGACGTTCAGCACCACCGGCGTCTGTCCTTTGTGGAGCATGCCGTCGAAGCCCGCCCAGCCGGTGGTGGAGGCGATCACGTTGTAGAGCGAATCCGGATCCATCGGACGCAGGGTGTTGAGCCGGAAGAACTCCCACCAGCCGCGCGTCGCGACGAGGATGAACGGGACGTTCACCACCAGCCAGGTGAGCACCGTGAACAGCGCCGTCCGGCCCCACGTCCGCAGCTTCCCTGCCCGCAGGCACAGCAGGAACAGCACCCCGAGCAGCAGCAACGGGTACAGCTTCGCGGCCACCCCGAGACCGAGCAGCACTCCGGCGATCTCCGGGCGTCTGCGGGACCAGGCGAGGATTCCCACCGCCGTGCACGCGGTGGCGATGGCGTCGAAGTTCGTGAACGTGTGCACCAGCACCAGCGGGGAAATCGCCACGAGCACCGCGTCCCACGGCCGGCGTTTCGTCGTCCGCCCGGTGGCCCACACGGTGACCAGCCAGGCCAGCGCGAGGAAGAACGCGGTGATGTTGAAGTACACCGCCACCGGTAGCGCGGCGGGCAGCCAGCCGGAATCGGCGACCGACAGCCAGGCCGCGGCGAGTTTCGCGTCGACCCACTGGAACAGGCCGGTGACCACCGGGTACTCCATGTACCGGGTCTGGTCCTGCGCGGTCGGTGAATCCTCCTGCCACGACGAGACGTAGGGGAAGGTGTGCGGATCGTCCAGCTTCTCCGAGCTGTAGAGCGGGACGATGTCCGAGTAGCACATCGCGACGAACGGGCGCCCGGATCGCCAGTCGAGCTGGTTCGCGCCGCTGGAGTCGGTGTACTGCTGGATGCACGAGGCCTTGCCGAACCAGCACAGCACCAGCGCGAACACGGCGAGCGCGAGGCCAACGCGCTGTGGTGACCAGAACCAGTGCCTGCCGACCGCGGCGTGCTCGCCCAGCGGCCCGCCCGCGGGTCTGCTCGCCGCGGCCACCAGCGGATCGTGCCGGCTGGGCGCGATCCGTTCCGCCGGGGTCAGCGTGCGGGGCGCCGCGTCCGGATCGACGGCTGCGGGGGTGGACTCGTCGGGCACGTCGCGGATGCTATCTGTCCGCGCGTGCGGTGCCCGTCATTTCGGATCGGCGTAGAACCCGGCGAGCACCTCGAACGCGGCGCCGAGGGCGACCGCCTCCTCGTCGAGATCGCTCACCTCCACGTCGATCCGCTGCCAGTGCGGCACCGGCAGCAGTTCGTGCAGCTGTGCCGAGACCGTCTCGCGGTACACCTCGCCGGCCGCGCGGATGGTCCGTCCGAACAGGACGATCCGCTCCAGGTCGAGCACCTGTACCAGGTCGGCGAGCCCGATCCCGAGCAGCCGGGCAGCGTCCTGGGGGGTGGCCGCGGTCTGGTGCAGCACCTCGACGCACCCTCGCCTGCCGCACGCGCAGCGCGGACCGGCGTACGCGATCGTCGTGTGGCCGAACTCGCCGGCGTTCGTGCGTGGTCCGCGGTAGACCCGCCCGTCGATCAGCAGCCCGACGCCGATCCCGGTGCCCACGAGCACCACCGCGGTCGCCGCCGGGGTCTCCTCCGGCCAGGTGTGCGCGAACGCCGCCGCGTTCGTGTTCTTGTCCAGGATGACCGGCAGACCGGTGCGTGCGGCGAGCAGATCGCGCAGCGGGACGTCGTGCCATCCGGGCATGTTGGTGGCGTCGCGGAGCCGGCCCGCGTGGTGGTCGAGTGGGCCCACCGTGCCGACGCCGAGACCGAGCACCCGCTCCGGATCGACGCCGGCGAGCAGCGTGCGCACCCCGTCGGCCAGCGCGGCCACCGCCTGTTCCGGATCGAAACCGAGCGGCAGCGAACCCTCGACGACCTCTTCCACCTCGCCGGTCAGCCCGGTGCGCAGCACGAGGAAACCGTCGCGGTCGAGCTGGGCGCCGAGTGCGCACCGGGCCTCCGGACGCAGCCGCAGCAGGGTCCGGGGCTTGCCGACGCCGGCCGCGGCCTGGCGTTCGACGTCCAGCAGGCGCTCCGGCAGCAGATCCGCGACGATCTTCGACACGGCCTGCTGGGTGAGACCGGACCGCTGCGCCAGCTCCACCCGGCTGAGCCCGCCCTCGCGCAGGATGTAGCCGAGCAGCAGTGCCCGGTTGTGCCGCCGCAGCCTGCGCAGGTTGGCACCGGTCTCGGTCATCCGGTGATCCTTCCGGAGAGATGGCCAATTACGCAACACTGTTGTTTAATACGGTCATGGCTGAAGACGCACGGGTCGGCATCCTCGGATACGGCACTGGCGGGCGGGTCTTCCACGCGCCGCTGGTCGCCGCGACCCCGGGCCTGGTCCCGGCGGTGATCGTCACCGGCAACGCGGAGCGTGCGGAGCAGGCCAGGGCCGAGCACCCCGGCGCGGAGGTGGTCCCGGACCCCGAGGCACTGTTCGCCCGGGCCGACGACCTCGACCTGGTCGTGGTGAGCACGCCGAACCGCACGCACGTGCCGCTCGCGCTGCGGGCGATCGAACAGGGTCTGCCGGTGGTCGTGGACAAGCCGTTCGCGCCGACCGCGGCCGAGGCGCAGCGCGTGGTCGCCGCCGCGCGGGACAAGGGCGTCGGCCTCACCGTGTTCCAGAACCGCCGCTGGGACTCCGACTTCCTGACCGTGCGCAAGGTGCTCGAATCCGGCCGGCTCGGCGAGGTGTTCCGCTTCGAGTCCCGGTACGACCGCTGGGTGCCGAAGGTGAAGGACAACTGGCGCGAGTTCGGCGACCCCGCCGAGGCCGGCGGCCTGCTGTACGACCTCGGCGCGCACATCGTGGACCAGGCGCTGCAGTTGTTCGGCCCGGTCACCCAGGTCTACGCCGAGGTCGACCGCCGTCGCCCCGGTGTCGCCGTGGACGACGACGTGTTCATCGCACTGCGGCACGCCGGCGGCGTCCGCTCGCACCTGTGGTGTTCCGCGCTCGCCGGCACCCGCAATCCGCGCTTCCGCGTGCTCGGCGACCGCGCGACGTTCACCAAGTACGGCCTCGACGTGCAGGAACCGCAGATCAAGGAGGGGCTGCGCCCTGGCGAGCCCGGCTGGGGTGTGGAACCCGCCGCGGACGCCGGCCGCCTCGGGGTGAACGACCGGACCGAAACGGTGCCCACCGAGGTCGGCCGCTACGAAACCTTCTACTCCGGCGTCGTCGACGCGTTGCGTGGCGACGCGGGGTTCCCGGTCGATCCGGCCGGCGCGGTCGCCGCACTGCGGGTGATCGAGGCCGCACATCGCTCCGGCACCGAAGGCCGGGTGATTCCCCTCGGCTGAAGCGGGGTACTCCCGAATCGGCCGTGGTCGCGGCGCCCTCCCCCCTCGTGTCGTGACCACGGCCTCTGCCCGGCCGGCGCCGATCACTCCACCCCGGGTCCTTCCGAGGGGTCCGGCTCCCCGGTCGGGGTGTCGTCCGACGGTTTCGGCGAATGCGAGTGCCCCGGCGGGTTGCCGGAGTGGCCCGGCTCGCCGGTGTCCCCGGGATCCTCGGGGTGGAGCGGGCCGCCGTCGCCTGGCTGGTCCTCGTCCGGATCGTCCGAGCCGGGCGGCTGGTCGCCGTCGACCGGAAGGTCCGCCTCGCTCGAGGAGGGCGGCGGGGACGCGGCACCGATCAGCGGCACGTCGTCGAACTTCTCCCCCGGCTTGCCTGCGAGGTAGCTCTTCATGAACTTCTGCCACAGCGGGCCGGCGATCGTGGAGCCGAAGATCGGTGACTTCCCCTTGCCGTGCAGGGCCTGGTCGCCGTCCGCGCCGACCCACGCGGCCACCGACACCGACGGCGTGTAGCCGACCATCCAGGTCTGGGCGTTCGCGTTCGCCGCCGACGACGGTTCACCCGAGCGCTTCGTGTGCTGCTGGGTACCGGTCTTGCCGGCACATTCGTGGCCGGACGGGCACTGCAGTTTCGAGAACCCGATCACCGGCTTCAACGCGGTGGTGACGTTGCCCGCGATCTGCTTGCTCAGGTCCGCGTCGGATTCGGCGAACGCCGGGGTGCCGGATCCATCGGCGGCCTGGTAGGCGACCTCGTCCTGCGAGTTCGTCACCTTGACCACGAAATGCCGGTCGCGGCGGACGCCGTTCGCGGCGAACGTGGCGTAGGCCGAGGCCATGTCCGCGGGCGTGATCCGGGTGTCGCCACCGCCGAGGGAGATGTTGTTGTCCTTGATGGAGATCTCCGACTGGCCTCCGTCGTCCTCGGTGCGCACGCCGGCCTCCTCGGCCGCCTGCTTGACCGGACCCTGCTTGGTCTGGTTGAGGACCATGTCGTAGAACACCGTGTTCGCCGAGATCTTCATGGCCTCGGCGACCGTGCACTGCTTCGAGCAGCTGTCGCTGTCCCCGGCGTTGCGCACCACGCGTCCGTCGAACACCCGGTTGTTGCTGCCGTCGAAGGTCTCGTTGATGCCCTTGCCCATTTTGAGGAACGCGGTGAGGTCGAACGGTTTCATCGACGACCCCGGGTTCTGCGGGGTGTTCGCCCAGTCCCGCGCGGCCTGCTTCTGCCCGTCGACCTCGACGATTCCCGGACCGCCGTAGTAGGCGAGCACGCCGCCGGTCCTGGGGTCGACCGCGACCAGCGCGTCGAGCAGCCGGTCGTCCGACTGGTTCTTCAGCGCGTCGGTGGCCGCCCGGGTGGCGATGTCCTGCGCTTTCTTGTCGATGGTGGTCTGCACGGTGAATCCGCCGGAGTAGTACTTGTCCTCCGGAATGCCGTGGTGTTCCAGTTCCGCCTTCACCTCGTCGGCGACGAAACGGTAGGGCGCGCTCGAATCGTCCTTGGACTCCGAAAGCGGGATCGGGGTCGGGAACTGCGCGGACTGCCGCTCCTGCGCGGTGATGTAGTGGTTTTCCAGCATCCGGTCCAGCGCGGTGTTCCAGCGGCCTTCGGCCACCTTCCGGTTCTCCGACCGGCCCGGCTGCTGGATCAGCCCGGCCAGCAACGCGGCCTGCGAATAGTCCAGCTGCCCGACGTCCTGGTGGAAGAAGGCCTGCGACGCCGCGCCGATGCCGTACGCCCCGCGACCGAAGTAGATGATGTTCAGGTACGCGGTGATGATGTCCTGTTTTTCGTAGGTCTGGTTCATCTTGAACGACTTGGCCAGCTCGGTCCATTTGCGGGTGAGCGTGGGTGCGTCGTTGTCGGTGGCTTTCTTGATGTACTGCTGGGAGATCGTGGATCCGCCGCCGGTACCGGTGGTGATCTGGTTGAACGCCGCGCGCAGCAGGCCGCTGACGTCGAAGCCGGAGTTGGTCTCGAACGTCGAGTCCTCGGTGGCGATCACCGCGTGCTTGACCACGTCCGGGATCTGGCCCGCGGTGAGGATCTGCCGGTTCCCGCCGGGCGGCACGTCCTTGCCCATCTGGCTGCCGTCGGCGTAGAGGTAGGTGACGGCCTGGTTCTGCCCGTGGGCCACGCTCTGCGGCGAGGGCACGTCCACGCTGAAGTAGGTGATCACGAACGCGATCGCCGGAATCACCACGAAGATGCCGACGAACGCGTACACGCAGCGCCGGATGATCTTCCACCGCCGCTTCTTCCGCTGGGCCGGAGTGCGGCCCTTCTTGTCCCGAGCGGGTTCCGCCGGGAGGACCTCGTCCCTGACCGGCGGACCGGGCTCGGAAAACGCCTGATCGGCACGGCCGTCGTGGAAGCGGTGCGTCATCAGCTCGGGTTCCCGCTGGGGTCCGGGCGGCGGGCCCGGACGGCGCGCACCGGGCGGCGGCTGCCGGAAACCCGGCGGCGGCGAACCCGGCGGCGTACCCGGCCGGACCGCGCCGGGTGGTGGCGAACCCGGCCGAGGCGCGCCGGGTGGCGGGGTGCCCGGACGCTGCGGCCCGCGGGCCCACGGCGGCGGACCCGAAGCGGGAGGTGGTCGACGCCGCGGGTCGGGATCCCGGTCGGGCCAGGAGCGGTTGCGGTCGTCGTTCACGTACGGATCCTCTTCTCGGGCACGGGCGTGCTGCGGGCGCAGAACCCTCTCCCGGAGAGGACGCGGAACCCCCTGCCGAGGTTCACTCCACCGGACAGGATCGCCTCCGGACACGGGCGCAGGCCCTCCGGAAACCACGATCCCCGCAACTCCCTGGAATCCAGGGTGTTGCGGGGACCGCCAGAACCTGCCTCCGGGAAAGACCTTCGCCGGTTCAGCCTGTGCCTGTCCGTCTCGGTGGTTCTCCGTTCACTCCACCGGCCGCGCCGCCACCGTCGCCGAAGCCGTCGCCCGGATCGCCACCGAAGATCGGCGGCCGCGAACGGCTGGTCGTCTCACTCGAGGACGTGGTCGGCGTCGTCGGGGTGGTGGTCGTCGGGGTGGTCGGCGTGGTCGTGGTGGAGGTCGGAGCCTCCTCCTTCGTCGTGGTGGGGCGCTTGGTCGTGGAGGGGGCGTCGAACGCCTCCTTGCCGATCGGCTCCACCTTGTCGAACTTCTCCGACGGCTTGTCCTCGAGGTAGGAGTCCATGAAGTCCTGCCACGTCGGGCCGGCGATCGTGGCCCCGTAGATCGGCTGGTTGTCCTCGTCGTGCAACGGTTTGTTGCCGTCGCCGCCGATCCACGCGGCGACCGAGACGGACGGGGTGTAGCCCACCATCCAGGTCTGCGCGTTGCGGTCGTCGTAGGACTTCGGATCGCCGTCCTGCGGGGAGTACTGCTGGGTCCCGGTCTTGCCGGCGCACTGGTGCCCGCTCGGGCACTTCAGCTTCGAGTGCGAGATCACCGGGATGAGCGCCTCGGTGACGTTGCCCGCGATCTGCTTGCTCTTGTCCGAGTTCGCGTCGAACGCCGGTTTGCCCTGGTTGGTGGTCAGGTCGAAGATCGTCTCGTCCTGGGAGTTCGTCAGCTTCGACACGAAGTGCTGGTCCCGGCGGATCCCGCCGGAGGCGAACGACGAGTACCCCGCCGCCATGTCCTCCGGGGTGACCGCCGTGGCACCACCACCGAGCGAGATGTTCGCGTCCGCGGTACCCAGCTTTCCCTTGCCCTGCGGGGCGGGCTGCACCCCCGCTTCCTTGGCCGCTTCCGCCACGCGCGAAGGCTTCACGTCGTTCAGCACCATGTCGTAGAACACGGTGTTCACCGACCGCTCCATGGCCGTCTTGACGGTGCACTGCTTGCTGCAGTTGGAACTGTCCCCGGCGTTGCGGACCACGCGGCCACCGAGCATCCGGTTGTTGCTGCCGTCGTAGGTTTCCCCGAGACCCTTGCCCAGTTTGAGGAACGCGGTGAGGTCGTAGGCCTTCATCGACGAACCCGGGTTCTGCGGCGTGTTCGCCCAGTCCCTGGCCAGCTGGTCGTTGCCGTCGGAGTCCTTCACCGTGTTGGGGCCCCCGTAGTAGGCGAGGACCCCGCCGGTTCTCGGATCGACCGCCACCAGCGCTCCGCGGATGTTCTCGTCGGTCTGGTCCTTCATGTTGTCCTGCACGGATTCGACCGCTTGCTTCTGCGCCGCCGGATCGATCGTGGTGTAGATCTTCGCGCCGGTGTTGTACAGCTTGTCCTCGTCGTACCCCTTCGCCTCCAGCTCGTCGAGGATGCGTTGCTGGATGAAGTAGTCGATGTTCCCGTCTTCCTTCTTGTTCTGGGAACCCTTCGGGATCAGCTTCGGGAACTGCGCGGCGGCCCGGTCGGCGGGCGAGAGCCAGTGGTTGGCCACCATCTGGTCCATCACGTAGGTCCAGCGCCGCTTCCCGTACGCCTGGTCCTCGGACCGGCCGGGGCCCTGGATCATGCCGGCCAGCAACGCCGCCTCGGACGGGTTGAGCTGGGCGACGTCCTTGCCGTAGTAGGCCTTGGCCGCGGCCGCCACGCCGTTCGCGCCGCGTCCGAAGTAGACGATGTTCAGGTACCCGGTGATGATGTCCGACTTGGACGTCTCGTTGTTCAGCTTGAACGACTTCACCAGCTCGGTCCACTTACGGGTCAGCGTGGGGTCGTCGTTCTTGGTGGCCTGCTTGATGTACTGCTGGGAGATCGTCGAACCACCACCGGTGCCGCCGGTGACCTGGTTGTAGGCCGAGCGCAGGATCGCCATCACGTCGAACCCGGAGTTGGTCTCGAAGCTCGCGTCCTCGGCCGAGTAGACCGCGTGTTTGACGACCTCAGGCACCTGGTTCGGTTGCAGCAGCTCGCGATCGCCGTCCGCGGGCACCGAGCGGCCCATCGGCTGGTTGTTCGCGTAGTAGAAGTTGATCGGCTGGCTCTGCAGGGCCTTGATGTCCTGCGGGGTGGGCACCGAGACGGTGAAGTACGTGATCACGAACGCGATCGCCGGGACCACCACGAACAGGCCGACGAGCGCGTAGAGCACCCGCCGGACGATCTTCCAGCGGCGCTTCTTGCGCTGCGTGGGCGTGAGGGCGGCCTTGCCCTTTTTGCCGCTCTCCTCGCCTTCGGGATCGTCATCGTCGAAGTCCGCGTCGTCCGAGTACTGCGCGAAACGGGCGTCCTCGTCGTAGTCGTCGTAGCGGTCGTCGTACGGGTCGTAACCGAAGGCGGTGCCGTTGTGCTCGTGGTGGGTGATCAGCTCCGGCTCGCGGTCCGGGTACGCCGGGGGCGGCGGGGGCACCGGACGGTTCTGCGGCGGGCGGCGGACCGGGCCGGACTGGGTGCCCGGCGGCGGGGGCTGCCGGAAACCCTGGGGCGGGCTGGCGTTCGGACCGGGCCGTCCGCCAGGAGGCCCCGGGGGCGGCGGTGGCGGCTGCCGGCGCGGCGGTGGTCCACCGCGGTTCGCTCCGTCCAGGATCTGCGAGGTGCGGTTCTGCGGTGGCCGCTGCGGACGTCGCGGCGGTTCTTCGCCGGACGGCCACTGCGGACCGGGCTCGTCGGAACCGGGCCACTCGGGGCCGTCCCCGCCGCCCGGCCAGGCCGGACCGGCCGCGCGCGGGGCGCGAGGGGGACGAGGACCGCCCGCCGGGGGACGGCGGGGCGGGGCCGGGCGCCGGGGGGCCTCCTCGGCCGGCCAGGCGGGACCGGCGTCGTCCTCCGGCCGGCGGGCACGGCGAGGTGCATCTGGCTCCTGGCCGGGCCAGGAGCGGTGGCGATCGTCGTTCACGGATGGGCCTCCCAGGCCGGCGCCGGGGTTCGGGGGCGCGCCGCCCTGTGCTCTGCAGCGGTTGTGGTACTCGTCACTGGCCGGCGGTCCTCCTCGGCCGGGTGGGCTGCGGCTCACCCGTGCCGAGCACGTAGGACAGGACCAGGTGGTTCCAGTGGCACGTCCGGCACACCTCTACGTCGTAGACGGTGAACTCGGCGAAAAGCCCGGCCATCCGGGTCAGTTCGTCGGGTGTGCGTGCCGATCCCGAGACGTGCTTGAGCTCGTCGCCGTAGACCCAGGAGACCAGGGTCAGTGGCGCCCGGCGGCACATCGGACAGGTCCGGTCCTCGGGCCTTCCGTGAAACTTCGCCGCCCGGAGCAGGTAGGGCCCGGCGTCGCAGACCTCGTGGTCGCCGACGCGTCCGGAGCGGACGGCGGCCAGCAGCGCACGGCGCTGTAAGGCGTAGTCCACGACCTGCCGCTGGTTTCGCACGAGGAACAGAGTACGGGCTCCTGCTGTGCAGGTGGTGCCCCCTGGTGGCCGGTACCGCGAGCGACCATCCGGACACGCCGACGATTCGGTAACTCTCTGATGACTTTTGCCTGCTTCCGCCGGCGACCGAGGGTTACCTACGCCACTTCGATGTATCGAAGCGATATAGTGGCCGAGTAGGTTGACCGAGCCGGTCCGTGTGGTCAACGGCGCCGGCCGCGGTCTATTCCCGACAGTGGGGTGCGGTGTGCTCGAACTCGCGATCCTCGGATTGCTGCACGAGGCGCCCATGCACGGGTACGTACTGCGCAAACGCTTGCACGAGACGCTCGGCATGTTCCGGACGTTCTCGTACGGCTCGCTGTACCCGTCCCTGCGGCGGTTGCTGCGGGCCGGTTACCTCGTCGAGGAGCTGGACGAGGCGGACGACCGGGCGTGGTCCCGGCGCGGCCGCCGGGTGTACCGGCTCACCGCCGAGGGCAAGGAGCGCTTCGCCGAGCTGCTGGGCGACGCGGGCCCGCAGACCTGGGACGACGAGGGTTTCGGCGTGCACTTCGCCTTCTTCTCGCGGACCCCGGCCGACGTCCGGATGCGGATTCTCGAGGGCAGGCGCCGCCGGGTCGAGGAACGGCGCGAGGGCTTGCGGGAGGCGCTGGCGAGGGCCGAGGAGAGGATCGACCGCTACACCCGTGAACTGCACCGGCTCGGCCTGGAGTCCAGTGAGCGGGAGGTGCGCTGGCTCAACGAGCTGATCGCGCACGAACAAGCCGAGCAGCGCGATCCGGGGCAGCCGGGGCGCTGAGCGGCGCCGCAGCGTGGCGGCAGACCTGCAGATGTAAGAGAACGGATTAAGGAGAAACCGGCATGGGCTCCAAGCGCCGCGTTCGGGTGGCCATCGTGGGCGTCGGCAACTGCGCCTCGTCGCTGGTCCAGGGTGTCCAGTACTACCGCGACGCGGATCCAGCCACCCGCGTCCCCGGCCTGATGCACGTGCAGTTCGGCGACTACCACGTGGGCGACGTGGAGTTCGTCGCCGCGTTCGACGTGGACGCGAAGAAGGTCGGCCGGGATCTCTCGGAGGCGATCTTCGCCAGCGAGAACAACACGATCAAGATCGCCGACGTGCCGCCGCTCGGCGTCACCGTGGCGCGCGGGCACACCCACGACGGGCTCGGCCGGTTCTACCGAGAGACCATCGAGGAGTCCGACGACCAGCCGGTGGACGTGGTCGCGGCGCTGCGCGAGGCGCAGGTCGACGTGCTGGTCTCCTACCTGCCGGTGGGTTCGGAGGAGGCGGACAAGTTCTACGCGCAGGCCGCGATCGACGCGGGTGTCGCGTTCGTGAACGCGCTGCCGGTGTTCATCGCGTCCGACCCGGAGTGGGCGAAGAAGTTCACCGACGCCGGCGTGCCGATCGTCGGCGACGACATCAAGTCGCAGGTCGGGGCGACCATCACGCACCGGGTGCTGGCGAAGCTGTTCGAGGACCGCGGGGTTCAGCTGGACCGCACGATGCAGCTCAACGTGGGCGGGAACATGGACTTCCTGAACATGAAGGAGCTCGAGCGGCTGGAGTCGAAGAAAATCTCCAAGACTCAGTCGGTGACCTCGCAGGTGGACCGCGAGCTCGGCAAGGGCAACGTGCACATCGGGCCGTCGGACTACGTGCAGTGGCTGGACGACCGCAAGTGGGCCTACGTGCGGCTGGAGGGCCGCGCGTTCGGCGACGTGCCGCTGAACCTGGAGTACAAGCTCGAGGTGTGGGACTCGCCGAACTCGGCGGGCATCATCATCGACGCCGTGCGCGCGGCGAAGATCGCTCTCGACCGCGGCGTCGGCGGCCCGATCCTGTCGGCGTCGTCCTACTTCATGAAGTCGCCGCCGGAGCAGTATGACGACTCGACCGCCCGCGACGCGGTCGACAAGTTCATCCAGGGCGAACTGGAGCGCTGAGACCCGCTTCGCTGACGGCCGTGCAGGCCGCCACGAGGAAATCCCTCATGGCGGCCTGCACGGCGTTTCGGGACAAGCGGGTCAGGGCAGATCGGCGCGGACGAGCTGGCCGGCGGCCATCGTCTGCAGGACCATCTCGGGCAGGTCCCGGCCGTGCCGCGCGGCGTACTCGATCGGGGTGGAGACCTCGACCTGCCAGCCCTGCCCGGTCAGCCAGTCGACCGGGTTCCGGCGTTCCTCCGGGGAGAACAGCCCGGACAGTTCGACGCCCAGCCGTTCCGGTGCACCCAGGTCCCGCATGTGGTCGGTCGCGGTGGTCAGGTGCTCCGCGGCGAGCCGTTCCACGCCGATCCGGCTGCCAGGGGCGGAGCGGGCGGCGACCAGTTCGAACAGCTGCTCCTCGGCCGGGGCGGGCAGGTACGGCAGCAGCCCCTCGGCGAGCCACACGGTGGGCAGGCCGCGGTCGAAACCGGCCTTCTCCAACGCGGCAGGCCAGTCTTCCCGCAGGTCCGCGGGAACCGTATGCCGCGTGCAGCGGGGCTGGGCGGCCAGGCTGTCGAGCACCTCCTGCTTGAACTCGAGCACGCGGGGCTGGTCCACCTCGAAAACGGTGCGACCGGTCAGCTCCAGCCGGTGGGCCCGGGCGTCGAGCCCGGCCGCCAGGATGACCACCTGCGGGGCGGCCGACCCGGTGACCAGGTCGTCGAAGTAGCGCGACCGGAGCCCGATGTAGCTGGTCATCGCGGTCCAGACCGGATCGTCGGTCGGTCCGGTCGGCATCGGCCGCGGCGGGTGCGCGGCCCGCACGAACTCCGCCGCGAACGGATCCTCGATCAGCCGATCCGCGGCCGCGGTCTCGATCGCCCGGCCGGCCGCGACCCCGAGCGCGGTGAGCCCGATGCTGCTGACGATGTCCCATTCCCTCTGCGGAGTAGCCAATTCCCGTCCCTCTCGCCGATCGTGCGATACGGGTTCAGGATGGCACTGCGCGATCATCCGGAAGCATGCAGTGAGCATTATGCCGGTATTCGCCGGACGTGAGGTGTGTCACTGTCCGCCCTGGATGGCCGCGGGCAGCCCGGCGAGGCTGGGCAGCACGGTGACTTCCGCGAGCACCGCCGGATCCGGCGGGAAGTGCGGGTTCGGCACGCCGTAGACGGTCATGCCGGCCGCCAGCGCCGCACGCAGACCGTTCGTGCTGTCCTCCACCGCGGCGCACTTCTCCGGCGCGATCTCCAGCAGGGTGGCCGCCCGCAGGTACACGTCCGGGGCCGGCTTGCCCGCCGCCACCTCCTCGCTCGACACCGCGACCGGTACCAGCGACGTGAGGTCGCACGCGGTGAGGAAAGCGTGGATCAGCACCGGTGGGGACGAACTCGCGATCGCGACCGGATGGCGGCGGGCGATCTCGCGCACCACCTCCGGTGCCCCGTCGATCACCGGCGGACCGCCGGCGTAGCGGCTCGCCATCTCGTCGATCACCGTGGTCGCGATCTCGTCCGGACTCAGCTGGGCGCCGAGCGTCTCCACCAGGTACCGGGCCCATTCCGGGGTGCTCATCCCCTGCTGCGCCCTGGTCGCCTCCGGTCGCCAGGTGCCGCCGTGCGCGGCAACGACCGAGCGGCGCACCTCGTCCCACATCCGCTCGGAGTCCACCAGTACGCCATCGAGGTCGAAGATCACCGCGTCCATGTCAGGAAGCCTAGTCTGTGAGGGCAATTACTTCGCTACCCTAACTAAATTTGTTAGCATAGCTAAGTGACCTCCTCGATCGTCGATCTCGCCCACCGGTTCCGGCCGGTGGTGTTCCGGCTGTACTACCTCGTGCGCCGCGAGACGACGCAGCTGCTGACGATCACCCAGGGCTCGGTGCTGTCCGAACTGGTCGCCCGCGGACCGAGCCGGATGAGCCGGCTCGCCCGGCTCGAGGACGTGCGGATGCCGTCGATGACCGACGTGGCGCGCCGGCTCGAACGGCTCGGCATGGTGACCCGCCGACCGGATCCGGACGACGGGCGCGCGGTGCTCGTGGAGGCCACCCCGGAAGGTGAGCAGTTCCACGCGGAGCTCGTCGCCGCGCGGGAGGCGCAGCTGCGGGAGCGGCTGCTGCGGCTGGACGATGCGGAACGCGCCGCCATCGACGCCGCGCTGCCCGCGCTCACCAAGCTGATCGCCGATTTCCACCGTGAGGACCCGAAATCCGGCGA
The DNA here is from genome assembly GCF_014204865.1 of Amycolatopsis jiangsuensis. Taxonomy (NCBI): domain Bacteria; kingdom Bacillati; phylum Actinomycetota; class Actinomycetes; order Pseudonocardiales; family Pseudonocardiaceae; genus Amycolatopsis; species Amycolatopsis jiangsuensis. The sequence goes on from NZ_JACHMG010000001.1 coordinate 5,256,444, forward strand.
CCCGGAAACCCGTGACCCGAAAAACCCTGAGGAGGAACTGATCAGCGATGAGCGCTGAGCACCACTCGAGCCTGCTGGACGCGGTCAAGGGCCAGCCCAAACAGGTGTGGATCACCGCGTTCGCCGCGGTCATCGCGTTCATGGGCATCGGCCTTGTCGATCCGATCCTGCTGTCCATCGCCAAGGGCCTTGACGCCACGCCGTCCCAGGTCACCCTGCTGTTCACCTCGTACCTCGGGGTGCAGGTGATCGCGATGCTGTTCACCGGAGCCATGTCCGCGCGCTTCGGCGCCAAGCGGACCGTGCTCGTCGGCCTGACACTGATCGTCGCGGCGACCGCGCTGTGCGCCGCGGCCGGCTCGATCGAACAGCTCGTGGGCCTGCGCGCGGTGTGGGGCCTTGGCAACGCGTTCTTCATCGCCACCGCGCTGTCGGTGATCGTCGGTGCGGCCACCGGCGGGCAGAGCGGCGCGATCCTGCTGTACGAGGCGGCGCTCGGCGTCGGACTGGCGGTCGGCCCGCTGCTCGGTGCGCTGCTGGGCTCGATCTCCTGGCGTGGGCCGTTCCTCGGTACCGCAGTGCTGATGGCCGGCGGGCTGGTGCTGTGCACCGTCTTTTTGAAGAGCGACTCGCACGAGAAACGCGACCCCGTCAAACTGCTCGACCCGATCCGCGCGCTGAAGCACCCGGGCCTGCTGCGTACCTCGATCGCCTCCGCGCTCTACACCGCGGCGTTCTTCGCGGTGCTCGCCTGGTCGCCGTTCGTACTGGGCTGGAGCGCGATCGCGGTCGGACTGATCTTCTGCGGCTGGGGCCTGTGCGTGGCGGTGGCCGGGGTGGCGCTGGCGCCGAAGCTGGCCGGCCGGTTCGGTGAACGGCACGCGGCCGCGCTCGCGGTCGCCGGCTACACCGTGCTGATGCTGGTGCTGGCCATCCCGAGCAAACCGGTGGTGGTCGTCGGGATCATCCTGTCCGGCCTGGTCTCCGGTCTGCTGAACACCCTGTTCACCGGCACCGCGATGTCCATCAGCGACGCCCCGCGCCCGGTCGCCAGCGCGGGCTACAACTTCTGCCGGTGGTTCGGTGGCGCGGTCGCGGCCACGCTCGTCGGCCACGTCGCGGACTGGCTCGGCTGGGAGCAGGGACCGTTCGTGGTCGCCGCGGTGCTGTGCCTGATCGCGGCCGTACTGCTTTCGCTGCGGGAGAAGAAGACGGACTCACACGAGCTGCCGAAGGAGGCCGCACTCGTCGGCGACGAGGAGTTCTAGCCACCCTCGGCGATCGCCCCCGGACTGTGTGTCCGGGGGCGATCGCATGTCCGGAGCCGATTGCGGCGAATACACCGGCTGTTCACCTTGACGTCCTGTTGGGTCGGGTTTCGCCGCATACGGTCGCTTCGTTCCCCTACTGAAGTGACCTGGAGGACCCTTGTCCCTCGAGCCAGGGCGACTGCTGCCCCTGATCGCCGCCCACCCCGGCGGTCGTTCCCCGATCACCTGCGAGTACCGGTGCGGCAACGCGTGCGCGCACGAGGCGCCGAACCTTTCGGGCAACGAGTACTTCGGCGACATCGCCAAGGGTGTCTCGCGCCGCGGCGTGTTCAAGGCGGGTGCGGTGATGGCCGCCGCCGCCGGTGGTTTCGCCGCGCTCTCCGGTACCGCCGCGGCCGCGCCGGCGTCCCCCGTCGCCGCGTCGAAGAACGGCTCCCGTCCGGTGCCCGGCACCGACTTCGAGCCGGTGCCGCCCAACAACCTCGACCGCGTCAGCATCCCCGAGGGCTACGACCAGCACGTGGTGATCCGCTGGGGCGACCCGGTGGTGCCCGGCGCGCCGAAGTTCGACTTCCACCGGCAGACCGCCGCCGCGCAGGCCCGGCAGTTCGGCTACAACAACGACTTCGTCGGCCTGATCCCGCAGGATCCGCTGGGGCTGCGCAACCTGCTCGTGGTCAACCACGAGTACACCACCGAGGTGCACCTGTTCCCCGCCGACCAGTACGACCCGGACAACCCCACCGAGGAACAGGTCAAAATCGCCTGGGCGGCGCACGGGTTGTCGGTGGTGCAGACGCTGCGTGATCCGGTCGGCGGCGCGCTGCGCACGGTGCCCAGCCCGCTGAACCGGCGGATCACGCTCGACACGATCTTCGAGGTACGGGGCCCGGCTGCCGGTTCGAAGTACCTCCGGACCTCCGCCGATCCTTCCGGGAAACGGGTGCGCGGCACGCAGAACAACTGCTCCGGCGGGGTCACGCCGTGGGGCACCGTGCTCTCCGGTGAGGAGAACTTCCACCAGTACTTCGCCAATGCGGACAAGGTCACCGACCCGGAGCAGGCCGGCAGGCTCAAGCGCTACGCGATCGGCACCGGCGCGAGCACGCGCAAGTGGGAGCGCTTCGACAAGCGGTGGGACGTCCCGCGGGAACCCAACGAGCCCAACCGGTTCGGCTGGGTCGTGGAGATCGACCCGAACGATCCGCACTCCGCGCCGGTCAAGCACACCGCGCTCGGCCGGTTCAAGCACGAGGCGGCGAACGTGAAGATCACCGCCGACGGGCGGGTCGCGGTGTACTCCGGCGACGACGAGCGGTTCGAGTACATCTACAAGTTCGTCTCCAAGGGCAAGTACAAGAAGGGCAGTTCCGCGTTCGCCCGGCGGCACAACTCCGCACTGCTGGACGACGGAACGCTCTACGTCGCCAAGTTCACCGGCGACAGCCCGGACGAGATCGACGGCTCCGGTGCGCTGCCCGCGGACGGGGAGTTCGACGGCACCGGTGAGTGGATCCCGCTCGCCAGCGGCGACAAGTCCTTTGTGGACGGATTCACCGCGGAGGAGGTCTACGTCTTCACCCGCCAGGCCGCCGACCGCGCCGGGGCGACCGAAATGGACCGTCCGGAGGACATCGAGCCGAACCCGGTCAACGGCCGGATCTACGCCGCGCTGACCAACAACACCGACCGCGGCGCGGCGGGCAAGGCGGGCGTGGACGAGGCGAATCCCCGCAACGGCAACAAGAACGGCCAGGTCCTGGAATGGGACGAGGAGCGTGGCGACGCGGCGGCGACCCGGCTGCGCTGGCGGCTGCTGCTGGTCTGCGGCGATCCGGCCGCCGCGGACACCTACTTCGGCGGCTTCCCGAAGGAGCAGGTGAGCCCGATCTCCTGCCCGGACAACGTCGCCTTCGACCCGCACGGCAACCTGTGGATCTCCACCGACGGCAACACCCTCGGCGGGAACGACGGGCTGTTCTCGGTCCCGGTGAGCGGGCCGGAACGCGGGCACGTCAAGCAGTTCCTGTCCGTGCCGGTGGGTGCCGAGACGTGCGGTCCGGTGGTCACCGACCACCTCGTGCTGGTCGCGGTGCAGCATCCGGGGGAGAACGCCGACAGCTCGGCGAACCCCACGTCGCACTGGCCCGACGGCGGCCGCACCCAGCCGCGTCCGGCCATCGTGTCGGTGTGGCGGAAGGGCCGCTTCGGCCTGCCCGGCCGGATCGGGCAGCGGTAACTCTTTGGAGTGGCTCGTCCTGCGTGACCCCGGTGCCGGGTAATAACTTCGCCGGGTGAGGCGGAGAGTCGCGATCGGACGGTCGACGGGCGCGGCGGCCTGCACAGCGGTGCTGGCCGGCGCGCTCGTCGTCGTTCTCCCTGGTTCGGCGCCGGCGGCCGGCGGCCCGGCGTGCGGCGGGATCGCCGCCAATCCGAGCGTGGAGGACGCCGCGGCGGGCGGGATGCCGCGGGAGTACCTGTTCACCCCTGCCGCGCCGGTGCCGCGCAGCACCCCGCCGGACCGGGTGCCGAAGCTGGTCACCAGCACCGAGCACGCCGTCGACGGCCGGGTCAACGCGCGGATCCAGACGCCGGACGGCCGGGTCAGCTGGGCGAGCCAGGCGCTGCGTGCGGTGCCCGGGGGCATCTACACGCTGTCGGTCTGGACCGGCACCGCGGCGACCGGCCTCGGCGAGCGCGCGGCCACCAGCGTGGGGCTGCGCTTCGCGGACAACGCGGGCCGGACGCTGCTGGAGAAGCCCCTCGACGTGACCCACGACGTCGCCGCCGACGGCAAGCTCGCCGAGCAGGACCTGGCGCCGGTCACCGCGCCGGACCGGACGTCGGCAGCCACGTTCTTCGCCAGCACCAACCACAACTGGGTCATGTGGGACTGCGTGCGTGCGGACCTGTCCGCCTACACCGTGAAGAAGGAAGTGCAGAACCCGTCGACCGGCGAATGGGGCGCGGCCGCGTCGATCCCGGCCGGCGAGACCGCGCACTACCGGATCACCGTGGCCAACACTGGCTCACAGCCGCTCACCGGCCTGCTGGTGAAGGACCCCTGGTGCACCGGGCTGCCCGGCGCGTTCGACCTCGCGCCCGGCGCGAACCGGGCGCTCACCTGCGATCACCCGAACCTGACCGAGGACGACGACGGGCACGTGAACACCGCGACCGTCACGGGGGCGAAGTCGCCGGCCGGTGGGCTCGCCGACCAGAAGGCGACCGCGACGATCACGGTCACCCCGCAACAGGCGGTCGACAAGATCGGTGACCGCGTCTGGCTGGACAACAACCGCAACGGCCTGCAGGACGAGGGCGAACCCGGCCACGCCGATCTCCCGGTCACGCTCAAGGACGGCGCCGGCGGCTCGGTCGCCACGGCCCGCACGGCCGACGACGGCAGTTACCTGTTCGACAAGCGCAAGGACGGCACGTACCAGGTGTGCTTCGACGTGCACGCCCTGCCGGACGGACTCACGGTGACCGGCCGGTCGGCCGGCGACCCGGCCCGCGATTCCGACGCCGACCCGGCCACCGGATGCACGGACCCGTTCACCCTCGGCGGCTCGACGCACGAACGGACGGACCTGGACCTCGGTCTTGCCCCGCCGCTGCCACCCACTCCGCCGCCTCCGACGTCTTCAGCGGCACCGCCACCCCCGCCGCCGTCACCGTCCGCTTCGTCCGATCCGTCCGTGACTCGGTCGAACACCCCGGGTGCGGCTTCCTGACCACTGAGCGTCACCTGAGCCGGGATGCGAGACTGGGGGTGCAGACCACATCTCGGGGAGGGCCGGAGCACCCATGACCGCGGCAGCGACCGTCGGCGAGTCTGGCCTGGATCCGTCCCCGTGGTACCGCCGTCCGGTGGCCTGGACCTGGGTCGCCACCGCGGCCGTGCTGGTGCTCTACGCGGTACTGGCCTGGCAGCGGCGCTGGATGAGCGACGACGGGCTGCTCGTGCTCCGCACGGTCCGGGAGATCCTCGCCGGGCACGGTCCGGTCTTCAACATCGGCGAGCGGGTCGAGGCGAGCACCAGCCCGCTGTGGACCTGGCTGCTCGCCGGGCTCGGCACGATTCCCGGTCCGCCGCTGGAATGGGTGGCCGTGGTCGCCGGGCTGCTGTGCGCGACCGGCGGGCTCTTCTTCGGCCTCGACGGCGCACGCCGGCTCTACGGCGGCGCGGTCGTTCCGGCGGGCGCGCTGGTGGTGTGCGCACTGCCGCCGTTCCGGGACTTCGCCACGTCCGGCCTGGAACCCGGGCTCGCACTGCTGTGGCTCGGCCTGAGCTGGTGGTTGCTGGTGCGCGGCAAGGCCGCCGTGGCCACCGCGGTGGTACTCGGGCTCGGCCCGCTCGTGCGGCCCGACCTGGCGTTGTTCAGCATCGCCGGGTTCGTCGCGCTGGTGCTGTCACGGCGTCCGCGCGTGCTCGCCGGACTCGGCTGGCTGGCCGCCGGGGTGGCGCTGCCGGTCGGGTACCAGGTGTTCCGGATGGGCTACTACGGCCTGCTCGTGCCGAACACCGCGCTGGCCAAGGAAGCCGGGGACGCCGACTGGCCACGCGGGTTCGCCTACCTGCTCGACCTGATCGACCCGTACCTGCTGTGGCTGCCGGTGCTCCTGCTGGTGGCCGTGGCCGTGCTCGCCCGCCGCTCCCGGATCCTGACGCTGACGCCGGTGGTCGCCGCGGTGCTGCTGGCGGTGTACGTGGTGCGCGTCGGCGGGGATTTCATGCATGCCCGGATGCTGCTGCCGGCGCTGTTCGCGCTGCTGCTCCCGGTGATGGCGGTCCCGTTCACGCGCCGGACGGTCGCGTTCGTCGCCGGCGTCGCGGTGTGGGCGGTGGCGGCCGGCGGCTGGCTGCGGGTGCCGTACGAGAACGACCACGTCGCGACCGGGGTCACCGACGAACGGTCCTACTGGTCGTGGGCGACCGGGAAGGCCCATCCCGTGCTGGCGACGGACTTCCTCGGCCAGGACGTCATCCGCCGGGCCGTGGAGGCGGTGGACGGCACGAGCCGGCCCGCCGTGCTGGTCTACAGCTATGGCGGCGTGCGGCAGTGGTTCCGCTTCCCCACCGACCGGCCGTACGTGACGATGGCCGCGGACAGCATGGGCGCGATCAGCAACATGGTTTCGGTGGACGTCCGCGTGCACGACGGGTACGGGCTGGCCAGCGACCTCGCCGCGCATTCGGAGACCATCCCCGGGGGCCGCCCCGGGCACTCGAAATGGCTGGTCCCGGCCTGGGAGATCGCCGCGGCCGGACGGGGGGACCTGGCCGAGGACGGGCAGGTCCGGATCTACCAGCCGGCCGAGATCGAGGCCGCCCGCGCCGCCGTGCGCTGCCCGGCCGTGCAGGACGTGCTCACCTCGACCCGTGGCGAGCTGTCGTGGAGCCGGTTCGCCGACAACTTCACCGGCGCCTGGCAGCGTACGGAGATCCGGTATCCCCGGAGCCCGTCGGAGGCAGCCCGCTGCTGAGGCCTACCGTGGCCGGATGACCGATCTTCCGCTCGCCCTGGTCACCGGTGCCTCCCGCGGTATCGGCGCCGCCATCGCCCATCAGCTCGCCCCGACCCACCGGCTGCTCCTCGGCGGCCGCGACGGGGACGCGCTCGCGAAGGTCGCCGCGGAGCTGCCCGGTGCGCAGCCGTGGCAGGCCGACCTCACCGACCCTGCTGCCGTCGAGGCGGCCGCGAGCCGGATCGGGAAGCTCGACGTGCTCGTGCACTCGGCGGGTGCCGCGCAGCTCGGCACGGTCGCCGAGGCACCGGTGACCGCGTGGCGGACCGACTTCGAGGTCAACGTGCTCGCGGTGGTCGAGCTGACCCGGCAGCTGCTGCCCGCGCTGCGCGCCGCCCGTGGCCACGTCGTGGTGCTCAACTCCGGCGCCGGACGCAACGCCCGGCCCGGCTGGGGTCCTTACGCGGCGAGCAAGTTCGCCGCCCGCGCGTTCGCCGACGTGCTGCGTGCCGAGGAGCCGGACCTGCGCGTGACGTCGGTCTTCCCCGGCCGCACGGACACCGAGATGCAGCGCGACGTGGTCAGCCAGGAAGGCGGCGCCTACGACGCGGCCAGGTACCTCCGCCCGGACTCCGTGGCCACCGCCGTGCTCACCGCGGTGACGGCGACCCCGGAGGCACACCTCATCGAGATCACCGTCCGGCCGCGTTGAGTCCGTCCGGCCGCGCTGAGGAGCGCTGTCCCGCGGCGCGAAGGAAACTCCTCCGGCCGCGCTGACTTCGCGGAGCGGGTCAGGCCCGGAGGCGGGCCGCGGTCTCGGTGGCCGACGCCTGGATTTCGGCCCGGTCGACGCGGGTCGATTCGCCCTCGGCGACCACCTCTTCGCCGCCCACCCACACGTCGCGCACGCGGCGGGAACCGGCTGCCCACACGAGGTTCGACAGCAGCTGCTCGTCCGGGACGTCGAGGCCCGCGGCGAACGCCGGATCGTCGAGATCCACGTGCACCAGGTCGGCCCAGCGGCCCGGCTCCAGCGCGCCGAGGTCGGGGCGGCCGAGGGCCTCCGCGCCACCGCGGGTGGCCATCAGGAAGACGTCCGCCGCGGTCAGCACGGTGGAATCGGCGTTCGCCAGCCGCGCCAGCATCGCGGTGAGCTGCACTTCCTCCCACAGGTCGAGGTCGTCGTTCGAGGCCGGACCGTCGGTGCCGAGGCCGATCGCGACGCCCGCGGCCCGCAGGTCCTTGATCCGCGCGATCCCGGACGCCAGCTTCGCGTTCGAGCCGGGACAGTGCGCCATCCCGACGCCGCGCGCGGCGAACAGCGCGATGTCCTCGTCCGACAGGTGGACCGAGTGCGCGGCAAGAGTGCGCCCGGCGAACATGCCGAGCGAATCGAGCAGCTTCGGCACCGAGCCGTGCTGCTCGCGCTGCTCCAGGTCCTCGTTCGCGGCTTCGGCGACGTGGATCTGTACGAGCGCGCCCCGCGCGGCCGCGGATTCCGCAGTGGCCCGGAGGCCGTCGGTGTTCAGCATGTACGCCGAGTGCGGCCCGTAGCTCAGCTCGATGCGTTCGGCCGGGCCGAACCGCAGGCCGTCGGTGTCGATCCACCGCTCGATGCTCCGCAGTGAGCTCCGCCAGTCCATCCCCGGCAGCTCGATCACCGGCGGCGCCACGAGCGCCCGTCCGCCGGTGGTCAGCACGGCGTCCACGACCTGCTCGCCTTCGAAGTACATCTCCGCGCTGGTGGTCACGCCGCGGCGCAGCATCTCGACCGAGCCGAGCAGCATTCCGGCGCGCACGTCCGCGGGCTTCAGCTTGGCCTCGGTCGGCCAGATGATCTCCCGCAGCCAGCGCAGCAGCGGCAGGTCGCCGCCCATCCCGCGCAACAACGTCATCGGGCTGTGCGCGTGCGTGTTGACCAGCCCTGGCAACAGGATCCCGCCGAGCCGGACCACCTCGCCGTCGAAGGGCGGCGCCATCGTCTCCGGGCCGACGAACACGATGCGGCCGACGTCGTCGACGTCCACGACGGCGGAGCGCAGCACGGAACAACCGGGATCGGCGGGAAGAACCACCGGAGCGTGAAAACGACGAGGCATCCCGAGATCGTACGACCCCGCTGACGAGGGTCAGTCGACTACGCCGCTGCGCCAGGCCCAGGCCGCGATCTCCACCCGGTTGCGTGCGCTGATCTTGGACTGCACGGACGCCAGGTGCGTTTTCACGGTGGACAGCGACAGGTACAGCTCGGAGCCGATCTCGGTGTTCGTCAGGCCCCGCGCGGCCGCCTTGACCACGTCCAGCTCCCGCACGGTCAGCGGTTCGGCCGGCTGGGGTGTCTCCCGTTTCGGGGTGTTCCCGTCGAAGTGCTTCAGCAGCCGGACGGTGATCTGCGGGGACACCAGCGCGTCGCCGCGTTCCGCGGCACGCACGGCCTCGATCAGCAGCGCCGGGCCGGCGTCCTTGAGCAGGAAGCCACTCGCCCCGTTGCGCAGGGCGGTGTGCACGTACTCGTCGAGGTCGAACGTGGTGACCACGACGACCTTGAGCGGATCGGCCACGTCCGGCCCGGCCAGCTGCCGGGTCACCTCGAGGCCGTCGAGCCCGGGCATGCGGATGTCGAGCAGGCACACGTCCGGGCGCAGCTCCCGTGCCCTGGCCACCGCGGACACGCCGTCCGCCACGTCCGCGACCACCTCGATGTCGTCCTGGGCGTCCAGGATCATGCGGAAGCCCATCCGCACCATTTCCTGGTCGTCCGCGATCAGTACCCGGATCACTCGTTCGTCTCCCCGTTCGGCTCGAGCGGCAGCCAGGCCTCGACCCGCCAGCCGCCGTCCGGCCCGCGTCCGGCCGAGAGGCGGCCGTGCAGCAGCGCGACGCGTTCACGCATGCCGACCAGACCGTAGCCGCCCGATCCGCCGGCCGGTCGGCGAGCCGGTTCCCGGCCGTCGTCGGCCACCCGCAGGTGCAGTTCCCCGGCCAGCACCTCGGCGTGCACGAGCGCCTCGGTGGCGTCCGCGGCGTGTTTGCCGATGTTCGTGAGCGACTCCTGGACCAGCCGCAGCGCGGAGCGGCCCACCTCGTGCGGCAGGTCCGGCGGGAGATCGAGCCGCAGGGTCGTCGGCACGCTGTTGTTGCCCGATTCGACCAGCCTGCGCAGGTCCGCGGCGAGGTCGGTGGTGGCCTGCTCGCTGAACTCGCCCGAACCGGCCGGGGCGTCCCCGCGCATACTGCGCACCAGCCGGCGCATCGCGGCCAGCGCCTCCACCCCGGCGTCCTCGATCCGGCCCATCGCCTCGAACGCCAGCTGCGGGTTCTTCTCCCCCATCATCCGCGCGGCCTGCGCCTGCACCACGATCCCGGTCACGTGGTGGGCGACCACGTCGTGCAGTTCGCGGGCCAGCGCCATCCGTTCGGAGGTCTGCGCGTCGCTGACCGCGGCCTTGACCACCTGCTGGCGTTCGGAATCCCGGGAACGCAGGAACAGCCCGGTCGCGATGGCGATACCCAGCAGCAGCGAGGCGACCACCACCAGCAGACCGATCGTCTCCGGATCGGTGAGCAACCGGAAGCCGGGGCGTTCGAAGTTCAGCAGGGTCGACACCGCGACCGCCACCGACAGCGCGACGATCCGCGACCAGGCCTTCGGCAGCGGCGTCGCGCGGACCAGGTTCACCACGACGCCGAGGCCGGCAACCACCTGGACCGGCGGGATCGCGGTGCCGGGCCGATAGAGGTGGCCGAGCTGCAGGAACGGCATCACGACGCCGGCCAGCAGGATCAGCCCGGCCACCGCGAGCGCGCCTTTCGCGGCATCGCGGCGGGAGAGTATCGCCGCGACGCCGGCGAGGATCGAGCAGAACAGGATCGGGACCGACCGCACACTGGCGTCGTAGGCCTGGCTGATCTCGACGATCAGGCTGAGCCCGAGCATGATCAGCAGCGGCCACTGGCCGATGGCCAGATCGTTGATCCGGCGCAGTACCCGCGCCCCCTCCTCACTGCTGCGGGTACGGGTGGGCCGCGGCCGTCCGACCACCCCGGTCAGCACCGCGGCGACGAGCAGCAGGGCGCCGAACACGATCGTCTGCACGATCGAGGGTCCGGAGATGCGGTCGCCGGGGAAGCGGCCGAACACCGCGACCAGCGTGGCGACCACCAGCGAAGAAACCACGCAGAACGCCACGCCGGAGCGGGCCCGACGGGCCGCGAAGTACACCATCTCCACCCCGGCCACCACCTCGGTGACCGACAGGTTCGCCAGCACACTCGAGTAGGCCGGTATCCCGAAATAGCGGGTGACCAGTGTGAAGCCCACCAGCACCAGTGCGCCGGTCATCCCCGCCACGGCCGCGCGCCGGCGAGCCCACAGCGCGCATCCGGCCATCGCGAAGATGCCGGGAAACAGCCCGAAGTCCACGAACCGGCGGCCGATCTCGTCGAGCGCCGCGTTGGTCACGTAGACCAGGTCGAAGGCCAGCGCCACGAGCAGCACGAGCACGGACGCGCCGATCCGGTTCACGAACTCGGTGGCGCGCGTGGAAAACGAAATCGGTGGTGGCTCGGACACACCGAAACGGTAGAGGATTCCGCGCGCCGCGCACCTTGGCCAGGTGGTCGCACCCCCTCGGCCGATCGGCCGATGCCCCGGGCAGGCGGACCGGCCGTCTGCCCGAAGTGGACACCCGCACGGTTGCGCGACGCTACTGACAACGCAGTCGAAGACGGAACAGGGAGAAGACTCCGGATGAGCAATCCACAGTGGAACGCCGAGCCGGTGCTCACCGGGCGTGGCCTGGTGAAGCGCTACGGCGAGCAGTTCGCGCTCGCGGGCATCGACATCGATGTCCGGCCTGGTGAGGCGGTGGCCATCGTGGGCCCCTCCGGCTCCGGCAAGACCTCGCTGCTGCACGTGCTGGCCGGCATCCTGCGGGCCGACGGTGGTGAAATCAGCTTGCAGGGACAGCGAATCGACCAGCTCGGCGAGAAGAAGCGCAGCGAGCTGCGGCGCACCGAGTTCGGGTTCGTCTTCCAGTCCGGGATGCTCGTGCAGGAGCTGACGGCCGAGGAGAACGTGGCGCTGCCGTCGCTGCTCGCCGGGCGCACCCGGCGGGAATCCGTTGCCGCGAGCCGGGAATGGCTCGGCCGGCTCGGTCTGGCCGGTAAGGAGGGCCGTCGCCCGGGTGAGCTTTCCGGCGGCGAGGCGCAGCGCGTGGCGATCGCCCGTGCGCTCACCCACCGGCCGAAGGTGATCTTCGCCGACGAGCCGACCGGCGCGCTGGACACCCGCACCGGCGGCGAGACGATGAACGCGCTGCTGACCGCCGCGCAGTCCTCCGGTGCCGCGGTCCTGGTCGTCACCCACGACCGGGAGCTGGCCGAATCGATGCCCCGCACGGTGGCGATCCGCGACGGCCTGATCGCGACGGGACAGCCGGCGTGAACCCGTTCCAGATCGCCATGCGCGTGCTCCGCGTCGACCGGCGGACGCGTGCCTCGGCGATTCTCACCACGGTCGGGGTCGCGGTCGCGACCGCACTGGTGCTGCTGCTGGCCACCCTGCCCTTCGCCACGCAGGCCAGGGAGCAGCGGGCGCAGTGGCAGCAGCAGTACGGGTACTCCCATGACGACAAGCCGGCGATGCTGGTCAAAACGTCCACGGACTACCTCGGCGACAAGGAGATCGTGCGGGTCGACGTCGCGCCGACGGGATCCGGCGCCGACCTGCACCTGCCTGCCGGTATCGCGAAGCTGCCCGGCCCTGGGCAGGCACTTGTCTCGCCGGAGCTGGGCAAACTGCTGAACAACACGCCCGCGAACCAGCTCGGGGACCGGTTCGGCAAGCCGGTCGACGCACTGGGCGAGCAGGCACTGCGGTACCCGGATCAGCTCGTCGCGCTGGTCGGGCACAGTCCACAGGAGCTGCAGGGCAGCGGTTCAGAGCCGACGTACGGCGTGGACGGCATGCCGGTCGCCGGCTTCCCGACCGACGAGGCGCAACCGGACGGGCTGCTCGTGCTGCTCGCCTGGGTCGGCATCATCGTGTTGCTGGTGCCGAGCCTGGTGCTCGTCGCGTCGTCGGCCCGGCTGACCGCGGCCCGGCGCGAACAGCGGATGGCCGCGTTGCGGCTGGCCGGCGCGACCCCGGGGCAGGTGACCTCGATGGTGTCCGCGGAGACCGGCTTGTCGGCCGGCGTCGGGGCGCTGCTCGGGTTGCTGCTCAGCCCGGCACTGGACGGACTCGCCACGTTCGTCCCGTGGACCGGCGGTACCTGGCTGGCCTCGGACTTCAGCCTGCCGGTCGGGCTGACCGTGGCGATCGTCGTGGCCATCCCGGCGCTGGTGGTGCTGGCCGGGGTGCTGGGTCTGCGTCGGGTGCTGCGCACGCCGCTGTTCGCGACCGGCGGCCACCAGGTGAAGCCGTTGCGCTGGTGGCGGTTGCTGGCGCTGCCGGTGGCGGGATTGTTCTTCTTCTTCGCGATCGCGACGGGACGGGATTCGGGCGGCGGACAGGAGATGGTCCTGTTCGGTCTGTTCCTGGTCGTGGGTTCGGCGATGGTGGTCGGTCCGTGGGTCACGTCGGCGGTCGGTGGCACCTTCGTGCGGATCTGGCGTCGGCCCTCGACCCTGCTGGCCGGACGGCGGCTGCGTGAAGACCCGAAGGGCGCCTACCGTGCGTCGGCCGGGATCGTGCTCGCGGTGTTCGCCGGGTCGATGGCGCTCACCCTGTTGCCGTCCTTCGAATCCATGGCAGGCGGCGGTCGCGAGTACGTCGATTCCGCGCTGTACACGGATGTCAGTGCCGACAAGGCCGCGGTGGTGGCCGATCAGGCCAACAGCAAGCTGGCCAAGGAAGGCGTGCAGGAGCGGGCACTCACGGTGCCCACGGTGTGGCTCGAGCAGAAGTCCGAAGACGGGCGCCCGTCGTACCAGCGGACGTACGTGATGTCGTGCGCGGACGCGGTGCGGCTGACCCGGCTCGGCATCACCGCCGGGGACTGCAAGCCCGGCGCCGGCCTGTATGCGCCGTACGAGCTCGACACGGCCAAGTACCAGCTGGCAGGAGACCTCGAACGGGATGCGGTCACCAAGCCGCTCGGCACGGTGCCGATGGGTACCTTCCAGCCGGGTTCGGACGTGTCCCTCTCCTACCTGCTCGACCCGGCGTCGTTGCCGGCCGGGGTGCAGCCGGTGGACGCCACCGTCGTGGTGCCGACCACCGACGCCGATCGCGAAGTCGTGCGGACGGCACTGGCTTCGGTGTCGGCCGGTTCGGAGATCGGCAGCCGCGACCAGCACCTGTACGAGCAGCAGCAGACGCTCGGCGATCTTCGGCGGGTGACCGTGATCGGGCTCCTCGCCGCGGGTGTCCTCGCCGGCTGCAGTGCGGCGGTCGCCACCGCGGGCGCGGTGATGGACCGGCGGCGCACGTTCGGTGCACTGGTCGCGGCCGGAACGCCGGTGCGGGTGCTGTCGCGAGCCCTGCGGATGGAGGCCGCGCTGCCCTCGCTGGTGGCGACGATCGGCGCCGGAGTGGTCGGTGTCTTCGTCGGGCTCGGCCTGTTCAGCATCACCAGTGAAGACCCGATCACGCTCAGTCCGTGGATCCTCGCGCCGGTGGTGCTCGGCGTCGGGGTGGCACTGATCGGGGCCTCGGTGTGCACACCCGCGCTCAAGCGCGTGCAGGCCGAACCGCTGAGCGACGAGTAGCCGGCACGCCTGCCCCGGATCGGGGCCGGGGCAGGCTTCGGGGGTGCGAGAAGGGGGAAGGGCCGTTGCCGGGGATGGGAACCCGGCAACGGCCCTTCGCCCTCAGCTGTCCTCGACGCGTCGCTCGAAGATCAGATCGTGCGAGACTCGGCCTTCCACCTCGGCGCGCTGCTCGAACTTCGTGATCGGACGCCACGACGGGCGCGGGGCCCAGCCGCCCGGCTCGCCGGCGTAGCGGTTGCGCAGGGCCGGCTCCGCCGAGCACACCTCGAGCATCTGCTCGGCGTAGTGCTCCCAGTCGGTGGCCAGGTGGAAGGTGCCGCCGGGCGCGAGCCGCGAAGCCACCAGGGCGGCGAACTCCGGCTGCACGATCCGCCGCTTGTGATGGCGCTTCTTCGGCCACGGGTCCGGGAAGAACAGCCGCACGCCGGCGAGCGCACCGGGCGCGACGTGCTCGGTCAGCAGCACCACCGCGTCTCCGTGCATCAGCCGCAGATTCGTCACCCCGAGCTTGTCCGCACGCAGCATCAGCTGGCCCAGCCCCGGCTCGTACACCTCGGCGGCGACGTAGTTCAGCTCCGGTGCCGCGGCGGCCAGCTGGGAGGTCGTCTCGCCCATTCCGGAGCCGATCTCCAGCAGCACCGGCGCTTCCCGGCCGAACCACGCGGGGAAATCGACCGGGCCTGCCGGCAGGTCGGCGACCGTGCGGCCCAGCCTCGGCCAGTGCTCCTCCCACGCCCGCTGCTGGCCGACGGTCATCCGCCCGCCGCGTTTGACGTAGCTGACCACGCTGCGCAGCCGTGGCTGGTCCTCGTTTTCCACCCGGACAACATACTGTGGCCCTCGCGTGCCGATCCGGCCACAGCCACGGCGCGCACGGTGGCTGCCCGCGGATCGGTACGGGTGGCTCAGCGCTCCGTTTCGAACTCCCCGAGCCGGGCACGCAGACCGGCGGGCCCGGCGACCGCGATCGGATCCGGTGTCCCCGCGGAATGCGCGGGCAGCACGTCGATCCAGCCGGAGTGCCGGTCGGTGTTCAGCACGGTGGTCGGGATCGAATGCCCCGAGGCGCCGCGTTCGGACGGCATGAACTCCCAGTACCCGGACTCGCCGTCGGCGGCCCATGGCACGAACTCCCAGCCCGGCCTGCGGGCCAGCAGCTGGGTGATGCGGTCCTCGATGCGGAAGCCGAGTGCGCGGGATTCGAGCCGGCCACTCGCCATCGCACGCAGCCACCACGGTGCGGGCAGCCGGTCGTCGGCCCGGCTCGCGCGCCGGTACAGCGCGAGCACGGCGTCCTCGGCCGCGCGGTGCACCCACGCCTGCCGCAGATCACCGGGGCGCGTCGCGGGCAACGCGAATCGGGGCAGCTCGATCGCCTGGGACCACTCGAGGTCCAGCATCGGTTCGAGCCGGGGTCGGACAGCCGCGACGCTGCGGGCCAGGGGAATGGCGCTGACGAGATCTTGACCAGCGTCCACCGTCAAGGTTCACCTCCGGTGAGCTGTGTGACGGGTTTGCGCTCTGCCTTCGATTGAGCTCTACCTTCGAATAAACAGTCCGCCCACCAGTATGTCCGCTCGCTGTGAGAGAAGCCACACCCGCTTAACGTGGTCTTAATCCATTTGCCTGCGGTACAAGCGCGTTCGCACGTGCAGGTTCACGCGTGCCACGGAAATGCCCGCGACGACCGCACCCGGTTCGACAAACAGTGACGGTTTCCGTGCCGTCCCGGTGAGATCTCCACCGGTGACACCGCCCGCCACACGAAAAAATCCGGGCCGCCCCCCGATCGGCGGCCCGGATTCTTCCTTTTCCCCTATTCCCCTGTTCCACCGGTTCGGTGTTCCCCGACCGACTCCGGCGAACCTTCCCTGTGGGTCTTTCTCAGGCGTCGCGCTTCTTCGCGACACCGATCGCGATCGCCAGCATCAGCACGGCGAAGCCGGCGAAGTAGACCAGCGACCAGCCCTGCGACAGCGCCGCCTCCGACATGCGGCCGCCCGGTACGCCCGAGCCGCCGCTGAGGAACTTGTCCGCGACGTTGAACGGCAGCCACCGGTGGATCTTGTCGCCGAAGGTCGGGATCAGCTGCACGAGGTTCTCCACCGCCAGCACGTAGATCAGCAGCAGTGCGAGCGCACCGGCGCTGTGCCGGAGCAGCACGCCGACGCTCACCGCGATCACCGCCGCCAGTGCGGCGAGCACCCCGACGCCGGCGACGTTGATCCAGTCCGCCGCGGAGTCCAGGGCCAGATCGTCCTGCGGGCGGATGAGGTAGCTCAGCCCCCACGAGCCGAAGGCGCCGATCTCGCCGATCACCAGAGCCACCGCGCCGACCACGGTGGCCTTCGCCAGCAGCACCGAAGCGCGGTTGGGCACCGCCTGGAAGGTGGTGCGGATGGTGCCGAACCGGTATTCGGTGGTGACCGACAGCGCGGCCAGCACCATGATCACCGCGAGCCCGAACTGGTAACTGAACTGGGTGTTGCCGACGGACAAGGACTGCTGGTCCGAGGACGCGCCGGCCAGCATGGCGCCGAAACCGGCGGTGACGACGACGGCGATGAGGGCGCACCACCACGGCGAGCGGGTGGTGAAGAGCTTGATGCGTTCGACCGCAAGCAAATTCATGGTTCTCTTCCGATGCGTGGTGGTGGTCAGCGAGCGGGGGCCTGTTCGGCCAGCCCGGTGTGGTACTCGACGGAATCGCCGGTGATTTGCATGAAGGCCTGCTCCAGCGAACCGGTCTGCGGGCTCAGCTCGTGCAGCACGAGCCCGGCCGCGGCGGCGATCTCGCCGATCTTCGCACTGTCCATACCGGACACGATGAGTGCTTCGCCCGCGTCGGCGACCTGCGCGCTGGCCTGCACCAGCTGCTGGTGCAGCGCCGGCAGCTGCGGCGAGCGCACCTTCACGGTGTTGTCCGAGGCGCGGGCCACGAACTCCTCAGTGGACGATTGCGAGATCAGCTGTCCCTTGCCGATCACCACGAGTTCGGTCGCGGTCAGCGCCATCTCCGAAAGCAGGTGGCTGGAGACGAACACGGTGCGGCCCTCGCCGGCCAGCCGGTGCATGAACTGGCGGATCCAGAGGATGCCCTCCGGGTCGAGGCCGTTCACCGGCTCGTCGAACAGCAGCACCTCGGGGTCGCCGAGCAGTGCGGCGGCGATGCCCAGCCGCTGCGACATGCCGAGCGAGAAGCCACCCGCGCGCTTGTCCGCCACCGCGGTGAGCCCGACCAGCTCGAGCACCTCGTCCACCCGCCGCTTCGGAATCCGGTTGGACCGGGCCATCCAGGTCAGGTGCGCGCGGGCCGAGCGGTTGGGGTGCACCCACTTCGCGTCGAGCAGCGCACCCACCGTGCGCAACGGGTCCTTGAGCTCGTGGTAACGCTTGCCGCCGATCCGCACGTCGCCCGCGGTCGGGTTGTCCAGCCCCAGCGTCATCCGCATGGTGGTGGACTTGCCCGCCCCGTTCGGGCCCAGGAAGCCGGTGACCTTCCCGGCCGCCACGCTGAACGACAGATCGCTCACCGCCAGCGTGTTCCCGTAGCGTTTGGTGAGACCCGATGCCTCGATCATCCCTGCTCCCTCGATGCGGTCGCTTACCCGTCCATCGTGACCGACGCACCCCGGTCCCCGCGTCATCCTGAGGGTCGAACCCGGGCCACGACCTGAGTAGTACCCAACCGGGTTACCCGGTGCTACGCGATCGGTGAAATCCCTGAGTGGACCCTGAATTCCGGTCCCGGGGGCGGCGCCGTCCGAAGTGGAGCGACGCATCGGCCGAAAGTACGAAGTGGAGAGTCAGTCCAGACCGGGGCGGGCGAGTCCGGTCTCGTAGGCGAGCACCACCGCCTGCACCCGGTCACGCAGGTCGAGCTTCGCCAGGATCCGCCCGACGTGGGTCTTCACCGTCGCCTCGGACAGGAACAGCTTTTCGGCGATCTCCAGGTTCGACATGCCCTTCGCGATGAGCACGAGCACCTCGCGCTCCCGGTCGGTCAGCACCTCGAGCTCGTTCGCGTCGCGCACCGGGGAACCACCGGCGCCGACGAAGCGGTCCAGCAACCGGCGGGTGACCGACGGCGACACCACCGCGTCCCCCGCCGCGACCGACCGCAGCGCGGAGATGAGGTGATCCGGCTGGGTGTCCTTGAGCAGAAAGCCGGACGCGCCACCCTGCAACGCCGCGTACACGTACTCGTCGAGGTCGAAGGTGGTCATCACGAGCACGCGCGCGGTGCCGGCGTCGACGATCCGCTTCGTCGCCTCGACTCCGTCGAGCACCGGCATGCGCACGTCCATCAGCACCACGTCCGGACGCAGCTCCGCCGCCATCCGCACGGCCTGCGCGCCGTCGCCGGCCTCACCCACCACGTCGATGTCGGACTGCGCACCGAGCACCATCCGGAATCCGACGCGCATCAGTTCCTGGTCGTCGACGATCACTACTCGGATCACGCGTCCAACCTAGCCGGAAGCTGCGCGTGCACCTGCCACCCGCCGCCGGGTGCCGGGCCCACTTCCAGGGTCCCGCCGTACACGTTCGCCCGCTCCCGCATCCCGATCAGCCCGTTGCCGCCCGGGATCTTCAGCCGCGGCGCGCCGCTCTTCGCCGCCACGGTGACCTCCTCCAGCTGCCGTGCCCGGCCCGCGCCGTCGTCGCGGACCTGCACCTGCACCGAGTCGCCGGACCGGTGCACGCGCACGGTCGCCCGTGCGCCCACCCCGGCGTGCTTGAGGGTGTTGGTGAGCGATTCCTGCACGATCCGGTAGATCCCCAGTGACACGCCGGTGGGCAGCGTGCCCAGGTCGTCGTCCATTTCCAGGGCCACCGGCACGCCGGCCGAACGCATCCGCTCGACGAGTTCGCGCACCGCGTTCGCGTCCGGCTGCGGTGCCCGCGGCTCGCCGTCGCCCTGGTCGCCGCGCAGCACCTCCAGCAGCCTCCGCAGTTCGCCGAGCGCGCCGCGGCCGGTCTCGGAGATCGTCTGCAGCGCGCGTCCGGCCAGCTCCGGATCGGCGGACAGGGCGAACTTCGCGCCGTCCGCCTGCACCACCATCACGCTCACCGAATGCGCGACCACGTCGTGCAGCTCCCTGGCGATCCGGCCGCGCTCCTGTGCCACCGCGATCCGGGTGGCCTGGTCCCGTTCGGTCTCCAGCAGGTGCAGCCGGGCTTCCACCTCGCTGTGGTAGGCGCGGCGGGCCCCCATGAACTCACCCAGCGTCCAGCACAGCGCGAGGCCGAACAAGGTGAACACCGCGTTGCCGAGCCCGATCCGGCCGTCCTCGGTCAGCATGCCCACCGCGGTCAGCAGCACGAGCGCGCTGACGTAGATCAGCCCCTGCTTGCGCCCGGCGTAGACCAGTACCGAATACAGGCTCAGCCCGAGCGCCGCCACGCTGGAAAATCCGAGCTCCAGCGCGCTGTGCGCGATGGCGGCCACGTACACGACGTACGCCGAGACGAGCGTCCGTTTGCGGCGGAAGACCAGGGGCACCGCGACCGCGAGGTCGACCGGGATCGTGACGTACCAAGGGGGCATCGACGGCATCTCGGCCGGGGCCTGCACGGCGCTGTTGCCGACGAACAGGACCACGTCGATCAGGCCGAGGAGCACCGCGATCAGCGTGTCCCCGGCCATCGGGTGGGCACGCATCCACAGGCTCAGCCGTCGCACCTTTTCACCGTAGGCCGAGCCCGCCGCGGCCGCGTCGCCCTCCGGTAGCACCTTCGGTGCGACCGAAGGATGACCGGCATGGCACGATTCGTCGGCGGGCAGGACACGAGCCGGGAGGGACGCGGGCGGTGACGGCAGCGGCGGGGCAGGGGCGGCCGGCGGGGCCGCTGTCGGATTCGGTGGCCGCGCTGTGCCACCGGTTGCAGTCCCAGGTGTCCCCCCGCACCGCCACCGGGTTCGCCGAGGTGCTGCGCCGGCTCGGCGCACCCTTGCAGGTGGCCGTCGCCGGGCGGATCAAATCGGGTAAGTCGACGCTGGTCAACGCGCTCATCGGACGCAGGGTCGCGCCCACCGACGTGGGCGAGTGCACGCGGCTGGTCACCCGGTTCCAGTACGGCACGGTCGACCGGGTCGAGGTGGTCTTCCTCGACGGCCGCAAGCAGGTGCTCCCGTTCGCCGCGGACGGATCGATCCCGGCCGAGCTGGGGGTGGACATCGCCGAGGTCTCGCACCTGGAGGCGTACCTGACCCACGCCGCGCTCCAGCACATGACGGTGATCGACACCCCTGGTCTCGGTTCGCTCGACGCCGCGTCGGTGTCGCGGACCGAGCAGCTGCTGGGTGCCGCCGAACAGGACGAGGGTTCCGACGACCTCGACGACACCTCGCGCAACGCGGTCGCCGGCGCCGAGGCCGTGCTCTACGTGGTGACCCAGGGCGTGCGGGCCGACGACCAGCAGGCGCTGGCCGCGTTCACCGCCGCCACGGCGAGCCGGGAGGCCGGTCCGGTCAACGCGATCGCGGTGCTGAACAAGGCGGACACGATCGTCGCGGAAACCGTCGAAGGCGCCGGTGGCGACGTGTGGAAGGCCGCGCAGCTGCTCGCCCAGAAGCAGGCGAGCACGCTCAAGCCGCGGGTCGCGGACGTGCTGCCGGTGATCGGCCTGATCGCCGAGTCGGCCGAATCCGGCGGGTTCACCTCGGCGGACGCGGAGGCGTTGCGGCAGCTGGCCGGTCTCGACGACGACGTGCTGGAAACCATGCTCGTCGCGGCGGACCTCTTCACCAGCTGGGACTGCGACGTGCCGTCCGGGGTCCGGCTGCGGCTGCTGGAGAAGCTGGACCTGTTCGGCATCCGCTGTGCGGTGGAGCGGATCCGGGCCGAACCGGAGATCACCGCGGGCGCGCTGCGGCGCGGGCTGCTCGACGCCTCCGGGCTCGACGCGGTGCGTCAGCGGCTTTCGGTGGTGTTCGCCGCGCGCGCGGACGGCATCAAGGCGGCGGCCGCGCTCGCCTCGGTGACCGCGCTCGCGCACGCGTCCGGCGATCCCGGCGAACGCCAGCGCGTGCACGACGCGATCGAGGTGCTGCTGGCCCGTCCGGAAGCCCACCAGCTGCGGCTGCTGGAGGCGTTGACGCTGGTCGCGTCCGGTGCCGTGGAGATGCCCGACGACCTCAC
The DNA here is from genome assembly GCF_014204865.1 of Amycolatopsis jiangsuensis. Taxonomy (NCBI): domain Bacteria; kingdom Bacillati; phylum Actinomycetota; class Actinomycetes; order Pseudonocardiales; family Pseudonocardiaceae; genus Amycolatopsis; species Amycolatopsis jiangsuensis. Next base: position 5,278,048 of record NZ_JACHMG010000001.1, read on the forward strand.
CGAGGAGGTGCTGCGGGTCGGCAGCAACGCCGACCTGGGTGCCCAGCTCGGGCTTCCCGGCGCGAGCAGGCCGGAGCTGGTCGCGCACGCGCTGGAGCGGGCGGGCTGGTGGCGTTCGTTCGCCTCGTTCGGCGCGACGCCGGCACAGAGCCGGGTGGCGCACGTCGTGCACCGGGCCTATTTCCTGATCTGGCAACAGATTCGCGAGCAGTGAAGAAGCCCGTGCCGGCCGCGTCCGACGCGTAGGCTGGGTTTCGTGCGGCTGGAGGACACCACCTCGTGGCGGGTGTACTGGGGGAGCGACCACGAGATCGACGTGGCGCTGTACCTCCGGGACGTGCTCGCGCTGTCGATCGCCGAAGGCCAGCTGCTGCCCCCGGTCGAGCCGGCGGTGCCGGTGCGGGTTCCGCCTGCGATCGACCGCGCGGCCGTACAGGCGCAGTGGCCGCTGTGGTGGAGCGCGTTGCTGGAATTCCGGCGCGGCCGAGGGGAAAGCCGTCCGATGCGCCGCCGCGGAGCACCGGCGCCAGGGGACGGTTCGCCGATCGACCTCGCCGCCCGGCACTTCGCACCGGCCGCCGCCCGGCACTTCGCCGACGCCCGCCGTCCGGTCTCGTCGGCGTTCCACCGCCGGCAGATCGTGGCCGGCGACCGGCTGGGCCAGCTGGTCCGCGAAACCGAGCTCGAGCTGGGCCGCCGGGCCCGGCCGTTCCGGATGTCGGTGCTGGAGATCCCGGTGGCCGGCCGGGTGTGGCTGCGTACCGCGCAGGAGCAGCTGCTGGTCTCGTCTCGGTTCGCCGAAGACGTGCCGTCCCTCGAACACGCCATGCGCACCCTGGTCCGCAGCCTCGCCTGAAGGACCGCCCGGGTGGCGTCGCGAGCGGGCGGGCTGGTGAAATCTCCCTCGAAGAGCGGGGGTGAGCCATGGCGGGGTTCGGCGAGAGTGACGCACCGACCGGCCAGATCGCGGCCGAGGACATCGCGCGGATCATCGCGGAGGCGGACGGAACCGGGAACGCGGCGCACGCGTCGGAACCCGATGTGGACGTCGTAGCTACCTCCGGTGACCTGGACCGTGCGCTGGCCGACCGGCAGGCGCTCATCCAGCTGTGCCTCTACGCGCTGGACCGCGCCCGCAGCAACGGCGTGGCGCAGCGGCTCGAACACGGGCTGGCCGCGGTCGGGGTGACCGCGCTGCGTCCGGATGGACAGCGGTTCGACCCGGCCCGGCATGAGGCGGGCGGCGCCGTGGCCACCGACGATCCGGACCTCGAAGGCGTGGTCGCGGAGACCGAGGTGACCGGTTTCGCCGATCACGAACGGCTGCTGCGCGCGCCGATCGTCACCGTCTACGCGAAGCGGGCGCAGTGACCGCACCGGGCCTGCCCGCGCAGGTGAAGGCCGCGCGCGAGCAGCTGGTCGAGCTGGTCCGCGAGGCCGATCCGGCGGCCGCGAAGTGGGTTGCCGACGTGCGGCAGTCGCGTTCGGAGAAGCCGTCGGTCGTGGTGGTCGGGGAAACCAACCGGGGCAAGAGTTCGCTGGTCAACGCTCTGCTGGCGAGTCCGGGCCTGTCCCCGGTGGACGCGGACGTGGCGACGGCGACGTACCTGGTGTTCGAGCATTCGGCGCAGTGGTCCGCGCAGGCCTGCTACCCCGGTCAGCACCCGTCCGTACCGTTCGACCTCGGCCGGCTGGTCGACTGGGTGTCGGCGGCGCACGAGCTGCCGCCGGGCCAGCTCCCGCCGCGCTACGTCGAGGTGGCCGGCCCGATCCCGCTGCTGGAACGGCTGACGCTGGTGGACACCCCCGGCGTCGGCGGTCTCGATTCGCGGCACGGCACGCTCGCGCGTGAAGCCGCCGCGGAGGCGACCGCGCTGGTGTTCGTGGTCGACGCGTCCGCGCCCTTCACGAGCACCGAGCTGCGGTTCCTGCACGACGTCTCCGATCGGGTCGAGACGGTGCTGTTCGTACTGGCCAAGACCGACGCGTTCCGCGGCTGGCGGGAAATCCTCGACGCGGACCGGAGGTTGCTGGCCGAGCACGCGCCGCGGTTCGCCGAGGCGGTGTTCCACCCGGTCTCGGCTCGGGTGTTCGAGACCGCGGCGAAGGCGCCGAACGAGCAGGTCGCCGCGATGCTGCGGGAGAAGTCCGGGATCGCGGCGGTGCAGGTGGCCCTGCAGGAGCTGCTGGTCGGCCGATCGATCATGCTGAACGAGGCCAACACGCTGCGTGCGCTTTCGAGCGCGCTGGCCGAGATCAAGGCGAAGCTGCAGGCGGAGAGCCGGGCGCTGTCCGCGGGTGAGGCCGAGGCCGAGCAGCTGCGGCAGCGCCGGGACCAGCTGCAGGCCGAACGTCGAACGTCCACCCGCGGCTGGCAGCTGCGGCTGCGCGGGGAGATCCAGCGCACCCGCGTCGAGGTCGGCCACGAGAGCAGCCGCGAGATGCGTGACGCACAGACCCATTTCCGGCAGCGCATCGAGGCCGCGAAGCGCGACGAGCTGGCCGCGCTGCCGCAAGAGGTCGACATCGCGCTCCAAACCACGTCGCAGCGGGTTTCGATGCAGTTGTCCCAGCGGCTCAACCAGGTCACGAACGTCGCGCTGGCGGAGCTGTTCTCGGCCGAGGAGCTGGACGTGATCCGCGGCCAGTTCGCCAGGGCGGGCGGCCCGCCGGTGGTGCTGCGCCCGCCGGACAAGAAACCCGCGACGGCCGAGGACAAGCTGCTCGTCTTCATGGGCATCTCCGGCGGGGTCGGCGCGGGCAAGCTGGCCGCGCTGCCGCTGGCCGGCGTCGCCCTGCTGAACCCGGTGGTCCTCCCGGCGACGATCGTGATCGGCCTCGGCGCCGGATGGTGGATGGCGCGCACGCGCAAACAGGCCGCGGACAAACAGCACCTGAAGCAATGGCTGGTCGAAGCCATCGCCGATGCCAGGGCCACGCTGGACCAGCTGGTCGCCGAGCAGCTCATCGAGGCCGAGCAACAGCTGTCGCTGGCGCTCGACGACGCGATGGGCCGCCGGATCGAGGCCATCGAGGCGGAGCTCAAGCAGGTCGACCAGACCATCAAGATGGGTGCGCAGGAACGCGCGAAGAAGATCGCGGTGGTCGCGAAGCGCCTCCGCGAGAGCACGGACGGCCACGCGAAGGCCGAAGCACTGCTGGGCCGCATCCGTGCGCTGCGTGACCGGACCTGATCGCTGACCTGGGCACTGATCGGCTTGTGGACGGGAACCGAACCGGCCTAACGTGAGTCCTACCGATCGACAAGCGCAGACCCGGCCGTACCAAAAGGGGGCACCACCCATGTGGGTCGACGAGAGCGGCGGCACCGACACCACCGGGCCCGAAGCCATGACCGTGCACGTCGAGGGGCAGGAGTACCAGGCCGAGGTCAACTACGACGTCGACCAGGACGGGGTCTCCGACACCGCCATCGTTGAGCACGACGACGGCACCGCGCAGGCGTTCGTCGACAGCGACCACGACGGCGCCGCCGACCAGTACGCGGTGCTCGACTCGAGCGGGCACGTCGTGGACCAGGCGGTGTACGACGAGGCCAGTGGCGCCTGGGTCGAGTCCGGCGGCGGGGGCCATGACGGGACCGATCCGCATTCGCAGGACACCTCGGCAGGCGGCCACATCCACGCCGACCTGCCCGACGGCGAGGTCGATGCCGGCGTCGCCACGATCGACACCGACGACGACGGGCACAACGACACCGCGGTCGTCGAGACGCAGTCCGGCGGGACCATCGCCTTCACCGACGCGGACGGCGACGGCGAAGCGGACATCGCGGTCGAGATCGGCACGGACGGCAGCACCACCACCTACGAGCACACCGGTCCCGGCGAGTGGACCGAGGCGGGCGGCGCGCCGAACCAGGCGTTCGACCCGGCGGGCGACAAGGCATGGGGCGGCGAAGGCACCCAGCTGCTCAACGGCGTCGCCCGGATCGACTCCGGCACCGGGCAGTGGATCAGCCCGAACTGAACCGGACCGCGACCTGAACCGAGCCCCGTACGCCCGGTGGGCCGGCAAGAGCCGGATCCGCCGGGCGTTTTCGTGTCCGGGCACGGGGTACGAATGCGACGCCTGCCCGCCGGAAAGATTTCCGGCGATGGACCGTTCCAGTGAAACTGAATCGATTCCCTTATCGTTCTTGTGAGAGAACCGACAGGTCAGCTCTCGGTTACCTGCCGGTCATCCGGCTACAGTCGGGGAATCCCAAAAACCCGCACACCGGTTCGCCGCCGGTGGGCGAAGCCATTCGGTCGCCGGCAATGAGGCCCGCACCAAGAACCCCAGTCGTTCGCGGTGTGGGCCCGTTTGTCGTCGGAGTCAGGAGTAGAGATGACCGCAGTCGCCATCCCCGGACTGGACAACGCGCCGACGACGCACACCGGCGTGCTGTCCTGGGTCCGGGAGGTCGCCGAGCTGACCACCCCGGACCGGGTGGTGTGGGTCGACGGGTCCGACGAGGAGGCCGCCCGGATCAACGAAGAGCTCGTCGAGGCGGGCACCTTCGTGAAGCTGGAGGCTCGGCCGAACTCCTACTGGGCCACTTCCGACCCCGGCGACGTCGCGCGGGTCGAGGACCGCACCTTCATCTGTTCGCGCGAGGAGAAGGACGCGGGCCCGACCAACAACTGGATGGCCCCGGCCGAGATGAAGGCCACCATGACCGAGCTGTACCGGGGGTGCATGCGCGGTCGCACGATGTACGTGATCCCGTTCTGCATGGGCCCGCTGGGCGACGAGAATCCCAAGCTGGGCTTGGAAATCACCGATTTCGCGTACGTGGTGGCCTCGATGCGGGTGATGACCCGCGCGGGCAGGGCGGCGATGGACAAATTCGTCACGGCCGAGGGCACCGAGCGGGAGTTCGTGCCCGCACTGCATTCGGTCGGCGCGCCGCTCGATGCGGGGCAGGCCGACGTCGCGTGGCCGTGCAGCGAAACCAAGTACATCTCGCACTTCCCCGAGGAGCGCGCGATCTGGAGCTACGGTTCCGGCTACGGCGGGAACTCGTTGCTGGGCAAGAAATGCTACTCGCTGCGCATCGCCTCGGTGATGGCCCGCGACGAGGGCTGGCTCGCCGAGCACATGCTGATTCTCAAGCTGATCTCGCCGGAGGACAAGGTCCACTACGTCGCGGCGGCGTTCCCGAGCGCCTGCGGCAAGACCAACCTCGCGATGCTGCAGCCGACGATCCCGGGCTGGCGCGCGGAAACCCTCGGTGACGACATCGCGTGGATGCGGTTCGGCGAGGACGGCAGGCTCTACGCGGTGAACCCGGAGTTCGGTTTCTTCGGTGTCGCGCCCGGCACGGATTACCACACCAACCCGAACGCCATGCGCACCATCGAAAAGGGCAACACGGTCTTCACGAACGTCGCGCTCACCGACGACGGCGACGTCTGGTGGGAGGGCATGGAGAACAAGCCCGCGCACGCCACGTCGTGGAAGCACCAGGACTGGACGCCGGACTCGGAGGAGAAGGCCGCGCACCCGAACTCGCGCTACTGCACGCCGATGTCGCAGTGCCCGATCCTCGCGCCGGAGTGGGACGACCCGAAGGGCGTGCCGATCTCGGCGATCCTGTTCGGCGGACGGCGCAAGACCACCGTGCCGCTGGTGAACGAGGCCCGCGACTGGCAGCACGGCGTGTTCATGGGTGCCACCATGTCCTCGGAGACCACCGCCGCGGCGGCCGGCGCGGTCGGCAACGTGCGCCGCGACCCGATGGCGATGCTGCCGTTCCTCGGCTACCACGCCGGTGACTACTTCCGGCACTGGGTGAACCTCGGCAAGAACGCCGACGCGAACAAGCTGCCGAAGATCTTTTACGTCAACTGGTTCCGCCGCGGTGACGACGGCCGGTTCCTGTGGCCGGGCTTCAGCGAGAACTCGCGCGTGCTGAAGTGGGTGCTCGAGCGCGTCGAGGGCAAGGGCAACGCCACCGAGACGCCGATCGGGTACGTGCCCAGCGCCGCGGACCTCGACCTCGAAGGCCTGTCCGAGCCGGCCGAGGACATCGAGGCCGCGCTGGCCGTGGACGCCGAGGAGTGGCGTGCCGAGCTGCCGCTGATCGAGGAGTGGTTCGAGAAGATCGGCGAGGTGCCGTCCTCGTTGCGTGACGAGCTCGACGCGCTGGCCCAGCGGCTGGGCTGACCCCACAGTGTCCGAAAGGGACGTTCGTACCGAGCGGTGCGAACGTCCCTTTCGCTATGCGGAGTTCCGGAAATCGTCGGCGGTCCCCGGTAGCTTGGGTGCATGACGATCTCACGGCCGTGGCCGTTCCGGTTCGGCGTCAACCTGGTCCTGCCGGACACACGTGAAGACTGCGTGGCGAAGTGCCGCCGGATCGAGGAACTGGGCTACGACGTGCTGTGCGCGGCCGATCACCTCGGCATGCAGCCGCCGTTTCCGGCGCTGGTCCTCGCCGGCGCGGTCACCGAGCGGATCCGGCTGGGCACCTTCGTGCTCAACACGCCGTTCTACAACCCGGTGCTGCTCGCGCGCGAGGTCGCGGGCACCGACCAGCTCGTCGGCGGGCGGCTGGAGCTGGGGCTCGGCGCCGGATACGTGAAGGACGAGTTCGACGCGGCGGGTATCTCGTTCCCCCGTGCCCGTGAGCGGGTGGACCACCTCGAGCGCACCATCACCGAGCTGGAGAGGTTGTACGCCGATGCCGGGTACGAGCCGAAACCCGCGCAGCCCGGCGGTCCCCCGCTGCTGATGGCGGGCAGTGGCGACCGTTCGCTCACCCTGGCCGCCGAACACGCGGCGATCATCGGGTTCACCGGCACCGGAAAATTCGCCGACGGCGCGCCGCTCGTCCCGGCGACCGCCGAGCACGTCGAGGAGCGCACGCGGTTCGTCTCCGCGCGCCTGGGTGCGCGTGCGGCCGAGTTCAACCTGCTCGTGCACTTCCCGCAGGTGACCGAGGACCGGCGGCGCGCGCTCGACGAGCTGCACGAGCGGATCGGCGGCGCGCTCACCGCGGAGCAGCTGGCGAGCACCCCGGCCGTGCTGGCCGGCACGGCCGACGAGATCGCCGAGCAGCTGCTGGCGCACCGCGCCCGCTTCGGCATCAGCTACTACACGGTGCTCGAGGAGCACGCCGAATCGTTCGCGCCGGTGCTGAAAGCGTTGCACGGCCGATGATCGACGCGCGTAGGCTCGGCGTGCGGGCCGGCGATCTGTGGCTGCTCGACGACCTGGACTTCTCCGTCGACCCCGGCGAGTGCGCGGTGCTCGTCGGGCCCAACGGGGTCGGCAAGTCGACCCTGCTGCGGTGCCTTTACGGCATGCAGGAGCCGCAGCGCGGCCGGGTGCGGATCGACGGCGAGAAGCCGGACGAGCGCAGCGTCGCCTTCCGCCGCAAGGTCTCGGTGCTCTTCGACGACTCCGACTTCTTCGCCGAGCTCACGCCGTGGCAGCACCTGGAGCTGCTGGCCGGTTCGTTCGGCGAGGATCTCGGCGATTTCTCCGCGTTGCTGGCCGACGCCGGGCTCGCCGAGCGGGCGCGTGTCACCGCCGGGCACTTTTCCGCCGGGCAACGGCGCCGGTTGCTGCTGCTCGGGGTCACCGCGCGGCCGCATCGCGTGCTGCTGCTCGACGAGCCGGAGCGCGCGCTCGACGTGGCCGGCAAGGAGTGGCTGGTCGAGCTGATCGGAAGGTCCACGAAGGCGGGTGCCGCGGTCGTCGTGGCCACCCACCATCAGCCGCTGCTGGACACCGCGGACAGCGTGCTCGAGCTGTGGTGACGTTCGCGGTCCGGCCGCGGGTGCCCGGCCGCAAGCGGTTCGGCGGAGTGTTCAGCGGGGACAGCCCGACGTTCGTGCTGCTGTTCGGGGTCGGCTTCCTGTTCACCGCGTTCTTCCGTACCGACGCCTGGCACAAAGTCCTTTTCGGACCGTCCGCAGTGGACTTCCCGGCGGTGCTGGGGCTGGTGCTGCTGTGCTGTGCGGTGGGCTGGCGAAGCCTGCTGCGGCGGGGATTCGTGTGGGCAGAACCGGCCGAGCTGACCTGGCTGGACTTCACCAGGGTGGATCGCCGCCGGGTGGTCGCGGCCCGGCTGGCCGGTGGGCTCAGCGCGTTCTTCGTCGTGCTCGGCTACCTGGCCGCGCTCATGCTCGCGGTCGGCGGCGGCCCGCCCGGGTGGTGGCGAGCCGCGGCGGCCATCGTGGCGGGCAGCGTGGTGCTGGCACTGGCGACGGCCCGGCGCACCGCGCTGCGAGCCGAGGCAGCCGGCCCGCTCGTGCTCGCGGTCGCCGGGGTGGCGATTTCCGCCGCGCACCTGGAAGCGGAGGCCGTGCAGTACGTCGGCGCCGCGCTCGCGGTGGGCGGGCTGGTGCTCGCGTTCGGCGGCGAGGCGGTCACGCGCGCCGGCCGGGCGGTGCTGCTCGAGGGCTGGAACGCGCGCGTGCTGCGGTCGGTCGCGGTCACGTTCCTGGATCCGATGATGATGCTGCCGGAGGCCGCGCCGTCGGGCTCGTGGTCGCTGCGGCCACCCACACCGTTGCGGCTGGCCTGGGTGGGCGCGGTCGGCCGTTCGCGGTACGCGGGTGCGGTGCTGCTGGTCGCGCTCGCCGTCGCGGTCGGGCACGTCGCCGTCCCGACCCTGCCGAGCGCGGTGCTCGTCGGGCTGGGCGCCTACGTCGCACTGACCCCGTTCGGCGCCGGTCTGGGTGTGCTGTGGCGGAATCCGGGACGAAGGCGGTGGCTCGGCTCGCCGTCGTGGGAGCTGGTGCTCGCGCACGGGGTGGTCCTCGCCGGGGTCGCGCTCGCGTGGTCCGTGCTGCTCGCGGTGGCGCTGCTGGCGCTGGGCACGGCGGTTCCGCCGCTCGCCTGGGGGACCGTAGTACTGGCGGTGCTCTCGGTGCTGCGCACCGTCACGCGGTCGCCGGTCGACTACAGCAGCGCCGGGTTCGTGGACACCCCGGCCGGTCCGCTGCCGGCGAACCTGGCCCGGCAGCTGTTCCGCGGCCCGGATCTGCTGGCCGCCGGGATCGTGGTGCTGTCGCTGGTCGGCTGAACCGGGGCCGCCGGGTTATCCTCCGTGCCGACGAGAGGAGCCGAGATGGGCGGTGGACACGCACCCGGCGCCGGGCACCGGGCGACCACCGAGTTCCCGCCCGGCTGGAGCCCCGAGCAGATCCTCGCGGTGCTCAAGGACGTGGCCAACGATCCCGGCGAACCCCGCCGCCGGCAGTACAACGGCCGCTGGCGCTGCGCCGGCGAACGCTACGGAGTCCAGGTGGCGGTCCTGGTCAACAGCGACGGCCGGGTGCACACCGGCTATCCGCTGTCGGGGCACGGCGTGGTCCGCAACCCGGACACCGCCCGCGATCCGGCGAACCCGACCGTCGCCGACCGGGCGGGCAACCGGATCAGCTACTTCACCGACAGTCTCCTGCGCCTGGTGACCACCCGGGTGTCCGCGACGGACCTGGCGCACTACCGGGAACTGCAGTGGTCCGGCGAATGGGAAGAACTCGCCGACACCCTCTCCGCCCACTTCACCCACACCGGCTTCCAGCTCACCCCGGACGAGTTCGCCGACTTCGAAAAGTTGCTGAACTCCTTCGAAACCCCGGTCCCGGACTGCACTTACCTCAACGACCGCGACCACACCCTCGCCACCGTCCGGCCCTGACCTGCTGCCGTTCCCGGTGTGAGGGTCCCTTCAGGCAACCAGCGTCCGTGAAAGTCGCACGGCCACCCGAGGTCAGCTGGCTTGGGAGAACGTCGCCGGAGCGGTACCCGCGCACGCCAGGCGCAACTGGTCCAACGGCAGGCCCACGGCGTCGGCGATCGCGGCCACCGTGAAGAACGCCGGGGTCGGGATCCGGCCCGTTTCGATCTTGCGCAGGGTTTCCACCGAGATCCCGGCCTCCGTGGCCACCTCGGCCATGCTGCGGCCGGACCGGGCGGCGCGCAGCACCACACCCAGCCGCTCGCCGCGGGAGCGTTCTTCGTCGGTGAGGGGCACGCGCACCATGCCATCCAGTTTAGCCACAGAGTTGTCCACTGCCTGTGGACAACTCTGTGCACAAGCGCGCCGGACCCGTGGACAACCGGCCGGGGCACAAGCACTGGGGGCGTTCGGCGGCTCGAGGTACCGCACTATGGGGTCGCCCTCGCTGCACCGATCAGCGGTACGCCGCCGTTCTCCCGGGTTCTCCACGGATGCGTCCACAACCCCGCGGTCGGCAACCCAGCCTGTCCAAATCGATATGGGACACGAGTGCACCGCGCCGCGCTGAGGTTCTAGGGTCAGGCGGTCGCCGTGTTGCGTAAGTGTTAGGTGAGGTTCCATGTCCACTGCCAAACCGGGCAGGCGGGTGCGTGGGTTCCAGTTCAGTGCCTGGAACCTGCTGTTGATCATCCCGTTGCTGATCCTGGTCACGCCGCTGTTCAACTTCGACGGGCCGCGCCTGATCGGCATGCCCTTCTTCTACTGGTTCCAGCTGGTGTTCGTCTTCGCCGGCGTGCTGTGCACCGGCATCGTCTACTGGGCGACGAGGAAGAAGCCGACCAGTGAAACCCGCGACCAGCTGGGTGTGGACGACCTCGACGAGGGAGAGACCCGATGAACCACATCCAATGGGTCGAGCTGGTCATCTTCGTCGTGTTGTTCCTCGCGGTCACTGTGCTCGGCTTCGTCGCCTCGCGGTGGAAGGCCGGCGCCACGCTCGACCACCTCGACGAATGGGGTCTCGGCGGCCGCAGGTTCGGGTCCTGGATCACCTGGTTCCTGCTCGGCGGTGACCTCTACACCGCCTACACGTTCGTCGCGGTGCCCGCGCTCGTGTTCAGCGCCGGCGCGCTCGGCATGTACGCGCTGCCGTACACGGTCGTCGTGTATCCGATCGTGCTGCTGCCCGCGTTGCGCATGTGGTCGGTCAGCCGTTCCAAGGGGTACGTGACCCCGGCCGACTTCGTCCGCGGCCGGTTCGGTTCGCCGACGCTGGCGCTGCTGATCGCGATCACCGGCATCGTCGCGACCATGCCCTACATCGCGCTGCAGCTGGTCGGCCTCGAGGCCGTGCTGCGCACCATGGGCATCAACGGTTCCGGCATCGTCGGGCACCTGCCGCTGCTGGTCGCCTTCCTGATCCTGGCGCTCTACACCTACCAGTCGGGCCTGCGCGCGCCCGCGCTGATCGCGTTCGTCAAGGACATCCTGATCTACATCGTGATCATCGTGGCGATCATCTACCTGCCGACGAAGCTCGGCGGCTGGGACCACATCTTCGACAGTGCCAAGGAAAAGCTGGCGCAGCCGAGTCCGGCCACCGGCAAACCGGCCGGTTCGATCCTGCTGACCTCGTCGAACCAGCTGCAGTACGCCACCCTCGCGCTCGGTTCGGCGCTAGCGCTGTTCCTCTACCCGCACTCGCTGACGAGTGTGCTCGCTTCGCGCGGCCGAAACGTCATCAAGCGCAACATGGTGGCGCTGCCGGCCTACTCGTTCGTGCTGGGTCTGCTGGCGCTGCTCGGGTACGTCGCGATCAGCGCCGGCGTGAAGCCGCTGACGAACAACGCCACCGGCAAGGCCGACGGCAACACGATCGTCCCGCTGCTGTTCGACTCGCAGTTCGCGAACTGGTTCGCCGGTATCGCATTCGCCGCGATCGGCATCGGCGCACTGGTGCCCGCTGCGATCATGTCGATCGCCGCGGCGAACCTGTGGACCCGCAACATCTACAAGGAGTACATCCGCAAGGACGCGACCCCGAAGCAGGAGGCCAAACAGGCCAAGCTCGCCTCGCTGGTGGTGAAGCTGGGTGCGGTGCTGGTGATCATCCTGATCGACCCGCAGTTCTCCATCGACCTGCAGCTCATCGGCGGGGTGCTGATCCTGCAGACGCTGCCCGCGGTCGCCATCGCGCTGTACACGCGGTGGTTCCACAAGGCCGGTCTCATCGCCGGCTGGATCGTGGGCATGGGCTGGGGCCTGATCATGTTGTACGGGATCCCCAACCCGGCCAACGGCAAGCAGCACTTCGGCGGCTCCGCGCTGCCGCTGGGCAACCTGTCGATCTTCGGCTGGCACCCGCTCGCGGGCACCGGGCTCAGCGCGGTGCAGATCTACCCCGGTTTCGTGGCACTGATCGCGAACATCGTGGTCGCCGCGGTGGTTTCGATGATCGCCCGTGCACTGAAGTGGAGCCCGGGCGTCGACGAGACCGCCGAAGCGGACTACCACGCCGATGAGCACGACAAGGACCTGCGCCCGATCGGCGCGCACTGAGTTCTAATCAGCCGAACCGGCCCTCTCGCCCTCGGGCGAGGGGGCCGTTTTCGCGATCATGGCGTTCGAAACCACGTACAGCACCACCGCGTTGAGCAGATGCCACAGGATGTGCGTGCCGACGGAAAAATCCCCGCACACCACACTGTCGATGCTGCGGAACGCCAAGGACAGCGCGAACACCGCGCCGGCCACCGCGAAGTGCGTCCAGTAGCGGTCCCGCATCACCCCGAGTGCCACGGCGAAGGCGGCCAATCCCACCAACGCCGGCAGGTACAACCCGCCGCCCAGCGCTGCGATCGCTGCAGTCAGCACGGCGAACCCCGGCGCGGCGAGCCACGACCACCTGAGCGGCACCCCGAAGAACGCGCGCGGGAACATCGCCGCGTAATACAGCAGGAAGACCGCGATCGCCGACGAGTCCGCGACCGCTGCCCAGCGCGTGGCGACGAGGTGGAACACGCTGCTGGCCACGAAAATCAGCCCGATCAGCCCGCCGAGCACGCGCCCGCCCCGCCACCACACCAGTCCGGCGGCCAGCAGGAACGCCAGATTGGTCAGGTCGTTGAGCGGCTCGCCCCACAGCCCGGGCGCGAGACGTTCGCAGTAGCCGTCCACATGAGCGGTCCAGTCCACGGAGTAAGGAAACCCCTTCCGGGTGAACAGCGGATGCCCGGGGCAGGCGGGGATACGGTGGGTGGATGAGCGACGCGGTGAGCCGGTTCCCGGTGACGGAACTCGAAGACCTGCCCGACGACCTGCGTACCCGGATCGGCGCCATCGCCGAGAAGAGCGGGTTCACGCCGAACATCTTCCGCGCGCTCGGCCACCGCCCGGCCGAGTTGCGGGCGTTCCTCGACTACCACGACGCGCTGATGGATTCCGATGACGGGCTGAGCAAGGCCGAGCGGGAACTGGTCGTGGTCGCGACGTCCGGGGCCAACCACTGCACGTACTGCGTGGTCGCGCACGGGGCGATCCTGCGGATCCGGGCGAAGGACCCCGAGCTGTCCGACCGGGTCGCGGCCAACCCATGGCAGGTGGAACTCGACGGCCGCGGCCGCGCGATCGTCGATCTGGCGCTGGCACTCGCCCACGATTCCGCGCGGTTCGGCGAAGCCGATCTCGAAGCGGCCCGCGAAGCCGGCCTCACCGAGGACGAGATCTGGGACGTGGGCGCCATCACCGCACTGTTCGCGATGTCGAACCGGCTCGCCCACCTGACCGCGTTGCGGCCGAACGCCCAGTTCTACCCGATGGGCCGTCAGAAGCGGTAGAACGGCCCTGGCAGGTTCCGGCTCGTCTCGAACCGGGTGCGCAGCCAGCCGCGCATCCGGTGCAGAGGTCTGGTCCACACCCGCGGCGCCGGACCGAAGTACCGCGGATCCCGGTGCGGCGTGAACGCGTCCCCGGTGAGAATCACGACCTCGTGCCCCCGCGGACACCGCCCGGACACCGAAAGCACCCCGCGAGTGAGATTCTCGACCCAGTCGATCTCGTCGACGCCGAGCAACGTCCGCCGATCACACTCCGCACAGTAGGCGAGGAACATCCAACACCTCCCGCTGCCGGCTTGCGTGCGGGCCGGGGTTGTTGGCCTGTGTTTCGGTGGTGGGCTGAGTTGCATGGGAGCCGGGTCTGCTGGCCGGCTCTTCGGTGGTCGTCGGGACCACACGTGAGCCGGACTCGCCGGTCCGTGCCCGCGCGGCCGCGGCGAGCCCGAACCGCCCGCGGGGGCCGCAGTCGGACGACTCACCGTCATCGCGTTCCACCCACACGAGGTCGCTCGGTCGTGGGCCGCCTCGGGCGGCCCGGTGCCGCGGTCCGGACCGACGCACCTCGGCGCGGCGTTCGGCCAGGTGAGAGCCGGTCACGCGACCACCTCGACTCGGATCGTTGCCTGAATCAAGGATCACCCGCCGGACCGTGCGGGGCAAGGGGTTTCCCGGGAGCTGGACGCGGAAGCGAAAACCGGCCCGGACATGTGGAAACCCCGTGATGCTGCCAGGTCGGGGGTCCGCCAGCATCACGGGGTCGTAGGGGGTATCGAAGCCACATCGCGCGGCGTTACACCCTTGATCGCATGTGGTCTAGATCACTCACTTCAGTGGGTCATCCACCACGGTTGGTGCAGGTCAGCGCATGAACGGCTGACGAGCCTGGGCGAGCGCGATGAGCTCCTGCCGGACCGTGGAGGTGGCCGCGGTGTCGATCGCCCGGTTCAGCGCCCGGCGAGTGCGAGCCTCGGCGCGACGGGCACGGAGCTTGGCGGCGATGTTGCTCATGGGTGTCTGCATCCCCTTCGGAAGGTCTTCGGTGGCTGTGCACCCAGTATGCGCCTTTTTTCACAAGGAATCCAACGATTCGACGGTGATGTGCCACACGAGCCGAAGAATCATCGGCAGCTTCTCGGTATCGACCGGACAGATCACGTGGTGGTAGTCACAAGGAGGTAACGCACTATCGCTCTATACGGCTCTCTAATCTGGAAGCTAGAAAGCCCTAGGCAGCCGGATAGAGCGGTAGTGACGGGAAGAAGCCGCGAGTCAGTCGCGGCCGAGCAGGTAGTGCCCGAAGTGCGGCACGGTGAAGGCGATCTGCCCGCGTTCGGCGGAGTAGACCAATCCCTTCTTCATTAAGCTGTCCCGTGCCGGCGACAGTGAGGAAGGCTTGCGTCCCAGGTACACGGCCACATCGGCGGTGCCGGCAGCCTCGTCCCGGCCCTGGGTCAGTTCGGCCATCGCCAGCAGGTACTCGCGTTCGGCCGGCGTCGCCCGCTCGTAGCGGGAGCCGAAGAACCCGACGGCCAGCTCGGATTCCGCCTCGGGCGCGGCCACCTGTACGTCCTTGACGGTGATCGGATCGTCCGGCGCCGCGTCCCAGGCGGCCTTGCCGTAGGCCTGGATGAAGTAGGGATAGCCGCCGGACACGTCGAACAGCGCGTCCAGTGCCTCCGGCTCGATGCCCGCCTCCTCGCGTTCGATCGGCGCGAGCACGGCGACGTCGGCGTCCGCGCGGTCGAGCCGGTCGATGCGGGCGTAGCGGAAAAGCCGTTCGGAGTAGGACTTCGACGCCGACAGCACCGCGGGCACGTGCGGGAGCCCCGCCCCGACGACGACCAGCGGCGCCCCGGACTGCGACAACTCGTGGCACGCCGCGCACAGCGCCGAGACGTCGTCCGGCTGCAGGTCCTGGATCTCGTCGATCAGCAGCGCCACGCCGGTGCCCACGTCCGCGGCCAGCTCGGCGACGTCGGTGAACAGCTCGACCAGGTCGATCTCGATGTCGCCGGAATCGGCCCTGCCCTGCGTCGCGGGGGCGTCGATACCGGGCTGCCAGCGGTCCCGCAGCTTCGCGTCCGGCTTGCTCGCCTTCAGCGCGAACGCCTTCAGCACCCCGAGCACTGCCTCCACCCGGTCCGGCGCGCGGTGGCGGACCGCGAGATCCCGGATCGCCCGATGCAACGCCGCGGACAGCGGACGGCGCAGCTCCGCGTCCGGCCGGGCCTCGATCTTCCCCGCTCCCCAGCCACGCCGGACGGCCATCGAACGCAGCTCGCCCAGCAGTACGGTTTTGCCGACGCCACGCAGGCCGGTGAGCACGAGGCTGCGTTCCGGGCGCCCCCGCGCCACCCGTTCGAGCACCACCTCGAACGCCTTCAGCTCACGCTCCCGCCCGGCCAGCTCCGGCGGGCGCTGCCCGGCGCCGGGCGCGAACGGATTGCGGATGGGGTCCACTCTGTCACCGTATCGGGTTGTCTAGTCCCCGCCCGATATTCCGCCATACCGCGCTAGCCGTGTCGTCCATGCTCATTCCGCCATACCGCGCTAGCCGTGTCGTCCATGCTCCGGACGCCGGCCGGACCTTCGCCGACCGCGGGTCGTTCGGCGCCGGCGCGCAGGGCCGTTCGCGAGGGATGGCCGGGTCTGCAGCCCCGTCCATCCCTACCCCCAGCGATCATTCCGACGGAACATCAGTCGCCCAGGTTCCGCTCCGCGTAGATCTTCATCGCGTCGCGGATGTATTCCGCAGTGCCGGTCCCGTGCTGCTCGTCGTAGGCGCCGTAGCGTGGGTCGTCCACGTACAGCTGGCCCAGGCCGGCGAAGTAGCCCTTCGACACCGTCCAGACGGCCGGGTTGAGCCACTCGTGCAGCCGCCGGGTCACGGACTGGGTCTCGTCCGAACCCGCGTCGTGGCCGGCCTCGCGAGCGCTCGCGAAGGCCGCGGCGATGTCCGCCTGCTCCTGCTGGTGCGCCTGCTTTTCGGCAGCCGACAGCGAACGCCACCACTCGTCGCCCTTGCGGTAGGCCTCCGCGCCCCATCGGCGTGTGACCTCCTCCTGGTGCCGCGTGTGGTCGAACCCGTCGAAGACTTCCTCTGCCATCAGTTGTTCACCTCCCTTCAGCTTCCGCACCGTGGTCCGGACGGAATCGATCTGCCTGTCGAGCCGCCGCCGCTCCTGTTCGAGCAGCTCGAGGTGCTTCTCGAGGGCCGTCGCACTGTCGCGCTGGCCGTCGAGCACTTCGGCGATCGCCGGCAGTCCCAGGCCCAGTTCGCGCAGCAGCAGGATCCGCTGCAGCCGGACGAGCGACTGCTCGTCGTAGTAGCGGTACCCGTTGCCGCCGATCCGCGTCGGCGGCAGGAGCCCCACGGCGTCGTAGTGCCGCAGGGTCCGGCTCGTCGTGCCCGCGGACCGGGCGATGTCCTGGATCGACCACTCCATCCCGACCTCCTGACGCCTTCGACGATAGAAGTTGACGCTACGTCAAGGTCAAGCCCGACAACGCCGGACTTCGGTAGTCTCGTATCCAGGAATCTAGGGTTTTCCCGATAGTTCACTAGCGAGTGTTAGCCCGGTTTGGCGACGAGCCGGACGGGCATCCGGGGTTGTAGGTTCTCGGAAAGGGCACCACAGATCAGAGAGGCGGGACCGTGATTCTGCGTCGGGTGGCACGTCCACTGCTCGCGTCGATCTTCATCCTCGGCGGGATCGGCACCTTCCGGGACATCCAGGGACACGCGAAGGTTGCCGAGCCGTTTCTCACCGATGCCTTCGACAAGGCAAGCGGGTTGGTGCCGGAGCAGGTACCCCGCGATCCGGCCACCCTGGTGCGGATCGACGCCGGGGTGAAGATCGGTGCCGGCGTCGCACTGGCCGTGGGCAAGGCCCCGAGGCTGGCCGCGCTCGCCCTGCTCGGCACGCTCGTGCCGACCACGCTCGCCGGGCACCGGTTCTGGGAGGCGAAGGACCCCGAGACCAAGGCCGGCGAGCAGGTGCAGTTCGTCAAGAACGTCAGCCTGGCCGGCGGCCTGCTGCTGGCCGCGAGCGACACCGCAGGCAAGCCGTCACTCGGCTGGCGGGCCCGCCGAGCCGCGAAGAAGACCGGAAAGCGAGCCGAAAAGCTGAGCAAGAAAGCCGAGAAGTCCCTCAGCTGACCCCGGCTGTACCGCCGTGTAGGCCGCCTTCAGGAGACTACTGAAGGCGGCCTACACGTGGTGACGGGACGTGCGCGTCGGTGGCGAATTCCCAGGCGACGTGCCTCGCCGAACGGGTGAAAGTTACTTCTCCAGGATCGCGGTCACGCCTTGGCCGCCGGCTGCGCAGATGGAGATCAGCCCGCGGCCGGAACCCTTCTCGTGCAGCAGTTTCGCGAGCGTCGCCACGATCCGGCCGCCGGTCGCGGCGAACGGGTGGCCGGCCGCCAGCGACGAGCCGTGCACGTTCAGCTTGGCCCGGTCGATCGGGCCCAGCGGCGCGTCCAGTCCCAGCTTCTCCTTGGCGAACGCCGGGTCCTCCCACGCCTTGAGCGTGGCCAGCACCTGCGAGGCGAACGCCTCGTGGATCTCGTAGAAGTCGAAGTCCTGCAGCGAAAGTCCCGCTCGCTCCAGCATCCGTGGCACTGCGTAGGCGGGCGCCATCAGCAGTCCCTCGTCCCCGTGCACGTAGTCGACGGCCGCGGTCTGGCTGAAGGTGAGGTAGGCCAGCACCGGCAGCTTGTGCGCCTTGGCCCAGGCGTCCGTCGCGAGCAGCACGGTGGACGCGCCGTCGGTCAGCGGGGTCGAGTTGCCCGCGGTCATGGTCCCGTCCGCGCCGCCGTACACCGGCTTGAGCTTGGCGAGCTTCTCGACACTCGAGTCCGGCCGGAGGTTCTGGTCGCGCGCGAGCTTGAGGTACGGGGTGACCAGGTCGTCGAAGAATCCGCGGTCGTAGGCGGCGGCGAGGTTGCGGTGGCTGGCCGCGGCCAGCTCGTCCTGCGCCTCGCGCGCGACGTCCCAGACCTTCGCGGTGAGCGCGGCGTGCTCCCCCATCGACAGCCCGGTGCGCGGTTCGGAGTTGCGCGGAATCTCCGGCACGATGTGCCCCGGACGGAGCTTCGCGACGAGCTTGAGCCGGTCGGGCAGGGTCTTCGCGGCGTTGAGCTGCACGAGGATCTGCCGCAGGTCCGGGTTCACCGCGAGCGGGGCGTCACTCGTGGTGTCCACGCCGCCGGCGATCGCCGAATCGATTTCCCCGAGTGCGATCTTGTGGGCGACGTTGAGCACGGCCTGCAGTCCCGTACCGCAGGCCATCTGCACGTCGGACGCCGGCGTCGCGGGCGAGAGCCTGCTGCCCAGCACACTTTCGCGGGCCAGGTTGAAGTCCTTCGAGTGCTTGAGCACCGCACCCGCGGCGACCTCGCCGATCACCTCGTCCTGCAGGGAGAACCGGCTGATCAGCCCGTCCAGCGCGGCGGTGAACATGTCCTGGTTCGAAGCCCTGGCGTAGGGCCCGTTCGACCGCGCGAACGGGATCCGGTTCCCGCCGACGATCGCGACCTTCCGCACCGCGGGGGTCTTCCTGGTCGCCATGACGTCCACCTCTCTGAGTCGTCCCTTTCACACTGTAACCTACTAGCGAGTAGGTTAGACTGCGACGTGACGCAGACTGCACGGGAGGCACGTAATGGCGGACAGGTATCAGCAGTTCACGAAAACCCCGGTCGGGAAGTTCGTGGTGCCCAAGCTCGGCCTGCCGAATCCCGCCACGTTGCGTCGGTACCGCCCTGGTCAGCCCGCACTCGAGGGTCCCGCACTTCTCGGCGCGGCGCCCGGCGGACGGCTGGAGAAGACCGTGAAGGCGCAGCTGGCCGCCGCCGGGATCGAGGTCCTCGCCGCGCCGGCCGACCGGCACGCGGCGCTCGTTTTCGACGCGACCGGAGTGAAGGACCCGGCGCAGCTGCGTGAGGTGTACCGGTTCTTCCACCCGGTGATCCGCAAGATCGGCTCGTGCGGCCGGGTGGTCGTGCTGGGCACCCCGCCGGAGCTGGCCGAAGGCCGGGAGCGGATCGCGCAGCGGGCGCTGGAAGGGTTCGTGCGCTCGGTCGGCAAGGAGTTGAAGCGCGGCGCGACGGCGCAGCTGGTGTACGTGGCCGAAGGCGCCGAGGAGGCGAGCGAATCGACGCTCCGGTTCCTGCTCTCGGCGAAGTCGGCGTTCGTGGACGCGCAGGTGATCCGCGTCGGCACGCACCTCAAGACCGCGCCGGTCCCGGCGAACTGGGAAAAGCCGCTCGAGGGCAAGGTCGCGCTGGTCACCGGCGCGTCCCGCGGGATCGGCGCGGCGATCGCCGAAACGCTGGCCCGCGACGGGGCGCACGTGGTCGCGCTCGACATCCCGGCGCAGGGCGGTGACCTGTCCACAGTGGCCAATCGCGTCGGCGGTTCCGCACTGCAGCTGGACATCACCGCCGCGGACGCGCCGGAGAAGCTGGCCGGCTACCTGACCAAGCGCCACGGCGGCGTTGACGTGGTCGTGCACAACGCCGGCATCACCCGCGACAAGACCCTCGGCAACATGACCGAGGCAGGCTGGGACGCGGTGCTCACCGTGAATCTGGCCGCGCAGCTGGCGGTGAACGACACGCTGCTCGGCGACAAGGTGCTCAACGAGAACGGCCGCATCGTCGGGGTCTCCTCGATCGCGGGCATCGCCGGCAACGTCGGCCAGACGAACTACGGCACGTCGAAGGCGGGCGTGATCGGCATGGTGAACGTCGGCGCGCCGCAGCTCGCCGAGTACGGCGGCACGATCAACGCGGTCGCCCCCGGTTTCATCGAGACCAAGATGACCGCCGCCGTCCCGCTGTTCATCCGTGAGGCCGGGCGGCGGCTGTCGAGCCTCGGCCAGGGCGGACTGCCGGTGGACGTCGCCGAAACCATTGCGTGGTATGCGAATCCGGCGTCGGCGGCGGTCAACGGCAACGTGGTCCGCGTGTGCGGCCAGGCCCTGCTGGGAGCGTGAGCGATGGCCGTTCGTGAGCTGAGCACCGCGCCGAACCTGGCGTCGCTGTACCCGAAGGCACTGCTGCGCCGCGGCGGCGGTTCGGCGCTGCCGGACACCGAGCTGGTGCGGCCGGAGGTCGTGGTCGACCCCACGCACGTCGCCGGCTACGCCGAGGTCTGCGGATTCCGCTTCTCCGACGAGCTGCCCGTGACGTATCCGCACATGCTCGTCTTCGGCCTGCAGATGGCGTTGATGACCGAACCGGGCTTCCCGTTCCCGCTGCTCGGCTTGGTGCACGTGGAGAACCGGATCACCCAGCACCGCCCGCTGCGGCTGGGTGAGACGTTCAGCGCTCGCGTGCACGCGGAGAACCTGCGGCCGCACGAGAAGGGCCAGCAGCTCGACATGGTGAGCGAGCTGCGGGTGGGCGAGGAAACCGTCTGGACCGAGGTGTCGACTTATCTACGCCGCGGCTCGGGCTCTGCGCCTTCCGGGCCGCGTGCCCAGCTGACGCCTCCGACGCCGACTGCGCTGTGGCACGTGCCGGGGGACATCGGCCGCCGCTACGCCGAGGTGTCGGGCGACCGCAACCCGATCCATCTACACCCGCTGACCGCGCGCCTGTTCGGCTTCCCGAAGGCGATCGCGCACGGCATGTGGACGAAGGCGCGTGCTCTGGCGTCCTTCGAGGGGCGCCTGCCGCCCGCGTTCACCGTGGAGGTCCGGTTCAAGCAGCCCGTCCTGCTGCCGGCGAAGGCGGCGTTCACCACCTGGCACACCGACGACGGCTGGGCGTTCGAACTGTGGCACGCGCGCAAGCCGAAGCCGCATCTGGACGGGGTGATTTCAGCTCTCTGACGGTTTCCAGACCTCGCCTTCGACGAGGTCGCTGAAGCCGAGCCAGATCAGGTTCATCAGCCACGACGCGAGTACGCCGTCGGAAATCTCCGGCCGGTCGAGTGCCCAGTCGGCGAGGGATTCGGCCGCGCCCACCAGCGCCGCGGAGAGGCCGGCGCCGGAGAACTCGGCCTGTTCCCCGAGGCCCTTGCGGGTGCCGGCGGACACCACCAGTGCGGCGACCAGTTCGATCGCGCGGGTGCGCATCGCGGAGATCTCGGCGGCGAACGCCCCGCCGACGGTCAGCGCCTGCCGGTGCAGCACCGTCCAGGATTCGCGGTACTCGGCGACGAAGCGGTAGAACGAGCGCAGGCCGTGCCACAGCTGCATGTCCGGCGGCAGATCGGGCTGCACTCCGGACTGGATGGCCTCCAGCAGGCGGGTGGCCTCGCGCTGGATGCACTTGCCGAACAGGTCCTCCTTGGAGCCGAGGTAGGTGTAGATCATCGGCTTGGAGACCCCGGCGACCTCGGAGATCTCGTCCATCGAGGCCGCGTGGTAACCGTGCCGGGAGAACACCTGCACGGCGGCGTCCAGGATCTGCCGTTCGCGGACCGCTCGGGGCAGCCGGCGCGCTCGCTCGGGCGGGGGCTGGGCTTCGTCGGGCACTGTGGTTCGGACCTCCTCTTACTGGCAGGAGACGGTACCGGGAAGTGCGGCACCGGCGTGCTTGCCTGCCTACCTACTCACCGGTAACCTCAGGTGGTAGCGAAATCGGAAGGGGTGGACGATGGCCGACAACTCGCAGTCGACCAGCATCGGCCTGCGCGGGGCCGCGCTCCTGGACGCACTGGACCGGGCCGAGGTCGTCGACGCGGGCGTACCCGACGTGAACGCGGTGGCCGACGCGGTCGACCCCCGTGAGCTGGGCCGGGAGGACGTCCGCCGGCTGTTCGCCGCGCTGCTGCGGCGGTCCGCGGACGAGCCCGCGTTCGCCCTCGAAAAGGTGGATCCCGCACGGCTGGCCACGCTCGTCGCGCGCGCGTCGCGGGCGCAGCTGGAGGCCGTGGTCGCCGAACGCGAACTGCGCGAGCAGGTGCTGGACGAGATCTTCACCCGCATGGGCGCGCACATCCGAGTCGATCGGGCAAGATCTCTGCACGCAGTGGTGCACTGGCGCCTCTCCGGCGGCGTGGGCGAAGGTGGCTACGACCGTTACGAGACCACGATCTCGCAAGGCGCGTGCACGGTTTCGCACGAGATGCGCGAGAAGCCGCGAGTGACGATCACCGTGGCCCCGGTGGATTTCTTCCGGATCATCACGCATCAGGCGACGCCGGCGGTGTTGTACGTGACCGGAAAGATCAAGGTGAAGGGCGATCTGGCCTTCGCCGCCGGGCTGATCGGCTATTTCGACCTGCCCCTTCCGGCGTAGAATTCGCCGCCGTGCCTCGCGTCCCGTGGCGGAAGCTCTCGCGTGCCGCGCACGCGCCGAACGAGCATGCGGTGAACGGTTTCGCGCGCGCGTTGGCCGTCGAGAAGCTGACGCCGGAGCAGTTCGTGCAGGTCCTGGCGACCCTGCACATGCTCGGCGCGGCCGGCGCCGGCATCGAACTGAGCGCACTGACCACGCAATCCCTGGTCGACGTGGTCGCCCGCTCGTCAAGGGAACAGGTGAAGGCACTGGCTGAGCACCCGGTACTGCGCCCGGTGTTCCTGGACGAGATCTTCCGCCGGATGTCGGAGCACCTCCACCCGGACCGCGCCCGCCACGTCGACGTCGTGGTGTCCTGGCGCTTCCCCAGCCCCACCAGCGAAGACGGCTACGACCGCTACCAAACCGTGATCGAGGACGGCCTGTGCGTCTCGAGCACCGACCTGACCCGCACCCCGGACACCACGATCACGCTGTCGGTGGACGACTTCATCCGCATGGCCACCGGCAACGCCGCCGTGGCAACGATGTTCGTAACCGGCAAGGTAAAGGTGAAGGGCGAGTACGCCCCGGCGGTCCGGCTGTCCAGCTACTTCAACGTCCCCAAGCCGACGGGGACTGACTCAACACACTAGATGATTGATTCCGTGAAGTTGGTGTTAGTGGTCGAATGCGATCAGTGATCGTTTGCTGGTCAGGTCGGTGGTCCAGTTGTGCCAGATGGCGGTGGCCATGGCTAGCAGCCGCTGGGTGACCCGGGTGAACACGCCGGCCGGGGTGCGTCCGCCGTGCGCTTCGAGATCGAGTTGGCCTTTGAGGGTCTGGTTGACCGATTCGATGCGCTGGCGGACGCCGCCGAGGTTGCCGTTGCGGTAGGTCTCGTCCTTGCGGTCGGGGCGCAGCAACTCCAGCCCCATCGCCGCGGTCAGCTTCTTGAATTCTTTGCCGGCGAAACCCTTGTCCGCCAACAAGACCTGGCCGTTTCGGATGAAGTGACGGTTGTCTGCGAGCAGAGCGGCCAGCACCTCGCGCTCGCCGAGTTTCGGGTTGGCCAGGCACCACATGACCGGCATCCCGTCGCCGGAGCAGACGAGGTACAGCTTCAGGCCCCAGTACCAGCGAGAGTGTGACGCACAGTAGCCGTAGCTGGCGTGCCCGGCCAGGTCTGAGCGCTTCACGGTTTCCCGCGACATTCCCCACGGTACCGGGGTGGCGTTGGTGATCCACATATCGTCGAACCACGATGGGCAACACGCGGCCAGTGCAAGAATCGCCTTGCATAGCAACGGTTGTGCGGTTTTCAGCCGCTTGTGGTAGCCGGACTGACCCAGCATCGCGGGAAACATCGCACGCCACCCGGAATCGGCATGGATGTGCCGGATCCAGCGTCGCTCACTGTCGTATCGCTGCAGCACCTGCGCCACGGCCATCGTGATCAGCTCACTGTCTGTCAGCTCCGGTCGTCGACCACGGCCGACGCGGGGCGGCACAACATGGTCGTCAACCAGCACGTACAGTGCGGTCAGGAGGGTGTCTAACTCATTCGTCACGGTTTGATCTTGGACACCCTCCTCCCATGCCTGCACAGCGGTCCCTTCACATGACCTTCACGGAATCACTCATCTAGGTGCCGCGCGGTCCGTCGGGAGCTGCCGTTGGAGCCGGCCACTGTACAGCGGCGCCGGGGGTTGATTAGCCTTCCGAATCAGTACAGGAGTTCCGGTAGGGGGTATCAAGTGGCCGTTGAGGTATCGGAGGCTCAGATCGAGAAGGCGTACAAGCTCTTCTTGAAATACGCCGACGTCAGTTCGCCCAAGGAGGCAGCCGACGACCTCGAGGCCGCAGGCATGGACCCTGCGGTGATCGGGAGGGTCCGAGAGAAGCACGAGGCCGAGACGGTCCGGATCCGAAATCTCGACGAGCCGCCCTCGGTATGGCGGAACGGCCGGATCACCTGGTACACGGGACCGAAGGACACTGACCGCAATTGGCCAGCCATCGTGAGGTCGATGCAGAAGAAGAACTTCGGCGAGGAAAACATCAAGTCCGTCGACGAGGCTTCGACGAAGATCCTCTCGCTCCTCGACCACCCGAAGCAGAACGCCTTCCAGACCCGTGGCCTCGTCGTCGGTTTTGTTCAGTCAGGCAAAACCACGAACTTCACCGCCGTGATGGCCAAGGCCGCCGACCGAGGCTACAAGCTCTTCATCGTCCTGTCAGGCATCCACAACACCCTGCGCCGGCAGACTCAGCTTCGCCTCGGCGGCGACCTGATCCGCCCCAACCCTGCGCAGTGGTACGAGGTCACCACGCCCGAAAAAGACTTTTCCCCACCCGGCGGCAACGCGAAGGCATACTTCGCATCCAAGGGCCAGACGATGCTCCTGGTGGTCAAAAAGAACGTCGCGCCGCTCCGTAAACTGCGGGACTGGCTCGACGAGGCCGGCGAGTACTTGACCAACATTCCGACGCTGATGATCGACGACGAAGCCGATCAGTCAACAGTCGCCACAGCGAAGATCAATCCACTGCTCTTCGAGGTCATGAGCAAGTTCCCGAAAGTCGGGTACATCGGCTATACAGCGACGCCGTTCGCGAATTTGCTGATCAACCCGGGCGACGAGCGAGACTTCTACCCTCGCGACTTCATCGTCAACCTGCCCCAGCCCACGGGCTACCACGGCACCGAGGTCCTGTTCGGCCGCGAGCTCCTGCCCGGTGAGGACCCATCAGAGCTTGAGGGCGGTTTCAACATGATCCGCACCGTGCCCGACGACGAAGTCGACGAACTCAAGCCCAGGAAAAAGAGGGAAGCGGCGGACTTCTACCCGAGCATGCCCCATTCCCTGCGCTGTGCCGTCGAGTGGTTCTGGCTGGCTACAGCCGCGCGCAAGGTCCGGGGCGGCGGAAACCCACACTCGACGATGCTTGTCCACACGACGACCGACACGACGGTTCAACTTCGCTTCAAAGATCCACTGCTCGAGCTGCGTGAGCGGATTTTGCGTGGCCTTGACACCAACAGCGACGAACTACACGACCGATTGCGGAGCATGTGGGCCCGTGAGACGGCGCTTGTACCGGCTGAGGACCTCGGCGAGGCACCGGTCGCCTTCGAGTCGCTACTTGAGCACCTCCCCAAGGTCGTGCACGATACGAAGGTCGTGATCGACAACTACAGGAGCACCGATCGGCTCGACTACGAGTCGGGACCGGTCACGGCCATCGCGGTCGGCGGCAACACGCTGTCGCGCGGCCTGACCTTGGAGGGCCTGATCTCCAGCCTGTTCGTCCGCGCCGTATCGGCCTACGACACGTTGCTACAGATGGGCCGCTGGTTCGGTTACCGCAACCACTACGCGGACTTGCCCCGTATCTGGATGACGGACGAGCTCAAGGACTGGTTCAGTCACCTGGCCACCGTCGAGGCCGAGATGCGCCAGGACATCAATCGCTATATGAACCCGGGCGTCAACCCGCTCAACTTCGCCGTGCGCCTGCGCACTCACCCGAAAATGAGCATCACAGCCAAAGCGAAGATGACCAGCGCTGTTCGGGCCACGGCGGCCTATGGCGGTCTCCTCGTCGAGTCCCGCTTCTTCGACGTCACACCCAACGGCACGCCCTGGCTGGAGCAAAACGCGGCGGCGGCACGCGAACTCGTCGGCCGGGCGGCCAAAGACGGGATTCGCACGCAGTCCAGGGAGGAGACCGCGCTGTTCACGGGCGTCCCGCACGAAGGCGTCTTGGAATTCCTGCGCTCTTACTCCTTCCACAAGCGCTCGTCCGACGCCGATATCGCCAGGGTTTCCGAGTACATCCGGCGGCGGGTCCAGGCCGGGGCGTTGGGGCGTTGGAGCGTCGGTGTGATCGGCAACTCCCAGGTCAATCCCGACATCAAGAGCTGCGACCTAGGCAACGGAGTGGATGTGCGGATGGTCCGACGCTCGCGGATGCGGCACGAGGGCGACGGCGAATTCGACGGTGTGGCGGATATCAAGACCTTGACCAGCCGGCGAGACGAGGCACTCGACCTCGATGCACCCGGCACCTCTGGCATGAGCCGCAAGAACCTCGTCGAGCTCCGCCAGCGCCAGCGGCCGACCGAGGGGCTCATCCTGCTGTATCCGATCGAGCCGCGGTCGGAGCCGACAGCTAAAGGACGGGTGGTACTCGAAGCCCCGACCGACGATGTCGTCATTGGAGTCGCGCTGGTCTTCCCGGAACCTCGGGACCAGGACTCCGACGTCGAGTACATGAGCGCCGACCTGTCCCAGGCCGAGGTCGAGGAAGAAGACACCTCGATCCTGGACCAGGACGACGTATGACGGCGGACGGCACGCGCCTCGAGGAGCTCTGGTCTGCGGCTGCAGCGAAGCAACCGGTCAGTCTGTTCCGAACGGCCGACTGCGACCTCATGACGCCGCATGGACAGGTCTTTGCGGCAGTCCACGACACCGGCGCGCGGTACCTGCTCGTCCCGATCGACGCGAAGCACACCCTCAAGGAGGACGTCGACGGTCGCGCCGTGACACTGCGGCGCCAGGTCCTCGAGGACGACACGAGCTACAACGTGTACGCCGCGCTCGCCCTGGCCGATGACCGGCTGCGTGACCTATTCACGGCGCTCTGCGCCGAAGTCGTCGAGAGGATCGCCGCCAAGCCGAACCAGGCGGTCGCGGCTCTCCGGCAAACTCTTGCCGACTGGCGCTCTCTGCTGTCGGGGTCCCGACAGCCCCTGAGCCCCTCCGAGCTGGCGGGGCTGTTCGGCGAACTGACGGTCCTGCGGGCGATGCTCGAGCACGATCCCGGTGCCGTCGCGTTCTGGACGGGCCCAACAAAAAGCGAGCAAGACTTTCACCGCGCAGGCATGGCGCTTGAAGTCAAGTCGACTGCCTCGCTCGAGTCCCACACAATCCGCATCCATGGTGTCGGGCAGCTCGAAGGTGGCCCCGGTCGGCTCCTGCTGACCTGGGTGAGGCTCCGCCCCGGCCGAGGCCGATCGGTGCCCGATCTGGTCGACGAGATCCTCGCGATGACGGACGACCAGGCTGCATTCCACGCTGCCCTCGTTCTGGCTGGCTATCTCGAGACCGAGCGGGAGATCTACTCTCGACGAGCGTTCGAGGTGACCGAGATACGTACCTTCGAGGTGGGCCCAGGCTTCCCTCGCATCATCGTCGCCGGGCTCACGGAAGATGCGACTCTCGCCGGCCTCGACAACATCGACTACGACGTCGATCTGGAAAGCGCGCCAGCCGCCGCGGCACGTGTTGACGTCGATCCGGTCAAGGCGTTTCTGGAGCTTGCATGAAGACGCCGACGTGGTGGTCTCAGCCCTTCCCGCCGACGGGAACGATCGCATCGGAGGGGATCCGGAATCAGCTCGGACGCCCTCCCGTCGACCCGCTCACGGTATTCGTGAGGGAGACAGCCCAGAACTCGTGGGACGCACGCATCGGCGACCGTCCCACCGAGTACCGGCTCGAGCTCACCACAGTGGCTCCCACCTACCGCCCGAACTGGGAGCGCCTGCTGAGCCCACCGCACGGGCGAGAACCGCACCTGGGCATCGGCAAGCTCGTGCGAACCCCGAACGTCCGACTGTTGTCCGTCGTGGACCGCGGTACTCGGGGGCTCGGCGGCCCCACCCGTGCCGACGAACTCGCAGTCGGTCGCCGCGACTGGGTCTCGTTCGTGCTCAACGTCGGCGAAAAGCGCGACACTTTCGAGGGCGGTGGCACCTACGGCTATGGCAAGGCCGTGCTCTACCGCCTTTCCCGGGTCGGAACGATTCTGGTCTACACCCGCACGGAGGTCCCCGATGTCGGGCTCGAGTCCCGCCTGATCGGCATCGCCATGCGCGAGTCGTTCGACGGCCGGGAGACCCCGACCGACGAGCCTCGACCGTTCACCGGCCGGCACTGGTGGGGTGATGTCCGGAAAGACTACGTCGAACCCCTGCGCGGCTCAGACGCCGACGTCGTCGCCCGCAGCCTCGGCCTGCAGCCGTTCGCCGACGATGAGTCTGGCACCACGCTGACAGTGCTCGAT
Source organism: Amycolatopsis jiangsuensis (assembly GCF_014204865.1). Lineage (NCBI taxonomy): Bacteria > Bacillati > Actinomycetota > Actinomycetes > Pseudonocardiales > Pseudonocardiaceae > Amycolatopsis > Amycolatopsis jiangsuensis. Next base: position 5,306,896 of record NZ_JACHMG010000001.1, read on the forward strand.
CCTGATCTCGGCGACTTCGAGGACGTCGAAGCAGCGGCCCACCACCTCGCCAATACGATTACCTGGCAACTCTGGCCGATCATGCTGCCCGAGCGCAGGGAGAAACGGCTGATCGCCGAGGTACGCGCGGGTGGGACAACCCTCCCCGTACCGGATCCGACCGATACCTACCCACTTGACATGTTCGTCGCCGCCTACCGCAGGCAACGCGACGGCGAAGGCATGGTCCTGGAGTGCCTCAACCCCAAGCGTGTCCTCGGCCGCTTCGCAGTGGAACACGATTTCGTGGTCCCGATGGCACCGGGATCTGCCAGCCTCGCCGCCGAGTGCGCGGGTGTCCCCGGCGATCCGCACCACGTGTGCCTGATGCGCTCGCCCGAGCTCGTCGTCCGCTACCTCGAGCAGACCGAGACTGGATCGGTGAACCGGGCGTACGCCGGAGTGTTCCGCGCCGACGATGACCTCGACGACGTGTTCGCGGCGAGTGAGCCGCCGACCCATGACCATTGGGTCCACGAGCAGCTTTCCTTGCGCGATAAGACCTTCGTTCGTGTCGCCTTCCGGCGGATCAGGGAGCAGCTGGCTGGTTACAAGGCCGCCGTCGTCGCGACCGTGCGTGCAGAGGGCCGTACCGCGCTCGGTGCGGCGAGTAACTTTCTAGGCGGGATCGTCGCCGCCGCGTTTGCGCAGCCTGACGACGTCGTTGCCCAAGGCGGGCTATCAGGAAACAGCGGTCCGGCGAGACCAGTCGGAGCGGCAAACAGCCGCTCAGACGGTCGCACTCATCCGTTGCCAGTCCCGCGGGACAAGATCCGCGTCACCGTGCTGACAGAGCCGACCGTCGACGAGCACGAAGGCCGGATCTTCCTCGTCCAACGCTTCTCGATCACCGGGCCGGGTCCCGTCCGACTCCAGGCCCGGCTATCGGTCGGGCTCGGAGACAGGGCCAAGGAAGACGAGGCACCCGTCGGTGCCGCACGTCCGCAGGTGGTCCGCTGGGTCACACCTGAGGGCCAGAGCGGGTCGGAGACCTGCGTTGTGGCAAGCCCTTCCGAGGTCGAGCTCGTCGTCCTGCCGGTACCTGACACGATCACCGACATCGCCGTCGTCGGGACCCGCGCCGAATGGAGGGTCGTGTAGTGAGCCGCGCCTATCCCTACCGGCGTCCGCCGGTCGACGTCGTCACTACCGGCCCGTGGCTGCGCCTCACCGCCGACTCAGTCGACGAACTGCCGCCCGATCTCCCGGAGTGGGACTACGGCACCGTGCTTCGCATGCGGCGGCCGATGAGAGTCGACGGCCTCCGCGCTCGCTCGGGTTGCGGCCTGGGCCCAGACTCCGAACTGATGTTGACCGTCGTCTGGTCCGCGGCCAGTTCCTCGCTGCGCGGTCGCGCCTGGCAGGCGCCGGTCGCTGCCTCCGAGGTCGAGCTGGAAATCGACTTCGAGCTCTCGGGCGGTGAGCTCGGCGGCCGACTCGATCTCGAGACCTCTCTGACACTCCGGTCCCCCGGATCACGTGATTCCCTGGTGGCGCCCTCCCGGCCGGGCAGCGTGCTATGGCGCGACGTCCGCTCCGTGATGCTGCAGGGGGACGCCGTGCTCTTCCCTCTTTCCATTGTCGACTTCGAGCACCTCCCCTATCCCACCGGCGCAGCATGGCATCTGGAGCTCGGCCACGATCTCGAGTCGCAGGCTCTCGGCTCGATCTTGTTGCTGGCCAACAAGCGGCGTGAAGCCGTTGCCAAAGCGCTCGAAGGGGCGTCCGACCCGACGGACGCCGACCGACGTGTGCTGTCCGCCATTCGAAGCGATGTCGTCCGATCACTTGTCGAACGCGCCCTCGTCGACGACGAGTTCGACGTTGAAGCCGACTACCCCATTGGATCCGTCGGGGCGCTGCTGGCGTCCGTACTGCGAGTAACCTTCCCCGACCGATCCCTCGATGCTCTACGCCGTGACCGCAATCACGAACCAGGCTTGTTCACAACGCGCATCCAGGACGCCACCGGCTTGTTGGCGGACGCATGAGCAGCAGCATTCTCTACCCTCGCCTGCTCGACGCCGCCGCGATGGACATGCACCGGACCTACACCCACTTGACCATCGAGGAGCTCAAAGACCGCCACGCATACCAGCACCCGTCCGCCGTTTTTGCGGCCACTGGCGGTGACCGCGTGGCCCGCCAGAGCCTCGAAAACCTCCGCGAGCGTGTCCTGAAGGTCGCCGAGGAAGCGGGCTTTCCCAGCGACGGACGCCGCCGCGACCACACTGAGTTCGACCTCGATATCGCCCGCTTGCTCCACGAGCGCATGGGTCTCGTGGCCGCCGAAGCCGCGGTCCGGCCCATTTGGGCATTCCTCGCCCTCGTCGTGCTGCCCGACGTCTCCTACTGGCGCTACCGCGACCCACCCATCGACCGGATCCTCGGCACCGACATCACACGCCACGTGTGGGGTCGGCTTTGGTGGCGGGCGCACCTGCTCACCATCCCGAACGAAACGGATCAGTATCGGCTGCTGAGGACCTTCAATGAGTCGGACTTCGACCAGATCTATGCACGTCGATCGCTTCTGGGCGGGAGCCGTTCGGTGGTGCGTGCGTTGGCCGACGTGTGGCCCAGCGTCAACACTGGAGGCTTCCCACCTCGCCGAGTGCTACGCGACGTCCTCAAGCGGATCCTGCGTGCCGCGGCCATCATCGAGTTCGACTCCCTGGACTACGCCGACCTCTGCGGCGAGATTCGCCGCGAGGCCGCCACTTCCGTGGCCGCGATGCGCGACGAGAACCGCCGGGTGCCGTGAATCAGCCTCGCCACGACGAAAGGCTGGAGGCAGCAGGCGCGGTCCGTCGACCGTCCCGACCCCGAACCGAGGACTATCACATGTCGCGTGGGACGACACACCGGCCGTCCTCAACCGAACTGTCACCTTGGCCGGCTAGATTATGCTCGTGGCTATCCGTCTAGTCGACCTCTTCGCCGGTTGTGGCGGGCTGACCAGGGGATTTCTTGACGCCGGTGGTGATCCCGAGACCAATGCGATCTTCGAGGTCGTCGCCGCTGTCGAGATGGACCGGGCGGCCGCTGCGACGTATCAGGCCAACTACGGGAAAGCTCATCGCCTGTTCCACGGCATGATTGAGGACTGGCCCACCGAGGACATTCCGGATGCCGACGTCGTAGTAGGTGGGCCGCCCTGTCAAGGCTTCTCCAACCTTGGGAAGCGGGATCCTTCCGACCAGCGCAACCGTCTCTGGCGTGAGTACGCGCGGACGGTCGAGAAGATCCAACCCGACTACTTCGTCATCGAGAACGTCGCAGCGTTCTACAAGTCACCGGAATGGCAGCTACTGCGTCTCGCAACGGACGATGACGGGCCACTCAGGAACTACAAGCTCCGGTCCTACATACTGAACGCCGCCGAGTTCGGTGTCCCCCAGATCCGCAAGCGTGCCCTTGTGATCGGACACCACCGAAGTCGACCTCCGCTCTCCGACCCAACCGGCGAGTTTGCTGGGAAGCCGGAGAGCTACAAAACCGTCAAAGACGCGCTGCGCGGCCTGTCTGAATTCGTCGATCCAGACCTCATCGAGCTGCCCGAGGGCACGTACGACTTCGACGGAGGCTTACCCGGAGCGTTCGAGACCAGCAAACTCCACCTGACCCGCTTCCTGACGCCACTCTCACGTCGTCGGTTCGCGGCCATTCCCGAGGGGGGCAACCGGACGAATCTCCCCCGTAACCTCCAAACGCCAGGCTGGCGGAAGCACACAACCGGCTCCATGGACGTCATGGGACGACTCTGCTGGGACAAGCCCTCCGTCACGATTCGGACCGAATTCGTCAAGCCCGAGAAAGGCCGCTACCTTCACCCGACCGAGGACCGGCCACTCACCCTTGCCGAGGGCGCACTCCTGCAGACCTTCCCCCGCGACTACAAGTGGTGCGGTGCAAAGGTCTCCATCGCGCGACAGATCGGGAACGCAGTGCCGGTCTTACTGGCTCGCAGACTCGCTGAGTTGGTGGCAGGTGGATACGTGTAACGCTCTGAGTCCGTATGACCGCACCGAGCCGCTTCACGAGAATTTCGCCTCCCCAGCGTCGTTCAGCATGGTCGTCAAGTACAGCTGTCCAACGACAGAACGATCACGGGAAGCGAACGGATAGCCAGCTCCCGCGGGTGGTGATATCCGTACACATAGTCATATCGCAGGCAGCTGCACCAGACGGCAGCCAGGACCGCGTTCTGGCTGACGATCACATGACACTAGTGAATTCAGGCCGAGCCTGGGAGAGCGACCGGAGACTGAGCTGGGCGAAAGGCAGGGACGTGCTTCGAATCGAGGAGTTCGGTGTGCCGTAGACATGGCGCCGGACAATCTTGATCGCGCAAGGCAAGGGTTCGGAGCGGCTTCCGGAGCCGAGATCGACGTCGATGTTGTCGATCGATGTGTGACGGAGTTGGATCAAGACACGCCACGGTATGCCCGGCTTGATCAAGGCTTCGGACGAACGCTGAGCCTCAACGTCGTTCGCGCACTGCGGCCACGACCCGCGCGGCAGCCTCTTCGGAAGTCTCGTGTTCCCAGATTCGTACAGTCTGCCACCCTGCTGCCTGAAGGCGCAGATCGGTGTCTGCATCCCGGCGGCGGTTGGTTTCGATCTTCGTCCGCCAGAAGTCGGCGTTGTTCTTCGGCCAGGTCACATGTTCCGGGCAACCGTGCCAAAAACAGCCATCCACGAAGACTGCAACCCGAGCGGGGCCAAAGACCAAGTCGGCTTCGCGTCGGACGCCTGTTATCGGGCGACGGTGGACGCGGTACCGCAAGCCGGCGGCATGGAGAACCTTGCGCAGGGCCACTTCGATCCCGGTGTTCCGGGATTTCTGCTTACTCATCCGAGCGCGCACCGCGGACGTGGTTTCGAGCCGTTCCACGGCGGTCATTGTGGCAAAGACCGGCTCAGCCTTCCACGATCCGTCCCTCGATCACCCTGGGCTGGGTGCTCTGTCGTGGCTGTTCCTGTGGCGTGACGACCTCGCTGTCCACCACCATCGCTGGTCCGCGGCGCTGGTTCGCGTAGCGGATCGCGCGCTTCTCCGCGCGGCGAAGCCACAGGCGGCGGGCCACGGCGCGGGTCGGGGGGAGCAGGAACAGCAGGCCCAAGACGTCCGAAACGAAACCCGGGACCATGATCAGCACGCCGCCCGCGGCGACGAGCATGCCGTCGGTCAGTTCCTTTTCCGGGTTGCGGCCGGACTGCGCTGTGGTGACGAACGCGCGCATCGCCTTGCCGCCCTCTCGGCGGGCCAGCCAGGAGCCCACGAACGCGCCCGCGATGAGCAGGGCGATCGTGCCGAGGACACCGACGGCCGAGCCCACCGCCCAGATCGCGGCGACCTCGGCGATGACGTAGAGCAGGAACGCGACAGCCATACCTGGACAACGCACGAGCCGCCCGATTTGCTCCCGGCGTGGTATCAGTGCAGGTCAGCGAGGAACGCTCGGACGTCCCGGCGGGTGCTCAGCAGGACCTGGCGGGTGGCAGGGGCCTCCTCGGCAAGCTGATCCAGCATGCGCGTGCGCCGGGGTGGCCACTGCCAGATCCAGGTCAGCAACTCGGCGTCGACCTTGGAGACGCAGCCGGGGGCCTGGGTGTCCCGGCCGTGTTCGCGCAGCTGCCGCCGGAACACGCGGTACAGGCTCACAGAGCGTGACACATCCAGGAACACCACAGTGTCAGCCAGCGGCAGGCGGAGGTCCATGGTGGCGCTGTAGTTGCCGTCGATGACCCAGCTGTCCGTACTCGCGGCGGTCGCCACGGCGGCCCGGAAATCCTCGAGCTGCGCGCGTACCCAGCCGGGACGCCAGTACAGCGCGTCGAGATGGGTCACGGGGATGTCGAGGGCCGCGCCGATCCTGCGGGCCAGGGTCGACTTGCCGCTGCCGGAGTTGCCGAGAATCACGATGCGCCGCCCCATGGCGCACAGCTTAGAGCGGGACGAAACTCGTTGCGATCAAGCCGAGCAGCAGCAGATCCGGGCCACGGACCAGCTGCCGCAGCAGTCCGGTCGGGATCAGCACGCCCTCGTACAGCACCAGGTTCATCGCGCTGAAATCCAGCGGCCCACGGGTCACCGACCGGACCGCGGCGAGTGCGGCGACCAACATCGCGACCGCCGCAGCCACCGAAGCGGGCAGGCCGAGCAGCACGATCACCGCACCCCAGGCCAGCGCGAGGGCACACAGGAACGCGGCGGTCGTGGCATGGAGCCGCACGTCGGAGGCAGCCAGCCAACGGCGCAGCCCGGGCACTCGATGCAGCTGCGCGACAGGTGCGGTGAACGGCAGCAGCGCCACGTAACCGCCGAGGCCGAGGAGCCACACCGGCTGGATCGCGGGGAAGGTGGCGTGCGCGGCGAGCACGGAGAGTGCCAGGAACACCGAGGTCCCGAGGAGATGTCGACGCGCGAGAGTCCCGGTCACCACGTAACGAGTGACCACGAACCGGCCGGCCAGCGCGTTCGGCCAGCGCACCGGACGCCCCGGGGGCAGCAGCGCCCACACGTCCAGGAAGGCCGCCGACGTCCGGCGCACCATGCGTTCGGTGAAGGCACGCACCAGCTCGACGCGCGAAACGGTGCGGGCGGCGGGCGGTGACCAGGCCAACGCTGCCGCGAGCGCCGCGGCCACCGCCGCGTAGGCCCACAGCGGAACGAAGAGCGCGGCGGCGAGGGTGAACGGCAGTAAGGACTCGCCGGGGATTCGCGCGCGCCGGGCCATCGACAGGGCGAGCCCGGCCACCGCGAAGAACAGTGCGAGCGTCCCGCCGATGTCCGCGGGAAACCCGATCAGCATCCCGGAGACGAGGAAGAAATACCCGGCGACGGCGAACCTCGCCGCCCAGCCGAGCAGCAGCCGCCGGGTGAGCACCCGCGGCCGGTCGCCGTCGAAGTCGGCCCAGGTCAGCGCCGCCGGATGCGCCCAGAGGTGGCTGCGGTGCAGGCTCGCCCGTCACGCCAGCGCGAGCCCGGTGCACAGCACCAGCACGCTACCCAGCGCGGCCACCGGCGCGTCGCCGATCAGCTGCGCACGCACCAACGCGGTGTTGTAGAACGGCGAGCCGAGCATCCCCACCGCGATCAGCACGCCGAGGACGATGTCCGGACGTTTCACCGGGACACCGCCACGCCGCCGACCGAGGGCCGCCCCGCCGCATCGCCGTTAAGCGGGGGAGGCAGCATGGTGCCGCCGTTGACCGGGAGACGCCTCGCCACGATGCCGTTGACCGGTGGACCCTCCACCCCGCCGCCGTTGGCCGCGGAACGCCCCGCCGCGCTGCCACCGACCAAGGCGCGCGCCGCCGCGGTTCTCACAGTTCCACCACGTAATCGGCCACCGCGTCGGACAGCGGGGCGTGATGAGTGGCCACCACGACCGCCGCGCCCCGCGCCACGCTGGCCGAAACCAGTTCTTCCAGCCACGTCCGGCCGGCGGCGTCCAGTGCCCGTTCCGGCTCGTCCAGCAGCAGCACCTCGTGTGGGCGGGCGACGGCGGCGTGCAGGAGGAGCCGGCGGCGCTGCCCCGCGGACAGTTCGGCGGCCGGAACGTCCGGGGCCGGCACCGGGCCGAGCTCGATCTGCGTGCCGAACGAGCGGCTCAGCAGGTCCAGGTGCTGGCGAGGGGTCAGCTCGTCGAACAGAGCCGAATCGTCGAGCAGCACCGAAACCCGCCGGCGGAAACGCGCGGAACGCTCGTCCGGCGCGCGACCGCAGACCGAGATCCTGCCCGTGGTCGGTGTCTGGCTGCCGTAGAGACAGCGCAGCAGCGTCGATTTGCCTGCCCCGTTCGAGCCGCTGACCACGAGGCATTCCCCGCCGCCGACGGCGAGGTCGAGACCGTTGAACAGTTCGGTCTCGCCGGCCGTGACACCCACGTCCTGTGTTTCGATGAGCACACCGTCCCCCTCGGCCGTTCCCATCCAGGAATACCACAGGAACCGCTCAGCCCAGATACGCCCGCGCCTGCAGGGTGAACAGTTCCGCGTAACCGCCCTCGGCGGCCATCAGTTCTTCGTGGGTGCCGTATTCCGCGACCTTCCCGTGGTCCAGCAGCAGGATTCGCTCCGCCTGGCGGACCGTGGAGAACCGGTGCGAGATGTAGAGCGTGGTGCGGCCGGAGGAGAGCGTGCGCAGCCGGCTGAACAGGTCGTGTTCGGCCTGTGCGTCCAGGGCCGACGTCGGCTCGTCCAGGATCAGGATCGGTGTTTCACGCTGGAAAGCCCGTGCCAGTGCGATTTTCTGCCATTCCCCGCCGGAGAGCGACACGCCCTGGTCGAACCAGCGCCCGAGCGGGCTGTCGTAACCTTCGGGCAGCGCGGCGATCCGTTCGTCGGCGCCCGCGCGCCGGGCGGATTCCTCGATGTGCGGACGGTCGGTGAGCCGGTCCAGATCACCGAGGCCGATGTTCTCCGCCGCGGTGCCCTGGTAGGTCACGTAATCCTGGAACATCGCGCTGATCTGGGTGCGCAGTGCCTCCGGGTCGAACTCACGCAGGTCGACCCCGTCGAGCAGGATCCGGCCCGCGGTGGGGTCATACAGCCGGCACAGCAGTTTGAACAGCGTCGACTTGCCCGCACCGTTACGGCCGACCACCGCGACCGTTTCGCCCGGCCGGATTTCGAAACTCACCCCGTGCAACGCCGGTTCGGCGGTACCGGGATAGCTGAAGCTGACCGTTTCGAACCGGATGTGTCCTTCCACCGTGGTGGGAAGGGGGCGCGGTCGCGCGGGCGCGACGATCTCCGGTTCGGTACCGAGAAAGCGGTAGAGCGTGTCGAGGTACAGATTGTTCTCATACATTCCGGAAAACGCGGTGAACAGTCCGGAAACCGACGTCTGCACCGAGGTCGCGGCGGCCGTGTACAGCGCGAGATCGCCCAGCGTCAGCCGTCCGCCGACGGCCTCCAGCGCGATGTACAGCGCGATCGCCGACCCGGCCAGCGTGCTGAGCAACCCCCAGGACGTGGCCGCGACGTTGCGGTGCACGGTCAGCTTCCGCTGCCGTTCGTACGACACCTGGCCCAGCTTCCGGAACCGTTCCACGAAGTACGGGCCGAGGCCGAAGAGCTTGGTCTCCTTCGCGTACTGGTCCGTGGTGACCAAAGAGGACAGATAGTCCATCCGACGCTTGATCGGCGACATCAGGAAGGTCAGCCAGAACGCGCGCGAGCCGTAGCGGGACTGCGAGACGAACGCCGGGATCGGCGCCAGCAGCGACACGAGCGCGAGCAGGGGGCTGATCGACACCAGCAACGCGATCATGCTGGCGAAGGTGATCGTGGTCCGGATCAGGCCGAGTGCCGAGGTCATCATCGACAGCGGGCGGCTCGGTGCCTCCTGCGCGGCCTGGCGGAGCATGTCGTAGGACGTGGAGCCCTCGAAGTAGGCCAGGTGCAGCTTGCTGGCGTGCGCCATCACCTCGTTCCGGATGGTCAGCGTCATCCGTTCCTGCAGCAGCGACTGCGCGATCGTGGTGATCGCGCTGCTGATCGCGGTCGCCGCCAGCGCCCCGAACTGGAACAGCGTGATCCACACGATGTCGCCTGTCGTGCCGCGGTGCTGGATCGCGGCGACCACGGAGTCGAGCAGAATCTTCGCGATGTACGCGGTCACCGTCGGCAGCAGTCCGGAAACGACGGTGACCAACGCGATCAGAATGGTCAGAACCGGGCTGGCCTGCCAGGTCAGCTTCGCCACCTTCGGCAGCCCGCGCACGGTGCCGGCGACCGACGTGCGCATCCGTGCGAACCGTGACCGCAGGTCCTTTGGCTCGTCGGGCTGCTTCGGCTCCGGGATGTCGACCGGGCCGGTGAGGCCGCTGTCCGGCACGGTCTGTGGCGGCCGCCTGCCGCGTCTGCCGAACACCCGTACCGCGGCGTCTCTGCCGCCCGGGATCACTCCCGCACCGCGCCGTGCAGGAAGACGTCGATCATCTCGGCCGCACCCGGCGAACCGGGCATCGGGCGGCTCTGCGCGAACAGCATGGTCAGGAACAGTGCGGCGGCCTTGTCGACGGGCAGCCGGAGCCGTGCGGCGTCCGGCACGAAAAGCTCACGGACGGCCGAGTGCATCGCGTCGTACGACTCGCGCCGGCTGTCGCCCGTGACCGACTTGCGGTTGCGGGCCTCCTCCGGGCGCGGGCGTCCTTTCCAGACCGCGGCCATCGCCGCGCCCATCCGCTGAAGATGCGCGGTCAGTGCCTCGACCGCCTCCAGAAGTCGTTTCTCCAGCGCCAGTTCGCCCGGGATCTCCCCGATCATCTCCAGCGCCTCCGCGGGGTCGAGCGCGGCTTCCACACAGGCGTCGAACAGTTCGTCCTTGTCCCGGAACACGCGGAAGATGGTGCCCTCGCCGATACCGGCGGCGCGAGCGATCTGTGCGGTGGTGACCTCGCGGCCGTGCTCGACCACCAGCGGCAGCACGGTCCGCACGATCATCCGGCGACGATCGTCGGGCGCCATGGCCGGCGCGCGTTTCCTCGTCTCAGGTGGCATGCGGGTCAGGTTAGTGAGTGAGTGCTCACTCCGTCAAGCGGGCACTGCTGTTCTTCGCCCCAGGACACGCATTGCGGCGGCGGACGGATCCGCCGCCGCAATGCGTGAATTGCCTCAGTACGTGATCGCGACCGCCGGATCGGCGAGCAACGCACCGACGTCGGCAAGGAATTCCGAACCCTGCTGTCCGTCGATCACCCGGTGGTCGAAGCTCAGCGAGAGCTGCATCACCTTACGGACCTGCAGCTGTCCGTCGACCACCCACGGGGTGTCCCGGATCGCGCCGACCGCGAGAATCGCCGATTCACCCGGGTTGATGATCGGCGTTCCGGTGTCGACGCCGAACACCCCGACATTGCTGATCGTGAAGGTTCCGTTCAGCATGGCCGCGGGCGTGGTTTTTCCCTCGCGCGCGGTGTCGGTCAGTTCGGTCAGCGCGCCGGCCAGCTCCTTGAGCGACATCGCGTCCGCGTCCCGGATCTTCGGCACCACGAGCCCACGCGGAGTGGCCGCCGCAATACCGAGGTGCACGTATTCCTTGTAGACGATCTCCTGCGCCGCTTCGTCCCACACAGCGTTGATGTCCGGAGTGCGCTGTACCGCGAGACACACGGCTTTCGCGGCGAACACGAGCGGCGTCAGTTTGGTGCCGGTGAATTCGCGGGACTTCTTCAGCTTCTCCCGTAGCTCCATCATCGGCGTGACGTCGATGGTGAGGAACTCGGTGACGTGCGGTGCGGTGTAGGCGCTCTGCACCATCGCCGCCGCGGTGGCCTTGCGGACGCCCTTGATCGGCACCCGCCGCTCCCGGGTGGCCGGATCGTACCCGGCGGGCCCAGCGTCCACAGTGTCCGAAGTGGACGCAGCCGGGGCCGAACCGTTCGCCGCGCGTTCGACGTCGGCGCGGGTGATCACACCGCCGTCCGCGGTTCCGGTGAGCACGTACAGGTCGACGCCGAGGTCCTTGGCGAGCTTGCGGACCGGTGGCTTGGCCAGCGGCACGTACCCACCGCGTGGCTGTACCGGAGCCACGGTGACCGCGGCCGGGGCAGCGACGGCGGCCGGAGCCGGAGCGGGTGCGGTCGGAACCGGAGCGGACGCCGGAGCCGGAGCCGCGGAACCCTTCCGGACGCGCCGTTTGGCCGACACCGTCTTGGACCCGTAGCCGACCAGCGGCTTCATCTCCTCCTCAGCCGCTTCGGCGGCAGGAGCGGCGGGAGCCGCGGGAGCGGCAGCCGGGGCAGCCGTCCCACCGGGATCGACGTCCATGGTCAGGATCGGGGTGCCGACCTCGACCGTCTGCCCCGGTTCCACGTGCAGTTCGGTGACCACGCCTGCCCACGGGATGGGCAGTTCGACGGCGGCCTTCGCGGTCTCGATCTCCACCACGATCTGGTTGACCGTGACGGTGTCGCCCGGCCGCACGCGCCAGTCGATGATGTCGGCCTCGGTCAGCCCCTCCGCCGTGTCCGACAAGGGGAATTGTTTGTACTCGGGCATGTCGTGAGAACCCCTTACCAGGACAGTGAACGGTCGACAGCGTGCAGTACCCGGTCGAGGTCGGGGAGGTAGTGCTCCTCGAGCTTCGCCGGCGGGTACGGCGTGTCGAAACCGGCCACGCGCAGGACGGGGGATTCCAGGGAGTAAAAGCACTCCTGCTGCACCCGGGCGGCGATCTCCGAGGTCAGCGACGATTCCAGGGGCGCCTCGCTGACCGCGATCAGCCGGCCGGTCTTGCGCACCGACTCGAACACCGGGCCGAGGTCGAGCGGCGAGAGCGTGCGCAGGTCGATGACCTCCAGCGACTTGCCCTCCTCCTCGGCCGCCGTGGCCGCGTCGAGCGCCACCTTCACCGACGGTCCGTAGGAGACCACGGTCGCGGTCGTGCCCTCGCGAACCACGCGCGAGCCGAACACCCGCCCCGGCGACGTCTCGGTGTCGATCTCCATCTTCAGCGCGCCCGAGTGGTACAGCTTCTTGGGCTCGAAGAACAGGATCGGATCGTCGGAGCGGATCGCCTCCTGGATGCCCCAGTACGCGTCCGCCGCGTTCGAGATCGACACGACCTTGAGCCCGGCGATGTGCGAGAACAGCGATTCCGGCGACTCCGAATGGTGTTCCACCGCGCCGATGCCACCGCCGAAGGGCACCCGGATCACCACCGGCATCTTGACCCGGCCCTGGGTGCGGTAGTGCAGTTTCGCCAGCTGCGAGGAGATCTGGTCGAACCCGGGGAAGATGAAGCCCTCGAACTGGATCTCGCAGACCGGCCGGAATCCGCGGACGGCGAGGCCGACCGCGGTGCCGATGATGCCCGATTCGGCCAGCGGGGTGTCCAGTACCCGCTGTTCGCCGAAGTCCTTCTGCAGTCCGTCGGTGATCCGGAAGACGCCACCGAGCTTGCCGATGTCCTCCCCCATCATCAGGACCTTCGGGTCCTCCTCCATCGCCCGCCGGAGACCGAGGTTGAGCGCCTTGCCGATGGTGAGTTTCTGCAGATCCATCAGTGCTCACCTGCCGTGGCGAAGCCGTCCAAGTAGGACAGGTACTCCTCGCGCTGGGCGTCCAGCACCGGCGAGGGTTCGGCGTACACGTTGGCGAAGATCCGGTCGGGCGGCGGCTCGGGCATGTTGAACGTGTGCTCGCGCAGCTGCGCGGCGAACTCGTCTGCTTCGGCCTGCACGCCGTCGAAGAAGTCGTGGTCGGCCCCGCCACCACGGGCGAGGTAGGCCCGCACTCGCTCGATCGGGTCCTTCAGCTTCCACTCCTCCAGCTCGTCGGAGAGCCGGTAGCGGGTGGGGTCGTCGGTGGTGGTGTGCGCGTCCATCCGGTAGGTGAACGCCTCGATCAGCACCGGACCGTTGCCGTGCCGGCACTGCTCGAGTGCCCAGCGGGTCACGGCGAGGCAGGCGAGCACGTCGTTGCCGTCCACCCGGATGCCGGGGAAACCGTAACCGCGGGCGCGCTGGTAGAGCGGCAGCCGCGACTGGCGTTCGGTCGGTTCGGAGATGGCCCACTGGTTGTTCTGGCAGAAGAACACCAGCGGCGCGTCGTACACCGCGCCCCACACGAAACCCTCGTGCACGTCACCCTGCGAGGTCGCCCCGTCACCGAAGTAACAGATGGTCGCTTCCCCGTCGTCGTCTCCGACCTTGCCCTCGAACTTCTGCCCCATCGCGTACCCGGCGGCGTTGAGCACCTGGTTGCCGATGACGATCGTGTACGGGTGGAAACGGTGTGCCTGGTAGTCCCAGCCGCTGTGGTCGGTGCAGCGGAAGATGCCGAGCAGATCGCGCAGGTCCACGCCGCGGGCGTAGGCGACGCCATGCTCGCGGTAGCTCGGGAAGGCCATGTCGCGCGGTCCGAGCGCCCGGCCGGAACCGATCTGCGCGGCCTCCTGTCCCAGCAGCGGAACCCAGATGCCGAGCTGGCCCTGGCGCTGCATGGCGTTGGCTTCCCGGTCCGCGCGGCGCACCAGCACCATGTCGCGGTAGAGGTTCCGGAGCACTTCGTCGTCCACGTCGGCGACGTAGGAGTCGAACTGCTCCGACGGAATCCGCTGGCCTTCGGGGGTGAGCAGCTGAGTCAGCTCAGCGCCACCTTCACTCGTCGCGCGCAACCCGGCGATCACCTGCTCGGGAGAGGGCTGGGCCGCGATCGCGGCCGGGCCTTCGCCAGGTTCCGGGTGCGTCCACTGTTCGGACGGCATGCGTTGTTCTCCTCGGTGTCGGCACCGCTGACGGCCGCTTGTGGCGGCCACAGCGACTTCGCCGGCGAGGACCGGTGCCCCGGGTCGGGGCAGGTCCGCCGTCGGCGTTGACGGTTCGTGGCCACATCCTGGCACGCCGAACCCGGGCATGGTGAGCCGCGGATACTGATTTGTTGCTGAGAAAAAGCGTCTGATCAGCGAAAACGTTCGGAAGCCCGAGTATGGGACCGACAACGGTCGGGCGGCCATCCCCGTCCCCACCAGCCCCGGTGAACGCCGGGACCGGCCGGTAGCGGCGGGCTCCCTCACGAGTCGGTCGCCTCGGTGATCTCCGTCACCGTGGCAGGATGGCTGGGGTGGAACAGAAATCCGTACGTGAATCCGTGGTCTCGACGTGGATCGACGACGCCACGCCGAGCCTTTCCGGGCTGATCGCGATCCCCGCGCTGTCTCCGGCGTTCGACGCGGACTGGGCGGCAAGCGGCCACCTCGCCGCCGCCGTCGAGCACGTGAAGACCTACCTCGAGGGCCGGAACCTGCCCGGCGCGAAGATCGAGATCGTCCGGCTCGAAGGCCGTTCACCGCTGTTGTTCGTCGACGTACCGGCCACCCCGGGCGCCCACGACAAGGGCACCGTGCTGATGTACGGCCACCTCGACAAGCAGCCCCCGGTCGGCGGCTGGTCCGAGGGGCTGGACCCGTGGACGCCGGTGATCCGCGAAGGCCGCCTCTACGGCCGCGGTTCGGTCGACGACGGCTACTCCGGGTACGCGGCGTCGGCCGCGGTGGAGGCGGTGCACGCGGCCGGCGGCGAGCACGCGCGGATCGCGCTGCTGCTGGAAACCGGCGAGGAATCCGGCAGCCCGGACCTGCCCGCCTACCTCGAGCACCTCGGTGACCGGCTCGGCGAGGTCAGCCTGGTCGTCTGCCTCGACGCGGGCGGGATGGACTACGAGCGGCTGTGGCTCACCACGAGCCTGCGCGGCATGGTCCACCTGACGGTCACCGTGCAGTTGCTCGCCACCGCACAGCATTCCGGGCTGGCCAGCGGCGTCGTCGCCAGCACCTTCCGCGTGCTGCGGCAGCTGCTGGACCGGATCGAGGACTCGGAGACCGGTGAGATCAAGCTGGCCGAGCTGAACGTCGAGGTCCCGGCCAGCCGGCTGGCCGAGGTCGAGGCCGTCGCCGAGGTCGCCCCCGAAGCGTTGCGCACGGCGTTCCCCCTGGTCAGCGGCGGCAAGACGGTGTCGGAGGACGCGCTCGAGCTGCTGCTGAACAACTACTGGCGGCCCACGCTGTCGATCATCGGCGGCGAGGGCCTGCCGCTGCCCGCCGACGCCGGCAACGTGCTGCGCCAGAGCACCACGCTCACCCTGAGCTTCCGCCTGCCGCCGACCGCGCCCGCAGACCAGGCGCTGGCGGCGATCAAGCGGGCGCTCACCACGGACGTCCCGTACGGCGCGTCGGTGACCATCGCCGAAGGCGCGCAGGCGGAAAACGGCTGGAACGCGCCGGAAGAGGCGCCCTGGCTCACTGCCGCGCTGCGCCGCGTGAACGACGAGGTGTTCGGCCGCCCGCACCGCGCCGCCGGGATGGGTGGGTCGATCCCGTTCATGGGGCTGCTCGGCGAGAAGTACCCGGACGCCCAGTTCCTGGTGACCGGCGCGTGCGGCGCGGACTCGAACATCCACGTGCCCGACGAGTGGCTGAACCTGGACTACGCGCAGCAGGTGACCGAGGCCGTCGCGCACCTGCTCGACGCGCACGCCCGCCGCTGACTCCCTCGTGAGTGCTGACGCGGGTTCGCACCCGCGTCAGCACTCACGAGTTCACTACCTGGGGCAGCGCATCCTCGACGCCCGCGACCCACGTGACAAAGCCTGTCCTGTGCGAAACTTCCTCGTAACGACCGAGTGCTGTGCAACCCCGCTTACGAGTGGCAATATGCGTGCTCTCGACTGGTGAGAACTACGAGGAGTGACGAAGTGGCCCGAGGACACCAGATGAAGGCGCTCGCCCTTCTCCCGGCTTTCGCGCTGGCCGGCTTGACCATGGCCTGTGGCGCGGGTGGCAACGGCGCGGGTGGCGTGGACACGTCCGCCCCCGCACCCGGCGGCTCGGACAGCGCCCCGGCCGTGCAGAAGGACAACGCGCTGGCCGCGCTGGTGCCGGCGGACGTGAAGGCGGACGGCAAGATCGTGGTCGGCCAGGACCAGACCTATCCGCCGAACGAGTTCGTGGACAACGGGAAGGCGGCCGGCTTCGACGTCGACCTCGGCACCGCCGTCGCACAGGTGCTCGGGCTGCAGGCGCAGTTCCAGAACTCGTCGTTCGAGGGGGTCATTCCCGGGATCGCGGCGAAGAAGTACGAAATGGGCCTCTCGTCGTTCACCATCAACGCCGAGCGGATGCAGACCGTCGACATGATCTCCTACTACAGCGCCGGTACCTCGCTGGCGGTGCTCAAGGGCAACCCGGAGGGGCTGTCGGTGGACAACCTGTGCGGCAAGAACATCGCCGTGCAGAAGGGCACCACCCAGGTCGACGATCTCGGCGAGCGCAACACCGCGTGCACCTCGGCGGGCAAACCGGCCATCAACATCACCCAGTTCCAGGCGCAGACGGACGTGAACCTCGCGCTGACCGCCAAGCGCGTACAGGGCGAACTGGCCGACTCGCCGGTGGTCGACTACGCGGTCAAGCAGACCTCGGGGCAGCTCGACTCCGTCGGCCAGCCCTACGACTCCGCGCCGTACGGCGTCGTGCTGCCGAAGAACAGCGGCGACTACGGCAAGGCCGTGCAGGGTGCGATCCAGAAGCTGATCGGTGACGGCAGCTACAAGAAGATCCTCGACAAGTGGGGTCTGTCCGGGGCGGGTGCGATCACCAAGTCGGAGATCAACCCGGCCGCTTCCTGAACAAGCTGAGGATTTCGTACTCGTGTCAAGTTCCCCCGGCCCCGCCGAAACCCGGCAGGAGGTCGACACCACCCCCATCAAGGCCGTCCCGGTGCGGCACTACGGACGCTGGGTCGCCGGCGTCGTCATTGTGTTCATCGCGTTCATCGTGCTCCGCAGCGTGGCCACGAACGACGCTCTCCAGTGGCCGGTCGTCGGGCAGTTCCTGTTCGACGACCGCATCCTCAACGGTATTCGCAACACCCTGCTGCTCACGGTGATCTCGATGGTCATCGGCATCGTCGGCGGTATTCTGCTGGCGGTCATGCGGTTGTCGCCGAACCCGTTGTTGTCCGGCGCCGCCGGCCTCTACGTCTGGCTGTTGCGCGGCACCCCGCTGATCACTCAGCTGCTCATCTGGAACTTCCTCGCGCTGGCGTACTCCCGGATCGGGCTCGGCATTCCGTTCGGGCCGACTTTCATCAGCTGGGACACCAATACGCTGATCACCCAGTTCACCGCCTCGCTGCTCGGACTCGGGCTCAACGAGGCGGCGTACATGGCCGAAATCGTGCGTGGCGGTATCCAGTCGGTGGACTCCGGTCAGCTGGAAGCGTCCTCCGCGCTCGGGATGAGCCGCGGCAAGACGCTGCGCCGAATCGTGCTGCCGCAGGCGATGCGGGTGATCATCCCGCCGACCGGCAACGAAACCGTCTCCATGTTGAAGACGACTTCGCTGGTGGTGACCATCGGCTACTTCGAGCTGATGGTCTCGGCGCAGACGATTTACGCGCAGAACTACAAGACGGTGCCGATCCTGATCGTCGCCGCGTTGTGGTATCTGTTCATGACCTCGGTGCTCACGGTGGTGCAGCACTACATCGAGAAGTATTTCGCCCGCGGTACTTCACGACCGCAGGCACAGCAGAGCAAATGGGGTGCGCGAATGCTCGGCTTCCGCTTCGGAGCCGGTGGATCCGGAGGTGCTTCGCAATGACCCCGGTCGTTTCCGCGCAGAAACTGTGCAAGAGCTTCGGCCCGCTGGAAGTGCTCAAAGGCATCGACCTCGAGGTGCACGAGCGCGAGGTGTTGTGCCTGATCGGCCCGTCGGGTTCGGGCAAGTCGACGTTGCTGCGCTGCATCAACCATCTGGAGAAGGTCGACGCCGGCCGCCTGTACGTGGACGGTGTGCTGGTCGGCTACAAACAGCGCGGGGGCAAGCTGCACGAGCTGCGGGACAAGGAGATCGCCGCCCAGCGCAAGGACATCGGCATGGTGTTCCAGCGCTTCAACCTGTTCCCGCACATGACGGCGCTCGAAAACGTCATGGAAGCACCGGTGCAGGTCCGTCGCGAACCCAAGGCGCGGGTACGGGAGCGGGCGTCGGAACTGCTGGAGCGCGTCGGTCTCGGCGACAAGGCGGACGCGTATCCCGGTCAGCTTTCCGGAGGGCAGCAACAGCGGGTGGCCATCGCCAGGGCGCTGGCCATGGAACCCAAGCTGATGCTCTTCGACGAGCCGACCTCCGCGCTGGACCCGGAACTGGTCGGTGACGTACTGGGCGTCATGCGTCAGCTGGCCAAAGACGGCATGACCATGGTCGTGGTGACGCACGAAATGCAGTTCGCCCGAGAGGTGGCCGACAAGGTCCTCTTCATGGACGGCGGTGTGGTGGTCGAGGACGGCCCACCGGAACAGGTCATCGGAAATCCGCGGCACGAACGCACGAAGACGTTCCTGTCGCGGGTGCTGAACCCGAACGCCTGAACTCGGGTGGCCGTCCCGATTTCCCCCCGGGGCGGCCACCTGCGTCGCGACGGGTGACCGTTCGGTGACCGCGGGCTGCCGTTACCCCGCTACTCCATCAGCCCCCTTGCCTCTGCGCCGTTGATCCGATTCCCTGGGGACGGACAACTGTGGGGAGAAGAGCGCACGTGCCGACTGACACGACTTTGCCGCCGCTCGATCCGTTTGCCGGGGTTCCGGACAAACGGTACGAGGTGAAGGCGGCGGACCTGCTCAAACCCGGTACCGGTGGGCTGCTCCGGTGGCGGCGGCAGGCCACCAACGCGCCGATCGTGCAGGTCGAGGACGCCTACATCACCGGGACGTTCGATCTGCGCGCGGCCGATCTCAACTTCCTCTTCCGCTTCGAGCGGTGCCGGTTCGAGCATCCGCCGGACGTGCGTGAGGCGACGTTGCTCGGGCTGGTGTTCCGCAGATGCTGGCTCCCCGGGCTGAAAGCCCGCAATCTGCGCAGCCGTAACGACGTGCGGTTGATCCGCAGTGTCGTGGAGGTGGCGCCGGACGATCACGAGGCCGAGGAGACCACGACGATCCAGCGCGGGGACGACCGCGAACGCGGGATGCCCAACGCGGCGATCAACTTCACCGACGCCGTGATCGACGGCTCCGTCGTGCTGACCCGCACCACGATCCGGCATCCCCAGGGCAAAGCGATCCAGGGGGACCGGCTGGTGGTCACGGGGGCGCTGCTGGCCTACCGGATGGTCGCCAAGGGAGAGGTGCGCCTGCCCGGGATGCGCGCGGGCGGCAACGTGAACTTCTCCGGCGCCACTCTGGACAACCCGGACGGCTTCGCGTTGAACGGAAACGGTCTGCACATCGGCGGTAGCCTGCTGTGCGAAGTGGACAATTACGGTCCACCCAGTGAGCGTGAGCGTTTCACGGCCAAAGGTATTCTTTACCTTCCGAGCGCCACTGTGGACAGTGACATCGTGTTGCGCGAGGCGCGGCTCACGGTCGACCAAAAAGGACCGGTGGTCGTGGACGCGTGGAAGTCCGGCGATCCCTACCTCGATCCGCGTCCGGCACTCGTGGCCGACCGGCTGAAGGTCGACGGCAACCTCGAACTCTCCGACGGGTTGCGGGCTTTCGGCACGCTGCGCATGGTCAACGCGCGGATCGGCGGTTCGCTGCGGCTGGCCGGCGCCGAGATCACCATGGTCCGCGGCGAGTCGGCCCCGTTCTACGACCGCGCGCTGCATCTCGACGGATCGACGATCGGTGGCGATGTCGAGGCGACGAACCTGCGGGTCCCGGTCGGGCAGTTGCGGCTCGCCGACGTCACGGTCGGGGGCAACTTCCTGGCCTGGAACTCGATGTTCCTGCACCCCGGCCGGGATGTGTTCTCCGCTCGGCGGGCGAAGATCTCCGGAAACCTCCAGCTCACCGACGCGACGCTGAAGGGCACGTTGCGGCTGCAGGGGGTGGAGGTCGGCGGCAGCGTGAACCTGTTCGGCACCGTGCTCACCGAGCCGGGGCTGCGGACTTCGAGCAGTTTTTCCCTCGATATCCGCACCGCGCGGATCGGCCGTGACCTGGTGCTCACGGAGAACAAGGACCGGCCGTTCCGCGCCGAGGGCGGCGTCAACCTCGACGGCGCGCAGATCGCCCGGCGGCTGGACCTGCACGGCGCGCAGCTCAGTTCCCTGTCCCAGCACGGTATCGCCCTCGACGCCAGCGACGTGACCGCGGACGAATTCATCCTGTCCCCGGCCGAGCCGCCGGTCGGTTCGGTCCGGTTGCGTCGTGCGCATTGCGGTTCGCTGGCCGACAACGAGGCGATCTGGGCCGCCTCGGACGGAATCCAGCTCGAGGATTTCCGTTATGACGCATTGAAACACGGCATCGCGCTCGACGACGACCGTGCCCTCGACCACCGGATCGCGTTGTTGCGCAAGGCAATGCGCGGATACCGGCCGGGGCCCTACGATCAGCTCGCGGCCACCTTGCGTGCCGCCGGCAACGAAGAGCACGCGTCCACGGTGGCGTTGCGCAAGCAGCAGTTCCGCTACGAGGCGCTGTCCAAGGGGTTCAAGGTCTTCGGCCCCGGGGTGCGGGCGTGGAGCTGGCTGCAACGATCGATGGTCGGCTACGGTTTTCGTCCGGTGCGTGCGCTGGGCTGGTTGTTCACCCTGCTCGTGCTCGGCAGCCTGTGGTTCGGCCTCGGTTCGGACGACTGCGTGCAGGACACCGACCGGTACGCGGTCAGCGGGTCGCGGTGCCTGGTCAACCACGACGACACCGGACTGCAGTGGAACCCGGTGATCTACACGGCCGACCTGCTGGTCCCGATCGTCGATTTCGGCAACAAATCACGGTGGTACATGCACGGCGTGGACAACTGGGTATCGGCAGGCTTCACCGCCTCCGGCTGGATCCTGGCCACCACCGTCGCCGCCGGCGTGAGCCGCATGCTACGCCGCGAGACCTGAGCACATACCCTCGGTATGCGACCAGGTGTGCTTTCGCCCGCAGCCACCGACGAGCCCTTCGCCGCGGTCTTCCGCCCGCTCTCGGCAGCGAGACCACCGGTGCGAACGGCCCGGTGATGGCACGGGTCCGAGTGTCGGGAGGGGGACGTTCGCTTCGGGTCTGGTGGTGGGGTGGTGACTTTCGCGCCGGGTTGGGCGGTGTGAGGGGGACGTTCGCTTCGGGTCTGGTGGTGGGGTGGTGACTTTCGCGCCGGGTTGGGCGGTGTGAGGGGGACGATCGCTTCGGGTCCGCCGTCGCGATGGGGACCCTTGCGACGGTTCTGGTGCTGCGAGGGGGACTTTCGCGACGGTTCTGGAGGTCTGCGGGGACTTTTGTGGCGGTTCTGGCGTTGCGGGGGTGACTTTCGTGGCGGGTCCGCCGTCGCGAGGGGGACTTTCGTGGCGGTTCTGGCGCTGCGAGGGTGACTTTCGCGTCGGAATGGTGGTGCGAGCAAGACTTTCGCGACGCGCACCCCCGCGAAGCCACCGCCCGGCCACCTCGCGCCCACCACTCCGACAACCCCCGGCACCACCGCGCCGAACCGGTCACTCCACGAAGCGGGACCAGAACTCCACCCGCCGTACCCCCGTGGGCGGTTCCGGGCCCAGGGGCTCGTCACCGAACTCGTGGCGCAGGTAGTTCCGCAGGTCCCAGCCGTAGTAGACGATGTCGGTCTGGTAGACCGACAGGACCGGCCATCCCGTCGTCCCGCGGAGTCCCGGGAGGTAGCGGTGGCCGCACACCGGGACCAGTTGCGGTACCGCGGCCAGGTGCCGGCGGGCCGCGGCCAAGGCGTTCGACAGCACCCGCGGCCGGGTGCCCCACTCCGGCAGCCACAGGTCGTTGTGTTCCACGTCGTACAGCACGCCGTCGGCCGGCCAGTCCAGGCGTTTGCGCAGCTGGTCCGGGTTTCCGTGCCGCCAGTCCGGCCACCGTTGCCCCACCGGCACCCCCGCGGTCAGGAACACGCGGTGATCGGCGGAGAAGGCGAAGCCGAACTGCTCCTCGACGTCGTCGAGTTCGGCCGGGGTGAGGCCCGGGCGCAGGGGCTCGCCGAGATTCCGCTGGAGGACCCTGGCCTCCTCCACGGTGAGCGCTTCGGCCGGCTGGACTGTCGACATACCGAGAAGCCTACGGAGCACCGGCCCGCCGCCGCGCGTCCTTTTCCGGCGAATTGACCCCTCCCTCGGGTCACGTCCGGCGGAGTGGTGTATGAGATCGACTCCGCGTGATCTTGGTTCGGGATTCTAGGCGGTTATTGCCTCGGTTGTCATGAGTGCCTCGCTGCCGGTCGGTGCGGCTTCGGTGGTGACGATGCGGATGCGTGAGCGGGCCAGTAGATCGAGGCCCATGTAGCGGCGGTTCTCGGTCCACTCATCACTCTGTTCGGCCAGGACGGCGCCGACGAGGCGGATCAGGGAGTCGCGGCCGGGGAAGATCCCGACCACGTCGGTGCGACGGCGGATCTCCTTGTTCAGTCGCTCTTGAGGGTTGTTCGACCAGATCTGGCGCCAGACCTCGCGCGGATATGCGGTGAACGCCAGCAGCTCATCGCGGGCGTTGTCGAGGTGCTCGGCTGCGTCGGGCCAGCGCGCGGTGAGAGTGTCGACCACGCGTCCGTACTGGGCTGTGACGGCGTCGGCGTCGGGCTGGTCGAAGATCGTGCGCACCTGCGTAGCGACATGCGGCTGCGCCGACTTCGGAACACGGGAGAGCAGGTTACGCAGGTAGTGGGTGCGACACCGCTGCCACGCCGCACCCGGCAACGCCGAGGCGATCGCCGCCACCAAGCCGGGATGGGCGTCGGAGATGACGAGCTGGACCCCGGACAGGCCGCGGGCGACCAGACCGCGCAGGAACGCCAACCAGCCCGCTCCGTCCTCGCTGGAGGCCACATCCAGGCCGAGGATCTCGCGGTGCCCGTCGGCGTTCACCCCGGTCGCGAGCAGCGCGTGCACGTTGACCACCCGGCCGTCTTCGCGGACCTTCACCGTGAGCGCGTCGACCCACACGAACGTGTACGGGCCCTGGTCGAGCGGGCGCTCGCGGAACGCGGCGACCTGCCCGTCGAGGTGCGTGGCCATCTCGCTGACCTGCGAACGCGACAGCGACTTCACCCCGAGTTGTTCGGCCAGCTTCTCCACCCGCCGGGTGGAGACACCGAGTAGGTAGGCCGTGGCCACGACGGTGACCAGGGCCTGCTCGGCGCGGCGGCGGTGGGTCAGCAGCCAGTCCGGGAAATAGGAGCCCTGGCGCAGCTTCGGCACCGCCAACTCGATCGTGCCCGCTCGGGTGTCCCACTCCCGGGCCCGGTAGCCGTTGCGCTGGTTCGTCCGCTCGCTGCTGCGCTCGCCATAGCCGGCCCCGCACTGCTGATCGGCCTGCGACGACATCAACGCGTTCGCCATCGTCGCGATCATCGTCTGCAACAGATCCGGCGACACACCCGCCGAGGCGAGCTCCTCGACAAGCTGGGCAGGGTCCACACTGTGTGGTGCGGCCATCGTGGTGGTCCTTCCTGGAGTTCCTTGGTCGGTACTCGAGAAAGATCACGCGGTGGCCGTCTCACGTCACGACGCCACGCCGCTCACCAGCGACGAACCCGTACACCACCTCCGCGGACGTAACCCTCCCTCGGCGGGGTGAGCTTCTTCTCTCCGGCCGTGGATATCGGAACACAGCGTGAGCAGATGTAGTTCACTTTCCCTGTGACTTCCCCACAGGCGCGGCCGCAGGCCCGGGTGCGCGCACCCGAGCTCGCCGGCGACATCTGGCTCAACACCGGCGGCCACCGGCTCACCCTCGCTGAGCTGCGCGGACGTATCGTTCTCCTGGACTTCTGGACCAGCGGCTGCATCAACTGCCTGCACGTGCTCGACGAACTGCGTCCGCTGGAGGAAGAGTTCGGCGACGTCCTGGTCACGGTGGGTGTTCATTCGCCGAAGTTCCTGCACGAGGGGGAGCGCTCGTCGATCGAGGCCGCAGTGCGCCGGTACGAGGTGCGCCACCCGGTCGTCAACGACCCGAAAATGGAGCTGTGGTCGCAGTACGCGGTCCGTGCCTGGCCGACGCTCGTGGTGGTCGATCCGGAGGGCTACGTCGTGCACGTCGCGGCGGGCGAGGGCCACGGGGAGGCGCTGCGCCGCGTCGTCGCCGACCTCGTCGGGAAGCACGAGGCGAAGGGCACGCTGCGGCGCGGCGGCAGTCCGTACGTGCCGGTGGAGGAGCAGAGCGCCGAGCTGCGGTTCCCGAGCAAGGCCGTGGTCACCGCGGGCGGGCGGGTGCTCGTGGCCGACACCGGGCACCACTCGATCGTCGAGTTCGCCTCCGACGGCGAGACGGTGATCCGCCGGTTCGGCAGCGGCGCGCGTGGTGCGCAGGACGGGCCGTTCGACCTGGCCAGCTTCACCGAACCGTCCGGTATCGCCTTGCTGCCCAACGAAGTCGCCCAGCGGGCGGGGTACCACGCGGTCGTCGCGGACACCGCAGGGCACCGGCTGCGCGGGCTGGACCTCAACACCGGCGAGGTGCGCACGATCGCCGGAACCGGACAGCAGTGGCGCGACGGCACGGACACCGGCAAGGCGCTGGACACCGACCTCACCAGTCCCTGGGACGTCGCGTGGTGGGGCCCGGCCGGCGGGGTCGTGGTCGCGATGGCGGGCAACCACACGCTGAGCGTGTTCGACCCGGCCTCCGGCGACATCCGGCGGTTCGCGGGCACCACCGTCGAAGGCTTGCGCGACGGAGACGTGCACGAGGCGTTCTTCGCCCAGACGTCAGGTCTGGCACCCGAGGGCAACCGGCTGTGGCTCGTCGACGCGGAGACGTCCGCGTTGCGCTGGATCGAGCCCGAGGGTGAGTCCTTCGCCGTGCACACCGCCGTCGGGGTGGACCTGTTCTCCTTCGGCCACGCGGACGGCCCGGCCGACCAGGCGCTGCTGCAGCATCCGCTGGGGCTGGCCGTGCTGCCGGACGGCCGGATCGCGGTCGCCGACACCTACAACGGCGCCGTCCGCCGCTACGACGCCTTCACCCGCCAGGTCGCCACGCTCGCGACCGGTTTCGCGGAGCCACAGGGACTGGTGCTGCACGACGGTGAACTCTTCGTGGTCGAGTCGGCCGGCAACCGGGTGACGGCGCTGGACGGTGCCGGCCGTGCGACCACCGTGGCGGGCAGCCGGACGGCGGTGCGCCGTCCGCAGACCGTGCTCGCGCCAGGGAATGTCGAGTTCTCCGTGGTCTTCACCCCGCCGCCGGGCGAGAAGCTCGACGAGCGCAACGGCCCGTCGACGCGGCTCGAGATCACCGCGTCGCCGCCGGAGCTGCTCGCCGATGGCGCCGGCGTCGGTACCGACCTGGTCCGCCGGATCCGGTTCGCCGAGGGCGTCACCGAGGGCGTGCTGCAGGTGGTGGCACAGGCCGCCAGCTGCGACGACGGCGGTGAGCACCCGGCGTGCCGGATCACCCGGCAGGACTGGGGCGTGCCGATCCGGTTCGCCGAAGCGGGCGAGCGACGGCTGAGCCTGATGATGGCGGGCGAGCCCGCTGGAGCACCGGCCGGTCAGTAGCATGGGCCGGTGCCCGAAACGCCCCAGCTCGAGATCCAGATGCTGCAAGACCGCGTGCTGGTCAAGCTGTCGCAGGAGGACGGCGAGCGCCGCAGCAGCGGCGGCATCGTGATTCCCGCGACGGCTCAAGTGGCGCGCCGGCTGGTCTGGGGTGATGTACTGGGGGTCGGCAACAGCGTGCGGAACGTGAAACAGGGCGACCGCGTGCTCTTCAACCCCGAGGACCAGTTCGAGGTCGAGATCCAGGGAGAAGGGCACCTGGTCATGCGCGAGCGCGACATCCACGCGGTGGCCACGGAGCGGACCGAGCACGGCACGGGGCTCTACCTGTAGATCCCGTTACCCGGGGAGGCAGGCGTTGCGTGAGGAAGACCGGGCGTCCTTCGCCGACGACCTGCTCGGCGCTCCCGAACCCGAACCCGGAGCTGAATCCGACCTGGCCACGGAGATCTTCGCGGTGGTCGGCGAGCGTCCGCCGCCGCCGGACACCCGGTTGCGGCGGTTCCGCAAGCGGCTCGGCCGCGGTTTCATGGTCGTCGGCTGCCTGCTCGGGCTGTTCGTGCTGCTGTACGCGATCGACCTGATCAGCACGGCCGGCGACGTTCCGCGTGGGGTCCGGGTCGCCGGGACCGACGTCGGCGGCCTTTCCTACGCCGAAGCCGAAGCCAAGCTGCACACTGAACTCCAGCCCCGGCTCACACGGCCGGTGGCGGTGCACGCCGGTGACGTCACGGCGTCGCTGGTGCCCGCACAGTCCGGCCTCGGCCTCGACTGGTCGGGCACGCTCGCGCAGGCCGGACACCAGCCGTGGAGTCCGATCACCCGGGTGCTGTCGTTTTTCACCACCCGGGAGGTCGGGGTCGTCACCCGCAGCGACCAGGTCGAGGTGGCGCAGGCGGTCCGGCAGCTCGCGCAAGGGCAGCTCGATCACCCGATGACCGAGGGCAGCATCGGTTTCGTGCCGAAGGCACCAGATGGCGTCACCGCCTACCCGGTGGAACCGCGGCAGGGACAGCAGCTCGCGGACGTGCCCGCCGCCGTGCGGACCGTGGTGGACCAGTGGCTTTCACCGCGCGGCGTGTCCCTGGACATGGCGGTCGCCCCGGCGAAAGCGACGTCCGCCGGGGTGCATTCGCTGCTGGACACCGTGGTCGCGCCCGCGGTGTCCGCTCCGGTCGTGCTGCACGGCGAAGGCAAGGACACCACGCTGAAGCCGTCGGCGATAGCGGCTTCGTTCCGGTTCTCCCCAGGCGACAGCGGCAGTCTCCAGCTGCGTATCGACCAGGGAAAGCTGCGCAAGGCAGCGCGGCCGGACCTCGCGTCGACCGAGACCGAGGCGAAGGACGCGCAGATCACCTTCGATTCCGGCGCTCCCACCGTGCAGCCGTCCACCGACGCGCGAAAGATCAACTGGGCCAGTACTTTCCGGCCGCTGGCCGCGGTGCTGGCGAAACCGTCCGGGCGTGCGCTGAAGGTGGCCTACGACGCGAAGAAGCCGGAACTGACCACCGACGGCGCCAACGCGCTGGGGATCAAGGAAGTCATCGGCGAGTTCACCACCAGCGGGTTGAGCGGACCGGCCGCGGCGAACGTGGACACGCTCGCCGGGCGGATTTCCGGCGTCGTGGTGAAACCGGGCGAGACGTTCAGCCTCGACGCGCACCGCGGTGGCGGATACGCTGCCGCGCCGGCCGAAGACGACGGCAGCGGACCGTCGGTACCCGGCGGCGGGCTCTCGCAACTGGCGTCCACTTTGTACAACGCGGCCTACCTCGCCGGCCTCGGCGACGGTGGACACGTTGCCCAGCAACACTATCTCGGCCGCTACCCGGCGGGTCGCGACGCCGAGGCCGTGGACGCCTCGGGTAATCCGGTCGACCTGAAGATCGCCGACAACGACCCGACCGGCTTCGCCGTCCAGGCCAGCGCGAGCGGTGGTTCGGTCACCGTGAAAATCTGGGGAACCCGGCATTACCGCGTCGAAAGCCGGGCCGGCGACCAGACCGATCAGGTACCGCCGAGCGTCCGGATCGGCCCCGGCCCGGACGGCACCTGTCAGGCCTCACCGGGCGCGAACGGGTTCACCGTCACCGACACCCGCGTGTTCTACGACGTGGCCACCGGTAACGAGGTCCGCGAGGAGAGCCGTACCACGACGTACTCGCCGCGCCCGATCGTCATCTGCGGAGGCGGACCGGTGCCTTCGTTCGCCACGCCTCGGTGAGCAGTTCCCGCAGCTGCTGCGGATCCACCTGCTCGAGGTGCACCAGAATGGAGCCGTACCCGTCGTAGTGCGCAGTGGTGAAGTACGCCGGATCGCCGGACGCGAGCAGCGCCGCCTTCTCGTCGAGGCCGCAGAACAGCATCAACCCGCCCTCGGCTTCGGTACGCAGCCGGGCGAAGGTCTTGCCCGCCACCTTCAGCGCCGGCGTGCGGTAGGAGGTGGACACCTCCGTCTCCGGCAGCTCCGCCGCGAGCGCGACCACCTCGTCCCAGTTCATCGCCATAGCGCCATCCTCGACCCATCGAGCCGCCCGGTCTTGGTGAAATGAGAGCCGTGAAGGCCTCCTTGGCGGAACCAGGAGGCCTTCACGGACGTCACGGCGTGGCGGTGATGCGGTCCGCGGGCGGCGGGGCGATGTTCGGATGCGCGCCGAGGTAGTCGAGGAACGCGTCCAGGTCGACCGGCCCGCCCGCCAGGTCGGTGCCCTTGGTGAACTCGGTGAACCCGTCCCCGCCCGCGGCGAGGAAGTTGTTCACCGACACCCGGTACGACGCGGCCGGGTCGACCGGCTCGCCCTCGATCTGCAGGTCCGAGACGCGCGAGCCGTCCGCGGCCGATGCCGAGTACGTGTAGTGCAGCGAGCTGGAGATCTGCAGGATCTTGGTTCCGCCGTCCTGCCCCCACTGCTGTTCGAGCACGTTCTTCAGGTCCGCGCCGGTGAGCGTGATCGTCTGCATGATGTTGGAGAACGGCTGCACGGTGAACGCCTCGCCGTACGTCACCACGCCGTCGCCCTCACCGGCAGGCGAGGACTGGTAGCCGAGGTCGGCCCGGATGCCGCCCGGATTGGTCATCGCGACGACCGCGTCGTTCGACTTCGTCGCCTCCAGCTGGGCGTCCGCGATGACGTCGCCGAGCGGGGATTCCCCGGACGGACCGCCCGCCGCGGGCAGGTCCGCGGTGATCGTCCCGACCTGCTTGTTCGCGATCGGCGCGGCCTTCGTCCTGGCCTCGTCGACGAGCTTCTCCACGGCAGGATCGGCCGGCACGTCCCGGGTCACGACCTCGTTGTGCGCCTTGGTCTGGTCCCGGAGCACGTCGCGGGTGCGCGGGTCTATCTTCAGGTCCACCACCGACAGCAGCCTGCCGAACGACGCGCCCTGCAGCACCGGCCGCGGCTTGCCCGCCGGATCGTCGATCACGCAGTTGTACTGCTGGTGGCTGTGCGCGGTGAAGATCGCGTCGACCTTCGGGCTGACCTTCTTCGCGATGGCGGAGGCGGGACCGTCCGGCTGCACCTTGCAGTCGTCCGGTCCGGCGCCGGGCTGGGCCTCGTCGCCCTGGTGCAGGAGCACGACCTGGGCCTTGACGCCGAGCAGGTCCAGCAGGTTCGCGGTGCGGTCGATCGCCTCGGCCTCGTCGCCGAACTTCAGGCCCTTGATCGAATCGGGCGTGACGACCGAGGGCAGGTCCTGCAGCGTGGCCCCGATGACACCGATCGGTACCCCGCCGGAGAACTGCACGGTGAACGGCAGCAGCGCGGGCAGCCCGTTGGTGAAGGACACGTTGGACCCGAGGATCGGGAACCGCGTGCCCGGGTAGGTCTTCTCGAACTGGCAGCCGTCGGTGGGGTGGCATCCGCCGAGCTGAGTGCGCAGCAGCTCCTGGTAGCCCTCGTCGAACTCGTGGTTGCCGACCGCGGAGGCCTTCACCCCCAGCTCGTTCAGGAACTCCAGCGTCGGCTCGTCGTGGAAGAGCGCGGAGATCACCGGTGACGCGCCGATGTTGTCGCCCGAGGAGAGCACGACCGAGTTGCGCACCTGCGACTCGAGCTGCTTCACGTGCGTGGCCAGGTAAGCGGCACCGCCTGCGGCCACCATGCTGCCGTCGGGCAGCGTGACCTCGCCGCTCGATCCGGACGGCGGCTCGAGATTGCCGTGCAGATCGTTGAGCGTGATGAGCCGGACGTCGATCGGCTGGTCCGCGGAAGCGGGTGCGCTCGCGAACGCCACGGTGGCCACCGCGGCCGCGGTGGCGGCCGAGAGCCGGGTGAAGAGCCTCATTTGTCCTCCGGTTTCGCACCCGTCGTCCCCTGAAACGGGTGTCCGGCGCTGCAGTCTGCCCAAAACGCGGGGACCTCACCAGAGGAAGAAGTCCGGTGATGAGCAATCGTCACCTGCCGTTTCCCTCCTCGGCCCTGCCCACGCGATCCGGCCGATCGTCGTGCCCGCCTCGGCCGGATGGCCGATCCCCGGACCGAGCGGCCCGGCCCTTCGACCGAAGTGCCCGCGGCGCCCGGTCCCTAACGTTTCGGGTATGACGAACGCACAGGTCACCGCCCTCGAGTACGGACTCATCGGTTTCCTCGCCGTGTGGGCGACGATCCTGGTCCCGCAGCTGGTACTGCAGCTCGCGCGTCACGGCGGGCTCCGTCCGCGGGGCATCCTGACCACCGCGGGCGTCGTGCTCTACGCGTGCCTCGGGCTCGCCGTCGTCTTCCTGCCGCTGCCCGGCCCCGGCACCGGGGCGCTCGAGCAGACCGTGCAGCTGCATCCGTTCCAGTGGATCGCCGACATCCACACCGAGCTGCTGAAGCACGGGCTGTCCACGGCGCACTGGTTCACCTCGCAGACCTTCCAGCAGGTCGCGATGAACGTGCTGCTGTTCGTGCCGCTCGGCCTGTTCGCCCGGCTGCTGTGGCGCCGCGGACTGGTCGGCGCGCTGCTGATCGGTGGCGCGGTGTCACTGGCCGTCGAGATCACGCAGGTCACCGCGAACTTCGGCACCGCCCCGTTCGTCTATCGGATCTTCGATGTGGACGACCTCATGACCAACACCCTCGGCGCCGGTCTCGGCTGGATCTTCGCCGCGCTGCTGCTCGCTTTGCGCGCCGGCTCTTCAACCGTCCACGCGCAGCCGGCCGGGAGCGAGCGGATCGACCTCGCCAAGGCGCGCTAGCCGGGCCTTCCGCTGCAGCGCCGCCCGCCGGGCGGCTCGCCGGTCCTCGACCACCACGATGAGGGAGGCGGCCGCGATCAGCAGCGCCACGAGCCCGAGAACCAGCCACAGCTGCAAGGTCGCTCCTCTCCTACGCCGTTGTGCGAGAGATCACACAGGCTACCCATTCCGGTGCCGGCTCCGCCACCCCGTCCGCGGGCTGGTTCCACTCAGCGGACGAGACTGACCGGCATGTCCGGCAAACCGACCAAGGACGAACTTGCCGCCGCGTACGGGACGACCATCCCGGACGTGCTGGCCCCCGGCCTGGACGTGCTGTTCTGCGGGATCAACCCCGGCCTGTACTCGGGTGCGGTGGGGCTGCACTTCGCCCGCCCGGGCAACCGCTTCTGGCCCGCCCTGCACGCCGGCGGCTTCACCCCGCGCCTGCTCGACCCGAGTGAGCAGACCGAGCTGCTCGCGGCGGGCCTCGGCATCACGAACGTCGTGGCGCGGGCCACGGCGCGAGCCGACGAACTCGGCGACGACGAACTCCGGCTCGGTGGGCAAGCTCTGGTCGCCAAGGTGCGCGAGTATCACCCGCGATGGCTGGCCGTCGTGGGGATCACCGCCTACCGGATCGCCTTCGGCGAGCCGAAAGCCAAGGTGGGACGACAGGAGCACCGGATCGGCGGCACGCGGGTCTGGGTCCTGCCCAACCCGAGTGGCCTCAACGCGCACTGGTCGGGGCCACGCCTGGGTGAGGCGTTCGGTGATCTCCGGCGCGCGGAACAAGCTCACCGCGTTCAGTAATCAGGCAGTCACCTGCCGGAGTACACCCTGGGTAGCGATCGGGGGATGCCGCAGCCCGAAAAAGGGCCGAATTCTCGCAGTTCGGGACAGGTTTTCTACGGAGAGTTTGCTGCAACCGTCCGATACGGCTATGAGGGGGAAACCGCGTCACGGGCCGCGTCCTGCGGAGTCGAATGAGGGACGACGTGTCGTTTCCGATCAGTCCTGGCAGGGAGGACTGAGGTGCATGCCGAGGGGGTATGCCGGTCACCGGAAACGACCAGGAGGACGGAGGCCCGAGATGCGTGGCATCGAGCCCCATCGAACGCCCATCGCACCGGGACAGCCGGCCGGCAGCCGCAGCCTGGGGGTGGCCGTGGTGGATCCGATCCCGCTTTTCCGGGAGGGGGTCGCGTCGATGGTGCACCGCACCCTCGGTCTGCACTGGTCCGGTCAGGCGGCGAGCCACCACGCGGCGATGCAGCTGTGCGAACAGGCGCGGCCGGACGTGGTGATCCTGGATTCCGCGCTGGACCCGAACTGTCACCTGGTGAAGATGCTGAACTCCGGCGATCCGGCGCTGGTGCTGGTCGTGCTGGTCCGCGACGGCAACCGCACCCAGCAGTACCTGGCGGCGGCGATCGGTGCCGGTGCGCACGCGATCGTGCCGCGGGCGGTCGACGGCCGGCGGATGGCCGAGTCGATCCGGCGGGCGCACACCGACCGGCGCTACCTCGACCCGGCCCTCTCGGCGCTCACCGCCCGGCCGAAGCGCCAGCCCTCGCCACGGGCCGCTCTCGACGACGGCCAGCTGGTCCACCCGAAGGGCGCCATGCCGCTGTCCCGGCGGGAGTACCAGGTGCTGCAGCTCGTGGCCGAGGGGCTGGAGAACTCGGCGATCGCGAAGCTGCTGTTCCTGTCCGTGGAAACCGTCCGGACGCACGTGAAGAGCATTCTGCGCAAGCTCTCCGCGCGAGATCGGACACACGCGGTGACCATCGCGTTCCGCAGCGGCATCCTCGTCCCCCAGATCGACGACCAGGCCGCGGTACTGCCCGCGCAGCACTCCGTGGCGCGCAGCACCCGGTGACCTTGTTCTCCTGGTCGTGGTCGAATTCCCGGCCACATCCGACCCATTGGTGGAGCCCATCCGCTTGCCCCGGTTACTCGTAAGTAATATCCTGATATTACCGGCGAGTAAGGGAAGCTGTGCCCGGCCGGAAAGCCGAACACGACACGGAGTGACGACATGGGCCACTACAAGAGCAACGTCCGCGACCTGGAGTTCAATCTCTTCGAGGTCCTCGGCGTGCAGGACCGCCTTGGCAAGGGTGTGCTCGCCGAGTCGGACGAGGAGACCGCGCGCGGGGTGCTCTCGGAGCTGAACAACCTGGCCACCGGCCCGCTCGCCGAGTCCTACGCCGACGCCGACCGCAACCCGCCGGTGTACGACCCCAAGACCTTCAGCGTGACGATCCCCGAGTCGTTCAAGAAGAGCTACCGGGCGCTGGTCGACGGCGAATGGTGGCGGCTCGGCCTCACCAACGACCTCGGCGGGTTCGGCCTGCCGCCCACCGTCCAGTGGGCCGCGGGTGAGCTCATCCTCGGCGCCAACGCTCCGCTGTTCATGTACCTCGCGGGCCCGAACTTCGCCATGATCGTGGACAAGAACGGCACCGAGGAGCAGAAGCACTGGGCCCGGCTGATGATCGAGGGCGGCTGGGGCGCCACCATGGTGCTGACCGAGCCGGACGCCGGTTCGGACGTGGGCGCCGGTCGTACCAAGGCCGTGCTGCAGGAGGACGGCTCCTGGCACCTCGACGGCGTGAAGCGGTTCATCACCTCGGCCGAGAACGACATGGTCGACAACATCATGCACCTCGTGCTCGCGCGTCCGGAGGGGCCGGGCATCGAGAGCAAGCCGGGCACCAAGGGCCTGTCGCTGTTCCTCGTGCCGAAGTACCACTTCGACGGCGAGACCGGTGAGCTCGGCGAGCGCAACGGCGCCTTCGTCACCAACATCGAGCACAAGATGGGCATCAAGGTGTCCACCACCTGCGAGCTGACCTTCGGCCAGCACGGCACGCCGGCCAAGGGCTGGCTGCTCGGCGAGGTGCACAACGGCATCGCGCAGATGTTCCAGGTCATCGAGTACGCGCGGATGATGGTCGGCACCAAGGCGATCGCGACGCTGTCCACCGGATACCTGAACGCGCTCGAGTACGCCAAGGAGCGCGTGCAGGGCTCCGACCTGCCGAACATGCTCAACAAGGCCGCGCCGCGGGTCACCATCACCCACCACCCGGACGTGCGTCGTTCGCTGATGCTGCAGAAGGCATACGCGGAAGGCATGCGCGCGGTGTACCTGTACACCGCCTCGTTCCAGGACCAGCTGTGGACCGGGGAAGGCGACGAGGAGTCGCTGAAGCTGGCGCACGGCGTGAACGACCTGCTGCTGCCGATCGTCAAGGGCGTCGGCTCGGAGCGGGCGACCGAGCAGCTGGTGCAGTCGCTGCAGACCCTGGGCGGTTCGGGCTTCCTGCAGGACTACCCGATCGAACAGTACATCCGCGACGCGAAGATCGACTCGCTGTACGAGGGCACCACCGCGATCCAGTCGATGGACTTCTTCTTCCGCAAGATCGTCCGCGACAAGGGCAAGGCGCTGGCCTACCTGGCAGGCGAGATCACGAAGTTCATCGAGTCCGACGCCGGCAACGGGCGGCTCAAGAACGAGCGTGCCCTGCTCAAGCAGGCGCTGGAGGACACCCAGGGCATGCTGGGTGCGCTGATCGGCTACCTCACCTCGTCGCAGGAGGACCCGCAGAACGTCAACAAGGTCGGCCAGCACACCGTGCGGCTGCTGATGTCGGTGGGCGATCTGCTGGTCGGCTGGCAGCTGCTGAACCAGGCCGGGGTCGCCATCACGAAGCTGGACGACGGTGCCTCGGCGAAGGACAAGCCGTTCTACGAG
Organism: Amycolatopsis jiangsuensis; assembly: GCF_014204865.1. Classification (NCBI taxonomy): domain Bacteria; kingdom Bacillati; phylum Actinomycetota; class Actinomycetes; order Pseudonocardiales; family Pseudonocardiaceae; genus Amycolatopsis; species Amycolatopsis jiangsuensis. The sequence continues at coordinate 5,341,832 of NZ_JACHMG010000001.1, forward strand.
GGCAAGCTGGCCGTGGCGTCGTTCTTCGCCAAGACCGTGCTGCCCGAGCTGACCGCCCGCCGCGCCATCGTGGAGGCCGCGGACAACGCCCTGATGGAGATCGACGAAGCGGCCTTCTGAGCCGCGGTCACTTCCGGGGCGTCACTTCCGGACATCGCTTCCGGGCATCGAGGAACGTGGTGATGCCGGCGCGGAACGAGTGGTTCGGCTCGTTCCGCGCCGGCCTGTTCCGCCGCTGAGCCGGACGAAGTGGCGGAACCGGTCGACCGGGTGGATTCTGTCCGTGACGCGTTTGCCCGCCGTGGCGCCGGGCATCCAGCAGCGCGTAACCACCCGGCGGAGGAGTTTTCATGACTGTGTCCGGCATCATCAGCGCGATCGTGATCGGCTTGATCCTCGGCGTGCTCGGCCGGCTGTTCGCGCCCGGCAAGCAGGCCATCCCGATCTGGGCGACCATCCTGGTCGGGATCGTCGCCGCGTTCGTGGGTACCGCGATCGCGCGCGGCATCGGGTACGCCGACACCAAGGGGATCGACTGGCTCGAGATCATCACGCAGGTGGTGCTCGCCGCGATCGGCGTCAGCCTGGTCGCGGGCATCTACGGCAGGCGCAAGGTCGGCCGATAGCGCGGTGTCCACTCCGGACAGTCTGGGCCGTTCGGGCCGTTCGGGCCGTTCGAACCGTCCGGAGTGGACGCCTCAGTCGTTCAGCTCGCCCTCGAGCAGGCTCATCAGGTACATGTCGTGGTACTTGCCGTCCTGGCCGCGGAAGCACTCGCGGTGCCGGCCGTCCTCGACGAAGCCGATCTTGCGGTACACGTGCCGGGCGCGTTCGTTCTCCGCGACCACCCACAGCGCGATCAGGTGCAGCCGCATCACGTTGAACCCGTAGCGGCACAACAGCTTCACTGCTTCGGTGCCGTAACCGCCGTCCCAGTAGTCCTTCTCGCCCAGGTAGACGTCCAGCTCCGCCCGGCCTTCCTGGGGATTGGCGTCCCGCAGGTCGATCACGCCGAGCAGCTTGCCGTCGGCGACCGCCTCGATGCCGAGCACAACCGCTTCGTAGGTGTTGGTCTTGCGCTCCTCGCACCGTTTGCGGAGCTGTGCCAGCGAGCGCGGGTAGTCGCTGTTCATCCACTGGCCGACCTCGTCGTCGTGCACCCAGCGGTACAGCGATTCCGCGTCCGAGGGTTCCAGCGCCCGCAGCCGTACCAGCTTCCCCATGAGCATCCGCTCCCCCTCACTCTCGTTTCAGCATCAGGAAATCCGTGACGCCGACGAGGCCGAGGAACTGCCGTACCCCCGGCGGCATCGGTCCGCGGGTCTCATCATGCACGAGCTCCGGCTCGCGCACGCGGTATTTTCGGCCGCGCGTGATCACCTCCGCGCCACCGGCCGCGAGGACGTTGCGCACCCAGTCGGCATCCGGTCCGTAGGTGAGCGCGACGAGGAACCCGTCGTCGGTGCGGAAGACGTTGAGCGGCGTACGGAACTCGCGGCCGGAGCGGCGGCCGTGGTGCACCAGCAGGCCGAAGCCCGGAAGCACCCCGACGAACGGTTTCGTGACCCGGTTGGTGACCACGCGGTTGAAGCGGGCCACCCGTTCTGACAGCACCATCGCGGCAGCATAATCCAACACGTGAAGAATTGCCCTCGCGACGGCGCCTGCCGGTACGCTTCGCCGGTCTGGTGGGATGGACGCCCACACGGAGCCGAGGCGGGGAGTGAGCATGTCCGACGAGTGGCTGCTGCGGCAGGACCCGGAGTCGCCGGTGATCATCGCGCACGCACTGGTCGAAAACCCGCGTCGGCTGGCGTTCGCGGTCCTCGACGATGACGACGACTGGTTCGTCAGCGACGGCGCCGAGTTCGAGGAGGACATGGAGGTCAACCGGCAGCTGTTCGGCGCGATGAGCCTGCGTGAGGCGGTCGAGCTGCTGCCGCAGCTGACCGCACTGGCTTCGGTGCCGACCGGCATGGCCGCGGACTGGGATCCCCGCCGCACCACGTGGCTGCTGAGTTCGGTCGCCGACTCCGACGACGCGTTCGAGGATCGCGCACTGCGTGAGGCCCGCATCGCCGCTTGGCCGCATCCGGGCTCCCCAGTGGAGGAAGCGCAGCTCAGCACCGGACTCACCGAAATCGCCGCCGGCCCCGGCGCGCCGTCCCGTGCGGTCCGTCAGGTGGTCCGCGAACCCGACGGCACCTGGCTGTTCGTCGGCTTCGAAGTCCCGGAGGCGGAGGATTTCGAGGTGGAAGGCCTGGAACTGGAACACGTCACCCGGCTGTACCCGGATGTCACGAGCGTGCTGCAAGCCGCCCCCGGCCAGGTCTTCGACCGCGCCGACCCGGCTGCGCCGTGGGAGCTGGTGGAGGGCTGACCCACTCTGTCCACAAAGGATTACTGGTAGTACGGCTGGGTTTCGTCCGGCCGTGCGCGTACGACATCGATCCCCGGCTCGCCGAGCAACGCCTCCATCGCTTCGGCCGCACCCCCGATCCCAGCCCAGTGCGGATCGACGTCACTGGCGAAACACCAGCGCCGATCCCCCGGCCAGACGAACGCAGGCGGATGCCCGCCGTTGAAAACGTCCTCCCACCCGTCCAGGTCCGAGAGGCTGCCCCGAAAAAGCGCGTCGCGACGATACGGAAGAACCACCCCGCCTTCGCGAGCCTCCGGCGGTAACCGTACGTCGGAATACCCTTCCCACACACAGAAGTAGCACTCGTCGGACGCCGAAGTGAACCGCCCGAGCACCCGCAGCGCCCGCCGCGCCTGCTCGATCTCGGACGCGTGCCCCTCCGGAACCCGGACGTCCGTCTCGTGCTGCCCATCTCGCACCGGATCCGGAATGAACCGAAGCCGCGCATACGCCCCATAGCCCCCCGGCCCGAAGGCGATCTTCTGGAATTCCGGCGTATCAGCCCGCACGAGCCACTCCGCCGGACTGATGTCGGGTTGGTACTGGATGGCCACCACCCCAGTCTGCCCCGGCGGGATCCTGGTGGGAAACGAAAAAACCCGGACCTGGATATCGGCCCGGGCAATTCGTGGAGCGGATGACGGGAATCGAACCCGCGTATTCAGCTTGGGAATCAAGTGGATCATGCCGGAAGGCGGCTCTGACCTGCGGTGCGAGGTGTCCTCGGGGTGCCACTGTTGACCGTGGTTGACCGCCCCTAATGGCCCGTGGATGGCCCGACTGGCGTCCCCTCATGCCTCCACCCTCTGAGGTGATCTCCTCGCGGCGCGGGTTCATCCCTGCCGGGCCGGGTGGTGCCGGGCAAGGGTCTGCCGGAGGCCGCGAAGCGCCCTTGCCCGGTGCGGCCCGGTCTGGCTGCCCTTGGGCGCGCCGCGAGGAGGTCACCGGACCGCTCCTCCCCCTGATCTCTGAAGCGGTGTCGGGGTCCGGGGCAGAGCCCCGGAAAGAGGGATTGTGTTGCGACACACCCGGACGCAGGCTTGATTCCACAGTGCGCTGAAGGCATGGTGGTGGTAGTGGACTGAACCGAGCCGATACGTCGGTGTAGGCCCACGCTCACCCCCTGTTAACGCAGGGGGTTTCTTTTAGTTGGGCCAGGACACAATTCCGTTGTGCTCTCCTGTGCCCATTGACCTTGCCAACTGATTAGCTGGTGCATGTCGGGCTCCACCCAACTCGTCCCACATGCCCTCGTGACAGACAGCGAAACGGTGTCGCGGTGGCGGATACAGTCGACGATAAGCTGCGAAAGCTGCGAGGTCAGCCAACTGTACAAAGTACGACTGGTCACTTTGCCGCGGAACCGGATCATCTATGAGTAGCCGTGCAGGGAGCCGGAACCGGCCAGTTCCGAAGGCACTGCCTGCCGTGTTCGCCCTGCGTGCCTTGCGCGCGACACCCCGGATGTTCAACGAGTCACCCTCATCGTGCACCACCATCATGGGGAGGTCGTTGGTCGTGGAGTGTCGCTCGATCCGCTGCAGGAGAAATTCCCACGCGACGTCACGCGGGTTCATGCTTCTCTTCAGAATTAGGTCCTTTCTAACCACCACTGCAAAGACTTTCACCGGTAGCTTCGCGGCCAGGCGCATGTGCTGGCGGTAGATGACCCGTCGTTGCCTCTCTCCCATTTGGAGACGTTTAAGAGGCCCGCCGCCTCTGAGAAGGTAATTAGCCTTGATCTCGTCGCGAACGCGGATACCGAACCTCGCACGGATGAACCTCCGGAAGCCCAGGAAGGCGTCGAAGGCAGCTGGCCAGCGTGCATCTTCGATTAGGACGCACCCAAGTGTGTATGTGCGAGACCCTCCGTAGCCTGCGTCTCCCGACTCGTCGACGTACGCGATCTCCATGCAACGATGATCACACGGCACCGAGCCACCGAGCGAGGTCCGTTCGAGTACTGGTCGCGGGGCGGCTGAAGACGTGCAAGCCCGGGTCGGCGGCCGAAGCGGAGCGGCAGGCCGACCGACCCGGCGGCGCGCTCGCGCGCCGCCCTTGATCCCATAGAGCCAAATTCGGCAATGCAGATCGAGGGACGTATACATCAAGGGCCGACGCCAGGCGACACCGGTAAACCTCCACGATTTGTCGGTAATTTTCCAAGCTTACAGCGAGGTGCGCACCGATGAACACCGGAAGTAACAGTTACAGCGTGCACCCCGATTCACACCGCAGTGATCACCAACCGAGAGAGGCATAGCACCGATGGGACTCAAAGAAGACGTTGAGGCTGGGGTGAAGGGAGTTCTAGCCCCCGCATGGGAAAGACGAAACGGTCAAGTCGTTCCAGAAACAGAAGACATCGCTCTCAAAAACGGCGCAGTCGATATCGACGCTACCTACTTGTATGCCGACATGGCCGACTCCACCGGCCTAGCGCAACGACACAAAGATTCGGCCGTAGCCAAAGTAATCCGATCCTACCTGAATGCCGCAACTCGGATTATCAGGTATCATGGTGGCGCAATCAGAAGCTTCGACGGTGACCGCGTTATGGGGATTTTCATTGGTGACGGTAAAAATTCAACCGCGACGAAGGCCGCCCTGCAGATAACGTGGGCTGTTCAAAGCGTCATCAATCCCGCGCTAAAGGCGAAGTGGACCGACCTCCAATGGGCAATGAAGCATGGAATCGGAATCGACACAGGAAGCGCCATGCTTGTGCGAGGCGGTGTTCACGGTCAGAACGACATTGTGTCTATTGGCAGCGCACCCAATATCGCTGCAAAGTTGAGCGACATTCGTAGTTCACGATCGATTAACATCTCGAAAGCGGTGTACGACAAACTCAACGAGAAGTCTAAATACAGCTCCGGTGTCGACATGTGGACCAAAGAAGGGCAGAAGGAGATTGGTGGAAAGTTGGTGACCTACTACGGCTCGTCATACCACTGGAAGCCCTGATGCGCCGTCGCGTCCATACGCCCCTCAAGGGCACCTCAGCCGATGACGAAAAGCTGCGATTGGCAATAGATTCGGCATGGAAGATTCACGCAACATTGGCCGATTGGACCGGTAAGGTCGACACAAAAGCCTCTTTTTGCTTCGCAGTCGAGTCCGCCGCGCTCGCAACCGTCACCACACTGGCAACAAACGGTAGATTTTTTAGCAATCGAGAACATTGGCTACAAGGATGGGTCTTCGGGGCAGGAATACTTCTCTTAATTCTAGCGTCCCTGTCGGCGGCCATGGTGGTCCGCCCGCGGCTGCGCCGAAAAAAGATGAAAAGTGAATGGAGAGAAAATTACATTTACTTTGGCCACTTGCAACACTGGGACCCAAAACTCCTAGAAGAAACCCTCCGAAAGTCGGAGCCACTTCCTGTACTTGCAGCTCAATTGGTTAACATGAGCAAAATAGCGTGGCGCAAACACCTCATGGTGCAAATTTCGTTGACACTCGGCCTTCTGGGGCTCGGCTTTCTGGGCGTCAGCATCCTCATCTAGCTCGTGTGAAGCTCAGACACGGGAGGCATGGGCGACGACAGCCCACTTGGCGATTCTGCCTAGTACGAGCCTATCCGCGTTGCCCAGGTTTAGTTCGGCAACGGACGACGACAGGATGTTGTTGAGCTTGTAGGCCATCACGGCTGCGTCGTACTCGGGTTCGCCTTGCATGCCGCGGGGGTCGATGAGCTTCCAGCGGTTGCCGGGGCCTGTGAGGACGTTCCAGGGTGAGGCGTCGCCGTGGCAGAGGCCGGGGCGCATGTCTGCGGCGAGGTCGTCGAGGAGTTCGAGAGCGCGGACGCGTTCGGCCTTTGGGGCTACCTGCTCGCCTGCTGGCAGCTCGGTGAGGTTGTCGTCGCTGAGGCGGTCGCGGAGCCAATCGGTGATCAGCGGCAGGTCCGGCGAAGGGGCAGGTTGGCCCACCATCGCTCGGAGGGGACGGGTCAGGGCGTCGAAGTCGAGGGTTGCCGGGTCGGCGTCGGCGAGTGGGGTGCCGGGGGTGACCTGCTCCATGACCGTCCATGAGCCGGTGTCGGTGCTGGTCGTGAGGTGAATCTTGGGGCCTACGTCGAGGCGGCCCAGGGCCTTGGCGACGACGGCTTGTTTGAGGGCTTGCGGGTCGGGTGTGGCTCGGAAGATGAGGGGGCCGCTCGGGCTGGTCGCTGACACGACGAAGGCGTATCGAGCTGGTAGGACGCGCTGGGGTGTGGCCGAGTGCTGGCGGGTCAGTGCGTCGAGTTCGGGGCCGATGGTGGTCAGCCAGGCGTCCGCGCGGTCGGGCCATCGCGCTCGGACGGAGCTGGCGAGGACCTCCGGAACCTTCACGGCACTGCGACCAGCTCGGTCAATACGTCGGTGATCGCGTCGGCTTCGGCGCGGGTGAAGCGCTCGCGCTTGCCTGGTTTATTGGCGTAGCCGATCACGCGGACGCCTGCGGCCTTGGCTGCTTCGACGTCGGTCAGGGAGTCGCCGACGAAGACGCAACGCTCCGCCGGGATCGCGAGTGCTCGCACGGCCTGGTTCAGGAGGTACGGGCTCGGCTTGAGGAGTCCGACATCGGCGTTCTCGCGGGCGGACACGACGTCGACGAGCGGGCGGATGCCGTGAAAGTCGAGGTAGGTGCTGATCGCGGCGGCGCTGTTGTTGCTCACGATCGCCAGCGGCCGGCCGGAAGCGTGCCACGCCTGGATGAGTTCGTGTGCGCCCTCGGTCGTTTCGGCGGTGGTCATGGCCTCAACCTCGTGCGCGGTGAACGCGGCCTCGACGTAGCGGGCGTCGTCCTCGCTGAGGGAGGCGGCGTACTTCAGCACCGCGAACGGGTCGCTGCTGGTGGCCACTGATCCGGGGAAGTCGGTGTGTCCGGCGTCGGCGAGGACGGAGCGGAGCTGATCGGCAACCACGGTGGCGGGAAGTCCGGCGAACACCGAGCACACCGGGCCGTCGAAGTCGAGGAAGAGCGCGGCGGCCTGGTCGAGCAGCTCCGCGGCTGTCATCGCCGGAAATCCTTACCGATGCTCGACCACATGCTCTCGAACCAGGTCCGCGCCTGCTCGACGTACTGCGAACCGGTCGATGTGTCGTCGTCGTTCGCCGAGTGATGGAACAGGATCGCGTCCTTGCCCATGAGGTCGTACATGGCCTCGGTCTGACCGTCGTAGCTGATGACGTGCTCACGCACCGGGTAGAAGCCGAAGAACGCTTCCTCGTCGTTGATCAGGTAGAGCTTGAAGGTCGGCGGCACGTTGTGCACACGGATCTCCGCCGACGCCTCGTTGATCAAGCCCAGGTCCGCTAGCTCGGTGATCGAGTCGACGATCGCGAGCGTGTTGCGGCGCATGATCTCGTCTGCGCGCTTGCGGAAGACCGGGCTGTCGGCGCGCTCGTCCACCGTGACCGGGAGCGTCCACGGTTGCGAAGGGTCGGGCACGAGCAGACGGACCCGGATCGACTCCGGGCGAAGTCGACCGATCCGGATCTTGTCCAGGGGTTCAGCAATGACGCCGTGCAGGGTCTCCCCCGAGAACCCGGCGAAGTCGACTGTCACGTGTTGCGCCTCGAACGCGCGCTCGATGTGCGGCCGTAGGCCGATGGGGCGTTCGGTGCGCTCTCGGACGAAGACGCCGCTGCCTTGGCGAGAGACGATGAGCCCTTCTTCGCGTAGTTCACGCAGGGCGTTCTGAACGGTCATCGGGGCGACGCTGTAGGTCTTCGCCAGCTCGTTCCGCGAGGGCAGCTTGTCGCCGGGGCTGAACTTCTTGGTCAGGATTGCAGCGCGGAGAGCGTTCGCCACCTGCACATATGGCGGCCTCGGGTCGTCCGGGTCGAGTGGCACGACGCTGCCTCGCTTCCTGCGGATCTACTGACTTACTGAGTTACTGACACTCACAGTGTCCCGCATCGCGATACAACCCGTCTAGGCCAGCTAGTCGCCTAGCCTGATTCCCTCTTGCTTGACTTGTCTAGCCAGGCTGGCTAACCTAGGAGGGTCAGCCACGATAGGCAGCGCCGAGCAAGGCGCCGACCAGGAGGAACAGGCAATGGCGGTACCGCGCGGAACGCGCTTCGAGATCCAGCACGACCTCGTGTTTCCGGAGGGAGCAGCGATCGTTGGTCCGGTCACACCGGACATGGAGTACGTCTCCAACGAGGACAAGGCCCGGGGCAAGCAGCCCAAGCAGAAGATCGACGAGCAGACCGGCCTGCCGCAGTGGAAGGTCACGGTGACCGACCCGTCGGCCGAGAAGGATCGGGACAAGTCGGTGACGGTGACCCTGCTCGACCGAGTGCAGCCGGTCCCGCCCCCGGCGGTGATGCAGGGGTTCGACTTCCGTCCCGTGCTCTTCGAGGGCCTGACTGTTGAGCCCCGGGTCATGGGCGAGAAGTTCAAGTACCAGGGATGGGCACTGCGAGCGACCGGAATGCGTGAGCCGAAGGGCGCGACCCGGCCCGCCCAGAACAAGGGTGCTGGCCAGGGCTCCAGTGAGCAGAAGGCCGCCTGATGGCGGGGCGACCGTCGCGTGAGGCGGTCGCTCGGTGGAACACCGCGTATGCCGAGCAGACGACCGCACTGTTCGCCGCGATGCGAGCAGCCGCCGATGACGTGGCGGCAGTGCGGCGTCTCGCTCGGGCATACCACTCAGTCGCCGAGGCGTGGCGAGTCCTCGCGGAGGACTTGGGAGCACCGTTGTGGGCTCGCCACGCGGCATCCGTGGCCGCCGAAGAGTTCGAGCGTAGAGCCCGCCTCGAAGCACGGCGTGCAGATTCCATCCAATCCTGACATTCGAGGGGACAGCCGTGCACAAGATCCCGCACGACTACATGGGCTACGTCTACGAGTGGGTTGCCGACGAAGTTGCCGCTCGCATTGCGTCGGGCGATCTTCCGTTGCTTAGCGCGCTACCGAACGAACGCCGCCTGGCACAGGAATACGGCGTCTCTCTGGGCAGCGCGAGGCGCGCTATCGACGTCCTCCGAAAGCGCGGTCTCGTGACCACGATCCGCGCCAAGGGAACCTTCGTCGTGCAGCGCGAAGCCAGCCGCTGAAGACACGTCCGGACAACGGAGAGGAGGTGATTGCGGTGGCGCACAACGTGCGACGTTACGAGCGCCGGTGGTTCGTCCACCGACGTTGCTGGGTCTGCGGACAGTCGCAGCGGGTCCTGCGCAACAGGATGCGCGTGTGCCGAAGCTGCACCCGCAGAGCGACCGAAGGACTCTGACAGTCCACATACGACGAAAACGCACGTTCCGACGTGCGGCGATGAAGCACGCCCTGATTCGAACCTTCGGAACCGTATGGCGCAGAAGCGGAATGGCTGCCAACCTCTTGCCGCTCCTGCGCTGTCCACACCTGACGGAGTAGACAGTGGAAACGCTAGCCAATGCTGGCGGGCGCGTGTCAAGCGGGGTCACCCGGACGCGCTGCGCCACATGCAAGAAGTTCGCGCGACTCGCTCCCGGGGACAAGGAGTGCGCCACCTGTGCGGGTCGGCTGGATCTCCCGATCACGGCTGAGAAGGCCGGTGGTCGGCGATGAACGCACACACCCTCGGAATCCTGCTGCTCGGTAGTACCGGCCTCGCCGTGGTGGTCTGGGTGCTGCACAAGCTCGGCAAGGCGCTGGCCTCGGTCGCGGAGGCTCTCGCCGCCGCTGCTGTTGTTTTCCTTGCACTGTGGTGGGTTCTCAAGGCCGTGGCCTGGATCTTCAAGGAGATCCTGACCCACCCGCGAACCACGCTTGCTGTGCTCGCGGTCGCCGCCTGGTGCTTCTGGCTCGGCTGGCTGTCGCTCGTCGTGAGCGGTTGCGTGGTCGCTGCGGGACTGCTGACCTGGCGGCGACTCCACCTGGTGTCGTTCGATCAGTGGGCTGGACGCGCGCTGCGTTCGTGGTGGTTCCGGTGGGCGCTCTACATGCCCAAGCTGCCGGAATGGCTGCACGCGTGTGGTCTCAGCGTCAAGGACGACACTGTGCCCGTCGACCTGACGGTGACGCTCGTCGGCCGGAAGAAGATCACACGCGATCAGCAGCGGGCCGGTGTTCGACTGCCCAAGGTCCGGCGTGTGCGGTCCGGTGCGTCGTGGGACGAGGTCCGGGTTGAACTGGTGCCGGGTCAGAAGCCCGAGGACTTCGACGAAGCCGCGCGAGAACTCGCCGTAGCGCGCAAGGTGGCCCGGTGCCAGGTGCGCGAGCTGGCTCCCAACGTCGTGTCCATCGACTTCCAGCGCCGGGACCTCCTCGCCGCTCCGGTGCCGTGCCCGCGGTTCGCCGAACTGGATGCCTCGTCGGTGGATCTTCGGCGGGCTTGGGCAGGCCGCACGGAGTACGGGCAGGACTGGCACCTGCCGCTGTACGGCTCGGGCAGCCACACCCTCACGGCCGGCGCTTCGGGTGCGGGCAAGAACTCGGTGATGTGGTGCCCGCTCGCGTCGATCGCTCCGGCGATCCGGGACGGCCTGGTCCGCGTGACCGGCATCGACCCGAAGGGCATGGAACTCGCCTACGGCCGGGGGATCTTCCATCGGTACGCGGTGACGCCGAAGGACGCGCTCGAAGTCCTGGACGAGCTGGTGGCCGCGATGGACGCGCGAAAGGCCGAGTTCGCGGGACGGGTCCGGACAGTGCCGGTGAGCGTCGAGAACCCACTTGAGCTGGTGGAGTTCGACGAGATCGGCGCGCTCACGAAGTACACCGACCGCAAGACCCGCGAACAGATCATCGAGAAGGTCGCGCTGCTGACCACGCAGGGCCGGGCGCTCGGGTTCACGGTTCGAGGCTACGTGCAGGAGCCGACGAAGGACACGGTTCCGGTGCGCGAGCTGTTCCCCCGCCGCATCTGCCTGCGGGTCACCTCGAAGTCGCACGTCGGGATGGTGCTCGGCGACCAGGCGTACGAGCGGGGCGCGTGGGCGAACAGGATCGGGGAGTCCGAAGCAGGCACCGGTTACGTGTGGGGCGAAGGCATCCGTGAGCCGATGCGCGTCCGAGCCGGATGGGTTCCGGATGAGGCGGTCAAGGCACTTGAAGCGTTCGTGACCGGCGGCGGTGTGCTGGGGGTGGCGGCATGAACGGCCGTTCGGAGCTGCACCGGCTGTTGGGCGCGGTGTGGGGACATCTGGAGGAGCACCGGCTGCCGGAGCCGTGGTCGCTCACCTGCGAGCTGTACCGCGCAGAGGTGCAGGTGCAGATCGGGCCGGGAGCACCGGTGGCCCGGTTGGCGGACCTGCTGGCGTGGGCCTACTCGTTGCAGGAGGCCACGGTGCGGTGGCGGCGCCTTGACATCCGCTCCCTGCACACCACCGTCCACGGACGGACGCGGGCGGGGGTGTGGTTCCGGGTGTTCGGCGGCCTCGACTTCACCGACACCCGGGGCCTGGTGCCCCTCGCCCCCGGGGACACCGAAGTCGCCACCGTGGAAGAGCTGCACGTCTTCCACGACCTCCTCGCCGAACACGAGGTGCAGTTATGAGCACCCGGGCGGAACGGATGCGGCTACCACTGTCGAGCGAGGTCATGAAGGCCACGGCGGAGAAGCACGGCGTGTGTGTCCGGCCGTTCACGATGGAGGTCGGCGACCCCGACACCGGCGAACTCCGCTACGTCGCCGTGCCGTGCGGCTCCACCGTCGAGAGCGTCTGCGGGCCGTGCGCGAAGAAGGCCAAAGCGTTGCGGATGGCCCAGTGCCGGGAGGGCTGGCACCTGACCGAAGAACCCGACTTCTCCCCGGCCCCGCCGAGCAAGGAGCAGAAGGAGTTGATGGAGTTCCGGGCCGACCTGGTGGTGCGGTACCGGGACGCGGTCGAGACCGGGGAGGAGGGCCAGGCCGACGAACTGCGGGAGGAGATCCGGGGAGTCGATGAGGAACTTCGGCAACTCGGCATGCGCGGTCGCCTGCCGTCTCCGGACCTGCCGGGTAAGGCGCCGAAGAAGCGGTCCACCAAGCGGCGGCAGGACGCGCCGAACCTGCCCCGGCGCAAGGTCGCCAAGACCACGCTCGGGCGGGAGTACGCGGGCAGGTTCCGGCCGTCGATGTTCGTCACGCTGACCTGCGACACCTACGGGCGGGTGCGGGAGGACGGCACCCCGGTCGACATGGCGACCTACGACTACCGGCGGGCCGCGCGGGACGCCGTGCACTTCTCCTCGCTGGTGGACCGGTGGTGGCAGAACCTCCGCCGCGTCGTCGGGTGGGACGTGCAGTACTTCGCCACTGTGGAGCCCCAGAAGCGGACTGCGCCGCATCTGCACGCGGCGTTGCGTGGGTCGATCCCGCACGAGGTCATCCGGCAGGTCACCGAGGCCACCTATCACCAGGTGTGGTGGCCCGCGCATGACGAGCTGGTCTACGGCGGGAATCACCTGCCGGTGTGGGACATGCGCACGAAGTCCTTTGTAGACCCGGACACGCGGGAACCGTTGCGGCAGTGGGAGGACGCGATAGAAGAGGTGGAGGAACCCGCGCACGTGGTGACCTTCGGACGGCAGGTGCACTCCAAGGGCATCCTCGGCGGGAGCGAGGAAGCCGGACGGCACATCGGCTACCTGACCAAATACCTCACCAAATCCACCGGGGAGGTGGTCGAGGCCACGAGCGCGAGGCAGCGGGAGCACCACGACCGGCTCCACGCCGAACTGTCAGTCACCCCGTGCTCGCCCCGGTGCGCCGTGTGGCTGCTCTACGGGATTCAGCCGCTCGGAGCGACGAGCCGCATGACTCCGGGCCACTGCAAAGGGCGGGCACATCGGCGGACCACGCTCGGGCTGCCCGGTCGCAGGGTGCTCGTTTCGCGGAAGTGGTCGGGCAAGTCCCTGGCCGATCACCAGGCCGACCGCAAGGCGTTCGTGCGGGACATGCTCGCCGGGGTCGGCATCGTCAAGCCCGAGGAGGACACCTCCCGGCTGATCTGGCGCAAGGTCCAACCCGGCGACCGCGACGCACCACCACGGGCGCACCTGCTCATGCACGCCATCGCCGAACGGATCACCTGGAAGGCCGAGTACGACCGCGCACTACTCGCGGCAGGGCCGCCAGAAACTTCAGCAACTCAGCAGGCGGCCTGATCTACCAGGGGGAGGACAACACCTTGAACACGCACTACCTGAATGTCGAGCAGGCGGCCGAGTACCTGAACACCTCGGTGCGCTTCGTCCGGCGGTTGATCGCTGAGCGGCGGATCGCGTTCCACAAAGTCGGGGCGCATGTGCGGCTGGCGGTCGAAGACCTTGAGGCATTCGTGCGGGCCGGGCGGGTCGAGCCGATCACTCGCGGGTCCGTGCTCCGCGACCTGGGGAGGGCTGCCTGATGACGAACAAGAAGGGGCGCAGGGGTTTCGGCAACATCCGGCGGCGTGAGTCGGGGCGGTGGCAGGCTCGCTATCCCGGGCCGGACGGGCAGATGCGGTCGGCTCCGCACACGTTCGAGAGCAGGCGCGCTGCGGAGCAGTGGTTGTCGATCACCGAAAGTCAGATCCTGCGCGGCGAGTGGACAGACCCCGAGCGAGCGAAGATCAAGCTCGGTGTCTACGCCGAGCAGTGGGTGTCGCAGCGGCCGGGCCTGCGTCCGCGAACGGTGGAGTTGTACCGCTGGCTGCTGCGGAAGCAGATCACGCCACACCTCGGCGGGGTCGAGTTGGGCAGGCTGTCCACCGCGAACATCCGCCAGTGGCGTGCTGACCGGCTCGCGGCGGGTGTCTCGGAGTCGGTGACCGCGAAGGCGTACCGGTTGCTGCGGGCGGTGCTGAACACGGCTGCCGAAGAGGACAAGATCATCCAGCGCAACCCCTGCCGGGTACGCGGCGCCGACCGCGAGAACCCGGAAGAACGGCCGGTCCTCTCCGTCGCCCAGGTCTTCGATCTGGCCGGGAAGATGCCGGAGCGGCTCCGTGCACTCGTCCTGTTGGCGGCCTTCGGCTCGCTCCGGTGGGGTGAGGTCACGGCTCTGCGCCGCTGCGATGTTGCGGAGGACGGGAGCTGGGTCCGTGTCTCGCGTGCCCTGGTCGAGGTTCCAGGGCACGGGCTGGTCGCCGGGCCTCCGAAGTCACGCGCAGGCGTCCGCACCGTGATCATTCCGGCCGCCGTCCGGCCGGAGGTGGTCAAGCACCTGAAGACCTACGTGAAGGCCGACCCGCTGGCGCTGCTGTTCACGGGCGAGCGGTCGGGGACGGCGATCCGGCGGCCGAACTTCAGTCAGCGGACTCGCTGGACGGAGGTGGTGGCAAACATGGGCCTCAAGGGCCTGCACTTCCACGACCTGCGGCACGCGGGCAACATCTGGGCGTCCAAAGCCGGTACCTCGACCAAGGACCTCATGGCGCGCATGGGGCATGACGACATGCGAGCCGCCCTGATCTACCAGCGGGCGACCAGCGACGCCGACGAGCGGATCGCCGACCGGCTGTCGAAGCTCGTCGACGAGCACCGCAGGGGCGGTGAGGATGACGAGGGAGAGCCCGGCTCGCTCGCCCCGGTGACGTAATGGCCCGCTAATGGCCCGGCGGCCGGGTTGACCCACGAACGACGAAGGCCCAGGACCAGAGGAACCACCCTCTGACCTGGGCCTTCGCGCGAAGAGCGGATGACGGGAATCGAACCCGCGTATTCAGCTTGGGAAGCTGATGTTCTACCATTGAACTACATCCGCGATGCCTCGTCAGCCTACACAACCCCGGAGCGTCTGTGTCCACTGGGTTTGGGTTGACGGTGCCGCCGGCAAGTGACAACACTTGTTGTCGGTCTGCAGGTGTCAGGAGGTGGGGCGGCGATGGATGCTCCGGTGTTGTTCCGGCAGGGCGGGTTCGGGCTGGTGGCCCGGGTGCGGGGGCTTGACGCGGTCCGGGCGGACGAGGTGCAGATCGCGCGGCTCAGGGAGTTCGCGCAGGGGCAGGACGAGCTCGCGGACGCCGTCGTCGGGTGGTTGCGCCGGGATCGCGGTGGGCAGGAGCTGGTGGACCGCGCGCTGGCTGAGGGGATCGACAGCGTCGAAGGGGCGCCGGACGTTCTGCGGGCCTTCTTCGCCCACGCCGAGGCCACGCCGTACTGGGTGGACGGGCCGCGGCTCGAACGTGGAGCGCGGGCGGTCACGCGGGCCGGGCTGCTCGGGCTCTTTCCGCTCGGTGATCTGTCGCTGATGGGTGGCTACTTCGCTTCGCGGGCCACGAAATCGCTGGTCGGCACCGGGGAGATCGAGCATCGCACGGTCCACCGGCTGCTGGAGACGGCCGCCTGGTGGATCGACGTGACCACGCCCGGTGCGCTGACCCGGGGCGGCAGCGGCTACCAGGCCGCGTTGCGCATCCGGCTCGTGCACGCGCACGTCCGGCACGCGATGAACCGCCGGACCGACTGGGATTACGCACGCTGGGACCGCCCGGTCAACCACGTCCAGACCGCGGGCACGCTCCTGCTGTTCTCCCTGGTCTACGTGGCCGGCACCGAGCTGCTCGGCCTGCGGTATTCGGCGCGGGAGAAGGCCGACGTCCTGCATCTCTGGCGTTACCTCGGCTGGCTGATGGGCGTGCCCGCCGAACTGCTGCCCGCCGGCGAGGACGACGCGTGGCGGCTGCTGTGGCTGCTCGCCACCACCGAGTTCATCCCGGACGAGGACACCAAGCGCCTGGCCAAATCCCTCCTGGACAGCCACGAGGCGATCGGCGAGGGCCGAGGCGTACCGGGAAAACTGCTGGCGCATGTGAACGTCCGGGTGCACGCCTCGATCAGCCGCCTCGTGCTAGGGCGCGACAACGCCGACTACCTGGACCTGCCGGACGATCCGCTGGCCAAGGCGGCCGTCGTCGCCGGCGCGGGGGCGAACTTCGTCGCCGAGACCCTGCGCCCGTTCGTCCCGGGCGCGACCACGCTGCAGGAACTCCTCGGCGGCCTCGGCCGGCGCCGGTACCGGCAACGGCTCGGGCAGCTGATCGAACGAACGGCCTGAGGAGTGGCCCGGACGAGGGACACCCGCGAGTACCGCCCGGCCGCCCGATACGCTTCGTCCGTGCTGCTCAGTGACCGTGACCTCCGCAAAGAGCTCGACGCCGGCCGGCTCGGCATCGACCCGTTCGACACCGGCATGGTCCAGCCGTCCAGCATCGACGTCCGGCTCGACCGGTTCTTCCGGGTGTTCGACAACAGCAAGTACACCCACATCGACCCGCAGCTGCAGCAGGACGAGCTGACCTCGCTGGTCGAAAAGGAGGGGGACGAGCCGTTCGTGCTGCACCCCGGCGAGTTCGTGCTCGGCGCGACCTTCGAACAGGTCCGCCTCGCCGACGACCTCGCGGGCCGGCTCGAGGGCAAGTCCTCACTCGGCCGGCTCGGGCTGCTGACGCACTCCACCGCGGGCTTCATCGACCCCGGCTTCTCCGGGCACATCACGCTCGAGCTGTCGAACGTCGCCAACCTGCCGATCACCCTGTGGCCGGGAATGAAGATCGGCCAGCTGTGCATTTTCCGGCTCTCCAGCGCGGCCGAATTCCCGTACGGCTCGAAGCAGGCCGGCTCCCGCTACCAGGGCCAGCGCGGTCCCACGCCGAGCCGCGCGTACCAGAACTTCCACCGGGTGGACACCTGGCGGTAGTCCGCCGGACGACCCCTGCGGTGCATGGCCCCGCCGATGGTGGGCAATTCACCGACTCCCCTGAACCGGCAACCCGCCCGGGTGCTCGACGTCACCACGACAGGTGACACCGGCGAAGAACGGGTACTGGTTGGGTTGGAGTAGGTAAGAAAATTTCCCAGGGGAAAGGGCAGGCGCATGTCCGAGCTCGCGTCCGGTGAACGGGCCGGACAGCAGCACCTCGCACACGTCGTGTTCATCGCGGGCGCGGCGGCGGTGGGTGGCTTTCTGTTCGGCTACGACAGTTCCAACATCAACGGCGCGGTGCTCGGCATCCAGAAACACTTCGAGGTCGGCGCGGCCGCCACCGGGCTGACCGTCTCCAGCGCGCTCATCGGGTCGGCGGTCGGAGCCTGGTTCGGGGGGTTGCTGTCCGACCGGATCGGCCGGATCCGCACCATGCAGCTGGCCGCGACGCTGTTCTTCGTCAGCGCGATCGGGGCGATGTTCCCGTTCGGCATCGTGGATCTCGCGTTGTGGCGGGTGGTCGGCGGCATCGCGATCGGCGTCGCCTCGGTCATCGGCCCCGCCTACATCGCCGAGGTCGCCCCGCCCGCCTACCGGGGGCGGCTGGCGAGCCTGCAGCAGCTCGCGATCGTGCTCGGCATCGGGGTGTCCGCGCTGGTCAACTGGATCATCAAGGACCTCGCCCCGCTCGCCGGGGACGGCTCGCACGACCTCAACGGCAGCCTCGGCGGCCTCGAACCCTGGCAGTGGATGCTCGGCGCCGCGGCGGTTCCCGCGATCCTCTACTTCACGCTCGCGTCGATCATCCCGGAATCGCCGCACTACCTGCTGTCGATCGGCAAGACCGAGAAGGCACGCAAGGTGCTCGCCGAGGTCGAGGGCGCCGACCAGGTGGAGGCCAAACTCGCCGACATCACCCGCGGGCTGCGCAGCGAGCGCAAACCGCGGGTGCGTGACCTGCTCGGCGGCCGGTTCGGTCTGCTGCCGATCGTCTGGGTGGGCATCGCGCTCGCGGTGTTCCAGCAGTTCGTCGGCATCAACGTGATCTTCTACTACTCCGACACGCTGTGGCACTCGGTCGGCCAGAACACCGACTCGCTGCTGATCTCCATGGTCAGCCCGGTGATCAACATCCTCGGCACGTTCATCGCGATCGCGTTCATCGACCGGGTCGGGCGCAAGCCGCTGCTGCTGATCGGCTCGGTCGGGATGACGATCGGCCTCGGGGTCGCCGCGGTGGCGTTCGGGCACGCGCAGACCGTGCAGGGCGAGCTGAGCCTGCCCGGCGCGTGGGGGCCGGTCGCGCTGGTGTTCGCCAACGTCTTCGTGTTGTCGTTCGCGTTGTCCTGGGGCGTGATCCTCTGGGTGCTGCTCGGCGAGATCTTCCCGCTGCGCATCCGCAGCGCCGCGCTCGCCCTCGGCACCGCGGCCAACTGGGTGGCGAACTGGCTGGTCACCGTCAGCTTCCCGAGCATGTCCGACTGGAACCTCAGCGCCACCTACTGGATCTACGCGGCCTTCGCGCTGCTGTCGATCCCGTTCGCGCTCAAGTTCGTGCGGGAGACCAAGGGCACGGCGATCGAGGACGTGTCCTGATCGGCGCCGCCTACCGGACCTCGTCGATCGGCCGCTGCCGCACGTCGCCGTAGCGCGCCAGCACGGTCGCGCGCAGCTTCGGATCGGTGCGCGGTACCGGCTCGATGAACACCTCGCGCACGTCGCCGAACTGGCCACTGAGCTCGTCGGCCAGGCGCAGGCAGGCACGTTCGACGTCGGCCGCGCCGAGTGCGTCGTCGAAGTCCACGCGGGCGCAGACCAGGACGTGGTCGGTGCCCATCAGCATGGTCTGCAGGTCGACCAGTGCCTCGATCTCGGGCGCGGCGGCGAGGTGGTCCCGGATGTGCCCCACCAGCCGCGGGTCGGCCTGCCTGCCGATGAGCAGGCCACGGTTGGTGCGTCCGAGCAGGTAGGCCACGAACGCCAGCAGCAGGCCGATCAGGATCGAGGCCAGTCCGTCCCACACCGACGAGCCGGTGAGCTGGTGCAGGCCGATGCCGGCGAACGCGAGCAGCAGGCCGACCAGTGCGGCCGAATCCTCGAAAAGCACGGTCTTCGGCGCCGGATCGTCGATCATCCGCAGGTAGCCGAAGAACGACCGGCCCTCGGCGCGGGAGTCCCGGCGCACCTGCCGCACCGCCTGCAGCCAGGAAGTCCCTTCGAGGAGGAAGCCGATGCCCAGCACGACGTACCCGACGATCGGGTTCGTCTGCTCCTCGGCTTGTCCGAAGACGGTGGTGAACCCTTCGTACAGCGCGAAGACCGCGCCGGAGGCGAAGATCGACACAGCGGCGAGCAGCGACCAGAAGTAGCGCTCCTTGCCGTACCCGAACGGGTGGACCCGGTCGGCCGGGCGCTCGGACCGCTTGAGCGCGGTGAGCAGCAGGACCTCGGTGATCGTGTCGGCGACCGAATGCGCTGCCTCCGACAGCATCGCACCCGATCCGGTGATGATGCCGGCGATCAGCTTCATGACCGCGATGGCCAGGTTCACCCCGCCTGCCAGCACGACGGTCAGGGTGCTTTCGCCGCCCGCGGATTCCTCCTGCTCGCTCACCTGAAGCAGACTAGTCGTACCGGCGGTGAAGGCAGGCGACACAGCGACCGCACCGGACGGGACCCGTCCGGTATGCCGGCTTCGGCGTCCCGGACGCGAACGGCCCTCCCCGGCTCGAGCGGGAAGGGCCGTCGTCAGGTGATGCTCAGTCGTCGCCTTCGGGCAGCGGGGTGCCGGTCGGCTCCTCGTCCGTGGGCACGTCGGGCTGCTCGGACAGCTCGGCGTCCGAACCCTCCGCGTTCTCCAGCGAAGGGGCGCCCGCCGCGACCAGCGCCGGCTCCGGCTTGCGCTTGACCGCCGTGAGCAGCAGCTGCGCGACGTCGACGACCTCGACCTTCTCGCTGGCCTGGCCGTCGCTCTGGCGCGAGGTGACGCCGTCGGTGAGCATCACACGGCAGAACGGGCAGCCGGTGGCGATCTTCGACGGTGCGGTGCCGAGCGCCTCGTCCACGCGCTCGACGTTGATCCGCTTGCCGATCTTCTCCTCCATCCACATCCGCGCACCGCCTGCGCCGCAGCACATCGACCGGTCGCCGTGCCGCGGCATCTCGCGCAGCGCCGCACCGGAGGCTCCGACGAGCTCGCGCGGGGCGTCGTAGACCTTGTTGTGCCGGCCCAGGTAGCACGGGTCGTGGTAGGTGACGTCCTCGGCGACCGGGGCCACCGGGGTCAGGTACTTCTCGCGCACCAGGCGGTTGAGCAGCTGCGTGTGGTGCACGACGTCGAACTGTCCACCCAGCTCCGGGTACTCGTTGGCGAGGGTGTTGAAGCAGTGCGCACAGGTCACCACGACCTTGCGTGCCTTGCGTTCCCGGCCCTCGAACACCGAGTTCAGCACCTCGACGTTCTGCTGGGCGAGCATCTGGAACAGGAACTCGTTGCCCGCACGGCGAGCCGGGTCACCGGTGCAGGACTCCTCCGAGCCCAGCACGGTGTACTTGACGCCCGCGATGTGCAGCAGCTCCGCCACCGCACGGGTGGTCTTCTTCGCGCGGTCCTCGAACGCACCCGCGCAGCCGACCCAGAACAGGTACTCCGCGTCGCCGAGGTCGCCGTCGAACACCGGGACCTCGAAGTCGAGGTCTTCCGTCCACTGCAGCCGGTCCTTGGCGTTCTGGCCCCAGGGGTTGCCCTTGTTCTCCAGGTTCTTGAACATGCCGTTCAGCTCGGTGGGGAACGACGATTCGATCATCACCTGGTAGCGCCGCATGTCCACAATGTGGTCCACGTGCTCGATGTCCACCGGGCACTGCTCGACGCAGGCCCCGCAGGAAGTGCACGACCACAGCACGTCCGGGTCGATCACGCCGCCGTCGTCACCGACGAGCGCCTTCTGCGACTCCGCGATGGCGAGGACGTCGATGCCCGCGTACATGTTGTCGCCGGACAGACCGACCTCGTCGCCCGCCATGTCACGCTTGCCGCCCGCCATCAGGTACGGCGCCTTCGCGTAGGCGTGGTCGCGCAGCTGTGTGATGAGCAGCTTCGGTGACAGCGGCTTGCCGGTGTTCCACGCCGGGCACTGCGACTGGCAACGGCCGCATTCGGTGCAGGTGGAGAAGTCCAGCCAGCCCTTCCAGCTGAAGTCCTCGATCGCACCGGCGCCGAAGGTGTCCTCGTCCGGATCGGCCTCCTCGAGGTCGAGCACCTTGCCCTTGCTCATCATCGGCTTGAGCCGGCCGAGTGCGACGCCGCCGTCCGCCTCGCGCTTGAAGTAGATGTTGAAGAACGCGCTGAACCGGTGCCAGGCGATGCCCATGGTCATCGTGCGCGCGACCACGATCAGCCACACCGTGGCGCTCATCAGCTTGATGAAGGCAAACACCGACACCAGCGCCGCGCTCGAGGGCAGCGCCAGGCTCAGCGGGTTCGACACGAAAGCGGCCCAGGTCGGCGTCTCGTGGACGTTCATGGCGGCCTTCGCGGCCCGCACGCCGATGATGCCGATGCCCTCGACGATCACCACGGCCTCGACGAAGTAGGCCCACTTGAAGTTCGAGCCGGCGAAGCGGGACTGCCGATCGGCGCGGCGCGGGTGGTTCAGCTGGCGGATGACCGACAGCGCGACCCCGCCGACCACCGTGCCGACCCCGAGCAGCTCCATCAGCAGGCTCCACGGTGCCCAGTCCTCCAGCACCGGCCAGCCCCAGGTCGGGACGAACACCTCGCCGTAGGCCTCGAACAGCGCGAGCGACCCGATCAGGAAGCCCCACATGACCATCCAGTGCCACGGCGCGACCTGGCGGAACTTCGCCATCCGGGTGTGCGCCGCGAACTCCTTGACCAGGGTCACCAGCCGGGCCATGAACGGCCCGTTGCGGGTGGGGTCGGCCTGGCCGAGCCGGATCACCCGCACGAAGCGGGCCACGGTCGCGAAGAACATTCCCCAGGCGACGACGCCCAGGAGAACGGAGATCCCCCCGAGTGTCAGCTGTACAGCGCCCATCGTCGGGTGCCTTTCGTCCGGTGTGGTGGTGACCGGTGCGCAAGCGCCGGTTGCGGAGCAGGGTAACGCTTCTTACTGATGGGTAACCGGTTGGACGGCCCCAAGTCCCACCGATGTGGTGCACGCCTCGCTGGCTAGTGGGACGATCGTTCAGGTAGTTTTTCTCTCATGGGTGCCTACTTGTACCTCGCTCTGGCGATCGCCGCAGAAGTGACCGGCACGGTCTCCCTCAAGCTGTCCGAAGGGTTCTCGCGGCTGGTGCCTTCGGTGCTGGTGGTCGTCGGCTACGGCGTGGCGTTCTTCGGGCTCTCGCAGGTGCTGAAGGCGGGCTTGCCGATCGGGGTGGCGTACGCGGTATGGGCGGCCGCCGGCGTCGCGCTGGTCGCGCTGGTGGGTGTGCTGTTCTTCAAGGAGCCGATCAACCTGGCCATGGTCTGCGGGCTCGTGCTGGTGATCGGTGGGGTGGTGCTGATCGAAATGGGAAGCAAGACGTGAAGATCCAGACCGACGGTCGCAAGGTCCGCGGCGAGAAACGGCGTGCGGAAATCATCGAGGCCGCTCTGCGGGTGATCGAACGCGACGGCGTCGCCGGGGTCACGCACCGTACGGTCGCGGCCGAAGCCGGTGTGCCGACCACGTCCACGACGTACCACTTCTCCTCACTGGACGACCTGCTCGTGGCGACGCTGATTTCGTGCGCGCGCGACATGGCGACCGAGGTGTACTGGATGATCGACCGCGCTCGGTCCCGCGGCAGCCGCGGTGCCGAGGAGGTGGCCGGGCTGCTCGCGGAAGCACTCGGGCCTCGGCGCGGCCGCACCATGGCGGAGTACGAGCTGTACCTGTTGGCCGCGCGCAAACCCGAGCTGCGGCCCGCCGCGCGACGCTGGCTGGACGTCCTGACGTCGATGGTCCGGCACGACGACGAGGTCGCCTTCCGGGTGTTCCTCGCCGGCATCGACGGCCTGCTGATCCAGGGCCTGATCGACGACGAACCACCGTCCGCGGAGGAACTCCGCCCGGTCGTGGACTACCTGCTGAAGCCGCGCTGAATTCGGTGGAGTGCGCGGGCCGGGCTGGGTTGCCCAGGGTTCGGCGGCGGGGTCAGCCCTTGTTCTCGTAAATCGCCGTCAGGGTTGCGCGGGCCAGGGTGTGGCCGAACATGGTGAAGCCCAGGAACGCCGGCGTCGCGTCCTCGCCGACTTCCAGGGAGTCCACGTCGAGGGCGTGCACCACGAAGAAGTAGCGGTGCGGGCCGTGGCCGGGGGGCGGGGCCGCGCCGAGGTACTGCTTCACGCCGCCGTCGCACTTCAGGGTCACGGCGGCCTCGGGCAGGCCGGAACCGTACGCGTCCCCCGCTCCGGACGCCAGCGAAGTGACCGAAGCCGGGAGATTGAACACCGCCCAGTGCCAGAAGCCGCTGGCCGTGGGGGCGTCCGGGTCGTACGTGGTCACCGCGAAGCTACGGGTGTCCTCGGGGAAGCCGCTCCAGGACAGCTGGGGCGAACGGTCCTCGCCGCCCGCGCCGAAGATCCCCGAAAGGTGCGGCGTCGCGAGCGTTTCGCCTTCGGCGATGTCGTTGCTGCGAAGGGTGAACGAGGGAACCGACGGCAGGAAGTCGTACGGATTGGGCGGCTGGGGCATGGGTTCCTCCTGATCCACGGGACTCTCCGCCCGCCAGGCTATGACCCTGGCCCCGGTAGTGCTGCCTCAGGGATGTTTCGGGGGGTTTACCGGATGTCCCCGGGTGCCCCGGCCTTCTAACGTCACGGGAGAAGTCGAGCCCACAAGGGGAGAAACCATGGCACGCCCGCTTCTGGCACTGGCCGGCATCGTCGTGATCGGCGCGGGGGTGGCGATCGCGTTCGGCTGGGGCCTGGGGTCGTCGGTCACCAGGGAAGCCACCGTCACCCAGGAGATCCGCGGGGTGAAACTGGCCTCCGGCTCGGGCGACGTGCGCGTGCGCACCGGTACCGGGCCGGTCCGGGTGCACGAGAAGCTGAACTATCACTTCCGCTCCGAACCCGGGGACGCCTACCGCGTGGAGGGTGATCAGCTGGTCCTCGGCGACTGTGGCCACAACTGCTCCGCCGATCTGGAGGTGGTGGTCCCGGCCGGGGTGCCGGTCACGGGCGACACCGACTCGGGGTCGCTGGACATCGCCGGCGTCGGAAGTGTCGACGTCACCGGCGATTCGGGCCGCGCGAAGGTCACTGATGTCGCCGGCCCGGTGAGCCTGCGGCTCGACAGCGGCTCGGTCGACGTACGCAACGTCGGCGACCTGAAGGTGCACGGCGGTTCCGGCCAGGTGAACGCGGACGCCGTACGCGGGAGCGTCGACATCACGGCCGACAGTGGCCGCGTGGAAGTCGGGCTCGCGCAGCCGTCCGACGTGAAGGTGCAAGCCGATTCCGGCAGTGTCCAACTCAGCGTGCCTGCCGGGTCGTACCGCGTCATCGGTGACTCCGACAGTGGGCACCGTTCCGTGCTCATCCCGCAGTACACCCAGAATCCTGGCCCCGACGCGAAGACGCTCGACCTGAACACCTCGAGCGGCAGCCTCACCGTCAAGGCCGCCTGAAACTTCCCACAGGGGGGAACACCATGCGCAAGATCGAAACGCGGCTGCTCGCTGCGGTACTGGCCGGCGCCGTGGGCGCCTTCGCGGTGACAGCCGCGCTCGGGCACCAGTCCGCGCCCGCACCCACCACTCCGGTGGCGGTCGTGCAGGTCGCCGTCCCACCCGGCGACGTACGCGTGGCCGACGTGGTGATGGTCCGCAGCGAGGTCGACCACCGTGCCGCCCGTCCGGCCGCCGCGGCACGTCCGGCCTGAACCCGGCTGCCCGCGCGTGATGACCAAGGCCGCTCACGTGGTGAGCGGCCTCACCCTCGGTAGGGGGCGTAGTGGCGATGAGCCGGGAACAAGAACCCGCGGCGGCCCGTTAGGCTGTACGTAGGTTGAGTGGAGTCGGCTCAAGTCTGGTTGACGAGCCGAACCGGAGACCGGTAGAACTTGCGGCGGGCTGGCTCAATGTCGGCCCGAAGGCGCAGGTCACGAACATAGCATCAGAGCTGAAGAACACGAGAGGAAGCACCATGGCGCGAGCGGTCGGCATCGACCTCGGCACGACCAACTCGGTCGTCGCCGTCCTGGAGGGCGGCGAGCCGACGGTCATCGCCAACTCGGAAGGCTCCCGGACCACCCCCTCGATCGTCGCCTTCGCCAAGAACGGCGAAGTGCTGACCGGTCAGTCGGCGAAGAACCAGGCCGTGACGAACGTCGACCGGACCATCCGGTCGGTCAAGCGGCACGTCGGCACCGACTGGAAGACCGAGATCGACGGCAAGAACTACACGTCGCAGGAGATCAGCGCCCGCGTGCTGATGAAGCTCAAGCGCGACGCGGAGGGCTACCTCGGCGAGGAGATCACCGACGCGGTGATCACCGTGCCGGCGTACTTCGAAGACGCCCAGCGCCAGGCCACCAAGGAGGCCGGGCAGATCGCCGGGCTGAACGTGCTCCGCATCGTCAACGAGCCGACCGCGGCGGCACTCGCCTACGGCCTGGACAAGGGCGAGAAGGAGCAGACCATCCTGGTCTTCGACCTCGGTGGCGGTACGTTCGACGTGTCGCTGCTGGAGATCGGCGAAGGCGTGGTCGAGGTCCGCGCGACCTCCGGTGACAACCACCTCGGTGGTGACGACTGGGACGAGCGCATCGTCAAGTGGCTGGTCGACAAGTTCAAGGCCGCCAACGGCATCGACCTCACCAAGGACAAGATGGCGCTGCAGCGCATCCGTGAGGCCGCCGAGAAGGCGAAGATCGAGCTGTCCAGCTCCAACTCCGCCGGGATCAACCTGCCCTACATCACCGTCGACGGGGACAAGAACCCGCTGTTCCTCGACGAGACGCTGTCGCGTGCGGAGTTCCAGAAGATCACCTCGGACCTGCTCGAGCGCACCCGCAAGCCGTTCAACAACGTGATCCGCGACGCGGGCACCTCGGTCGGCGACATCGACCACGTCGTGCTCGTGGGTGGTTCCACCCGGATGCCGGCCGTGGCCGAGCTGGTCAAGGAGCTGACCGGCGGGCGCGAGCCGAACAAGGGCGTGAACCCGGACGAGGTCGTCGCGGTCGGCGCGGCGCTGCAGGCCGGCGTGCTCAAGGGCGAGGTCAAGGACGTCCTGCTGCTGGACGTGACCCCGCTGTCGCTGGGCATCGAGACCAAGGGCGGCGTGTTCACCAAGCTCATCGAGCGCAACACCACGATCCCGACCAAGCGGTCGGAGATCTTCTCCACCGCGGACGACAACCAGCCGTCGGTGCAGATCCAGGTGTTCCAGGGTGAGCGCGAGATCGCCGCGGCGAACAAGAAGCTCGGCATGTTCGAGCTGACCGGTCTCCCGCCGGCCCCGCGTGGCGTCCCGCAGATCGAGGTCACCTTCGACATCGACGCGAACGGCATCGTGCACGTCCTGGCGAAGGACCTCGGCACGAACAAGGAGCAGTCGATGACGATCACCGGTGGCTCCGCGCTGCCGAAGGACGACATCGAGCGGATGGTCAAGGACGCCGAGGCACACGCCGAGGAGGACAAGGCCCGTCGCGACGAGGCGGAGACCCGCAACCAGGCCGAGACGCTGGTCTACCAGACCGAGAAGTTCGTCAAGGACAACGAGGACAAGCTGCCCGAGGAGCTCAAGGGCAAGGTGAACTCGGCGATCGACGAGGCGAACGAGGCGCTCAAGGGCGCCGACTCGGCCAAGATCCGCGAGTCCATCGAGAAGCTGAACACCGCTTCGCAGGAGCTGGGCAGCGCGCTGTACGCGAACGCGGGCGGCGCCGAGGGTGCCCCGGGTGCCGACGCCGGTGCCGCGGGCGGATCCGAGCAGCAGGCCAAGGCCGATGACGTCGTCGACGCCGAGATCGTGGAAGAGGACGAGAAGAAGTGACCCCACGCCACTCCGAACCCGAGGGCCCCGGCCCCGAGGAACCGGTGGTCGTGCGTGACCGGCGGCGGGTCGACCCGCAGACCGGAGAGTTCCGCGAGCCGGCCGCCGAGCCCGCGGCCCCCGGTGCCGAGGCAGCCGCCGAGGAGGAGCCCGTGGTGCACGCGGGCCCCTCGCTCGGCGACTCGGTGGACGACGCGGTTTCGACCGCGTCGGACGTCGAGAAGCAGCTGGCCGAGCGCACCGCCGATCTGCAGCGGCTGCAGGCGGAGTACGCCAACTACCGCAAGCGCGTGGACCGCGACCGCGAGTCCGTGGTCCAGGGCGCGAAGGCGTCCGTGGTGGGCGACCTGCTGCCGCTGGTCGACGACCTCGAGCGCGCCGAGCAGCACGGTGACCTCACCGGTGCGTTCAAGGCGGTCGGCGACAAGCTGGTGAGCGGTCTGCAGCGGGCTGGTCTGGAAGCGTTCGGCGTCGAGGGCGAGCCCTTCGACCCGAGCGTGCACGAGGCCGTGCAGCACAACACCTCGCCGGACGTGGCGGGCCCGACGGTCACCGTGGTGATGCGCCGCGGTTACCGCTTCGGGGACCGGGTTCTGCGGGCCGCGCTGGTCGGCGTGACCGACCACGAGCCGGCCGCGGCGGGCGAGGTTCCGGCCGAGGACACCGGATCGGTCGGCGGCGAGCTGCCGCTCGACGGGTCGATCGATGAGCCCGAACAGCAGTAACCGTCGCTTCGCAGCGGAAGGAGGAGACACCCGATGAGTGCTCGGGAGTGGATCGGCAAGGACTTCTACCAAGAGCTGGGTGTCTCCTCCGACGCGACCGCGGACGAGATCAAGAAGGCCTACCGCAAGCTGGCCAAGGAGAACCACCCGGACGCCAACGCGGGCAACACCAAGGCCGAGAACAAGTTCAAGGCCGTGTCCGAGGCCTACGGCGTGCTCTCGGATCCGGCCAAGCGCAAGGAGTACGACGAGGCACGCAGCCTCTTCGGCTCCGGCGGTGCGGGCGGCTTCGGCGGTTTCGGCGGAAGCCCGGGCGGCGCCGGCGGGTTCGACATGAGCGACCTGTTCGGCCAGGCCGGTGCCCAGCAGCAGGGCGGTTTCGGCGGGCTCGGCGACATACTGGGCGGCATCTTCGGCCGCGGCCGGGCTGGTGGCGCGGCGGGTGCGGCCAACCGGCCGCAGCGCGGCGCCGACGTGGAGACCGACGTGCGGATCGACTTCATCGAGTCGGTCAAGGGCGCCACCCTGCCGCTTCGGCTGTCGAGCCCGGCCACCTGCGCCACCTGCGGTGGCAACGGCGCGAAGCCGGGCACCTCGCCGCGGGCCTGCCCGACCTGTGGCGGGTCCGGTCTGGTGAGCCGCAGCCAGGGGGCGTTCGCGTTCTCCGAACCGTGCCGCGACTGCCGTGGCCGGGGCCAGCTCATCGACGACCCGTGCCCGGAATGCGGTGGCGAGGGCATCAGCACCCGCACGCGCACGCTGACCGTGCGCATCCCGCCGGGGGTGAAGGACGACCAGCGGATCCGCCTCGGCGGCCAGGGTGAGCCCGGCCGTGGCGGCGCGCAGGCCGGGGACCTGTACGTGCGCGTGCACGTGGCCCCGCACGACCTGTTCGGGCGCAAGGACCTCGACCTGACCCTCACCGTGCCGGTGGACTTCACCGAACTGGCGCTCGGCACCACGATCACCGTGCCGACGCTGGAGGGGAAGGTCTCGCTCAAGGTGCCCGCCGGTACCGCGAGTGGCCGAGTGTTGCGGGTGCGCGGAAAGGGCATTCAGAAGCGGGACGGCGCGCAGGGCGATCTGCTGGTCACCCTGGAGGCGGCGGTCCCCGCGAAGCTCGACGACGAGGCACGCTCGGCACTGGAGAGCTACGCCGAGGCGATGAAGGGCCACGACCCGCGGCCTGGGATCACCGAGTTGCTCGAAGGCAGGTGACGGCGATGTTCGGCGGTATTCCGGGACTTCCGACCGGCGCGGACGAGGACACCCCGGTGTTCGTGATCTCCGTGGCGGCGCAGCTGTCCGGGTTGCACGCCCAGACGCTGCGCTCCTACGACCGCCAAGGCCTGGTGTCCCCGGGCCGCACGTCCGGGGGCGGCCGCCGCTACTCGATGCGGGATATCGCCCTGCTGCGCGAGGTCCAGCGCCTGTCCCAGGAAGCCGGCGTGAACCTGGCCGGCATCAAGCGCATCATCGAGCTGGAAAACCAGGTCGATGCCCTGCGCTCCCGGATGCACGAGCTCACCGAGGAACTGGCCGCCGCCTACGCCGCCGCCGAACAGGCCGCCGCCGCGGTGCACGCGTCCTACCGCAAGGACCTGGTACCGATGCGGCAGCAGACCTCGCTGGTGGTCTGGAAACCCAAGCGCCGCTGAGCTTTCGCGTCGGCGCAGCTGTCGCCGTCTCGCCTCGCCGGTCTCTGCCGGTTCCGGCCCGGCGCTCACGCTCATCGCGGTACTGCTGCGCCTGCGGTTCCCGTTCTTCTTTCCCGATCAGCTCTCCGCCGCGGTGCACGATCCGGTGCTGATGACCGTGGCTGCCGCGAGCTTCCTCGCCGGCACCGTGCTCCTGGTCTTCGGAGTGGCGCGGTCGGCATGCGCCGGCGCGCACACTGGGCTGACAGCCTCACGTGGGTGTCAGTCGACGGTGAACGGGTCGTACTGGATCTGGCCGAGTGCGCTGCCGGCGACGAGCATCCGGGACACCGTGGCGCGGATCATCGCCGGGGAGCCGGACACCAGGATGTCGTGGTCCGGCCAGGCGCCGTAGCGGGTGACCGCTTCGGCGAGGGTGCCCTGTTCGCAGCCGGGCAGGTCGTCGCCGCGTTCGACGACCGGGGTGATGGACAGCCACGGGTTCGTCGCGGCGAGGGCCCGCAGTTCCTCGAGGTCGTACAAGTCGTCACGGGTCGGGCCGCCGTAGAACAGCCGGGTCTTCGGGTTCTCGCCCCACAGCGCGAGGTGGTCGAGGATCGAGCGCAGCGGCGCCAGGCCGGTGCCGCCCGCCACCATCAGCACGCCCTTGGCCCGCTCGCGGTCCACCGCCATCCGGCCGATCGGCGGGCCCAGCCGCCAGACGTCACCGGGCTGGGTGTGGCTCACGATCGCCCGCGACACCCAGCCGCCGTCGACCGCGCGCACGTGGAACTCGATCCCGCCGTCCTCGCGGGGCGCGTTGGCCGGGGACAGGTAACGCCACAGCCGCGGCCGCTGCGGCACCTCCACACTCATGTACTGCCCGGGCGCATACGGCACGGCCTGGTCCGGGACCAGCCGCACCAGCGCGAGATCCCAGGTGAGCCTCCGGTGCTCGACCACGGTGGCCTGCCAGGACGGCGGGTTCACGTCCGCCGCGGCCGCCTCCTGCATCGCGCGCGCGACGATGGTGAACGCCTCGGCCCAGGCCCGCTCGACCTCCGGCGTCCACTCCGGGCCGAGGTGACTCTTGAGTGCCGCGAGCAGTGCCGTGCCGACCGCCTCGTAGTGCTTCGGGATGACGCCGAACTTGCGGTGGTCCCGGCCGAGCTGGCGCAGGAAGGGGACCAGGTCGTCCGGGCGGTCCACCATCTGCACGATCCGGACCAGCGCCCGCACCAGCCTGCCGCGCTGGACCTCCATGTTGATCGGGAAGAAGTCGCGGGTGGCGGGGGCGAGGGTGAACAGCATCCCGTAGAAGAACTGCGAGATCTCCGGAAGGTAGGGCTCCGACCGCGCCCAGGTGTCCCGGATCAGCCGCACCATGGCGACGACCGCGGCGGGGGTCTCGCGGGTGGCCGCCGAGCGCGGGATGGGGCTGATCGAATCGGCTGTCATGGGGGTGTCGTTCACCGGTCGGGAGAAGGGTCGGGAGCGGGTGGTCATGGGTGCCCGGCCACCGGGTCCGGCGGCTGCGGGGCACGGCGTCTCGCGGACGTCCCGCGGGAATGCACCACTCCGGCTCCTCGTTCCACACCTGGGTCCACCGCCGGGCTCGTGGCGGCTCGTCCGCAGAGTAACCGCACTCCGGCCAGTTGCCCGCAACGTTGCTCCGGTCGGGTTACCGGCTGGTTCTCCGACGTGGGGCAGCTCACGAGATAGATAGTTGCCCTACGCAACCTTCCACGCCTAAACTTGTAACGTACAAGCAGTTGGGCGAGTGGCCCGGGAGGACCGAAATGAGCTCTGCCGAGGACGTCAGGCTCGAGCTGCTGCGTGAGCTGCGGAGTTCCGCCCAGCTCCAGCATCTGTGGGTGATGCAGGCCTGGGAGGACGAGCCAGGACTGCACCCGGCCGCCGGGATGCTGCTGTCCGATCTGGCCAAGCACGGCGAGGCGCGCCCGTCCGAGGTGGCCAAGCGCCGGCTGGTGGACCTTTCGGTGATCAGCAGGCAGATCGCGCAGCTGCAGGCCGCCGGCCTGATCGACCGCAGGCCCGCACCCGAGGACGGGCGGGCGTCGCTGATCAGCGTTTCGGAGAAGGGACAGGCGGAGCTGACGCGCTGGCGGTCGCGGTACCTCGAATTCTTCGGAAAGGCGCTCGGTGGCTGGGACGAACAGCGGCTGACCGAGCTGATGAACGGGCTCGCCAGCCTCAACGCCGATCTGCGGGCGACGCTCGGTGCTCCCGACAATTGCACCGCGGGTATGGGAAAGTGAAGTAACGAGAGTGGAAAACACGGCAACCGGTGAGCCGATGACCCACCGGGAAATCATGAAGGCCTTCACCGGCCTGTTGCTCGCCCTGCTGGTGGCGTTGCTGTCGTCGACGATCGTGTCCAACGCGCTGCCGACGATTCTCGCCGACCTGCACGGTTCGCAGAGCCAGTACACCTGGGTGGTCACCGCCACCCTGCTGACCTCGACCGCGACCACGCCGATCTGGGGCAAGCTGTCCGACCTGTTCAGCAAGAAACTGCTCTACCAGCTGGCGATCGTGATCTTCACCGCCGGATCGGTGCTGGGCGGCATCTCGCAGTCGATGCCCGAACTGATCGCCTACCGCGCACTGCAGGGCATCGGTCTCGGCGGGTTGCAGGCGCTGATCCAGGTCGTGATCGCGGCCATGATCGCGCCGCGCGACCGTGGCCGCTACTCCGGTTACACCGGTGCGGTGTTCGCCGTGGCGACCGTTTCCGGGCCGTTGATCGGTGGCCTGATCGTCGACTCCCCACTCGGCTGGCGCTGGTGCTTCTGGGTGTGCGTGCCGGTCGCGGTGATCGCGCTCGTGGTGCTCGGGCGCACGTTGAAGCTGCCGGTGCTCAAGCGCAAGGTGCGCATCGACTGGCTGGGCGCCACCCTGCTGGTCGGTGGCGTGGCGCTGCTGCTGATCTGGGTTTCGCTGGCAGGACAGAGCTTCGGCTGGGCCTCGTGGTCGAGCGTGGCCTACGTCGGTGGTGCGGTGGTGTCGCTGGCGCTCGCGATGCTCGTCGAATCGCGTGCCGCGGAGCCGGTGGTGCCGCTGCGGCTGTTCCGCAACCGCACCTTCACGCTGTCCGTGCTCGGCTCGCTCGCGGTCGGTACCGCGATGTTCGGTGGTTCGGTCTTTCTCGGGCAGTACTACCAGATTTCCCGCGGCTTCTCGCCGACGCACGCGGGCCTGATGACCCTGCCGATGGTGCTCGGACTGGCGATCGCCTCGACCGGGGCGGGCCAGGTGATCTCGCGGACCGGCCGGACGAAGCCGTTCATGGTCGCCGGGGCGAGTCTGCTGGTGGCCGCGCTGTTCCTGCTGAGCACGGTGGACCACTCCACGAACCTCACGCTGATGGGCGTCTACCTGGCCATGATGGGCCTCGGGCTGGGCTTCCTGATGCAGAACCTCGTGCTGGTCGTCCAGAACACCGTGGCGATGAAGGACATGGGTTCGTCGTCGTCGGTGGTCACGTTCTTCCGGTCGCTCGGCGGTGCGGCGGGGGTGTCCGCGCTCGGCGCGGTGCTGTCCGCCCAGGTGGCCACGAACATCACGAACTCGTTGACCCGGATGGGAGTTCCGGCCGGCGGTGCGGTGCAGGGCGGGGGCGGCACGTTGGACATCGCCTCCCTGCCTCCGGCGCTGCAGCCGGTGGTGCGGGCCGCCTTCGGCGACTCGACGGGCACGGTGTTCCTGTTCGCCGCCTTCATCGCGGTGGTCACCTTCCTGGCGGTGCTGTTCATGAAGGAGGTGCCGCTGCGTCGCACGCTCGACGCCGACGCCCCCGCTGTCACCCCGGCTGCCACCACCGTCGCGGAAGAGCCGGCGCAGCTGACGACAGTGCTCCGTGGGCGGGTTCTCGACGCGAGCGGTCGCGCGGTGTCCGGTGTCGTGCTGACGCTTACCGACGTGGCAGGCCATCAGGTCGACGTGGGACGTACAGGGCGCACGGGCGAGTACGAGTTGTCGGCGACGGCTGCCGGTGAGCACGTGCTTCTGGCGACGGCTGGTTCTTCGCGGCCGGCAGTGTCGACGGTGCGCTTGGGCGGCGCGCCGGTGTGGCACGACCTGTTGCTCGACAGCCACGGTTCCGTCTCCGGACGCGTACGTACCGCGGGTCGGCACGCAGCTATCGCAGGCGCCGTGCTGACGCTGACCGACAGCGCCGGCGACGTCACCGCGTCGCACATCGCCGGCGGCGACGGTGCGTACAACTTCAGCAGTGTCGAGCCCGGTACGTACACCCTCACAGTGACGGCGTTCGGGCACACGCCGCATGCCGAGCCGCTGGCTATCGGCGTCGAAGCTCCTTCGCGGCACGACGTGGTTCTCGAAGAGGAGTTCGCCGCCAACCGCGGAACGCTGTACTGACGGCTGTGGCCCCAGAGTGAACGCGCGCGTCCACTCGGGGGCCGCTCCTGTCTCGAGTTCTACTCGGAGTGGTCCTCGGCGGCCTCGCGTTGTCTTCTTCCGGCCCTGACCCGGCGGCCGGTCGCGGAGGTAGCGTCGGTTCGTGACGCGGAGCCGGTTCGCGCTGCTCGGGGCGATGGGGATCGACAACTTCGGCTCTGGCCTGTTCCTCCCGCTCGCTTTGCTCTACGCGACCCGGGTGCTGGAAGTCCCGCTGGTCGCGGCGGGCACAGCGGTCACCGTCGGCACCACTGCGGGCCTGCTGGTGCCGCCGTTGGCCGGCCGGCTGGTGGACCGCGCCGGGCCGCGGGCAGGCGTGCTCGGCGCACAGCTGCTGCAGGCGGCCGGCGCGTCGATCTACCTGTTCGCGCACGGGATCGGCGGGGTGGTCTTCGCTTCAGTGCTACTGGGTTCGGGACAGCAGCTCTTCCACAGCTGTCTGTTCGCGCTGATCGCGGAAGTCGCCGGTGACGTGCCGAAGGACCGGCCGTTCGCCGAAGTCGGCATGGTGCGCGCGGGCGGGTTCGGACTCGGCGGGCTGACCTCGTCCGGCTTGCTGGTTTGGTTCGGCGACAGTGGTTACCGCGTCGCGCTGGCCGTCGACATCGGCACCTTCGTGGTCGCCGCGGGCCTCGTCGCGGCGCTCGTACGCCCGGCGCAGCGGGTCGTGCGGACCGCGCGCGGCCGTACGGGCGTGCTGCGCAACCGGCCGTACCTCGCGTTGATCCTGCTCAGCGGGCTCTTCGGGCTTTCGCTGGACTTCTTCCTCATCGGTACCCCGGTGTTCGTGCTCGAACGGCTGCACGCGCCGCTCTGGCTGCCGGGCGCGATCCTGTTCCTGCTCACCGTGCTCACCAGCGTCGGCGGCACGGTGGCGCTGCGGCTCACCCGGCGGCTCAGCCGGATCGACGCGATGCGTGCCGGGTCAGCGCTGTTCGCGGTGTGGTGTGTGGCCAGCCTCGGCGTGCTGTTCGTGCCGCGAAGCTGGCAGGTGCCGTACCTGCTGGTGACCACGCTCGTGTACGCCGCGGGAGACCTGGTGTTCGGCCCGCGGTCCGGTGCGCTGGCCGAAGCCGCCGCGCCGCCCGAGGCGAAGGGGCGTTACCTGGCGGCGTTCCAGTACGCGTTCACGGTGGCCCAGGTGCTCGCGCCGGCGGTGGTCTCGTTGTTCTCCGTCTCGGTGTGGTTACCCTGGGTGCTGGTCGGGGTGTGCGCTTGCCTCGCCGTGCTGGGGCTCGGCAGGCTGGGACCGAGGTTGCCGACGGGGGCCGTGACACCGATTCAGGGTTGAGCGGAACAGACTCAAGTTTACTGACGTTGTATCTGTCGAGTGGCCTTGGTCAGGCCGGTCACCTGGACTTTTCACAGACGCATGAGGTGAGGGATGGACGCTTTCAACCCGACCACGAAGACCCAGCAGGCGATCTCGTCCGCGGCGCAGGCGGCCACCATGGCCGGCAATCCGCACGTGGCGGCGGCCCATCTGCTGGGAGCCCTGCTGGCGCAGGGCGAGGGGCTGACCGCTCCGCTGCTGACCGCGGTCGGGGCCGACCCGGAAGTGGTGCACAAGGAACTCGACCCGATCAGCCACGCCCTGCCGTCCGCGACCGGGGCCACCGTCTCGAGCCCGCAGTTCGACACGAACGCGGTGAAATCGCTGACCCGGGCGCAGAAGCTCGCCACCGAACTGGGTGACGAGTACGTGTCGACCGAGCATCTGCTCGTCGGACTCGCCACCGAGGGCGGGCAGGTCGCCGACCTGCTGAAACGGCACGGCGCCACCCCGGAGGCACTGCGGGAGGCGTTCGCCAAGGTGCGTGGCTCGGCGCGGATCAGCAGCCCGGATCCGGAGAGCACGTTCAAGGCGCTGGAGAAGTACGGCGTCGACCTCACCGAGCGGGCCCGCGCAGGCGAGCTGGACCCGGTCATCGGCCGGGACACCGAGATCCGCCGGGTGGTGCAGGTGCTTTCCCGGCGTACCAAGAACAATCCGGTGCTGATCGGCGAGCCGGGCGTCGGCAAGACCGCGATCGTGGAAGGCCTCGCCCAGCGGATCATCGCCGGGGACGTACCGGAGTCGTTGCGTGGCAAGCGGGTCGTGGCGCTCGACCTCGGGTCGATGGTGGCAGGCGCGAAGTACCGCGGTGAGTTCGAGGAGCGGCTCAAGGCCGTGCTCAAGGAGATCACCGACTCCGCGGGTGAGGTCGTCACGTTCATCGACGAGCTGCACACGATCGTCGGCGCGGGCGCGTCCGGCGAGGGTGGCGCGATGGACGCGGGCAACATGATCAAGCCGATGCTGGCCCGCGGCGAGCTGCGCATGGTCGGCGCGACCACGCTCGACGAGTACCGCCAGCACATCGAGAAGGACGCCGCGCTGGAGCGGCGCTTCCAGCAAGTGCTGGTCGGCGAACCGTCGCCGGAGGACACCATCGCGATCCTGCGTGGCCTCAAGGAGCGGTACGAGGTGCACCACGGGGTGCGGATCACCGACGCCGCGCTGGTCGCCGCCAGCACGTTGTCCGACCGGTACATCACCGCGCGGTTCCTGCCGGACAAGGCGATCGACCTGGTCGACGAGGCGGCCTCCAAGTTGCGGATGGAGATCGACTCGCGGCCGGTGGAGATCGACGAGGTCGAGCGGGCCGTGCGGCGGATGGAGATCGAGGAGATGGCACTGTCCAAGGAGGACGATGCCGCCTCGCTCGAAAGGTTGACCGCGTTGCGTGGCGAGCTGGCCGAGAAGCGGGAGGAGCTGACCGGCCTGACCGCCCGCTGGCAGAACGAGAAGGGCTCCATCGAGCGCGTCCGCGAGCTGAAGGAGCAGCTGGAACAGCTGCGTGGCGAATCGGAGCGCGCCGAGCGCGACGGTGACCTCGGCAAGGCGGCGGAGCTGCGGTACGGCCGGATTCCGGCGCTGGAGAAGGAGTTCGAGGCCGCCACGGCCGCGAACGAGGTGAGCCAGCAGAACGTGATGCTCAAGGAGGAGGTCGGCGCGGACGACGTGGCCGACGTGGTCAGCGCGTGGACCGGGATCCCGGCCGGGCGGCTGCTGGAGGGCGAGACGGGCAAGCTGCTCCGGATGGAGCAGGAGCTGAACCGCCGCGTCATCGGGCAGGACCAGGCGGTGCAGGTCGTCGCGGACGCGGTGCGCCGCGCCCGGGCCGGCGTGGCCGACCCGGACCGGCCGACCGGCTCGTTCCTCTTCCTGGGCCCGACCGGGGTCGGCAAGACCGAGCTGGCCAAGGCGCTGGCGGAGTTCCTGTTCGACGACGAGCGCGCGATGCAGCGGATCGACATGAGCGAGTACTCCGAGAAGCATTCGGTGGCCCGCCTCGTCGGCGCGCCCCCGGGGTACGTCGGCTACGACCAGGGCGGTCAGCTGACCGAGGCGGTGCGGCGCCGTCCGTACACCGTGGTGCTGCTGGACGAGGTCGAGAAGGCGCACCCGGACGTGTTCGACGTGCTGCTGCAGGTGCTCGACGACGGCAGGCTGACCGACGGGCAGGGCCGGACGGTGGACTTCCGCAACACCATCCTCATCCTGACCTCGAACCTCGGTTCGCAGGCGATCGCCGACCCGGCGCTGGACGAGACGCAGCGCCGCGACGCGGTGCTGGAGGTCGTGCAGCGGCAGTTCAAACCGGAGTTCCTCAACCGGCTGGACGACATCGTGGTGTTCCACGCGCTCGGCACCGAGCAACTGACGTCCATTGTGGACATCCAGGTGGCCCGGCTGGCGCAGCGGCTCGCCCAGCGGCGGCTGCACCTGGACGTCACCGACGGTGCCCGGGAATGGCTGGCGCTCAACGGTTTCGACCCGATCTACGGCGCCCGCCCGCTGCGCCGCCTGGTGCAGTCGGCGATCGGCGACCGGCTGGCGAAGCACCTGCTGTCGGGCGAAGTCCGCGACGGCGACACCGTCCGGGTGGACATCCCGGAACTGGACGCCGGCGACGCACTGACGGTCGAACGCGCCTGACCGGTGAACGGCCCTCCGTACGGGAATTTCCGCACGGAGGGCTGTTCACGGTGGTGTCGCCGGCGCGGAACACCTGGCTCCCTTACGGTTAATCCTCCGGATGCCACAAGGAAAACCACCGTCCTCCGGCTAGCGTGATCACATGGCCCACGAGTCCACGGCGCGGCGCGCGAGCTTCCCGGCAGGCGTCGCCTCGAACTGGGGTCTGGGCCTGCGCCGGATCTCCGAGATCGACGCGGCGATCTACCTGGCCAGCTGCGGTACTCCGGGTCCGGAGCGGGACCGGTTGCTGGAGATCATCGAGCCGACCAACGACCTGTACTGGGTGCGGCCGGATAACGGGCTGCGGTCTCTCGTTCTCCAGGAGAATTTGGCGTCGGCGATCGTTCACTACGAGCCGTTGGTCGTACCAGGGCTCGTGCAAGTGGAAGGCTATGCACGTGCGCTCTACGAGGATGCCGGCCATCGCCCCGATCGGGTCGATCGACTGACGGACCGGCGGATGAAGCGGCAGGATCTGCTCCAGCGCTTGGAGCCGCCGCGCTGCACTTTCCTGATCCGCGAGGCCGTACTGGACACCGTTGTCGAATCACCACGCATCATGCACGAACAACTGCAGTACCTGCTTCTGTCCGCCAATCTGCCACACTGTGCTGTCCGAGTTGTCCCGCATCCGGCTGCGCCACGTGGATCAAGAGCAGCTACGGCGGCGAGAACCACAGTTGCCGGTGCTCGCGTCGTCCGTGGCGCACCGAGGATTAGCCGATTTGTCGACCTGTCGAGGACGATTGCCCCCGAAAAGGGGCGCGCCGACACGGTGCGGGCGGACGGGTGCGCGGGCCGGGCAGCGATACCCTGACCGGCGTGGGTATTTCGGCGTGGATCTGGTTCGTCGTCGCCGCCGTCGCGCTGGTGGCGGGCCTCGGCCTGCTGTTCGCGGACCGGGCCAAGGAGGGCTCGCGCAACCGCGAGCGGATGCGCTGGGCCCAGCTGCGCGGATGGCAGTTCGTGGAAGAGGACGAGCGGCTGCCGCGGCAGTGGTCCAGTGGCGCGATCGGCTACTTCGGCGCGGACGCCGCGGTCAACGTGGTGGCCGGCTCGACCTTCACCTCCGACGGCCGCCGTCCGGTGTTCATCTTCGACATCGAGTCACAGGGCCAGATCCCGGCCGTCGTCGTGGCCGTGCGCTGCAACAAGACGCATCGGGTGCCGGTGGAGATGTGGCTGTCCAGTGTGCCGTTCCAGCGCGAGGACATGCCCGAGATGCTCGGCCCGATCGGCCAGCGCTACGCCTTCGCCGACGACGCCGAGGGTGCCCGACAGGTGATCACCCAGGACCTGGTCGATGCCGCCGACCAGCTCGGCGGCGACGTGGGCGTGGCCTGGCTGGAGAACGAGTGGGTGCTCGCGAGCGTGGTCCCCGGCGCCGGCCCGTCCCGGCTCGAGCGCCTGCTGCGTGACCTGGGCGAGATCGCCGACATCGTCGACCCGTTCGACGAGGACTACGACACCGGCCGCACCTGGACCCCCGCGGGCGGCACCCCCGCCCCGGCCACGTCCGCTGCGGCTGCCGGTACCCCGGCCTCGGCTTCTGGTAGCCCGGCCGCCGGTGTACCCGCCACGGACCCGCGGACCCAGGCCCTCGACCCGCGCAGCCAGCCTCCGGGCTCGGCCCCCCGGCCCTCCGGCCCGGCCCGCTCCGAGGGCGACCGGCGGCTGCACGAGGGCTCGTCGCCCCAGTCGGGTCCCCGACCCGGCGACCGGCGGGTCCACGAGGGCACGCCGCCCCAGTCAGGCCCGGCCACCCACGCCGAGGCCGACCGCCGCCCCCCTGCCGACGCGGGCCGCCGTACCCAGGCCTTCGACACCTCCGCCGCCCGGGAATTCGGCTCCGCCCCGATCACCCAGGCCACGTCGCCGTCGGACACGCACGCGACCGCTCCGGTGGAAGCCCAGTCCCCGGCCGACACCCGAGCGACCGAGCGGCAGCCGTCCCCGCCGGAGCCCCGCACGCCCTCGAACGGCCCGAGCACCCACGGTTCGATCCCGGCCCAGTCCCCGGAGAAGAACGAGGAACCCTGACCGGCCGTCGTCTTCGGGCCGGTGGGCCTGGCGGAGGGTAGACCGTCCGGCGGACGGTTGGCGCCGCCCGCCGCCGGCGGGGAACGCGGAAGCCTGACCGGCTGTCGGCTCAGGCCGGGGTGACTGCCACTGGGGGCACCGTCCAGCCGTCGGCTGGTACCGCCCAGCGGTTGGTCGGCAGATGATGGCCCAGTGCTTGAACCGTGGGGTGTGGGGACTGGGCCGGCACCGGGGCTAGCTCGGCGGTGGTGTCGAGGTGCGTGGTGTCCGGGTGCGGGGCGAGGGTGGTCAGCTCGTCGAGGCTGAGCTGACCGTGGAACGCCTGGAGTGGCTCCGGGGGAAGCCGCACGGCCGCGACGGGGCCGAGCGCAGGTGTGCCGTCGGGGTCGGCGTGCGGATGGCCCACGTCCAGCGTGCCGGTGAACTGGCCGGGTGCGTGGCCGTCCGGTTTCGCCGACGTCGGGGCTGGCTCGCGGGCGTCCACCACGGAGGAGGTCAGGTGCGCGTCGAGGTCACCGGCGAACCGGCCGATGAGGTCGGCCCCGGCCGACAGTTCTTGAGGCGCGTCGTGGGTGGGAACGTCGTCAGGAACGCTGCCCTCGAGCGAGGGCAGGTCCACGCCGGGCTGGGCTGACGCGGCGCCCGGCTCGGCGAGCAGCAGCGCCGACGGTGCCGCGCCGGCAGCCATCGGGATCACCGACGGTGCCGGGCCGGCGGCTACCGGGGCCATCGACGGTGCCGGGCCGGCGGCTACCGGGGCCATCGACGGTGCCGGGCCGGCGGCCACCGGGGCCATCGACGGTGCCGGGCCGGCGGCCACCGGGGCCATCGACGGTGCCGCGTCGGCGGCTACCGGGGCCATCGACGGTGCCGCGTCGGCGGCTACCGGGGCCATCGACGGTGCCGCGTCGGCGGCTACCGAGCCCACCGAGCCCACC
The DNA here is from genome assembly GCF_014204865.1 of Amycolatopsis jiangsuensis. Lineage (NCBI taxonomy): Bacteria > Bacillati > Actinomycetota > Actinomycetes > Pseudonocardiales > Pseudonocardiaceae > Amycolatopsis > Amycolatopsis jiangsuensis. The sequence continues at coordinate 5,382,663 of NZ_JACHMG010000001.1, forward strand.
GGGACCACCGCCGGTGCCGCACCGACTGCCACCCGGGCCGGTTCGCCGGGCGGCCGCTTGGTGTGCTTGCCCATGGGCCGGACCCTACGTCGTGAGCTGCGCGGACGCACGGGTCCAGGCACTAGGTTCACTCTCATGACCACCACCGCCGTGATCACCGGGGCCACTGCCGGGATCGGTGCCCAGTTCGCCCGCCGGCTCGCCGCCGAAAAGTACGGCCTCGTGCTCGTCGCCCGTGATGAGCAGCGGCTGGCCGCCTTCGCCGACGAGCTGCGGGCGCAGTACCACGTCGAGGTCGAAGTGCTGCCCGCCGATCTGTCCGAAGTGGACGGCCGGGGCCGGGTTGCCGGGCTGCTCGCCGACCGGCCGGTCGGCCTGCTCGTGAACAACGCCGGGTTCGGCCTCGGCGGCCGGTTCTGGGAGGTTCCACCGGACGCGCTGCAACGCCAGCTCGACGTGAACGTCACCGCCGTCCTGCAGCTCACCCGCGCGGTCCTGCCGAGCATGATCGAACGCGGCCGCGGCGACGTGATCAACGTGTCCAGCGTGGCCGGCTTCTTCTCCGGCCGCGGCTCGACCTACACCGCGAGCAAGAACTGGGTCACGTCGTTCACCGAGGGCATCGCGACGTCGCTGCCGTCCGGGGTGCGGATGATGGCCCTGTGCCCCGGGTTCACGGTCACCGAGTTCCACGAGCGCGCCGGCCTGCCCAAGGAGGGGCCGAAGGCGTTGTGGCTGGGTGTGGAGCAGGTGGTCGACGAGGCACTGGCCGACCTTCGCCGCGGCAAGGTGATCTCGGTGCCGAGCCTGCCGTACAAGGCGTTGGTCGCGGTCGGCGGACTGCTGCCGCGTGGGCTCCTGCGCCGGCTTTCCGGCGCGGTCGGCAACCGCGGCCGGACCTGAGGTAGGGCTGTCCCCACCCGGACCCGGCGAGCTGGCACCAGGGTGCGCACCGCCGTCGATGCCTAGCGTTGTGCCCCATGGAGAACGAGGCGGTGCGGCTGCTGGCCGTGCGGAAGCACTACGGGCAGGTGGCTGCGCTCGACGGAGTCGACCTGTCGTTCCCGCGCGGAGGTTTCACTGCGGTGATGGGTCCGTCCGGTTCGGGCAAGAGCACCTTCCTGCACTGCGCCGCGGGCCTCGACCGGCCGACGAGCGGTTCGGTGCACCTGGACGGCCAGGATCTCGCGGAACTCTCGGAAACGCGGCTGACGAAGCTGCGCCGGGACCGGATCGGCTTCGTGTTCCAGGCGTTCAATCTGCTGCCGGCGCTCACCGTCGCGCAGAACGTGGAGCTTCCGTTGCGGCTCGCCGGCCGCCGGGTCAACAGCAAGCACGTCACGCGGATGCTCGCGCACGTCGGCCTGGCCGAACGCCGTCGGCGTCTGCCGGGTGAGCTGTCCGGCGGTCAGCAGCAACGCGTGGCCATCGCACGCGCGCTCGTGACGCGTCCCGCGGTGCTCTTCGCCGACGAACCCACCGGCGCGCTCGACACGCGTACCGCGGCCGAAATCCTGGCGCTGTTGCGCGAATCCGTCCGAAGCGGACTTACGGTGGTGATGGTGACGCACGATCCCGTCGCCGCCGCACACGCTGACCGCGTGGTCTTCCTCGCCGACGGCCGCGTCGCCGGTGAGCTGACGGGTCCGACGCCTGGAGTTGTCGCAGAGCGCATGACGCACTTGGGCGCGTGGGCCGGTACCGCTGCGGTAGGTGCGTAATGCTCCGGCTCGCGCTGCGTACGCTTCGGCTGCGCAAAGGTGGTTTCCTCGCGACCTTCGTGGCCGCTTTCCTCGGTGCTGTCATCGTGTCTGCGTGCGGCGGTCTCATGGAGACCGGCATTCGCGCCGACGCCCCTCCTCAGCGGCTCGCGGCCGCACCGATCGTCGTTTCGGGGCAACAGGAATTCGAGCTGTCCAAGCGTGGTCCTTCCGAAGATGACGACGACACCGAAACGGCCGCGCTACCCGAACGCGTGCACTTGGATCCCGCGCTCGCTGAAAAGATCCGCGCGACACCTGGTGTGTCCACTGTGGTCAGCGACGTGACTGTGCCGGTCGTGATGGACGGCGGGCGAGTCGCCGGTCACGCTTGGGACTCCGCCGTGCTCGCGCCGTACACGCTCACCGCGGGGCACGCTCCGCGTGACGGTGAGGTCGTAGTGGCCGCAGTGGGTGCGAAGCCGGGTGACACGGTCCAGCTCGCTGCGCGCGGCACCACCGGTAGCTACCGTGTCGCCGGCGTGGCCGCCGCGCGCACCACTGCCGAGCCCACCGTCTTCTTCACCGCTGCGGAAGCGGCGCGCTTAGCCGGTCACGAGGTCGACGCTTTCGGCGTCTTCACGACCGCTGACCCCAATACTGTCGCCGCGCAGTTGAACCTCGGTGACGGTGTCGTCGCCCGCACCGGCGACGACCGCGGTTACGCGGAGTTTCCACAGGCTTCCAACGAGGGCACCAACCTCGTGGTCCTCTCGGCAGTCTCCGGCGGCCTGTCCGTGCTCGTCGCGCTGTTCGTCATCGCGACCACGCTCGGGTTGGCGACGCAACAACGCCGGCGTGAGCTCGCGCTGTTGCGCGCCATCGGTACGACACCGCGACAGCTGCGACGGATGGTGCTCGGCGAGGCGGTGGTGATCGGCCTGCTCGCGATCGGCGCGGCCGCGGCCCTCGGACCACTGCTCGGCAAGTGGCTCTTCGGACGGCTGACCGAAGCCGATGTGGTGCCTGACGTCGTCCGGTTCCACCAGGGCTGGCTGCCGATGACCGTCGCGGCCGGCGCGGCGCTGCTCGCGGTGGTAATCGCGGCGTCCGTCGCAGCGCGGCGGGTGAGCCGCATCCGCCCGACCGAGGCGCTGGCCGAGGCGACGGTGGAACGGCGGTGGCTGACGCCGTTGCGTCTGGTGGTCGCAGCGCTGTGCTTCGGCGGTGGTGCGGCGCTCAGCATCGTCACGGTCGCCGTCATGACCGGCCCGGTCGCAGCCAGCACAGCGGGGCCCGCGGTGATGCTGTGGGCGATCGGGGTCGCGGCGATCGGCCCGGGCGTCACGAAGCTGGTGGCGGTCCTGCTGCACGGCCCGGTGCGACTGGTCAGCGGAGTGACCGGCTGGCTCGCGCTCGCCAACACCCGCACCGCTGCCACCCGGGTGTCCGGTGCCGTCACTCCGATCATGCTCGCGGTGGGCATCGCGACCGCCAACATCTACCTGCAGACGACCCAGCAGGCGGTCTCGCAGCAGGCGTTCACCGAGGACCTGCGTGCCGACGCCGTGGTCGCCGCCCCGGCCGGCGTCAGTCCGGACCTGCTCCGGCGGGTGCGGCAGACGCCGGGCGTCGCCGCTGCTTCCGAGTATGTGACCAGCACGGTCTTCGTCACCGAGCCGTACGACGAGAGCCAGAACGACGACGGCCACCCCGCGCTCGGCCTCACCACCGGGGGCGCCGCGTCGGCGACGTCCGCGACCGTCAGCGCAGGCAGCCTCGACGCGCTCACCGGCCAGACCATCGCGCTCCCGGACACGGTCGCGTCCGAGTTGCACCGCGGAGTCGGCGACTCGATCACGCTCCGGCTCGGTGACGGGCAGGAAACGACCGTTCGCGTCGTCGCGCTCCTCAGTCAGCGCCCCGGCTTCGAGACGATGCTCTTCCCCACGCCGCTGCTCGCTTCGCACACCACCGCCGGTCTCGCGTCGCAGGTGCTGGTGCGTGCCGAACCCGGCGTCGACCAGGCCCGGCTCACGGCGAGCCTCACCGCGGCCACCGCCGGACAGCCGGTGTCGGTCGGCGACCGCGCGAGCCTGCTGGCCGGCCATGCCTCGGAAGACGAAGTCGGCGCGTGGGTCAACTACCTGATGATCGCCATGATCATCGGCTACACCGTGATCTCCGTGGTGAACACGCTCGTGATGGCGACCGCTCGCCGTCGCCGCGAGTTCGGACTGCAACGCCTCGGCGGCTTCACCCGAACGCAGGTGCTGCGCATGGCAGGCGTCGAGGGCGGCTTGGTCGCGGCCATCGGCGTGGTGCTCGGAACGGTGGTTTCGGCGGGTTCGATCGTGCCGTTCTGCTTGGTGGCCACGGGCTCACCACTGCCGATCGGCCCGATCGGGGTGTACGCCGCGGTGGTCGCCATCGCCGGTGTGCTCGCGTTGTTCGCTTCGCTGGTGCCTGCCTGGGCGGCCACCCGTGCGCGGCCGGTGACCGCCGTCTCCCTCGGCGAGTGACGCGCTCGCGCGGAGGCGTGTGTAAGACTCTCGGCCGTGGCGTATCCCGCGTTGGACCGAACTGCGAAGCTCGAACTGGCCAGGCTGATCACCGAACTGGCTGTGGTACACGGCAAAGTGACGTTGGCTTCCGGCAAGGAAGCCGACTACTACATCGATCTCCGGCGCGCGACGCTGCACCACGCCGCCGCGCCGCTGGTCGGCAAGCTGCTGCGGCAGCTGACCGCTGACTGGGACTACGTCGCGGCCGGCGGGCTCACCCTCGGCGCCGATCCGGTCGCGCTCGCGATGCTGCACTCCGCGGCGACCGACGGTGTGGTGCTCGACGCCTTCGTGGTCCGAAAGGCCGTCAAGGAGCACGGCATGCAGCGGCAGATCGAAGGTGTCGAGGTACGCGGACAGCGCGTGCTCGCTGTCGAGGACACCTCGACCACCGGCGGCAGCGTGCTCACCGCGGTCACCGCGTTGCGCGAAGCCGGCGCTGAGGTCGTCGGGGTGGCCACCGTCGTCGACCGCGACACCGGTGCGCGCGAAGCGGTCGAGAAGGAAGGCCTCGAGTACCGCTACGTGCTGAACAAGGACGATCTCGGGCTCAGCTGAGGCTGATTCGCCGCGGTGACCGCAATCACCCACAATGCGTGCGTGACGAATTCCCGCACCGCGGTGTCCCCCTGATGGAAGGGGGTGCCGTGACCACGACCAACGCGGAACCCGGCACGCCGCTCGACGACGCGACACTCGTCGGCCGTGCGCGCGACGGGGACGTACGGGCTTATGAACAGCTCGTACTCCGCTATCAGGGCCCGATGTTCCGGCTCGCGGTGAAGATGCTGCACCACCGCGGGGACGCCGAGGACGTCGTGCAGGAGGTCTTCCTCGGCGCGTGGCGCAAACTGGAGCAGCTCAGCGACGACCAGGCGTTCGTCGGCTGGCTCTACCGGAGCACCACGAACCGCTGCCTGAACGTCATCCGGGCCCGGCGGCCGCAGGCCGACGTGGACCTGGACCTGGCCGAGTCACCGCGCCGAGACGCCCGCCCGGAGCACGCGGCGCAGGTCAGCAGCCAGCTGGCCGCGCTCAACGAGGCACTGCGGGACCTGACGCCCCAGCAGCGTGCCTGCTGGTTGCTGCGTGAGGTGCACGGTCGCTCGTACGACGAGATCGGCCAGGTCGTCGGCGCGAACCCCACGGCGGTCCGGGGGCGGATAGCCCGCGCCCGCGCACAGCTGGCGGAGGTGATGAAGCCGTGGCGGTGAACCAGGACTACGAACTGCCCTGTGGCCGGGAACTCGAGACGGTATGGGCGCGGCTCGACGAGGTCGGCACCGGACACGCCGACGAGCACGAACTGACCTGCCCGCACTGCGGTACCGCGCGCGCGAGCCTGCTGGCGCTGCGGGAGGCGACCCAGGAGCTGGTGGCCGAACCCGATCCGGCGCCGCCGGACCTGGTCGGGCGGATCATGTCCGCGGTCCGCGCCGAGGTACGCCGGGGCCAGATGCTGGACCTCGGGACGCCGGAGGCGGGCGGGGTCGAGGTCAGCGAGCAGGCGGTGGCGGTGGTCCTGCGCTACGCCGCGGACGCCGCCGGCGACGTGCGGGCGCGCCGGGTCCGGGTGCGCACGGTCGGCGTGGACGACGGCGGGGCCAGCCGCGTCGAGGTGGAGCTCACTCTCGCCGTGCGGCTGGGGAACGCCCACGGCGGTGATTCGCTGGCACGGGTGCGAGAGCTGGTCACCGCGGCCGCGGCCGCGCGGGTCGGACTGTTGATGGAGAAGCTGGACCTGCTGGTGGAAGACGTGTACGAGGACGCGGAATGACAGTCGAGGCCGAATACGTGATCGCCGAACCGGTGGTCGCGAGTGTCGCGGCGCGGGCGGCGATCGAGACGTCCGGGGTGGTGCGGCTCGAACCGGGGCTGCGCGGGCTCGTCACGGCGTGGACCCGGGCCGCGCGGCAGCGCTGGAGGGGGCTCGAACCCGCGCCTGCCGACGGCGTGCGCGTGCGCACCGTCGAGGGGCGCCTGACCGTGGAGATCGACGTGGTCGTCTCCAGCGTCGACCAGGCCGCCGCGGTGGGCCGCGCGGTACAGCGTTCGGTCACCCGCGCGGTCGCCGAGCAGACCGGGGCTTCCGTCGACGCGGTCACCGTGTCCATATTGGACATCGAAGTGGGTGGCCGGTGACGGCGACCACCGCCAGGGAGCTCGCGGGCAAGATCGCCGAGGCCGTCGCGGGGGTCGAAGGGCTGCGCCCGGCCACCGTCGTCGCGTCCGACCTCAACTGGCTCCCGATCGACCTGTCCGGTGGCGCGGTGGACCTGACCCCGGAGCTGGTCGAGGTCCGGCTGCTCGCGACCCGGCTGCCGTTGCCGCCGCTGCTGGAGCGGGCGGGCACCGTGGTGCGCGACCTGCTGGCCGGCACCGAATGGGAGCGGGCACGGCTACGGCTGGTCGTCACCGACATCGACGGCGCCGCGTTCGACTGAGCAGCACATCACACGATCGGGTCGTGCCGATCTTCGCTGTGCGGTGTCGAACCGTTGACGGGGCACCAGACCGTTGCACCCACCCGAAACCGAGGGAGAGCCGATGACCGCCACCCAGTCCGAGACCGCCGAGCTGGCCACCCGCCCGGACGCCGGGCCACTCGTGACCTCGCAGGGCGTCACGACCGTCGCCGACGTCGTCGTGCAGAAGATCGCCGGCCTCGCCACGCGTGAAGTGACCGGGGTGCACGCGCTCGGCGGCGGGGCCGCCCGCGCGCTCGGTGCGCTGCGCGACCGCATCCCGGGTGCCTCGGCCAGCGCGGGCCAGGGCGTCGCGGTGGAGGTCGGCGAGAAGCAGGCCGCGATCGATCTGCAGATCGTGGTCGAGTACGGCGTGCCGATCGCCGAGCTGGCCCGGCAGGTGCGGCGCAACGTGATCGGTGCGATCGAGCAGATGACCGGCCTCGAGGTGGTCGAGGTGAACATCACCGTGGGCGACGTGTACCTGCCCAGCGACGAGGAGCCGCAGGCCACCGACCGCGTGCAGTGACCGGCGTACGGACCGGCCACCGAACCGTGGCCGGTCCGGGTCGCCCGCCGGTGGTCACGGTTGACCCGGTGCGGCGAAACCCGCAGCGGTGAACATCCGCCGGGTTCCCACTCGCAGTCACGTCCTCGCTACCGCCGGGGTGACCCGGTTGCTCCGGTGGGTCGAACATCACAAGGCCTCCCCCGTTTTCCCGCTCGGCCACCGGCAATCCGGAGTAACGTCGCTGGTACGGGACCTGGGAGGAGGCGGTGGTGAACCCTTCGGTCGCACACGTTCTCGCCGACGTCACAGTGGCCGTGCACATCCTCGCGCTGCTGTTCATCGGCCTGGGTGGTTTCCTCGCGTGGCGCTGGCCCAAGATCGTGTTCGTGCACGTGTTCTTCGCGGTGTGGGGCGTGCTGGTGAACGTCACGCCGATCCCGTGCCCGCTCACCGCGCTGGAGGACTACTTCCGCCACCAGCAGGGTCTCGGTGACCTTCCCGGCGGGTTCAACGCGTACTACCTCTACGACACGGTGATCCCGAGTTCGGTGCTGCCCGCGGTGGTCGTCGTGGCGGTCGGGCTGCTGCTGTTTTCCTACGTCGGCGCCTATCACCGCTGGCGTCACCGCCACCACGACACTCCGACGCACGAGCTGCGGGTGGGCTGAGCGAGAATCGTCCTTCGTGACCAGCGAACCGCACGAAGCCGGACCCACCGAATGGGGCAGCCGTGAGGAGGTGGGCGTCGGGCCCTGGCCGGGAGACTGGCCGGCCGACCCGCGCTACGACCCCGAACTGCTGGCAGGCGGGGACCGCCGCAACGTGGTGGACGCCTACCGCTACTGGCGGCGCGAGGCGATCGTGTCCGACGTGGACGCCCGGCGGCATCCGTTCCACGTGGCGATCGAGAACTTCCAGCACGACCACAACATCGGCACGGTGGTTCGCACGGCCAACGCGTTCGCCGCGGCCGAGGTGCACATCGTCGGCCGCCGTCGCTGGAACCGGCGCGGGGCCATGGTCACCGATCGTTACCAGCACCTGCGGCACCATGAGGACGTCGCCGGGCTGCTGGAGTTCGCCGCCACGGCCGGGTTGACCGTGGTCGCGGTCGACAACACCCCCGGTGCCGAACCACTCGAAGCGGCCGAGCTGCCGCGTGCCTGCGTGCTGCTCTTCGGCCAGGAAGGCCCCGGCCTGTCCGCGGCCACCCAGTCCGGCGCGGCGAAGGTGGTGTCGATCGCCCAGTTCGGCACCACCCGGTCGATCAACGCCGGGGTGGCCGCCGGGATCGTGATGCACTCTTGGATCCGGCGGCACGCGGACCTCTCGAAAGCCTGGTGACGCTCGCCGGGTGCGGTGCCGCGAGGGACAATCGCGTGCATGGACGGCGAGGACGATCCCGCGGCGCGGGCGGCCGCGGCCGAGCACGCGGTGCGGGGACGGCACCTGCGCCGGGTGTGGGGTGTGCCGGGCACCGTGCTGGGCCGCAGTGGCTGGCCGCCGAGCCTCGGTCAGCGGCTGCACTGGCACTGGAACTACTGGTGGCAGGCGCATCTGCTGGACTGCCTCGTGGACGCGCAGCTGCGCGCGCCCGACCCCGGCCGGGCGCGGATGATCGACCGGTTCGTCCGGTCCGTGCACCGACGCAACTTCGGCACCTGGGTGAACGACTTCTACGACGACATCGCATGGCTCGGCCTGGCCCTGCAACGAGTCCGCGCTCTCAACCTGTCCACAGTAGACCCCGCCATCGCGGCGATCGACGCGCGGCTGCGCGAGGGGTGGACCGACGAACTGGGTGGCGGTATCTGGTGGCGGCGCGGCGACCGGTTCAAGAACGCCCCGGCCAACGGTCCGGCGGCGATCTTCCACGCCCGGGAAGGTGATCACGCTCGCGCCGGCGCTCTGACGCGGTGGCTCACCACGACGCTCGTCGACCCGGCCACCGGGCTGGTCTGGGACGGCATCCGCGCCGACACCGGCGAACTGGTGAAGCACATCTTCACCTACTGTCAAGGAGTTTACCTCGGCGCCTGCCTTGAGCAGTCCGAAGTGGACAATGCTGCTCGTACGGTGCACGCGGTGGCGGAGCATCTCGCGCCCGAGGGCGTGCTGCGTGGGTGCAATGGCGGCGACGGTGGGTTGTTCGCCGCGATCCTGGCGCGGTATCTGGCACTGGCCGCGACCCGGCTCGACGTGCCGGAGGCCGGCGTCGCGCGTGGGATCGTGGTCGCGTCGGCCGAGGCGTGCTGGCGTGGTGCGGTGCCGGCGCCCAGCGGGCCGTTGTTCAGTGCGGAATGGTCCCGGCCGGCCCCGTCGCTGCCGCTCGGCGCGGCGCCGGAACGGGATCTGTCCGTCCACATCGGAGCGTGGATGCTGCTGGAGGCCGCGGCCACGTTGGGCTGAGGCTCGGCGGACGCAGGACGGGATCAGCAGCCGCAGGACGCGCGATGCAGGAACCGTGGGGCGAGCCGGACGGCCTCCGGGCGGCGCTCCGGTTCGCGGCAGCGTTCGACGAGCAGCTGGACCGCGCGCCTGCCCATTTCCGAGATCGGCTGCGCCATCGTGGTGACGCCGGGGGAGACCGTGCGGGCCCAGTCCATGTCGCCGTAGCCGACCACGGCGAGCTCCGACCCGATGCGGACCGCGCGGCGGTGGGCCTCCCACTGGACCCCGATCAGCATCGCCTCGCCGGCGACCACGATGGCGGTCGGGGAAGGCCAGCCGTCGAGCAGCTTCGCCGCGGCACGGGCCGCGCCGCCTGCCGACGACATCCCGCACGCGACGAGTTCCGGGTTGTACCGCAGACCCGCCCGGCCGAGCCCGAGCCGGTAGCCCAGCGTGCGTTCCTCGCTGACCGTGGACCCGGATTCGCCGGTGATCAGCGCGATCCGCCGGTGCCGCCGCGACGCGAGATGCTCGACGAGGGCGGACATGGCCTGGATGTTCTCGGAGCCGACCTGGTCGACGTCGTTGCGCCCGGCGATCCGGTCGACCAGCACCGTGGGCACGCCCATCCGCACCAGCCCGTTGACCACCGCCTCGTCCCCCGGCGCCGGAACCAGCAGCATCCCGTCGACCCGGTCGGCCCGCAACGCCCGCACGACGGCGGCTTCCTCCCGCACCGAATCGCCGGTGTCGGCCAGCAGCAGATCGCAGCCGGAACGCGCCGCGGCACCACGGATGGCACGCAGCAGCCGATCGTTGTACGGGTTGGCGTGCCGGCCAAGGGCCACCCCGAACCGGTACGCGACCGGCGGGTCCCAGACCGGAGCCACCGGCGCCAGAACGGTCATCTTCCAGGCTCTCGTCGTCGTTCTTACCCAACGGTAACTACTACTCGCGCGTACCGAGAGCGGTCACGACCATCGAGTCCGGAGAATCACTGGGATGAGTGAATGCCCTCGTCGCGACGCACTCAGGGTGAGCATCCAACCGTCGCGTTCACACCGGGTTGGCGGTTCCGCCTTCCGGCCGCGTCGGGACACCGGCCAAGCGGTCGAACGCTGGTCATCCCGCCGGGCAGCCGCAGGACTCGCGGTGGCGCAGGGTCGGTGGCAGCCGCACCGTTTCCGCCGGGCGGGTGGGGTCGGCGAGGCGGGCCAGCAGCAGCTGGACCGCCCGGCGGCCGATGGCCTCGATCGGCTGGGCCATCGTCGTCAGCGGGGGGTCCACGAACTCCGCCCACTCGACGTCGTCGTAGACCACCACCGGCAGGTCGCGGCCGAGGCGCAGGCCGCGGCGGCGGGATTCGTGCAGGGCGCCGACCATCATGCTGTCGTTGCCCACCACCAGCGCGGTCGGTGGATCGGGCAGGGCGAGCAGCGTGCTCAGCGCCAGCGCGCCGCCCTCGCGTGAGGACTGGCCGCAGGCCACCAGGTCCGGCGTCCACGCCAGGCCGGCGCGGCCGAGGCCGAGCCGGTACCCCAGCACCCGTTCGTCGCTGGTGGTGAGGCCGGGGGCACCGGAGATCATGCCGATCCGGCGGTGACCCAGCGACGCAAGGTGCGCGGTCAGCGCCGAGGTCGCCTGGATGTTCTCCGCGCCGACCTGGTCCACGTCGGTGCGCGTGGTGAGCCGGTCCATCAGCACGATCGGCACGTCCAGTGACACGAGTTCGCCGATCGCCGGGCCGTCGCCCGGTGCGGGAGTCATCAGCAGGCCGTCCACGCGCCGCGACCGCAGTGCCCGGATCACCTCGCGTTCGGTGTCCGCGGTGTCGTGCGTGTCCGCCAGCAGCACCGTGTAGCCGTTCGCCGAGGCCTCGCGCTCGATCGCCTGCATCAGCGCGGCGAAGTACGGGTTCGCCACCAGCGAGACGGCCATCCCGATCGACCGGGTCCCGCCGGTGACCAGGGAGCGCGCGATGGCGTCCCCGGTGTACCCGGTCGACTCGATGGCCCGCAGCACCGCGGTCTTCGTGTCCTCCGCGACGGCGCGGGTGCCGTTGACGACGTGCGAGACCGTCGTGATGGACACCCCGGCCATCTCCGCGATGTCCCGCTGGGTCGGCCGCGCCGACCGCGGTCGTGGCATGTCGATCCTTCCGAAGAACTCGGCAAGCGTTTGCGCAAACGCTTGCGCCATGGCACGAGTCTGTCTACCTTCCCGTCCATCGGCAAGTTCGCACCTCGATTCGGAGGGCATCTCCATGAGACAGCGCAGTCTCACCGCACTGGCGGTGGCGGCCGCCGTCGCGGTCTCCACCGCCGGCTGCACGGTCGAGCGCCACTGGGGTGGCGACACGGCCAAGGCCGGCAGCGGCAAGGCCAAGGTCGGCCTGGTCACCAAGACCGACACCAACCCGTACTTCGTCGAGTTGCGCAACGCCGCGGCCAAGGCCGCCAAGGCGAACGGCGCCGAATTCAGCGCGCTGGCCGGCCAGTTCGACGGCGACAACGACGGTCAGGTCCGGGCCATCGAAAACCTGATGCAGCAGGGCGTGAACACCATCCTGATCACGCCCAGCTCGTCCACCGGCGTGCTCAAGGCGATCCAGGACGCCAGGGACGCCGGCATCCTGGTGATCGCGCTCGACACCGCCACCGAACCCGCCGACGCGGTCGACGCCACCTTCGCCACCGACAACTTCGCCGCCGGTGAGCAGGAGGGCGCGTACGTGAAGGCGGCGCTCGTCGGCGCCGATCCCAAGCTGCTGATGGTCGACGGCACCGCGGGCGCGTCGGTGGACACGCAGCGGCACGGCGGGTTCCTCAAGGGCATGGGGCTCGAGGACGGCGCGCCGCAGATCAAGGGGCACACCAACGCCAACGGCGATCAGAGCCTCGCGCAGCAGGGGATGGAGAACCTGTTGCAGCGCACCACCGATCTCAACGCGATCTACTCGATGAACGAGCCGATGGGCCGCGGTGCCCACGCCGCGCTCAAGGCGCGCGGGCTCACCGGTCAGGTCGTGCTCGGCTCGATCGACGGCGGCTGTGAAGGCGTGCAGAACGTCAAGAGCGGACAGCTGGCGGTCACCGTCATGCAGTTCCCGCGGAAGATGGCCGAACAGGGAGTGCTCGCCGCGGTCGACTACGCCAAGACCGGCAAGAAGCCCTCCGGGTTCGTGAACACCGGTTCCACCACGATCACCGACAAGCCGTTGCCCGGCGTCGAGAGCAAGGACACCGCCTGGGGCCTGCAGAACTGCTGGGGAGGCACGGAATGAGCACCGACGACGTATTTTTTCGCGCGGAGGCGGCATGAGCACTGTGACGGTGAACGGGACCCGGGAGCGGGAATCCCTCGGTGAGTTCCTGCTGCGTGCCCCCGCGGTCGGGCCCGCGCTCGCGCTCGTGGTGGCGGTCGTGGTGTTCTCCTTTGCCACGGACACGTTCTTCGATCTGGACAATCTGTCCACTGTGGTCCAGCAGTCGCTGGTGGTCGGCACGCTCGCACTCGGCCAGACGTTGATCATCCTGATCGCCGGCATCGACCTGTCGAACGCTTCGTCGATGGTCGTGGCCACGCTGGTGATGGCGAAACTCGCCGCCGCCGGCACGAACGGTTTCGTCGCCCTCGTCGCGGGCGTGGTGCTGACCATCGTGGTCGGCCTGTTCATCGGCACCCTGGCCACGCGGATCAAGCTGCCCGCGTTCATCATCACGCTCGGCACGTTCACCGGCTTGACCGCGGTGGCCAAGCTGATCGCGGGCGGGCAGGCGGTCCCGGTGACCGACGGGCTGCTGCAGTGGCTCGGGACCAAGCGCTACCTCTTCGGCGGCATCCCGATCACCTACGGCATGACGCTCGCGCTGATCATGTTCCTCGTCGTGTGGTACGCGCTGACGAAAACCGCGTGGGGCAAGCACGTCTACGCGGTGGGCAACGCGCCGGAGTCGGCGCGGCTGTCCGGGATCAAGGTCAACCGCACGGTGCTCTCGGTGTACCTGGTCGCCGGCCTCTGCTTCGGCATCGCGGCCTGGCAGGCACTCGGGCGCACGCCGAACGCCGACCCCAACCAGTTCCAGCTCGGCAACCTCGACTCGATCACCGCCGTGGTGCTGGGTGGCACCAGCCTGTTCGGCGGCCGCGGCTCGGTGCTCGGCACGCTCTTCGGCGCGCTGGTCGTGGCGGTGCTGCGGTCCGGGCTGACGCAGATGGGCGTGGACGGCAACTACCAGGACCTCGCCACCGGCGCGCTGCTGATCGCCGCCGTCGTGGTGGACCGGATCGCACGGAGGCAGCAGCAGTCATGACTTCTTCCGAGAATCCCACTCTGTCCGCGCGGGGCCTGGTGAAGCGCTACGGCCGGGTCACCGCCATCGACGGCGCCGATTTCGACCTCTACCCCGGCGAGGTGCTCGCCGTGGTCGGCGACAACGGCGCGGGCAAGTCGAGCCTGATCAAAGCCCTGTCCGGCGCGCTGGTCCCGGATTCCGGGGAGATCCGGGTGGACGGCGAGACCGTGCACTTCAGGTCCCCGCTGGACGCCCGGCACTACGGAATCGAGACGGTGTACCAGGACCTCGCGGTGGCGCCCGCGCTGGACATCGCCTCGAACATGTTCCTGGGCCGGGAAAAGCGGCTGCGCGGCCCGTTCGGGATCGGGGCGCGCAAGCTCGACACCGCGGGGATGCGCGCCGAGGCGCAGCGGATCCTCGACGACCTCGGCATCCAGGTCAAATCCATCTCACAGCTGGTGGAAACGCTGTCCGGCGGGCAGCGCCAGGGTGTCGCGGTCGCCCGTGCCGCCGCGTTCGGCACCAAAGCGGTGATCATGGACGAGCCGACCGCCGCGCTCGGCGTCGCGGAGTCGGCCAAGGTGCTCGAGCTGATCGGCCGGATCCGCGACCGCGGCCTGCCGGTGGTCCTGATCAGCCACAACATGCCGCACGTCTTCGACATCGCGGACCGGATCCACGTGCATCGTCTCGGCAAGCGGGTCGCCGTGGTGTCGCCGAAGACGCATTCCATGAACCAGGTCGTCGGCCTGCTGACCGGTGCGCTGACGCTGACCGAGGACGGCGAGGTCGTCGAGGTCGCCGCCGCCACCCACGCCGGGCTGAGCTGACGTGCGGGTGCTGCTGGCGGGCCTGTGCACCGTCGACGTGGTCCAGCGGGTTGCCGCGTTCCCGGAGCCGGGCGAGAAGGTCCAGTCACTGCGGGTGGACGTCGCGGCCGGTGGGCCTGCGACGAACGCCGCGGTGACCGTGGCCGCGCTCGGCGGCGGGGCGACCCTGCTGACCGCGCTCGGTGCGCACCCGCTGGCCGCACTCGCCCGCGCCGACCTTGCCGAACACGGCGTCGACCTGGCCGACCTGACGCCCGGCCGGACCGCTGCGCCACCGGTGAGCGCGGTCGTGGTGCGGGACGGCGACGGTGAACGCACCGTCGTGTCCCGCAACGCCGCCACCGACGAACCGCTGACCCTGCCGGGCCGGTCCGCGCTGTTCGACGACGTCGGCGCGGTCCTGCTGGACGGGCATCATCCGGAGCTGGCGCTGGCCGTCGCCCGGGAGGCACGCCGCCGGGGGGTGCCGGTGGTGCTGGACGCGGGCAGCTGGAAACCCGTGCTGGACGAGCTCCTGCCGCTGGTCGACGTCGCCGCGTGCGCGCAGCGGTTCTCCGCACCCGGCCCGAGCCTGTCCGAACGCGGGGTGCCGGTGGTGATCACCACCGCGGGGCCGGAGCCGGTGCGCTGGAGCACTAGGGAAGACTCGGGGCAGGTCCCCGTGCCCCGGGTCGAAGCCCGGGACACGCTGGGGGCCGGCGACGTGTGGCACGGCGCGCTGGCGTTCGCCGTGGCGACGCCCGGGCGTTCGGTACCCGGCTGGATCCGGGAGGCGAACGCGGTGGCCGCACAGCGCGTCCGGCACGTCGGTCCGCGGTCGTGGACCGGCGCGGTCGAGCCGCGGGCGGTGGAAAACGTGGGAGAGGACAAGCGATGACGGCGTTCGACGACCTTCTGGAGCGGGCCGAGGGGCTGGCCAAGCCGCGACAGCGGCACGTGCTGGGCATCATCGGCGCACCCGCGTCCGGCAAGACCACGCTGGCCTGGGCGCTGGCGAACGCGCTCGGCTCGCGGGCCGCGGTGGTCGGCATGGACGGGTTCCACCTGGCCCAGGTGGAGCTGCGGCGACTCGGCCGGACCGAGCGCAAGGGCGCGCCGGACACCTTCGACGCGGCCGGGTACGTGCAGCTCATCCGGCGCCTGGCCGAGGGTCGGGAGACGGTCTACGCGCCGGAGTTCCGCCGCGAGATCGAGGAGCCGATCGCCGGTGCGGTCCCGGTCGCGCCGGAGGTCCAGCTCGTCATCACCGAGGGCAACTACCTGCTGGTGCCCGACGACCCGTGGAGCGGCGTGCGGCAGTACCTCACCGAGGCCTGGTACCTGGCGCCGGACGAGCCGGAGCGGATCGAACGGCTCGTTTCGCGCCACCGTCGTTACGGCCGGTCGCTGGTCGAGGCGCGGCAGCGGGCACTCGGCTCCGACCAGCGCAACGCCGACCTCATCGAGAGCACCCGGGACCGCGCCGATCTGGTGCTGGAGAACCTTCCACTGCAGAACTTCGCGCTGTGACCGGCGTTCTCGTCGTCACCGGCGGCAGCCGCGGGATCGGTGCGCAGGTCTGCGAGCTGGCCGCCGACCGCGGGTACGCGGTGGTGGTGAACTACTCCGGTGACCCGGCGCCGGCCGACGAGGTCGCCGCGCGGGTCCGCGCGAAGGGCCGCTCCGCCCTCGCGGTGCGTGCGGATGTCGCGGACGAGCAGCAGGTCGGTGCCCTGTTCGCGGCCGCGGAGGAGCTCGGCCCGCTGGCCGGCGTGGTGAACAACGCGGCCATCACCGGCAACACGCCCGGGCGGCTGGACGAGCAGAGTGCGGACACCGTGCGCCGCGTCCTGGACGTCAACGTCGGCGGGGTGTTCCTCTGCTGCCGGGAGGCGGTCCGGCGGATGTCGGTGCGCCGTGGCGGACAGGGCGGCGCGATCGTCAACGTGTCGTCCACCGCCGCCCGCACCGGATCGGCGGGCGAGTGGGTGCACTACGCGGCGTCGAAGGCCGCGGTCAACACACTCAGCCTCGGGCTCGCGCAGGAGGTCGCGGACGAGGGCGTCCGGGTCAACGTGGTGGCTCCCGGACTGGTCGACACCGGACTGCACGCCGCGGCCGGGCTGCCGGACCGCGTCGCGCGGATCGGCCCCGCCATTCCGTTGCGCCGCGCGGGACAGCCGCGCGAAATCGCCGAGGCGGTGCTCTGGCTGCTGTCCCCGGCGGCGTCCTACACCGTCGGTGCGGTTCTGGAGGTCGGCGGCGGCCGCTGACCCCGGCTCCCGCGGTGTGGGACGGTCGGGGAGCAGGAGATCACGATTCGTGGCAGATGTCGGTGGACGCGCCCGTACCCGGCGCCGGCCTGTGTCACCCTGGGGGCGCCCCAGGGGGAGGGGACGGGAAAGGACGGCCGCGAAAGTCATGCCCAAGCTCACGTCTGTGCACCATCTGGCGCTCACCGTGACCGATGTGGAGCGCAGTGTTCCGTGGTACGTCCGGGTCCTCGATCTCGAGGAAACGCACCGCAGGGAGGACCAGGAGACCGGGGTCGCGAAGGTGGTGCTCCGGTCCGCGGGTGACGGCTTCTCGGTGGTCCTGGTCCAGCATCCGGACACCGGCAGGCGGGCCTTCGACGAGCGTCGCACCGGTCTGGACCACGTGGCGTTCTGCGTCTCGTCCCGTGCGGAGCTGGCCGAATGGGAGACGCGGCTGGCCGAGTTCGGCGTGTCCTACACCCCGCCCACCGAATCCCGCACGTTCGAGGGCTCCTGCGTGATCGTCTTCCGCGATCCGGACGGGATCCAGCTGGAGATCTGGTCCGACCCGACCGGCTGACGGGGACCTGCACGGCACAGCCGGCGGAAGCGGCCGGCGTGGAGGTCAGGCGTGCGCGTCGTCGGTTTCCTCGACCGGACGGCGCATTTCCTGGCGGTAGCGCAGTACGCCGTAGCCGGTGCCGAACACGAAGAACGCCACGCTCACCCACAGCGCGGCCGTCTTGACCCACGGGATCGCGTCGAGCAGGCCGGCGCCGTAGTAGCCGAGCAGGACCAGGGTGGGCACCCACAGGAGCCCGCCGGTGGCGGTGGCGAGCAGGAACCGCCGGGGGTCCATCCGCGCGGCGCCCGCGATGAGCGGTGCGAGCGTGCGGATCCACGGGATCCACCGCGCCGCCACGATCGCGAAGAAACCCCTGCGGTCCAGGAACTTCTGCGCACGTTCGAGATTGTGCCGGTTGAGCACGCGGCCACCGCGGCGGGCGACGAGCCGGGTGCCGGTACCGCGGCCGATGTAGTAGCCGATCTGGTTGCCGAACACCGCGACGACGAGCGCGGCCGCGGACAGCAGCCACGCGTTGAGGTCCGATCCGTGCTGCGCGAGCACCACGCCGGCGCCGAAGAGCAGGGAGTCGCCGGGCAGGAACAGCCCGACGATGAGCGCGCATTCGACGAACACGAAGCCCAGCACGAGGACCCAGACGAGCACCGGACCGGCGGTGTCCAGCCAGCTCACCCCGACGCCCGCGGCCTCGACGCTCTCGACGTTCACGCGAGGAGCCTACGTGGCCGGAATCGGAGAGCGGGAGGCAACCATCGAATTCCCGCCTCTCGTGACGTTAGGTATTCCGGGGATGAACCGCCTGTTCATCCACTAAACGAACGGGCTGCCCGGAATGGTTCCCGGACAGCCCGTTCGTCTCGCGCGGGTCACACCGCCGGCAGCGATTCGCCTTGTACGGCCTCGATGTCGAGCTCCACCTTCACGGTGGTGCCGATCGCGGCCACGCCGGCTCGCACCATCGCGCTGTAGTCGATGGCGAAATCATTGCGGTGCAATTGCGTTTCGGCGTGGAACGCGGCACGTACGCCACCCCACGGATCCGGTCCGTGCCCGGTGTAGTGCAGGTCGAGATCCACTTCCCGCTGCTCCCCGTGCAGGGTGAGCACCCCGCGCAACACCCAGCTGTCGGTGCCGCGCTGGGTGAGGCCGGTGCTCTCGAACGTGATCAGCGGATAGGCCTCCACGTCCAGGAATTCGGCCGAGCGCAGGTGGTCGTCGCGCATCTTGATGCCGCTTTCGATGCTGCCCGCCTTGATTTCGGCACGCACGCTCGAACGTTCCACCGGACGGCCGACCTCGATCCGGCCGCCGAGGTCCGGGAACCGCACCTTGATGCTCGCGATGCCCATGTGCCGCGCGGTCGCCACGAGCGAGGAGTGCACCGGATCGATCGTCCACGGGCCCTCCGGCGGCAGTTCGACCGCGCCGGCCACCGGGACCAGTGCGATGTCGCCAAGGATCCCGGCGCCGTCGGAGCCGATCTGCACCGTACGGGCCAGCGGGGTGAAACCCGGTGCGGTGATCACCGCGGTGTAGACGCCCGGGGGCAGCGGTTCGGTGACCACCGCCCCCTTCGTGTCGGTGACCTGCCGGGCGACCTGGCGGCCGTTCAGATCGGTGACCGTGAGCACCGCGTTCTCGACCGGCCAGCCGCCGTTCGAGCGCAGCTGTGCGCGCAGTCCGCCGCTCATGCGCGATCGACCAGCTCGTCGAGCGCCTGGTCGTAGCTCAGCCGCACGTCGTGCTCGGCCTCGCCGTCACCGAGGCTGACCTGGCTGGTGGCCGGCGGGTAGCCGCTGGCCACCACGGTGTAGGACCCGATCGGCAGGTCGCTGACCACGTACCGGCCCTCACCGTCGGTGCGCGCCACCGCCGCGACGTTGCCGTTCGCGTCCAGCACGGTGATCCGGGCGTCCGGCACGACCCGCTCGCCCTCGGTGCGCGCGGTGCCCTGCAGCAGCACGGCCCCGGCCAGCTCGACGTCGTGGCGCAGCACCCCGCTGTCCGGGACGGTCAACGTGACCGCGACCGGTCGGTAGTGCGGGCCGCTCGCGACGAGCGTGTACTGCCCGGCACCGACTCCGCTGAAGGTGTAGATGCCGTCGTCGGCGGTGATGAACGCGCCGTTGACCTCGCCACGCGAATCGGTCAGCGTCACCGTGGCGTTCGCCAGCGGCGCACTGGAGCCGGTCGAGCGGACCACGCCGGTCAGCTCACCCGAGCCGGTGAGCGTGACGTCCAGCTTCGCCGGTCCACCGCCGACCACCACGCTGGAGGCCTGCGGCTGGTGCCCGGGCGCGGACACGATCAGCACGTAGGTGCCAGGGCCCTGGGTCGGCACCGAGTAGCTGCCGTCCCCGTTGCCGGTACCCCGCGCGACCTGGCGGCCCTGCTGGTCGATCAGGGTCAGCGCGGTCCCGCTCACGTGGCTGCCGTCCTGACGGCGCACGTGGCCGGTGACCGGGACGCCGCCCGTGCCGTTGGACTGGCCGATCTCGGCGCTGCCCACTGAATTGGTGATCGGCATCGGCAGTGCGCCGGACACCGCGTGCGGGTCACCGTGGCCGTTGGCCAACGCGTGCCTCCCTCCCGGGCCTGCTCCGGAGCCGACGAGAACCGGTTCCCGCGGAGCCTCTTCGAACAGCGAACCGGGCTTGTCGGCGACCGGCTCGGTGATCATGGTCTGTGCCTCGTCCTCGTCCAGGTCGAGCAGCGCTTCCCCGCCCTCGACCGCGGCCGCGGCCGGGTTCATGCCCGCGAGCGGGATCTCCTTCATGAACAGCAGCACCAGCGTGGCCAGCAGGGCGACACCACCGGCGACGTAGAACACCGTGGTGATCGACTCGGTGAAGCCGACCAGAATCGGCGTCTTCACCGCGTCCGGCAGGGTCTGGATGACGCTGGTGTTGCTCTGCAGGTCGTTCAGCTGACCGCCGGCGCCTGCCGGCATGCGTCCGCCGAAGGCCTTGGTGATGTTGCCCGGCAGCACGTTGAACAGAATCGTCAGGAACACCGCGACACCCGCGGTACCACCGATCTGCCGGAAGAACGTGGCCGACGCGGTGGACACACCCATGTCCTTGCGGGGCCCGGCGTTCTGCACCGCGATGATCAGCGTCTGCATGCACTGACCGAGGCCGAGGCCGATGATCAGCGCGGCGAGCAGCGGGTGCCACAGCGCCGAGTCGTACTTCAGCTGCGCGAAGAAGAACGCACCGGCGGCGATCAGGATCGTGCCGACGACCGGGAAGACCTTGTAGCGCCCGGTCTTCGAGGTGATCCGGCCGGAGATGATCGAGCTGGACATGATGCCGACCATCAGCGGCAGCATCAGCAGACCCGACTCGGTCGGCGAGTACCCCTGCACCACCTGCAGGTACTGCGGGATCATGGTGATCGCGCCGAACATCGCCACACCGACGATGAACCCGCCGACGATGGCCACGGTGAACGTGGAGTTGCGGAACAGCCGCAGCGGGATGAGCGCGGAGTCCTTCATCAGCTTCTCGACGACGATGAACAGCACGATGCCGACGCCGCCGATGGCGTACATCCAGATCGACTTGACGTCGCCCCAGCCCCACTTCTGGCCCTGTTCGGCGACGATCAGGAACGGCACCACGGCGATCACCAGGGTGAGCGCGCCCCACCAGTCGATCTTGTGCTTGTGCGGCGTGTGCGGCACGTTCAGCACCTTCGCCACCACGAAGAACGCGAGGATGCCGATCGGCACGTTGATCAGGAAGACCCAGCGCCAGCCGGAGATGCCCGCGAGGCTGTCGAACCCGGCGAAGAAGCCGCCGAGCACCGGGCCGAGCACGGTCGAGATGCCGAACACGGCCAGGAAGTAACCCTGGTACCGCGGGCGTTCGCGCGGCGGCACCACGTCACCGATGATCGTCATGGCCAGCGACATCAGACCGCCGGCGCCGAGACCCTGGATCGCGCGGAACGCGGCCAGTTCGTACATCGACTGCGAGAACGTCGCGGCCAGCGAGCCGGCCACGAAGATGCCGATCGCGGCGAGGTAGAACGGCTTGCGGCCGTAGATGTCGGAGAGCTTGCCGTAGATCGGCGTGGCGATCGTCGAGGTGATCAGGTACGCGGTGGTTGCCCAGGCCTGCAGCTCGAAGCCGTGCAGGTCGTTGGCGATCCGCACGATCGACGTGCCCACGATCGTCTGGTCGAGCGCGGCGAGGAACATACCGCACATCAGGCCGCTGATGATCGTGATGATCTGGCGGTGGCTCAGCCGCGGTCCCTCGTCGGTGTCGACGGCGGACTCTCTCCCCTGCGGATGAGGTTGTTTTTCGACGGTGGACGTCATGTGTTTTCTAGGCCCCCTTGGCCGATGACACCCCGGTGGTGTCGGACTGCGGTGGAAAGTTGTTCTCGATCCCTGTGTTGAGCCGCTCGAACAGGTCCCTGAGCGTCTCGCGATCCTGCTGGTCCCAGTCGCCGAGCACCTCGGCCATCCACTGGTTGCGCTGCTTGCGGTTCTCGTCGAAGACCCGCAGGCCCTCGGCGGTCGGAGCGAGCAGGCAGGCGCGGCCGTCCTCCGGGTCCGACTGCCGTTCGACCAGCCCGTGCTGCACCAGTGAGCTCGACTGCCTGCTGATCGTGGAGATCTCGGAGTGCAGGAATTCGGCGAGCTTGCTGGTGCGTTGCGGACCCTCGTGGATGAGGCAGAAGAGGATCGCGTACGCGGCCCTCTCGATACCGTCCGGGCCCTGCTTGGCGACCTGGGTCTTCGCCTTGGTGATCAGGCGCATGAAGCGGACCAGCTCGTTGCTGAGCTGGTCGGCAAGGTCGAGTTCGGCCTTGGGCCTGACGGCGGAGCTGTTCGGTGCCATGGGTGGATCTCTCTCCCGGTGGAACGAACCATTGGTTGGCGGCTGCAACTAGTTGCCTAAGGCAAGAGTGTGCCGGTTCGGCGGATTCTGCAAGCGCGAAACCCCTGGTTGTGTCAGAGGACACTTTAGTTGTTACATGCAAGCACATTTACTGAGGGTGGTTTGCCGGATTCCTCCCGCTCGAGGGGTCCCGGCCGGGAACAGATCCGGCGGATCGGAGCTTGCACCGGGTATGACCGACGACACACGGCTGTACGACCTCATCGGTTCGGGCGGACAGGGCGTCCTCGCGACCCTCAAACGCGACGGCCGCCCGCAGCTGTCCACTGTCACCCACCACTTCGACCCGGATACCCGCCGCCTGCGGGTCTCCATCACCGATTCCCGGGCGAAAACGAAGAACATGCGCCGCGACCCCCGGGTGAGCTACCACGTGAGCAGTCCGGACGGCTGGTCGTACGCGGTGGCCGAGGGCAACGCGGTGCTGACCCCGGTCGCCGCGGCCCCGGACGACGCGACCGTCGACGCACTGGTGGACCTGTACCGGGCCGTGGCGGGCGAACACCCGGACTGGGCGGAGTACCGCCAGGCCATGGTGGCCGACGGGCGGCTGGTGCTGACCGTGGAGATCGACCGGGTGTACGGCATGGTCCGCTGACCGTTCCGCCGGTATCGGAAAGAACATTCCGCACTGCGGAGTTTCCGGTTTACCATGACGGGCATGAGCAACGACGCCCTCCTCCAGCGGCTGCGGGACCAGCTCGGTTCCAGTGCCGTGCTCACCGACACCGACGTCACCGGTAGCTACGCGCGCGACATGATGCCGCTCGCCCCCGTGGGCAAGCCGTTGGCGGTGGTGCTTCCGGCGGACACCGCGGGGGTGCAGGCGGTCGTGCGCGCCTGCGCGGAAGCGAACGTGCCGATCGTGCCCCGCGGCGCGGGTAGCGGGCTTTCCGGTGCGGCCAACGCGATCGACGGATGCGTGGTCCTCGTGCTGACCAAGCTCGACGAGATCGTCGAGGTCGACGCGGGCAACCGGCTCGCCGTCGTGCAGCCGGGGGTGGTCAACCTCGACTTCCGGTCCGCGGTCGAGAAGCACGGGCTGTTCTACCCACCGGACCCCTCCAGCTACGACTGGTGCACCATCGGCGGCAACCTGTCCACCAACGCCGGCGGCCTGTGCTGCGTGAAGTACGGCGTGACCACCGATTCCGTACTGGGCCTCGAAGTCGTGCTCGCCGACGGGTCGGTGCTGAACACCGGGCGCCGCACGGTGAAGGGCGTCGCCGGATACGACCTCACGAAGCTGTTCATCGGCAGCGAGGGCACGCTCGGCGTGATCACGCAGGCCACCGTCGCGCTGCGGCCGCTTCCCCAGGCGCCTGCCACGTTCGTCGCCGGCTTCAGCAGCACCGAGGCGGCCGGGGAGGCGGTCGCGCGGGCGGTGCGGGAAGGCCTGGTGCCGTCACTGCTGGAAATCATGGACGCGGCGTCGATCAAGGCCTCCGAGACCTACCTCAACACCGATCTCGGCGCGGGATCCGATTGCCAGGCCCTGCTGCTCGGCCAGTCCGACTCCGGCGGCGAGGTCGCTCGCCGTGAGCTGGCCGCGCTGGAGCAGATCTGCACCGACTGCGGTGCCGACCTCGCCTACGCCACCGACGACCTCGAAGAGGGCAAGATGCTGCTGCAGGCCCGGCGCGTGGTGCTCACCGCGCTGGAGACCTACGGCATCTGGCTCACCGACGACGTGTGCGTGCCCCGTACCCGGATCGCCGAACTCATCCGCGGCTGCGAGCGGATCAGCGAGAAGGTGGGCCTCAAGATCGCCGTGGTCGGTCACGCCGGCGACGGCAACATGCACCCGACCATCGTGTACTCGCCCGATTCGGAGGACGAGTTCGCCCGTGCCCGCCAGGCGTTCGACGAGATCCTCGAGGTCGGCCTGTCCCTCGGCGGCACGGTGACCGGCGAGCACGGCGTCGGCAAGATCAAGCGCGAGTGGCTCGCCAGGGAGATCGGCCCGGTCGGGGTGCGGGTGCACCGGCAGATCAAGCAGGCACTCGACCCGGAGAACCTTTTCAACCCGGGCTCGATGTTCTCGATGACCGACTGACGCACGCCGGCGGACGTTCGTCGCGCACCGGCGGGCGTTCGCCGCGGCAGTGTCGGTCGCGGCGGGTCAGTGCCGGTCGCAGGAGCCGGTTGCGCAGACGCCGGTCGCGCGAATGTCAGTCGCGCACCCGAGGGATCTGCTGCGTGACCTCACCGGCGTCCTCGGCCGGAGCGGCCGCTTTCTTCTCCCGGCGGCTGCGCAGGTACTCGATCGCGATCGGCACCACCGACACCAGCACGATGACCACGAAGATCGCGTCGACGTTGTTCCGGATGAACTCGATGTTGCCCAGGAGCGAGCCCAGCACGGTGATCCCGGCGGCCCAGAGGATGCCGCCCAGCACCGTGTAGGTGAAGTACCGCTTCGGGTCCATCCGGCCGATCCCGGCGATCCAGGTGATGAACGTGCGCACGAACGGCACGAACCGCGCGAGGACCACCGCCTTCGGGCCGTGCTTCTCCAGGAACGCGTGCGTCTTGTCCACGTACTCGCGCTTGAACACCTTCGAATCGGGCCGGTTGAACAGCTTCGGCCCCACGAAGTAGCCGAGGTAGTACCCGCCCACGTTGCCCACGAGCGCGGCGATCGTGACCAGCACGCACACCAGCCACAGCGGTGCGTCGAGTGTGCCGTTCGCGATGAACAGGCCCGCGGTGAACAGCAGGGAGTCGCCGGGCAGCACCGGGAAGATGCTGCTCTCGATGAAGATGATCAGGCACAGCACCGCGATGACGGGCACCGTCAGCCCGCTCAGCAGGTGCTGGGGATCGAGCCACGACGGCAGGATGGACATGGTCGTCACCGTGCTCTGCGCGAGAATCACACCGAAAACGGTACAGGGTGACGCTGTGTGCCTTCACCGGGCAAGGACTCGCAGGTCAGCGCGCGACGACCGGACATACCGGACGACGGCTCGGTCAGACCAGGGTCAGCAGGCCGATCACCGAACCGGCGGCCAGTCCGAGCAGCAACGCCAGCAGGAGCACCCAGTGGGCGGGCAGCGGAGCGTTCGGCTGCGCCGGACGGGCGGCGATCGAGGTGGAGCTACCGCGACGGGTGCCTTCGACTTCGTCGAGCGCGGCGCGTTCGCGTTCCAGTGAGTCCGCGCCGGCGCCGGAAAGCAGCCCGTAGCGCGGAGGCAGCTCCGTGGTGGGCCCGGTCGCGCCGGAGGGCTGCCCGCGGGCCGCCGATTCGTAACCACCGGACCCGGCCGGGGCATACGGCGCCGAGGCGCTTGATGGACCCGGATTGTCCACCGGACTGGTGGCCGCGCTGGAGCCGGGAAACGACGGATCAGTCCCGCCGTCCGCACGCACGGCCGACGCAGGGGAAGCGGGCGAAGCGGGAACGGCAGGTCCGCCAGGTCCGGCGGGCCCGCCAGTTCCGCCAGGTCCGGTAGGTTCGGTACGTCCGGTGGGTCCGGTACGTCCGGTGGGTCCGGCGAGTTTGGCAGACCCGGAGCCGGTTCCGGAACCGGTCTGATCGGCAACCCCGGCCCCGGCGAAGCCCGGACCGGCGCCGGCCGAACCCTGCCCCAGCCCCGTATTCGCGACGGGACCACCTCGACCGGGCACAGCAGGCACCGCTCCCGTCCTGCCACGGCCGGAATCGACCGCTCCCGTCCCGCCGGAGAAGGTGCCGGCGCCACGCGCGCCGGGTGAAGCCGCACCAGCGCCGGTCTGGCCGATTCCGGTCCCGGTCGGGCTCGCGCCGGTCTGTCGAGGGCCGGGCGGCCACACCCGGGCCCCGGCCTGGCTGAGAGCACCCGCATCGGTGCCGGTCGGCGCCGGATTGTCCGGCGTATGGCTGGAACCGCCGAAGTCGCTTGGGTCAGCGCCGGCGACATCGCCGCTGGTCCCGGCGCCACCGCTGCGACCGGCCGCGGCAGCACCGGCGCCAGTACGACCGCTGCCACCATCCCCGCCACCACTGCCGACCTCGGCGTCAGGATCGGGCCTCTCCGGGGACGCCGGTTCACCCGAAGCGTCGCCCGAATCGCCGGCGGGGGGCCAGGTGTCGTCGCCGGGGGTGGGGGGCTGGCTCGACGGGGGGCGGCTGGGCGCCAGGTGCGGGGCGAAGGCCGCCTGGGCGCGTAGCGCGTCGGCCAGGAGGCGCTCCGGGTCCTTCGGCTCGCTCATCCGCTCCGTCTTCCTCCGGGTCGTCGGGTTACGTGCTCACGGTAGCGCTGCCGACCTCGGCGACCCACCCTCCCTGGCGCAGCACGCGGACCGGGCGCAGGTCACCGTCCAGTACGACGAGGTCCGCGATCAGGCCCGGACGCAGGGAGCCGGTCCGGTCCGCGAGGCCCAGCAGCTCGGCCGGCCGTCCGGAGGTCGCCCGCACGGCGTCGAGAACGCCGAGTTTCGCACCTTTCACCAGGTTGCGGAATGCCGTGTCCATGGTCAACGTGCTGCCGGCCAGTGAGCCGTTGTCCAGGGTCGCGACGCCGTCGTGCACGTCGACCTCCAGGCGGCCCAGCGTGTAACGCCCGTCCGCGGCGTCGGTGGCGGACATCGCGTCGGTGATCAGCACCGTGCGTCCCCGGCCGGCGTGGCTCGCGGCCAGGCGTACCACCGTCGGGTGAAGGTGAACGAGGTCGCAGATCAGCTCCACGGTCACCCGCTCGTCGTCCAGCAGCACGCCGACCGGCCCCGGTTCGCGGTGGTGCAGCGGACGCATGCCGTTGAACAGGTGGGTGGCCACGGTGGCACCCGCGTCGATCGCGGGGACCAGCTGCTCGGCCACGCCGTCGGTGTGCCCGATCGCGGCGATCACGCCGGTGTCGGCCAGCTGCCGCACGGCTTTGACGCCGCCGTGCAGTTCGGGGGCCAGGGTGACCATCCGGATCGCGCCGTGTCCGGCCCGCAGCAGCTTGTCCACGGTTGCGGTGTCCGGTTCGCGCAGTGTGTCGGGGTCGTGTGCCCCGCAGCGGGCCTGGGAGATGAACGGCCCCTCCAGGTGAATGCCGGCCAGCTCGCCCTGCTGCACCAGCTCACGCAGCGCGGCGATCTGCTCGGTGAGCAGGCCGATCGGGTCGGAGACCAGGCTGGCCAGTGTGGTCGTGGTGCCGTGCCGGCGGTGCGCGCGCACCGCGGTGAGCATCTCGCCGGCGTCCAGCGTGGAGAACGACGCACCGCCACCGCCGTGGCAGTGCGTGTCCACGAAACCGGGCACGACCAGCGCCCCGCCGACGTCGACGACCTCGGTTTCCGGTCCACCCGGGGGTGTTCCGGTGCCGATCGCGTCGATCAGCCCGCCCGACACGGCGAGCCAGCCGTCGTCGAGGACACGGTCCGGGGTGGCGATGCGACCACCCGTGATGACGAAATCTCCGGCGTGCTTCACGCACCCCAGCATATATTGGTCTGGACCAGATCGGGGGTCATCCCACCGGGTCACTGCTGCGGAGTCTGCATGGCCTTCTGCAACGCCTCCAGCGCCCGGCTGGCGGTTGACTTCACGGTGCCCTTCGAAATGCCGGCGGCCTCGGAGATCTCCGCCTCGCTCAGGCCGCCGTAATACCGCAGCACGAGGACCTCGCGCTGACGCGGCGGCAGCTTCGACAACGCGTTCACCACGGCCTGGTGCTCGCTGGAGAGCATCGCGAGGCTTTCCGCGGAACGCGCGTTGACCGCGTGCGGCGGCACGTACTCCCGCGCGGTCTTGCGCCGGCGCAGCACACTGCGTGATCCGTTGACCACGGCGGTGCGGAGGTAACCCACGGCGGCCGCGGCGTCACGCAACCTGCCCCAGTTGCGGTGCAGTCCGGTGAACGCCTCCTGCACCACGTCCTCGGCCGTGGCCGGTTCGTCGACGAGGAGGATCGCCAGCCGGACCAGTCGCATCCGGTGCTGTTTGTACAGATCCTCCAGGTTCAGCGGGGCAGCCGGTGCCTGCACCGGCGCCGGCCCGTCCATGGTGCGCAAGTGCCCGAGCGTCGCCTCGACACTGCGTTCCGCGTTCCCCTCGAGCATGTATCCCCGCCTGTCCTCGACGTGTCGGGTCAGCAGGCCTGTGCCGGATCCTCGATTCACAGCGTTCACACAGGAGCTGACGCACACCTAGCGTATCGGGTTGGCCCGGCGCCGCCACCGATCGGATGCTGGGATCACTCGGCCGGACACCGGTAGCGTCGAACCGGTCACCGCCGTCTCGCCCCGGGAGAGCCACATGGCCTGGTACCTCGTCGAAATCCGCTACGTCACGGAGAAGGTGGCCGAGGTCCGGCCCCGTCACCGGGAGTACCTGAACGAGCACGTCGCGCAGGGCCGGGTGGCGGTCGCCGGCCCGCTCGCCGACGGGAGCGGCGGAGTGGTGCTCTGGCAGGCCGAGGACGAGACGGCACTGCAGCCCCTGATCGACGCCGACCCCTACCACCTCGAAGGCGTGGTCGCCGAGCGCAGCGTGCGCGAGTTCAAGCCAGTCCTCGGCTCCTGGGTGCCCGACGCTTCGTAGCGCGCGAGGTCAGAGCTCGAGGACGGCGGGGCCGCGGTCCACGCAGATCCGCACTCGCTCGCCCTCGGGCGTCAGCACCGCGCAGGTGCCGCAGAAGCCCTGCCGGCACGAGTACGGCACATCCGGCAGCACCTCGCGGATCACGTCGAGCGCCGAACGGCCGGCGGGTACGTCGAGCGTGTGCCCGCTGCGTCGCAGGACCACACGGAACGGTTCGCCCGCCACGATCGGCGGCGGCGCGAACCGTTCGAAGTGGACAGCGGCGCCCACACCGGCCAGGTCCACTCGCACGCCGCTGATCATCGGCACCGGACCGCAGCAGTACACCGCGGCGCCGGGGGCCATCCCGGCCAGCAGTTCCGCGCCGGAGGCCGGGATGCCGAACTCGGTGTCCGGCCGCACCCACACCCGGTCCGGCGCCAGAGTGGCGAGCTCCGCGAGGAACGGCATCGACGCCCGGTCCCGCCCGGTGTAGACCAGCCGCCAGTCCGCGCCACGGGCAGCGGCTCGGCGCACCATCGGCAGGATCGGCGTGATCCCGATTCCGCCGGCCACGAAGTGGTAAGCCGGGGCGGCCACGAACGGGAACGCGTTGCGCGGACCACGCACGCTCACCCGTGCGCCGGGCCCCAGCGCGTGCACCTCCGCCGAGGCGGAACCGATCCGGCGCACCGCGATCCGGTAGTACGACAGGTCCTCCGGGACCCCGCACAGCGAGTACTGCCGCACCGCGCCCGAAGGCAGTGTCAGATCGAGGTGCGCGCCGGGCCGCCACGCCGGCAGCGAAGCGCCGTCCGGACGCGTCAGCCGAAGGCTCAGCACGCCGTCCGCTTCCACACGCACAGCGTCGACGACAAGCGGTATCCGCCGGTCCACCGCGCGCACCGGCGGGCGCCGGCGGCCGGAAAACTCGGCCATCCGCCGGTACGCCGCCCCGACAGCGACCAAAGTGGACAGCAGGGCGTCCGGTCGTCCGCTGCCGTCCAGCCGTGCCGGCAACCGCGGACCGGTCATGGCAGGACGTCGGCGGCCCGCGCCGCGGGTGAGCTCGCGAGGTAGGCGACGGCCTGATCGGTGTTCCCGGTTTCGGTGGGGTGGTAGGACTTCCGGAAGTACGGCCGGATCTCCTTGCCCAGCCCGCGCGGGCCGGGCAGCAGACCGTGGCGGGCGGCCCGCAGGTAGGCCCGCCAGGTGGCCCGCCCCGGCCGGTTCGGATCGTGGCGCATCAGGTACTTCGTGCCGCGCAGGAAGACCCACGCCAGCACCGGCGTCACCGCGGCCATACTGCGCACCCGCCGGAAGTACCGGCCGTCGAGGTGGCAGAACAGGTCGAACGCCACCGACCGGTGCTCCACCTCCTCGGCGCCGTGCCAGCGCAGCAGATCCAGCATCGTCGGATCGGCCCCTGCCGCGTCGAGCGCCCCCGCGTCCAGGATCCACTGGCCGAGGAACGCCGTGTAGTGCTCGATCGCGGCGACCATGGCGAGCCGTTCGATCAGCCACTCCCGTCCGGCACCGGGCCGGTCCCCGAGCAGCCGCCGGAACATCCACTCCATCTGCGCCACGAAGGGCCGCACGGACAGGCCGGTGGTCTCCAGCGCCGCGGCGGCACCGTCGTGCGCCTGCGCGTGCATCGCTTCCTGGCCGATGAAGCCGAGCACGTCCTCGCGGAGTCGCTCGTCCCGGATCAGGGGCACCGCCTGCTTGAAGACCTCGACGAACCAGCGTTCGCCCTCGGGCAGCGCCAGGTGCAGCACGTTGATGCTGTGCGTGGCCTGCGGCTGTCCAGGGATCCAGTGCACCGGCAGCCGGGACCAGTCGAAATCGACGTCGCGTGCGTGCAGCACGACCTGCTCGTGTCCGACCGGCTCGCGGTTCACGACCGGCCGCTCAGCTCGTAGTCACTCGGCTCGACGCGGCGGGTCTCCAGCCAGTACCGCCAGGTGAAGCCCGGCCAGATGGTGCGGTTCACGCCCTTGGCGTCGAGGTACCAGCTCGTGCAGCCGCCCTGGGTCCACACGCCCTTGACCAGCTTGCGCTGGATCTCGTCCTGGAACTTCTCCTGCACCGACTCGCGGACGTCGAGTGCCGCGGCACCGCGGGATTCGGCCAGCCGGATCGCGTCGACCACGTAACGGGCCTGCGATTCGATCATGAACACCACCGAGTTGTGTCCCAGCGCGGTGTTCGGTCCCAGCAGGAAGAACAGGTTCGGGAAACCGGAAACGGTGATCCCCTTGTGCGTCTGCACGCCTTCGGTGGCCCAGGACTTCGCCAGATCGCGACCGTCGACGCCGGTGATGTCGAGGTACTCCAGCGCGTCGGTCACCTTGAACCCGGTGCCGTAGACGATCGCGTCGACCTCGTGCTCCACGCCGGCGCCGTCGACCACGCTGTGCGCGCGGACCTCGGCGACGCCGTCGGTGATCACGTCCACGTTCGGCCGGTCGAGTGCCGGGTAGTAATCGTTGGACAGCAGCACCCGCTTGCAGCCCATCGTGTAGCCGGGCGTGACCTTGCGGCGCAGCGCGGGATCCTTGATGCCCTTGTCGATGTGCCGGCGCGCGATCACCTGGGCGGCCCGCATGAGCCGCGGATGGCCGTTGAAGCCGATCGCGCGGGCTTCCAGTGACCAGTACAGCGCGGTGCGGTACAGCCGCTGTGCGCCCGGCACCAGCCGGAACAGCCGTTTGGCCCAGCCCGGCATGGCGTGGTCGGGTTTGGGCATGAGCCACGGCGGCGTGCGCTGGAACAGTTTCAGCTCGGCGACTTCCGGGGCGATCTGCGGGACGAACTGGACGGCGCTCGCCCCGGTGCCGACCACCGCGACCTTCTTGCCCCGCAGGTCGAACTCGTGGTTCCACTGCGCGGAGTGCCAGGTCTGACCCTGGAACTCGGCGATTCCGGGCAGCCGCGGGATCTGCGGGATGTGCAGCCCGCCGACGCCGGCGACCAGGAACTGCGCGGAGAACTCCGGCCCGCCCTTGGTCTCGACGGTCCAGCGGCGGGCCTTGGCGTCCCAGTGTGCACCGGTGATCTCCACGCCGAACCGGATCCGGTCCCGCAGCCGGTAGGAGTCGGCGACCCCCTTGAGGTACTCGAAGATCTCCGGCTGCGGGGAGAACGACCGGCTCCAGTCCGGGTTCTGCGCGTAGGAGAACGAGTACATGTGGGACTGCACGTCGCAGGCGCAGCCGGGATACGAGTTGTCCCGCCAGGTTCCGCCGACCTCGTCGGCCTTCTCCAGGATCACGTAATCCCGGATGCCCGCCTTCTCGAGCTGGATCGCCTGGCCTAGCCCGGAAAACCCGGTGCCCACGATCACGACCCTGAACTGCTCGGTCATCTCCTCGGCCTCCGCTGCACTGGGGGTCTGGCGCAGATGACGTTACCTCAAGTAACAGTTACTGGGAAGTACTCCCTACTGATCAGTAGACCCCGGCCAGCTTGCGGTGGTCCCAGCTGGCGATCTTGGTCGGGCGCATGATCAGCCCCACCCGTTTCGGGGCCTGACCTGCGATGAAGGCCTGCAGCTCCGCCGGCGCCGGATCGTCCGGGGCGGCACCGGCGTACCGCTGCATGAGGGCGATTCCCATCCGTGTGACCTGCTCGGTGTCCTCGACGAACTCGACGGCTGCCTCGAACGAGACACCGCGCAGCTGCTCGTAGGAGTCGCCGCTCTCGATCAGCACGGTCGCCTCCGGGAGCCGGCGCAGGTTCTTGGCCTTCTGCGAGCTGCCGTAGGTCCACGTCGCGACGCCGCCCTCGTGCGGGTAGTACCAGAGCGGCGCCAGATGCGGCCGGTTGTCCGGGCCGATCGAGGCAACGTTGATCACCTTCTGTGCCGCGAAAAAGGCCTGCACCTCGTCCGGCGTCATCCGGATCTGGTCGCGACGGGACATGCGTGCTCCTTCAGTCCTGCTTCGTGGCGGCGCGCCCGCCGTGGCCGGTGACCGCGGACTCGAACGCACCGCGTTCCTCGATGTCCTTCAGTGC
Source organism: Amycolatopsis jiangsuensis (assembly GCF_014204865.1). Classification (NCBI taxonomy): domain Bacteria; kingdom Bacillati; phylum Actinomycetota; class Actinomycetes; order Pseudonocardiales; family Pseudonocardiaceae; genus Amycolatopsis; species Amycolatopsis jiangsuensis. The sequence continues at coordinate 5,415,662 of NZ_JACHMG010000001.1, forward strand.
GGCCCGGTCCGCCGACGGCACCCGCGACCGCGAGCCGAACTCGATGATCGGCGGCAGGAACGCGCGCAGCAGCTTCAGCCCGCCCACCCAGCGTGGCACGTGGATCGTCCGGGCGCGCTTGAGCACGCCGGCTTCGAGATCGTCGAGCGCCACCTGCACCGGGTAGGTCTTGCCGATCAGGCCCGGCATCGACGCGCGGAGCTTGCCGAAGACGGGGTGCGCGTCGGCGCTTTCGACCAGATCGGTGCGGATCCACGTGGGGTGCGCGACGCCGACCTTGACGCCGAGGTGTGCGACCTCCGCGCGGAGGCTGTTGGAGAACGCCTCGACGCCCGCCTTGGCCGCGGCGTAGTTCGCCATCCCGGGCGCGTGCGTGATCGCTGCCAGCGACGAGATCGCCAGCAGGTAGCCGCGGCGTTCGATCACGTGCGGCAGCGTGACGCGGAACGTGCGCCAGACGCCGAGCAGGTCGACCTCGAGCACCTTCTCGAACGCTGCGCGGTCCACCGAGCGCACGAAGCCTGCGGTGGCGATGCCTGCGTTGGCGATCACGATGTCGATGCCGCCGAAGTGCTCGACGACGCCCGCCGTGGCCGCTTCGAGGGCGTCCCAGCTGGTGACGTCGGCCTCCCAGGAGTGCGCGTCCGGGCCGATCCGCTTCGCCACCTTCTCCTGCTCCGCGGCCTCGAGGCCGACCAGCGCGACCTTGGCGCCGCGGGCCGCGAGGCGTTCGGCGAGCCCGGCACCGAGGCCACGGGCGGCTCCGGTGATCAGCACGACCTTGCCTTCGACCGAAGTGTTTCGGAGCAGTGCCACAGTGCCCTCCTCAGCGTCTTTTCGCCTGTGAAGGGGGACGGTACCGCAACCTACCCCGAGTAAGCTACTTATCGGTAAGTTCCCTCGTGCCAGGATGCCGGCATGAACGACGTACTCGACGAGGCTTTTCTCGACGGCGCCACGGCGTGCTCGGCACTCCTGCGTTCCGACGCGCTGCGTCAGAACTGGGACCGTCCCAGCGCGCTGCCCGAGATGTCCGTGGGCGCACTGGCCTGTCACCTCGCCCGGCAAGTGAGCCGTGCCGCGGAACTGCTTACGGAGTCTTCGGAACTGCCGCCGCTGGACTCGGCCGCCGAGCACTACGCCCGGGCGGCCTGGGTCACGGCCGAGTCGCCGGACGACCCCGCCAACGACCGCACCACCGACGACGCCGAGGCAGCCCGCGGCTTCGACTGGATGGTGCAGCGTTTCGACGCCGATTTCGCGGACGTCGCGGATCGGCTGCGTTCCGGTGTGGCGGCCGAGGCCGTGGGCATCCCGTGGCAGGGCTGGTCCTTGCGACGCAAGGATTTCCTGCACACCCGGCTGTTGGAGATCGTCGTGCACACGACCGACCTCGCGGCGAGCATCGAGCTGCCGGCACCGCAGTTCCCGGACACGGCGTTCCTGCCGGTGCTGGACCTCCTGACGCGGCTGGCCGTCCGCCGGCGCGGTCAGGCGGCCGTCATCGGCACCCTGACCCGCCGCGAACGTACTCGGACCATCAGTGCTTTCTAGCTCGAGGCGGCGCTGAGGACGCCGACCTCCTCCTCGGTCAGCTCCAGGGTGGCCGACGCGACGAGGTCGGCGAGCTGCTCCACCGTGCGGGCGCTGGCGATCGGGGCGGCCACGGTCGGCTGTGCACGGAGCCAGGCCAGTGCCACGCTGGCGACCGAAGCGCCGTGTGCCGCGGCCACCCCGTCGAGCGCGGCCAGCACGCGTTCACCGCGTTCGTCGAGATAGGCGAGTGCGCGCGGGGCCCGCGGGGAGTCACCCGGCTCGTCCTTCGCCCGGTACTTCCCGGTCAGGAATCCCATTGCCAGCGCGAAATACGGGAGCGTCGCCAGGCCTTCGCGGGCGACGAACGGGCCGAGTTCGGTCTCGTAGTCCCGCTCCACGAGGTTGTAGTGCGGCTGCAGGGCGGCGTAGCGGGCGAGCCCGGCACTGTCCGAAACGGACAGTGCTTCGGCGAGGCGGGTGGCCGAGTAGTTCGACGCCGCGATGTAGCGGACCTTGCCCGCACGCACGAGCCCGTCGAACGCGGTGAGGGTTTCCTCCAGCGGCGTGTCCGGGTCGTCCCGGTGCGCGTAGTAGAGGTCGATGTGGTCGGTGCGCAACCGGCGCAGGGAATCCTCGGCGGCGGCCACGATGTTCGCGCCCGCCAGCCCCTTCCGCTGCTCCCACGCGCCGACCTTGGTGGCGATCACCATGTCGTCCCGGCGGCCGCGCCGGGCCAGCCAGTCGCCGATGATCGTCTCCGAACCGCCATCCCCGCCGTAGGCGTCAGCGGTGTCCAGGAAGTTGCCGCCCGCTGAAGAGTAGGCGTCGAGCACGGCGAAGGACGCCGGCTCGTCGGCGGTGAATCCGAAGACGTTGCAGCCCAGGTTCAGGCCGAACACGTCGAGGTCGGTGCTGCCCAGTTTCGTCATACCGAAACGGTAGTCCCGCGGCGGGACGAAATTCGCCGTAGCGTGCGTTCGCATGGGCATGACTATCGAACTGGGCAGGGTCGGCATCTTCCGTGTCGCGACGCAGGCGGACGGCGCGCTCGCCGCCGAGGTGGAGAAACTCGGGTACGGCGCGCTCTGGCTGGGCGGTTCGCCGGGTGGGGACCTGGCGATCGTCGAGCAGCTGCTGGACGCCACCGAACGGCTCGTCGTCGCCACCGGCATCGTGAACATCTGGGCCGACGCGCCGGACGGCATCGCGCGGGCCTTCCACCGCATCAACGAGAAGCACCCGGACCGGTTCCTGCTCGGGATCGGCGCCGGGCATCCCGAGGCCACCCAGGAGTACAAGAAGCCCTACGCCGCGCTCGTCGAGTACCTGGACGCGCTGGACGCCGCCGGGGTGTCCAAGCAGTCGCGCGTGCTCGCCGCACTCGGCCCGAAGGTGCTGAAGCTCTCCGGGGACCGCACCGCGGGCGCGCACCCGTACCTGGTCACGCCGGAGCACACCCGTTCCGCGCGCGAGATCCTCGGCGACGGTCCGCTGCTCGCGCCGGAGCAGAAGGTCGTGCTGGACACCGACGTGGAACGCGCGCGGACCACCGGTCGCGGCGGCGCCTCGTTCTACCTCCAGCTGTCGAACTACGTGGCCAACCTGCGCAAACTCGGTTTCGCCGACGAGGACCTCGCCGGCGAGGGTAGTGACCGCCTGATCGACGCGCTCGCCCTGCACGGCGAAGCGAGCACGATCGCCGACGGCCTGCGCGCGCATCTGGACGCCGGCGCCGACCACGTGATCGTCCAGGCGCTGGGCGACGATCCGTTCCCGGCATACCGGGCGTTGGCGGCCGAGCTGCTCTGAATCGGTCCAGCTATAGTGGACGGTTATGAGGTGGACCGGCCCGCGCGGCCGGTCCACCTCGTACGATGCCGCTGTAGCAGCCAGTCGTCTCGAGGAGGAAACGATGCCCATCGCCACCCCCGAGGTCTATGCGGAGATGCTCGACCGGGCGAAGAAGAACGAGTTCGCCTTCCCGGCCATCAACGTGACCTCGTCGGAAACCGTGAACGCCGCGATCCGCGGGTTCGCCGAGGCGGAGAGCGACGGGATCATCCAGTTCTCCACCGGCGGCTCGGAGTTCGCCTCCGGGCAGAAGGTGAAGGACATGGTGGTCGGCGCGTCGGCGCTGGCCGAGTTCGCGCAGGTCGTGGCGGCGAAGTACGACGTCAACGTGGCGCTGCACACCGACCACTGCCCGAAAGACAAGCTGGACGGTTTCGTCCGGCCGCTGCTGGAGATCTCCGCGGAGCGGGTCAAGGCCGGGAAGAACCCGCTGTTCCAGTCGCACATGTGGGACGGCTCGGCGATCGACCTGGACGAGAACCTGAAGATCGCCCAGGAGCTGCTGGGCAAGGCGGCCGCCGCGAAGATCGTCCTCGAGGTCGAGATCGGTGTGGTCGGCGGCGAGGAGGACGGCGTCGCCAACGACATCAACGAGAAGCTCTACACCGCCGAGGGCGACTTCGTGAAGACGGTCGACGTGCTGGGCTCCGGTGACCAGGGCCGGTACCTGCTGGCCGCGACGTTCGGCAACGTGCACGGCGTGTACAAGCCGGGCAACGTCCAGCTGCGCCCGGACGTGCTCAAGCGCGGCCAGGAGGTCGTGTCGGAGAAGCTGGGCCTTCCGTCCGGCTCGAAGCCGTTCGAGCTGGTCTTCCACGGCGGCTCGGGCTCGCTGCCGGAGGAAATCCGCGAGGCGGTGTCCTACGGCGTGGTGAAGATGAACGTCGACACCGACACGCAGTACGCCTTCACCCGCCCGGTGGCCGACCACTTCTTCAAGAACTACGACGGCGTCCTGAAGATCGACGGCGAAGTGGGCAACAAGAAGGTCTACGACCCGCGCAGCTACCTGAAGGCCGCCGAAACCGGCATGGCGGCCCGCGTGGTGGAGGCGACGCAGGCCCTGGGCTCGGCGGGCAACAAGCTCCGCTGACCCGTTGTCCCGCAACGGCTCCTCCCCGGATTCCGGGGAGGAGCCGTTTCGTCTCTGGTGGGCATGCGCCGATCGACGCTCGTGCCGTGGTTTCCGCGCACCTCGTGTGGGCCCCCGGGGCTGTTGTGGGACATGGCCCTGCGAAAGCTCGTCCGGAACCGTCGCGGCGAGATGCCAGTGATCAGAGTGCGACCACGTCGACCATGCTTTCCAGACCGGCGAAATCCGCCGCGTTGCGGGTGTAGAGCGGCAATTCGTGCACGGACGCGATGGCAGCGATCATCAGGTCCAGCCGGTGTGACCGGGGATCCCGCCGACGGCCGACGGTGAGAGCCACCAGGCTGCCGTAGCGAGCCGCCGCGTCGTTGTCGAACGGAAGCGTCGGCGCGAAATCCACCATGGCCGCACCGGTCTGCTCGGTGCGCGCCGCCCGGGCGACTGGATCTTTCGCCATGGCCACACCCTGGTGCAGTTCGGCCATCGTGACCGAGGTCAGCTCGGGATGACGGGGCAGGGTTTCCGGATCGAGCAGGGCCAGGTCGAGATACGCGCAGGTGTCGAGCACTCCTCGTTCGGCACGTTCAGCCACGCTCACGCGTCCACGGGTCGTCTTCACCGGCGTGTTCCGCACCGAAGAGCTCGAGGCTTTCCCGTCGCAGCTCGCCCGGATCGACCCGGGGCAGCCGCCGGTGCCGGGCCACCAGTTCCTCGGCCGACAGCCGACGCGCCCGGGGAACCGGCCGGAGCTCCGCGACCTCCACCCCGTTGCGGGTCACGTGAAAGGTCGCACCTTCCGCCACCGCGTCCATCACCGAAGCGGAGTTGTTCCGGAATTCACGCTGGCTGATGACGTTCACCCGCCCAGTGTAGCCCTACGAGACACACGGTGCTACAGCCTTCTGAGACGAGTCGGGCAGGCCGTACCGATCTCACACCTCCGGGTGACGGAGTTGCCCGTGGTGGCCGGTTCCGGGCAGGGTGTCGGGCCATGTTGCCGAAACGGGTCGTCGCCGCCGTGGTCATCGCCGCTCTCGTGTTGGCCGGCGGGGGCGTGCTCACCAGCCTGTTCCTCTGACCGCGCGGGACGTGGGCAGAATGGCGGCATGACGCACAACCTGCTGGGCCCCGACCCGACGCTGCTGCCCGAGCACACCGCCGCACAGGCCGCACTGGACGCGGGCACCGACCCGTCGGCCGTCGCGGCCGAGAATCCGGAGTTCAGCGCGGCCTGGGCCACGCTCGCCGAGCGCGCGTTGTCCGATGGTGACACCGTCACCGCGTATGCCTACGCCCGTACCGGCTACCACCGCGGTCTCGACCAGTTGCGCCGCGCGGGCTGGAAGGGCTTCGGCCCGGTGCCCTGGGAGCACCGTCCGAACCAGGGTTTCCTCCGTGCCCTCGCCGCACTCGGCATCGCGGCCGGCCGGATCGGCGAGACCGAGGAACACGAGCGCTGCAGGACGTTCCTCGCCGAGTCCGACCCGGCCGCGGCGGAGGCGACCGGCCTGAAGTGAGCCGGTGCCGGGGCCCGCGCGGCCCCGGCACCCCACCATCGGGTGATCACCGGGGTGTTTACCGGTGCTGACACCTATATCTGTGCCGCATGCGAGGCACGGCCATGCTCACCCCCCGGATCCGTACGCTGGGCGCCGCCCTGCGCGACGCTCGGCTCGAGGCCCATTTCGGCGTCCGCGAACTGGCCCGGCGAGTCGGCGCGAACCCGGCACTGCTGTCGAACTGGGAACTGGGCCAACGGGTCCCCGGCATCGAGGACGTAGCCGGGATCCTCGGCGCGCTCGGCGTGGTCGGGGAGGACAAACAACGAATCCTGTGCCTGGCGCGCGGAACCTCCGATCCCGGATGGATCACGCTCGGCAGGCAGGCCGAACCGGAGCACATGGCGGGCCTGCTCGCGTGTGAACGGGCGGCCACCTCGCTCGTCGAATGGCATCCGCTGCTGGTGCCCGGGCTGTTGCAGATCCCGGACTACGCCCGCGCGCTGTTCGCCTCGGACGGGCTGCCGCCGGCGGCAGCCGAACGGCAGGCGGACGCCCGCGTCGCCCGCCGGCCACTGGTGGTGGGCCCGCGGGCCGTCCCGTTCGAGGCACTGATCGGCGAGGCGGCGCTGTACAACCCGGTCGGCGGCGCGGAGACGATGGCGCGGCAGCTGCGGTTCATCGCCGACCTCGCGACCACGTCGCCGCGGCTGCGCGTACGGATCGTGCGGGTCGACGTCGGCGAGCATCCCGGGCTGGGCGGGCAGTTCACCCTCTACGCGATGCGCGGCGCGGATCCGATCGTCTACTTCGAGCACTACAGCTCGGGTGCGTTCATCCTGGACGCCGGTGACGTCGGGACCTACCGGGACGTGATCGGGCAGATCCGGGAAAAGGCGTTGAGTCCCCAGGAATCCGTGGCGTTCATCGAACGCCGGGCCGCGGAGTTCCGTGCGGTCGACCGGAAACCGCCGCAGCTCGACGGGGCGGGCGCCCCGGCGAACCGGGCACATGCCCCCGGATAGGCGGGGGTACTGGCCGGCAGTGCGTGTCGCCCTGCTCTGCCCCGCGTCGGCCAGGCATAGTTTTCGGACAGCGTCGTCGGAAACAGCACGTGAGGTGGCGGACATGTCGAGCCCCGCGCCGCGAGGCCGGCCGAGGAAACTGCCGGTCGACCAGCAGCGCACCCGGGTGCTGCGCGCGGCGGCCGAGGCGGTCGCCGTGCACGGCTTCCAGGCCGCGACGATCGAGGAGATCGCCCGGTCGGCGGGTGTGTCCCGGCAGTCGGTGTACGAGCAGTTCACCAACCGCGGCACCTTGTTCGCCGAGCTGACGACGGACATCGAGGAACGCGCGTTCGACACGATCAGCGCGGTCGCGCTGGATACCTCGGAGCCCGACCTGCGCACGTGGGCCCGGGCGAACTACTCGACCATGTTCGCCTTCGTCGAGGCCCATCCGGAGGTGTTCCCGGTGCTGCGCGAGGCCGAGCGCGCCGGCGACCCGGCGCTCACCCGGCTGCGGGAACGACTCGCCGCCGTCCACGCAGAGGCGAGCCGGCAACGGTGGGCCGCACAGGGCGTGGACTCCGGCCGCGCGGACAAGGCGCTGGTGGCGCTGTACTTCGCGATGACGGAGGCGCTGGTCCAGATGTCCTGGAAAGGAGACCCGCCGGCCCAGGAAACCCTGGTGGACCTCCTCACGGAGTTCACCGTGGGAGGAGTCCTGCGGCTGCAGACCAAATCCGTGAACGTGATCGAACGCCTGCGGTGAGGCGACCGCGGGGCTGCACCGCTTGCGGTGGGGTGGCTGCGGAGTCGGTGAGGAGAAGACCGCTGCGGGGACGCGTGCGGCGGGGTCCGGTTGCGGGGGCGTGTGAGGAGTGAGCCTGGCTACCGAGGTGGGAGCGGGGCCTGGCTGCGGTGAGGCCGTGTGGAGAAGTCCGGCTGCGCGGGCGTGTGAGGAGGAAGCCCGGCTACCGAGGTTTGTGCGGGGGTTCGGTTGCGGGCGTGTGAGGAGTGAGCCCGGCTGTCGAGGTGGGTGCGGAATCCGGCTGCGGTGAGGTGGGTGCAGGCGTCCGGCTGAGGAGGAGGCCCGGCCGGCCGGGGGAGGGTGCCGGCCGGGCCGAGTCGCTCAGGCGGCGCCGACGAGTGCCGACCGCGCCGCGGCCGAGCCGGAGCCGGTCGAGTTGAAGCCGGTCGAGGCGAGCGGCGTTGCGGGGCCGGGCACGGTCACCTTCGCCGCGGCCGGTGCCGGCATTGTCGCTGTGCCGGCGTGCGGGCTTGCCGGTGAGCCGACCACGCGGTTGCGGCCGCTGTCCTTGGCCACGTACACCGCCGCGTCGGCCGCTGCCATCACGTCCTCGATGTTCGACCCGTCGAACGGGAAAGCCGCGACGCCGATCGAGGCGGTGCGTCGTTCGATGGACACCGCCTCGCCCTCGTTCGTGTGGGTCTGGATGACCAGCTCGCTGATCCGCTGCCGGATCCGGTCCGCGGTCACGACCGCGTCCTCCTTGGACGTCGCGGGCAGCAGCGCCACGAACTCCTCGCCGCCGAACCGGCCGACCAGGTCGTGCGCCCGCGTCTCCTGCCGGACGACGGCGGCCACCGCCTTCAGCACGTCGTCGCCGGCGAGGTGGCCATAGGTGTCGTTGATGTGCTTGAAGTGGTCGAGGTCGATCATCAGTGCGCCGAAGGTGCCCTGCTCGCGCTCCGCGCGGGAGACCTCGCGCTGGGCACCCTCCTGCCAGGTGGTGGCGTTGAGCAGCTGTGTCTTCTGGTCCGTGGTCGCGAGCTCCTCGAGCCGCTTGATCAGCACCGAACGCTGCAGCACGTACAGCGGCAGGATCACCAGCGCGGACAGCACGGGCTGCTCGGTCAGCACCATCGTCAGCAGGCCGCCGACGCACAGGATCGCCGCCTCCAGGACGTTGTCGTCCATGCTGCCGAGACAGAGCGAGGGGGTCGCCGACTTCGGGGCGGCGAGATAGAGGCCGAGGCCGGTCAGCGCAGTGTTCACCAGGAAGTAGCCGAACGCCGCGGCGACGATCGTCGACACGCCCTGCTCACCGACACAGAAGGCGGCCAGCGAGGCACCGAAGCCGGACAGGATCATCGTCGTCGCGTTCGCCGCGACGCGGTGGCCCTCCCCCGGCTGGATCCCGTTCCAGCTGCGGAAGGCGAGGTAGAGGTAGATCACCACGCCCAGCGCCGCCATCAGCTGCGGTGGCATGAGCAGGGCCGCGGGCAGCAGCCACACCGACGTCACGGTGATGTGCGGGCCGTGGCTCAGCATCCGGCGCTGGCGCTCGATCCGGCGGGTCACCTCGGTCTGCGCGACCGCGAGGCCCGCGAGCAGCCCGAACAGGCCCAGCTCGGCCATCGTGACCGGGACCAGGAACGCACTGGTCACGCTGAGCGCGACGGCGACCGCCATGCTCGACAGCGTGACCGCGACCCACGGGCCCGGGCGCGTCCACAGCGTCCACCCGCGCACCGCGGCGATCAGATCCCGTCCAGACCGTTCCCCCGATGTGACCATTTTTCCCCCAGATCCTTGCGTAAAAGTCCGGTGACAATCTCCTCACACACAGTTTCAGTCCGTTTGCCGCCTGTCCACAAGGGGCATAGGTGTGTACCTTTTTCCCGAAGACACCGAATGAAGGGTGACCAGCAATGCGCAGCAAGGAACAGTGACCGCGTAGCAGCACCGCAAGGTCGCGCAGGTCAGAGCCCACGCGCGGAGCATCAGGCATGTTCGGCGCGTGTGGCTTCCTTCGCGATGTCCTCCTCAGCGGCGCCGCCCAGCGCCCGCTGCCACATGAGGGTTAGCGGAATCGTAATAATCAGACCGGCGAGCCCGAAGATCCCGACGGTGGTCTGCGCGCTCAGGTGATCGGCCAGGACGCCGCCGATCAGCGGAACGACACCCATCGTCGTGGTCAGGCCGGTGTTCGACAGCCCCATCGTCTGCGCCCGGGTCTCGTCCGGCACCGCGATCGTGAGCGACGCGGTGGCCTGCAGCAGGGCGATCGTGCCGAAGCCGCCGGAAATCACGAACAGGATCACCGACACCACCGCGCCCGGCTGCAGGAAGCAGACGAGCAGCGGGATCGCGGCGAGCGCGGTGAGCGGGCCGATCAGCTTCGGCCGGATCGCCGCGGGCACCCACCGGGTGTAGATGAACGTGAAGATCACGCTGCCCACCGGGTCGGCGGCCAGCAGCAGGCCGATCACGCCAGGGCCGCCGCCGGAGGAGTCGACGTAGGGCGCGGCGATGCCCTCGTACACCGGCAGCAGACCGGCCAGCCAGGTGAACAGCATCAGCGGGCGCAACGCCGCGGTGGTGAACGCGATCTTCCCGCCGGAGCTGAGCGACGAGAAGAACGGCCTTCGCTTGTCGCCGCTCGCCGCGGCCGGGCGGGCCTTCAGGCCGAAACGTACGAAGAGCGCGGAAAGAATGAAGGTCGCCGCGTCGAGCACGAGCGCCAGCCGCGGGTCCAGTGCCAGCAGCAGCGCGCCGCCGCCGGCGAACCCGAGCAGCTGTGCGGACTGCACGGTCATGCTGCGCACGCCCATGCCGACCACGAACCGGTCGCCCTCGAGAATCTGGGGCAGCAGGGCCAGCTGGGAGGCCTTGAACGGTGGGTTCAGCAGGGAGACCAGGCCGACCAGTACGCACAGCGTCCACAACGGCAGCCCGGGGATGGCCACCAGCCCGATCAGCACCGCGCGCATGAGGTCGACCGCGACCATCACCGTGCGCCGTGGGAACCGGTCGGCGAGGCCGGTCAGGAAGATGCCGCCGAACAACGACGGGAAGAACGTGAGCGCGTAGGTGAGCCCGGTCAGCGTGGCCGACCCGGTCCTCGCGTAGACCAGCACGGAGAGGGCGACCCTGGCGAGCTGGTCACCGGCGATCGACAGCAGTTCGCCGAACCACAGGGCGCGGAATTCGGCGACGCCGAACACCTCGCGGAACGTGACTCGTTCGGATCCTGCCGTCATCCGTGTTCTCCCCGCTCTGTATGCGCACCGTGCCGCAATGGTGACCAACAGGTGACCATAGAACCTCCTGGTCACGGGCCGGTCACACGTGGTGAGTCGTCCGCCTCAGTGTCTCGTGACTGTTGGTGATTCTCTAGGTTCTTTCGCCGGTATCCATCAGGTCACGGGCAGTTCGTCGCGTGTCCAGACGATAGCGCTCCGCACTCGACCCAGCTCGGCAACCGCCTTGGTGTGGCCTATGCCACACCCGGGTGGCCGGTCGTCCGCACTGTGGAACACCGCTCGCGGGGGACTCCACGCGCGTAGCTTCGGCCGCGTGACCGACCTCGCGACGTTCACGCTCGCCATAGTGGGCGCCGGACCTCGTGGGGTCGGCGTCCTGGAACGGCTGTCCGCCAGCGCCGCCGAACTGCTCGGCCGGGGCAGGCTGGCGGTGCACCTGATCGACCCGTTCCCGCCGGGCCCCGGCAGGGTCTGGCGGTACGAGCAGTCGCCGCTGCTGCGGATGAACTCGATGCCCGAGGACGTCACCGTGTTCACCGACGACACGGTACGGATCGACGGTCCGGTGCTGCCCGGCCCGTCGTTGATCGAATGGGCGCGTGGGGTCCGCGCGGGCGACCTGGAGCATCAGGTGCCCGATGATCTGCGCGACGAGCTGGAAACGCTGGCTGCCACGGACTTTCCGACCCGCCGGTTGCAGAGCCGGTACTTGGAGTGGTTCTACCGCAAGGTGGTCGCCGAACTTCCGCCCGGCATCGAGGTGGTGGAGCACCGGGCCACCGCGGTCGGCATCGACGACGGTGAGCGCGAGTCCGTCCGGCTCTCGGACGGGACGGTGGTGGCGGCGGACGCGGTGGTGCTGACCGTCGGGCATCTCGACGCACTGCCCGACCCGGACGAACGCGTGCTGGCGGAGTTCGCCGGGCGGCACGGCCTGGCGTACTACCCTGCCGGGTACACCGCCGACGTCGACTACGCGGACGTACCGGCCGGGGAACCGGTGCTGGTACGGGGTTTCGGGCTGGCTTTCGTGGACCTGATGCTGCTGCTGACCGAGGGGCGCGGCGGCCGGTTCTCCGAACGTTCGGGTGGCGGGCTGCGTTACCACCCGAGCGGCGCCGAGCCGGTGCTGCACGTCGGTTCCCGGCGCGGAGTGCCCTACCACGCGAAAACCGCCTACCGGCTGCGTGGGAAACCGTTGCAGCTGCCCAGGTTCTTCGACCAGTACGCGATCGCCGAGCTGGCCGGCCGGCCCGGCCCGCTGGACTTCCGCGCCGACGTGTGGCCGTTGATCGCCAAGGAACTCGCCTGGGCCTACTACACGGAGCTGTTCACCGGCCATCCGGACCGGGTGCGCATCGATTTCCCGGTGTTCGCCGACGCGTTCGCGGACCTGCGCTGGGGAACGTCCGAAATGGACGAACTGATCGCGGCCGCGGTCCCGGCCGAGGACGACCGGCTGGACCTGGAGAAGCTGGACCGTCCGTTGGACGGCCAGCGGTACCCGTGTGTGGAGGAATTCGGCAAAGCGTTGCGGGAGTACGTGGAAGCCGACCTCGCCCGGCGCGCCGACGGGTACTACAGCGCCGACCTCGGTGCGTTCATGGCGCTGTTGTCGGTGGTCGGCCAGCTGCCCGCGCTGCTGGCCACCGGACGGCTTTCCGCGGCCTCGCAGGTGAGCGGGATGGACGGCTGGTTCCGCGGCTTCTTCTCCTTCTACGCCAGCGGTCCGCCGCCGCGCCGGCTGGAGGAGCTGCTCGCGCTCGCCGACGCCGGCATCGTCTCGTTCCTCGGCGCCGACGTGCTGCTGACCGCCGACGAGGAGGCCGGGATGTTCGTCGCGTCCAGCGCGAGCCATCCGGACACGGTCACGGCGCGCACCCTGATCGAGGCGCGGCTGCCGGAGGCGAGCATTTCGCGTGTTTCCGACCCGCTGCTGCGCAGCCTGCGGGACGCGGGCACGCTGGTGGAGGAGGAAGTGCCGGACGCGAGCGGCGGGCCGCTGCCGTCCGGCCGCATCGCCACCACGGCCGGCGACTTCCGTGTGCACACCGCGGCCGGCACGCCTCACCCGCGGCGGTTCGCGGTCGGCCCGCACACCAGCGTCCGCTCCGCGGCGGCGTTCACCCGGCCTCGGACGAACGCCGCCTCGTTCCGGCAGAACGACGTGCTGGCACGGGAAATCCTGCGAATGGCTGCCGCGCCGGTGAGTCCTCTCCCGCCGGGCGTCAGCCCTTGACGGTGGGCGCGATCTGCTGCGCCCACTGCCACGGCGCGGCTTTGTCGCCGGGCAGCGAGTTGAAGTACTCCCAGCCGTCCACGCCGCCGAAGTCCGGGTACTTCTGCACCAGGCTGCCGACGGTCGACTGAAGGGTCGGCATGTCGACGTAACCGCTGCAGTTCGCCGGGTTGGTCACGGTCCCGGCGACGACCTTGCTCGCGGGCACGACGCCGTGGCTGATGATCCCGTCGTAACCCGAGGTGTCGGCGAGTGAGCCCCAGCCGCAGTAGAACTGCGTGTTGAACCAGGAGATCTGGTCGCCGCGGTCGCGGTAGAGCTGGTCGTAGTCCAGGCCGGACAGCCCGCCGCCGCCGGCGAGCTCGGGGGCGACCGGGGCGAGCGTGATCAGGAAGTCCGGGCCGAAGTCCGCCCGCAGCGCGTCGATCAGCTTGTTCAGCGCGCCGTTCGACATCTGCTCCTCGACGTCGAGGTCGATCCCGGACAGCGAGTGGTCCTTGATCAGCTGCCGCAGCAACGGATAGTAGGTGTCGAAGTCGTTCTCCAGCCGCTCGAAGCTGCCCTTGGCCGCACCGCCGACGAACGCCAGCGCGTGCACGCCCTGGCCCTGCATGGTGGCGAGGTCCTGCCACAGCCGGCGGTACCGGTCCGCGGACGGCGGATCGTCGTTCAACGTCACGGTGGCGCCGTCGTTGAGGTGCACAGCGCCGACGATCACATCGGTGACGCCGGTGTCGTTGTCGGTCAGACCCAGTGGGGAGATGTAGGAATCGCCGTCGTAGCCGGTCTGGTAGTAGACGACGACCCGGCGTCCGGTGGCGGCCGCGGCCGGCACCGTAGCGAACAGCACCATGAAGACGGCCAGCACGGCCGCCGCGAGCTTCTTCATGGTCGGACCATAGGAGACCGACAGTGCACGCGGTAGCACCGTCGGTAGGGGCTGCCCTCCGGGTATGCGGTGACTTCACCCGGAGGGCAACGCCCGGATCGGCCGTGCCCCGTTCGGCGGCATCCAGTTTCGGTGGTGCCCGGATCAGCAGCGCCCGAGCCCGGATCAGCAGCGGCCGAGCATGTCGGTCAGCGCCGACTTCTCCGCGGTGTTGATGGTGAGCTCGAACTTCTGCTTCACGGCCACCCACATCTTGGCGTAGGTGCACCAGTAGTCGGTGGACGGCGGCTTCCACTGGTCCGGCGACTTGTCGCCCTTCTCCTGGTTCACGTTGTCGGTGACCGCGATCAGCTGCGGGTCGCTCAGGTCGTTGGCGTAGGCCTCGCGCTGGTCCTGGGTCCAGGACGAGGCGCCGGTGCGCCACGCGTCGGCCAGCGGCACCACGTGGTCGATGTCCACATCGGACGGTGACGTCCAGCTTCCGCCGTCGTACGGCGATTCCCAGGTGCCCGAGGTCGGGTAGCAGTCCGAGCCGACCTGTACGTCGGTGCCGTCTCGTTTGAGCACCGCTTCGCGGGTGTTGCAGCTGTCGCCCTGGTCGATCCAGTGCGGGAACTTGTCGCGGCTGTAGCCGTCCTGCGAGCCGTCGGGCTGCACGGTCAGCGCGGCGAGGGCGCTCTGCGCGTCGGCCGTGGACGGGATACCCGGCGGCGTGGCCCCGGCGACGCCGACTGTGGTCGCGCCGAGCAGCGCCACGCCGGCCATAACGGTCAAGGAATTGCGAACAGTGCGTGTGGTCAGCATTTTGCTGCCTCCCAGTCAGGTGCGGGTACAAATAACCCTCAACCACGGAAGTGGCCGACGCAACACCTTGGGATGACATGTAACAGACCTTCTGTAAACAGAAAGTCACCAACGGAGTGCTCGGAAGCGAATTCCGCCCTCAGTCGTGCGCGAGCCGGAGGTCGGCGGTGTGCCGGTACCACGTCCGGCGGGTGATCTCCCGTCCGTCCGCCACCCCGTCGACGACCAGCGAAGACGTGGGTACGCAGCCGACCTGGAAGGCGCGGCCGCGGAAGGTCGCCGAACGCTTCAGAAGCCGTCCGCGGGTCACCCGGGCCGTCACGCCGACGTCGTCGGGGGCGACTTCCACGGCGGAGACTTCGCCGTCGAATGCCACCTGTTCGTCGCAATACGCCTGGCCCTTGACAGCACGCAGGCTCGCATACCCGAGCAGCACGCCTCCGCTGTCGTCGCGCACGAGCGGGACTGTGGCGTCGGCTCCCTCCCACGCGACCGCGAGCGCGTCGGCCGGATCAGCGGGCAGCGCCCAGCGCCCCGCAGCGCGCGAGGACTCGACCGGCAGGTAGCCCACCGACACGTCCGCCAGCCGTTCGCGGCGCATGATCCGCACCACGACGGCGGCCAGGTCGGCGTCCGTGCCCGCGACCACCAGCCGATCGTGTTCCCCCAGCAAGGGGTCGATTTCCGCCTTGCCGGGACGGTCCGGGACGCAGGCCACCGGCAGGCCGGACGCAGCCGTGGCCCGCTGTCCGGCCGTTCCACAGGCCACCACCGTTCCGCGCACCCGTGGGTCCTCCGTTACAGTCATGCACCGGCATTTACCAGCGCCACCCGTGTCCCCTGCCGGGACGCGTTTTCCTGTTGCCGAACACCTGGAGTGTCACATGCCGGCGATCGTGCTGATCGGTGCCCAGTGGGGCGACGAGGGCAAGGGCAAGGCGACCGACCTGCTCGGCGACCGCGTCCAGTGGGTCGTCCGTTACCAGGGCGGAAACAACGCGGGCCACACGGTCGTGCTGCCAGGCGGCGAGAACTTCGCACTGCACCTCATCCCGTCGGGCATCCTCACCCCTGGCGTGACCAACGTGATCGGCAACGGCGTGGTGGTCGATCCGGGGGTGCTGCTCGACGAGCTGGCCGGGCTGGAAGCCCGCGACGTGGACACCAGCGGCCTGCAGATCTCCGCCGACGCGCATTTGATCATGCCGTACCACGTGGAGATCGACAAAGTCACCGAGCGCTACCTTGGCAGCCGCAAGATCGGCACCACCGGCCGTGGGATCGGGCCGTGCTACCAGGACAAGATTGCCAGGGTCGGCGTGCGTGCACAGGACCTGCTGGACGAGAAGATCTTCCGGCAGAAGGTCGAGGCGGCGCTCGAGTTCAAGAACCAGGTGCTGGTCAAGGTCTACAACCGCAAGGCACTCGACGCCGACCAGGTGGCCGACGAGGTGCTGGCCGCGGGCGAGAAGTTCGCGCACCGCATCGCCGACACCCGGCTGCAGCTGAACCAGGCGCTCGAGCGCGGGGACACCGTGCTGCTGGAGGGTTCGCAGGGCACCCTGCTCGACGTGGACCACGGCACCTACCCGTTCGTGACCTCGTCCAACCCGACCTCCGGCGGCGCCAGTGCCGGATCGGGCATCGGCCCCGGCCGGATCACCACCGTGCTCGGCATCCTGAAGGCCTACACCACCCGCGTCGGCTCCGGCCCGTTCCCGTCCGAACTGGACGACGAGTCCGGCGAGTACCTGCGCAAACAGGGTGGCGAGTTCGGCGTGACCACCGGCCGTTCGCGGCGCACCGGCTGGTTCGACGCGGTGATCGCGCGCTACGCGGTCCGCGTCAACGGCATCACCGACTACTTCCTGACCAAGCTGGACGTGCTGTCCGGCCTGGAGAAGGTGCCGGTGTGCGTGGGCTACGAGGTGGACGGCTTCCGCACCTCGGACATGCCGATGACGCAGACCGACGTGCACCACGCGGTCCCGGTCTACGAGGAGCTGCCCGGCTGGTTCGAGGACATCTCGACCTGCCGCACCTACGACGAGCTGCCGGCCAACGCCCGCGCCTACGTCGAGCGCATCGAGGAGCTGGCCGGCGCCCGGGTCTCGGCCATCGGCGTGGGCCCCGGCCGCGACCAGACCATCGTGCGGCACGAGTTCGCCTGAGGCGGCGTCCCGGTCAGCCGATCTTCGTGCTGACCGGGGTTTCGTGGCGGAACAGGTCCAGTACCGGGCAGTGCTCGTCGACCGCGCGGCGCAGTTCCTCGTAGCGTTCGGCCGGGGCCGGGCCCTCGAGTTCGACCGAGACCCGGACGTCGCGGAAACCGGGGCGGGTGGCTTCGTCGAAGCCGAAGAAGCCGTGCAGGTCCAGGTCGCCGTCCACCTGCACGCGCACCGCGTCGAGCTGGATGCCCAGCCGGGCCGCCCAGAACTGGTACGTGATCACCTGGCAGGAGCCCAGCGACGCGAGCGCGTACTCCACCGGGTTGGCGGCGCTGTCGGTGCCGCCGAGCGCGGGCGGCTCGTCGACGGTCAGCTGGTGGTCGCGCACGCGCACGTCGACCACCGTCTTGGTGCCGGCGGCCAGTGCGTGCTGCACGCTGAACGACACCGCCGCGTTGCGCGGGTCGGCTTTCACGGCTTCGTGGGTGCCGTCGATGACGTCGGTCAGGGACATCGGTCCTCCTGGGGGTCGTCGGGGCCCCAGGGTGCGGGTCCCCGCGGACGTCGCGCATCGGCTCCCGCCTGCTGGGAGCCGGGCAGAACAATGTCCGCGCCTCAGGCCATCCGGTTGCGGATCGAGGTCGAGACCGCCATCTCCTCCAGGTCCAGTTCGCGCAGCACCCGCTGCAGGACGTCGTCGTCCAGCCGGCCGGCGCGGTTCTCCTCGATCATCGCCGCCCGCTGCGTGATGAGCAGCTCGCGCCGGGCCCGCGCGAACTGGGCTTGCGGGGTGGCCCGGCGTTCCTCGCCGGAGAGCGTGATCGAGGCCTGCGCGAACCGGTACCGCGCGTCCACCACGCGTTCCAGCCGCTCCTGCAGGCGCTGCAGCTTCTCCGGTTCGATGTCCATTTTGGACAGCTTGTCCCTGCTGAGTTCCCGCAGCCGCTCGTGCGCGGCCTTCTGCGCGACCTCGCGAGCGGCCAGTTCCTCGGCCTGGTCGCGCGCCTCCTCGTCCGGATCCTGCACCTTGAGCAGCCGGATCAGCGGCGGCAGGGTGAGCCCCTGGATCAGCACCGTGCCCACCGCGACGGTGAAGGCGAACAGCTGGATCTCGGCCCGGCCGGGGGTGTTCTCGGGTACGCCGGACGCGGCGGCGATGGTGACCACCCCGCGCATCCCGGTCCACGACACCACCGCGAGTGAGCGCCACGACGTCGGATCTCGTTTCGTCCGGCCGATCAGCTGCAGTGACTTGGGCAGGTAGGCGGACAGGAACACCGCCGGGATGCGGACGAACATGGTGACGCCGAGTACCACCGCGGCGACCGCGGCCAGCGTTCCGTTGTCCCGCGCGGCGTTTTGCGCTCCTTCGAGCACGAACGGCAGCTGCAGGCCCACCAGCGCGAACACCAGGGCCTCCAGCATCAGGTCGATCGACGACCACACCGAACGGTCCTGCATCCGCGTCGCCGGTGAGGCGCCGAGGGACCGGTAGCCGAGGAACAGTCCGGCGGAGACCACCGCCAGTACGCCCGAGCCGCTGAACTCGGGACCGAACGGGTGCAGATGTTCGGCCGTGACGTACGCGGCGAACGGGACCACGATGCCGAACGCCGACTCCATCATCGGATCGTCGAGCCGCGAGCGGAGGAAATCCACGACCAGCCCGAAGACCAGCCCGACCGCGATGCCGAGCACGGTCGCCACCGCGAACACGGCGAACCCGTGGCCCAGCGAACCGGCGGTCCCGGCGACCGCGGCGAGCGCGACTTTGTACAGGGTCAGCGCGGCCGCGTCGTTCACCAGGCTTTCGCCGGTCAGCACGGCCATGATCCCGCGCGGCAGACCGAGCCTCCGCCCGATCGCCACCGCGGTGACCGCGTCCGGCGGCGAGACCACCGCACCCAGCACGAGCGCCGAGGCCCACGGCAGGTCCGGCAGGATCAGATGCACCACGAACGCGATCACGAACGCGGTGACCACGACCAGCAGCACACCGAGCGAGACGATCGACCGCAGATTCGCCCGGAAGTGGGTCAGTGAGCTCTCCAGCGAGGTCGAGTAGAGCAGCGGCGGCAGCACCAGGGTGAGGATCAGCTCGGGTTCCAGCTCGATCCGCGGCACGCCGGGCAGCACCGCCACACCCAGCGCGACCACCACGATCACCAGCGGCGCGGACAGGTTGAACCGGCGGGCCAGCGCTGTCAGCCCGAGGGAACCGGCGAGCACGCCGACCAGTGTCAGGGTCTCCATACCCGGTATTTTCGCCCATCACGGGCGAGCTCCGCCGGTTCCGGTCACCGTGTCGGCGCACGAGTACCGGACCGGGCCGCCGGCGAGTCCACAGTGGACTATGGACGGTAGCCTCAGCCCAGGTCCTTCAGCTCCTGTTCCACCGCGGCCAGCTCCGCCGCGGAGCCCTGCACCTTCGGGCCGGTGAACCACTTCCGCGCGGACAGCACCCACCACAGTGCGGCGCCGCCCAGCACCACCAGGAAGGCGATGGGGGTGTAGTTGAAGGTGTCGACGGTGACCGGGGCGGTCTGCGGCAGCATGAACAACACGAAGATCACCGCCACCCACGCGGTCGCGACGATGCCGATCGGCTTGCCCCAGCGGCCCAGGTTCCACGGCCCCTTCTCGAAGGCCGCACCGCGCCGGACGCGCAGGAACACGGGGATCACGTACGCGACGTACAGGCCGACCGTGGCGATCGACGTGACCGCTGCGTACGCCGTCTCACTCCACAGGTACGGCAGCGCCAGCACCAGTGCGCCGCCGGCGGCCAGCCACACCGCGTTGGTCGGGGTCTGGGTGCGTTTGTTGATGCGGTGCCAGAACTTCGAGCCGGGGATCGCGCCGTCGCGGGCGAAGGCGTAGATCATCCGGGAGTTCGCGGTCACCGAGGCCATCCCGCAGAACAGCTGTGCGCCGATGCAGATCAGCAGCAGGAACTTCCCGGTGACGGCGCCGGTCGCGTCGATGAAGATCTGCGCGGGCGGGACCCCGGTGGCCGAGTTGACCGCGCCGTCGTAGTCCTGGATCGCGAAGGTCAGGCCGATCAGCAGGACCCAGCCTGCGGCCAGCGACACCAGGATCGACGTGATGATCCCGCGTGGTCCGGCCTTGGCGGCGTTCCTCGTCTCCTCGGTCATGTGCGCCGACGCGTCGTACCCGGTGAGGGTGTACTGCGACAGCAGCAACCCGAGTGCGAACACGTACGGCGCCGATCCCCAGCCCGTCTGGTTGACGAAGCTGCCGAACACGAACGACGCGTCCTGGTGCTTGGCGGGCACGAACACGAGCACGCCCACGATCACCAGCACCCCGAGCAGGTGCCACCACACGCTGACGCTGTTCAGCAGCGCGACCACCCGCACGCCGAAGGTGTTCAGCGCACCGTGCACGACGAGGATGATCGCCAGCAGCAGGATCGTGTGCCCCGGCGTGGCGCTGAACCCCCACTGCAGGTCCAGGAACGCGTTGAGGAACAACGCCGCCCCGAAGTCGATGCCCGCGGTGACCGCGATCTGCCCGATCAGGTTGAACCAGCCGGTGAACCACGACCACGCCGGCCCGTTGCGGGCGGCGAGCTTCGCCGCCCAGTAGTACAGCCCGCCCGCGGTCGGGTAGCTCGAGCACACCTCCGCCATGCCGAGCCCGACGAGCACCACGAACAATCCGACCAGCGGCCAGCCCCAGATCATCGCCGCGGGCCCACCGGTGGTCATGCCGAAGCCGTAGAGGGTCAGGCAGCCGGACAGGATCGAGATGATCGTGAACGAGACGGCGAAGTTCGAGAACGCCGACATGGTCCGCTTGAGTTCCTGGGCGTACCCCAGCGCGTGCAGGCGTGCGCTGTCGTCGTCCGGATGGTCGGGTTCGGCGGTCTGCTGGTCGGAGACATCCATCGGGCACCCACCTGAAAGGTATGCGGACAGACCAATGAGTCCGCAGAAGCTAGCCCGACCCGTTTGCGGGTGTCAAGGCAGCGACCTGCTCAGCGGCCGAGGAAGTCGTGCAGTGACTCCAGCGCGGTGTCCGGCTGGTCGGCGAAGAACCCGTCCACGCCGGCCTTCAGGAACGCGGCCTCCTCGGCGAAGACGTTCCCGTACGCGGTCGGGCTCTCCGACGAACGCAGATTCGCGGGCAGAAACGGGTTTTCGTTGCGGAACGTGTACGGCGCCACCTTCAGCCCCGCCCGGTGCGCGTCGGCGACCAGCGAAGTGGGGCTGCCCGGGTTTTCGTCGGCGTCCAGCGGGATGACCTGCGACTTGTCCGGCCCGAGGTAGGTCGCGTACTTCGCGATCTCACGCAGCCCGGCCGGCGAGACGAGGTCGGCGTACGTGCGCTTGTCGCCCTTGGCCACGAGGTCGGCCGGTGCCCCGCTCGCCTCGGTCAGCTGCAGCAGCGGCACCCGCACCTGGCGGTGCAGCGCCTGCAGGTTCGACACCTCGAACGACTGGATGGCCACCGGCGCGCCCGGCCGGTTCAGTCCGTTGCGGTTCAGCAGCGCCACCAGCTTCGGCTCGATGGGGTTGTCGATCGAGGTGAAGTAGGTGGAGTGCTTGACCTCCGGGTAGGTGCCGAGCGTGCGGTGCAGCTCCCGGCCCAGCCGGCGCGAGAGGTCCAGCACCTCCTGGTAGGTGGCGATCGGGAACCGCCCGTCGTAGAGCTGGTTGTTCGGCCGGTTCTCCGGGATCCGTTCCTTCGCGCGCAGCGTCTTCAGCTCGGCGAGGGTGAAGTCCTCGGTGAACCACCCGGTCAGCTTCGTTCCGTCGATGACCTTGCTGGTCCTGCGCGCGGCGAACTCCGGATGGTCGGCGACGTCGGTGGTGCCGCCGATCTCGGGTTCGTGCCGGGCCACCAGCTGACCGTCCTTGGTCGGCACGAGGTCGACGTCGACGAAGTCCACGCCCATCCGCCAGGCCAGCTCGTAGGAGGCGAGCGTGTGCTCCGGGCGGTAGCCGGAGGCGCCGCGGTGGCCGACGATCACCGGGTCATCGTGCCCGTGGCCGGTCGCCACCGCATCCGGGGCGGGCTGCTCACCGGCCGCGGCGGGACCGACCGCGAGGCCGGCGGCCGTCGCGAGGACCAGGCCGGACAGGACGAGCACGCCGACGCGCTTGCGTTTCATGGAGGACCTCTTTCTCCCAGGCACCCGATGGTGCGACCGGGGTCACGACTACCGCGCCACTCTCGTCGCCGCAAGCGTCCGGCGGGGCGACCCACCCGGACCGGGGGCTGACAACCGGGTGAACGGCGGGTGGGTCCCGCTCGCCGACGCGGATGGCGGACGGCGATCTGCCCGGCCGGCGCACGCACCGTTACGCTGTCCGGCGTGCGCGTACTGGTAATCGGGTCCGGCGCCCGTGAGCATGCACTCGTCCTCGCGGTGTCTGGTGACCCAGGCGTCACGGCGCTCGCCTGCGCGCCGGGTAACGCCGGCACCGCCGCGGTCGCCGAGCAGCTCGGAGTCGAGCCCGCCGAGCCGGCCGCGGTCGCCGCGCTGGCCAAGGAGTGGCGGGCCGACCTCGTCGTGATCGGTCCCGAGGTGCCGCTCGTCGCGGGCGTCGCAGACGCTGTGCGAGACGCGGGCATCGCCTGCTTCGGGCCCACTGCCGCCGCCGCGCGGATCGAGGGCTCCAAGGCGTTCGCGAAGGACGTCATGTCCGCCGCGGGTGTCCCGACCGCGCGCAGTGAGGTCGTGGACACGCCTGCGCGTCTCGACGCCGCGCTGCAGCGCTTCGGTCCCACGTGGGTGGTGAAGGACGACGGGCTCGCCGCCGGCAAGGGCGTGGTGGTGACCCAGGACGTCGAGGTGGCCCGCAAGCACGCGTTGATGCTTCTCGACGGCGGACACCCGGTGCTGCTGGAGTCCTTTTTGGACGGGCCGGAGGCCTCGCTGTTCTGCTTCGTGGACGGGCGCACCGTGGTGCCGCTGCTGCCCGCGCAGGACTTCAAGCGCGTCGGCGACGGTGGTACCGGGCCGAACACCGGCGGGATGGGTGCGTACGCGCCACTGCCGTGGACCGGCGACGATCTGGTCGAGGACGTCGTCGCCCGGATCGTGCAGCCGGTGGTGGACGAACTCGACGAGCGGGGCTCCTCGTTCTCCGGACTGCTCTACGCGGGCCTCGCGCTGACCTCGGACGGCCCGCAGGTGATCGAGTTCAACTGCCGGTTCGGGGATCCGGAAACCCAGGTCGTGCTGGCGCTGCTGCGGACGTCGCTGGCCGAGGTGCTGCACGCGACCGCCACCGGACGGCTGGCCGAGCTGCCGCCACTGGAGTGGTCCGGCGGCGCCGCGGTCACCGTGGTGATCGCGGCCGACGGCTACCCCGGCAAACCGCGCACCGGCGACGTGATCACCGGCGGCGAGACCGAAGGCGTCCTGCACGCCGGCACGCGGCGGCGCGAGGACGGCGCGGTCGTGTCCGCCGGCGGACGGGTGCTGTCGGTGGTCGGCACCGGCAAGACGCTCAAATCGGCGCGCAAGCACGCGTACGAGATCGTCGAGCGCGTGCACCTCGCCGGCTCGCACCACCGCACCGACATCGCGCTGCGTGCCGCCAACGGTGAGGTCACCGCCCCCGCCTGAGCGGTCTTGGTGAAACTCGCCTCGGCCACACGCGTCCGTTGGTAGCCTCGAAACGGGTTTGCACGGTCACTGTCCGTATCACGTGAGGGGTAGCGCATGCCAGCAAGCACTCCGCTGAGCGGCCTGGCGTCCTCGGTCCCTGCCGTGCCGGGGGTCGCGGACCTGGTCGTGGAGCCGGGAAAGCTGCTCGAGGTGGCCAGGGTCGTGGAGGATCAGGTCAACGCGCTCGAGGACAAGCTGCTCACGCGGCTGGGCGAGCTGCGCGTCGACACGCCCTCGGCGGACACGGTGAGCGTGAACGCGATCGGTGCGTGGAATCTGCTCGTGGCCGACGGTGACCGGTCCTACGTCGCGCAAGTGCGCGAGTACGTCGCGAACCTGCACCGGCTCGTCGCGCAGCTGCGCGAGGCGGCGAAGACCTACGAGGCCAGTGAAGCGGACAAGGCCGCGGCGTTCGGGGACCGCGGTGCGCACGGCGTCCACTAAGCCGGTACTCGCCGTGGTCGCGGTGCTCGGCGTCGCCGGGTGCTCGTCCGGAGATCCGGGCACGGCGTATCCGGTGCAGACCGCGGCGAGTTCGGCTTCGCAGCAGGCGAAGGCGGCCGATCTGCCGCCCCGTCCGGCCGATCTGCCGATCGCCGGCACGGATCCGTGCACGCTGATCGGGCAGGCCCAGCTCGATGCGCTGAGCGTCAGCAGCGTGCCGCGCGAGGCGGCGGATCCGGCCGACGGGCCCACCTGCGTGCTCGACGCCACCAAGACCGAGCCGTTCCGCTCGTTCCATCTGCGTGTCGTCGGCGCCGACCTGCAGGAGTGGCTCACCGGCGCACGGCGGAAGAACAGCATGACCACCGAGCCCACCAGCGTCGAGGAGTATCCGGCGCTGAAGCATTACCGCGCGTCCGGCACCCCGTCGGACTGCGAGGTGCTGGTCGGGGTCGCGAACGGCCGGACGCTGGCCGCGCAGGCGTTCGCGGTCACTTCCGGCGCGTTCAGCAGGCCGCAGTTGTGCGACCTCGCCATTCAGGCCGCCGGGCTGGCGGTCCAGGGCCTCAAGGCACGGAGTTAGGGAGGGCGCGTGGAGATCTCGGACCTCGCGGGAAGGATCCGCGACCACCGCTTCGACGGCTGGACCGACACTGCCATCTCCGAGGAGATCGAGAAGTTCGGCGACGGCGACGGAATCGACAGCATCGGCACGGCCGTCGAGGCACTGCGGGCGGTCTCGACCGCCCTCGGCGAAACCGACAGCACGTTGCGCACGCAGCTGGCGAAGCTCGGCGTCGAATGGCAGAGCGAGGCGGGCGGGCAGGCCGGGCAGGTGCTGACCGAACAGGCCGGCTTCTCCCAGGACGCCATGCGCAAGGTCGCGCACACCGCGCAAATGCTGTTCGCGCAAGGAGAATTGTTCAGTCACACCAAGTACAAGCTGCCGGACGCGGCCACCGTCCGCAAAGGTGCGGGCGGCTTCACCTTCGGCGATTCGGTGCTGAGCCTCATCGGGTTCGAGACCGATCACGCGACCGAGGTCCAAGCCGCGCAGAACGCGCGTGCCCAGGCGCTGGAGGCGTTGAACGCCTACGCCCTGCAAAGCGGCGAGATCCTGTTGTCCAGCGAGGAACTGAACGCACCGCAGGCTTTGACGACAAGCGAGCCGGACGGGCGGCCCGGCGTCGTGGACCGCGCGGGCTCGGCAGTCGACGTGACGCCCGACGGCGAGGTCCGGCCGTCGTCGACCTCGATGCGTTCGCAGTATGTCGAACCGCCTTCGCCTGCGCCGCAGCCGGTCAGCCGTCCCGTGGTGGACCCGCCGACGCCCGCTCACGGCGTTCCGGCGCAGGCTGCGCAGGCCGGCCGCGTCGAGCCGGCCGCGAACGTCGTCGCCACACCGCCTGTGGCGCGGGAAGTCCCGCCCGGGCAGGGCGGCGTGAGCCGGCCGGGTGGGCACACGATCGGGAACGTGCCTGGGCAGCCCGGGTTCTCCGGCGTATCGGGGCATTCCGGCGGTGCCGCGGGTGCCCGCGTACCCAGTGGCCCGGCAGCGCCCGGTGGCCCTGGAGCGCCCGGTGGTCCGGGTGCATCCGGAGGTGCGGCAGCGCCGGACGGTTCGCCGTCGCAGCGCGGGACCGGTGCACCTGAGGCAGGCAAGTCCGGCAGCTTGCTCCCGGACGGTCCCCGCGGCACCACCGGGACGGACGGGGTGCTCGGCCGTGGCGGCGGTGGTGGCGGTGGTGCGTCGTTTCCCGGTGGCGGGCACGACCAGGCGCTGAACCGCGGTCGTCTGGTCGGCAGCGATCCGCAGCCGCCGAGCCCGGCCGGGACAGCGAACCCCGCGCCGGCTCCGCCGCGGGGTGGCGCGTCCGCCGGGGACGTCGGGGCGGGTGCCGCGGCGATCGGTGCCGGTGTCGCGGGTGGCGCGCTGGCCGGTGACCGCGAACGGCAGGGCCGCGGCTTCGGCGGTCCGCCGTCGAACGGCCCGGCGCGTCCGCTGCCGGTGGACGAACTGCCCGAGGAAGAGGCGGTCGCGCTGCGCAAGGCCGAGCAGCTCACGCCCGAGCCCGACGGTGGCGACGCGAAGTTCCTCTCCCCGGCCGCGACCCAGGACGAGCAGGACGGCGAGCACGTACGCCGGTTCGGGGTCGACGACAAGGACCTGTTCACCGACGGGCGCATGGTCACCCGCGACGTGCTCGGCGACGGCACGGGGGAAGTGCGCTGACCGTGAGCCAGGTGCTGTCGGCACTCGAATTCGACGTGCTCTGGGAATCGCTGGAGCTGGGCAGGCGCCCGTCGGCGCTGGCCGTGCCCTCGCCCGGGGCCACGCACACCGAGCGCACCGCGCTGGTGGCCTCGGCGTGGGAGTCGTTGAGCCGGCGACGGCTCGCGCGCGGCGGCCGCCCGGCCGGTGCCCTGCTCGACCAGTTGCACCTGCTGGCCCGGCCGCAGTACGCGGTCGACGTGTGGGTGTGGGCCGAGCGAGAGATCCGCGGCCGCGCGGTGAGCCGCGGAAGTCAGGCCGTGCTCGGCGTGATCGACCGCGACGAGGTGTGGCTGATCCCCGCGGACGACGGCGCGCTGGCCGAGGCCGCGGTGCCGGTCGCGGGCGACCTCGGCCCGGGCGTCGGCCAGTCGATCTCGGTGCCGCACGACACCCTGGTCGCCGCCGACGCGGTCGCCCGAGGCGAGCCGCGAGCGCTGGTCACCGCGCTCGAGGACCGGGGCCTGGACCTGTGGCAGGCCCAGGAGCTGGCCGGAATGCTGGTCGGCCAGGAGGCCCGCGGCCAGTTCTGCGCCGAACGGGTCCTGCGCGACGGCACCGTCCGCCGTTCGCCGCAGGTGGCGGCCTTCTACGACACGGATTCCGGCCGGTACCTCTTCCAGCTCACCGAGGACCCCGGCGGTCGTGGCTGGGCGACGGTCAGTCCGGCCGACAACGCCGTGCTCGTCGAGCGGGTCCACGAACTGCAGTCGGCGCTGTGAGCCGGAGTTGACCAGGGAAACGGACTTCTCGGACTTTCCGTGAATCCGGTGGGCACGCCGGGTGGAACTTGGCCGAGTTCGCCACCGTCACCGGAATCCAGGTCTTACAGTTGACGCGGAACCGGCCTGGTCAGACGTGCGTCAGACTGGCCGGGCAAGAACGTTTCCTGAAGGGGTGAGGCGAGCAGTGCCTGTCTACGACGCTGATTCGATGGCCAGCGCGGCGCGCCAGGTGGAGAAGCTCAAGGAAGAGTTCCGCAAGTCCAAGGACAAGGTCACCGGAATGGACGACGAACGGGAGAGCCCGTTCGGCGGAATGGACGACGCGCAGGACGCACACGGTGCGGTCGGCCATCTGAAGGACGGTGTGCACAGCCAGTTCGACGCCGCCGGGCAGCACATGGACGCGCTCGCCCTCGCGATGCGCCGGGCGGCAGGGCTGATGACCGAAATGGACGAGGTCGCCAAGAGCGACCTCACCGTGCACGAGGACAAGTGACGACCTGATCCGCTCGACCGGGGAAAGAGGGGGAGTACACCCGTGGCTTTGACTGCGACCGGGGCCGGTACGCCGGACAACTGGGGCGCGTTCACCGGCAAGGTGGACAAGGTCGCCAAGCTGAACGTCGACGCCATCACCAAGGCCGCCGACCAGTTCCGCGGCGCCGCCACCGACGCGGCCGACCACTCGACCGCGCTGGACAACACCACCAAGGCACTCGACAGCAGTGTCTGGTCGGGCCAGGCGGCCGACTCCTTCTTCGACTACGTGCGTTCGGTGCGCAGCGCCGGCGCGAAGGTCGAGGCACACCTCGGCGACGTCGCGAACGACCTGTCCACGCTGGCGAAGAACCTCGGCGACATCAAGTCGAAGGTCACCAACGACAAGCTGCACGGCGCGGAGGGCGCGGTCAACGCGCGCAACCAGAAGGCGCAGACCGACATGGACGCGGCCACCGCGGCCGCGAAAACCGCTCTCGCGCAGAACAAGCCGGGCCCGGCGAAGACCGCCGACCAGATCAAGGCCGAGGCGAAGACCGACATCAACCGGATCACCACCGAATGGGACGGCCAGGTCCAGGACCTGCTCGACCAGGCCAACGGGATGATCGGCCAGTCGCAGACGTTGATGAAGAAGCAGATCGACGGCGGCTACGACAAGGTCCAGCCCCCCGGTTCGGGTGGCACCACCCCGCAGAGCACCGGCGGCATCCACACCGGCCACGACGGCGGCGGTTCGGGTGGAGGCGGCGGCGGTGGCGGAGGTGGCGGCGGCCTCGGTCCGAGTGGTGGCCCGCCCTCGTCCCCGCCACCGGGCAACGTGCAGCAGTGGATCCAGGAAGCGATCAAGGAGCTGCAGGCCGCGGGCGTGAACGTGACCGACGCCGACATCAAGAACATCTGGGCGATCATCCAGCACGAGTCCGGCGGCGACCCCAACGCGATCAACAACTGGGACTGCGTGCCGCTCGACACCGCGATCCTCACCCGGCGAGGACTGCTCAAACACGGCGACGTCGAGGTGGGCGACGAGACGATCGGCTACAACCCGGCGACCGGCCGTGGTGAGTGGACCCGGATCACCCGGATCGTGCACCACGAGAACGCGCGCCTCGTCCGGATCGGCAACAGCCGGTGGCAGGCGACGACGACGCCGAACCACCGTTGGCTCACGGTCCACGGGAAACGCGGCGTACCGACGCGATCCCAGCACGCTGTGGAGGGGCGGTTCGTCACGACCGAGCAGGTGGGCAGCCGTGATCGGCTCCTGCTTGCGGCGCCCGCGGACACCGGCGCCGGGCTGGAGGTGAGCGTGCCGGAGGCGGCCATCCTCGGCTGGATCGCCGGCGACGGGCAGGTCGAGAACCGGAAACACCGACCGACCATGTCGATCGCGCAGTCGAAGCCGGCCATGGTCGAGAAAATCCGGGAGTTGCTGGCCGACGTTCCGCATGCCGAATACGTCGATGACCGGGGCGGCTGCGGCCCACGGCACCAGTTCCGGCTTGACCACGACTACGCCCACGATCTGCTGCGGCGTGCGGGCAATCCGAAGTCCGAGGCGTTCGCTCAGGTGCTCGCGATGTCGTCGGCGCAGCGCACCGCCTGGCTCAGGGCCGTCATCGACGCGGAAGGAACCTGGCACGACCAACCGGGGTATGCGAAGCCCAAGGTGACGGTCTACCAGGCTCCTGGGGAAGTGCTCGAAGCCATCGTGCTGGCGGTCTACCTGTCGGGTGCGCGGCCGCGCGTGTCGTATGTGGACCGGACGAGTGCGCATGAAACCTGGCAGGTGGAAGCCTCGGTGCGGGCGAACAACCCGGTCGTCACCGGTGCGTTCCTGGATGCCGAAGAGGCAGCTCGTGGCGACGTCTGGTGTGTCACCACCGAGCTCGGCACCTGGACGGCGCGGGAAGGGGACCACCTCTTCCTCACCGGCAACTCGAACGCCGCCGCCGGGCACCCGTCCAAGGGCCTGATGCAGTGCATCGACTCGACCTTCAACGCGCACAAGCTGCCCGGGCACGACAACATCTACAACCCGGTGGACAACATCATCGCCGGGGTCCAGTACTCGATCGACCGGTACGGCTCGCTCGGCAACGTGCCCGGGATCCAGGCGATGTCCCACGGTGGCGCGTACCGGGGTTACTGACCCGGCAGTCGTCGAACGCCGCGCCGTGCCCGTACGGTGCGGCGTTCGTGCCTTTTCGTGCCTTGTTCCGCCTTCGGTGCGCGGTGGAAAATTTCTGCCGGAATCCATACCCGGTAGGTCGGCGGAGGGCCCGATGAAGACGCGTGTGCGCAGGCTGGCAATGGTGGCGGGTGCGACGCTCGCGCTCTCCGTGGGATTTCCGGCCGCCGCGCTGGCGGATCCACCCGGTGCGCTGCCCGGCAACGCGAGCGATCTGGAGAAGAAGTTCCAGCCCGCGTTCGACTACGACAAGGACGGCTGCTACCCGACCCCGGGGATCGGGGCGGACGGGACGATCGCGCCCGGACTGGCGCTCGGCGGGGACGTGAACGGCAGCTGCCGGGACGAATCCGACCTCGACAACACCAATTCCTACTCCCGCACCAAATGCAACAACGGCTGGTGCGCCGAGATGTACACGCTCTACTTCGAGAAGGACCAGGCCGCGCTCGGCCCCGGCAGCGCCGGGCACCGGCACGACTGGGAGCACGTCGTGGTGTGGACCGAGGGTGACGACGTCCGCTACGTCTCGACCTCGCAGCACGGCGGGTTCGCCGTACACGCCGCCGAGGACCTGCACTTCGACGGCACGCACGCGAAAGTCGTGTACCACAAGGACGGCGTGTCCACGCACTGCTTCCGCGCCGCCAACGACAACGACGAGCCGCCGGAGAACCACAAGGGCAGCTGGCAGTATCCGACCCTGGTCGGCTGGGACGGCTACCCCGAGGGCATCCGCGACAAGCTCACCTCCGCCGACTTCGGCTCCGCGACGATGGGCATCAAGGACGACCAGTTCAACGGCAACCTCGGCAAGGCGAAGCCGGAGGGGATTCCGTTCGACGAGAACGCGTGACCGCGGCCTGCCGGGGTGGTCCGCTCACCCCGGCAAGGCCTTAGCCTGACGGCATGGTCGACATCGGTGCTTTCGGCGGTCCCGCGTTGCGGGCGGGCGTGCCTCCCTTCCATGTGATGGACGTGCTTTCCGCCGCGCAGGCCCGGCAGCGCAGCCACGGCGACGTCGTTTCGCTCGCTGCCGGTCAGCCGTCGGTGCCCGCGCCGGAGCCGGTGCGGCGGGCGGCTGCCGAGGCGCTGGGCAACCACACCCTCGGCTACACCGAGCAGCTCGGCATCCCCGAGCTGCGCGAGGCGGTCGCCGGGCACTACCGGCGTACTTACGACCTCGACGTGGCCGCGCAGGACGTCGTCATGACCACCGGTTCGTCCGGCGGCTTCCTGCTGTCGTTCCTGAGCGCGTTCGATCCCGGCGCGCGGGTCGCGATGGCGCGTCCCGGTTATCCGGCCTACCGGAACCTGCTGACCGTGCTCGGGTGCGAGGTCGTCGAGTTCCCGACCACCGCGGAGACGAACTTCCAGCCCACTGTCGGCCTGCTCGAGAAGCTCGGGCCGCTCGACGGGCTCATCGTGGCCGCACCGGCCAACCCGACCGGCACCGTGCTGCCGCCCGGCGAGCTGGCCGCGATCTCCGGCTGGTGCGCCTCGCACGGCGTACAGCTGGTCAGCGACGAGATCTACCACGGTATTTCCTACGGCGGTCAGCTCGACTGCGCCTGGCGGTACGGCCGGGAGTCACTCGTGCTCGGCTCGTTCTCGAAGTACTTCGCGATGACCGGCTGGCGGCTCGGCTGGATGCTGGTACCGCAGCGGCTGCACCGCGCGGTCGACGTGCTGACCGGCAACTTCACCATCTGCCCTCCGGCCCTTTCGCAGCACGCGGCGGTGGCGGCGTTCACGCCGGAGTCCTACGCCGAGGCCGACGCGCACGTGGCGCACTACCGCGGCAACCGCGACCGGCTGTTCGCCGGCCTGAAAAGCATCGGAATCGACAAGCTCGCTCCGGCCGACGGCGCCTTCTACGCCTACGCCGACGTGTCGGAGTACACCACCGACAGCCTCAGCTGGTGCCAGCGCCTGCTCGCGGACACCGGAGTCGCCATCGCCCCCGGCATCGACTTCGACCCCACCGACGGCGGCCGCTTCGTGCGGTTCTCCTTCGCCGGAACAGCCGCGGACCTCGACGAGGGAGTCCGCAGACTGGGGGCCTGGCTGAGGTGAGTGGAGGTTCAGGGGGAACCCGGAAAGCTTTTGCCATGGGCCACTGATCAGCGGGTCCGGTGGTTCTCAAGGCTGCCAGGCCGTCACGCAGTCGTCGCAGAAGCCACGAGCTTCGCGCTGACCAGCTCCACGACGCCGACCCCGCCGCACCCAGTCAGCCGCAAGCGCCTCCCGAGAGCGAGCCGTCCCACGGCAGCGCAAGGGGCCGGTCCGTCCAGGTCGGAGCAGACCGGCCCAGGCCGTCACCAGGCCGTCGCACGTCCGAACCCGCTCGGCTTCAACCGGATCCAACCGGCGTGAAACCGCAGGTCACGCTAGCCAGACGACGAGAGGACCAGGACAGGGCGACCAGGAAAGAGGGCTCAGGGGGAACCCGGAGATCCCCCTGAACGTTGGCGGGAGACAGCGCTATTTCGGCGGCCGGATGGCAGGCTGGTGGGTACCGGGCCGGAGTGGCGCGGGGACTGCTGAGCTCGGAGGGGTCATGTTCTGGAAGATCGTCGGAGGACTCATCGTCGCCTGGATCGCCTTCATGGTGCTCGGCGGGATCCTCGGGTTCGTGTTCAAGGCGGTGCTGTGGATCGCGATCATCGGCGGCGCGGTGTTCCTGGGCACCGCGGCCTACGGCGCGATCTCCGGCAAGAAAGGTTCCAAGCGGATCAACGGCTGACGCCGCGTACGCAGGTCCGTGAAGGCCTCCTCCGCGCAGGTGGCCTTCACGGCATCAGCCGAGCGCGGCGCGGGCGGCCTCGGTGCCGTCCCACACGTGGGCGCGGATGCCCACTGCCCTTGCGCCCTCCACATTGGACTCCCGGTCGTCGAAGAACAGGCAGTCGGCCGGTTCGGCGCCGAGCTGGTCCAGCAGCAGGTGGTAGATCTCCGCGTCCGGTTTCGCGCAGCGGACGTCGCCGGAGAAGATCAGGTGGCGGAAGAGTTTCGCCCACTCCTGCGTGCGCACCCATGCGCCGAACGACACCGAGGCGTTCGACAGCAGGGCGAGCGCGGCACCGGCCTCGGCCAGTGATTCCAGCAGCTCGACCGACGACGGGACCAGGTGCGTCCAGCCCGCCACGTCCAGTTCGGTGAGCTCGGCCGACTTCGTCTCGTCGACCTCGACACCCAGCCGTTCGCCGATCGAGGTCCAGTACGCCAGGTCCGTGGAACCACGGTCGTAGGCGTCCCGCAGCTCCCAGTAGGCCGGTTCGAACGCCGCCGCCGAAACCCCCATGGCCGCGGCCAGTTCCGGAATCGCGGTGGTGCGGGTGCACAGCACCTCGCCGTAGTCGAACACGATCCAGTGGGGCACGGGGCTCCTCTTCCGGTCAGGCACCGTCGTCGATGCGGCGCAGCGCTTCTTCGATGTCGGCGGCGGAAAGATCGCGGTGCGTGGTGAACCGCACCTTGCCCGCCATCGGCACGGTCCGGATGCCGAGCGAGTCCAGCCAGCTCAGCGCGGTCGGCAGATCCGGCACGTCGGCGAGCACGATGTTGGTGTCCGGCGGGGTGACGCGCCAGCCGTGTTCGGTCAGGCCGGTGGCCAGCCGCTGCGCGAACTCGTGCGTTTCGCCCAGCTCGTCGGCCCGGTCCAGGGCCACCAGACAGGCCGCGGCCAGCACGCCGCCCTGGCGTACGCCGCCGCCGAGCATCTGCCGCATCCGGCGCGCGTGCTCCACGAACTCCTCGCTGCCCGCGACCACCGAGCCCACGGGTGCGCCGAGGCCCTTGCTGAAACAGGCCGACACGCTGTCCACCCCGACCGTCAGCGCCGCGGGCGGCACCTGCAGCGCCACCGCCGCGTGCCAGATCCGCGCGCCGTCCAGGTGCACGGTGAGCCCGGACTGCTTCGCGACCGACAGCAGCCGCGCGTGCTCGTCCGGCGGGGTGACCGCGCCACCCGCCGCGTTGTGCGTGTTCTCCAGGCACAGCAGTGTGGTGCGGAGCGCGAAGTACGGCCCGGTGGTGCCGATCGCGGCGGCCAGCGTCTCCGGGGTGGGCCGGCCGGGGCCCGCGTCGTGCTCGAGCAGGTCCGGCATCCCGCCGGCCAGCCAGGCCGCCGAGCCGAGTTCGTTGGCGAGCACGTGCGCGCCGCGCGTGGCGAGGAACCGGTCACCGCGGCGCAGGTGCACGCTCAGCGCGATCAGGTTCGCCATGGTGCCGCTGGGCGTCCACAGCGCGGCCGGCATGCCGAGCACCTGGGCGGCGCGCTGCTCCAGCCGGGCGATGGTGGGGTCGGTTCCGATGACGTTGTCGTCGACTTCGGCCTCCGCCATGGCCTGGCGCATGACGTCGTCCGGACGGGTGACGGTGTCGGAGCGGAAATCGATCGGCCGGACTGAGCTGGTCACGAACCGATCACATCACAACACCGGGGTCCGGTTCAACGTGCCCGGGTGGAACTCGTCCGGCCGGCCGTGCAACCGTGGACGCCCCCGGATCCGTCCTCCCCCTGACAACGCACGAGTGGAGCTGCAGAGCGCGTGGACCAGCGCGACGAACAGGAGTTCGCGGAGTACTTCGCCGCGAAGCGGGATGCCGTCCGCCGGACCGCGTACCTGCTCTGCGGTGACTGGCACAAGGCCGACGACCTCGCCCAGACGGCGTTCGTCGCGCTGCACCGGAGGTGGAAGAAGATCAGGGACCGCGCGGCCACCGACGCCTACCTGCGCAAGACGCTGGTGCGTGCGGTGATCGACGAATCGCGCCGGCCGTGGCGGCGGGAGCGGCAGACGGACGTGCTGCCGGAACCGGTGCCGGACGGCCCGGGCCTTGCCGAACGGGTCGCGACCAGGGAGGACCTGCTCGCGGCGTTGAAAGAGGTCCCGCCACGGCAGCGGGCGGTGCTGGTTCTGCGCTACTTCGACGGGCT
This sequence comes from Amycolatopsis jiangsuensis, assembly GCF_014204865.1. Classification (NCBI taxonomy): domain Bacteria; kingdom Bacillati; phylum Actinomycetota; class Actinomycetes; order Pseudonocardiales; family Pseudonocardiaceae; genus Amycolatopsis; species Amycolatopsis jiangsuensis. Next base: position 5,450,468 of record NZ_JACHMG010000001.1, read on the forward strand.
CGACGTGGGCGCCGCGGCGAAGGCGCTCGGCTGCAGCGAAGGCAACGTGAAGAGCCAGACGGCGCGGGGGCTGGCGAACCTGCGGCAGGTGCTGGAACGGGAGGTGGAGACCGGTGGATGAGCACGACGTGGAGAAGTTGTTCTCCGGCGCTCCCGGTGACGTGCCTTCGCCGACCTTCGACGTGGCCGACGTGGTCCGGCGTTCACGCCGCGAGACGCTGCGCCGGCGCAACCGGTTTACCGCGGGTGCCGCCGCGGTACTCGTGGCCGCGGGGTTCGGAACCTGGGGAATCGTGGGCAGTACGGGCGGAACGTCCGGTTCGCCCGCCACGCTGAATTCCGCCGGGGGTCCGGCGCAACCCAGTGCGTCGGCCGCACGTCCTCTGGGTACTGACAGCGGAAGTGTCCAGAACTTCCCGGCCCAGCCTTCTCGGCAGGGAGACAGCGGGGACGGGAGGACCGGCCCTCGGGTCGAAGGCACCCACGGGTGCGCACGGGTGGACTGGGAGCTCGCCACAGCCCTCGCTGGCGAGCTCCCAGGCCACTTGACCGCCAAGGGTGCCTCCCCGGGCAGCGTGTGTACGACGGGTGCGCGCGGCGCGGGGTTCCCGCTCGCCGACGGTGCGATCTCGGTCGCCGTCTTCCCCGCGGGCAAGCCGGTCGCGGTGCCCGCTCAGCCGGCCGGCGCGGCCAGCCTGCGGCGGACGACCCCCGGCGGTGCGACGCTGGTACTCGTCAGCGTGCCCGGGACGACCGGCGATCCGGCGCCGTACGCGGGGGACCTCGACCGGTACGCGGACGGCCTGGCTGCCCGGTTCTGACTGCTGCCTGTGGCGTGGCTGGCAGAATGACCGGCCATGACCGCCGCAGCGACCACGCCCAAAGGTGAGCGACGCCGGGCGGCGCTGGTCGAAGCCGCGGCGGAGCTGCTGGCCGAGGGCGGATTCGACGCGGTCCGCCACCGCGCGGTCGCCGAGCGCGCCGGGCTGCCGCTCGCGTCGACCACGTACTACTTCGATTCGCTCGAAGACCTCGTGACCGCCGCGGTCGAACACCATTCGCGGGCCGAGCTGGACAACGGCAGGCGCAGGCTGGACGAGCTGGCCACCCGCAACCGCGGGGTGCAGGCCACCGTGGAACTGGTGCTGGATCTGCTGCTGGGCCCGTCGAGTGGTGATCCCGAGGCGGACGCGGAAGCCGTGCTGCTGCGGTACGAACGGCTCGTCGCCACCGGACGGCGCCCGTACCTGCGCCCGCTCATGCGCACGTTGTCCGCGCAGCTGGACGAGTTGCTGACCGAGATCTTCGCCCGCTCGGGCACCCCGGTGACCGAGGCGGAGCTGGAGAAACTCGTCGCGCTGGTGGACGGCGCGGTGGTGAACGCGCTGATCGCGATCGATCCCGCGCCGCGGACCGCTGCCGCCCGGATGTTGAACGCGGCGCTGTCGGACGACTGAGGCGTTGCCGGACAGGGGTTCCTGGGTTCAGCCTCGGGCCCGGTCGAGGTCGTCGTGCGATTTCGCGACCAGGGCCAGCATCGCGGATTCCGCGCCGGCCGGGTCACCGGCGGCGACGGCGTCCAGCACCGCACGGTGACTCGGTACCGGATCGTCGCTGCCGCGGGTGCTGTGCACGAGTTCGTCGCGGGCGGCCAGCCCGATCGCGAGCACGCGTTCGACCTGCCGCAGGAAGTTGTTGTGGGTGGCGGTCATCAGCGCGCGGTGGAAGGCGAGGTCGGCTTCGACGCTGGCGTCCGGATCGTCGGCGGCCGCCATCGCGTCCAGCGCTTTCCGCAGTGCGGTGAGGTCCTCGTCGCTCGCGCGTGCGGCGGCGAGCCGTGCGGCGGCAGGCTCGACCACGGTGCGGACCTCGGTCAGCTCGTCGAAGAGACCGGGGTTTCCGCTCGCCGCGGTCTGCCAGCGCATCACGTCGGCGTCCAGCACGTTCCAACGCTCGCGCGGGCGCACGAACGTGCCGCGCTTCTGCCGCGCGTCGATCATCCCCTTGGCGGCCAGCACTTTCAGTGCCTCGCGGAGCACAGTCAGGCTGATGTCCAGCTCCTCGCGCAGGGCGGGCAGATCGAGCACAGTGCCTTCGCCCCACTCTCCGGACACGATCCGGGCGGCCAGCGTCTCCACGGTCTGGCCGTGCAGACCGCGAGGGCGATGTTCGGTCACAGTGCCTTCCTTCGAGTCACAGGGGAAGAACGAAGCTCGGTGACCCCGTACGGAAACGGCGAGGCTCGACTTTGCCGAGATCTGCCAACGGAAACGCGGTGATCACGTCGTCCTGCTGCGCGGCGACGTAGCAGACTTCCCCGACCACGGCGAAATGCCGGGGATGCGCGCCGCACGGCTGGTCGGCCTTCGCCCGTGCGCCTTCGAACGACGTGACACAGTCCGGCCCGCGGTTGGAAAGGTAGGTGCCGGATTCCAGAACTTCCAGGTGCGCCACCAGCGACGCGCCGCCCGCGGCGGTGGCCGGGGTGCTGGCAATGACTTCGAAATCACCCACGGACGTCTCGCGCACGGTCAGCAGCTCACCGGAAAGTTCGCCCACCACATAGGCTTCCGCGCTGCCCGGAACGCGGACGAGTTGCCGTGGCCCGGTTCCCGGCGGCAGCTTCGACACCGATCGCGGCGAGAGCTTGCCCGCAGCCGAAACCGAGTAGCTGCGGATCTCGTCGGTGCCCAGATCCACCGCGCTCACCACGGAACCGTCGGGCGAAGGCACCGCCATGTGCACGTGGGCGCTTTCCTGCCGCTCGGCGTCCGGTCCGCCACCGCTGTGCTGCACGAGGTCGGTGCGGCCTTCGATCCGGCCGTCCGCGCGAAGCGCGAACACCGCCAGGCTGCCTCCGGTGTAGTTGGCGCAGAACAGGAATCGTCCATCAGGGGAAACCGCGAGGTGACACGGATCCGCCCCGCCGGTGGCCTCGACGTCGAGCGCGGTCAGCTCGTCCCCGGAGAGCGAAATCGACGTGACCTCACCGGTTTCGGTTTCGTTGGCGGCGTAGACCATCGGCAGCGCCGGATGTTTTGCCAGCCACGACGGCGAGGCCATCGGCAAGGTCGACTCGTGCGTCAACTCTCCCGAGGACGCCCGGCGCAGGACCGAGACACCCGTGCCGTTACCGCCCTTTTCCGCCGTGTAGCAGCCGACCAGTACCGCGCTCACCCGTCCTCCCGCACCATCGCGGCGACCCTGGCCCGGGTCTCCTCAGCCGAACCACGGGTCAGCGCCGAGCCGATTCCACAGGCCACCGCGCCGGCCGCGAGCCATTCCGGTACGTCGCCGGGAGCGATGCCACCGGTCGGCACGAGCGGGGCCTGCGGCACTGCCGCGCGTACGTCCTTCACCCACTGCGGGCCCAGCGCCGAGGCCGGGAAAACCTTCACCGCGTCGGCGCCTTCTTCCAGCGCACGCACGATTTCGGTGACCGACCCGGTGCCGGGAAACGCTGCCGCGCCGTACCGATGCGCTGTCCGCAGGACCTCGGTGTGCAGGGACGGAGACACGAGGAACCGCGCGCCGGCCCGGATCGCCGCCGTGGCGGACGACTCGTCGAGCACCGTGCCCGCCCCGACCGTCGCGTCCGGATACGCCGCGGCCAGCTCTTCGATGGCGGCCAGCGCACCCGGGTTCGTGAGTGGCACCTCCACCGAACCGAGCCCCGCGTCGAGCACCGCCCGCGCCGCCGCGACCGCCGACGCCGCGTCCGCGGTCCGCACGATGCCCACGACCCCCTGTCGCAGCGCCTCCTGCGTGATCTGCCACCGATACCTCATCAACGCACCTCCTCGCGGCCACCTTGGCACGTCCGTCAGGGTATCGCGTGAAAACATAAATTATGGTTTATTCTCGGGACGGCTGCGAAGGAGGACCATGTCCACCAGCACGACGTCCATCGAGAAGGCGTCCACCGAACGGAAGACCGCCGTCGTGACCGGAGCGGCCACCGGGATCGGTGCCGCCACCACCCGGCAGCTCGAGGCCGACGGCTACCGCGTCGTCGGAGTGGACATCGCCCCGCTCACCGATGGTGTACAGGGCGATGTCGCCGACGACGACACCTGGCGCCGGGTGCTGGACACCGCAGGTGCGGTCGACGCGCTGGTCAGCAACGCCTACGTGCCCACCACCGGGCCCCTGCACGAGACCGACCGGCAGCAGTGGCAGCGTCAGCTGGACGTGAACCTCACTGCCTCGTACTTGGCGATGCGAGCCTGCCTGCCCTCACTGCGTGCGCGGGGAGGGTCGGTCGTGCTGGTGTCCTCGGTGCACGCGCGGTTCGGTCTGCCGGGCCATCCGGCGTACGCGGCCGGCAAGGGCGCGCTGATCGCGCTGGCCCGGCAACTGGCCGTCGAGTACGCGCCGGACGTGCGGGTGAACGCCGTACTGCCGGGCCCGGTGCGTACTCGCGCGTGGGCCCGGGTCGGCGACGACGACCGTGCCCGCAGCGCCCGGGCGACTCCGGCCGGACGGCTCGGCGAGCCGGACGAGATCGCGGCGGCCATCGCGTTCCTGCTCTCGCCCGCGGCCTCGTTCGTCACGGGCGCCGACCTGACCGTCGACGGCGGCTGGTCGGCCGCCAAGGATTCCGCATAGGAGGTAGGGCCGGGTGAAGATCACCGGGATCGAGACGTTCCTCGTCCAGCCGCGCTGGCTGTTTCTCAAGGTCAGTACGGACGAGGGCATCTGCGGCTGGGGCGAGCCCGTGGTGGAGGGTCGCGCGGACACCGTGCGCGCCGCTGTGCACGAGCTGGCCGAGCTGGTCGTCGGCAGGGACCCGCTGCGCATCGAGGACCACTGGCAGGTGCTGCGCCGGGGCGGTTTCTACCGCGGTGGCCCGGTGCTCTCCAGTGCGCTGGCGGGCTTCGACCACGCGTTGTGGGACATCGCCGGGAAGGTGCGCGGGGTGCCCGTGCACGAACTGCTCGGCGGACCGGTGCGCGATCGCGTGCGGGTGTACTCCTGGGTGGGCGGTGACCGCCCGTCCGGCATCTTCGACGCGGTGTCCGCGCAGGTCGAGGCGGGTTTCACCGCGGTGAAGATGAACGTCGCCGGCCCGCTCGGGCCGATCGTCTCCCCCGCGGAGGCGAACGCCGCGCTTGACCGGGCGCGGCAGGCGCGCGAAGCCCTTGGTCCGGACCGCGACCTGGCGATCGACTTCCACGGCCGCGTTTCGCCGGCGATGGCGCGGCGGCTGGTGAAAATGCTCGAAGAGGTCCAGCCGATGTTCGTCGAGGAGCCGATCCTGCCCGAGCTGCCCGCCGAGGTGCTCTCCTCGGTGGTCGAGGCGTCGACGGTGCCGATCGCGACCGGGGAACGGCTCTTCTCGCGCTGGGAGTTCAAACCGGTGCTCGACGCGGGAATCGCGGTGGTGCAACCGGATCCGTCGCATGCGGGCGGGATTTCCGAGCTGCGGAGGATCGCCTCGCTCGCCGAGATCTACGGTGCGAGCCTGGCCCCGCACTGCCCGCTCGGCCCGATCTCCCTGGCCGCGGCCATGCAGGTGGCGTTCGCGACGCCCAACTTCCTGATCCAGGAACAAAGCCTCGGCATGCACTACCACGACGGCCACGAACCGGTCGCCTACCTGGCCGACTCCGCGTTGTTCCGGTTCACCGACGGCTACGCCGCCCGCCCGGAAGGCCCCGGCCTCGGCATCGAGGTGGACGAGGAGGCAGTGCGGCGCGCCGACGAGACCGGGCACCGATGGCGCTCCCCGGTGTGGCGGCTCGACGACGGTGGTCTCGCCGAATGGTGAGGCGCGGGAGACGCCCACCGGAGGGTGGGCGTCTCCGGCGCCTCAGAGCGTACGGAGCCGCCAGAGTGAGGTGACCTGATCCATGGCCCGCGCCGGCCGTGGCGCGAGATCGGCGCGCGCGGCCACCCGAAGCCCCGCGGCACGGATCCGGCCGAGCAGCTCGGCACGGGTGCGAAGGCCGAGGTGCTCGGCGAGGTCGGACAGCACGAGCCAGCCCTCGCCGTTCGCGGTCAGATGGTCGGCGAGGCCGTCGAGGAACTGGTGGAGCATCCCGGAGCCGGCGTCGTAGACGCCCAGTTCCACCGGTGAGGCAGGACGCCCCGGCAACCACGGTGGATTGCACACGACCAGGTCGGCGCGGCCGCTCGGCCACCGGCTCGTCTCCACCACCCGCACCTGCCCGGCCAGTCCGAGCCGCGTCAGGTTCGTCCGCGCGCACGCCACCGCTCGCGGGTTCACGTCGGTGCCCATCACCCGCACGCCACGCCGAGCCAGCACCGCCGCGAGCACGCCGGTACCGGTGCCGAGATCGAACGCGACCGCGGCTCCCGCGGGCAACGGCGCCCGGGCGACCAAGTCCACGTAATCGCCACGGGTCGGTGAGAAGACGCCGTAATCCGGATGAATCCGTGCGTTCAACGCCGGGATTTCGACACCGCGCAGATGCCATTGATGAGCCCCGAGCACGCCGAGGAGTTCGGACAGCGACACCACGGTCGCCCCGTTCGCCGGGCCGTAGGCGTGGTCGCATGCCGCGCGCACGTCGGGTGCGCGTCGAAGCCGCAGTGAGTGGTCGGGTTCCAGCAGGACCAAGAGCTTGCCGAGCAGGCCGGCCCGTTCGGCCTGTGCGGCGCGGTGGCCGCCGGCGGGTTGCCGCAGCCGCCGGGCCATCGCCCGCAGCAGCTGGCGGGCGTTGGGGAAGTCACCGCGCCACAGCAGTCCGGTCCCGGAGCGGGCCAGGCGCTGCGCTGTGTTCGCAGTGATCCGGTCGTCGGCCACGACGACGTTCTCGGGCGCCGGGGCCGAGTTCTCGGAATGCCAGCGCGCGGAGCGGGGTGTTTCGTTTTCGGTCCACGTGATGGTGGACATGAGGGTCTCCCAGTGCGACGAAGGTGCCTTTCGATCGGCGACGCTTCGCGCGGGAGTACGCGATCAGGCCTCCCGCGTCGAAACGCGGAAGCGATCGCCCAGCACCATTCCCATACCCATGGCGCCCATGGTCCCACAGCTGTGGCGCTGACCTGCGCAGGTATCGTGGTCGCGTGACGGACAAGCCTCGTATCCCGAATGTGCTCGCCGCCCGGTACGCCTCACCCGAGCTGGTGCGGCTGTGGTCTCCCGAGCGCAAGGTGGTGCTGGAGCGCCAGCTGTGGCTCGCCGTGCTGCGGGCGCAGAGCGAGCTGGGCGTCGAAGTGCCCGACGGGGTGCTCGCCGACTACGAGCGGGTCGTCGAGCAGGTCGACCTCGAGTCGATCGCCGCCCGCGAGCGGGTGACCCGGCACGACGTCAAGGCCCGGATCGAGGAGTTCAACGCACTCGCCGGGCACGAGCACGTGCACAAGGGCATGACCTCGCGCGACCTCACCGAGAACGTCGAACAGCTGCAGCAGCTGCGTTCGCTGGAGCTCATCCGCAGCCGGGTCGCCGCGGTGCTCGCCCGGCTGGCCGCGCTCGGCCTCGAGCATTCCGATCTGGTGATGGCGGGCCGTTCGCACAACGTGGCCGCGCAGGCGACCACGCTCGGCAAGCGGTTCGCCAGCTCCGCCGACGAGCTGCTGGTCGCCTTCGCCCGGCTCGACGACCTGATCGGGCGCTACCCGCTGCGGGGCATCAAGGGACCGGTCGGCACCGCGCAGGACATGCTCGACCTGCTCGGTGACGAATCCGCGCTGCAGCAGCTGGAAACGCGGATCGCCGAGCACCTCGGGTTCGCGAACCACTTCGTGAGCGTCGGCCAGGTTTACCCGCGTTCCCTCGACTTCGACGTGCTGTCCACTGTGGTCCAGCTGGCCGCCGCGCCGTCCAGCCTGGCCAAGACGATCCGGTTGATGGCCGGGCACGAGCTGGTCACCGAGGGCTTCAAACCCGGCCAGGTCGGCTCGTCGGCCATGCCGCACAAGATGAACACCCGGTCGTGCGAGCGGGTGAACGGCCTCGCCGTGGTGCTGCGCGGCTACCTGTCGATGATCGGCGAACTGGCCGGTGACCAGTGGAACGAGGGCGACGTCTCGGATTCCGTGGTGCGCAGGGTCGCGCTGCCGGACGCGTTCTTCGCACTCGACGGCCTGTTGGAAACGTTCCTCACCGTGCTCGCCGAATTCGGCGCGTTCCCGGCCGTGGTGGAACGTGAGCTCGACCGCTACCTCCCGTTCCTGGCGACCACCAAGGTGCTGATGGCCTCGGTGCGCCGCGGTGTCGGACGGGAGACCGCGCACGAGGCGATCAAGGAGAACGCCGTCGGCGTCGCGCTGGCGATGCGTGAGCGCGGTGCGGAGAACGACCTGCTCGACCGGCTCGCCGCCGACGCCCGGCTTCCGCTCGACCGCGCCGAGCTGGACGACCTGCTCGCCGACCGGATCTCGTTCACCGGTGTCGCCCCGCGGCAGGTGGCGGAGGTCGCGAGCCGCGTGGAGGACGTGCTGAAGCGGTTCCCGGACGCCGCGGCCTACGCACCGCAGCCGATCCTGTGACCGCCCGCACGCTGTCCACCAGCTGAGACGGGCTTACCCGATCGAGCGAAATCCCTAGGCTCGCCCGCAGAACCCCGGAAGCGCCAGGCCGCACCCCGCGGCCTGGCGCTTCTTGCCGTGCGCACCAGGAAGAAGCCATGAGAAGGATCCTCAGCACCCTCGCCCTCGTCGTGACCGCCACCGCGGGGCTCGCCGCCTGCGGATCGTCGGACGCCTCCGGTCAGACCCTGCGGGTCGGCACCCTCACCGACGCACCGCCGAGCATTTTCCTCGACCACGGCCGGTTCACCGGCTACGACAACGAGCTGCTGCGGGACATCGCCCGGCGCGAAGGATTCCAGGTCGAGTTCGTCGGCACCGAGTTCTCCACCCTGCTCGGGAAGGTCGCCGGCGGACAGCTCGACATCGGCAGCTCGACCATCTCCGCGACCAGCGCACGCAAGAAGACCGTGGCCTTCTCGAACGGCTACGACACCAGCTACACCACCGTGGTCACCACGAAGGGTGCCGCGCTGACCGGCGCGGGCTCGTTCGCGGGCAAGCGGCTCGGCGTGGTCCAGGGCTCGGTGCAGGACGAGTTCGCGGGCAAGCTGGCCGGCGCCCAGGTCGTGCGGTTTCCGGACTACAACGCCGGGTTCGCCCAGCTGCGCGGCGGCGGTCTCGACGGCTGGGTGGTGCCGAAGGACATCGGCCAGAAGTACCGCGACCAGAACCCGGCTGTTCCGCTGGAATTCGGGTACACCGTGCTGGACAAGGACACCCCGTCCGCGTTCGCGGTCGCCAAGTCCGACACCGACCTGCTGGACAAGATCAACGACGGCCTCGCCAAGGCCATCGCCGACGGCACCGCGGCCCGGCTGCACGCGCAGTTCTTCAAGGCCGCGCCGATCGCGAAGGAACTCGGCAAGGGCGGGCCGGGCCTGCCGGTGCGGAACTCGTGAACAAGATCGGTGATTGGCATAAGCTTCACCGGCGATTCCCGCCGACCGGTTCGCCAAGTCGAGGAGTGACATGAAGAAGCTGATGGTCACCGCCGTTGCCGCGGCGCTGGTAGCCGGGCTCACCGCCTGCGGCGGGGCGGACGCCGACACGCTGCGCGTCGGCACGCTGAGCGACTCCCGGCCCAACGCCTACCAGGAGAACGGCACGTACACCGGATTCGACAACGAGCTGCTCCGGGCGATCGCCGACAAGGAGGGGCTGAAACTCGAGTTCGCCTCGAGTGACTTCTCCGCGCTGCTCGGCCAGGTCGCCAGCGGTTCGTTCGACGTCGGCAGCGGTGGCATCGCGCAGACCGACGAGCGCAAGAAGACGGTGGCGTTCAGCGATCCGTACAACTATCAGTCGCTCGGCATCGAGGCGAAGCCCGCCGCCGGGGTCAGCGACGAGAACTCGCTGGCAGGCAAGCGGGTCGGCGTGGTCCAGGGCACCGTGTCGGACACCTGGCTGGGCGCGAACGCCCCGACCGCGCAGGCGGTGCGCTTCCCGAACGACGCGGCCGTGGTCGGCGCGCTGAACTCCGGCGGTGTCGCGGCGGCGGTGTTCGACCAGGTCTCGGCCGAGGACTACGCGAAGAAGAACCCCGGGCTGAAGGTCGCGAAGGTGATCACCACGACCATTCCGCACGGGTTCGCGGTGCGCAAGGGCAACAGCGAGCTGCTGAACAAGCTGAACGACGGCATCAAGAAGGTCGTCGCGGACGGCACCTGGCAGAAGATGCACCAGCGGTTCGAGCCCGGCCTGCCGGTACCGGCCGACTTCAAGGCCAAGTAGTACCGATGGATCAGTTCCTCGACACGTTCCTGAACTGGGACTACATCTGGCAGGTGTTCCCGGACCTGCTCAAAACCGGACTGGGCAACACGCTGATCCTGTCCGTCACCTCGGCGGTGATCGGCACGGTGCTGGGCATGGTGCTCGCGATGATGGGGCTGTCCACGAAACGCTGGCTGCGCTGGCCGGCTCGGGTGTACACGGACATCTTCCGCGGTCTGCCGGCGATCCTCACCATCCTGGTGATCGGCCAGGGCCTGTTCACGCTCGCGCGCGGGCTGGTCGGCACGAACCCGTACCCGCTGGGCATCCTGGCGCTCAGCCTGATCGCGGCGGCCTACATCGGGGAGATCTTCCGGTCCGGCATCCAGAGCGTCGACAAAGGACAGCTGGAGGCCAGCAGGGCACTCGGCATGAGCTATACCAGGGCGATGCTGCTGGTGGTCATCCCGCAGGGGGTGCGCCGGGTGCTGCCCGCGCTGGTCAACCAGTTCATCGCGCTGGTGAAGGATTCCACGCTGGTGTACTTCCTCGGGTTCATCACCTCGCAGCGTGAGCTGTTCCGGATCGGGCAGGACCTCGCGGCCAACACCGGCAACCAGTCGCCGCTGGTCGCCGCCGGGGTGGTGTACCTGGTGATCACGATCCCGCTGACGCATCTGGTCAACTTCATCGACAAGCGGCTGCAGACCGGCGGCAAGGTGCGCCCCGGTACGGGACAGAGCAACGAACTCTCGGCCGGTGGGGCGGTGAGCCAGTGACGACGGCGGCGGAAGTACGTTCCTCTTCGGTGGAACTGCGTGACATCCACGTCAGCTTCGGCACCCTCGAGGTGCTGCGCGGAGTGGATCTGAAGGTGCCCAGCGGAAGCACGACCTGCGTGATCGGCCCGTCCGGTTCCGGCAAGTCGACGTTGCTGCGCTGCGTGAACCGGCTGCAGGAACCCGGCAGCGGTGACCTGCTGCTGGACGGCGAGAGCGTGATCCGCTCCGATCCGGACGCGTTGCGCCGGCGAGTGGGCATGGTGTTCCAGCACTTCAACCTGTTCGGCCATCGCAGCGTGCTGGACAACATCGTGCTGCCGCTGCGCAGTGTCCGTAAGTTGTCCAAAGAGGACGCCGCGGAGGTGGCGAGGGCGAGGCTGGCCGAGGTGGGCCTCGCGGACAAGGCGCCGTACCGGCCCACCGCGCTCTCCGGTGGCCAGCAGCAGCGGGTGGCGATCGCCCGGGCGCTGGCCATGGAGCCCGAGGTGATGCTGTTCGACGAGGCCACCAGCGCGCTGGACCCGGAACTGGTCAAGGGCATCCTGGACCTGATGGCGGGGCTGGCCGGCCGTGGTCTGACCCTGCTGGTGGTGACTCACGAGATGGGCTTCGCCCGCCGGGTCGCCGACGAGGTGGCGTTCATGGACAGCGGCCGGATCGTCGAACACGGCACCCCCGAGCGCGTCTTCGACGCCCCGTCGAGTCCGCGCCTGCGGCAGTTCCTGTCGCAAGTGCTCTGAGCGCCTCGTGAGTGGCGGTTAGGCTGGGCGGTATGGCGACCGTCTCGCAGCTCACGTACTACCCGGTGAAGGGCTGCGCCGGTACGTCGCCGGAGGTCGCGGAGGTGACGCCGGCGGGGCTGGCGCACGACCGTTCGTTCATCGTCGTCACCGCGGACGGGGACTTCCGCAGCCAGCGGCGGTTTCCGGCGCTGGCGGCAGTGCGGCCGCGAGTGCTCGACGGCGGGGCGCGGCTCGCGTTGTCCGGTCCGGGTGTGCAGGACCTGGTGGTCGAGGTCCGCAGGGAGGGACGCCGGCATCCGGCGAGCACGTTCAACTGGCGTGGCGAGGGCGTCCACCAGGGCGCCGACGCGGCCGAATGGTTTTCCACGGTGCTGGGCGTGCCCTCGGTGCTGCTCGGGGTCGCGCCCGGGCACGAGCGGGTGACGAGCGGGCAGACACCGGGGACCGCCGCGTTCGCGGACGGGCACGCGGTGCTCGTCACCTCGGAGTCCTCTTTGGACAGTCTTAACGAGCGAATCGCGGCCCGCGGCGGGGAACCGGTGCCGATGGACCGGTTCCGGCCGAACGTAGTGATCCGTGGATGGGTCGAGCCGCACACTGAGGACCAGGTGCGCGGACTGCGCGCCGGCGGGGTGGAGCTGGCCTACGCCAGGCTGTGCGTGCGCTGCGCGGTGCCGATGGTCGACCAGGACACCGGCGAGCGTCGTGGTCCGGAGCCGATCCGCACGCTCGCTTCGTACCGCCGTGATCCCGACGGCGGGGTGCTGTTCGGGATGAAGGCGGCGGTGACCCGGCCCGGTCAGCTGGCTGTGGGCGACGCGGTGATGGTGCATTCGTCGGTCGGACTCAGCCCGAGCACGGCGGAGGCCGAACCGCCGTTCACGGCCACCGCGAGCCTGCCCGCCGAGTCCGGGTAGACGAGGTTCGCGCCCACCGGCACGTCGGCGAAGGTCCGGCCGACCTCCGCGGGAACGGCAAGTCGTTCGGTGTGCACGGTGACCGTGCCGGTCAGGCCGGACAGTTCGAGGTCCGCGCGAGTCGCGGCGAGCTGGACGTTGCCGAAGTGGTCGACGGTCAGCACGTCCGAGACGAGCTTGCCGGGCAACGCGGCGACCAGCGGGTCCGGCAGCCGCACCAGGTCCGGCACTGCGGGGCCGAAAGAGGCGGGCGCGTCGCCGCGGGCCAGCCGCGCGGCCGCCGGCGCGAACACGTCGCGGCCGTGGAACGTCGCGGACGCGGGTTCGGGCCCGTTGATCACGTACGCGGCCGCCACGCCACCCAGTGCCTCGGCTGCGGGCACCAGTAGCCCGTTGTCCGGTCCGACGAGCAGACCGTGCGCGGCGACGACGACCACGCCGCGGCGCGCGGTGCCGACGCCGGGGTCGACGACCGCGAGGTGCACGGCCTTGGGCAGGTACGGCACGGTCTGCGCGAGGACCGCGGCGCCGTGGCGCACCTGCTGTGGCGGCACGAGGTGTGTCACGTCGAGTACTCGGACGTCGGGAGCCACCCGCGCGATGATCCCGTGGCAAGCGGCCACGAAGCCGTCACGCAGCCCGTAGTCAGTGGTGAAGGAGATCCAGCGGTAGGCCATGACCTGCATCATCCTCGATTCGAGGGGCATCGGGTTAGGGTGCAGCGGTGACGACGCTCGCCGATTACCCGAAGATTTCCGCCGGCAAGGTCCGGGAGCTGTACGCGGTCGGAGACGACCATCTGCTGCTGGTCGCTTCGGACCGCATCTCCGCGTACGACTTCGTGCTGGACACGCCGATCCCCGACAAGGGGCGGGTGCTGACGGCGATGAGCGTGTTCTGGTTCGAGCAGCTGTCGGACCTGCTGCCGAACCACTTGGTCGCGTACGACGACCCGCGCATCCCGGCGGAGGTGCGTGGTCGCGCGTTGCTCGTACGGCGGCTCGAGATGCTGCCGGTGGAAGCAGTGGCGCGCGGCTACCTCACGGGCTCCGGGTACGCGGACTACCGGCGTACAGGCGCAGTGTGCGGCGTACAGCTGCCCGAGGGGCTCACGGAGGCGTCGAAGCTGCCTTCGCCGATCTTCACGCCGGCGACGAAGGCCGCGCTCGGCGAGCACGACGAGAACGTCTCGTTCGAAGCAGTGGCGGCGCAGATCGGCGCGAAGCGAGCGGAGGAGGTCCGCGAGGCGACGCTCGCGGTGTACCGCCGTGGCGCGGAACTGGCGGCGGAACGCGGGATCCTGCTGGCGGACACGAAGCTGGAGTTCGGTGTCGACGAGACGGGAGCGCTGGTGCTCGCGGACGAGGTGCTGACGTCGGACTCGTCGCGGTACTGGCCGGCGCAGGGGTACGAGCCGGGCAGGGTGCAGCCGTCGTTCGACAAGCAGTACGTACGCGACTGGCTGACCGGGCCGCGGTCGGGATGGGACCGGAAGTCGGAGGAGAAGCCGCCGAGCTTGCCCGAAGAGGTGGTGGAGGCGACGAGGGAGAGGTACGTGGAGGCGTACGAGAGGATGACGGGGCTGTCGTTGGAGCAGTGGGGGTAGCCCGGGAGGCAAACCCCGAAAACTGTCGGCAGCCCATGACAGACTGCAACCATGTCCACACCGTACGCAACACCGCGCGCGAGGGCGTTGGGCCTGGAGCTCCGCGCGGCGCGGAACAGACGAAGACTGGGTGTGCGAGAGCTTGCCCGCCTGCTGGGGATGACGCCGGGGTTCGTGACGAACTGGGAGCGCGGACTGCGGTTGCCGAAACCGGAGGACGTGGGGGCGGTGCTCGCGCACTGCAGGGTGGTGGGTGAAGACCGCAGGCGGATAGTGGAAATGGCGCGCGGAGCGCGCGAGCAGGACTGGATAGCCACCGGCGGCGAAGAGGCGTACCGCGAGTGGGAGCGCACGGCGAGGGCAGTGTTCGCGTGGGGGCCGGAGTTGGTGCCGCCGTTGCTGCAGACGAGCGCGTACGCGGCAGCAGTGTGCCTGCAGCCGCGGGCTGTGGAGGAGCAGCGGCCCGCGTGGCGTGCGGCGCGCGGGCGGTGCGTGCTGGTGGTGGGGGAAACGGCGCTGTGCAAGCGAATCGGCAGCGCGGAGGTGATGGCGGAGCAGGTGCGTCAGCTGGCTTCGCTGGTGGATGCTGAAGAGGTCGACGTGCGGGTGGTCCCGGCGGAGCGGGAGTATCAGCCGGGCCTCGGCCGGGCGTTCACCATCTTCGACTTCGCGGGTTTGCCCTCGATCGTCCACGAGCGGTTGCTGACCGAGAGCGCGAGCAGTTCGAGCCCGGCGCGGGTGGCGCGCTACCGCGAGGCGGCGGAGACGCTGCTGGGGCTGGCGTTGCCGCCGCGGGCGGCGAACGAGCTGCTGGAGTCCGTGCTGCGGAAATTGTCGGTGCCGGATGGCAGGGTGGAGACGCGGAGAGGGGAGGGCACGACATGAGCGAGGCATTGGTACTGGGTGGCGGTGGAGTCGCCGGGATCGCGTGGACCGTCGGGTTGCTGACCGGGCTCGCGGAGGCCGGCAATGACGTGACCGGGGCGGATCTCGTCGTGGGCACGTCGGCCGGGGCGACGGTGGCCGCGCAGCTGGGCAGCGGGTTGGGGCTGGCGGGGTTGTACGCCCGGCAGGCCGAACCGGGGTTGCAGACCGAGGAGCTTCAGGCGGAGCTGGACCTGGAGAAGTTCGGGGCGCTGCTTGAGCGAAATGTCGGTGGGCCGGAGCTGAGGCGGGCGGTGGGCAGGTTCGCGCTGGAGTCGCCGACCGTACCGCAGGAGCGGCGCCGCGCGGTGATCGCCGCCCGGCTCCCTTCCCATGAGTGGCCGTCGCGGGCGTTGAAAATCGTTGCGGTGGAAGCGGAAACCGGAGAAGCCACGGTGTTCGGCAATGCGTCGGGAGTGCCGCTGGTGGACGCAGTGGCCGCGAGCGGTGCGGTGCCGGGTGTCTGGCCACCGGTCACGATAGGCGCACACCGTTACGTCGACGGCGGCGTCCGCTCCGGCGAAAACGCCGACTACGCGATAGGTTTCGACCGCGTACTGGTGATCGCCCCCATGGGCGAGACCGAGCAACCCTTCGCCGAACGACCGCTGCCCGAGGTCACCGACCAGTTACGCGCATCAGGCGCGAAGGTCGCCATCATCGGCCCGGATGCCGCGTCGTTAGAAGCCATCGGCCCCAACGTGCTCGACCCCGCCACCCGCACCCCCGCCGCCGAAGCCGGCCGCACCCAGGGCAGAAGCTGGTCGATCACCTGGAAGTGACCACCCGCCTCCCGCGCCGGGGCTGTCGCTGGGCCCTGCACCCGGCCCGCGCTCGGCCTGTTGCTGTGTGGCGCGTTCGTTTTGTTGCTGTGTGGCGGGTTCGGTCTGTTGCTGTGTCGTGGGTCTGTTTGTTGCTGTGCCGCGCGTTCGGCCCGCTGCCGCGCCCGGTTCGTTGCTGCATCCGTCCGTAGCTGCGCCGCGGGCCCAGTTTGCTGCTGTGCCCGGCCGGCTGCTGCATCTGGTCCGTTGCTGCGTCGGGGCTCGTTGCTGCGCCCCGGCCCGCCCGGTGGTGCATCCGGCCCGCTCCCCGCGCTCGGTCCCTGCCGCGCCCCGCGGGCCCGTCGTCGCGCCCCCGCCCGATCCGTTGTTTGCGCCCCGCGTCCGGTTCGTTGCTGCACTCCGGGCCCGGTCTGTTGCTGCGCCGCGGGCCCAGTCCGTTGCCACGCCCGGTCCGTTGCTGCATCCGGCCCGTGCTGCGCCGCGCGTCCGGCTCGTTGCTGCGACCCGTCCCCGCCCGGTGCTGCGTCCGGCCCGCTCCCGCGTTCTGTGCCCGGCCCGTTGCTGGGACGCTGCCCCGCCGACCACTTCGCCCGGCTGACGGCCGTCTCTCACCCGCGATAGTCCCCGACGTGCCGGCTGCCTCTGCGACGGGAGCCGTTTCCGTTGCAGTGTAACGGAATTCAGCATTCGCGGGTTTCCCGACGGGTGCTTGTTCCTCGGTAGGCCTTCCTTCACCCGTGACATCATTGTGCTCGGTCTGACGCTCGCTCCCCATCGCATAACGGTTTCGCTCAGCGCCAGTTTCCTTACCGCGCAACCATTCCGCACTGGCGACCGGGCGACTGCCCCATCGGACGTCCGCCCCGCGACACGACGGGGCGGCCAAGCGCGCGACGTTCGTCGCCAACCGTTACCGTGGCGGATGGTGGCACACTGGGGTACGTGATTCTGCTCATCAGCGGCAGCCTGCGGGCGGGTTCCGGGAACTCGGCCGTTCTCGGGACGGCCACCGAGTTCGGTGACGCGCGGATCTACGATGGCATGGACGGCCTGCCGCACTTCAATCCTGACCACGATCGTGAGCCGTTGCCTGCCGCGGTCGTCTCGTTGCGTGAGGAGATCAGGGCGGCGGACGCGGTGTTGTTCTGCACGCCGGAGTACGCCGGCGGGCTGCCCGGGGCCTTCAAGAATCTCCTGGACTGGACCATCGGCGGCGGTGAGCTGTACGGCAAACCCGTCGCATGGATCAATGCCTCGTCGGTCGCCGCGCCCACCGGGGGCGCCGACGCGCACGAGTCACTGCGCAAGGTGCTCACCTACGCCGGCACTCGCATCATCGACGAAGCCTGCGCGAGGATCCCGGTCCCGCGTGACGCTGTCGCAGACGGTCGCGTCATCGCCCCCGACCTCCGCGACCGCATTGCCGCCGTCGTACGGCGACTTGCCGAGTCCGCGACGCCCGCTTCGCGCTCAGCGAACGGTCAGCGCCCGCCGCGGCCGGAGTGAAGGTGACCGTCACCTCGCCTGGCATTACCGCCGCGGCCGGAGTGAGGGTGACCGTCACCTCGCTCGGCACTACCGCCGTGTGACCGTCAGGTCATCGGGCACTGCCGGAGTGAGGGTGACCGTCACGTCGTCGAGAACGCCCGCCGCAGCCGGAGTGACGGTGACCGTCACGTCGTCGGGCACGCCCGTCGCCACCTCGCCTGGCGCTGCCGCCGCCCCGCCGGGTAACTCTCATGCGCAGTTCACGACGTCGTCTCCTTGCCGCCACCGGGCTGCGGCGCAATGGGGGCGTGGATGCTCACCTGCTGGTTTCGCTGTCCGGAGTCACCGCACGCACGCTTCACCGGTGCGCGGATCTGGCGGCCGAACTCGATCGCCGCCGCGTTCCGCTCTCGATCCTGCACGTGGCCCGTACCGAGGACGGACCCGTCACGACTTGGGTACGCGCTCGCGCCGAGGCAGGCGATTCCGTGCTGCTGCACGGCTACGACCACCGCGTACCGCCGACGCATCGTGCCGTGCAGCTCGGCCGCAAGGCGGAGTTCGCCGCCCTGCCCGCGCACGAGGCCCGGCTGCGGCTGATCGCGGCGAAGGCGGCGCTCGACGCGACCGGCGTCAAGGCCGACGGCTTCGCCCCGCCGCGCTGGCTCGCGTCGCAGGGCACCCGCCAAGCCCTCCGTGAACACGGCTTCACCTTGTGCGCGGACCTGGTCGCCGTGCGCAATCTCGTCACCGGCGACGTCCACCGCGCACGAGTCCAGGAATTCGCCAGCCAGTCCCACCGGACCGAAACGGTGCGCTGCTTCGCCCTGGTCCTGGCCACCGCACGCGCTGCCCGCAGGGGCGGCCTGGTCCGGCTCGGCATCGACGCCGCCGACCTGGCCCGCCCGGGCCTGCGACAGGCGCTGCTGGACGCGGTCGACGTGGCGCTGGAAAACCGCGCCTTCGGCGACACGTACGGCTCGCTTCACCGCGACCACCGCGACCACCGCGACCACCGCGACCGCCCGGACCACCGGGAACGCCGCGGCTCGGTGCCGTTCCCGAGCACCAGCTGAATCCTTTCGCCGGACCACACCCTCTTGTCTGTGTGCCGACAAACCTGTCGGCAACGCTGAGCAGGAGGTCAGAATGGTTGCCGTGGGAATCGGAATCGTCGCGCTGCTGGTCTGCACGTGCGCGGTCGTGCTGCTCCGCCGGGGACGGTCCCGTGGCTGAACCGGCGTGGGCGAGCGAAACCCTGGTCGCGGCGGCAGTCGGCGGAGACGCCGAGTCGATCGCCGCGCTGGTGTCCGGTTCGTATCCGCACGTGCGCCGATTCGCGGGCGCCCTGTGCGCCACTCGGGAAGACGCCGAGGACGCCGCGCAGGAGGCACTGATCGTCCTCTACCGCAAGATCGGCACCCTGCGTGCCTCCGGCGCACTCGCGGCGTGGCTGTTCCGCATCGTCCGGAACGAATGCCTGCGCCGGATCCGCCGTCCCCTCCCGTCGGCGCCGGCCCCGGCAGTGCCGTCGGCGGAGGATGACGTGCTGCACCGGGTCGAGGCCGAACGGGTCGCGGCCGCGATCGCCGCCCTCGCCCCGGAGTACCGGCAGGTCCTGATCATGCGGGACATCCAGGGCTACCACGGTCGCACCGTCGCCGCCGTCCTCGGCCTGAGCGTCGCTGCGATGAAGTCGCGGCTGCATCGCGCCCGCACCGCCGTGCGCGACCATCTGACCTGCGGAAAGGAACAGCAATGACGACCGAACGGAACTTCGCGAGCGCCTCGGTGCCCCGTCACCTGCTCCGGGGCGCGCTGGGCTTCGGCTCGCTGATCGGCGCCTTCGCGCTGATCCCCGTCCTCGGCCCGGTCAGCCTGCTGCTGGCCCCTGCCGGCCTGATCGCCCTGCGTGGCTGCCCGATGTGCTGGGCCGTCGGGCTGGTCGCGACCGTCTCCGCCGGCCGTCTCCGCCGCGAGTGCGTCGACGGCCGGTGCGAGCTGGTCCCGGCCGACTGATCTCAGACCTTCGTCAGGGCTCCACGGTCCAGGACCTGCACCTCGGTGCCCTCCGGGGCGAGGTTCTGGAACAGCCCGTAGTGCATGGCCGGATTCGCCAGTACGGCCTCGTGCACCGGAACCGCGCGGCGGGGCGCCACCGCACGCAGGAAGTCCACGGCTTCGCCCGCCTTCAGCCACGGGGCGCCGGTGGGCAGGCCCAGTACGTCGATCTGCTGCTCCGGCACGAAGAACGAGTCGCCGGGGTGGTAGAAGGCGCCGTGGTCGAACACGTAGCCGATGTTCGGGATCTTCGGGATGTCCTGGTGGATCACGGCGTGGTCGCCGCCGACCACGTGCACCGAGGTGGAGCCGATTTCGAACGCCTCGCCGGGCCGGGCGGTCTCGTACGCGAGGCCGAGCTTCTCCACGGCCTCGGCCGAGCCGGGGTCGACGATCAGCTTGGCGTCCGGGTTCGCGGCCAGCAGGGCGGGCAGCCGTTCGGCGTCCAGATGGTCGAAGTGCTGGTGGGTGATCAGCACCGCGGACAGCTCGCGCTCCCGTTCGAAGTCGGTCGAGAACGCGCCCGGGTCGACCAGGATCCGTTCGGAGCCGGTTTCGAGTAGCACGCAAGCATGTCCGAAGTGGACGAACTGCATCGGGACATCTCCTTCTCACCTGGTCACTTCCACCCTATGCCCGCCGTGGCCGCGGCCGCCACATCCGTCGTGGTCACGGTCGGTGCCCGGTCCGGCGGGCTTGGCTTACCGGCGTGGACGATGCGATGCTGACCGGGAGCCCGCGGACAGCTGTTGGCAGCTTGCCAGCAACCTCGTAGCCTGGGGTGAACCGGAGATGGGGAGACGCCGATGACCGCCGTCCAGCCGAAGCCGACCCCGGTCGGTGAGACGTTCGACTCGCTCAGCCCGGCGACCGACGAGGTCGTCGGCACGTACCCGGTGCACACGGCCGACGACGTCCGCGCCGCCGTGCAGCGGGCGCGCAGTGCCGCGCACTGGTGGGACGGCCTCGGCTACGCCGGCCGCGCCGAGCGCTTGCAGCGCTGGAAGGGCGTGCTGACCCGGCGGCTGCCACAGCTGTGCCAGATCGTGCGCGACGAGACCGGTAAGCCGGTCGCGGACGCCCAGCTGGAGAGCGTGCTGGCGATCGAGCACATCTCATGGGCGGCCAAGCACGCGCGCAAGGTGCTGGGCAGGCAGCGTCGCTCGGCCGGTCTGCTGATGTCCAACCAGGCCGCGACCGTGGAGTACCGCCCGCTCGGCGTGGTCGGGGTGATCGGCCCGTGGAACTACCCGGTGTACACGCCGCTCGGTTCGATCACCTACGCGCTCGCCGCGGGCAACGCCGTGGTGTTCAAGCCCAGCGAGTACACCCCTGGTGTCGGCAAATGGCTGGTCGACGCGTTCGCCGAGATCGTGCCGGAAGTTCCGGTCCTGCAGCTGGTCACCGGATTCGGCGAGACCGGCGCGGCGCTCGTCGGCTCCGGCGTGGACAAGATCGCGTTCACCGGCTCCACCGCCACCGGGAAGAAGATCATGGCGGCCGCGGCGGACACGCTCACCCCGGTGGTGATCGAGGCCGGCGGCAAGGACCCGGTGCTGGTCGACGCGGACGCCGACCTCGAGGCGGCGGCGGACGCCACCGTCTGGGGCGCGTTCTCGAACTCCGGGCAGACCTGTATCGGCGTCGAGCGCGTGTACGTGCACGAGCGCGCGTACGACGAGTTCGTGGCGAAGGTCGTGGCGAAGGCGAAGGACGTGCGCGCGGGCTCCGACGAAGACGCGCAGTACGGTCCGGTCACCATGCCGTCGCAGCTCGGCGTGATCCGGCGGCACATCGCCGACGCGCTTGAGCGCGGTGGCCGCGCGCTGATCGGCGGCGTCGACAGTGTGGGCGACCGTTACGCGCAGCCGACTGTGCTGGTGGACGTTCCGGAAGACTCCGAAGCGGTCCGCGAAGAGACCTTCGGGCCGACAGTCACCATCGCGAAGGTCCGTGACATGGAGGAAGCCGTCGAGAAGGCGAACGCGACGGTGTACGGCCTCGGTTCCACGGTCTTCTCCAAGGCGCGCGGTGTCGAGCTGGCTTCGCGGTTGCGCGCGGGCATGACGTCGATCAACGCGCCGCTGTCGTTCGCCGGGATCGCTTCGCTGCCCTTCGGCGGCGTCGGTGACTCCGGGTTCGGCCGGATCCACGGTCCGGAGGGGCTGCGGGAGTTCTCCCGGTCCAAGGCGGTCGCCCGGCAGCGGTTCACCGCGCCGATCACGCTCACTTCCTTCACCCGCAAGGAATCCACTGACGCACTGGTCGCCAAGCTGATGACCGTCCTGCACGGCAAGCGCTGAGGAGAAACTCGTTGCCCAGCTTCGGCGACTACCAGAACGAGATCTACCTCGCCGGGCTGACCGGCCGGGTGCCGACCCTGCCGATGGCGTACGCGGAATTGGAAGCCCGTGCCGCGCAAGCACTTCCGCCGTCCGTACTGTCCTATGTGGCCGGCGGGGCGGGAGACGAGCACACCCAGCGGGCGAATGCCGAGGCGTTCTCCCGCTGGGGCCTGCTGCCGCGGATGTTCGTCGGGGCCAAGGAACGCGATTTGTCCGTGGACCTGTTCGGCCTGAAGCTGCCGACCCCGTTGTTCCTCGCGCCGATCGGCGTGCTCGGCATCTGCGCGCAGGACGGCCACGGGGACCTGGCCACCGCGCGGGCCGCCGCGCGCACGGGCGTGCCGATGGTCGCGTCCACGCTCAGCGTCGATCCGATGGAGCAAGTCGTTCCGGAGCTCGGCGACACCCCCGGCTTCTTCCAGCTCTACACACCCACCGACCGGGAGCTGGCCGAATCGCTGGTCAGGCGGGCGGAGGCGGCCGGCTTCCGCGGCATCGTGGTCACGCTCGACACGTGGGTCACCGGTTGGCGGCCGCGGGATCTGTCCACGGCCAACTTCCCCCAGCTGCGCGGGCACTGCCTGGCGAACTACACCAGTGACCCGGTGTTCCGGAAGCTGCTGGGCAAGGAGCCGGAGGCCGATCCGCTGGCCGTCGTCGGCACCTGGGCCTCGGTCTTCGGCAACCCGCTGACCTGGGACGACCTGCCGTGGCTGCGCTCGCTGACGAAGCTGCCGCTGCTGGTGAAGGGCATCCAGCACCCGGAGGACGCCCGGCGCGCCATCGACGGTGGCGTGGACGGCATCTACTGCTCCAACCACGGCGGCCGCCAGGCCAACGGCGGACTTCCGGCTCTGGACTGCCTCGCCGACGTGGTCGACGCGGCCGACGGCGTTCCGGTCCTGTTCGACTCCGGCGTCCGCTCGGGTGCGGACGTGATCAAGGCGCTCGCGCTCGGCGCCACCGCGGTCGGGGTCGGCCGGCCGTACGCGTGGGGCCTGTCGCTGGCCGGCGCGGACGGGGTGGTGCACGTGCTGCGCAGCATCCTCGCCGAGGCCGATCTGATCATGGGTGTGGACGGCTATCCGACGTTGGCCGAGCTGACCAGGGAAACTCTTCGCCGGGTGCACTGACCGCGGGACAGCCTGGTCCCGGCAGTCCCAGGAGGGTGACGGCACTGGCTGCCGCTGCGTCCTGCTCTCAGGATGGACCCGAACAGAGGGAAGGACAACGCATGAGCAAGCTCGCACTCGTCACCGGGGCCACCTCCGGCATCGGCAGGGCCTACGCCGAACGCCTCGCCGCGGACGGCTACGACCTGATCCTCGTCGGCCGCCGGACGGAACGGCTGGCGGAGTTCGCCGCGAACCACCCCGGCGTACGGACCGTCGCCGCGGACCTGTCGACCGCCGAGGGCGTCGACACGGTCGCCGGGATCTGCGCGGACGAGCCGCTGGACCTGCTCGTCAACAACGCCGGGGTCTCGCACTACATGGCGCTGGCCGAACTGCCGGCGGACAAGGCCCACGAGGTCGTCCAGGTCAAGGTCGTCGCCGCCACCATGCTCGCTCGCGCCGCGGTCGCGGGCATGCAGGCACGCGGCAGCGGTTCGATCGTGAACGTGTCCGGCATGTTCGCCTTCAGCGGCCCGGCCCCGGCGTCCGTGCAGCCCCGGCGCGCTGTCTACGCCGGAACGCTGGCGTACCTGGTGACGATGTCGCAGGCGTTGAGCGTGGAATTGGAGGGCACCGGTGTCGGCGTCCAGGTCGTGTGCCCGGGTGTCGTGGCCACCGAGTTCCACGAACGGCAGGGTCTCGACCTGAGCGCGGTGCCCCGGATGAGCGCCGCCGACGTCGTCACCGCGAGCCTGCGTGGCCTGGAACTGGGCGAGGTCGTCTGCGCCCCCGGCGTGGAGGACACCGGCCTGCTGGACGCGGTCTTCCACGCCGACCTCGCCGCGCTGGGCGGGCAGGGCACGGAGCTCGCCTCCCGTTACCGGTCCACGGCGGATCGGCGGGCCTAGGCAACGGTGCCAAGGGCGACCGGACGGCGCCGCTTTCGAACCAGGCGCTAGCCGGCCACGCCGAGTCCGCGGATCAGGTCGGCCGCCTTCTCCGCGACCATGATCGTCGGCGCGTTGGTGTTGCCGCGGGGCACGACCGGCATCACCGACGCGTCCACGACCCGCAGGCCGTCGATCCCACGCACCTTCAGCTCGGGGTCCACCACAGCCTGGTCGCCCGAGCCCATCGCGCACGTGCCGACCGGGTGGTACAGGGTCTGGGTGTTCTCGCGGATGTGCTCGGTCAGCGCCTCGTCGGAAAGCTCGTGCGACGCGGGCAGGTGCGGCCGGTCGAGGAACCGCGCCAGCGGACCGGAGCGGCCGATGTCGATCAGCGACCGCAGTGCCGAGCGCATCGTCTCCATGTCGATCGGCTCGGAGTAGTAGGCCGGGTCGATCTCGGGTTTCCACAACGGGTTCGCCGACTTCAGCCGGAGCCGGCCGCGGCTGGCCACGTCGACCAGGGTGGCCGCGGAGGTGAAACCGGACACGGCCGGCTCGCGCAGTCCGTTGTCGTAGAACAGCGTGGGTGCCACGTGCACCTGCATGTCCGGCGCGGCGAGCCCGTCGCGGGTCGGGAAGAAGGCGCCGGCCTCGCCGACGTTCGAGGCGAGCGGGCCGCGGCGGGTCAGCTGGTAGCGGACCAGCCCGGCCGGGGTCGCCGCGTCCACCAGGTCGGTGGTGCCCTTGGTGGACCAGATGATCGGCGCCGCCGGGTGGTCGTGCAGGTTCTCGCCGACGCCGGGCAGCCCGGCGACCACGTCGATGCCCAGCTCCCGCAGGTGCTCGGCCGGGCCGACGCCGGAGAGCATCAGCAGCTGGGGTGAGTTCACCGCGCCGCCGCAGAGCAGCACCTCCCGCGTCGCCCGGACGGTGGCCGGCATGCCTTTGTCCAGATAGGACACTCCGCTCGCGCGGGCGCCCTCGAACAGGATCCGCGTCGTCTGCGCGTGCGTGCGCACGGTGAGGTTGGGCCGCGACAGCGCGGGGCGCAGGTAGGCGTCCGCGGTGGACCAGCGTCGGCCGCGTTTGCAGGTGACCTGGTACTGGCCCGCGCCCTCCTGGCTCTCGCCGTTGAAGTCGTCGGTGCGCTTGAGGCCCCAGGCGACCGCGCTGTCGACCCAGGCGCTGGACAGCTCGTGGGTGAACCGCCGGTCCTCGACGTGCAGTGGCCCGTCCGTACCGTGCAGCGGGCCGCCGAAGCGCTGGTTGGCCTCCGCGCGGGTGAAGTAGGGCAGCACGTCGTCCCAGCCCCAGCCGGTGGCGCCGTGCGAGTCGCGCCAGCCGTCGTAGTCGGCGCGGTTGCCGCGGATGTAGATCATCGCGTTGATCGACGAGCAGCCGCCCAGCACCTTGCCCCGCGGCCAGTACGCGGACTTGCCGGTGTGCTTCTGCTCGACGGTCTCGTAGTTCCAGTCCCAGCGGGTCTTGAACAGCGACGCGAACGCGGCCGGGATGTGGATCTCGTCCGCGGTGTCCTCGCCACCCGCTTCGAGCAGCAGCACCCGCGCGGCCGGGTCCTCACTCAGCCTCGCCGCGAGCACGCACCCCGCGCTCCCGGCCCCGACGATGACGTAGTCGAAGGACTGCTCGGCCACGGTGCCTCCAGCTGTCGTGTTGACGTGCTGCCAATGACGCATTCTGCCGCAGCACGCGGGGTGGCGAAAGCATCCCGCGGACCGGGCCGCCGGGCCAGTCCGCGTGGTCAAGTACCCTGGATGCCGTAGTAGTGCCCCCGCGACCTGCGTGAACCCTGCGTGAACAAGGAGCAGCCTGCCGTGGCTCGAGTCGTCGTCGATGTCATGCCCAAACCCGAGATCCTCGACCCGCAGGGGCAGGCGGTGGCGCGTGCGCTGCCGCGGCTCGGCTTCAGCGGGGTCGGCGAGGTGCGCCAGGGGCGGCACTTCGAACTCGACGTCGACGACACCGTCGACGACGAGACGCTCGCCAAGATCGCCGAGGGCTTCCTCGCCAACCCGGTGATCGAGCAGTGGACGATCCGGCGGGTGGACGCGTGAGCGCGCGGATCGGGGTCATCACCTTCCCCGGCACGCTCGACGACGGCGACGCGGCCCGCGCGGTCCGCTACGCCGACGCCGAGGCGGTCTCGCTCTGGCACGCCGACGAGGACCTGCACGGCGTGGACGCGGTGGTCGTGCCGGGCGGCTTCTCCTACGGCGACTACCTGCGGGCCGGCGTGATCGCCCGCTACGCGCCGGTGATGACGTCGGTGATCGAGGCCGCGCACAAGGGCATGCCGGTGCTGGGCATCTGCAACGGCTTCCAGATCTTGTGTGAGGCCGGTCTGCTGCCCGGCGCGATGATCCGCAACGAGGGCCTGCACTTCGTGTGCCGCGACCAGTGGCTGCGCGTCGAGAACCA
The DNA here is from genome assembly GCF_014204865.1 of Amycolatopsis jiangsuensis. Classification (NCBI taxonomy): domain Bacteria; kingdom Bacillati; phylum Actinomycetota; class Actinomycetes; order Pseudonocardiales; family Pseudonocardiaceae; genus Amycolatopsis; species Amycolatopsis jiangsuensis. The sequence continues at coordinate 5,476,775 of NZ_JACHMG010000001.1, forward strand.
CCGCACCGCCTGGACCACCCGCTACGAGCAGGGCGCGGAAATTCTCGTCCCGCTCAAGAACAACGACGGCTGCTACGTGGCCGATCAGTCCACTGTGGACATGCTCGAGGCGGAGGGTCGCGTGGTGTTCCGCTACGTGGGCGGCAACCCGAACGGCTCGCGCGCCGACATCGCCGGCATCACCAGCGAAAACGGCCGGGTGGTCGGCCTGATGCCGCACCCGGAGCACGCGATCGACGCGCTCACCGGCCCTTCCGACGACGGACTCGGCCTGTTCTACAGCGCGGTCGACGCACTGGTGAAGGCCTGAGGCGAAGGTTGGGCTCCGGACCCGCGCGGAGCGGCGGAGCCCAGCAGGCCCGCTGTCAGAGGTTGCCGGAAAGCCACTTCTCCGGCCGCACCCGGATCAGCACGGAGTCCTCGCTCACCGAGCCGGCGACGAAAGCCCGCGCTTCGGCGTCCGGCAGATAGCGGGCGGCGATCCGCAGCGCCTGTTCGTCGGTCAGCGACTCGAGACCGGCGACCGGGCCGGACACCGTGACGTACCGGTAGGGCGGCGTCTCCCGCTGCACCGCGAGGCTGAGCTGCCCGGCGGCCTCGAGCGCGCGGTACTTCACGGTGCTGCGCCGGGTCGAGATCAGGACCTCCCCGCCCGGCGAGTAGTCGTACCAGACCGGTACGGCCAGCGGCGCCGCACCTTCGCGGCTCACCGCCAGCATCCCTACCCGCTCCTCGGCGAGGAACTTCTCCCGCTCGTCCACCGTCATGACTGCCATTCGGCGTTACCTCCGACCAGAGATCCACTTGTGTCGGAGGCAACACCGGTGTGGTGGGCGGCATTCCCGGCGAGTCAGGTCGCCGCTTCCACCAAGCGGGCGTACGGGCCCCGCGCGGCCAGCAACTGCTCGTGCGAACCCAGCTCGGTGATCCGGCCGCCTTCCACCACCGCGACCCGGTCGGCCGCGGCCGCGGTGTGCAGACGGTGCGCGATCGCGATCACCGTACGACCTTCCAGCACCGCGGTCAGGGAACGCTCCAGATCGCGGGCCGAGCCGGTGTCCAGCAGCGACGTCGCCTCGTCCAGTACGAGGGTGTGCGGGTCGGCCAGCACGACCCGGGCCAGCGCCAGCTGCTGGGCGAGCGCGGCCGGCACCGCGTACGCCCCGGAACCGAGCCGGGTGTCCAGCCCGTCCGGCAGACCGGCCGCCCACCCCTCGGCACCCACCGACGCCAGCGCCGCCAGCAGTTCCTCGTCGGTCCAGTCGCCGGTACCGCGGCGGGCGGGCAGCGAGAGGTTTTCCCGCAAGGTGCCGGAGAACGTGTGGTGCTCCTGGGTGAGCAGCAGCACCTCGCCCCGCAGCACGTCGTCCGCCAGCGACGACACCTCGGTGCCGCCGACCCGGATCGACCCCGACGTCGGCGCCGAGATCCCGGCCAGCAACCGGCCGAGGGTCGACTTGCCGGCACCGGACGGGCCGACGATCGCCAGCCGTTCACCCCGCGGCACCCGCAGGTCGATGCCGTGCAGCACCTCCCGGTCGGCCGTGTAGCCGAACCGCACGTCGCGCACCTCGATGTCGCGTCCCCGCGGCACCTCGGTCACCTTCACCGCGGTTTCCGTCGGATGCACGCCGAGGATCCGGCGCGCGGCGGCGGTCGCCACCTGCAGGTCTTCCAGCCAGAACAGCGCTTCGTTCAGCGGCGCGGTCATGGCCTGCGCGTACGCGAGCATCGTGGTGATGGTGCCGAGCCCCGCCCAGCCCTGGGTGTAGGCCAGTACGCCGAGCAGCAGCAGCGCCGCGATCGGCAGCACGTAACTGATCTCCAGCGACGGCAGCCAGCGCAGCTGCAGCGCCCGCATCCGGCGTTCACCGAGAATCGCCTGGTCGAGCGTGTCCCGGCCGGTGCGGATGCGGCGTTCGGTGAGCCCGAGCGCCTCGACCGTCCGGGCGCCTTCGACCGTCTCGTGCGTGCTCGACTGCACATCACCCCAGCGGTCCAGCATCCAGGCCATCCGGCTGGGGATCCGCCGCTGATACCAGATGTTCACCGGCACCAGCAGTGGCAGCGCGACCAGCAACGCGAGCGCCAGCAGCGGTGACGTCACGATCATCGCGATCGCGGTCAGGACTACGGTGACCGCGGCGATCAGGATTTCCGGCGCCGCGAAGCGCACCGCGTGGTCGAGCCGGCTGAGGTCGGTGGTCGCCCGGCTCAGCAGGTCGCCGGTACCGGCCGCCTCGACCGTGCCCAGCGGCAGGTCCAGCGCGTTCGTCACGAGCTTTTCCCGGGTCTGCGCCAGCACCCGCTCACCGAACACCCGGCCGCGGAACCGGGCCGCCTTCTTCGCCCACGCCTGCAGCACCAGCACCACGACGAACGCGGCGGCCAGCAGGTCGACGCGCGTGGTGCTGCTGCCCTCGACCACCCCGTCCACGAGCCGGCCGAGCAACTGCGGTCCGGCCAGCCCGATCAGGGTGGCCAGGCAGAACAGCCCGAGCATCACGGAGGCCTCGCGGCGATGCTCGGCCGCGGTGCGCACCGCCCAGCGCCGCACCTCGTGCCTCGACGCGAGCGGCAGCCGCGTGGTCATACCGTCACCGCCTTCCCGTGCACCACTTCGTCCGCCACATTCCTCCACAGTGGACTCTGGCTGAACACCACTGTGGTCTGTCCGCGGCGCAATCGCGCCACTCGCTCGGTGATCCGTGCCTCGGTGTGCGCGTCGACCGCCGAGGTCGGCTCGTCGAGCAACAGCACGTCGGCGTCGATCGCGAGGGCCCGCGCCAGGCTCAGCCGCTGGCGCTGACCGCCGGAGACCTCACGACCGCGTTCGCCGATCAGCTCGTCCACGCCCCTGGGCAGGGCCTCGACGATGTCCTCGGCGTCCGACGCGTGCAGCGCCGCGAAGATGTCCACCTCGCTCGGCGCCGGTGGGGTCAGCTGCTCCCGCAGCACCCCGGAGAACCAGAGGTCCTGGTTGTGCGCGTACACGACGCGGGCCCGCAGCTCGGCCAGCGCCACTCGGTCCGTCGGCACCTCGCCGACCAGCACCTGCTCGCCCTCGGCCGGATCGGTGAACCGGGCCATCCGCTCGGCGATCGCCTGCGCTTCGGCACCGAGGTCGACCACCGTCAGCCTGCCGGGTGCGATCCGGATGCCGCTGCTCGTGTCCACCAGCTCCAGCGGCCCGTCCGGCAGCGGCAGCGGCTCGGCCGGATCCGTGAGGTCGGGGCGCAGCGCAAGCAGCCCGCACACCTTCCTCGCCGAGACCGTGCCGGAGCTCCACGCGCTGACCGCCTCGGTCGCGGTGCTCACCGGCACCACGAGGAACGCGGAGATCCCGTAGAACGCGACCAGTTCGCCGACGCCGATCGTGCCGTCGAGGGCGAGCCGCGCGCCGAGCCAGGTGATCGCCACCGTGACCAGGCCCGGCAGCACGATCTCCGCTGCGGCGAGCCAGGCCTCGCTGCGTCCGACCTCGACGCCCGACCGCCGCACCGTCTGGCTGGCCTCGTGGAACCGGCGCAGGAACCGCCGCTCGCCGCCGACGCCACGCAGGATCCGCAGGCCGGACACGATGTCCGCGCCCAGCGAGTTGACCTCGCTCAGGTTCTCCCGCTGGACGCCCTTGCGCTTCTGCAGCGGCGCCAGCAGCGGGCCGATCCCGACCACCGCGAGTGGCACGCCGACCAGCGCGACCACGCCGAGCAGCGGCGACGTGCCGAGCATCGCCACGCCGATCACCGCGAACGCCACGATCGAGCCCACCGTGCGGCCGACCACCTCGCAGGCGTTGCCGATCCAGTTCATGTCCGAGGAGGTGACTGCCACGACGTTGCCGGTGGTCGTCGCCTCGCGCAGCTTCGCGCCGAGCCGGGTGGTGTGTTCGGTGACCGTGCGCTGCGTGGTGCCCGCGCCGTGCAGCCACATCCCGTACGAGGTGAAGTGCAGCCAGGTACCGAAGCCCGCCTGCACCAGCCCGAGCCCGCCCGCGACGAGCGCCCAGCGCCAGAGCACGCCGGTGTCGTGGGCCGCGATCGCGTCGACTCCGCGGCCGATCACCAGCGGCAGCAGCGCGGTCGGCAGCGACCAGAGGGCACCGGTGACCGACGCGGTGAGCACGAGCCACGGCCGCGAGCGCAGCAGCGCCACCAGGTAGCGGCCGGCCGTCGGGCGGGCCGGCAGCCGGAGATCGGGGAAGCGATACGTGGCGGAGAGCACGATCACCGACAGTAAGCCGCTCAGCACCTCGCGCGCGACTGATTTACGGTCTCGCGACTGCCTGCGCCGGTCCCCACCGGCTTCACCAGCCACGAGGTCCTGCCCGTATCCTGGCGGCCGTGGCGAACCCTGACGCGGACACCGTGACCAGCACTGTCGATACCACCGGACAGGCAGCGGCGACCCCCCAGCTCACCCAGCCCTACGTCGAACTCGGGCTCGCGGACGACGAGTACGCCCGGATCCGGGAGATCCTCGGCCGCCGTCCCACCGACGCCGAGCTGGCGATGTACTCGGTGATGTGGAGTGAGCACTGCTCGTACAAGTCGTCGAAGAAGCACCTGCGCTACTTCGGCGAGACGGCCACCGACGAGATGAAGGCGAAGATGCTCGCCGGCATCGGCGAGAACGCCGGGGTGGTCGACATCGGCGACGGCTGGGCGGTCACCTTCAAGGTGGAAAGCCACAACCATCCGTCCTATGTGGAGCCTTACCAGGGCGCGGCGACCGGGGTCGGCGGGATCGTGCGCGACATCATGGCGATGGGCGCCCGTCCGCTCGCCGTGCAGGACGCGCTGCGCTTCGGCCCGGCGGACGCGCCGGACACCAAGCGGGTGCTGCCCGGCGTGGTCGCGGGGGTCGGCGGCTACGGCAACTGCCTCGGCCTGCCGAACGTCGGCGGTGAGCTGGTGTTCGACCCGTCGTACGCGGGAAACCCGCTGGTCAACGCGTTGTGTGTGGGGGCGATGCGGACCGAGGACCTGCACCTGGCGTTCGCCTCGGGGGCGGGCAACAAGATCATCCTGTTCGGCGCGCGGACCGGTCTCGACGGGATCGGCGGAGTTTCGGTGCTGGCCAGCGACACGTTCTCCGGCGAGGAATCGGCCACCGGGCGCAGGAAGCTGCCGAGCGTGCAGGTGGGCGATCCGTTCACCGAGAAGGTGCTCATCGAGTGCTGCCTCGACCTGTTCCGGGAGAACCTGGTCGTCGGCATCCAGGACCTCGGCGGTGCCGGGCTGTCGTGTGCCACCTCGGAGCTGGCCGCGGCCGGCGACGGTGGAATGCACGTCTACCTCGACCGTGTTCCGCTGCGCGCCACCGGGATGACCCCGGCCGAGGTGCTCTCCAGCGAATCGCAGGAGCGGATGTGCGCGGTGGTCGCCCCGGAGAACGTCGAGGCGTTCCTGGCGGTGTGCCGCAAATGGGACGTGCTCGCCACCGACATCGGTGAGGTGACCGACGGCGAGCACCTGGTGATCACCTGGCACGACGAGGTCGTGGTCGACGTCCCGGCGCACACCGTCGCGCACCAGGGCCCGGTGTACGACCGTCCGGTCGCGCGGCCCGCCTTCCAGGACGCGCTGGTCGCCGACACGTCCGCGGATCTGCCGCGGCCGTCCACCGCCGACGGACTGCGTGCGGACTTCCTCAAGCTGATCGCGGCGCCGAACCAGGCGTCGAAGGAATGGGTCACCTCGCAGTACGACCGGTACGTGCGCGGCAATTCGGTGCTGTCACAGCCGTCCGACTCGGGCATGATCCGGATCGACGAGGAGAGCAACCGCGGCGTGTCGGTGGCCACCGACTGCAACGCGAAGTTCGTTTACCTCGATCCGTACCGCGGCGCGCAGCTGGCGCTCGCCGAGGCCTACCGCAACGTCGCCACCGGCGGCGCGACACCGGTCGCGGTGTCCGACTGCCTCAACTTCGGCGCGCCGACCGACCCCGGCGTGATGTGGCAGTTCGAACAGGCCGTGCACGGTCTCGCGGACGGCTGCGTCGAGCTGGGCATCCCGGTCACCGGCGGCAACGTGAGCTTCTTCAACCAGACCGGCGACACGGCCATCCTGCCCACCCCGGTGGTCGCCGTACTGGGCGTGATCGACGACGTGCGCCGCCGGATCCCGACCGGAATCGGCGCGGAGGCCGGGGAAACCCTGCTGTTGCTGGGCGAGACCCACGACGAGCTGGACGGCTCGGCCTGGGCCCGCGAGCTGCACGGGCACCTCGGCGGCGTGCCCCCGCGGGTGGACCTGGCGAGGGAGAAGCTGCTGGGCGAAATCCTGGTGGCGGGCTCGCGCGACGGGATGATCTCCGCCGCGCACGACCTCGCCGACGGTGGCCTCGCCCAGGCCCTCACCGAGACCGTCCTGATCGGACAGTGTGGTGCCCGGGTGTTCCTGGACCGTGATCAGGACCCGTTCGTGCAGCTGTTCTCGGAGTCGGCCGGCCGGGTGCTGGTGGCGGTCCCGCGGACCGAGGAGCTGCGGTTCACCGAGATGTGCACCGCCCGCGGTCTGCCGTGGCGCAAGACCGGAGTGGTGGACCCGGAATCCGGCACCCTCGAGCTGCAGGGGCTGACCGAGTTCAGCCTGGACGAACTCCGCGCGGCCTGGGAAAGCACGCTCCCGGCCCTGTTCGACTGACCGTCAGCCGCGCGCCTCGATGCGCGCGGTTCCCTCCTGCTCCGGGTCGACGTGCAGCTGCCAGCTTTCCGGCAGCTGCACGTTGACGCCGTCGGTCCGGACGGTGGTGTCTTCCAGCTGCACCCGAGTCGGCATCCGGGCGAATCGGAGGTCGGCCTCGCCTCGGAAGGACGCCTGGCAGAGGTCGAGTTCGCCTTCGAACACCGCGTCGGTGAACCACACGCCTGCACCGAACTTGGTGGAGTGGAAAACGGCCTGATCGGCGAAGGTGGCTAGCTTGAAGCTTGCCTGCCCGTTGAAGGACATGCCGAAGAAGACCGCACTGCTCTGGAACCGGGTCCCGCGGCAGGTGAAGTAGCAGTCGTCCGTGGTCAGAGCTTGGCTGAAGGCAGCAACCTCGGCGATGACGCAGTCGCCGATGACCACGGCCTCGTGCAGGCGCGCGTTGTCGAGCCGGAGATTGCCGACTCGGCGCTTGTTCAGGAAGAAGGACTCCAGGAACGCATCCCGGAGATCCAGCCGGTAGGACGCGGAGGCCGCTTCGGAAGCGTCGGGAAGCAGGTCTCCGATCAGCCGTTGCGCGGTGAGCCGCACCTGGCGTTCCCGCTTGTGGTCCGGATCCTCGCCCTCGGGATCGAATGGGCGGCGCAGGTAGGCGCACAGCACGTCGAGCACCGTCTGCGTGTACCCCGGACGGCTGCGGGCGAGCCCGGCCAGCGCGTGCATCGCGCCGACGCGCACCTGGTCGGCCTCGTGCCCGAGCAGCTCCACAGCCCTGGCGAACCGTTCGTCGGAAATCCGTTCGCGGTCCAGTTCGTGGCGCTGTTGCTCGACTTCCTGCCGGGCTTCCTCGACCTTGCGGCGGCGGTCGTTGAGCCACAACGCGTACAGCGCGACCACCGCGCCGGCGGCCAGGCCGCCGGTCTTGAGTGCGTCGGCGCGGCTGGTCGCGGGGTCGGTCAGCAACCAGCCGCCGACCCCGCACAACAGCACGACGGACGCGGCGAACGTCCAGACCAGCGGGGACCGCACCGGTCAGAAGGCCAGTACCAGGAAGAACCCGACGCACCAGTTGCCGCCGGTTTCGGTGGCGATCACCGAGCCGTTGGCGTCCTTGCCCGAGAGGGTGCCCTCGAGGTCGGCGGTGACCGTGGAACTGCCGTCGTAGCTGGAGACCTTCAGCTGCGGGTCGCCGCCGGTGGCTTCGTCGATGCTGTCCTTCGAGAACGATTCGGTGCCCTGGCAGGTCATCGCGGTGGCGCCGGCGGCGTCCTTGGCGTTGATCTTCGCGACGAAGTCGTCGACCAGCGCTTTCGCCTCGGCGGGAGCGGTGCCGCCGGTACCGGGCTCGGTGCTCTCCTCGCTCTCTTCCGTCGACGGCGACGATTCGATGGTCGGCTCTTCTTCCTCCTGCGAGGAGGTCGGCGCGGGCGGCGGCGCCTGCGTCTGCGCGGTGTTGGTGCCGCCGTCGTCCTTGCTCAGGAAGAACCCGGGCGCGACGAAGCCGGTGATGCCCACCGCGACCACCACGACGACCGCGATCGCGATACCGATCCACAGCCCGGTCTTGTTGCCTTTCGGCGGCTGCGGGCCACCGGGCCCGTACTGCTGGTTCGGGTCCCAGCCCTGCTGTGGGAACTGCTGGGTGCCCGGGTACTGCTGCCCGTACGGCTGGCCGTACTGCTGCGTGCCCGGATACTGCTGCGCGTTCGGGTCCCATCCCGGCGGTTGCTGCGCGTTGGGATCCCACCCGGGCTGCTGCGGCTGCTGCGCGTTCGGATCCCAGCCAGGCTGCTGCGGCGGCTGCGCGTTCGGGTCCCACCCGGGCTGCTGTTGCTGCGCGTTGGGATCCCAGCCCGGCTGCTGGGGCACGCCGCCGGACCCGGGCTGCCAGCCCTGTCCGTAGGGGTCCCCGCCCGGCCCGGGCTGCGGTGGGTAGGTCATCTCCGGTTCCGCCTTCCTGCTGCACCGATTCGCGCCGCGGTGTGACGGCCCGCCGGCGCCGGCGGTTCCGTCCGCCCAGGGGTCGCATTCTTCCAAGGCGGGCAGCCCGCGCACACAGGCGGCTCCCGGCCGCCGCACCCGGCAGGGGCGCGGCGACCGGGAGCCTCGGCGAGCGGATCAGCCGTTCGCGAGTGCCTGCAGCCGGTCGAAGGCACCGTTGAAGGTGTCCTGGTCCAGCGGGCTCGAGGTGTACTGCCACACGGTGTAGACGCCCCAGTTGAACGGCAGCGTGCCCACCGAAGAGGCGTAGCGCGCCACCCACAGCGGTGCGGTGCTGGAGAAGTCCGCGCTCACGCACTGGTTCCACCAGCTCGTCGACGTGTAGATCACCGGCCAGCGGCCGGTCTTGGCGTGGTAGGTGTCGTGGAAGTCCTTGATCCACGCGGTCATCGCCGCTTTGCTGAGCCCGTAGCAGGTCGCGCCGTAGGGGTTGTACTCCATGTCCAGTGCGCCGGGCAGCGTCTTGCCGTCCTTCGACCAGCCACCGCCGTGCGCGACGAAGTAGTTCGCCTGCGCCGCGCCACTGGCGGTGTTCGGGGTGGCGAAGTGGTAGGCGCCCCGGATGAAGCCCTGGTTGTAGGAGCCGTTGTACTGCTGCGCGAAGTACGGGTTGGTGTAGTTCGTGCTTTCGGTCGCCTTGGTCCAGACGAATCGCTTGCCCTGGTTCCACCAGTTCGCCCAGTCGACGTTGCCCTGGTAGCTGGCGACGTCCATGCCGGCCACGGTGGCCAGCTCCTGGTTCGGCGCGGCGGTCCCGGGTTGCGGCTGCTGTGCGGCAGCACGCGTTGCCGGGGTGGACTGGTCACCCTCGACGCGCCGGATCTGCGAACCCATGGCGTGGTTGTGCGCCTGGATGTCGGCGTTGATCGCGGCCACGTCGGCCGTCTCGGGTGTGGCCGAGGCCTGGGTCGAGGCACCGAGCAGGAGTGCCACGGCCGGAACGGCCAGGATGGAGAACAGCGTGCTGCGCCGTCCTCTTCGGGGAGTGGACATGGTCGAATCCCTTCACAGATACCCTCGCTGAGGGCGGCTATGTGCAGGTAGCCGCCCGGGTGAGATTCTTGGCCACGAATCGGCGTTTGTCACCAAGTTCCGTGAAAATGAATGGGCAAGTGGGTGAATTTCCTCGGCTGCCGCTCAGCAATTCGTGACCTGACCACAAATGTTCACCCGATTGCCAGATTGTGTAACGAAGCTGTGCTTCCGTTGAGCCAGTTCTGGTCTCCCGGCAGTGTGCCGGAGTTCGCGAACTGCCAGATCGTCTGCTGTCCCCAGCCCGCGGGTAGTTCGCCGACCTGGCTGTTGTAGCGCGCGAGCCACAACGGGTTCGCGCCGAACGCGGCGCTGTTGCCGGTACAGCGTTTCCACCAGCTCGTGGACGTGTAGATGGTCGGCGGCCGGCCGGTGCGTGCGCGGTACGTGTCGGAGAACGCCTTGATCCACGCGACCATGCCTGCCGCGTCCTTGCCGTAACACGTTTCGCCGTAGGGGTTGTATTCCGCGTCGAGTGCGCCGGGCAGCGTCTTGCCGTCCTTCGACCAGCCACCACCGTGCGCGAGGAAGTAGTTCGCCTGCGCGGCGCCGTCGGACACGTCCGGGCGCGCGAAGTGGTACGAACCACGGATGAGCCCGGCGCCGTAGGAGCCGTCGTACTGCTGCGCGAACTGCGGGCTGATGAACCCGGTGCCCTCGGTTGCCTTGACGTAGACGAACTTCGCGCCCGCGCGCGCCGCGGCCACCCAGTCCACCGCGCCCTGGTGTCCACTCACGTCGTGGCCGAGCAGCTGCGCGTTCGCGCTGTACTCGACCGGGCTGCCCGCCACGCCCTCGTGCTTCGCGATCTGCGAACCGGCGTAGTTCCCTTCCGCGCCGGCGTAGCTCGGGGCCGCGGACGCCGCGGGAGAAAGGCAGAGCGACACACAGGTGAAACCGGCGGCCAGCGCCGCGCTCCAGCGCAGCAGCGGATGACGAGACTTCACGCTGGACTCCCAACCGGACGCGTGTACTCCTGCGATCGTCACCCTGCCCGCCTGCCGCGATTCCAGCGAATCGGTGATCACTCACGCGGGTGAAATGCCCAGGTCAGAAGGTTGTGGAAAATCCGGTGGGTGACCCGCTCAGCGACGCTCGTCGGCGAGTGCGCGCAGCAAGTGCTCGGCCGGCACCACCGCGGTGATCGCCTCGTGCGGGTTGATCGCCACCGGATGCCCGGCGAGCAGACCGACGATGTCGCGGCCCAGTACGGCGCGCGCATGCGGCCACGCGCGCGGCACCAACGCCTTGCTCGTGTAGGCGGGCACGAGGACCCGGCCGTCGGTGTTGTGGAAGCCGATCACCGTGCGCTGCACCGGGGACAGCGCGTAGACGAACAGCGTGGAGTCCAAAATGGCCCGTGGCAGGTCCTCGGCCGGACGGTGTTCCGCGCGCACGAGCTGCAGCAGCCGTTCGAGATCGGAGCGCGGTTCGGGGAATCCGAGTGCCTTGGGTGAGGGCCGGTAACGGTCGTTGGGGTGGAAGTCCTCGACGACGTCGCCCGCGGCGTTGACCGGATAGGCGCCGACCACGGCCCACGACGGCACCGGGCCGCGGGCGTCGAACGCCTCGTCGATGACGTACAGCCAGCTGTTCGGGTTGGTGCGGGCGTTGTCCCGCATCTCGGCGGTGATCTCAGGTTTGCCCTGCGGTCCGCGGCGTGGATACGCGTTCCGCCGCGCGCGCCGCCCTGCCGGGCCCCGGGAAACCATCCGATCTGCCTCGTCCCGCTGCGCCATCGCCGTCCCTCGGTGCCGGGTGCCTGAAAGTCCGTCCGCCGTCACTCTACTGTTGAGGGATGGCCTCTTCGCGTTCGGTCGATCCCGCTCAGTTACGGGCGGCGGTACTGGCGGTTTCGGGCTGGTTGCGAGGTGAGGGGCCGGATCCGGCTCGCGGTGAGCTGGCCGCCGCGGTGCGGCTGAGCCTGCGGGTGCTCGCCCAGGACGCGCCAGGACACAGCGTCGAGGTGCGGGTACCGCCGTTCGCCGCAGTGCAGTGCGTCGAAGGGCCCAGGCACACCCGCGGCACGCCGCCGAACGTCGTCGAAACGGATCCGCGCACCTGGCTGGAACTGGCCACCGGTCTGCTGAGCTGGGCCGACGCGCTCGGCACCGCGCGGGTTTCGGCCTCGGGCAGCCGCGCTGACCTGGACCATTGGCTGCCGGTGCTGCGGCTGTAGTTTCGGTCAGTCAATTGCCCGAACCGGTGTTCAACGAGCGCGGTACTCCGTAGAATCCTCGGGGCCGGTCCCCGGCGCGGTCTGTGCCGTGCCGCGCCGGTGGACACTTCGCGTGTATTTTGGGTGGTCGGACTTCGGTCGCCCAGACCGACGAGCGGCGTAGGAAAGGGCCCGGTCATGAACGCGGTGAACGCGTCCGGCGGCGAGCAGAGCCTCGGCCCGACAGCGCGCCGGATGATCCTCGGATCGCAGCTGCGCAAGCTGCGCGAGGAGGCCGGGATCACCCGGCAGCAGGCCGGGTACAACATCCGCGGCTCGGAGTCGAAGATCTCGCGGCTGGAGCTCGGCCGTGTCGGCTTCAAGGAACGTGACGTCGCCGATCTGCTCACCATGTACGGCGTCGGCGAGGAGCAGGAGCGCCAGGCGTTCCTCGACATGGTCAAGCAGTCCAACGAGGCCGGCTGGTGGCGCAAGTTCGGTGAGACGGTGCCGACCTGGTTCACCGACCTGGTCGGCCTGGAGGAAGCCGCGTCCCGGATCCAGATCTGGGAGCCGCTGTTCGTGTCCGGCCTGCTGCAGATCGAACCGTACGCGCGGGCGATCTTCAGCCACGGCCGCCCGGAGATGGCCGACGAACGCGTGGACCAGCTGGTGGCCCTGCGCATGCGGCGGCAGAAGATGCTGGCCCGCCCCGACGCGCCGCGGATCTGGGCAGTGCTCGACGAATCGGTGCTCTACCGTCCGATCGGCGGGCCGAAGGTGTTCAAGCAGCAGCTCGAATACCTGCTGGAAGTGACGACGCTGCCGCACGTTTCGGTGCAGATCCTGCCGTACGTCCGAAGTGGCCTGTCCGCGGAACACGCGTTCGCCCTGCTGCGCTTCGCCGAAACGGAACTCCCGAACATCGTGTACGTGGAGTACCTGACCGGCGCCCACTACGTCGACAAGCGTGACGAGATCGAGAAGTACAGCCGAGCCCTGGACCTGCTGGCCGTGGACGCCGAGACCCCGGAACGCAGCCGCTCCCGCATCGCCAAACGCCGCCAGGAGATCTGACCGGGCCGGTCGTTCGGGGGACGTACCGCGCTGGAAGCGAAACGGACCTCGTCCCCGCCCCGCCACGCACCCTCCGCGTGCAAGAGTCCCTCTACGACCGGTTCTTGCCGGGCATGGCGGTCGAGGTTGTCCCTCTACGACCGGTTCCTGCCGGGCAAGGCGGCCGAAGTTGTCCATTGAGGACTGTCCCAGGGCCGGGTCGTCCCCGCGCGGAGTGCCACCCACGGTCCGGCCATGGACGAGCCCCGCATTGCTCGTGCATCCCTTGGCAGGCAGATGTGCATCCCTTGGCAGGCGGACGTCAGGTCGTGCGCTGGCGCGTCGAGCCTCGGCTACGGGGCCCGGGGTTGAGGCGCCCGCCCCCGTTGCGGGTCCTCGGCGATTCGGGATCGCGCTGTGGTTGCCGTCGACACGGTGGCTACTTTTCGTGACAATTCACCCCTTCAGGTAGTGCTCCACTCACCTGAGCGGGGACTTTCTACTGAGGTCGTTCGTCACGCTGTGAGAAATTTGCAGAAACTTCTGCACGTGCATTTACCACTGCATGCGCGCGTGCTAGCGTCCCGGTCACAGGCAGATGCACATGCAGATTCCTGAGCTTCTCTTCGTCTCGGAAGGTGGGCACCATGGCTGAGCGGTTCGAGAACGGTATTCCGGCTGACCGGCTGACCGGCGTCCCGTGGCGCAAAGCGAGTTACAGCGGCGCCGTGGGCAACTGTGTCGAGGTGGCGCCGCTGACCTCGGGTGAGATCGCGATGCGGAATTCGCGTTTCCCGCAGGGGCCCGCGCTCGTCTACACGCGTGCGGAGATGGCCGCTTTCCTCGCCGGCGCGAAGGACGGCGAATTCGACGATGTCCTCGGCTGATTTCGCCGGAGCCGGGTACGACGTCGAGCGCGGGCTGCACGAGCTGATCGCCCGTGGTTACCAGTTCGTGCATCCGACGGACGAACGCGGCGAAGTGCAAGCCGTGGTCGGAGTGCGGGTGCACGACGAGGTCATCGACGTCGTCCGGCTCAACGCGGAGGACGACGTGGAGGCCACTCGCCTCCCGGTCGGCGAGCAGAACATCTTCGCTCCCGAAGCATGGCTGTGGCGTTCGCAGGGTGAAGCCCCGCGAGTGCTCGCCGAAGTTCTCGCCCTCCCCGACGATTCCGTGCCGGATGGCCGGCTCGCGGCCGCCGGCGACAACACCCCTGCCCGCAAGCTCGCCGTCGCCCATAGCGCAGCGCAGGGCTGCTGGGTGCCGGGCCGCGGCGGCCGATCGAAATGGCTCGCCGCACGCTGATCTCGGCCGCGTACCACGGAAGGCCAACGCGAGCACGTCGTCGCGAGTGGCCCGCTCGCGCCACTGTTCGTCATCGCGAGTGGCCCACGCCCGCCACTGCACGACGTGGCAAAGCAGTGGCCCGCTCGCGCCACTGCTCGACGTGGCAAAGCCGGATCCGATGACGTTGCGGTAGTCAACACCGTCGAACGGCCGACCGCCTCGTGAAGTCCCGTTGCGCGCCGGGTTCAGTCGCCGGAAGGGTCCGGGAGGAGTTGGGCCGCGAGGGATCGCGCCGTGGCGGTGAGCGCGGCCGCGTCCAATCCGGTCCGGCCCATGAAGACGATCCCTTGCTGCGCAGCCAAAAGGGCTCGCGCCAGTGCGATCGGATCCGCTTCGGCCGGCAGGTCGCCCTCGCGCTGGGCGCGGGCGACGCACTCACCGATCAGCGCGGTGGACGTCTCGTAGGTGCGGCGCGCGTGAGCGAGGACGTCCGGATCGGCGTTACCGAGTTCGCAGGTGCTGTTGGCCATCAGGCAGCCACGCCGCGGGCCGGCGCCGTCCGCATCGGCGATCGGCATCTCGAGGAGCATGCGTAGTGCGTCCATCGCCCGTGGCGTCTCGGTCAGGGTTTTCCGAAGATGCCCGTTGACGCCGTCGGTGTAGCTGTGCAGCGCCCGCAGGAAAAGCTGATGCTTGTCGCCGAACGCCGCATAGAGGCTGCCCTTGCCCAGTCCGCTGACCCGCATCAGGTCTTCCAGCGACGTCGCGGCGTACCCGGCGTTCCAGAACTGTTCCCGGACGGCGTTCAGCACCTGCTCCTCGTCGAACGCTCGCGGACGTGCCATGCGCACAGGATACAAATTCTTGACCGTTCGGTCCAACATGCTGGTGATCGACAGCGCGGTCGCGATCGTAGCCAGCCGGTGAACACCCGCTCCAAATCAAGAGCGCCGATCTCGAAGTGTGCTGCCGGAGTGGCCAGAACCACGTCACACCCCGGTCGTGCGGACCTCACAGCGCTTACACTTGGGTTGGCCTGACCGCGTCCTCCTGGGAGCACCTCGGTGGTTTCCGACCTTCCCGCCAGTCCTGAGCAGCCCAGTCTCCACCAGACCCGTCTCGACCAGACCGGCCCGGACGAGCCTGAACCGGAGCCCCGCGAGGAGTGCGGCGTCTTCGGCGTCTGGGCTCCCGGGGAAGAAGTCGCCAAGCTGAGCTACTACGGCCTCTACGCCCTCCAGCACCGGGGCCAGGAGGCGGCGGGCATCTCCGTCTCCGACGGCTCGCAGATCGTCGTCTTCAAGGACCTCGGGCTGGTCAGCCAGGTCTTCGACGAACAGGTCCTGCAGTCCCTGCAGGGCCACATCGCGGTCGGGCACTGCCGGTACTCCACCACCGGCTCCACGATCTGGGAGAACGCCCAGCCGATCTTCCGCACCACCGCCACCGGTAGCGGGCTTTCCTTCGCGCACAACGGAAACCTCGTCAACACCGCCGAGCTGCGCGAACGCACCACTGCGGCAGGGCTCAAGCCGCACGCCGGGCTCACCGGGTCCTCCAGCGACTCCGACCTGGTCTGCGGGCTGCTCGCCGCGAACGCGGCGGACAAGGGCATCCAGGCCGCCGCGATGGAGCTGCTGCCGACCCTCAAGGGCGCGTTCTGCCTCGTCTTCTCCGACGAGAACACGCTGTACGCCGCGCGTGATCCGCACGGGGTGCATCCGCTCGTGCTCGGCAGGCTCGAGCGCGGCTGGGTCGTCGCCAGCGAGACCGCCGCGCTGGACATCTGCGGGGCGTCGTTCGTGCGCGAGGTCGAGCCGGGTGAGCTGATCGCCATCGACGCCGAGGGTTTGCGCTCCTCGCGGTTCGCCGGTCCCGACCCCAAGGGCTGCGTTTTCGAGTACGTCTACCTCGCCCGGCCGGACACCTCCATCGCTGGTCGCAGCGTGCACGCCACGCGCGTGGACATCGGCCGCAGGCTGGCCGGCGAGCACCCGGTCGAGGCCGACCTCGTGATGCCCGTTCCGGAGTCCGGCACGCCCGCCGCGATCGGCTACGCGCAGGGTTCCGGCATCCCGTACGGCACCGGCCTGGTCAAGAACGCCTACGTCGGGCGCACCTTCATCCAGCCGTCGCAGACCATCCGGCAGCTGGGCATCCGGCTCAAGCTGAACCCGCTGCGTGACGTGATCCGCGGCAAACGCCTCGTCGTGGTCGACGATTCGATCGTGCGCGGCAACACCCAGCGTGCGCTGGTCCGGATGCTGCGCGAGGCCGGCGCGCTGGAGGTGCACGTGCGCATCGCCTCGCCGCCGGTGCGGTGGCCGTGCTTCTACGGCATCGACTTCGCTTCGCGGGCCGAACTGGTGGCCAACGGGGTCGACCTGGACGGGATCCGCCGTTCGATCGGGGCCGATTCGCTCGGCTACATCTCGCTCGAGGGCCTGGTCGCCGCCTCCGAGCAGCCGCGGTCCCGGCTGTGCACGGCGTGCTTCTCCGGCGAGTACCCGATCGAGCTTCCCGAGGACGCGCTCATCGGCAAGCACCTGCTGGAAAGCATGGACGCGGCCGGTGGCGCGGCGACTCCGGTCAGTGCGGCCGGGTACGGTGCCGAGGACGCCATCCGGCGTCCGTAGCCGGCCAGATAGGGAGTCCGTCGCCGTGAGCGAGTCCACGAGCGCCACGTACGCAGCCGCGGGGGTCAGTATCGACGCCGGTGATGAGGCTGTCGAGCTGCTCAAGCCGCACGCCGAGCGGGCAAGCAGGCCGGAAGTGCGCGGCGGGGTGGGCGGTTTCGCCGGGCTCTTCTCGCTCAAACTGGACAAGTGGAAAGAGCCGGTCCTGGCCTCGTCCACCGACGGGGTGGGCACCAAGATCGCGGTCGCGCAGGCGTTGGACAAGCACGACACGGTCGGCATCGACCTGGTCGCGATGGTGGTCGACGACCTCATCGTCACCGGCGCGGAGCCGCTGTTCCTGCAGGACTACATCGCCGTCGGCAAAGTGGTGCCGGAGAAGATCGCGGCGCTCGTCGGCGGTATCGCCGAGGGGTGCGTGCAGGCCGGCTGCGCGTTGCTCGGCGGCGAGACGGCCGAGCACCCGGGCCTGATGGGTGAGCACGACTACGACCTGTCGGCCACCGGCGTCGGCGCGGTGGAGGCGTCCGCGCTGCTCACGCCGGAGAACGTGCGGCCGGGCGATGTCGTGCTGGCGCTGGGCTCGTCCGGGCTGCACTCCAACGGCTATTCGCTGGCCCGGCACGTGCTGCTGGACATCGCGCGGATGCCGCTGGACGGGCACGTCGAGGAGTTCGGCCGCACGCTCGGCGAGGAGCTGCTCGAACCCACGAAGATCTATGCGAAGGACTGCCTGGCGCTGATCGCGGAGACCGAGGTGCGTACGTTCGCGCACATCACCGGCGGTGGCCTCGAGGCCAATCTCGCCCGGGTGATGCCGCGGGGCCTGCAGGCCCGTCTCGAACGCGGTACCTGGACGCCGGCGCCGGTGTTCGCGCTGATCGGCCAGCGCGGCAAGGTCGATCGTGCCGAGCTGGAGAAGACGTTCAACATGGGCGTCGGCATGGTCGCGATCGTGGCGGCCGAGGACGTGGACCGCGCGCTGGCCGTGCTCACCGCCCGGCACGTGCCTGCCTGGGTGCTCGGTGACGTGCAGCCGGCCGAGGACCCGGACGGCCCGCGTGCCGTGCTGTCCGGAGACCACCCGCGGTTCTGAAACGCGGTTGCCGTGCCTGCGACACTGGAGGGCGTGGCTGAGGACGTACCAGTCGGCTCCCGGTTCGTGATCCCGGATGCCGAGCTGAGGGAGCGCTTCTCCCGGTCGTCCGGGCCGGGTGGGCAGGGCGTGAACACCACGGACTCGCGGGTCGAGCTGTCGTTCGACGTCGCGCGGTCCGTGGTCATCCCGCCTGCGCTGAAGGACCGGATCCTCAGCCGCCTCGGCGCTCGCCTCGTCGACGGCGTGCTGACCATCGCGGCGAGCGAGTACCGCTCGCAGCTGATGAACCGCGACGCGGCGCGCGAACGGCTCGTGGACCAGCTGCTGAAGGCCGCCGCCCCGCCGCCGCCGAAGCGCAGGCCCACCAAGCCTTCGAAGGGATCGAAGGAACGTCGGCTGGCGGCGAAGAAGCGGCGCAGCGAGGTCAAGCGCGGCCGCGGCGGTCGGCACGACGATTGACGCGTAGCCGGTGAGATGCAGCGCCAAACGCGAGACACAGTATCCGGTTCGGTGTGCCGTACGATCTGCCTGTGAAAACGGCAGGCGGCGCGCGGATGCGCGCGCGGGCGGCGATGCGGGCGGAGCTCACCGCGGTCGTCGTGACGCTGGCGCTCGAACACGGTTACGAGCAGACGACCGTCGACGACATCTGCGCTGCCGCCGAGATTTCTCGTTCCACGTTCTTCCGCTATTTCCCGACGAAGGAAGACGCCGTGCTGAGCGGGCTGGCCGACGCCGGCGAACGGCTGCGTGAAGCGCTGGTGGCGCGTCCGGACGAGGAACCGGCGTGGACCGCGTTGCGGCACGCTCTCGGATCCCTCATCGACCAGTACGACGGGCACGAGGAGAAGACCCGTCGGCTGACCCGGTTGATCGTGACCACGCCGGCGCTGGCGGCCAAGCACCGCGAGAAGAACGCGCGGTGGCGTGAGCTGCTCCGTCCGGAAATCGCCCGCCGTCTGCGCATCGACTCCGCGGACGTCGCCGACCCGCGGCCCGACGCGGTCGTCGCGGCGGCGCTCGGTTGCGTGGAGGCCACGCTGGCCGCGTGGACCGCGGCCGAGAATCCGCGGCCGCTGCCCGAAATTCTCGAACGCGCCATGTCCGTGGTCCGCTGACCACGGCGGCTCGCGTCAGCGCGTCTGGAGTTGCCGGAACTGCCCGGCCCATGCGGTGGTGCGTCCGGGAAGGCCGTCCTGGCCCGCGCGGACCACGAACGGGCAGAACACGCTGTTGAACAGCCAGGGCATCGAATCCGGGCCGAAGCCGGTGACCATGGCGGTGTCCTGGGTGACGCCGTAGGTGGCCACCGCGAGCCGGGACGTCTCGCGGAACCGGTCCACCTGATCGCGCAGGAACTCGCGGTGGTTATCGAACCACGGGGACAGCGCGAGGAAATCGTCCCACTTCTGCTGGGGGAACGGGCTCTCGATGGCGTCCCGCACGACCTGCCACACCTTTTTCGAGCGGGACACGCGGTAACGGTCGGCGAACCGCGGGTCGACCGGATCCTTCAGATGCTGTTTCCACAGCAGTACCAAGGAGAACTCGGTGGCCAGGAACTTCTGGTCAGTACGCAGCCGGGGCAGCACGTAGTCGAGGAACCGCCGGTCGTCCCCCGGTGCCTGAAGATGCGGATGAATGTCCACACCGGACAGCGCGGGGGTGTCACGGGTGAAGTCCAGCCACCGCTCGGTGGCCGGGGTGCGCCAGTCCGGCCGGTCGAGCCGGTTGAGCGCGCCAAGGTACAGCTGGGTCGTGCAGTCCGCGCCGCAGTTCCGTTGGCGGTAGGCGATCACGTGCTGCGCAAGGGTTTCGTAGCACACGTTCAGCCGCTGGACGCGGTCCTGGGGGCGGCATTCGATGAACGGCTCGTTCCCGATCACCAGGATGTCCACCTTGCCCAGCACTTCGGGAAGCACGGCGTCCAGCCGTCGCAGCGCGGTCGTCATGGCCGGACTTCCGGGCGTGGGCAGGGGTTCGCCGGCATAAGGGAACTTCAGCGACAGCACGGTGCCGTAGCCCTTCGCCGCCGCCGTGGTCAGCATCCGGATCACCGGGTGCTCCGGCACCGCACCCCGGTCGGCCTGCGGCATCGGGAAGAACCCGCGCAGCCAGGTCGCGGAGATGTTCTCCAGTTCCGCGAAGGTGACCCGGCCGGGATCGCCGTTGAAGTTCGCGCCGAGAACGCCGTCCGGTGGGGGCGCGGTGATCGGCTGGGGAACGGGGTCGTCGCCGCAGCCGGACAGGGCGAGTCCGGCAGCGGCGACGCCCGCCAGCCCCAGTGCCGAGCGCCGCGAAACCGGGTGGCCGCGCGAATCCGGGAACTTCCGCATCGGCACCTCCTCGGCTTCCCTGGACGTCACGGCCGGACCGTACTCCACCGGGCTCGCCGATCCCGGACGGCGCGGGTCAGCCGGCGTGGACGTAGGGCTGCAGCGGGGGTTCCGCGGCGACCCGGGGATGCAGCGCGAGCTGCTTGGCGATGACCGCCGTGGTGTCCGCGAGGTCGGTGGCGAAGGTGACCGGATCGACCCCGGGCATCAGCAAGTGGCCGCAGGTCGAGGCCGGGACTCGCGCGGGTGACGCCGGGCCGTCATGGGTGACCGCGTCCATCGCCAACGCGTACGCGACGGGATCGTAGGTGCCGACCGCGATGTGCTCGCTGGCCAGGTCGGTCGGGCAGACGCTCTGGATCGACACGTTGGTGATGCTGCCGCCGCCTCCGTGCAGGCTGGTGGTGCCGTTGTCGTCCAGGTTGGGCTGCACGAATTCGTCCACAATGGAATAGATATTGGTGTAGGAGATCCCGGGGAAGGTTTCCTGACCGGAGTTCATCGCCTGGATGTACTGGGAGTTCACGGTTTGCTGCCACAGCGAAGGACTGCACCCGGCCACCGGAGGGCACAGCGCGTTGATGAGCGGGCTGCCGTGGTTGGTTCCGGCGAAGGTCACGTAGTCGGCGACCATGGGACGCACATCCGGCCAGAAACGCAGCGCGAAACGGGGCTCGGTGCCACCCTGGCTGTGCCCGAGGACCGCGATCTTGCGCCCACTGATCTCGTGCACATGGCGAATGGCGTACACGACGTATTCGGCCGAGATCTGCGCATCGCCCATCGCGTTGTCCGGCTCGGTGACCGAACAGTAGGGTTTACCGAGTTTGTCCA
Organism: Amycolatopsis jiangsuensis; assembly: GCF_014204865.1. NCBI lineage: Bacteria > Bacillati > Actinomycetota > Actinomycetes > Pseudonocardiales > Pseudonocardiaceae > Amycolatopsis > Amycolatopsis jiangsuensis. Next base: position 5,497,870 of record NZ_JACHMG010000001.1, read on the forward strand.
GTGCCTTGAACCAGTTCCAGGAATACTCGTCCGGCGTCAACGTCGTGCCGGGGACGAACAGCAGGACCTCCTGGTCGGCGTTCGTGGCGTTCGCGGTGCAGTGCACGGCCGCGGCCAGCTCCGCTTCCGGTACCTGCAGCGCGGGACCCGGCCGGTCGACCGGGGCGAACCCGCCGGTCTCGGCGCCTGCCGGTGCGGACAGTGCCAGGGTGAGGCCCAGACACGCCAGGAGCACCCCGGCGGTTTTCGCGATCGTCGACTTCATTGTCCACCTTTTCGCTTGTCGTTGCGCACTATGGTTTTTCGACGCCGAGCAAGGTGCCGATGGTGATCGAGGCCTTGCTTGCGTCGGGCGTGGCCCCGGTGATCAGGTCGGAGTAGAGGAACGATTCCGCGATCCGTGTGATCACGTAAGCGAAATCGCGCACCGGCAGCGGGAACGTCAGGTCCGGTTCCGAGCACAGCAGTTCTTCGATGATGTCGAGGACCCGCTGCTGGTGCAGCCCGTCGCTCGTGGTGAGCAGTCGCAGCGCGCGCGCTGGTTCGCGACGGAGATAGGCGCGGAAGAACTCCGCGCCGGCGATGTCCTCGATCCAGCGGGCCAGCACCTCGGCCACCCGCGCGGAACCGGTGCCGGACGCCGCGTCGAGCGCGCGACGCCAGGCCGGTTCCGCGAACGACCAGATGACCTCCGTGATCAGCTGGTCCCGGTTGCCGAGCCAGCGGAACAAGGTCGCTCGGTCGACGTCGAGCGCCTTCGAGATCGCGCCCATGTCGATCTGCTCGCCGGCGAGGAATGCCCGCCGTGCCAGCTTGAACGCCTCCAGCGGACCGGCTTTCAACTCGACCGCGCCGTGCAGATGCCGCGACAGCTTGGTCTCGCTCGCTCGGACGGTCGGCCGCGGTGCCGGGCCGGATGATCGCGCCATGATGCAATAAAAACACGATCGATGCACTGGTGCAACGTTTGACTAAATATTGCACTCACTGGGGTAGCGACAGGTGCACGCATTCGCCGGCCGTCCGGTATCCCACCCGGCGGTAGACCGTGCTGATCCGCTGGTCACGCGGGGTGAGGAAGGCGGTGTCGGCGCCCCGGTCGTGCGAGATCCGGGTGAGGAGTGCGGAGATCGCCGCCGCGATCCCGCGCCCGCGGTACGGCCCGGCCACCGCGATCCCGGCCACCTCGGTCGTGCCGGAGACGATCTCCAGCGCCATGCCCCCGCCGGCGATCTCGCCGGTCGCGATGTCCTCGGCGAGCACGTGGAGGTGCTTGCGGACGGTCTCCACCTCGGCGTCCGAGACGTCCGGTCCCGCGCCGTAGGCCACGCTCTGCACTGACCGGAGCTTCCGCCGGTCGGCGTCGCATCCTGGTTCACGCAGCCGGAAGCCGTCCGGGGCCGGGCGGTCGACGAAATCGGCCGAGGTACAGGTCATCAGCGGGATCCGGCATTCCAGCCGGTATCCCGCCGCGGTCAGCGCCGCTTCCAGCGCGGGAGCCGCCTCGGTGAAGAACTCCAGCCTGGGCAGAAGATCCCGGCCGCGGTAAGCGGCGGTCAACGCCGCGATCTCACCCGGAGACGGTGCGGCGTCGTCGTCCGGGATCGCGTAGTTGAGCATCCGATGGGAGGTGTCGCGGGAGAAAGTCGCGAGGAACGGTCCGATTCGTTCGGTGTCACGACCGCGCGGCGCGGTCGCGCGAACATACGCCTGAATGGCTGACATGCGGGGAAAACCCTTTCGAAGGAAGGAATGCGTACCTATGCGGGCAAGAGCGGGCCCACGCGCCTACGTGCGGGAGCCGACGCGGCCAGCGGACGACTCCGCGCACGCACCGAAGTGCGCGCACGGCACCGAAGTGCGCACGGCACCACGTCGAGCGGCGGCTGTGTCGAGCGGTGGCTGTGTCGAGTGGAGAGCACATCGAGCAGCGACCGCGTCGGGTGGCGGCCGTGTCGAGCGGCGGTCGCAACCAAGCAACGACGTGTCCAGTGGCGACCACATCGAGCGGCGGCCGCAACCAAGCAACGACGTGTCCAGTGGCGACCACATCGAGCGGCGGTCGCAATCAAGCAACGACGTGTCCAGTGGCGACCACATCGAGCGGCGGCCGCGATCAAGCAACTGGCCGCGTCGAACTCGCCGCGGCCGGTCGCGCGGGACACTGCCGCGTGCCGGAGTGCGTCAGGCCTGGCCTCGGTGGGCGCGGGCCGTGGCGGCAAACATAGGCGTTCCTTCGTCGAACGGGTGGCGTGTAACCGGTAGTGCGTTCAGTCTGCCCCCACGCGCAACCGGTTTGTCACCGTCGTTCCGGGTGGCTGAGGCGGACGTAGCGGGTGCCGGGCTCGGCCGGGGTGGCGTCGTGCAGCCGGAGTGGCGCCACGCAGATGGTCCGCCGCGTTTGCTGCGGGATCGGCGGCACGGGCAGGTCGAAACGCCGCCAGCCGGGGCGGGTCAGCGCTGCGCCGAGGGTCGCACCCAGCGTGTTGAGCAGAACGTCGTCGGTCGAGGTGACGCGTCCGTTGTGGAGCACGAACTGGGCCGCCTCCACCAGGAGCGACGCGATCAGCGCGACCAGCGCGATCCGGCCGGCCGAGCGCAGCCGCGGGGCCCGCAGCGGGACCAGCGCACCCAGGGGGCCGAGCAGGAACAGGTTCCCGATCACCTGCCAGAGTGAACCGTCGTCGGAGAATGCTTCGGTGAGGTCTGTGCCGGGTACCAGGTGGACTGCGCTGCCACCGGCGGCACCGACCGGCATCGTCACCAGCAGCAGGATCAGCCCGGCCAGGGTCACGATCAGCAGGTCGACGCCCGCGGTGGCGGACGCGTGGGCGACACTCACGCCGCTTCTTCGCCGCCTCCGGACGACGAGCAGTGGCCAGCAGAGCGCCGCGTACGGCAGCGCGATCGCTGTGGCCGGAATGATCCCCCAGAAAGCGCGCAGCAGGGCTCCCATGCGCTTCCCTTCTCGAACCCCTCACCGAACCGCTCTTCTCCCCATCCCCAAGATCACCATCGCATCAAGGGATCCGCGCGGCACTTCCAGTCACGCGCACTATGAGGTGAACTTTTCCGGTGGCGGGAAACGGAGTTACGTGCTGGGGCAGTCCATAGTGGAGTGGGAAATCCTTGTTTCACAAGGGAAAACGCGAGGTTTTCAGCCGGCCAGCGCACGAGCTTGATCGATGATGCGCGCCAGGTGCACCCCGCGGTGCACGTCACACGGGTGCGTGGTGGTCCCGCTCGCGACCATCGCGGCGAAGTCATCCAGCAGTGCGGTGTACGCCTCGGCAGCGGTACCCGATCGGCTCAATGTCCGGTAGCCCTGCTCGCCGTACACCGCGACCTCGGCGACGGTGGGCTGCACCGGCAGTCGCAGGGTGAGCGTCGCGGTGCTCGTCGCGCCCCCTTCGTGGGCGAGCAGCACCTGCCACAGGTCGTTCTCGCCGCGGTGGGCCGCGAGGACGCCGGTGATCGGCCCGAGCGCGGCGTCGAGCAGGTCGAAGGCGTGAGGTCCGATGTCCGCGAGCGCGCCGCCTGCCGGGTCCTGCCGCCACGCCGACGTCGCGTACCGGCCGCCGAGCAGCGCGCCGGACAGCCACCGCGCGCCACCGCCGCGCCAGCCACCCGCCTGAGTGACGCCGTCGAGCCACTCGCGGGTCTGCTGGGAGAAACGCAGCGTGAGCATCACGAGCGAGGCGACGCCGGCCTCGGTCACCGCGGCCGCCAGCCGCTGCGCACCGGCCAGGTCGGCGGCGATCGGCTTCTCGAGGATCAGGTGCTTGCCCGCCGCCGCGGCGCGCGGCGCGATCTCCGCCTGCACCGCGGGCGGCACCGCGAACGCGAGTGCGTCGACCTGCTCGAACAGCTCGTCGAGATCGGTGGTGGGCACGGCGTCGTGGACCTGCGCGAGCGACTGTGCCGCCTCCGGTCGCCGGCTCCACACCGCGCTGAGCACGGTGCCCGGATGCTCGGCCAGCCCGGGAGCGTGCACCGTGCTCGCCCACGGTCCGGTGCCGACGAGGCCCACGCGCAGCTGTCCGAATCCCACGTCCGGAAGTGTAGGTGTGGCCGTCGTCGCTTCCGGCGGGTGCCTGCGGTGGGTTAACGTCAACGGGTTCTACGCCACGAACGGGGGAAGCCGGTGGAAATCCGGCGCTGACCCGCAACCGTGAGCGGCCCGCCGTGGGCCGTGAGCCGGATCGCCCGTCGTGGTCCGATCGATGCGAGGTTCATCAGCCATGGGGTTCACACACGCGCGCCACTGGGGGCGATTCCTCGCCGGGTGCGCACTCCTCGTCACCACCGGCTTTGGCGGGGCCAGTCCCGCCGCCGCCACCGTGCCCGGCAAGGGCACCCCGGGATACTGCCCGGACGGCAACGGGGTCACCGTCGTCGTCGACTTCCAGGGCCTGGGCGGTGACCCGCTCATCCGCTGTGCGCCCGGACCGCAGGAGAACGGGGTCACCGCACTGCAGAACGCCGGGCTTGAGCTGGCCGGTGCGGGTAAGTACGGCCTGGCGCTGATCTGCCGGATCGAGGGCAAGCCCGCCGACCAGGCGTGCACCGACCTGCCGCCGGAGAGTGCCAGCTGGAGCTTCTGGACCGCCACGAACGGTGGTAAATGGGCGTCGAGCCAGGTCGGCGTCCAGAGCTGGAAGCCGCCCGCCGGGAGCTTCGAGGGCTGGTCTTTCGCGATCGGCAAGTCCTACACCGACTACCCGCCGCCGCGGACCGCGCCGGTGCGCAAGGCGAACGCCCCCGCGCCGGCCGCGGAGCAGTCGTCCACTTCGGACAGCGGTTTCCCGTGGGGGCTGGTCGTGGGCATCGTGGTGGTCGTGCTGATCGTCGCGGCCGGGGTGGGCACCGCGATCCGGCGCCGGCGTGGTGCGGGCTGAGGCGCGAGCGCTGCATCCCGGCGCGTGGTGGGTGTGGGCGCTCGCGCTCGCGGTCGTCGCGAGCCGGACCACGAACCCGCTCCTGCTCGCTCTGGTGATCGCGGTGGCCGGGTTCGTGGTGGTGGCCCGGCGCGGTGATGCGCCCTGGGCGCTGGCGTTCCGGATGTACGCGATCGTCGCCGGGGTCATCCTCGTGTCCCGGATCCTGTTCCGGATCCTGATCGGCGGCGAGGACGGCGGGCACGTGCTGTTCACGCTGCCCTCGATCCCGCTGCCCGCAGCGGCTGCCGGGATCGAACTGCTCGGTCCCACCTCCGCCGAGGAACTTCTCGGTGGCTTCTACGACGGTCTCCGGCTGGCCACGATCGTGCTCTGCGTCGGTGCCGCGAACGCGCTGGCGAACCCGAAGCGCCTGCTGAAGGCCGTGCCGGGCGCGCTGTACGAGGTGGGCACGGCGGTCACGGTCGCGCTGTCGGTGGCACCGCAGCTGGTGGAGAGCGTCCATCGGGTACGGCGAGCGCGCCGGCTTCGAGCCGGCCGGACCCGCGGCCTGCGTTTCGTGAAGGGGATCTTCGTGCCGGTACTCGCCGACGCCATGGACCGGTCGCTGCAGCTGGCGGCGGCCATGGACTCGCGCGGTTACGGCCGCCGCGGCTACCTCGGCCGGCGGGTTCGCGTGGTGATCGCGGTCTGCGTGCTCGCCGGGCTCGTCGGGGTCGCGGTGGGCGTGTACGGCGTGCTGGACGGCTCGGCGTCGTGGCTCGGAGTGCCGATGCTGGTGGGGGGCCTGGTCGTGGCCGGCGCCGGGTTCGTGCTCGGCGGCCGGCGGGTGCGCCGCACGACGTATCGGCCCGACCCGTGGCGACTGCCGGAGACGCTGGTCGCGCTGTGCGGGGTGGCGGGCTGCGTGCTCGTGCTGGTGGCCGATCCCGCCACGCTGGCCACTTCGGCGTCCCCGCCGGCCTGGCCCGAGCTGCCGCTGCTGCCTGCGCTGGCGATCCTGGTCTGCGTGCTGCCCGCCTGGCTGGCCCCGCGCCCGGCGCTCGTCGCGGAGGTGGTCCGGTGATCGAGTTCTCGCATGTCGGCGTCCGGTACGAGGGCGCCGCCCGCCCGGTGCTCACCGACGTGAACCTGGACATCGAAGAGGGCGAACTGTGCCTGGTCGCCGGGCGCACCGGGGTCGGCAAGTCGACTTTGCTCGGCGCGATGAACGGACTCGTCCCGCACTTCACCGGTGGCCGGCTCACCGGACGGGTGCGGGTGGCCGGATTCGACACCGCCGAGCATCCGCCGCGTGAGCTGGCCGAGGTCGTCGGCGTCGTCGGACAGGATCCGCTGGCCGGGTTCGTCACCGACACCGTCGAGGAGGAACTGGCCTACGCCATGGAACAGCTGGCCGTGGCACCCGACGTGATGCGCAAGCGGGTCGAGGAAACCCTCGACCTGCTGGGCATCGCGGAGCTGCGTGACCGTCCACTGCGGACACTGTCCGGCGGGCAGCAGCAACGGGTGGCGATCGGTTCGGTGCTCACGGCGCATCCGAGCGTGCTGGTGCTCGACGAGCCGACGTCGGCTCTCGACCCGACCGCCGCCGAGGAGGTGCTGGCCGCGATCACCCGGCTCGTGCACGACCTGGGCACCACGGTGGTGGTCGCCGAGCACCGGATGGAACGCGTGGCCCAGTACGCCGATCGCCTCCTGTACCTGCCCGGCGACGGCACAGTCGTGTCCGGGCCGCCCGCGGAGGTGTTCGCGCACACCGACGTCGCGCCGCCGATCGTGGAGCTGGGGCGGCTGGCGGGCTGGACGCCGTTGCCGCTGTCGGTCCGCGACGCGCGCCGGAAAGCCCGTCCGCTGCGGGAACAGCTGGCCGGGCGGGTGCCCGACCGCCCGTCCGAGCGCGACGGCGAGCCGGTGCTCACGGCGCGCGAGGTCCGGGTGCGCTACGGCGGGGTGCACGCGGTGCGCGGTGTCGACCTGCGGCTCCGCCGGGGCGAAGTGGTCGCGTTGATGGGCCGCAACGGTTCGGGCAAGTCGTCGCTGCTGTGGGCGTTGCAAGGCAGCGGGATCCGGTCCGGCGGCACGGTCGACGTGCTCGGCTCGGATCCGAAGGCGCTGCGTGCGCGCGCCGCGCGGACGCGGGTCGGGCTGGTCCCGCAGAGCCCAGCCGACCTGCTGTACCTCGACTCCGTCGCGGCCGAATGCCGGCAAGCCGACCTCGAGTCCGACGCGGCCGACGGCACCGCCCGCAAGCTGCTCGACCGGCTCGTGCCGGGGATCGACGACGCGGCGAATCCGCGTGACCTCTCCGAAGGTCAGCGGCTCGCGCTGGTGCTGGCCGTACAGCTGGCCGCGGCGCCTCCCGTGCTGCTGCTCGACGAGCCGACGCGCGGCCTCGACTACCCGGCGAAACGGCAGTTCACCGCGGTGCTGGCGTCGCTGGCCGCTGCGGGGCACGCCGTCCTGCTGGCAACGCACGACGTCGAGTTCGTCGCGGCCGCCGCGGACCGCGTCGTGGTGCTCGCCGAGGGCGAGGTGGTGGCCGACGGGCCGACCGCCGACGTGGTGGTCTCCTCACCGGCGTTCGCGCCGCAGGTGGCGAAGGTCCTGGCACCGGAACCGTGGCTCACCGTGGACGAGGTCGCGAAGGAACTGCCGTGACGGACTTTCTCGGCCCCGCCGTCCGCCTCCGCCGTCGCAGCGCGCTGGTGCTCACGGTCGCGGTCGTCGCCGGGCTCGCGATGTTCTGCTGGCCGCTGCTGGCCCGCGGCGGGGTGGGCACGTCGGCGCACACCACCGACGCGCCGTTCGTCTTCCTGATCACGCTGCCGGTGCTGATCCTCATCGTGCTCGCCGAACTGTCCAGCGGCGGGCTCGACGCGAAGGCGCTCGCGCTGCTCGGGGTGCTGTCCGCGGTGAACGCCGCACTGCGGCCGCTCGGCGCCGGTACCGGCGGGATCGAGCTGGTGTTCTTCCTGCTGGTACTGGCCGGACGGGTCTTCGGCCCGGGTTTCGGCTTCGTGCTCGGATCGACTTCGCTGTTCGCCTCCGCACTGCTCACCGGAGGCGTCGGACCGTGGCTGCCGTTCCAGATGCTGGCCTCGTCGCTGGTCGGGCTGGGTGCCGGGCTGTTGCCCCGCCGGGTGCGTGGCCGGTGGGAGATCGCGCTGCTCGCGGTCTACGGCGTGCTGGCCGCGTACTTCTACGGGCTGGCGATGAGCCTGTTCACCTGGCCGTTCCTGGCCGGCTCGACCGCACTGGACTTCGTGGCGGGCGCCCCGCTCGGCGAGAACCTGCACCGGTTCCTGGTGTTCACCGTGCTCACGTCCACGCTCGGCTGGGACACCGGACGCGCGCTGACGAACCTCGTCGCGATCCTGCTGCTCGGGCCCGCCGTCCTGACCGTCCTGCGCAGGGCGTCCCGGCGCGCGGCGTTCGGTCAGCTGTAGGAATAGAAGCCGCGGCCGGTCTTCTTGCCGAGCAGACCGGCGTCGACCATGCGCAGCAGCAGCGGCGGCGACGAGTACAGCGGCTCCTTGAACTCGGCGTACATTGAGTCCGCGATGGCCTTGATGGTGTCCAGGCCGATCAGGTCGGACAGCCGCAGCGGACCCATCGGATGCGCGGTGCCCAGCTCCATCCCGCGGTCGATGTCCTCGGCCGAGGCGAACCCCGACTCGATCATCCGGATCGCCGAGAGCAGATACGGCACCAGCAGCGAATTCACGATGAAGCCCGCCCGGTCCTGCGAGCGGATCACCGTCTTGCCGAGCGCGTTCGTGGCGTGTTCCTCGGCGCGGCGCGCGGTGTCCTCGCCGGTCAGCAGCGACGGGACCAGCTCGACCAAGGGCAGCACCGGCACCGGGTTGAAGAAGTGGATGCCGACCACCTGCTGCGGACGGCCGGTGGCCATGCCCAGCTTCATGATCGGGATCGAGGAGGTGTTGGAGGCGAACAGCGCGTCCGGCCGCTCGACGATCTCGTCCAGCGCGCGGAACACCTCGACCTTGGCCTGTTCCTGTTCGACGACCGCCTCGACGACGAGGTCCCGGTCGGCGAACTCGGCCAGCTCGGTCGTGAAGCGCAGCCTGCCGAGTGCGGCGTCGGCGTCCTCGGTGGACAGTTTGCCGCTTTTCACCCCGCGCTGCAGCGACTTCTCGATCCGGGCCTTCCCGGCGTCGAGTGCGGGCTGGTCGACCTCGTTGACCACGACGTCGAGCCCGGCCTTCGCGTGCACCTCGGCGATGCCGGAACCCATCAGCCCGGCTCCGACCACTCCCACCCGGACGACGTCGGTCACCGGCACACTCCTTCGTCCGTCGCGGAAACACCGCGACTCCGGGGAAAAATCGGGCAGCACACGAAGCGCGAGGGTGTCACCGGGCCGTGGCCCGATCCCACCCTCGCGCTGCGTGTGCCTGCGTCAACGGCGGTACTCGTCGTACCCGTCGTCGTACGGGTCCTCGTACCGGTTGTCGTCCTCGTGGTTGTCCGAGGAACTACTCGACAGCTCGCGCTGCAAAGCATCGAAGTCGGTGTCGTGGGAGCTGTACTTGAGCTCGCGCGCCACCTTCGTCTGCTTGGCCTTAGCCCGGCCGCGCCCCATGGCTCGACCCCCTCGCACAGGGGCGGGGCGGCCGGGGGAATCGGCGGCCCCGCATCGTCTCGACAGTTATTTCCTGCTCACACCGTACCGTGTCCGAGGGGTTCGATGCGACGTGGCACGGTGTGCCGGTCGCGACAGTGTCCGCCGGACGCCGGTTACCGGCCGGTCGGTGCCGATCGGCGCTGGTCGGCGTGCCACGATGCTCGGGTGCTCCGACCCTTCGCGGCCTACCTGCGGGTGTACGAACCCCTCGCCGCCCTGGCCGATCCGCCCGGGCAACGGCTGGTCGAGGCCGTTTCCGCGGCCACCCTGCGGCGGGCCGCGATCGGCGGACGCGAACAGTGTCTGTGGCTCAAGTCACAGGCGGCGAGGCCGGTCCGGCTGCTGCCCGCGGAGCTCGCCGACGGCCGGGCGGCACCCAGCCTGGACACCGACGTGCTCGTGCTGGATCCGGCGGAGGTGCCCACCGGGCATCCGGTGGACGGGCCGCTCGTGTGCCCGCTGGAAATGCGCGCACGCTCGGCGGCGGCGCTGTCCACCTTCCTCACCGACGACGAGTCGCCCGCGGTGCGCAGCGTCGTGCTCGAAGCCGGCGGCGTCACCTTCGACCGCGCGCGGGCGCGCACGCGGGCCGCGCTGACCGACCTGTCCACTTCCGCCGCGCACACCCTCACCACCACCTGGACCGTGCCGCTGCCGTGGTTCGCGTTGATCGACCCGAACGAGCGAAAACTCGTCCTCGGTTCCGGTCCGGACGATCCGGCGCGCGAGGCGTCGTGGCGCACCTCGATGTCCGACGCGGTGCGCCGCGCGACCGACGCGAGCGAGCTCGTCGAGGCCGCCTTCGGGGAATCCGGCCCGGGGCAGGTGCTCGCGCAGACCCGGGAGTGGCTGGACAGCTTCGACCCGGGGTCGGTCGTGGAACTGGACTACGGCGGCCTCGTGCAGTTGTTCGCCGACCCGATCCTCGACGCGGACACCACCGCGGAGGAAGTGCACGACATCCTCGACGCGCTGCGCAGTGGCAACGTCGAGGAGCTGGCCGAGCTGTTCTCCGAGCTCCGCGAGTTCTGGGGCGACCTCGCGGCTAGGGAGCACGCCAACTGACGCGCAGGTGACCGACCTCGCGGCCACCGCCGAGTACGGCCGGGCGGGCCAGGTCCTCGAGCCCGGACGGGTGGACGCCGAGCTGGGCCAGGATCGCCATGGCCAGCGGCGGGTAGCCGCGTTTGGCGCCGTCGGCGATCTTGATCGCGGCCGCCGTGCCGTCGGCCAGCGCGAACGCCAGCACGCCCTCGGCGCCGGCCTTCGCGAGCAGCCCGGGCACCGCCTCCATCAGCCGGGTGTCCTCCCGGCCGGTGCCCCCGACCAGCCACGGGTGCGCTCGCATCGCGTCCGCCACCCGCCGCTGCGCGGATCCGCTCTCCGCCTGCGTCAACCGGCCGAACGAGCGGGCGAGGCCGGTCAGCGAGAAGGCGAACAGCGGCGCACCACACCCGTCGACGCCGGTCGCCGCGATGGGTTCCCCGGTCAGCTCCTCGACGGTCGCCGCAAGCGTTTGCTGCAGGGGATGGTCCGGGTCCTCGTAGCCGTCCACCGGCCAGCCGGCGGCCACGCAGGTGGCGAGCATCGCGGCGTGCTTGCCCGAGCAGTTCATGGTGATCGGCAGCCGTTCGACGGCGGCGCGTGCGGCGTCCTCGTTCAGCGGGAAGTCGGGCGGGCACGCCAGCGCCGACGGATCGAGCCCGGCGGCGCCGAGCATGGCCGACACGCGTTCGACGTGACCGGTCTCGCCGGAGTGGGAAGCACACGCCAGCGCGAGGTCGGCACCTTCGTGGCCGAGTCCGGCGCGGAGCATCCCGACGCCCTGCAGCGGCTTGTTCGACGACCGGGGGAAGATCGGGCTCACGACGTCGCCTGCCGAGTGCAGCACGGCGCCGTCCGGGCCCGTGACGACGAGCGCGCCACGGTGCACGCTTTCCACGAAGCCGGACCGGACGACCTCGACCAGGATCGGATCGCCGGTCATTCGCCGGTGCGCCCCAGCTCCGAGTCCAGCAGATCGTCCACAGTGGCCGCGCCGCTGTGGTAGCGCGCGGCGATCTCCGCGTTGAGCGTGTCCATCACGCCCTGGACGCGGCGCCGGGCGTCGGAGACGGAAGACTCCTCGGCCGCGTACGTCTCCAGCGCGGCGGCCAGCTTGTCGTCCGGGAGCGCCCCGACGTCGGTGAGGTCGGTGTTGCCGATCAGTGCCTCGGCGTGCCGGCGGTGTTCGCCCGCGCGGGACGGCTCGAGCTGCTGGTGCCTGCCGGAGCCGGCGGCAGGGCCGAGCGCGTTGTCGGCGAGGATCGAGGCGAGCCGGTCGACGATGCTGCTCTCGCCGCCGGAGGACCGGCGCTGCTGTTCGGCACGCACGATGTCGATCCGCGCGTGCAGCAGCCGGCGCAGGTAGGACAGGTCGGTCTCCTCCTGCGCGGCCTCGTCCCGGCGTTCGCGCAGCACCGGCAGGGATAGGTCACCGAGGCCGGTGAGGTATCCCGGGGCGAGGACGCGGTCGATCCGCCGTCGCCCGCCGGGACGAACTTCGATCACGGGCACATCCTGCTCCACATTTCCCGGGGGCGCTACCGTCGCGTCAGCCGCGCAGCCGCTGCGCCGCCTCCCGGCCGGGCGCGGCGTGCTCGCCGGGCACCGAATCCGGGTCGACCACGGCCTGCACGATCCGGTCCTCGTCGCCGGCGAGCAGCTCGGCGGCGGCCGGCACCGAGCGCTTCACCAGCGCGAGCGCGATCGGCCCCAGCTCGTGGTGCTGCACCACGCTGCCGACCCGGCCGACCACGCGCCCGCCGAGCTTGACCGGATCGCCGGTCTCCGGGGTGATCTCGGGTGAGCCGTCGAGATGCAGCAGCGCCAGGTACCGCGGCGGGCGGCCGACGTTGTGCACCTTCGACACCGTCTCCTGCCCGCGGTAGCAGCCCTTGGCCACGTGCGCGGCCGTGCCGATCCAGCCCACCTCGTGCGGGATGGTGCGCTCGTCGGTGTCCACGCCGAGGCGCGGGTGCCGCGACTCCACCCGCAGCGCGTCGAACGTCCACGTGCCGGTCGGGCGTGCGCCCGCGTCGGTGAGTCGTTGCCACCACTCGGCGAGCTCGCCGCGCGGGACGGCCAGGTCCACCGCGTCGCGGGTGGGCCACGGCATCCGCCGCGCGAACCCGCCGCCGGGCAGCGCCGCCACGGAATACGGCGCGGCATCCAGCTCGAAGCCGAGCACCTTGTCCGTGTCCGGGCCGAGCACGCTCAGCAGCGCCAGCTCCCCGGTCGCGTCGCGGATGTCCACCTGGGCCCAGAACTTCATCGCTTCCAGGTACTCGCGCAGGGTTTGCTTGCCGCCCTTGGGCAACGCGCTCGTGGCGACCGCGCCGGGATCGCTGTCCAGATAGACCGTGCCGGCAGTGTGCGCGAGCACGAAGTGGGTGTCGAGGTGGCCCTGGCTGTCGAGCACGAGGCCTTCGGTGCCGGTGTCCTCGGCCAGCTCGGTCACGTGTTGCGAGATGACCAGGTGCAGCCAGGAAAGCCGCTCTTGTCCGCCGACCGCAAGGACTTCCCGGTGCGAACGGTCGATCACGACCACCCCGCGGGCGGCGGTGCGCTGCTCGGCGAAGGGATCTCCCCAGTGCCAGGGCACGCCGGCCTCGGGATGGCCTTCGGGAGGGGCGACCACGCGGGGGGCTTCGAGCAACGGCGAGCGGTACGGCATGCCTTCAGCCTATCTCCGCTTCGCGCGAGCGCTCGCTTCCGCGAGGTAAACGATTTTCCCGGGTGAGTACCGTGAGGCGCATGCGCGTGCTTGCCTTCCTCGACGGATCCCTTGCCGACTCCGGAGCCGCCCACCTGCGGGTGGACGACCTCGGTCTGCTGCGTGGAGACGGGGTGTTCGAGACCATCCTCGTGGCGGACAAGAAGCCGCGGGAACTGCGCCCGCACCTCGACCGGCTCGCCCGTTCCGCGGCGATGCTGGACCTGCCGGCGCCCGACCTGGCCGGCTTCGAACGCGCTGCCCGTGCGGTGATCGACGGATGGCAGGGCGGCAGGGAAATCGCGCTGAAGCTCGTGTACACGCGAGGGGTCGACGGCGATCCGGCGGGCACGCCGACGGCGTTCGCGCTGGGCGTGGAAGTTGACGCGAAGGTGTTGCGGGCACGCGAGGACGGCGTGTCCGTGGTGACGCTGGAGCGTGGCTTCGGCCCGGACGTCGCCGAGCACGCGCCATGGTTGCTGCTGGGCTCGAAGTCGATCTCCTACGCGGTGAACATGGCCGCGTTGCGAGAAGCGGCGCGGCGCGGTGCGCAGGACGTTATTTTCACGGCCACGGACGGATCCGTGCTGGAAGGCCCGACGTCCACCGTGATACTGGCCAAGGACCGCACGCTCTACACGCCGCCGTCCACCATCGGCATCCTGCCCGGCACCACGCAGTACGCGCTGTTCCGCGGTGCGGAGAAGGCGGGCTGGAACGTGAAGGTGGAACCGCTCGCGGCCACCGACCTGGCCCGTGGCGACGGGGTATTCCTGGCCTCTTCGGTCCGGCTGGTCACCCGCGTGCACACGCTCGACGGCGTGGCGCTGCCCGATTCGACCGCCGTGCACCAGGAGTTGGCCGCGATCTACGAGTCCGAGTACTCGGGCTGAGCCGCGCTGATCCGCACCACCGACGCCGGCACGCCTTCCGCCCGGTAGGCGGTGATCTTGTGGTGACCGTCGAGCAGCAGCGCGCGGGCACCGGACAGCACGATCGCCACCGGCAGGTGGCCGGACCGGATCGCGGCGCGATAGTAGGTCACGCGTGCGTGGTCGTGCTCCGGCCACTCGGTGGCCGGCACGAGAGCGGCGGCCTCGGTCAGCCGCTCCGGCCCGTTCACCCGGTAGTCGCCGTCCACGAGCAGCGCCAGCACCGCACGCAGCGTGTCCGCCAGCGGACGCCGCAGCTGACCGGTGGCCAGCGCGATGCGCAGCGACTGCGGCAGCTCCACGCGTCCGCCGGTGTTCAGCTCCAGGAAACCCGCGCCACCGGTGATCGTTACCCGTTCCACACCCGGAAGGACGGCTGGAAGCGCAGCAAGGTTCCGGGACGGACCTGGGCGAGTGCGTCGAGTGATTTCCGTCTCACCGTCGCCGCCACCGGATACCCGCCGGTCGTCGGATGGTCGGCGAGGAACACGATCGGCTGACCGTCGGGCGGGACCTGGATCGCGCCGGTCACGATGCCCTCGCTCGGCAGCTCGCCGGTGCGAGCGCGGCGCAGCGGCGGCCCGTCGAGGCGGAGGCCGACGCGATTGACCTCGGCGGTGACCGTCCACCAGCAGCCGAGCCCGGCCGCGGCGTCGGCGAGCCAGTCGTCCCGTGGTCCCAGCAGAACCGGCACGACGAGCTCGGCCGGGGCGGACGCGGGAGGCACGACGTCGGCTCCGGCAGGCAGCCCCGTCGCCGAGCCGAGCGGGACCGTCATGCCCGGTTCGAGCGGCACCGGCCCGAGGCCCGAGAGCACGTCCCGCGAACGGCTGCCCAGCACCGGCTCCACGGCCAGGCCCCCGGACACCGCGAGATAGCAGCGCAGCCCGGTCGACGGCGTGCCGATGGTGAGCCGCTGTCCTGCCCGCAGCGGCACGGGCACGTGTGAGCCGACCTCGCGACCGTCCACAGTGACCGGTACGGACGGTCCGGTCACCGCCGCCGTGCATGATTCCGTCGCCCGCACCTCCAGGCCGCCGAGCACGGTTTCGACCCCGGCCGCGTCCTCGGAGTTGCCGGCCAGCCGGTTCGCCAGCCGCAACGCCGCGGCGTCCAGTGCGCCGGAGGGCGGCACTCCCAGGTGTGCGTACCCGGGGCGGCCGAGGTCCTGGACGAGCGCGAGCGGACCGGTCGCAACGATCTCCAGCGCCCGCATGATCCGCTCCGCCGGCGGCTGTGGGCCTCAGCCCACCACACGACGCAACAGCGCCGAGGCGTGCGGCTGCATCTCCTGGCCCATCATCGCGCGCTCCTCGACGTAGCCGAGGTCGCCGTTGATCAGGCCGTAGAGTCGCCGGGCACCGGTGACGTCCTTGGCCGTCGCGGAGCGGATGACCGCGTCCGTGCCCAGCT
Organism: Amycolatopsis jiangsuensis; assembly: GCF_014204865.1. Lineage (NCBI taxonomy): Bacteria > Bacillati > Actinomycetota > Actinomycetes > Pseudonocardiales > Pseudonocardiaceae > Amycolatopsis > Amycolatopsis jiangsuensis. The sequence goes on from NZ_JACHMG010000001.1 coordinate 5,513,515, forward strand.
CCCAGGACGTCTGGTTGCGTGGTTTGCCGTAGAACAGTTCGACGACGCCCGAGCTGTGGGTGAGCAGCAGCTCCAGCGTGTCGTCCTCCTGCGGCCGCCAGAACCCCGACTCGCGGGCGGCCGGGCGCAGCACGCTGCCGTCCTCGTTCAGCAGCCACGAACGTGCCTCGTGGACGACGAACGGGCGGCCGTCGTGGGACACGGTGAGCTGCTGCGCGAACTTGATCGGCCCGTCGATGGTCGGGTACGAGATCTCGCCCTCGCCGCGCCAGACGCCGACCAGCGGAAGCAGCGCCAGGCAGGCGTCGTTCAGGTTCTCGCCCTCGCGCAGGTTGGCCGTGTCGTTCGGAATCGGGAGGTCGTCCCACAACGGCAGGTTGCGCTCGCGCGTGCTCGCCGCGCGTTCCTCGGCCGCCGCGATGGCCTCGTCGCCACTCGTGGTCATGCCGCTCAGCGTTGCTCGGCGTACAGCCGGTAGACGACGTAGACCGCGAACCACACGATCGCGATACCCGCGAGGATCAGCAGAATCGTAAACAGGGTCTCCACGTCCAGCAGAATAGTCGGCCCGCCGTCGTCCGGCCCCGCGCGGGCCACCTCCGGTGAGCACAGTCACCACCCTGAACGCCGTGAAGGCCCCTTCGACGGAACCGGATTCCGTCGAAGGGGCCTTCACGCCCGTCGAATGGCGGGTCAGGCGACCGAAATCGCCAGCTGGTGCAGACCCGGACCGGCCGCGGTGACTGAGGCTTCGCCGTTGCCCGTGCGGTGCAGCGCGCGCACCGTCCACGAGCCCGCCGCCGCGTAGAAGCGGAAATCGCCGTCGTCGGAGGAGACCACCTCGCCGGCGAAGTCGCCGCCGCCGTCGAGCAGGCGGACGAACGCGCCGCCCACCGGTCCCGCGGTGCCGGTCACCTTGCCGGCCAGCACGACCTGACCGTTGGTGTCGAAGTCCGCCGGGGTCGCCTCCTGGACCGGAGCGCCGCAGCCGTCGTCGGCCGCCATCACTTCGCTCCCAGCTCGACCGGCACGCCGACCAGCGAGCCGTACTCGGTCCAGGAACCGTCGTAGTTCTTCACGTCGGAGTAGCCGAGCAGCTCGTGCAGCGCGAACCACGCGATCGACGAGCGCTCACCGATGCGGCAGTAGGCGATGGTCGCCTTCGACTCGTCGATGCCCGCCTCGGCGTACAGCTCCTTGATCTCGTCCTCGGACTTGAAGGTGCCGTCCTCGTTGGCCACCTTCGCCCACGGCACGTTCAGCGCGCCCGGGATGTGGCCGGGCACCTGCGCGACCTCCTGCGGAAGGTGCGCCGGGGCGAGCAGCTTGCCGGCGAACTCGTCCGGCGAACGCACGTCCACGTAGTTCTTCGCGCCGATGGACTGCACGACCTCGTCGCGGAACGCGCGGATCGAGGTGTCCGGCTCCTTCGCCCGGTACTGCGTGGCGTCGCGCTTGACCTCGTCGGAGTTCAGCTCACGGCCGTCGAGCTCCCACTTCTTGCGGCCGCCGTCGAGCAGCTGCACGTTCTGGTGGCCGTAGAGCTTGAAGTACCAGTAGGCGTAGGCGGCGAACCAGTTGTTGTTGCCGCCGTAGAGGATCACCCGGTCGTCGTTGGAGATGCCCTTCTCCGACAGCAGCTTTTCGAAGTCCTCCTTGCTGACGAAGTCGCGGCGCACCTTGTCCTGCAGGTCGTTGCGCCAGTCGAGCTTCACCGCACCGCGGATGTGCCCGGTGTCGTAGGCGGTGGTGTCCTCGTCGACCTCGGCGAACACCACACCGGGGGTGTCCAGGTTCTCCTCGGCCCACTGGGTGGTGACCAGGACGTCTTCACGGCTCATGGAGCGAACTCTCTTTCTGGGGGATGGTTTTCTACGAGGCCCGGGCCGGGCTGAAACGCTTGATCAGCAGGTACATCTCGCAGCCGAGGCAGAAGTCGAACGCCGCGTTGAGAAAGGCCGCGAACAACGCGAACGCGGTCGCCACGATGCCCAGCGTGCTCACGCCCGCGACGAAGCCGATCGTGCCGATCAACGCGAACACGAAGCCGACCGCCTGCGCGAACCGCAGCGGGGCGGCGTCCTCGCGCTCACCCGGCGGGCCCAGCCGCGGCGCGACGAGCAGCCGGTAGACCACCGAGTACGGCGCCGGCTTGAGCCCGATGAAAGCGCCGATCGCGAACACCACGGTCTGCAGCGCGAGCAGCGGCCACCACTGCGTCACGAGCACCACGGCGAGCACCACCGTGGTCACGATCGCGGCGAACCTGGGACCACGCGGGTCGACGGCCGGTCCGGCGGACATGGTTCCTCCTGCTTGGTGCGAGGGGAATCGGTGCGAGGGAAGAGCACGCGGGGAAACGCGAAGGCGAGGCGCGAGACGTGCTTCAGCGCCGGCCGGTGAACCGCGGACACAAGCTGCTGCGCACGCGGCACAGATCCACCGCGCGGCGCTGCGTCAGGAGGGTGATGGGCAGCTCGTCCACAGCACGCAGGGTACCCAGTCTTCCCTCACTGCGGGAACCTGGTTCATACCTTGGGACGAGTTCCGGATCCTGGGAAACAACCCCGGCTCAGCCGGTGGCCGCGAGGTGCGGACGCAGGGCTTCCAGCAGCTCAGGCCCCTTGGGCAGGCCGCCGACCCGCAGCAGCTCGCGGCCGTCCGGGGTCAGCGCGAGGGTGGTCGGGGTCCGCAGCACGGAAAGCGCCTGCGCGACCTCCGGCTGGTTCGTGACGTCGAGGTCCACGTGCCGCAACCCCGGGGTTTTGTCCGCCAGCGCGGACAGCAGCGCCCGCGTGTGCCGGCAGGGAGCGCAGAACGTGGTGGAGATCTGCACCAGCGTGACGGCCGCCCCCGCGTCGAGCACCTCGGCGACGGGAGCGGGCAAGTGCGCAGCGGCCGACCGGCCGGCACGGTCCGCGGTGGTGGACGCGGCAACGGGTGTCTCCGTGTCTTCGCCGGCCCCCGTATGCGCGGCCCGCTTGGCCGGGCGGATCCGGCCGTCGCGTGACTTCAGCAGGAAACCGGCCGCCAGCGCGACGACCAGTACCGCCAGCAGGACCCAAAATCCGACCACCGGGTACTCACCCCTTCGGTGTCTTCGTGACCGACAGGTCGGCGAAGCTCACGCCGGTCGCCTTGCCCTTGATCGTCACCGAGCCGCTGTCCACGCGCACCGCGGTCGGGGTGACCGAGAGCGGCAGCGTGCTGGTGTCGATCGTGGCGCGGAAGTTCGGCAGCAACGCCTTCTGCACAGCGTCTGGAACAGTCGTGGTCGACTGGTCATTCCCGAACTGCAGACGGTGCGGCACGATCGAGATGCTCTTGCCCTCGAGCTGGATCAGCGCGAAGCAGAAGATCTCCACCTTCTGCCCGGCCACCTGCACGTCGCCGGAGATGCGCATTCCGGCGGTGGTGTCGTCGGCAGGCTCGCCCGCCTCGTCGGTCGGCGTCGGATCGGGCTGCTTGCCCTCCTCGGTGTCGCCGTACTTCACGTAGGACTGGGTGGACTGGTCGATCTTCAGGTTCTGGATCTTGTCCAGCGGTGAGATCCGGGCGATGTCGGAGGCCTTGATGGTGACCCCGCCGGTGAGCTTGCCGATCTTCACCGACTCCGTCTTCCCGGAGGCGATGTCCGACAGCGGCGCGGTGACGTCCTCCAGTTCCGCGCTCACCCGCACGTCACGCAGGCTCTCGCCGACCGGCACGCCGTCCGCGTAGACCGAGATGTGACTGTAGTCACCGGAGAGTGCCTCGACGAGGAACGGGAAGCCGTGGATGTCCACCGACGGATCGTCGCTCAGGCTCAGCTGCGTACGGGCCCGTTGGGAGATCTCGTGCTCGGCGAAGGCCGCGGCACCGAAATCGGCCCCGACCAGTACGAGCACCACCACGCCGAGGGCGATGACCCAGCGGCGCACCCGGCGTCCGCGGCGGCTGGTTCCCGGCCGGGTCGCCGGTCGGTCGCCTTGCGTCGCGGGCCCTCTGCTCACCATCGCGGGGGTACTCCTGTTCGTCGGCGGGGCGCTTCGCCCAGGTGTGATCGATCCAGCACGAGCTAGGTTCCAGGCCCGTTAACCCGCTATTCTCACTCAGCACCGACCGGCGCCACGTTCGAGGCGGCGAAACTGTGAAGGCGGTGCGGCTGATGAGCCTGGACCTCTTGGTGTTGACTGCGGAAGCTGACGCGACCTCGGTACTCCCCGCTCTCGACCTGCTGCCGCACACGGTACGCGTACGCCCTCCCGAAGTGACCGCCCTGCTCGACGCCGGGCACCGGGACGTGATCCTGCTGGACGCGCGCACTGATCTGGCGTCGGCGAAAAGCCTCTGCCGGCTGCTGAAGGGCGCCGGAGACGACGAGGCCGGCACTCCGGTGATCGCCGTCATCGGGGAGGGCGGCCTGGTGGCGGTCAGCGCGGAATGGCGCGCCGACGACATCCTGCTCCCGACCGCGGGCCCGGCCGAGGCCGACGCGCGGCTGCGGCTGGTCACCACCCGCGACGGTGGCGCCGGGCAGGCGGACACCGAACTGCGCGTCGGTGACCTGGTGATCGACGAGGCCACCTACACCGCGAAGCTGCGCCGCCGCACGCTCGAGCTGACCTACAAGGAGTTCGAGCTGCTGAAGTACCTGGCGCAGCACGCGGGCCGGGTCTTCACCCGCGCCCAGCTGCTGCAGGAGGTCTGGGGTTACGACTTCTTCGGCGGCACCCGCACGGTGGACGTGCACGTCCGGCGCCTGCGCGCGAAACTCGGCCCCGAGCACGAGCAGATGATCGGCACCGTCCGCAACGTCGGCTACAAGTTCGAGCGGCCGGCCAAGGGGGCGAAGCCCGTCGTCCCCGCAGCTCCCGCCGTGCCTGCCGACGCACACGAGCTTTCGCGCCGCTGACGCCTGCCGCTCGCCGGCTCGGCAAGCCGTGACGGACCTCGCTGCGACCCGATCGGCCGGTGCGGTGTGGGTAGGGTCGAGCCGTGATCGAACTGAGCGACTGGACCACGGAACCCTTCCTCGACGAGGTTCGCGAGGTGCTGCGGGCCGCCGAGGCGCAGGACGGTCGTCCGGAGGTCGATCCGGCCGGTCCGTTGCCGCGTGAGTTCGCCGGCGGATGGCACCTGCTCGCCCGCCGCGACGGAGTCCCGGCCGGCTATCTGCACCTGGACGTCGACGGTGATGCGCACGGTCGTCAGGTCGCGGAACTCGTGGTGCGCCCCGGACATCGCCGCCACGGTGTGGGTGCCGCACTCACGCGGGCTCTCGTCGAACGCGCCGCGGCCGGGTTCCGGGTGTGGGCACACGGTGACCATCCCGGCGCGGCCGCCCTCGCCGCGAAGCTGGGGCTCGGCCGGCAGCGTGAGCTCTTGGTCCTGCACGTCGACGCGGACTCCGCGACCTGGCCGGAACCGGTGCTGCGCAACGATATCCGGCTGCGCACGTTCGTGCCCGCGCAGGACGAGGAAGCAGTGATCGCGGTCAACGCGCGCGCTTTCGACTGGCATCCTGAGCAGGGCGCGCTCACCGTCGCCGAACTGCGGGACGAGGAGCGGCAGGCGTGGTTCGACCCGGCGGGCTTCTTCCTGGCCGAGGACGATCGGCAGCGCGTCACCGGTTTCCACTGGACCAAGGTGCACGATCCGGTGGCCGGCCGGTTCGGTGGCGAGCCGGTCGGTGAGGTGTACGTCGTCGGGGTCGATCCGGCCACGCAGGGTGGCGGACTCGGGAAGGCACTGACGCTCGCCGGACTGCGTTACCTCCGGTCCAGGGGGCTACGGCAAGTGATCCTTTACGTCGAGGGCGACAACGCCGCGGCGCTCGCGGTGTACGAGAAGCTCGGGTTCACCCGTTTCGAGACCGACGTTCAGTACGGTCAGTGATCACCGTCGCCAAGACGCCGTGCGCAGTGTTACTTTCTGCGTACTGAGCGATCACGAGAAGGCCACGGCACTCGTTCGGGCGAGTCGCGCTGGTCACAGCCAGTGGCTTGTTCACTTCTCGTTCATCTGACCAAGGGTGACCGTCCACCGGCGCTGCCTAATGTCCGGATTCGGCGCGGTGCGAACCGCCGCCGATCCGGCCCGGATTCCAGCAGGCATCTGCCGAGTGGAGGAAATGCAGTGAAGATCATGCGGCCCCTGGGTGCCGTCGGCGTGGTGGCGAGTGCCGCTCTGGTGCTCGCCGCCTGTGGCTCCGACCCCGCCGCCTCGAACACCAACGCGGCAGCCTCGGGCGCGCCGGCCGCCACCGGTACCGCGCAGGTCGACTGCGGTGGCAAGAGCCCGCTGTCCGGTGAAGGCTCGACGGCGCAGAACAACGCCATCGAAATCTTCAAGCAGCAGTACGGCAAGAAGTGCGACGGCCAGCAGGTCAACTACACCGCGAGCGGTTCCGGCGCCGGGGTCAAGCAGTTCAACGCCAACCAGGTCGACTTCGGCGGTTCGGACTCCCCGGTCACCGAGACCGACCTCGAAGCGGCGACCAAACGCTGTGCCTCCCCCGCCTGGAACATCCCGCTGGTGGTCGGCCCGGTCGCGGTCGGCTACCACCTGTCCGGGGTCGACAAGCTGACGCTGACCCCGACCGTGATCGCGAAGATCTTCAACGGTGGCATCACGAAGTGGAACGACCCGGCGATCAAGGCGGTCAAGGGCAACGAGAGCCTGAACCTGCCGGACAAGCCGATCCAGGTCGTCTCCCGCTCCGACGAGTCGGGCACCACGGACAACTTCCAGAAGTACCTGTCCGCGGCCGCCAAGGACGCGTGGACCCAGGGCGCGGGCAAGAAGTTCAACGGTGGCGTGGGCAACGGCGCGCAGGGCTCGAACGGCGTGGCCAGCACGGTCAAGGGTGCCGACGGCTCGATCACCTACGTGGAGGGCGCGTTCGCCAAGGACGGCGTCACCCCGGCGCTGATCGACAGCGGTTCCGGCGGCGTCGCGCTGTCCTCGGAGAACGTGGCGAAGTCGCTGGACTCGGCGAAGTTCCTGAACGAGGGCACGAACGACCTGGCGCTCGACCTCGACGGGATCTACTCGAGCAATGTGGCAGGCGCCTACCCGCTGCTGCTGACGACCTACGAGATCGTCTGCTCGAAGTACTCGAACCCGGATGTCGCCAAGGCCGTCAAGGCCTTCCTGACGGTGTCCGCGACCCAGGGGCAGCAGCCGCTGTCGGCCAAGGGGTACGTGCCGATCCCGCAGAGCCTGCAGGACAAGGTGCTGACCGCGGTCAAGGCGATCTCCTGACCGAGCGCGAGTAGCCGGAGCGAGTAGATACTGCCAGGAAAGTCGATGAGCGAACCACCCTGGACGCGAACGCCCACCGGCGACACCGGTGGGCGTTCGTCGTCCTCTCGAGCGTTCCCGGAGGATCCGATTTCGGACAACCCAGCCTCGCCGGCGCCCTCCGCGCCGCCCGGGGACACGAAGCCGAAGAAGGTGCGGGCCGGTGACCGCATCTTCCAGAACCTGACCACCGGGTCCGGCATCTTCGTCGTCGCGCTGATCGGCCTGATCGGGATCTTCCTGGTCATCCAGGCCATTCCGGCGCTGCGCGCGAACCACGCGAACTTCCTGTTCAACCACGGCTGGTCGACCAACGACCCGACGAACATGGCGTTCGGCATCGCGGACCTCGCCGAGGTCACCGTCGCGACCTCGGTGGTGGCGCTGATCATCGCGATGCCGATCTCGCTCGGCATCGCGCTCTTCCTGACCCAGTACGCGCCGTCCCGGCTGGCCCGGCCGTTCGCCTACGTGGTGGACCTGCTCGCCGCGGTGCCCTCGATCATCTTCGGTCTCTGGGGCATTCTCGTGTTCGCCCCGGCGATCGAGCCGTTCTCCCAGTGGATCAACGAAACCTTCGCGTGGTTCCCGCTGTTGGCGCCCGGCAACGTCGAGCCGAACGTGCGCGGCACGATCTTCACCGCGGGCATCGTGCTGGCGGTGATGATCCTTCCGATCATCACCTCGCTCTCGCGCGAGGTGTTCCAGCGGACGCCGACCACGCACATCGAGGGCGCGCTGGCGCTCGGCGCCACGCGCTGGGAGGTCATCCGCACCACGGTGCTGCCCTTCGGCAAGGCGGGCTACATCGGCGCGTCGATGCTCGGCCTCGGCCGCGCACTCGGCGAAACCATTGCGCTGGCGGTGATCCTGCTGATCCCGCAGGGGCGCAACTTCGACTGGAGCCTGTTCGACGGCGGCGCGACGTTCGCTTCGAAGATCGCCCAGAACTACAGTGAGTTCAACAATCCCACCTCGGCCGGTGCCTACATCGCGGCCGGTCTCGTGCTGTTCGTGCTGACGTTCCTGGTCAACTTCGCCGCCCGGTCGATCATCGCGAAGAAGGGGGACTGAGCATGTCGACCACGCTCGAACGGCCCGCGGTCACACCCGCCTTCCAGCAGGTCAGCACGAGCCGCAAACTCAAGAACGGCTTCGCGACCGTGCTCGTGTGGCTGTCCTTCCTGATCGCGGTGGTCCCACTGGTGTGGGTGCTGTACACGGTGATCGCGAACGGCATCAAGCGCCTGCCCTACACCAACTGGTGGAGCGAGGACTTCGGTTCGGTGCTGCCGGACGAGGTCGGCGGCGGGGTGCTGCACGCGGTCATCGGAACCCTGCTGCAGGGCCTGGTGTGCGCGGTGATCGCGGTACCGATCGGCATGCTGGTGGCGATCTACCTCGTGGAGTACGGCCGGGGCAAACTCGCCCGGCTCACCACGTTCATGGTGGACATCCTCTCCGGCGTTCCGTCCATTGTGGCCGCTCTGTTCATCTACGCGCTGTGGATCACCACGCTCGGCCTGCCGCGCAGCGGCTTCGCCGTGTCGCTGGCGCTGGTGCTGCTGATGATCCCGGTGGTCGTGCGGTCGGCGGAGGAAATGCTGCGGATCGTGCCGGACGATCTGCGGGAGGCCTCCTACGCGCTGGGCGTGCCGAAGTGGAAGACGATCATGAAGATCGTGCTGCCCACCGCGTTGTCCGGCATCATCGGCGGCATCATGATGGCGCTCGCCAGGGTGATGGGCGAGACCGCGCCACTGCTGGTGCTCGTGGGCTACTCCGCCTACACGAACTGGAACATCTTCGACGGCGAGCAGGCCGCGCTTCCGTTGGTGATGAACAACGAACGCGCCACCAACTCGATGGACCCCGGCAGCGTCGGCTTCGACCGGATCTGGGGCGCGGCGCTCACGCTGGTGCTCATCATCGCGTTGATCAACCTGCTCGCCACGGTCTTTTCCCGCCTCGTCGCCCCGAAGAAGAAGTGAGTCATGGCCAAGCGAATCGACGTCAAGGACCTGGACATCTACTACGGCAAGTTCCACGCCGTGGACAGCGTCACGCTGGACGTCCCGCCGCGGAACGTGACCGCGTTCATCGGCCCGTCCGGCTGCGGCAAGTCGACCGTGCTGCGCACCCTGAACCGGATGCACGAGGTCATCCCCGGTGCCAGGGTGGACGGTCAGGTGCTGCTCGACGGTGAGGACATCTACTCGTCCACTGTGGACCCGGTACAGGTGCGCCGGACCATCGGCATGGTGTTCCAGCGGCCCAATCCGTTCCCGACGATGTCCATCAAGGACAACGTGGTGGCCGGACTTCGTCTCGGCGGCACGAAGAACCGCAAGCAGCTCGACGAGGTCGCCGAACGCGCACTGCGTGGCGCGAACCTGTGGAACGAGGTCAAGGACCGGCTGACCAAGCCCGGTGGTGGCCTTTCCGGCGGTCAGCAGCAGCGGCTGTGCATTGCCCGCGCGATCGCGGTGCAGCCGGACGTGCTGCTCATGGACGAACCGTGTTCCGCGCTCGACCCGATCTCCACCCTCGCCATCGAGGACCTGATCGGTGAGCTGAAGAAGGAGTACACGATCGTCATCGTGACGCACAACATGCAGCAGGCGGCCCGGGTTTCGGACCAGACGGCGTTCTTCAACCTGGCCGGCGTCGGCCAGCCGGGCCGGCTGATCGAGCTGAACGACACCGAGCGGATCTTCTCCAACCCGGACGAGAAGGCGACCGAGGACTACATCTCCGGCCGCTTCGGCTGATCGGCCTCGGGAGTGCCCAGGCCGGTTCTCCCCGGCCTGGGCACTTTCTGCCGGCGGGCATGGAAAAGCCGCCACCCCCTGGTTCGGGATGGCGGCTTTTCGGCTGCTTCAGACGGTGAGGTCCTCGTCCGAACCGTAGCCCGGCATCCGGCCGGTGACCACGAAGATCATCCGCTTCGCCACGGACACCGCGTGGTCGGCGTAGCGTTCGTAGAAGCGTCCGAGCAGCGTGACGTCGACC